>CAWIAT010000010.1:0-9989 GCA_963834225.1 uncultured Actinomycetota bacterium | reverse complement strand
TCGGGTGGTGGTCGGCCTCCACGGTGGCTGACCTCCTCCGGTCTAGGGTGTGCTCGACCGCGCCAGCATAGGGAGATCAGCGTCGTGACCGACGACCGGGAGAGGCGTCCTCAGCGCAGGGTCGACCTCGTCCTCGACCTCTGGGTCCTCGCCCCCGTCGTCGTCCTCTCCTGGCCGCTCCTGACCCTGGCGGGTCACCCGTTCGCCCGTGACCTCGTCTTCACCCCACGGCTACCGCTGCGTCCCGAGGCGCTCGGCCTCGGGACGGGGTCACCGCGCGCGGCCCCCCTCGACGCCGTCGTCGGCCTCCTCAGCGCCGTCGTCGACGGAGCACTCGTCGGCCGGGTCGTCGTCGTCCTCGTCCTGGCCGCCGCCGGGTGGGCCGCGCATCGGCTGGTCCGACCGCTCGGGCTCGCGGCCCGGGCCCTCGCGGGAGCCCTGGCGGTGTGGAACCCGTTCGTCGTCGAGCGCCTCGGGCTCGGCCAGTGGGCCCTGCTCGCCGGGTACGCCGCCCTGTTCGGGGTGGCCGCAGCCCTTCGTCCTGCCCCCCGGTCCGGGCAGCGACCGACGCGAAGCCGCGCGGCACGGCTCGCACCGTGGCTTGCTCTGGGCGCGCTGACCCCGACGGGTGCGGTCCTCGTCGGGATCACGACGGTCGTCCTGGGGGTGAGGTCGCGACGCGACACCGGGGTGCTCGCGCTCGCGGCGGCGGCCCAGCTGCCGTGGCTCCTCCCAGCACTCCTCGGCGGCGCCGCCGCGGTGTCCGATCCGGCAGCGGTCGTCGCCTTCGCGGCACGCGCCGAGCGAGCCGGACCGGCGTTCCTCTCGCTCGTCGGGCTCGGTGGCATCTGGGACGGGCAGAGCGTCCCGGGCAGCCGGACGGGGTGGCTGGGCCACCTGACGACGGTGCTCGTCGTCCTCGTCCTCCTCGTCGCAGGCCGTCGCGGCCTCGGCCCGTCACTCCCCGGTCGGGGCCCCTGGTGGTGGGGGTTCGGCGGTCTCGCCGTCGCCACCCTGACGTCGGTCGGCCCCGTCGGCGACGTCGTCGCCGCCCTCACCGGGGTCGTCCCGGGTCTCGGGTTGCTCCGCGACGGCCAGAAGTGGCTGGCACCGTTCGTCGTCGTCACCGTCGTCGCCGCTGCGGTCGCCGCGGACACCGGCCTGCGCGCTGTCCGTCGGTCGGCCCCGGTCCTCGCTCCCACCGCGCTCGCCCTCGTGCTCCTCGCGCCGTTCGCCCTTCTCCCCGACGCGACCGTCGTCGTGCACCGCGTCCTGACGCCCGTCACCTATCCGACCGAGCTCGAGACCGCCGTCGAGGTCGTCGCCGCCGACCCGGGGCCCGTGGCCTCCGCTCCGTGGCGGCTCTACCGCGAGTCCGCGTGGTCCGGCCCGTACGCGACCCACGACCCGGCGTCGCGCCTGTTCGACGCGCGGGTCGTCACCTCCGACGACCTCGTCCTGGGCGACCGGGAGGTGAGGGGGGAGGATCCGGTCGCGCGTGCCGTGGGTGACGTCGTGACGCGGCCAGGGCCCGCGACGGCAGCAGGTTTGGCGGCCCTGGGGGTGCGGTGGGTCCTCGTCGCCGCGGACGACCCGGCGGCCCCGCGGCTGGTCGACGCCCTCGCGGCGACCCCCGGTGTCGAGCGCCCCGTCACCGGACCGGCCTATGTCCTCTTCGGCCTGCAGGGAGCCTCCGCCGCGGGGGTCGCGGCCGCGGAGGTCGACCCGGCCACCGTGTGGTTCGTGGCGCTCGTCGACCTCGCGGTGGTCCTCGCACTCGCCGTCGTGTGGGTCGTCCCGAGGCTCGGCCGGACGGCCCGGCGCTCTGTTACTGTGGCGTAGCCCAATTGAGGAAGGACGTCATGATCAGCAACATCGTCGCCCCGGCGGTCGCCGGGGTCGTGGTCGCCACGGTGGCGCTCTTCGGTCTCGTCTCGTCCCAGACCGCGGCGCCCGACAAGAACCCTGCCAGCCAGGAGATCATCGTCTACGGCGACCGCTGAGGTCTCCACCCTCGGGCTCGCCCGGACCTGCCCGCCGCAGGACGTCCATGAACGTCGCGGCCGTGGCCTCCCAGTCCAGTGCCAGGACACTCTCACGCGCCCGCACCGAGGCGCGGTCGAGGTCGACCCGTCCCGAGAGCACGTCGTCCACCGCGTGGACGAGACCGTCGAGGTCGTCAGCGAGCCAGCCAGTGACCCCGTCGGTCACCGACTCGGTGAGCCCGCCGCTCGAGCGGTAGCCGATGGTCGGCGTCCCCTGGGCGGCCGCCTCGGTCACCGCGATGCCCCAGCCCTCCGTCACCGACGGCAGGACCATGACCCAGGAGCGGGCGAGGAGCCGGTCTCGCTCCTCGTCGTCGACGTGCCCGTGGAAGGCGACGAGGTCGTCGACGCCCAGCTCGGCCGTCCGGGCCCGGAGCCGGTCGCGCCACCACCCGTCGCCGATGACGTCGACCCGCAGGTCGGGGTGCCGGTCGCGGAGGCGGGCCGCGGCCTCGAGGACGTGCTCGACCTGCTTGTGCGGGACGAGCCGGCTGAGGACGGCGACGTGCGGCGTCGTGGCGCGCGCCACCACGGACCGGGGACGCGCCGCGAGCCCGTTGCGGACGACGGTGACCGCCTCCGCCCGCACGCCGATCCGTGAGAGGTCGGCCCGGGTGGCTGCGGAGACGGTGACGAAGGGGATCCGTCGATACAGCCACGGAACGACCCGCGACTCGACGAACCAGCCGGCCCGGCCGCGCCAGTCGGGGTAGATGAGGCGCCACTGGTGCCGGTGCACGTGGTGGACGAGGGCCACGGTGGTGCGATGGTGCGCGAGCGGCGTGCCGAAGGGGATCCCGTTGACGACGTCGACGACGGCGTCGAGGTCATCGCGGTGGCGGGTGACCCACGCCAGGGCCAGTGGGTACACCGACAGGCGACCTCCGGCGCGGACGTGCGTGACGCCCTCGATGACCTCCCTGCCGGGAAGGCCCGGTGGACGGGCCGTGACGAGCGTGACGTCGTGGCCGTCGCGCGCCCAGCGCGTCGTGACCTCGTGGACGTAGACCTCGGACCCGCCGGCCTCGGGGTGTCCGAGGTCGCGCCAGGCCAGGACCGCGATCCGCAGCGGCCGCACGTGGGAGGAGCGAGAGGCCATCAATCCGAGGCCGCCGCGGCCGAACGACCCACGTCGCGCATGAGCTCGTCGCACAGGGCGGGGCGTCGGCCCTCGCGCACGGTGACGGTCGCGCCCAGTTCACGTGCCCTCGCGGAGGCCCCCGCGTCGACGAGGACCCGGCCGGGGCTGGTGTTGAAGTCCACGTCGCGCCGGGTGAAGGGCACGTTCGCGACGAAACCACCGGGTGTCGTCGTGACCGTCGCGAGCTGCGCCTCGGGCCGCGGCGCGATGCCCAGCCGGAAGGTCGTCGTGGGGTAGACCCCGAACCAGGGTCCCTCGACGGTCGCGAACTCGTCGCGGACGACGACCCGCACGTGGTGGTCGTGCCGCACCTCGAGCTCGACGTCGCGCACCGACGTCGCGAGGATGCTGGCGAGACGGACCGTCCCGCGCTCGATCTCTCGGTCGAGGCCGATCTCGAGCACGGTGGCTCGCTCGGTGACCAGGACCCACGGCTCGTAGCGGTCGCCGGTCGACAGGTACAGGGCCGCGCAGCCGGGGGTGACGGCCAGGGTGTCGGGAGGGCCCGGGCGGGAGGGGATGCCGTCGACCTCCGTGACGAGCCCGGCCTGCGCGGAGCCCGAGCCGCCAGAGAGGGCGCGCTGCCACTCGAGCTGGCGCACGAGGTGGTCGCCGCCCGCCGTGACCGCGCTCGTCGTGACGCCAGTGAGCGTGTGGACACCCACCGAGTAGGCCGTGAGGGCGGCCACGGTCGACACCAGGACGGCGCCACCGACGCGCCCGACCCGGCGCAGCGACGGCCCGAGGACCCCGAACGTCACGGCCGAGCCGACGAGGAGGAAGGGCACGAACTCGCTCGTGTACCGGTTGGCGATGTACCCGTACATGAGGACGCCGGCTCCCACGGCGGCCGCCCCGGCGAGCGGGGGGACGAGCACGTCGTGTCGACGCCGGGTCAACGCGAGGGGCACCGCCGCCAGGGCGAGGGCGAGGAGGAGCGGTGTCGTCGCCGTGACGCTCGCGGTGCGGTAGGTCTGGTCGAACACGGCGTCGTCGCGCACCGGGGGCGGCTCGGCGGGCGTCGACACCCACGGGTAGTACGGCGTGAACCTGATCCCGTCGAGGGCGAAGTAGGTCGGGACCGTCGTGGAGAGGAACTGGGGTCCGGTGATCGTCCCGCCATTGGCGGTGAGCGCCTCACGCCGTTGCTCGTTCACGGTCGTCCACACCTGGTCCTGGAGTGGGAAGAGGTAGGGGTGATCGAACTTGGCGAGGTTCAGCGTCACCGACGCGACCACCGGAACGAGGGCCGCGACGAGGAGCACCAGCACCTGCGGGGTCGGTCGGCGCCGCCGGCTCGCGATCCACCGCCACGCTGCCCCCAGCGCGATGGCCCCGCACACCGCAAAGCCGCCGGTCGTGCGGGTGAGGGCCGCGGCGGTCGCGAACGCCAGCAGCCAGCCGTGCGCCGGCCGTGAGGGGGCGTCGAGGACGCGGACCAGCCAGTAGAGCGCTCCGAGGACCGTCGCGACCGCCCACACGTAGACCTCGTGGTAGACCCACGGCAGCGAGGCGTCGAAGGTGAGGACGGTGCCGCCCGTCATGGCGACGAGGAGGATGCCGGCGACGACCGCCTCCAGCCGTCCGACGGGCGTGTCGCGTCCGTGGACCACGGCACGCACGAGCCAGAGCAGGCGGGTGGCCATGACGGCGAGGACGAGCCACGCCACCGCCATCGACAGGACCGTGAGGCGCCCGTCGAACTCGCGGGTCACGAGCATCACGGGGATCCGGACGAGCGCCGGGAACGGTGGGAAGTACATGAAGGTGCGGTCGCCGACGACGAAGCCTTCGATGCCCAGGCTCCCCTCGGGCACGTCGAGCCGGCCCTGAAGGAGCGCGTCGGCCTGGAGGTCGAAGAAGTTGGAGGCGTAGCGGAGCTCGATCGCGGTGCGGGCCGGCGCCCAGCGCAGGTCGAGCAGCACCGCGAAGAACGCGAGTGCACCGCCCAGGCAGCCCGCGACCGAGGCGACTCGGACGCGCCGGACGCTCGGGGGGACAACCGTCACGCCGGGGCGAGCCGGTAGAGGAGCTGGTAGCCGAAGAGGGTCGGCCAGGCGTGGGCCGCGCCGCGCTCGGCCCTGCTGGCGATGCGCACGACGTCCGCGACCCGACCGCCGGGACCCCCGCGCTCGAGGACGTCGACGGGAACCCCGACCACGTCGCGCTCGACGACGCGCAGGCCACACGAGCGCACGAGCCGCTCGAAGCTGCGGCGGGTGAAGAAGCGGACGTGCCCGTGGTCGAGGGGACCCCGGCTGTCGTAGTCGAACAGACCGAGGGTGGTCCGACCTCGGGGGTACCAGTGGCCGAAGTTCGGGATGGAGACGAGGACCTCGCCGCCGGGGGCCAGGCGCGCGGCCAGGTCGGTGAGCAGCGACTCCGGGTCGATGACGTGCTCGAGGACGTCACCCGCGACGATGCGGTCGTAGCCCGTCCCGACCTCGGGGGGCAGACCGGCGTTGAGGTCGGCCTCGACGAAGGAGTCGAGCCGCTCGCCGACGTGGTCGTGCTTGACGAGGTCGACACCGTGGACGCGGTGGCCCATGGCCCGCACGAGGGCACCGAAGCGGCCGTCGGAGCAGCCGACGTCGAGGACCTCGCCCGGGCGACCGACACCGAGCCACTCCAGCAGCCGACCGTGGCTCGAGTGCGCGGACGGCTTGAGCTCGTAGGCACTCGGGTCGACGGCCGTGCTGCCGTGGCCGAACCCCATCCGCGCGGCCCGGTAGCGGATGACGTCCTTGGCGACGTCGCGGGCGTAACCCATGCCATTGACGTAGCAGATCTCGTCGCCGTAGTACGTGGGGATGGGGACCTCCACGATGCGCTTCTCTGCGGCGAGAAGGCCGAGGATGATCTCGGTGTCGAAGTCGAAGGCGTCGGTGTACGCGTGCAGGTCGAGGTCGCGCAGCGCCTCGACCCGGTAGGCCCGGTAGCCGCTGTGCCACTCGCTGAGGCGGGCGCCCGTCATCGCGTTCTGGAAGGTCGACAGGATCCGGTTGCCGACGAACTTGTACAGCGGCATGCCGCCCTTGAGCGCGCCGCCGCGCACCATCATCCGTGAGCCGAACACCGCGTCGGCGCGGCCGTCGAGGATCGGGGCGACGACCTCCCCGATGACCTCGGGCGCGTACTGACCGTCACCGTGGAGGAGGACGACGACGTCGAGGCCGTGGCTCATCGCCCAGGCGTACCCGGCCTTCTGGTTGCCGCCGTAGCCGAGGTTCTTCTCGTGGCGGACGACGGTGAGCGGGAGGTCGGTCGTCGTCCGGTAGGCGAGGCCGATCGCATACGTGTCGTCCTGGCTCGCGTCGTCGGAGAGGAGCACGTGGTCGACGGTGCCGCGGAACGACCGGGGGAGCCGGTCGAGGGTCTTCACGAGCGTCGTCGCGGCGTTGTACGCGACGACGAGGACACCCACGCGCGGGGAGGAGATGACGTCGGCGGGCTCGACGCTCATGGTGCGTGTCCTCTCGGCGGCGGTGCCGACCAGGTGACGGGAGACGGAACGTCTGGAGTGTAGGTGACTCACCGGTAACCCGCAGACGGGTCGTGTCATAGTAGGCGCCATGTCGGGCACCCTCGTCGACCTCGGTCACCTGTGCGCTGAGCTGCCGGAGCGGTCCGCGGCCTACGCGGCGGCCGATCCCTTCCCGCACACCGTGGTCGACGGCGTCCTCACCCCCGAGGCCTTCGCCGCGGCCGTCGCGGAGTTCCCCCCGGTCGGCGACCCGTTCTGGCGGGGCTACCTCCACGTCAACGAGACGAAGTACAGCAACACCTCGCCCGACACGTGGGGCGCCTCGATCTCTGCGGTCGCCAAGGAGCTGTGCGCTCCCGAGTTCGTCACCTACCTCGAGAGGCTGACGGGCATCGAGGGGCTCATCCCCGACTGGTCGATGGACGGCGGCGGCCTGCACCAGACCCTCCGCGGCGGCCACCTCAACATCCACGCCGACTTCTCGACCCACCACGTCCACGACACGTGGGCCCGGCGGGTCAACATCCTCCTGTACCTCAACGAGGAGTGGCCCACCGAGTGGGGCGGCCAGCTCGAGCTCTGGGACCGTGAGATGACGGCCTGCGCGGCGAAGGTCACCCCCGCCGGCAACCGGATGCTCGTCTTCACGACGTCGCTCGACAGCTTTCACGGCCACCCAGACCCGCTGACCTGCCCCGACGGCCAGGCCCGCCGGTCGCTGGCCCTGTACTACTTCACCGAGGAGGCCGAGCCGGTCCGCCGCTCGACCAACTACCAGGCCCGTCCCGGGGACGGCGCGAAGCGGATCGCCATCTGGGCCGACCGCAGGGCCCTCGACCTCTACGACCGGCTCAAGCGGCGGTTCGGCATCTCCGACGCCGCGGTGCACCAGCTGCTGTCCCGCGCCAGCCGGCTGAGGCGCAAGGGCTGACGCCCGCCGGTCCCACCTTCGTGGACGCCGGGTTCAGCCGGTGACGACGGGGTCGCGCTCGACCATGCGGTCGGTCGCGAGGCGGCGCAGGACCCGCTCGGTGAGCCGGGCTGCCGGGCGCTCGACCCAGCGTGTCGTCACGAGGACGGCGAGGGTGATGACGACGGTCGACAGGGCGACCTTCGCCACGTCGGGCCATGAGCCGCCGTGGCGGGCGACCATGAAGAAGACGGGGTAGTGCCAGACGTAGACGGCGAGTGAGGCGCGCCCGAGGGCGACGAGGGGACGCCACGAGGTGACGCGGACCCAGCCAGGGTGGTCGAGGAGCCCGGGGGTGGCAGCGACGAATCCCGCGACGCAGACGTTGACGGCGACACCACCCCAGCCCATGTAGGACATCGAGTTGCCGAGCGTCATCGCGAGGGCGAGGAGGCCGAGCAGCGACCACCCGGCGATCGTCGGCGCGTGGGCGCGCGCGCGCGCGAGCCACGGCCACGCGAGAGCGACGAGGGCGCCCCAGAGCATCCCGTCCATCCGGGTCGTCGTCCGCAGGAGCGAAAGGTAGGCACCCTCTGACCCGCCGACGTGGCCGCGCCAGGCGCTGCAGGCGAGGAGCAGCCCGGCGACGACGACCGTCAGGACCAGTCGCCGGTGGCGCAGCGCGCGGACGAGGGCGACCAGGACGACGGTGACCTGGACGTAGACGGCGGTGTACCAGAGGTGACCGAGGTCCGGGCGGGCGATCGGCGAGCTCGTCTGGAGGTACCAGTTCCAGGTGTAGGAGCCAACCGCGGCGACCGTCCCCATGGTCTGCCCGATGGTGAGGAGCTCCTTCGGGTCGACGAGCGCGACGACCACGACGACCACGAGCAGGACGTACACCTGCGCGCTGACCCGCACGAGGCGGGTGACGACCGCCGCGACCGGCCGCGAGGCGTCGACCCGGCCCACGCGACCGGCGTCGTCGTCGCGGACCCCGGTCCCGATGAGCGACCGGGTGAGGAGGAAACCGGCCACGACGAGGAAGACCGAGACCGCGAGGTTGCCGCTCTGGATGACGTTGAGCAGGGGCGGGATCCCCTCGACGGCCGTCGTCGACCACAGCGCCCAACCGTGGGACAGGAGCACGAGGAGCAGCGCGATGCCGCGCAGCCAGTCCAGGGCTGCGGACCGGACCCGGGGATGTACGGGGTGCGCGGTCTCCATGGGCGAGGACTGTAGTGGAGGCGGCCGCCGAGACACCTCCGGAGACAGGCGGCGCCACCGCGTCGCGAGGTGGTTACTGGCGAGTTTCGTCTTTGCTACAGTTCGGCAGCACTTCAAGCCAATGGAGGATTTCCGTGCGCGGTGTCGCGACCAAGCTGCTCGTCTTTGTCGGGGCGTTCCTCGTCGTCGTCGCCGGGCTGGCGGCGTTCTACGCCCCGGGGCAGGTGAAGAAGACCCCGCTCGACGTCGACTCGGTGACCCGCCTCAGCGGTGATGCCCAGCTGTTCGACGGCACGACCCTGGTGCCGACGCCGGTGAAGGCGACGAGCGTGACCCATGCCGACTCCGAGCTGAGCACCGACGACGTCGTGCTCTTCCAGTCGTCGAGCTGCCTCGTCAAGAACCCGGACGGCAACGCCCCCGACTGCGTGTCCGCCGACGACCCGGACAAGCGCCTCGTCTCGGCCGGCACCTCGGTGTTCGCCACCGACCGCCGCACCGGCCTGTCGGCCTCCGACTTCGAGAACCTCCCGGCCGACGCCGAGCCGCGCGAGGGCCTGGTGAACAAGTTCCCCTTCGACGCCGAGCAGAGGACCTACGCGATCTGGGACGGCCTCACGGGGACCGCCGTCGAGGCGACGTTCCAGGGTGCCGAGGAGATCGACGGCCTCGAGACCTACAAGTTCCTCGTCTCGATCACCGACGCCGACATCGAGATCACCTCGGGCGTCCTCGGCAAGTACTCCTCCGAGAAGACGATGTGGGTCGACCCGGTCACCGGCTCCATCATCGACCAGACCGAGCGCCAGACCCGCACCCAGGCCGACAATGGCCAGACCCTCCTCGCCATCGACCTCGGGTTCACCGATGAGACCGTCGCCGCGAACGTCCAGTCGGCGCAGGACAACGGGTCGAAGCTCACGCTCCTGACCTCCACGGTCCCGCTCGTCGGTGGCGTCCTCGGCGTCGTCGCCCTCATCGGCGGCATCCTGCTCGGGGTCGGCGCTACCGGCGCCCGGCGCGACGACTCCCCGAACGCCTCGCTCGAGGAGCTGACCACCTCCCGCCGGGGTCGCTGACCACCGTCCGCGCGCCGCGGGCCGGGGTCAGGCGGTGGACGGGGCGGGCGTGCGCGGCCCGTCGGACGAGGACCCGCTCCCGCTGCCACCGGCGTCGTCGGCG
>CAWIAT010000009.1:0-846900 GCA_963834225.1 uncultured Actinomycetota bacterium | reverse complement strand
GGCCGTGTCGGCGGGCCGGGGTCCGGCGACGGGTGCCGCACCGTCCTCGACGGCCGTGACTGCCGCTCCGTGGACGAGGGGAGGTCGCCCCACGAGGGCCGACCCCGGGACGGGGCGGCCGCGCGCGGTCACGGAGGTGAGGGGGACACCGAGCGCGGACCCGAGGGCGCGGACGAGCGCGCTGGCCTCCTGCTCACCGGACCAGCGCACGACGACGTCGACCGGGTCGGGTCGGCGGCGCGGCAGGTGCACGGTGAGGGTGAGCTCCATGCTGCACACCGTAGGAAGGACGACCGACGGCGGGCGCGAGTTATCCACAGGTTCGCCCGCTCGACTCGCGCCGAGGCGATTCCTCCGATTGTCTAGGCACCACACACCGACGAGGGCTTGGGGGCCCGGCTGGTGGGGAGGAGGGACATGGACGCCGTCCGCACGCTCGAGGGAGAGGTGCGCGAGCTCATCAGGCGCTCGGGCCTCGACCCTGCCCGCGACGAGGTGGCGGTCCGACGCCTGGTCAAGGAGGCCGTCACCGACTATGACGAGCGCTCGATGCACGGCGGCCTCCCGGTGCTCACCGATCCTGAGGCCGCGTCGAAGGCGGTGTGGGACACCGTCGCCGGCTTCGGGCCGCTGCAGCAGTACCTCGACGACCCCACGGTCGAGGAAGTGTGGGTCAACGAGCCCAGCCGCGTCTTCATCGCGCGCAACGGGGTCGCCGAGCTGACGACCACCCTCCTCACCCACGACGAGGTGCGCGACCTCGTCGAACGGATGCTCAAGTCGTCCGGGCGACGCGTCGACCTCAGCTCACCCTTCGTCGACGCCGTGCTGACGGACGGCAGCCGGCTGCACGTCGTCATCCCGGACATCACCCGCGAGCACTGGTTCGTCAACATCCGCAAGTTCGTCGTCAAGGCCGACTCGATGGACGACCTGGTCCGGTTGGGGACCATCACCCGGCAGGCGGCGCGCTTCCTCGAGGCCGCCGTCGTGGCCGGGCTCAACGTCCTCGTCGCGGGTGGTACGCAGGCAGGAAAGACAACCCTCTTGAACTGCCTCGCCGCTGCCGTTCCCGCGCGCGAGCGCATCGTCACGTGCGAGGAGGTCTTCGAGCTGCGCATCCCGCACCGTGACGTCGCGTCGATGCAGTGCCGACAGCCCTCGCTCGAGGGAACGGGGGAGATCCCCCTGCGGCGCCTCGTCAAGGAGGCACTGCGGATGCGGCCCAGCCGGATCGTCGTCGGTGAGGTGCGCCAGGCGGAGAGCCTCGACCTCCTCATCGCCTTGAACTCCGGACTCCCCGGGATGTGCACGATCCACGCGAACAGCGCGCGCGAGGCCATCACCAAGATGTGCACCCTCCCGTTGCTCGCCGGCGAGAACGTGTCCGCGCGGTTCGTCGTGCCGACGGTGGCGGCGTCCATCGACCTCGTCGTCCACGCGTCCCTCGAACGCGACGGTCGCCGGGTCGTCAAGGAGATCGCCGCCGTTCCCGGCCGCGTCGAGGGCGACGTCGTCGAGATCGCCGACCTCTTCGTCCACCGCGACGGCGATCTCCGCCGGGCCGACGGCTACCCGCCGCACGAGGAGCGCTTCGCCCGAGCGGGATTCGACCTGTCCGCCCTCCTCGCCCACGGTCCGTCGTCATGACCGGCCTCACCCTCGGACTGCTGCTCGGCGTCGGGCTCTTCCTCGTGTGGTGGAGCTGTTGGGTCCCCGAGCCGCACCGTGCGTCGACGGCCAGGCGCGCCGGCCCGGTCGACCGGCTGCGCGACGAGCTCGTGCAGGCGGGGTTCGCTGGACTGTCGGTGAGAACGCTCGTCGCCGCCAGCGTCCTCGCCTTCCTCGCCGTGTTCGTCCTCGTGCTGGCCACCGTCCGGGTGGCGCCGATCGCTGCGTGCTTCGCGCTGATGGCGGCCGCGCTGCCCGTTGCGCTCGTCCGCCGCCGAGCCCGACGTCGCCGGGCGCGGTTGCGCGACCTCTGGCCCGATGCCGTCGACAACATCACCTCCGGGGTCCGGGCCGGGATGGCGCTGCCCGAGGCGCTCGCCCAGCTCGGGACGCGGGGCCCCGAGGAGCTGCGGGAACCCTTCGTCGCCTTCGCCGACGACTACCGCCTCACCGGCCGTTTCCACGACTCGCTCGACCGCCTCAAGGAGCGGCTCAGTGACCCCGTGGGTGACCGTCTCGTCGAGAGCCTCCGGATCGCGCGCGAGGTGGGCGGGACCGACCTGGGCCGCCTCCTGCGCACGCTGTCCGGCTTCCTGCGCGAGGACGCCCGGACACGGGCCGAGCTCGAGACCCGCCAGTCGTGGACCGTCAACGCGGCCCGTCTCGCCGTCGCGGCGCCGTGGATCGTGCTCGCGATGCTCTCGACGAACCCGGAGTCGGTGCGGGCCTACTCCACCGGCCTCGGGGTGGTCGTGCTCGGGGCCGGGGCGCTCGTCACCGCGATCGCCTACGCGGCCATGGTGCGCATCGGCCGCCTCCCCGAGGACGAGCGGGTGCTGCGATGACGTCCCTCGCGCGGCAGGGGGCCGTCCTCGGCTTCGTCCTCGGGCTGGGGCTGTCGCTGATCTGGGCCGGGCTGCCGCGGCACCGCCGCCACGGCCTCGCGGGGCGGGTCCTGCCGTACCTGCGCGACACCCCTCGCCCGTCCCGTCTGCTCGAGGACGACCGGCCGCTCGGCGGGCTGCTGGGTCTCGTCGCCGGTCCCGTGCTCCGCGACCTCGGCCGGGTCGTCGAACGGGTCATGGGTGGTGCCGACACGGTGCGGCGGCGGCAGCTGCGGGCCGGGCTGGTGGCCGACGTCGACCGCTTCCGCGCGGAGCAGGTCCTCTGGGGCGTACTGGGCGCGGTCGGAGGCGCGGCGGTGGGGACGGCGTCAGTGCTGCTGCGCGACGCCGGCCCGGTGGCGGTCGTCCTCATGACGACGGTCGGGGCGGGCATCGGCATCACGGGGGCCGACTACCTCCTGACCCGAAGGGCAGCACGCCGCGAGGCGCGCATGCTGATGGAGTTCCCCACGGTGGCCGAGCTCCTGGCGCTCGCGGTCGGCGCCGGCGAAGGGGCCGTCGGCGCCCTCGACCGGGTCTGTCGACTCTCCCGCGGGGAGCTGGCCGACGAGCTGCGGCGCTGCCTCGCCGACGCCCGCGCCGGAGCCAACCTCCCGACCGCGCTGTCCGGCCTCGCCGACCGCACCGGGCCTGCCGAGCCTGCGGCGCTTCGTCGACGGCGTCGTCATCGCGGTGCAGCGCGGGACCCCGCTGGCCGATGTCCTCCGGGCGCAGGCACAGGACGTCCGCGAGGAGGGGCGCCGTGCCCTCATGGAGGCCGGCGGCCGCAAGGAGATCGCGATGATGGTGCCGGTCGTGTTCCTCATCCTCCCCGTGACGATCCTGTTCGCCGTCTTCCCCGGCTTCACCTTCTTCAGGTTCACGCTCTGACCCCCTTGGAAAGGACCGACCGATGACGACACGACTCCTCGCCCTCAGCCTCACCCGAGCGCTGGCCGGCCTCACGGTGAGCGGCGGGCGCCGACGAGAACGTGGTGACGTCCCCGGCTGGGTGCTCATCACCTTGATGACCGCGGGCATCGTGTCCGTGCTGTGGGTCGTCGCCCAGGACCAGCTCGTCCAGCTCTTCCGCGAGGCCCTCGCCTCGGTGCGCAACTGAGGTCACGGCCGTGCCGCGGCGCGACGAACGAGGGGCGGCCATCGCCGACTTCGCGATGGTGTCGGTCCTCGTGCTCGTGCTGTTCCTCCTGGTGTTCCAGCTCGGGCTGACCCTGCACGCCCGGAACACGCTCATCTCGTGTGCGTCGGAGGGAGCGCGCCTGGGCGCTCGCGCGGATGCGGCTGCAGGGCAGGGGATCGCGCGGACCCAGGCCCTCATCAGCGAGTCGCTGTCCCCGCGCTACGCCCGTCGCGTCACGATGCGCGAGACCTCTGTCGAGGGGGTGCGCGTCGTCGAGGTGAGGGTGGTCGCCCCGATCCCCGTCATCGGCCTCCTCGGCCCGGACGACCGGCTCGACGTCGTCGGCCGGGCGTTCACGGAGGCACAGTGAGGAGGCCTGAGGGGCGGCGGACGTCGATCGGGCCGCCCTTCCGCCGGGTACGGGTGGTGCGTGACGAGTCGGGGACCGCGGTCGTCGAGTTCGTCGTCCTCGCGGTGCTGATGCTCGTCCCGCTCGTCTACCTCGTGATGACGATGGCGCGCCTCCAGGCAGGGTCGTTCGCCGTCAGCCAGGCCGCCCGCGAGGCGGGCCGCGCGTTCGTCACCGCCCCGTCGGAGGACGTGGCGGCGGCCCGCGCGAGGGCGGCGGCCCGCATCGCCTTCCTCGACCACGCGTTCGAGGACCAGGGGCGGCTCCGGCTGGTGTGTGACGCGTCGCCCTGCCTGCGCCCCGACGGGCTCGTCGAGACGACCGCCACGGTCCGGGTCCCGCTGCCCCTGGTCCCCTCGGTCGTGCGCGACGTGGTGCCGCTGTCGATCCCCGTGTCGGCCAGCCACCTCTCCTCGGTCGACCGCTTCCGGGGTGCCCCGTGACCGCGCTGCCCACGAACTCGGTGAGCAGGGACGAGCGCGGGTCGGTGAGCGTGCTGATCCTCGGGCTGACGATGGTGGCCGCCGTGCTCATCGCCGGGACGGTGGCCGTCACCTCGGCGCACCTGACGCGGATGCGGCTGCTCGACGTCGCCGACGGAGCGGCGCTCCGGGCGGCGAACGCGCTCGACGACGCGGCGTACCGCGAGGGCGTCGGAACGTCAGTGCCGCTCAGCAACGCGTCGGTCCGTCAGCGAGCTGCCGAGTACGTCGGAAGCCGTCCGCGTCCGGGGAGCGTCACGCAGTGGCGGCTCGGTCCCGGGACCGGCACGCCGGACGGCGTCACCGCGGTCGTCGACCTCACGGGTGAGGCGCAGCTGCCCCTCGTCGGAGGGGTGCTGCGGTCGCTGGGCGCCAGCGTCACGATCTCCGTGCGGTCGGAGGCCCGCGCCGACCTCGTCGTCCCGTGACCGGGGGAGGGCGGTCAGTAGGGGAAGGCGTCGGCGTAGACGAGCCGCGCCCTGACCGTGCGGGTGATCGAGAAGAAGAAGATCTCGACCCTCTGGTCCTCGACGGCGTCGAAGGGGTCGACCTCGTCGGGGTCGGTCTCGTGGATCTCGTACTCGCGCACGAGGATGCGCCACTCCTCGCCCTCGGGCACCGACTGCTTGGGGAGCCAGCCGTCCCACTCGACGTCGTCGAGCCCGTTGGCGACGTCGGGGGAGAGGACCACCGGGTCGTCGACGTCACGCCACAGCAGGTCGTCGGTCGAGCCGACCGGGCGGCGCTGCACCGTGGCCGTGACGCGGTGGGTGCGGGCGAGGTCGTCGGCTGACGGCGCTGCCGGGTTGAGGGCGAGGATGCCGACACCGACCGGACCGCGCACGGCCACCCGGATTCGCGGCAGCGTCCGCGACACCCGGGCCTCGCGGCGTGGGAGCAGCTGGACCATGTCGGGGACGACGACGCGGGAGAGGTGGTGGTCGGCGATCGAGCACGCCTGGTACCGGGCGAGGGCGAGGCGGATGAACGGCGTGTAGGAGTCACCCGCCGACACCTCGATGTCGCAGAACCACATCCCCCGACCCGGGTCGAACTGCGGCGTGTGCGGGATGACCGACACCTCAGCTCCCGCAGCCTCGTCGAGGGAGACGTCGTCGCCCCAGCTGCTGCGCAGCGGGAACTGGTGGACCCACGGACCTGCGACCGGGTCCTGCGAGCGGAAGACCGGGTCGGAGCCCCACGTCGTCAGCAGCTCGGGTGGCGGCTTCACCGCGATGGCGCGAAAGAGCGTGCCGAGCGTCGGTCCGGCATCAGTGAGGTCGGTGGTGATGGTCGGGGACGCCATGAGCCGCTGTGTCGGCGTCAGGGACGCCTTGCCGCGCAGCTTCACGAGCCCGCGCTCGGCGAGCTGGGACGAGACCGAGTCGGCGACCTCGCGCGCGGCGAGCGGGATGTCGAAGCCGCGGTCGACGTCGACCGGCCAGGTCAGCCACGGCTGCTTGCGGACGACGACGCCGAGCTTCTCGTCGTCACCCGAGGAGTACCAGGGCCGGCGCAGCCACACGCGCAGCGCGCTCGTGCGGGTGCGCACGGTGTAGCGCAGCGGGCGCCTGATCTCGGTGGCGACCGCGCCGGCGAGGAGGTCGCGCACGGCCTCGACCCGGGTCGCGGTGACGGCCGAAGCCGCTGTGGCAGCGGCGGCGCGGCTGATCAGGGCCCCGGTCACGGCGCCGCGGCTCACCCGCAGACCCGCCAGGGCCGGACCGCCGACGAAGAACGGGCCGTCGTCGGCCTCGACGCGCAGCACCCGGTCGCGCACGGTCTCGCTCGTCTCGGTCCAGGTGAACGTCGGGACGATGTACGCGACGTCGGGCGGGTCGGGGCGCTTGCTGCTCGGCACCTTCAGCGTCGCCTCGGGGCCGGGGTGCTCGATGACGCGCTCTCGGGTCGGGTCGTCGTCCTCGCGCTGCTCCCACACGACGGGGTCGAAGTACTCGCGGAACCGGGTCGTCGCCTTGGCCCGGTAGGCGACCGTGCGGTGCCGGGTGTCGCCGAGGTCGTGGCGCAGGAGGTGGCGCGGCGGCATCCCGTGGCCGGTGACGTCGGTGCGCCCGGTGCGCGCGGCGTCCTCGTCGGCCTCGATCTCGAAGTCGCCGACGTGCCCGTCGGCGCCGCGCAGCGCCCGTCCGTCGACGCCGTCGGCAGGGGCGTCCTCGGTGACGTCGTCGAGCTGCATCGTCCAGCGGGCGTCGACGTCGAGGCGGCCGGTGGAGCGGGCGTGGTTGTCGAGGGTGCCGACGAGGGACACGAAGGTCTCGCCGGAGCGGCGGTCCATCCCCGACGCCGGCACGTTGACGACCGGCGGGAGCAACGGCTTCTCGACGGCGTGGACGAGGACGACCTCGATGCGCGGCGTCAGCAGCCAGAGACGGCCCTCGAGCGCCCGTGCCTCCAGTGCCACCGACCCCAGGAGCTCGAACACCCCGAGCAGGCCGAGCTCCTGGGTGCGCAGCGAGCTCGACAGTGCCGTGCGGGCGATCGTGGCCTGGGGCAACGACACCCGCAGCACCCGCTCGGTGTCGTCCCACAGGGGCGGGTCCGCTCCCTCGACGATCTCGACGCGGTACGGCTGCTGGTCGTGCCACTGGTAGCCCGCGGTGTCGGACGGCCAGGCCCGGAGCAGGGCGGACCCGGCCGCCGTCCCCGGCATTCCGCGCCACGACGTCCCCACCGACGCGGGGTCGGGAAGGTACGGGGTGGTGAGCGGGCTGCGCGGGGGTTCAGGGGGCAGCTCGGCCGACTCGCGGGTGGCGAGGGCGAAGGTCGCGTCGCGGTCGGCCGGGGTCGCGCCCGGGGCGAAGGCGGCGTCGAACCCGCCGTGCAGCTCGGCCATCTGCTGCGACGTCTTCGGGGGGACCACCCAGCGCGAGTCGTCGACGAGGTAGGCGGTCGCCGCGCTCGAGTGCGCGGCCAGCCCGGTGATCCGCGGCAGCGCGGACCACTCGGCCGGCGTCATCCCCAGGGTGCTCCTGATGACGAGGCGCAGCTGCGACTCGCCCTCGCCGTACGCGCGGTGCGGCAGGACGGCCGGGTGCGGCACCGGCTCCCACCGGAAGTAGGTCTGCTCGTCGGAGGAGTGCCGCTCGTCGAGGGCGTCGCCGTCGGCGCTGTTGCCCGCGAGGTCGACGGCCCTCCCGCGCAGGCGGTAGCGGCTGCCGAACCGCAGCGGCGTCAGCGACCCCGGGGCGGCGGTGAACGAGGTCCGAAGCGGCACGTCGGCCGAGGGCTCGGGTGGCGGGTCGGTGGTGTCGAGGGTCTCCTCGGTCGTCACCGTGTGCCCGGGGCGCTTGGCGACCAGGCTCCATCCCGACCACGACGCCATCGCCTCGTGGAGGTAGACGTCGGGGTCGCCGGGCACCGAGGTCGTCGAGGCGCCCTTGACGTACCCCTCGTCGCGGCCGACGACGAGCTCGTCCTCGGTCCCGTCGGGCTGGGCCACGACGTAGCGGCCCACCCGCTCGCAGAGGCTGCGGAAGCCGGCGCCGTCACGGTCGACGTCGAGGCGGTACCCGCGCGTGACGTCCTCGGCCCAGAGGTCCGCAGGGGTCCCGGCGGCCATCGCGGCCTGGGCGTCGGACTGGCGGTCGGCCGTCTCGACGACCCCCTCGACCCGGTGCCGGTGGACCACGGTGAAGCCGCCGCTGCGCAGCCCGGGCAGGCTGCCCTCGTCGGGGGTCATCGACCCGGCAGGAGCCTCACCCGTGAGGTAGCGCCGGGTCGTGTCCATCGTCGCGGCGGCGTGGATCATCTTCAGCGCCGAGCCGTCGATGTCGAGCTGGTGGAGGAAGAGGCGTTCGGTGCGGAAGGTCAGCTGGCCGGGTGCGAGGTGGGTCTCGCGGCGGGGCCGTGCGACGAACAGCCGGTCCTGCAGGAGGTAGTTCGTCCACGGCCGGTTCTGCTCCTCCTCCATCCAGGCGTCGAAGGGGTTGGCGAGCACCAGCCGCATCCGGCCGGTGCCGTCGCCGGCCGGCGGTCGCTCGAGGACGACGTCGACGGCGAGGCCGAGCGGACGCAGCAGCCGCGGGTAGTCGCCGAGGGCGCCGACGTAGCCGTGGTAGTCGACCCTGCGGAGCTCTGGCGGGGGGAGCGCGCCCTGGCCCTTGGTCCCGAGCTCGTCCTTGAGGCGGCTGCCGGCGCGGTATCGGTCGTAGAAGCGGTTCGTCGCGGTGAACGCCAGCGCCGTCGAGGTGTAGGCGCTCGGCGGGACGTAGCGGAACCGACGGTCGTCGCGGTCGCCCCGCTCGCCGTGCCGCATCCGGTCGAGGAGCTTGTCGTCGAAGCGCGGGTCGGCGCCCACCCGGCCGAGCTCCTCGACGACGGCGGCCAGGGGCCCGGAGGTCACCGGCGGCAGCGACTCGGGGCTCGCGAGGCCGACCGCCCGGTAGGTGCCGAGGACCGACTGGGCGACGTCGTGCGCGGGGAAGGAGTGCCACGTCCTCGTGGAGAGGTCGGTGACCGCGTGGTCGAGGACGGCGACCTCGGCGGTGAAGACGCGGTCGTGCACGGTCTGGTCGGGGGCGTCGGAGTCCGGGTCGGGCTTGGCCGGGATCCTCTCACCGGTGTCGAGCTCGACGTACAGCTCGAGGTCGCGCACGACCTCGGGCCACCGGGAGAAGAGCGGGAAGTCGGTGAGGAGGCGCTCGCCGGCGCCGTCGGTGGACAGCCGCGGCGAGACGAACACCGTCGCGCGCACGAGGCCGTCGTCCTGCGGGTGCAGCCCGTGGGGGAGGACGGTGAACAGGGCCGACTCGGTCATGTCGTCCTCCTCAGGCCGCGAACGCGGTGCAGTAGTCGTCCCAGGGGCGGTCGCCGCCGCCGACGGGTCCCATGACCTCGGCGAACGTCGGGTCCTGGTCGGAGCCCTTGAACTTCTTCTCGCACTCGATCTCGACGGAGGCGGAGAAGAAGAGCACCTCGACCTCGATGGTGAGCACGGCCCGCCCGATCGCGGTGTTCGTGTCGATCTCGTAGGTCAGCTCGAGGTAGAGCTCGATGGAGGCCGAGATGAGCCCGAGGACGTCGACCTCGCCGCGCAGCCGGAAGTAGCCGGTGAGCTGGCTGTTGCCCTTCTCGATCCGGAAGTAGATGCCGGCCATCACCTCGATGGAGCCGCTCGCCACCCCGAAGTCGAGGGCCACCGCGGCCCCGAACTCGAAGGCCGCCTCGAGCGACTTGCACCCGTCGGGCTGGACGGTGATGGCGAAGAACCCGCCGCCGCCGAAGAGCCACACGGTGAGCAGGAACGGGCGCTCGCGGGTGCAGAACGAGAAGGTGAAGTCGAGGCTCTCGCCGATGAAGGGGACCCGGACCTCGGCTCCCAGGCTGACCCTCGTCAGGCTCATCAGGCCGACGGTCAGCGGCGGCACGTCGAGGTCGAAGCCGGCCCGGATGCCCGAGGAGTCGGCGTCGAGGTACGGCGGGTCCGAGAAGCCGTCGAGCGGGATGATGCTGCGCAGGGTGTTGACGAACGACAGCGGTCCGCCGAAGGTGACGCCCTCGGCGCCGAAGACGATGTTCACGTCGGCCTTGCGCCCCGCGACCATGACGAACTCGATCGTCTCGACCGTCAGCGCCACCCACGGGTCGTCCCCGACGAGCTGGAGCCGGAACGGGCTGATCGAGCAGGCGACCGAGGCGGTGGGGTCGCCGCCGGAGGTGACGGGCGCCGTCATCTCGACGACGAGGTCGAGGGTGGCGCGGGTCGCCACCACCGCCTTGCCGTTCGGCGCGAACGTGATCGGCTGGAACACCGCCGCTCCCGCGGGCGCGGCCTTGAGCGGCACCGACCACGCGAGACGGGCCCGCACCGACTCGGGCAGCGAGAGCCCCGAGAGCACCTGCTCGACGAGGGCGATGAGCGTCGCGGCGGCGGCGACGTGCTCCTCGAGGCGGCGGACGACCCCGGCGACCTCGGTGCGCAGTGGCGCAGGAAGGGTCGTGGCCGCGGCGACGGCGTCGACCACACCACCGAGGGTGCCCCCGAGCGCGGCCACCGGGCCGGAGAGGTCGGAGCCCGGCGACCAGCCGGCGATGGCCGTCACCACCCCGCCCGCGGCCGTCGCGACGGACTCGAGGGACGTGAGGACGGCCTGGCCCTGGGCGTCGGCGGCGTCGACCCGCGACGCGAGCGTGGAGGTCAGCTCGGTGACCCGCGCGAGGTCGCGCTGGAAGGCGGAGACGGCGTCGAGGCTGTCGGCGACGAACGAGGGGAACGTCCCCGGCCCGATGGCGTCGATGAGGTCGACGAGGCTGACCGCGCCGAAGAGCTTCGCCGGGATCGAGCCGAAGAAGTCGGCCGGCATCACGGTGCCCGACACCGCCTTGTCGACGGCGCACCCGATCGGGCCGGTCGACCCCGAGAGGCCCCGGACCGTCATGTTCGGCGTGACGAAACCCCCGGAGCGGTCGGCCTGCTTCGTGAAGTCGAGCGCCGGGGGATCGACCGCCTCCAGGAAGACGTGGGCAGCGTTGCCCTGCAGCCCCTGTGCGGCGTAGTGCGCGGGAACCACGACCGACAGGGGCCCGGACTGCTTGGCCACCACGCTCATCGAGGGCACGACGACACTGGCTTCGCGCAGCAGCGGCGCGAACCGCGGTTCGTCCTGGGGACGGTTGGCCAGGCGTCCGTCGACCGCGGCGTCGAGGAGGAGCGAGACGGTCTCGACCGTCGTGTCGAGGGGAGTCCCGTCGGGAGCGACGGTGGGGGCGAACGCGACCCGCGCGCCCTTGGTCTGCTGTCGACGCACCGCGTCAGGGGTCTTCCAGTAGGCCTCGACGACCCGCGGGAGGTCCCACGGCTGCGCGGCGTCGATGACGTTGTAGGCCCGCCCGACGAAGAGCAGCGGGCCGCCGTACTCGAGCGTGTTCCCCTCGCGGTCGGTGGCCAGGACGGCGAACGGGAAGGGCTGGTCGCCGACGTGGGGCACCATGACGCGGGTGCCGACGAAGGCCCCGGAGAAGTCGAGGCTGCCGTCGGGCCGCAGGTCCCCGCCCTTGTCGAGGTCCGGCGTGATCTTGGTCAGGATCGACACGCTCGCCAACGGCATCGACAGGTCGAGCCGCTTCTGGTGCTGGCGCGGGCCGTACGGGCGGGTGTCGTCGTAGACCCCCGAGTCGCTGTAGGTGCGGGTCCGCTCGATGACGGCGATGTACTGCCGCTGCCAGAGGTAGGCGGGCCGTCCGGGCTCGCTCTCGGCGAAGTCGCGCTCACTGACGGTGACGATGACCGCGCGGTGGCCGAAGGGGAAGAGGAACCCGGTCTCGGCGATCTTGACGTAGTGGTCGCGTCCCAGGGTCGCGCGGTGCTTCCACTCGACGAGGTCCATGTTGCCCTCGGGGAGCGAGGTCACCTCGAGGTCGCTGCGCAGCCACCCGCCGAGGGTCGTCAGCATCATCCGGTCGACGCTGATCGGCACCGGGTCCCAGTAGCGGCCCCCCCACGTCCTCATCCGCTGGTTCGAGGTCTCGTGGACCAGCTTGATCCGGTGAGGGACGGCGAGCGGCTTGCGCCACGGCGGGTCGTCGGTCGCGGGGATCGGGCCCTTGCCGTCCTCCTGCGCCGCCACCGGGTTCGCGTCGAGGTCGCGCGCCCAGATGGCGCGCACCATCGAGCTCCGCCGGTCGTCCTCGTCGATGGTGACCACGCCGTCGGTGCTCGACCGGCCGCCGAGCCGGCTGTGCCACAGCTCGGTGCGGTCGGCGAGGACGGACGGCTCGAGGGCGTGGGTGAAGCCGCCGAGGTCGCTGGGGGAGAGGAGGAGCCGCCACGGCAGCTCGATGGCCGTCTCCGAGCTCGTCGGCGCCCGAGGCGCCCGGCGCGTCGCGGCCTCGATGACCCACGGCGGGAGCTCGGTGACGAGGTCGCCGACGCCGAGCGCCTCGGTGGCCCACCAGCCCGAGACGCTCGCGTTCGTCTCGTCGACGCCGAGCCGCGGCGCCAGCCGGGCGCTCGTGGCGAGGAGGCGCTGGCGGGTCAGCGAGTGGGCGACGACGGTCGAGGCCGACGCCGAGGAGGCGAGCGCCGCGAGCGAGGTCGCGGTCGCCGTCAGGCCCTCGGTCGCCATCGTGCGCAACCGCGTCGGCGGCCGGGTCGCGTGCGGCGCGACGGCCAGGGGCAGGGTGCTCATCGCGGTGAGCAGCCCGTCGAGCGAGTAGCGCACCTGCTCGCCCGCGACCGTGAAGGCGAGCCGGCTGTGCCCCGCGAGCCGGGCCCGGACCGGCCGGTGGGTGGGGTCGGAGGTCGTCGACGAGCGGAAGAACGCCTCCTCCGTCAGGTGCTGGGGCGGGAAGTCGACGACGAGGCGCGCCGGGCGGCTCGGGACGAACCGGCTCAGCACCGGGAGGCCGTCCGTCGTGGTGAGGGTGAGGTTGACGAAGGAGAAGCGCAGGCAGAGCAGGTCGGCGGGGCGGACGACGACGACGGGCTGCGGCCCGATCCGGGCGAGCGCCCCGCGGTCGACACGCCCGAGGAGCGCGCCGGGCTCACTGACCTCACGCACGGTGAGTCCGAGGTCCTTCAGGGTCCGTCGTGGTTTCTGAGGCATGGTGCCCCTCCCGCCAGCAGGGGGCCGCCGCGAGCGGCGGCCGACCCCGGCCACGCTAGACCCGGCCCGCCGGGCCGACCATCGGGCTGGCACCACCTTCGCCGGGCAACCTGCCGGGACGGCCCGGGCGGGGCCGGACCGGACCGCCCCGCCCGAGGCGCCCCTCGGCCGTTCGGGCAGGGATGGCGCCGCGCCGGCCCCGAACCACCCGGAACGCCGGGATCGAGGGCCGCCGAGCCCTACAGTCGGGCCCACCGGTCGATGAGAAGGGGTCAACGGTGTCCGACGAGTTCGAGACTGCTCCGGCAGAGGTGGACAAGGGCTGGTACCCCATGCCCGACGGGCGACAGCGCTACTGGGACGGCAACCGCTGGACGGAGAACTTCACGACCCAGCCCCCGACCCACCAGAAGCTCGAGAAGCGCCACCGCAACCTCGTCTGGCTTGCCTGGGCCGTCGGGATCGTCGTCCTCCTCGTGCTCGGGGTCGCGGCGGTGCGCATCCTGCACCTCGAGCAGCAGCAGCAGCAGATCTACGACCAGATCCGGCGCGACATCGACAACGTCCGCCCGTAGCCTGCGACCTGCGCCTCGCCGGGACCTGCCCTGGGCAACAGCCGGGGTCGCCGCGCTCGGGTGGCGCGGTCTAGCGGTCAGGGGTGCGCGCCGGCGCGGCTGCCCGCGGCGGGATGAGCGCGAGGTCGTACCCGGCGAGGACGGCCGAGAGCCGGTCGCGGACGCCGAGCTTGGTGTAGATCCGGCCGAGGTGCACCTCGATGGTCCGTGGGGAGGCCCCCAGCGCCCGGCCGATGTGCGAGCAGGTGTGCCCCCGAGCCAGCAGCACGAGGACCTCGCGCTCGCGCGTGGTGAGGTGGGGGACCGGCGTCCGGGGTTGCACCGTGGGCAGGCCGACGAGGGCGAGGACGTCGGCGACGACCGGGCGCAGCACGGCCAGCCGCTCGAGCTCCTCGGCGCCGAAGTCCGTACCTCGACGGGCGAACATCGCGACGGCGAACTCCGGACCTCCGACCAGGGGGAGCGTGCACACCTGGTCGACGCCGCACAGGCGCACGCAGCCGGCCCGTTGCGTCGAGGCGCGCCATCGGGTGGCACCGAACGTCCGCTCCGCGGTGCGCGGCGTGACGTCGCCGGCCGCGACGGGGTCGAGGAGGGGGTCGTGTGGGCCGAGCAGCTCGAGCTCGCGCGACACCTCGACCTCGCTGCCCTCGGGCATCCGCCGGCCGATGACACGCACGGTGGTACGGGTCTTGTCGGACTGCACGAGGAGCCCGACCTCGGCTTCGACGAGGTCGCAGAGAAGGTCGAGCACGGAGCCGACCCGCGCGACCCCCCCGACGGTACGGGCCGCCCGGCCGAGGATCTCGATGACCAGCCCGAGTGTCGGATCACCCTGCCCCATGACGGAACGGTAGGGAGTCCGCACCCGACTGACCAGCCCTTTCGGTGGCGGCAGCCACCGGCGGCTCAGCACGCTCACAGGAAGTGGTGGCGGCCGCGGCCCCTGCTGCCGCGGCCGCCACCGGGCACGGTCACCCGCAGTCGTAGCCCTCCGCCGCCGCCATCCACGTCATGACCATCTCGTCCGCGAGGGTCGACCCGTGGCCGAAGTACTCGAGGCCCCTGCCGTTCGCCCCGTTCGGGTTCGAGCTGCCGCCGGTGCCCTTGGGGTCGCCGATCGTCATCTTCGCGAAGATCTTGATGCCGACCGGAAGCCCGGCCGAGCGCAGCGCCGCGTACCCCGCGTCGACCGCGCCGTCGCACTCGGCGTTGTAGCCGGCGATCTCCGAGGCGCCGGCCTGCGCGCTGAAGACCAGCCAGTTCGGCGAGGCCGGTGCGTTGAGGGAGTACATCGGGACGTAGCAGTGGTGGGCCATCGCGGGTGCGGCGCCCAGGGCGACGGCACCCGTCGCCGCGACGCCGACGAAGAGCCCCCTGCGGACTCTCGATCTGATGGACATGGGTCCTCCTTCACGGATGGGGATGGCGGTGAGCCACCCCCATCGAACCGGCCGGGGCGTCGCGCGTGGAGTCAGGAGATCCCCGTACGCCAGCCGGGGGCGAGGGCGTCCCCGCGACCTCCCGTAGGCTTGACCCTCGTGGCCACCGACTTCTCGCAGGAGATCAAGGACCTCCGCACGACCATGGGGTCCGTGCGCGAGGTCACCGACCTGACCAAGCTCGAGGCGACCATCGCCGACTTCGAGAAGCAGGCGTCCGACCCCAACCTCTGGGACGACCAGGAGAAGGCGCAGGTCGTCACCTCCGGGCTCTCCCGGGCCAAGGCCGAGCACGACCGGGTCACCGGGCATGGACACGAGGATCGACGACCTCCAGGCCCTCGTCGAGATGGGCCAGGAGGAGAACGACGCCGAGACCCTCCAGGAGGCCGAGCGCGAGCTCGTCGTCGTGCGCAAGGCCGTCGGCGAGCTCGAGGTCCGCACCCTGCTCGCCGGTGAGTGGGACGAGCGGGCCGCCGTGGTGACGATCCGCGCCGGCGCCGGTGGGGTCGACGCCGCCGACTTCGCCGAGATGCTCATGCGGATGTACCTGCGCTGGGCCGAGCGGCACCACTACCCGGTCAAGGTCCTCGACACCTCGTACGCCGAGGAGGCGGGCCTGAAGTCGGCCACCTTCGAGGTCGACGTCCCCTACGCCTACGGCAACCTCTCGGTCGAGGGCGGCACCCACCGCCTCGTGCGGATCAGCCCGTTCGACAACCAGGGCCGTCGCCAGACCAGCTTCGCCGCGGTCGAGGTCGTGCCGCTCATCGAGCAGACCGACACCATCGAGATCCCCGAGAACGACCTCAAGGTCGACGTCTTCCGCTCCAGCGGCCCGGGCGGCCAGTCGGTCAACACCACCGACTCCGCCGTGCGCATGACGCACCTGCCCACCGGCACCGTGGTGTCGATGCAGAACGAGAAGAGCCAGATCCAGAACCGCGCCGCGGCCCTGCGGGTCATGCAGTCGCGACTGCTCCTGCTCAAGAAGGCCGAGGAGGCCGCCGAGCGCAAGGAGCTCGCGGGAGACGTCAAGGCCAGCTGGGGCGAGCAGATGCGCTCCTACGTCCTGCACCCCTACCAGATGGTCAAGGACCTGCGCACCGGCTACGAGGTGGGCAACACCTCGGGCGTCTTCGACGGCGACATCGACTCCTTCATCGAGGCCGGGATCCGGTGGCAGATCGCCCAGGACAAGGCCGCCGCCGAGGGCTGACCGGTGCCCACCGACCTCGACTGGGCGTCCTGGACGCGCGCCCTCGCCGAGACCATCCGGGGCCTGGATGACGGCGCCGCGGTCCTCGTCACCGCTCCCGCCCCGGCCTCGCGGCCGGTCCGCCTGAGGAAGGCCCGGCTCGGGGGCTTCATCCCGGCGCGCCACCGGGTCGTGGCCCCCTGGGTGCGGCTCGTCCGCTCGGACGAGCACCTCAAGGGCACCTGCGTCGGGTCCGAGGGATCGGGCGGGCGGTTCCCGTTCTCGCCCGAGGAGCGCTCGGCGCTGGCCGAGCTCGGCTGGCACGACCCGCCACCGCTCGAGGGTGACGACGCCACCCACTGGTGGCCCGACGACGTCCCGGCCGGCCCCTTCCTCCCCGAGGACGACGCCCGCCGGGCCGCGACCATGGTCGCCGACACGTTCCGCACCGTCCTCTCGCCCCCGAACGAGGACGATCCCGCGCCCGAGCTCCCGACGGTCACCTCCGACTGACCCCCGTCCCCGGAGCCCGGTGTCCGAACGGCCCCCCGTGGTCGGCCGACCGGGTGGACCCTGCCGGTGACCCGCCGAAGGGGTGGGTCCTGACTGCGAGCGGGAGGTCGGCGACCTATCCTCGAAAGGCCGTGCCCGACGGGGCGCGGTGAACGCCGTCGCCAACCCTGAGGCCACTCCCGCGCATGATCCGCTTCGAGAACGTCACCAAGGTCTACCCCCGGTCGACCCGTCCCGCCGTCGACGGCGTCACGGTCTCGATCGAGCGGGGGGAGTTCGTCTTCGTCGTCGGGCCCTCGGGCTCCGGCAAGTCGACGATCCTGCGCCTCGCCCTGCGCGAGGAGGCCCCGAGCGAGGGCACCGTCCTCGTCGCCGGCCACGACCTCGGGACGATGCCGATGCGCCAGGTGCCGCGGCTGCGTCGCGAGATGGGTGCGGTCTTCCAGGACTTCCGGCTGCTGCCGAACAAGACCGTCCACGAGAACGTCGCCTATGCCCTCCAGGTGATCGGCAAGCCCGGCCACGTCATCCGCCAGCTCGTGCCCGAGACCCTCGAGATGGTCGGCCTGCAGGGCAAGGAGAAGCGCTTCCCGCACCAGCTGTCCGGCGGTGAGCAGCAGCGCGTGGCCATCGCCCGCGCCGTCGTCAACCGGCCGCAGATCCTGCTGTGCGACGAGCCCACCGGGAACCTCGACCGGGCGATCAGCCTCGACATCGTGCGCCTGCTCGACCGGATCAACCGCACCGGCACGACGATCGTCATGGCCACGCACGACCACGACATCGTCAACGAGATGCGCCGCCGCGTCCTCCAGCTGTCCGACGGCATCGTCGTGCGCGACCAGGACGACGCCCACTACCACGCTCCGGAGGCCTGACCCGTGCAGCCCCGCTTCCTGCTCACCGAGGTCGGCTCCGGTCTGCGCCGGAACATCTCGATGGCCGTCTCCGTCGTCCTCGTGACGATGGTCTCGATGTTCCTCCTCGGCCTCGGCCTGCTCGCCCAGCGCCAGGCCGACACGATGAAGGGCTACTGGTACGACCGGATCCAGGTCTCGATCTACCTGTGCACGGCGAACTCGCTGCAGCCCAACTGCGAGAACCGCGCGGTCACCGACGGCGAGAAGGAGTCGATCGAGCGTCAGCTGGAGGCCCTGCCCGAGGTCAAGCAGGTGTTCTACGAGTCGGAGCAGGACGCCTTCGCGCGCTTCAAGGAGCAGTTCCGCAACAGCCCGATCAGCGGCAACGTCCAGGTCGGCGACATCCCGCAGAGCCTGCGCGTCCAGCTCGACGACCCCACGAAGTTCCAGGTGGTCACCGACCAGTTCGACGGGGCGCCGGGGGTCGCGACGGTCCAGGACCAGGAGAAGGTCCTGTCGAAGTTCTTCGCGATCATCCGCTACATCACGATCTTCGCGGTGATCCTCGCGGGCCTGATGGCGGCCTGTGCTGCGCTCCTCATGGCGACGACGATCCGGCAGGCGGCCTTCATCAGACGCCGCGAGATCGGCATCATGCGCCTCGTCGGCGCCTCGAACTGGACGATCCGGATGCCGTTCATCGCCGAGATGGTCATCGTCTCGGCGGCCGGGGTCGGCCTCGCCGTCGGGCTGCTCATCGCCCTGACCCAGTACGTCTTCAACGAGGGGTTCATCCAGCTGGCGCTGAGCCAGGCCTTCATCGGGACCTCCGACGTCTGGGTCATCGCCCCCTGGATGTTCCTCGGCGTCATCTCGATCGCCGTCGGCACGAGCCTGGTCACCCTGCGCCGCTACCTGCGCGTCTGAGCCCTCGAGCGCGCCCGGGATGGTGGGCGAATGTCGCCGATGTGGCCCGTCGGGGAGGCGAACCCCTGTGAAACGTGTTACCAATGGTGATCATGGGACGACCTGACCGCGCCCTCGCGCGCGCCCCTCGCCGGGCCTTCACCCTCGGGACGACGGTGCTGTGCGCCGCCGCGCTCGCGACGACGTCGGCCCAGGCGGTGCCCACGGGTTCCGACCCCGGCAAGGAGAAGAAGAAGGTCGACACCCAGGTCGACAGGCTCAAGGACTCGCTCGACGACACGAGTGCCGACCTCGCCGCCGCCTACGCCGCGCTGCAGAAGACCAAGGACGCCATCCCGGCCGCCCGCTCGGCGATGGAGCGGGCCCAGGCCACGGCCGCCGCCGCCGACCGCGCGAACGCCGTCGCCGCACAGGAGCTCGAGGCCGCCGTCGCGAGCGAGAAGAAGTCGCAGGACCTGCTGAGGAAGACGACGAAGGAGGTCACCGAGAGCCGCAACCGGGTCGCCCAGTTCGCCGCCCAGATCTACCAGGAGCAGGGCTTCGGCCAGCTCGACATGGCGCTGACGAGCTCGGACCCCCAGCAGTTCGCCGACCGCATCGCGCTCGTCGACACCGTCATGGACGTCCAGAACGAGGCGATGGAGCGGCTGACCACCGAGCGGGCCAGCCTCACGGCGCTCGAGGACCACCTCTCGGCCCTGCGCGCCGACTCCGCCGCGAAGAAGAAGCAGGCCGAGGCCGCGCTGGCCAAGGCCCGAGCGGCCCGCGACGCCGCGACGAGCGCCAAGGTCGCCCTCGACGGACTGGCCGCCCGCCAGCTCGCCCAGGGCAAGACCGTGCAGGCCAAGCTGGCGCGGGACCGGGCCCGGCTGACGAGCCTGGAGGCCGAGCAGAGCCGGCTGCGCGCGGTCCTCGCCAAGCGAGCCGCCGAGGCCAAGCGCCGCGCCGCCGAGAAGGCCGCGCGGGAGCGCAAGGAGCGCAAGAAGCGCAACCAGGGCGGCGGTGGTGGCTCGGGCGGGACCTCCGGGGGCGACGGCTACCTCAGCCGGCCGAGCAGCGGGCGGGTCAGCTCGGAGTTCGGCCTGCGCTTCCACCCGATCTACCACTACTGGAAGCTGCACTCCGGGCGCGACTACGCGGCCCCCTGCGGCTCGCCGGTGCGCGCCGCGGCGGGCGGCACCATCATCAGCGCCGGCGACGGCGGCGGCTACGGCAACCGCGTCGTCATCGACCACGGCCTCGTCTCCGGCGAGGGACTGGCGTCGACGTACAACCACCTCCAGAGCATCCGGAAGTGGGGCGGGCGCGTCTCGCGCGGCCAGGTCATCGGCTACGAGGGCAGCACCGGGACCTCCACCGGGTGCCACCTGCACTTCGAGACCCTCGAGAACGGGAACTTCGTCGACCCGCGCAAGTGGCTCTGAGCGCTGGCGCCGACGCCACGGTCGTGACCCCCGCCGCGGTCCGCGTCGACCTCCCCGCCCGGGGATACCCGGTGGGGAGCGGTCGTGCGGACGGGTAGCCTCCTTCTCGTGGCCAAGGAGACCGGACGCAAGCTCGTCGCGAGCAACCGCAAGGCCCGTCACGACTACCTCATCGAGGACACGTTCGAGGCGGGTCTCGTCCTCACGGGCACCGAGGTCAAGGCGCTGCGGATGGGGCGGGCCTCCCTCGTCGACGGCTGGGCCGGGTTCGACGGCGACGAGCTGTACCTCGAGGGCGTCCACATCCCCGAGTACCTCAACGGCACGTGGACCAACCACGCGCCACGGCGCAAGCGCAAGCTGCTGCTCCATCGCAAGGAGCTGACCCGGATCTCGCACCTCACCCGCGAGAGCGGCCACACGATCGTCCCGCTCGCCCTGTACTTCAAGGACGGCCGCGCGAAGGTCGAGATCGCGGTCGCGAAGGGCAAGAAGGAGTACGACAAGCGGCACGCCCTGCGCGAGCGCCAGGACAACCGTGAGGCCGAGCGCGCCATCTCCTCCCGCCGACGTGGCGAGGACTGAGTGACGGGCACCGGGCGGCGGGGGCCGCGGCGCCCGCGCGCCGTCGCCCGTGCCCTGCGCCCGGTCCTCGTCGTGCTCGTCGCGCTCGCCGCGCTCGTCGTCACGGCGCCCACGGCCCTGGCCGCCCCCTACGCGGGGAGCACCCACCGTGAGAGCACGGCTGCGCTCGCCTCGTGGACCACGCGCGCGCCCGCCGCGGCGGTCCCCACGGTCGAGGAGGCCGAGCAGCTCGCCACGACCTTCGAGGTCCAGGAGGACGGCTCGGTCCTCGTCACCGAGCAGATCCGCTGGCGCTTCCCCGAGGGCGAGGAGCGGCACGGCATCTACCGCAACGTCCAGGTGCGGGCGGGCTACCGCGAGAGCGAGACGCAGTACCGCGCCTTCGAGCTGAGCGGCGTCGAGGCCACCTCACCGTCGGGTGCCCCCACCGACATCGCCGTCGAGGACTTCGGTGCCTACCGCCGGATCCGGATCGGCAGCCCGTCCGAGACCGTCGGCAGCGTCGAGGACTACGTCGTGCGGTTCCGCCTCGCGCACGTCGTCAACGACATCGGCGACGGCACCGCCGAGTTCTACTACGACCTCGTCGACTCCTCGAACGGCTTCCCCCAGCGCCAGGTCTCGGCCACGGTCCGCGCGCCCGTCGCCGCCACCAGGGCGGCCTGCTTCCACGGCGAGCTCGGCTCGACGACGCCCTGCGAGGCGACCGCGGGGGAGACCTCCCGGTTCGCCGTCCCCGACCTCGACGCCGAGGAGGGCGCGAGCATCCTGGCCTCCTACCCGCGCGACGCGTTCGGCGACCTCACCCCCGACCTGCGCGAGGGCAGCTCGGACGCCGACACCGGCAGCACCCTGAGCCCCGCCCGGGCCCGGGCCGTCGGCTGGCTCGCGATCGGCGGCGGCGTCCTGCTCCCCCTGCTCGCCGGCTCCCTCATGGGCCTGCTCGTGTGGAACCGAGGCCGCGACGAGCAGTACGCCGGCCTGACCCCGGGGCTCCAGCCCGGCCGCGGCCAGGACGTGCCGGTCGTCGTCGGCGGCCCCGAGCCCACGGTCGCCGTGCAGTTCACGCCTCCGCCCGGGGTCCAGCCCGGGATGGTCGGCACGATCGTCGACGAGGAGGTCAACCTCGTCGACATCACGGCCACCCTCGTCGACCTCGCCGTTCGTGGTCACCTGCAGATCGCGCGTGACGACCAAGGGGTGTTCCGGGCCGACGACTGGGTGCTGACCCGCACGGCGCCGCCCGCCGGTGCCGCCGTTCTCGCGCCCTACGAGCAGACTCTCCTCGACTCGGTGTTCGCCGGCGGCGACCGGGTGGCCCTGTCCCAGCTGAAGAACCACTTCAAGCCGACCCTCGACCTCGTCCAGCGGCTCATGTACGAGGAGGTCGTCGGGCGCGGCTGGTTCCGCCGCAGCCCCGAGAGGCAGCGCTCGTTCTACGTCGGCCTCGGTACCGTCGTCATCGCGGGCGCGGTCTTCTTCGCGTTCTTCGTCGGTGGCGGGCTCTCCGGCCTGTTCGGGGACGCGAACTTCCCGGTGTCGCCGGTCTGGGTGCTCGCGGCCGGCATCGGTGCCGCCGGCCTCGTCGTGCGGTCCCTCGGCAAGCGGATGGCGGCGCGCACGGCGGTCGGCTCGGCCGTGCTCGCCCAGTCCAAGGGCTTCGAGCGCTACATCGCCACGGCCGAGGCGAACCAGATCCGCTGGGAGGAGGCGCAGGACGTCTTCAGCCGCTTCCTGCCCTACGCCATCGTCTTCGGGCTCGCCGACCGCTGGGCGACCACGTTCGAGGAGGTGGCCGCCGCTGCCGCCGCCGCGGGCCACTCCATCGCCAGCCCGCTCTGGTACGCGGGGAGCTGGGGCCAGGGTGGCTTCTCCGACGTCGCGTCGAGCATGGACTCGTTCTCCACGGTCGCGGCGGGCACCTTCGTCTCGACCCCGGGGTCGTCCGGGTCGAGCGGCTTCAGCGGCGGCGGGGGCTTCTCCGGCGGCGGTGGCGGGGGCTCGTCGGGCGGCAGCTGGTAGCGGACCCACGCAAAGACGGGCCGCTCCTCACGTGGGGAGCGGCCCGTCCGGACCGGAGCAGGGTTTTCCGATCCTGTCTGCGTCAGTTCTTGAAGGCGTCCTTGACCTTCTCGCCGGCCTGGTTGAGGTCGGCCTCGGACTGATCGACGCGGCCCTCGGCCTCGAGGCGCTCGTTGTCGGTCGCCTTGCCGGCGCCCTCCTTGGCCTTGCCGGTCAGGTCGTCCTTCATGTTGTCCATCTTGTCGCCGATACCCATGTCGATCTCCTTCGTCGGGCGGAGCATCGAGCCTCTTCTCGACCGGATGCGGATCCCTCCACGGTAGGCAGGAGGTCGCCCGCGCGGGGCTTTGGGAGCGCACCGATCCGTCGGGCCTCAGGACACCACGAGGATGAGGTCGCCGCCCTCGACCTGCTGGTGGCCGGCGATGGCGAGCCGTTCGACCGTGCCACCGGCCGCGCTCGTGATGTTGGCCTCCATCTTCATCGCCTCGATCGTCGCCACGACGCCGCCGGGTTCGACGGTGTCGCCCTCGGCGACGGTGGGGGTGACGACACCGGCGAAGGGCGCCGGGACGTGCGAGCTGTTGGCCGGGTCGGCCTTCTCGGCCGCCTTGACGTCGGCCGAGACCGAGCGGTCGCGGACCTGGATCGGCCGGAACTGGCCGTTGAGCGTGCACATGACGGTGCGCATCCCCTGGCGGTCGGCGTCGCCGACCGAGGTGATGCCGAGGAGGAGGCGCTTGCCCGCCTCGATCTCGGCCTCGTACTCGCTGCCCTGCTCGAGGCCGTGGAGGAACTCGATCGTCCCGAGCACCGAGAGGTCGCCGTAGCGTTCGCGACTGTCCTCGAACTCGCTCGTCGGACCGGGGAAGAGCAGCTGGTTGAGGGTGCGGCGCGGGGCCGTGCGCAGCGCCTCCTCCTGCTCGGGGGTCAGCTCGGTGGTGCGGGGACGCGCCTGGCGCCCCTGGAGGGCCTTGCTGCGGAACGGCTCGGGCCAGCCGCCGGGCGGGTCGCCGAGCTCGCCCTCGAGGAAGCCGATGACGGAGTCGGGGATGTCGTACTTCGTCGGGTTGGCCTCGAAGTCGACCGGGTCGGCCCCGGCGCCGACGAGGGCGAGCGCGAGGTCCCCGACGACCTTCGACGAGGGCGTCACCTTGACGACGTTGCCGAGGATGCCGTTGGCCGCGGCGTACATGTCCTCGATGTCCTCGAAGCGGTCGCCGAGCCCGAGGGCGATGGCCTGCTGGCGCAGGTTCGACAGCTGGCCGCCCGGGATCTCGTGGAAGTAGACCCGGCCGGTGGGGGAGGCCAGGCCGGACTCGAAGGGCCGGTAGATCTGCCGGACGCCCTCCCAGTACGGCTCGAGCGAGAAGACCTTGTCGATGTCCAGGCCCGTGGGGCGCTTCGTGCCGTCGGTGGCGGCGACGAGGGCCGACAGGCTCGGCTGGCTCGTCGTGCCGGCCATCGAGGAGCACGCGGCGTCGACGGCGTCGACCCCGGCGTCGATGGCGGCGAGCAGCGTGCCGATCTGCCCACCTGCGGTGTCGTGGGTGTGGAGGTGCACCGGGAGGTCGAAGTTCTCGCGCAGGGCGGTCACGAGCCTGGTGGCCGCGGGCGCCCGCAGCAGCCCGGCCATGTCCTTGATCGCGAGGACGTGGGCGCCCGTGCCGACGATCTGCTCGGCCAGGCGCAGGTAGTAGTCGAGGGTGTAGAGCTTCTCCCGGGGGTCGAGGAGGTTGCCGGTGTAGCAGAGGGCCACCTCGGCGACCGCGGTCCCGGTGCCGAGGACGGCGTCGACGGCCGGACGCATCTGCTCGACGTCGTTGAGCGAGTCGAAGATCCGGAAGATGTCGAGGCCGGTGCGGGCGGCCTCCTCGACGAAGGCGTCGGTGACCTTCGTGGGGTACGGCGTGTAGCCCACGGTGTTGCGGCCGCGCAGCAGCATCTGGAGCGGGATGTTGGGCATCGCCTCGCGCAGGAGGGCCAGCCGCTCCCACGGGTCCTCGGAGAGGAAGCGCAGCGCGACGTCGTAGGTCGCGCCGCCCCAGGCCTCCATCGAGAGCAGCTCGGGCGTGAGCCGGGAGACGTGCTCGGCGACGTGGAGCAGGTCGCGGGTGCGCATCCGGGTCGCGAGCAGGCTCTGGTGGGCGTCGCGGAAGGTGGTGTCGGTGACGGGGACGTCGGTGCGCTCGCGCAGCCGGCGGGCGAACTCCGCCGGGCCGACCCGCTGGAGCAGGTCGCGGCTCCCCGGGGGGACGGCGGCGTCGCGGTCGATGGCGGGCAGCTTCAGGCGGGGCTTGATGTGGGTGGTGGCGGGCCCGTGGGGCTGGTTGACCGAGACGTCGGCGAGGTAGGTGAGCAGCCGGGTGCCGCGGTCGCCGCCGGTGCGGGCCTCGAGCAGCTCGGGGCGCTCGTCGATGAAGCTCGTCGTCGCCTTCCCGGCCTGGAAGACGGGGTCGGCGAGGACGGCCTCGAGGAAGGGGATGTTCGTCGACACGCCGCGGATCCGGAACTCGGCCAGGGCCCGACGGGCCCGGTTGACCGCCATCGGGAAGCTGCGGCCGCGGCAGGTGAGCTTGACGAGCATCGAGTCGAAGTGGGGGCTGACCTGCGCCCCGACGAAGACCGTCCCCCCGTCGAGGCGCACGCCGCCGCCGCCCGCCGAGCGGTACACGGTGATCTGCCCGGCATCGGGGCGGAACCCGTTGCTCGGGTCCTCGGTGGTGATCCGGCACTGGAGCGCCGCCCCCCGCAGCTGGATGTCGTCCTGGGTCATCCCGAGGTCCTCGAACGTCTCGCCGGAGGCGATCCGCATCTGCGAGATGACGAGGTCGACGTCGGTGACCTCCTCGGTCACGGTGTGCTCGACCTGGATCCGCGGGTTCATCTCGATGAAGACGTAGCGACCGTCCTCGCCGAGGAGGAACTCGACGGTGCCGGCGTTGACGTAGCCGATCGACTCGGCGAAGCGCACCGCGTCGGCGCACATCCGGTCGCGCAGGGCGGGGTCGAGGTTGGGCGCCGGGGCGATCTCGACGACCTTCTGGTGGCGCCGCTGCACCGAGCAGTCCCGCTCGAAGAGGTGCAGCACCCTGCCCGTGGAGTCGGCGAGGACCTGGACCTCGATGTGCCGCGGGTTGACCACGGCCTGCTCGAGGTAGAGCGTCGGGTCGCCGAACGCGGCGTCGGCCTCGCGCTGGGCCGCCTCGAGGGAGTCGCGCAGGGTCGAGGGGTCGTCGACGCGGCGCATGCCCCGTCCGCCGCCGCCGGAGACCGCCTTGACGAAGACGGGGTAGCCGATGCCCTCCGCCGCCGCGGCCAGCTCGTCGAGGTCGGTGGTCGGCGGGGCGCTGTCGAGGGTGGGCAGCCCCGCCTCTCGGGCGGCCGTGATGGCGCGGGCCTTGTTCCCGGCCAGGTGCAGCGCCGAGGCGGGCGGACCGATGAAGGTGATGCCGTGGGCCGCGCAGGCCTCGGCGAGGTCGGGGTTCTCGGACATGAAGCCGTAGCCCGGGTAGATCGCGTCGGCACCGCACTCGACCGCGACCCGCACGATGTCCGCGTGGTCGAGGTAGGCACGCACGGGGTGCCCGACCTCGCCGATCTCGTAGGACTCGTCGGCCTTGAGGCGGTGCTCGGACGTGCGGTCCTCGTGCGGGAAGACGGCGACCGTCTTGGCGCCGAGCTCGGTCGCGGCCCGGAAGGCCCGGACGGCGATCTCCCCGCGGTTGGCGACGAGGATCTTGGAGAACACGGGGGACCTCCCGGGTCGGGTGGGCACGGCGGGGCGGCGATGTCGCCGGGTGCGGTCAGCCTAGTGAGGGGGCCCACGTCCGACGCAGGACCGTCCTGTGGGCGGAACGCCCCCCTCGTCCCGTGCCCGGAGCGGACGGGGGCCACGGAATCCGTCGCGAGCCGGCTCGACGCGCGCGGGATCCGTCAATGGGGCAAGGCCATACCATTTCCGGCCGGTTGGCCCTAGCATCACCATCGGCGTACACGTCGACGCCGGTCTGCAGGGGCCGGCCGGACCCATGGGAGCAAACCGTGGCAGTGCAACTGAACGACGACGAGGCCCACCTCGCCGAGCTCGGCTACAAGCAGGAGCTCAACCGCAACTGGTCGAGCTTCTCGAACTTCGCCATCTCCTTCTCGATCATCTCGATCCTCGCCGGCTGCTTCACGACGTTCGGCCAGGCGTGGAACAACGGCGGGCCCATCGCGATCTCGATCGGGTGGCCCCTGATCTCGGTCTTCATCCTCGTCATCGGGCTGTGCATGAGCGAGCTCGTGTCGGCCTACCCGACCTCCGGTGGCATCTACTGGTGGGCGAGCAAGCTGGGCGGCGTCAAGGCCGGCTACTACACCGGCTGGCTCAACCTCATCGGCCTGCTGGCCATCGACGCGTCGGTCGCCTACGGCGCCGCGACGTTCTTCGACCTGTCGTTCAGCACGATGAGCGAGTCGTGGGCCGCCGGCTACTCGCTGACCCGCGTCTTCGTCATGTTCCTCGTCGTCCTGCTCATCACCGCCCTCATCAACATCTTCGGCGGGCACCTCCTCGCGCTGCTCAACAACATCTCGGTGTGGTGGCACGTCATCGGTGCGGCCGTCATCATCGCGATCCTCGTGGTCCTCCCCGACCAGCACATGAGCGTCAACGACGTGTTCACGATGCGCGTCAACAACAGCGGGGGCCTCGCCGGCGGCGAGGACAGCGGCCTGGGATTCTGGTTCTACGTGCTGCCACTCGGCTTCCTGCTGACCCAGTACACGATCACCGGGTACGACGCCTCGGCCCACCTCTCCGAGGAGACCCAGGGTGCGGCCGACGGTGCCGCCAAGGGCATCTGGCGCTCGATCCTCTACTCCGCGATCGGCGGCTGGTTCCTCCTGCTCGCCTTCCTCTTCGCCGTCCAGGACGCCGAGGCCGTCACGGCCGGAGGTGGCGGTGTCGCCGTCATCTTCAACCAGGCCCTCTCGTCGGGCTGGGCGGGGACGGTGCTGCTCATCGCGAGCATCGCGCAGGTCTTCTGCACCTCGGCCTGCATGACCTCGACGAGCCGGATGCTGTTCGCCTTCAGCCGGGACGGCGCCGTGCCGGGGTCCTCCCTGTGGGCCAGGCTCAACGCCCGCAAGGTCCCGGCGAACGCCGTCATCGTGTCCTCGGTCATCGCCGCGCTCATCACCCTGCCGGCCCTGGTCGAGGTCAACCTCGGGTCGGCGGAGGAGCCGCTCATCGTGCCGGTGGCCTTCTACGCCGTCGTCTCGGTCGGCGTCATCGGCCTCTACACGGCGTTCGCCATCCCGATCTTCCTGCGCTGGCGGATGGGCGACGCGTTCCGGCAGGGTCGGTGGAACCTCGGGACGAAGTGGCGGTGGATGGCGCCCATCGCGGTCATCGAGATCGCCATCATCTCGGTGTACTTCATCCTCCCCTTCACCCCGGCGGCCAACCCGCTCAACGAGGACTTCAGCTGGAAGTTCGTCAACTACGCGCCGATCCTCATGGGCGCCACGCTCCTCGCGCTGTGGATCGGCTGGCACCTGTCGGCCAAGAAGTGGTTCACGGGACCGAAGATGACCATCGACCTCCCCGAGGGCGTCAGCGGGGCCGACGAGATCAACCTCGAGCACCACGGCAAGAGCGCGCACGGCGGCTCGACGGGCGGCCCGACCTCCTGACGTGGAGACCGACCTCGAGCACCTGCTCGACGACATCCCCGTCCTCACCGGGCAGGGGCGAGACGTCTCGCCCCTGCCCGGTGGGCTGACCAACCACAACTTCCGGGTGCGCACGGCGGACGGCGTCGACGCCGTCGTGCGGGTCTCCTCGCCCGAGAGCGGCCTGCTCGGGGTCGACCGCGACGCCGAGCACACCAACACCCTCGCCGCCGCGGGTTCCGGGGTCGGGGCGCCGGTGCTCGGGTACCTGCCGGGTCGCGGGGTCCTCGTCGTCGGCTTCCTGCCGGGGCGGACCTGGCAGGACGCCGACGTCGGCGCCAACCTCGCGCGCCTCGCGGCCGCCCTGCGACGGCTGCACGCCGGACCCGGGTTCGTGGGACGGTTCGACATGTTCGCCCTCCGCCGCGGCTACCTCGAGGTCGTGCGACAACGGGGCTTCCGGATGCCGGAGGGCTACCTCGACCTCGAGCCGCGCCTCGACGCGGTGGAGGCCGCCTTCGCCGTGGCACCCGAGGTGCTCGTGCCGTGCCACAACGACCTCCTCGCCGCGAACGTCCTCGACGACGGCGGCGAGCTGCGGATCGTCGACTACGAGTACTCCGGGATGAACGAGCCCTCCTTCGAGCTCGGCAACGCCGTCGCCGAGGCCCGCCTCGGACCTGACGCGCTCGCCGAGCTGTGCCGCGCCTACTACGGCGGTGACGACGAGGCCCTCGACGCCCTCGTCGCACGCGCCGAGCTGTGGGGCTGGGTCGCCCGGTACGGCTGGGTGCTGTGGGGGATGATCCAGGAGGGCACGAGCCCCATCGAGTTCGACTTCTGGGGGTGGGCGATGGAGAAGTGGGAGCCGGTCCAGGAGCTCGCGGCCGGCCCGCGCTTCGACGAGCTCCTCGTGCGCGTGGGGCGCCGGTGAGCGAGGACCTGCCGACCCGGGCGCGGGTCGTCGTCGTCGGCGGGGGAGCGGTCGGGACCTCCACGGCGTACCACCTGGCCCACCTCGGCCTCACCGACGTGCTCCTGCTCGAGCAGGGCACCCTGTCGTGCGGGACGACGTGGCACGCCGCCGGCCTCGTGGGGCTGCTGCGGGCGAGCGAGAGCGGGACCCGGCTCGTGCAGTACTCCGCCGACCTCTACGCCCGCCTCGAGGAGGAGACCGGTCTGGGGACGGGCTACCGGCAGTGCGGCGGGCTCATCGTCGCGCGCACCCCCGAGCGGATGACGGCGCTGCGCCGGACCGCCGCCAACGCCGCGGCCTACGACCTCGACTGCGAGCTGCTGACGCCCGACGAGGCCGGTGCGCGCTACCCGCACCTGCGCACCGACGACCTCACCGGGGCGATCTGGCTGCCCGGCGACGGCACGGCGAACCCCACCGACCTCACCCAGTCGCTCGCGAAGGGGGCCCGGCAGCTCGGGGTCACCGTGCGGGAACGGGTGCGGGTCACCGGGTTCGACGTCGTCGCCGATCCCACCGCGCCGGGAGGACGGCGGGTACGTGGCGTGCGGACCGACCGGGGCGACGTCGAGTGCGAGGTCGTCGTCGCGTGCGCCGGGCAGTGGACGAAGGCGCTGGGCGCCCTCGCCGGAGTGGGGGTCCCGCTGCACTCCGCCGAGCACTTCTACGTCGTCACCGACCAGGTCGAGGGGGTGCACCGTGACCTGCCGATCCTGCGCGACCCCGACGGGTGGACCTACTACAAGGAGGAGGTCGGCGGGCTCGTCGTCGGCGGCTTCGAGCCGCAGGCCAAGCCGTGGGTCGCCCCCGAGGCCATCCCGTACCCGTTCGAGTTCCAGCTCCTCGACGAGGACTGGGAGCACTTCTCGATCCTCATGGAGAGCGCCCTGCACCGGCTGCCCGTCCTGGAGACCATCGGCATCCGGAAGTTCTACAACGGCCCCGAGAGCTTCACCCCCGACAACCAGTTCGTCATGGGGGAGTCGCCCGACGTCGCCGGGTTCTTCGTCGGCGCCGGGTTCAACTCGGTGGGGATCGCCTCGGCCGGAGGCGCCGGGAAGGCGCTCGCCGAGTGGGTCGTCGCGGGGGAGCCGCAGGAGGACCTCGCGCTCGTCGACATCCGCCGCTTCGCGCCGTTCCACACGAGCACCCCGTGGCTGCGCGAGCGCGTCTCGGAGGTCCTCGGCCTGCACTACGCGGTGCCGTGGCCGAACCGTGAGCTCGAGTCGGCCCGCCCGTTCCGGTGCTCGCCGCTCCACGACCGGCTCGAGGAGGCCGGGGCGTGGTTCGGCTCGAAGATGGGCTGGGAGCGGCCGAACTACGTGGCGTCCGTCGGCATCGCCGCCGAGGCCCGCGGCGCGCACTACCGCTGGGGCCACCAGAACTGGCAGCCCTGGGTCGACGACGAGCAGCGGGCCACCCGGGAGGCCGTGGCCCTGTTCGACCAGAGCAGCTTCGGCAAGCTGAGGGTCCACGGGCCCGACGCCACCGCACTGCTCCAGCGGGTGTGCACCGCCGACGTCGAGCGACCCGTGGGCTCAGCGGTCTACACGGGGATGCTCAACTCCCGGGGCGGCTACGAGGCCGACGTCACGGTGACCCGGGTCGCGGCCGACGACTGGCTCCTCGTGACGAGCGCGGGCTCTCCCGTCCGCGACGCCGACTGGCTGCGCCGCCACCGCGACCCGTCGTGGCGAGTGGAGGTCGAGGACGTCACCACCGCGTGGGCGGTCCTCGGGGTGCAGGGGCCGCGTGCACGCACCCTGCTGTCCCGGCTCACGACCGCCGACCTCGAGGACGCCGCGTTCCCGTTCGCGACGAGCCGCGAGCTCGACCTCGGGGTGGCCCGCGTCCGCGCCACCCGGATGACCTACGTCGGCGAGGTGGGCTGGGAGCTGTACGTCCCCACCGAGCTCGCGACCGGGGTGTGGGACCGCCTGCGCGACGCCGGCGACGACCTCGGGCTGCGCCTCGGCGGGTACTACGCGATCAACGCGCTTCGCCTCGACCAGGGGTACCGGGCCTGGGGTGCCGAGCTGACCCCCGACCGCACCCCCGTCGAGGCCGGCCTGCTCTTCACCTGCAAGCTCGGGACCGACGTCGACTTCGTGGGGCGTGCCGCGGTCGAGGCCGCGAGGGCGGCAGGACCACGCCGCCGCCTGGCGTCCTTCGTCGCCACCGACCCGGAGGCCGTCCTCTGGGGCGGCGAGCTGCTCCGCCGCGACGGGGTGCCCGTCGGGCAGGTGACGAGCGCCGCCCGCAGCGTCACGCTCGGTGCGGCCGTCGGCCTCGCGTGGGTCTGGGAGCCGTCGGGCGAGGTCGTCGCGCGCGACGTCATCGCGCGACCGGGCTGGACCGTCGGGGTCGCCGGGGAGGACGTCGCCGTCACCCCGTCGTGGCGACCCCCCCGCCCCGCCCGCAGCTGACGCCCACCCCCGCCCGGCTCTTCCTCCCCCTCTGTTTCGCGTGCTACGGCGCAGTAGGTGTCGTGATCACGACACCTACTGCGCCGTAGCACGCAGGGAGGGAGGGAGGGAGGGAGGGAGGGGTGGCGGGCGAGAGTGCTGAGGGCGTCGGCGGAGCCGTCATCCGACGGGCTGCGGGGAATGTCGTTTGGGGGCGTCGGTGTTGAGCGGCATACTGGCAGGTGCCGGCGGACCCGTCCGCGGACCCGTCGGTGACAAGTGAACAGCGTGGGAGTGAGCCCCCTCACGGGGGTGATCGGTTTCGACATTGGTCGGTAGGCCATGGGGAAGCGGGTCGAGGATGCACGGTTATCTCGTAAACGATCCGTGCAAACCAATAGGTGCCGATTCCAAGCGCACCGACTTCGCCCTTGCTGCCTGAGTAGCAAGCCCGAAGTCCGTTGGCCTGAGCGCGATCTCGGTTCAGTAACCAGCGTCATCTAGAGATCTTGCTGCGTCGTCATGTCGGGGGACGGCGCGGGACTCCCACTCGACTGGGCCTGTCAGCGGACGTGTGCGTGCGAGCGCTGGGGCCGAGAAAATCCAGAGCGCACTGCACCCGGAGAAGCCCTGGTGTTCCGTCAGTGGACGCGGGTTCGATTCCCGCCACCTCCACCACCGGACTCACTCCCACGTCCAGCCACCGGCCCGGTCCCACCTCGTGGGGTCGGGCCGGTGTCGTCGGCCGCGCCTCGGCTGTTTCAATGGCCCGTGACCTCTCCCGCACCGGTCCCGCCGTCCGACCCGGTCCGGCCCACCCGGCCCACCCGGGTCACGGTCGACGAGGGGCGGATCGGCGACCGCGACCTCGGCCAGTGGCGCACCCGCGCGGGACAGCGCTTCGTGGCCGTCGTGGCACGGGTCGCCCACGTCCTGGGCCGGGTGGGGCGATGGAGCCTGGCCAACCTCGCCCTCGTCATGACGATCGGGGTCGGCGCCGTCGTCGTCCTCGCGGCGACGTCGCTCGCGGGGGAGGTCTACGAGGGAGTGGTCGACCGAGAGGGGGTCGCGGCGTTCGACCAGCCGGTGCTCGACGCCGCGGTCGCCGGCCGGACGCCGACCAGCGAGGTGTGGGTCACCCGGTTCACCGACCTCGGCGGCACCATCGGCCTGCCGGTCATCGCCCTCGTCGTCGTGGTCGTGCTCACCCTCACCCGGCGCTCCTGGCTGCCCGCGGTGCTCATGGGCTCCGCCGCGGCCGGCTCCCTCGTGTTCACCGTCCTCGGGAAGGACCTCGTCGGGCGGGCCCGGCCGCCGCTCTCCCTCGCGGTGCCGCCCTACGAGAGCTCGCCGTCCTTCCCGTCCGGGCACACCCTGAACGCGACGGTGGTCCTCGGGATCTCGGCCTACCTGCTCATGCTCGGGCTGCGGCACGTGCGCGTGCGGGCCCTCGTGGGCGCGGTCGTCGTCGTCCTCGTGCTGGCCATGGGCCTGTCGCGGGTCTGGCTCGGTCACCACTGGCTGACCGACGTCATCGCCGGCTGGCTGGTCGGGCTGGCCTGGCTCGGCACGGTCGTGACCGGCCACCGGGTCAAGGTGACCCTCGACCGTGCGCCCCGACCCGTGGAACCCTCCGGGCCGGGCGCCGCCTCCCTCAGGACGAGGTGAGCTCCAGGGTCCAGGTGTCGCCGGAGCGGGTGAAGCCGAGGCGGTCGTAGTAGGGCGCCACCATCCCGGGCGCCGTCGTCACCCGCCGGAACCCGGCGTCGGTGAACAGGCCGGAACGGCGGAAGACGAACTCGCCCGGGGCGAAGTCCCGGAACCGCGGGGTGACGTAGTCGAGCTCGACCTGGGCCGTGCCCGACCCGGCGTCGCGGACCGCGATGACGCCGGCCGTCTCGTCGCCGTGCTGGACGAGGTAGGTCGACCCACCCACGCCGGCCCCCGTGAAGGAGGGGAAGAACTTCGCGATGTCGGTGCGGTGGACCTCGAGGAAGTGGCGCAGGTAGGCGTCGTCCTCGGCGACGGGGAGCACCGCGTAGGCCCGCTCGTCCCCGCGCTCGCGCAGCATCCGCGCGATGAACCAGAGGTTGATGACGGCGAGGACGATGTTCATCGCGACCATCGGCCACACCTCGAGCAGCGCGTTGAAGACGACGAGGATGACGCAGGCGACCGTGTTGAGCACCCGCAGGCGCAGGATCCGCGCCTGGAGCAGCGAGAAGACGAGCAGCGCGGACCCGAACCAGCCGAGGGCGTCGACCCAGCCCATGGTCAGGCCAACCCGAAGCGAACGGTGACGCTCGCGGTGACGGTCGACTCGCCGGCCTCGACGGGCATCCCGGCCGCGGAGTCCGTTGCCGTCTTCGCGAAGCGGGGCGACGGCGGCTCGGACCCGCCGCCCTCGGTCACCCGCAGCACCGGCCCCAGGGGGCGGCCGGCGAGGTCGGCGAGCTGCTCGGCGCGGGCGCGGGCGTCCTCGAAGGCGGCTTCGCGGGCCCGGACGAGCAGGGGCGCGGGGTCGGCGACCTCGAGCGTCACGGCGTCGAGGGCGAACGCGTCGCCGGCCGCTCCCGCCATCGCGCCGATGAGGTCGCCCACCCGGTCGCGGTCACGCACGACGAGGCGCACGGCGTGGTGGGCCGTGTAGCCCACGACGCCCTGTCCCTCGTGGTCCCAGCGGGGGTTGACGCCCATCCCGCGGGTCTGCCGGTCGCGCTCGGCCACCCCGTGGTCGGCCGCGGCCTGAAGTGCCCCGGTGACCCGGCTCGCGGCCTCCCGGAGGGCGGTGGCGACGTCGGGCGCCTCGGACTGGACCCGGGCGTCGACGAGGACGACATCGGGCACGGCACTGGCGGAGCCGCTGCCGGTCACTTCCACGTGGTCGGACATGCGCGTCACCCTAGGCCCGAGGGGGTCCTCCGCCACAGGGGCCGCTGTCCACGACGACCGTCCCGTTTCCGACTACCTGCGGGTAGCGGGTTGACTGGCCCCATGACCGCCGCGCCGTCGATCGCCAACTCCGTCACCGTCCGCCTCGTCGTCCCGGCGCGTGCCACGGCGGTGAGCGAGCTGACGGGGGTCATCGAGGCCGCCGGGGGTGTCGTCACCGGGCTCGACGTCACGGCCTCCGGGGCCACGAAGGTGCGCATCGACCTCACGATGCTCACCCGCGACGTCGACCACGCCGAGGAGATCGTCGAGCAGATGCGGACGGTCGAGGGCGTCGAGATCGGCCGCGTCTCGGACCGCACCTTCCTCATGCACCTCGGCGGCAAGCTGCGCATCGAGAGCAAGGTCCCGATCCGCACCCGTGACGACCTCTCCCTCATCTACACCCCCGGTGTCGCCCGCGTCTGCCTGGCGATCGCGAAGAACCCCGAGGACGCGCGTCGCCTCACGATCAAGCGCAACACCGTCGCCGTCGTCACCGACGGCACCGCGGTGCTCGGCCTCGGTGACATCGGGCCGCTCGCGGCGCTGCCGGTCATGGAGGGCAAGGCGGCCCTGTTCAAGCGGTTCGCCGACATCGACGCCTTCCCGATCTGCCTCGACACCACCGACACCGAGGAGATCATCCGCACCGTCAAGGCGATCGCCCCGGTGTTCGCCGGCATCAACCTCGAGGACATCTCGGCGCCGCGCTGCTTCGAGATCGAGCGCCGGCTGCGCGAGGAGCTCGACATCCCCGTCTTCCACGACGACCAGCACGGCACCGCGATCGTCGCGCTGGCAGCCCTGCGCAACGCGCTGCGGGTCGTCGGCAAGCGGCTGGAGGACGTCCGCCTCGTCATGAGCGGGGCCGGCGCCGCGGGCACCGCCATCCTCAAGCTCTTCCTCCACGCGGGGGCGCAGCACGTCATCGTCACCGACGTCGACGGCATCATCCACCGCGAGCGGGCCGACGTCCTCTCGGGCGAGCACCCCAACCACACGTGGATCGCCGAGAACACCAACCCGGAGGGCCTCGCCGGCACCCTCACCGACGCGATGGCCGGCGCCGACGTCTTCGTCGGCGTCTCGGCACCGAACATCCTCACCGAGGCGGCAGTGGCCTCGATGGCGCCCGACAGCGTCGTGTTCGCCATGGCCAACCCCACGCCCGAGATCGACCCGGTCATCGCGGCCCGGCACGCGGCGGTCGTCGCGACCGGGCGCTCGGACTTCGCGAACCAGATCAACAACGTCCTCGTCTTCCCCGGGGTGTTCCGCGGCCTCATCGACTCCGGGGTGTCACACATCACGATGGACGTCATGCTCGCCGCGGCCGACGCGCTCGCCGGCGTCGTGCTGGAGGACGAGCGCAACGCGACGTACATCGTCCCGAGCGTCTTCCACCCCGACGTCACCACCGTCGTGTCCGAGGCGGTCAAGGCCGCCGTCGCCGGTCGACCGGGGGAGTGAGCCACCGCACCGGCCGCGCCACGCGGGCGAGCCTGGCGCTCGCGGTGCTCGTCCAGCTCGCCGTCCTCTATGCTCCGGCGGGCGCCACGGCTGCACCGTTTCCCCACGCGGACAAGGTCGTCCACGTCCTGGTGTTCCTCGTCCCGGTGGCGCTCGCGGTGTTCGTCACGCATCGGCCGGGCGTGGTCGCCGCGGTGTTCGTCGTCCATGCGGTCGCCAGCGAGGTCGTCCAGGCGACCCTGCTGCCGCTGCGCGCCGGTGACCCGCGTGACGCCCTCGCCGACGTGGTCGGGGTGGGTCTCGGGGTGCTCGTCGCGCACCTCGTGACGCGCTTCCCCGCGCCCGGGCGGCGCGGTCGCTGAGGCACCGGCGGGCCCCCCGCGTGGTCGGGAGGACCTCCCTGCGCTGGTAGTCTGGTGTCTCCACCGAGGTGCTCGGACGCATGGCCGCGTCCGCCGTTGTCGCAGAGCGCGACCCCGCCCCATCCCACCCGGTGCGCCGGTGACACCCTCGCGTCGAACCGGCCCGACGGACCAGGTGCACCCACCTCGTCCGAGGCTCGTCTTGCTCCGCCGTTCGCCATCGGCTCGAAGACGTGTCTGTCCACGTCCGAACCGATGACGAAACACAGGTGAACCCCCCATGCCCCACAAGGCATCCGGGCCCAAGAAGGCCCGTTGGAGCACTGCCCAGAAGTCCGAGGCCCGCAAGGGTCCGAAGAAGACCCACCGCGGCCAGCCGGACGGCCCGCGCAGCACGCCCAAGCGCGCCGCGCGCTCGGACTCCTCCGAGGGCCACACCAAGCGCCCGCGCGCCGAGCGGTCCCCCCGCTGGGACCGCGAGGACCCGCGTCGCCAGAGCGGCCCCGGCCGTCCCTCGCGCGACGACTCGCGGGGCTCGCGCCCCACCTCCGGTCCCTCGGACCGATCCTCCCGCGGCGACGACCGCGGCAACCGTTACCCCGCCGGTCGGTCAGACCGCGGCCCCTCGTCGTCCCGGGACACCCGTGACGACCGACCGAAGCGCTGGGTCTCGGACTCGCGCGAGGAGCGACACGTGCACCGTCCCCATGACGAGCGACCCCGTCTCGAGCGCGGGGAGCGCCCCGTGCGCGACCGCGCCCCCCGGGTCGCCGACCCCGCCCGCCGCGACCGCCACGAGGGTCGGCACACCGACCGCACCGGCGACCGCGGTGGCTACCAGCAGCGCGACGACCGCGGCTCCTCGGACCGCGGTGGCTACCAGCAGCGCGACACCCGTGGTGGGTACCAGGGTCGCGACGCCGGCTCGTCCGACCGTGGTGGCTACCAGGGTCGCTCGTCCGGGTCCTCGGACCGTGGTGGTTACCAGGGCCGCGACACCCGTGGCTCGTCCGACCGTGGTGGGTACCAGGGTCGTTCGGCGGGCTCGTCCGACCGGGCTGGGTACCAGGGTCGCGACGCCCGTGGCTCGTCCGACCGTGGCGGCTACCAGGGTCGCGACACCCGTGGCTCGTCCGACCGCGGCGGCTACCAGGGTCGCGACACCCGTGGCGGCTACCAGGGCCGTGACGACCGCGGCGGTCAGCGCGGTGGACCCTCCGAGGGTGCTGTCTCCTTCGAGGAGGCCGAGGCGCTGCGCGCGGAGGCCGACACCTGGACCACGTACACCTCGGCCGCCGGTGCGGCCAAGGAGGTGACCGAGGACAACGGCTTCGCCGCCCTCGGCGTCCCCGCGGTCCTCGTCGAGCGCCTCGCCCGCGACGGCATCGCCGACCCGTTCCCGATCCAGGCCGCGACGATCCCCGACGCCCTCGCCGGGCGCGACGTCCTCGGCCGCGGTCGCACCGGCTCGGGCAAGACCCTCGCCTTCGGCCTCTCGATGATCACCCGCCTCGCCGACGGCACCCGCCCCGAGCCCAAGCGCCCGCGCTCGCTCATCCTCGTGCCGACCCGTGAGCTCGCCATGCAGGTGAGCGACGCCCTCGAGCCGTTCGTCCACGTCACCGGCCTGCGTCACAAGCTCGTCGCCGGCGGCCTGTCGTACGACCCGCAGATCAAGGCGCTCAACAAGGGCCTCGACATCCTCGTCGCCACCCCGGGCCGGCTCGCCGACCTGATGGAGCGCGGTGCGGTCGATCTCGGCGGCGTCCAGATCGCCGTCCTCGACGAGGCCGACCACATGGCCGACATGGGCTTCCTCCCCGAGGTCACCGCGATCCTCGACACGGTCCCCGCCGGCGGGCAGCGGCTGCTGTTCTCCGCGACCCTCGACAAGGGGATCGACACCCTCGTCGACCGCTACCTCGTCGACCCGGTCACCCACTCGACCGACGAGGCCCAGGCCTCGGTCACGACGATGAGCCACCACGTGCTCCTCATCGACCCGCAGGACAAGAAGGCCATGACGGCCGAGCTCGCCGGTCGCGGCGGCCGCGTCATCGTCTTCGCCCGCACCCAGCTCGGCTCCGACCGCATCGCCGGTGAGCTGCGCGACCGCGGCGTCCTCGCGGCCTCGCTGCACGGTGGCCTGTCGCAGAACGTCCGCAACCGGGTCCTCGGCGCGTTCCGCGACGGCTCGATGAACGTCCTCGTCGCCACCGACGTCGCCGCCCGCGGCATCCACGTCGACGACGTCGGCATGGTCGTCCAGGTCGACCCGCCCACCGACCACAAGGACTACCTCCACCGCGCCGGCCGCACCGCCCGCGCCGGTGAGGAGGGCGCGGTCGTCATGCTCGCGCTCCCGCACCAGCGCAAGATGGTGACCCGCATCATCGAGGGTGCCGGCGCCGAGGCCCTCACCGCGAAGGTCGCCCCGGGCGACGCCACGGTGCAGTCCATGGGTGGCCGCGCGCCGAGCGGCGTCCCGGTCCCCGACCACGTGTGGCGTCCGATCCTCGAGGGCAACCCGAAGCGCCGTGGCGGCCAGGGTGGCCCGCGCGGCCCCCGTCCCGCCGGCCGCTTCGGTCGCCAGGGTGGTGGCCCGCGTCGCGAGGGCGCCGGACGCTCCGGCGGTGGCCGGGGCAGAATGGACGGGTGAGCGAGACCCACACCGGTCGCCTCCTCGTCGCGACCCCGCAGATCGAGGAGGGCGTCTTCCGGCGCTCGGTCGTCCTCGTCCTGCACCACGACGACGAGGGGGCCCAGGGGCTCGTCCTCAACCGCCCGATCGACGCCGACGTCGACTCCGTCCTCCCCGGTTGGGAGGAGCACGCGAGCGAGCCGGCCAAGGTCTTCCAGGGCGGTCCCGTCCAGCTGGACTCCGCGCTCGGGCTCGTCGCCGTCCCCGGCGACGACCCCGAGCCGACGGGCGTCAAGCGGCTCTTCGGAGCCGTGGCACTCGTCGACCTCGACACCCCGCCGCTCCTCGTCGTCCCCGAGGTCGCCGGCCTGCGGATCTTCGCCGGGTACTCCGGCTGGTCACCGGGCCAGCTCGAGGAGGAGGTCCGCACCGGGTCGTGGTTCGTGCTCGACGCCGAGAGCGGCGACGCGTTCACGCAGGAGCCCGACGGGCTGTGGGGTGAGGTGCTGCGGCGCCAGCCGGCGCCGCTGCAGTGGGTTGCCTGGTTCCCGGCCGACCCCACGCAGAACTGACCCGTCGCACCTCGCGGCCTAGACTCGGGGGATGAGCGAGCCGATGCCCCCGCTGGACGACCCGAACGCCCCGTCCGGGCAGCCGCAGACCCAGACAGCGGTCCTCGAGCGCACCGAGACGGTGCCCCAGGTCGCCGAGCCGGGCGACCACGAGCGCTTCTCCCACTACGTCCGCAAGGAGAAGATCCTCGAGAGCGCCCTGTCCGGCGAGCCGGTGACGGCGCTGTGCGGCAAGGTGTGGATCCCGGGCCGCGACCCGAAGCGCTTCCCGGTGTGCCCCACCTGCAAGGAGATCTACGAGGGTCTGCGTCCGCCGGAGGACGGTGGCGAGTGACGACCTCGAGGCCCGAGCCGGCGCTCGGCTGAACGGCTGAGGCACCGCGGCATCCGGCCTGTCGGACCCCGTTCGCCACCGCACCCCCGGGCCGATGGATACCCTCGGTCCATGACGGCGGCGGTACGCAGGTGGCCCCCCGCGCTGCGGGTGGGCTCGGTCGTCGTGCTCTTCACCGCCTTCGCCGTCGTGTTCCTGGCCCAGTGGGTCCAGCAGCGCGAGGCCGACGCCGCGAACCTGCGCCTCTACGAGCGCTGCCTCGACTCCGCGCAGGACCTCACCCAGGTCAGGGAGTGCGCGACCGGCTACTACGTGCGCCGTGACGGCCGTTCGGGCGGCGCCGACGACCCCCTCCAGATCGCGCGGGCCCAGCAGCGCCTCGAGCAGCTGCGGGTCGTCGCGGCGGGCGCGGTGCCCGAGGTCGCAGGGACGCCGTCGTCGACGACCGGTCCCGGCGCGACCCCCGACACGGCCACGCCGACGGACCACGGCAAGTCCGCGGACCAGGCCAAGGCCAAGCCCACCGAAAAGGCAAAGGGCAAGCCGACGGGCACGGCCAGGGGCAAGCCGACGGACAAGGCCACGCCCACGGACACGGCCAGGGGCAAGCCGACGGACAAGGCCACGCCCACGGACACGGCCAGGGGCAAGCCGACGGACAAGGCCACGCCCACCGACGAGTCCACGCCCTCTGACAAGGCCAGGGGCAAGCCGACGGACAAGGCCACGCCCTCTGACAAGGCCACGGGCAAGCCGACGACGGCCCGTTCCCCCGCCGCGACGCCCGCGCCCACCCGCTGACGGGGGACATCCTGCGGGATCGGCACCCCCGGGCGGCCGTCCCTGCGGTTGACCGACGTTTTACCCACGCCAGACCTTCCGGAGGGGGAGCGGCTCCTAGGGTGCGGACAGCCCGCACCGCCACCACGGGTGCGGCCCCACCCGGAAGGTCACCATGACTGTTCGAACGCTGGCTGCCGTGGCCGCACTGGTCCTCGGCGCCGTGACGATCCCCGCCACCTCCGCCACTGCCCGGCCGATGGCCGGTGAGGCCACGGCCGCCGCCGACTGCGTCACCCACGATGGCGCGGCCCGCGGGACGGGCCAGGCCAAGGACACCAACGAGCTGAGCGCCGACCAGGTGCGGTCCAACGAGGCCGCCCTCACCCGGGCCCTGGCCGCCAAGGGCCTGGCGACCAACGCCAAGGGCCAGGCCGCCCGCGCCGCCGCCGCGGCGCCGACCTCGAGCACGGCGGCCGCGTTCGCCACCGCCACGGTCGACGTCTACGTCCACGTCATCACCGACGGCACGAGCAAGGTCACCGCGAAGATGGTCACCGACCAGGTCGCGGTGCTCAACAGCGCCTACGCGTCGTCGGGCTTCACCTTCAGCCTCGTCTCCACCGACACGACGACGAACGCGCGGTGGTACCAGAACCTGCGCTCGGGCTCGAAGGTCGAGAAGGACATGAAGAGGGCCCTGCGCCAGGGAGACATGGGTGACCTCAACATCTACACGGCGAAGCTCGCGAACAGCCTGCTCGGCTGGGCGACCTTCCCGAAGGCGTCCTACGACTCCTACGACGGTGTCGTCCTCCTCGACACCTCGCTGCCCGGCGGCTCGGCCACGAACTACAACCAGGGCGACACCGGCACGCACGAGGTCGGCCACTGGCTGAACCTCTACCACACGTTCCAGGGCGGGTGCACCGGCTCCGGGGACCAGGTCTCCGACACCCCGGCCGAGGCCTCCCCGGCCTACCAGTGCCCGACCGGCCGCGACACCTGCACGGCCCCCGGCCTCGACCCGATCAGGAACTTCATGGACTACACGTACGACTCGTGCATGAACACCTTCAGCGGCGGGCAGACCACCCGCATGCAGAACGCGTGGGTCGCCTACCGCGCCTGACCAGTTCCGTTGCGGGGCAGAGTGATCACCCTGTCGCGCTAGCACACCGATGGCCCCGGCACCGACACGCCGGGGCCTTCGGTGTGTCGGTGGCCGGGGCGGTTATGGTGGCCGTCGCCCATGAGTACCTCTGCTGCCGAGCACCTCTCTCCCGCCTTCCCCGAGCGCGCCGCGTGGGGTACCGCCGGGAAGCTCCGTGCGTGGCAGGAGCAGGCGCTGGCCCTCTACCTCCACCGCGACGCGAGGGACTTCCTCGCCGTCGCGACGCCGGGTGCGGGGAAGACCACGTACGCCCTGCGGATCGCCACCGAGCTGCTCGACCGCGGCCTCATCACGGCGATCACGGTCGTCGCGCCCACCGAGCACCTCAAGACCCAGTGGGCCGACGCGGCCGCGCGGGTCGGTATCCACCTCAACCCCGCGTTCTCCAACTCGGTGGGGGTCCAGTCCCGCGAGTACGACGGCGTGGCCGTCACCTACGCCCAGGTGGCCACGAAGCCGCAGCTGCACCGGCGGCGCACCGAGGCCGAGCCGACCCTCGTCATCCTCGACGAGATCCACCACGGCGGTGACGCCAAGTCGTGGGGCGACGGCATCCGCGAGGCCTTCGAACCCGCCACCCGCCGCCTCTCGCTCACCGGGACGCCGTTCCGGTCCGACACCAGCCCCATCCCCTTCGTCCGCTACGAGATGGGCCAGGACGGCATCCTGCGCTCGGCGTCGGACTACGGCTACGGCTACGCGCCGGCCCTGCGCGACGGGGTCGTGCGGCCCGTCATCTTCCTCGCCTACGGAGGGGCGATGCGCTGGCGGACCAGGGCCGGCGACGAGATCGCGGCCAGCCTCGGCGAGCCGATGACCAAGGACCAGACCGCCCAGGCGTGGCGCACGGCGCTGGACCCGACGGGGGAGTGGGTCCCCTCGGTCCTGCTGGCCGCCGACAAGCGGCTGAGCGAGGTGCGCCGCCACGTCCCCGACGCCGGCGGTCTCGTCATCGCGTCGAACCAGACCAGTGCGCGGGCCTACGCCCGGATCCTCAAGGAGCTGACCGGCGAGGCCGTCACGGTCGTGCTCTCCGACGACGCGGGGTCCAGCGCCCGGATCGAGGAGTTCTCGGCCGGGACGCAGCGCTGGATGGTCGCGGTCCGGATGGTGTCCGAGGGCGTCGACGTGCCGCGCCTGTGCGTCGGCGTCTACGCGACCTCCACCTCGACCCCCTTGTTCTTCGCCCAGGCGGTCGGCCGCTTCGTGCGGGCCCGGCGCCGGGGTGAGACGGCCTCGGTGTTCCTGCCGTCGGTGCCCGTGATCCTCAGCCACGCGGCGTCGATGGAGGAGGAGCGCGACCACGCCCTCAACCGCCCGACGTCCGATGAGTCCGAGGCCTCGCTGTGGGCCGAGGAGGAGGGGATGATCGCCGCCGCCAACCGCACCGAGACGGCGGCGGGGCTCGAGGAGACGAGCTTCGAGGCGCTGGAGTCCGACGCGCACTTCGACCACGTCCTGTTCGACAAGACCCAGTTCGGGCTCCATGCCGAGGTCGGGTCCGAGGAGGAGCAGGACTACCTCGGGCTCCCGGGACTCCTCGAACCCGACCAGGTCGCCCACCTGCTGCGCGAGCGCCAGGCCAAGCACGCCGGCTCGACCCGGCGCCCCGCCACGCCCGGTGAGCCGTCGGGCCCGTCGCCGGTGTCGGCGCACCGCGCGCTCGCCGCCCAGCGCAAGGAGCTCAACAAGCTCGTCGCGGCGTACTCGTCGAAGACCGGCGCGGCGCACGCGAGCATCCACATGGACCTGCGGCGGGCGTGCGGCGGTCCCGAGCTCGCGACGGCGACGAGCGAGCAGGTCACCGATCGGGTCGCGAAGATCCGCCAGTGGTTCGTCGGTCGCCGCTGACCCGGACCCCCGTCGACCAAAAGGTCACGGCAGGTACGGACCGAGGCGTACCTGCCGTGACCTATTGGTCGAATGTCGTCCGCTGACGGGGTCTCAGACCTCCGCGGAGCCGCGGCTGGCGGCGGCGTCGACGAGGGGTCCGGTCCGGTGGTCGAGGTGGGTCACGAGGCAGATGGCCGTGTTCGCCCGGAGCACGTGGGTGTCGTCGATGATCTCGTCGATGACGCGGCCGAGGTCGGCGTTGTCGCGGGCGACGATCCGCACGACGAGGTCGCCCACCCCGGTGATCGAGTGGATCTCGAGGACCTCGGGGATCGCCGACAGGTGCGCGACCACGGGGGCGTGGCCCTGGCGCTGGCGGATCTCGAGGGTGCAGAAGGCCGTCACCGGGTAGCCGAGGGCACCCGGGTCGACCTGCGGCGCGAACGACTTGATGACGCCGCGCTCCTGCAGCCGGTCGAGCCGCGCCTGCACGGTGCCGCGGGCGACGCCGAGCCGGCGGGAGGCGCCGAGGACGCCGATGTGCGGGTCGGTGGTGAACAGGGAGACGAGTCGGGCGTCGAGGTCGTCGACACCGGTCTGACGGGCCATGGTCACATTGTCCGTTGTGCCCGGTGGTCGTGGCAACCCTGTGGTCAGGGTGATCAGTCGAAACGCCGAGCGTTGCACAGCCTGCCCGCTTCCCGCACAGTGGCGGGATGACCGACACGACGATGACGTCTCCCGACCACCTCGACCTCACCGAGCAGGAGCGCCAGGCCGGACTGGACCTCCAGCAGCTCAAGCAGCTCGTCGGGCTCGTGGAGTACGACGAGACCAAGGACCCGTTCCCGGTCACCGGCTGGGACGCCATCGTCTTCGTCGTCGGCAACGCCGCGCAGACCGCGCACTACTACCAGTCGGCGTGGGGCATGGAGCTCGTCGCCTACACCGGCCCCGAGCACGGCGTGCGCGACCACAAGGCCTTCGTCCTGAAGTCCGGCTCGATCCGCTTCGTCGTCAAGGGCGCGGTCACCCCCGACAGCCCGCTCGTCGCCCACCACGCGGCGCACGGTGACGGGGTCGTCGACATCTCCCTCGAGGTGCCCGACGTCGACCGCTGCATCGCGCAGGCCCGCAGCGCCGGGGCCACCGTCGTGCAGGAGCCCGAGAACCTCACCGACGAGCACGGCACGGTCCGGGTCGCGGCCATCGCGACCTACGGCCAGACCCGCCACACCCTGGTCCAGCGCGAGGTCGACGGCGTGACCTACGACGGCCCGTACCTCCCCGGCTACGTCACCGCGGCCTCGACCTTCGTCAAGCGCGACGGTGCGCCGAAGCGCCTCTTCCAGGCCCTCGACCACATCGTCGGCAACGTCGAGCTCGGCAAGATGGACGAGTGGGTCGGCTTCTACAACAAGGTCATGGGCTTCGTGAACATGGCCGAGTTCATCGGTGACGACATCGCCACCGACTACTCCGCCCTCATGAGCAAGGTCGTCGCCAACGGCAACCACCGGGTGAAGTTCCCCCTCAACGAGCCGGCGATCGCGGCCCGCAAGAGCCAGATCGACGAGTACCTCGAGTTCTACGGCGGCCCCGGCGCCCAGCACCTCGCCCTCGCGACGAACGACATCCTGCGCGTCGTCGACGAGCTGCGCAAGGAGGGCGTCGAGTTCCTCGACACCCCCGACGCCTACTACGACGACCCCGAGCTGCGCGCCCGCATCGGCGAGGTGCGCGTCCCCATCGAGGAGCTGAAGTCGCGCAAGATCCTTGTCGACCGCGACGAGGACGGCTACCTCCTCCAGATCTTCACCAAGCCGCTCGGCGACCGGCCCACGGTCTTCTTCGAGGTCATCGAGCGCCACGGCTCGCTCGGCTTCGGCAAGGGCAACTTCAAGGCCCTCTTCGAGTCGATCGAGCGCGAGCAGGACAAGCGCGGCAACCTCTGACCCGAGGACGCCGCGGTCGGATGATGGGTCGGTGACCTCCGCCCTCCTCCTGCCGAGCCCGTTCCTGCCGGCCCACGTCGTGGCCCCGCTCGCCGTCGCCCTCGGGCGCCGCGGGTGGGGCGTGGTCGTGTCGACCCCACCGGCCGCGCCCGCGGACGGCGAGGAGGTGCTCGAGGTGTTCCGAGCGGATGCCGAGCGGGTGGCGCCGGACGTGGTCCTCGCGCACAGCAACGCCGGACGGTACGCGGCGCACGTCGCGCCCACGCGGTCCGTCATCGTCTACCTCGACGCCGCGCTGCCCCCGGAGTCGGGTGACGCGCCCCTCGCGCCGGCCCCGCTCGCCGAGGCGCTCGCCGCGCTCACCGGGGAGGACGGGCTGCTGCCGCCGTGGACCCGGTGGTGGGACGAGGAGGACCTCGCGCCGGTCGTGTCCGCCCCCGAGGTGCTGGCCCGGATCAGGGCCGACGAGCCCCGGGTGCCGCTGGCGTACCTGCGCGCCCGGCTCGCGGCCCCCGAGGGTTGGCAGGGCCGGCGCAGCGCCTACCTCGCCTTCGGGGGCACGTACGGCCCGGAGACCGAGACGGGGCGTCGGCTGGGGTGGCCGGTCGAGGTCATCGGCGGCGCGGCCCACCTGCACCACCTCGTCGACCCCGAGGGCGTCGCGGAGTCCGTCGTGGGCCTCGCGGCACGGCTCGGGGTCCGTTGAGTCAGAACCGTTCCTGGTCGGCGGGCGAGGACCACTGCGTGACGGGGCGGGTCATCGCGACCCCGTCGAGCTCGAGGTCGGTGCGCTCGGAGTAGAAGCAGACCATGCCCTTGATCGCCGCGACCTCGTCGAGGGGGTGGGTGTAGCTCCACCCGACGTCGCGCCCCTCGCGCCCGATGCCCGGGATGGCGTCGGGCGCCACGGAGAGGTAGGTCGCGTGGCCCTTGTACGCGCACGTCGAGCTCGAGGGGCTGCCGACGAGGAGGTCGGTGGCGACGTCGTCGTGCGGGACGTACCAGCGGGCCGGGATGTGGGTCTCGTGCAGGGCGAGGGCGCGCCGGGTGTCCGCGAGGACCGTACCGCCGAGGCTCACGACGACGTGCCGCTCGCTGCGCAGGAGGTCGATCCGCTTGAACGGGTCATGGGGGTGGCCGGTCACCGGATGGGCCTCCTCGACCCAGGCGAACGGTGTCCACTCCAGGACGACGCGCCCGCCGAGGTCCGGGTCGTCGGGGACGAAGGCGGCGTCCTCGACGGTGTGGTCCCCGACGACGACGTCGTAGGACCGTCCCGGCGTGGTGTGCCAGCCGAAGTTCACCGGGCCGAGGATCGGCGGGAGCGGGTCGGGGAGCGGGGTGGGGTCGCGGGGGACGAGCCGGGCGGCGACGTCATCGAGGGGGACGGCGTACATCGGGACGACGCGGCGGGGTTCCCAGACGAGGACGGCGCCGAGGGTGTCGAGGACGGGCTGCCCGTCGAGGGTGGTGCGGACCCTGCGGTCGACGGGTTCCCACCGCAGCTCGCCGGTGAGGGACATGAGGTGGGGACCGAGCCGCAGCGCCATCCTCCGATGGTGCGCCGGCCCCGGGGCCGCGGTCAACGGTCGGGGACGTGGCGACCTGGGAGGGACGCCCATCCGCGCGTGAGACCCTGACCCCATGACCGACACCCCCGCCGGGCCCGGATGGTACGAGGATCCCGACGACGCCGACCAGCTGCGCTACTTCGACGGCGTCGTCTGGTCGTCCCACACCAACCCGCGCAAGTCGCCGACGGCGGACCGGTCGAACATCGGCCGGGCCGTGCAGCCCGGTCCGGGGGCCGGATCGTGGGGAGCGCCGGGTTCCGCCGGTCCGCCCGGCGCGCCGCCGCACGGTGGCGGCCGCCAGCCGTCAGGGCAGGGCGGGCCCGGTGCGCACCCCGGCTGGGGCGCCGCCCCGGGGTCGCAGGGTGGGTGGAATGCAGCACGCACCGACGTCCTCCCCGACGGCTCCGTCCTCGCCGAGTGGTGGCGACGCCTGCTCGCCCGCATCCTCGACTCGATCTTCTCGAGCGTCCTCGGGCTCATCGTCGCCATCCCGTGGCTCGGCCCGGCGATGGACGTCCTCGAGCGGGCCCTCCGGGACTTCTCGACCGCCGCGAGCGCCGGGAACCAGCCGGACATCGCCGGCTTCAGCGCCGACTTCGCCGAGGCGCTGCTGCCCGTGACGATGGTCAGCCTCGTCGTCTCCCTCGTCTACGAGATCGGCTTCCTCACCTGGAAGTCGGCGACCCCCGGGAAGATGCTCCTCGGCACCGTGGTCCGCCGCGTCGGCGACGGTGAGCCGATCGGGCTCGTCACCGCCGCGCGGCGACAGGTCGTGGGGCTCGTCGCCTCGGCCATCGCCTTCGTGCCGTTCCTCGGGCTCTTCTCGACCGTGCTCAACGTGCTCGACCCCGCGTGGCTGCTCTGGGACCCCAAGCGCCAGGCGCTGCACGACAAGGTCGCCGACACCGTCGTCGTCCTCCGCCGCTGACGCCTGCCGGTCGGTCGCGACTGCGGCGGGCGTGGGCTGGCTTCTCAGACGGCCTCGGAGGATGCGGGGCTCCGGTTCCGGAGTCGTCTCGCCATCGTTTCCGATGCCTGCGGCTGTTTTGACTCACTCGAAAAGCGTTGCGGTCCATCCACATTGGCTTCTCGAACACTTGTGCGACAGCGCTCGCGCGAGTAGAATCGAGGCCAGGGAAGGGGGCGATCCGTGGAGGTCGAGCAGCTCGTTCAGCGTCTGTCAGATGCTCACGCATCTGCCCGTGGGCGTGAGGAGCTCGCCGACGTGGTGGGTGCCGCACAGGCCCTCATCAACGCCGTGACCGCAGTGCAGGACGCCGCCATCGCCCAGCTCGCCGCAGTGGAGTCCGACTGGGCCGAGGACGGGACGATCGTCGAGGTCCACCACGTGCCAGGCCACGTCGCCCTCGACGCCGCCGACCTCGTCGCACCCGCGCTGGGCGCTTCTCACGTCCAGGCCCAGCGACGGGTCGACCTCGCCGTCCGGTTGGCGGCCGGTCGGGTTCCTCGGGTCGACGACCCCCGCGCGCTGCCGGAACAGACGGGACTCGACGGCCTGCACGACGCCATGCGCGAGGGGCGGCTCGACCGGATACCGCGCGAGCGTCGTGGCCCACGAGCTCGCGGAGGCGCCTGCCGAGGTCGCCGAGGCCGTCGTCGCCGCCCTCGACACCCACCTCGGGGTCGAGCCCGCCCCCGCACTCCGTCGCAGGTGCCGCCGCCTCCTCGCGCGGATCAGCCCCGACCTCCTTCGCCGTCGGGCCGAACGCGCCCGGTCCGAGTACGGGCTGCGACGCTGGGTCGCCGAGCCGGGTGTCGACACGTGGTGGGGCACCTTCCCGAGCGAGGACGCCGCCGAAGCCTGGGCTGCCATCGACGACCTCGCCCGCCGACTCGTCGCCGACGGCGTGTGCACCGGGATCGAGCAGGCGCGGGCGAAGGCGCTCACCGACCTCGTCCTCGGCGCACTCCACCGTGACCGTCTCGGTCGTCCTCACCGTCCCGGCCGACGCCTCCGTCCGGGTCCGTCACCCGACCGGAGTCCCTGCTGCTGCCGCGACCGGCCGGCGGCGGAGAGGAACGACGACCTCGTCGAGGTGCGCGGGCTGCGCGCTGACGAGGCCTCCCTCGTCCTCGCGCGCTGGGTCGACGGGCACCTCACGCCGGCTCGGCCGTCGTCGAGTGTGACGGGGCGAGCGGGGCAGGCCTCGACTCGTCGGCGACGACGTCCTACCGACCCCGGAGTCGATGGCGTCCGTGGTGCGCGCCCGAGACGGCCGCTGCCGCTTCCCGGGCTGCTCCGTGGCGGCGAGGTTCTGCGACCTCGACCACGTCCGACCCTGGCCCGGCGGTCCCACCGCGGCCGACAACCTCGCGTGCCTGTGCCGGCGACACCATCGCATCAAGCAGCGACCCGGCTGGCGGGTGCGGATGACGCCCGGCGCCGTCCTCGAGTGGACCGACCCCATCGGTCGGGTCCGCACGACCTCCCCGGTCGACGCCCTCGCCGCGCTGGTCCTCCGCGCTGCCGACGGCGCTCCGGTCCCGACCGCCGAGGCCGCCCTCCCCGTCGACGCCGAGCCGTTCAGCCGAGCCGAGTTCGCCCTCGAGCACCTCGCTCGTCCCGGCCACCGGTCCTTCCGCCAGCCCCGCGTCGAGTACTGCCGAACCCCCGAGCTCCGCCCGGTCGACGTCGAGGGCGGGCGACCGGATCCGCATCGGAGAGCGTCCGGCCGGCGAGGGCGGCGATCCCGCTGGCCCGACCTCCCGCCGTTCTGACGGCGGCGGCCCCTAGCCTGACGAGCATGGAGCTGGAGTTCAGCGGTGTCGTCTGGCACTGGCGCGGACCGTCGCCCTACCACTTCGTCTCGGTGCCCGACGACGAGTGCGGTGCGCTGGAGGCCGTCTCGCCGCGGGTCAGCTACGGGTGGGGGATGATCCCCGTCACGGGCCGGGTGGGCGGTACCTCGTTCACGACGGCGCTGTGGCCCAAGGACGGCGGCTACGTCGTGCCGCTCAAGGATGCCGTCCGGCGGGCCGAGGACATCGAGCTCGACGACGTGGTCACCATCCGCCTCACGGTCGCCGGCGTCTGAGCGACCTCATCGGGCCGGGGCGATCGTGCCGACGACCTCGCCGAGCCCGACGACCGTCCCGCCGGCCCCGGGAGCGGTGGCGCGCAGGGTGATCGTGTCGCCGTCCTCGAGGAAGGTGCGCGACGCGCCGTCGTCGAGCGTCAGCGGTTCCTGGCCGCTCCACGTCAGCTCGAGGAAGCAGCCCCGGGTGCCCTTGGCGGGGCCCGAGATCGTCCCCGACCCGAAGAGGTCCCCGCTGCGCAGCGACGCCCCGTTCACCGTCATGTGCGCGACCATCTGCGCCGGCGACCAGTACATCTCGCGGAACTCCGGGCGCGAGACGACGGTGCCGTTCCAGTCGACCTCGACGTGGAGGTCGAGGCCGTACGCGGTGCCGGCGCCGTCGTCGGTCGCCTCGCCCCGCAGGTAGGGGAGCGGCTCGGGGTCCTGCCCGGGCAACGCCACGCGCGCCGCCCTCAGCGCGTCAGTGGTGACGACCCACGGGGAGATCGAGGTCGCGAACGACTTGCCGAGGAAGGGACCGAGTGGCACGTACTCCCACGCCTGGAGGTCGCGCGCCGACCAGTCGTTGAGCAGGACGACACCGAAAAGGTGCTCGTCGGCGTCGGCGAGGCCCACCGGCTCACCGAGCCGGGTCGACGCGCCGACGACGAAACCGAGCTCGGCCTCGATGTCGAGGCGCACCGACGGCCCGAAGGTCGGGGCGGCGTCGGCGGGTGCCTTGCGCTGCCCGCTGGGCCGCACGACGTCGGTGCCCGACACGACCACGGTGCCGGAGCGGCCGTGGTACCCGATCGGCAGGTGCTTCCAGTTCGGGGTGAGCGGCTCGCTGTCGGGACGGAAGATCCGGCCGACGTTCGTCGCGTGGTGCTCGCTGGCGTAGAAGTCGACGTAGTCGGCGACCTCGATCGGCAGGTGCATCGTGACGTCGGCGAGCGGGACCAGGTGCGGCTCGACGGCGTCGCGGTGTGCCTCGTTCGTCAGCACCTCGGTGAGCCACTCGCGGGCGGCGGTCCAGGCCTCGCGACCCTGCTCGAGGAAGGCGTTGAGCGAGGCCGTGCGCCACACGACCGCCGACTCCATCCCCGCGTGCTCAGCGGCTGCGGCGAGGTCGAGGACGTGGTCGCCCACCCGCACCCCCACGCGGCGGTCGTCGTCGCCGACGGAGAACACGCCGTACGGCAGGTTGTGCACGCCGAAGGGGTGGTCGGTGGGCAGGTCGAGCCAGGTCATGGCGTCCTTCCGGTGGGGGCGTCGGTCAGGCCGAGGCCGGCCAGCTCGCCGAGGGGGTCGGTGACGGTGCAGCAGCCGTACCCGGTGAGGACGGTGCGCACGCTCGTCGCGGTGGCGTCGGGCCACGCCGCGACGAGGTCGGCCAGGGCCGGCGCGTCGCGCACGGCGAGGAGGCCGGCGACCTCCTCGCGTCGGGCGCCGGAGGTCGCAGCCGAGGTGGCGACGAGGACGTTGAGCAGGCCGTGGTTCTCCTCGCCGATGCCGGAGACCTCGTAGCGGCCACGGACGGCGTGGTGCAGCCCCCCGGTGAGCTTGACCGGCACGTCGAGGGCGGCGGCGAGCACGAGGAGGTCGGCCAGCTCGGCCTCGTCGGGCCAGGGCCAGGTGGGGGTGGGTCCGGTGCGGAACTTGGCCACGACCGGGAGTCCCTCGCGCAGCGCGCTGCGGACGTCGGCGAGCGCCAGGTCGTGCTGTTCGCCGTGGGGGAGCTCGAGGGCGAGGGGGAGGTCGTCGAGCCCGAGCTCGCGCCAGCCGTCCTCCCAGCCCAGCTCGGCGCCGACGACCCGGACGTCCGCGCGGTCGCGGAGGGCGTCGCGGGCCGCGGTCAGGGTGGCGGGGTCGGCACCGGGTCGGGCGACGAGGACGACGTCGAGGACGGAGCCGTCGGGGGCCTCGTCATCGAGGAGCGCGACGAGGTCGGCGACCCCGGCCGCGGCGAGGAGGAAGGGTCCGACAGCGGCCGCGTACCCCGCTGCTCGGTGGACCCGGTGCGCGGCGACGGCGTCGGGGAGGGGGAGGGCCGCCGGAGGGAAGAGGGCGGCGTCGTCGAGGAGTCCCCGCAGCAGCGGGGAGTCCGGCGACCAGCGCGCGCCCGGTCGGTCGCTCGTCGTCGGGGGCATGGTCGGCAGGCTACCGAAGCCGGGCGAGGTGTCCCTGCGGCGGCGGCTGCGCTGTGCATCCTGACCATCCCGGGACGGTCGTCACCGCGCGATCTGACCAATGTGCCGCCGGGTGAGGCGAGAGGTGTCCGGCCCGCTGGCCACGGCCTAGGCTGGCGTGACCGACGAGACCACAGCGAGGTGGACCAGACCAGTGGCGCACTACCAGGCGATGGGCAGCATCCCCCCGAAGCGGCACACCCAGCACCGGCGTCCGGCGAAGCGCGGGAAGGTCGGGGAGCTCTACTACGAGGAGCTCATGGGCGAGGAGGGCTTCTCCTCCGACTCCAGCCTGCTCTACCACCGCAACATCCCGTCCACCGTCGCCGAGTACCGCGAGTGGACCGTCGGCGACCTCGGGACCACGGCCAACCACCCGCTCCTGCCGCGCCACCTCAAGCCGCAGGACCTGTTCCCCCCGAAGGTCGTCAAGGAGACCGACGTCGTCACCGGCCGGCGCCTCCTCCTCGGCAACGGCGACGTCCGGCTCTCCTACGCCGTCGCCGCGAAGCCGAGCCCCTGGTACCGCAACGCCATCGGCGACGAGTGCGTCTACGTCGAGCGCGGGGCCGCCCGGGTCGAGACCGTCTTCGGCGGCTTCGAGGTCGGCGAGGGCGACTACGTCATCATCCCGAGGGCGACGACGCACCGCTGGATCCCCTCCTCGTCGGCGCGGAACCCGTTGCGCGCCATCTGCATCGAGGCGAGCAGCCACATCGCCCCGCCGAAGCGCTACCTCAGCAAGTACGGCCAGCTCCTCGAGCACAGCCCCTACTGCGAGCGCGACCTCAGGGTCCCGCAGGGCCCGCTCCTCGCCGAGGACGTCGGCGAGAAGCCGGACGCCGAGACCGAGGTCCTCATCAAGCACCGCGGCGGCGGCCCGGCCAGCAGCGGCGGCATCGTCGGGACCGTGCACGTCCTGCCCTTCCACCCGCTCGACGTCGTCGGCTGGGACGGCTGCCTCTACCCCTACGTCTTCAACGTGCGCGACTACGAGCCCATCACCGGCCGCATCCACCAGCCGCCGCCGGCGCACCAGGTCTTCGAGGGCTGGAACTTCGTCGTGTGCAACTTCGTGCCGCGCAAGGTCGACTACCACCCGCTCGCGATCCCGGTGCCCTACTACCACTCCAACGTCGACAGCGACGAGGTCATGTTCTACGTCGACGGCGACTACGAGGCGCGCAAGGGCTCGGGCATCACCCAGGGCTCGATCTCCCTCCACCCGGGAGGCCACGCACACGGCCCCCAGCCGGGCGCGGCAGAGGCCAGCCTCGGCAAGCACTACTTCGACGAGCTCGCCGTCATGGTCGACACCTTCCGTCCGCTCGAGCTCGGCGAGGCCGGGCGCGCCTGCGACGACGGCCTGTACGCCGGAACCTGGAACGCCGGGCGCGCCTGACGGCACCTGGTCGACCCCCGGTGGCGTGGTCGAGGCGACGCCACCGGACTCCTATCCTTGGGGCGTGTCGCTCGCACCCGTGCAGGAGGAGGTCACCGCCACCGGTGGTGACGTGGCTCCCGACACCCCGTGGATCACCATCGTGTGGAACGACCCGGTCAACCTCATGACCTACGTGACCTACGTCCTGCAGAGCCACTTCGGCTACGGCCGCGAGAAGGCCGAGAAGCTGATGATGGACGTCCACACCCAGGGCCGTGCCGTCGTCGCCAACGGCAGCCGCGAGGCGATGGAGGCCGACACCGAGGCCCTCCAGGGCTACGGCCTCTGGGCGACGTTCCAGAAGGACAGCTGATGGCGCGCGGCTTCCGGCGCAGGGGCGTGGGCGAAGAGCTGCGCTTCACCGCCCGGCTCGACGCGCTCGAGCGCGCCACGGTCGCCGGCCTGATGGACCAGGTGCACGACCTCCTCGAGCCCGGCGACCCCGCCGACGAGGGCGGCGACGACTTCTCGGCGATCGTCGCCGGCCTCGGGATGGGCGTCACGGTGGCCTCCGCGGACCAGTCGGAGCTCGACGCGTCCGCGCTGGAGCGCGACCCCGCCCTCGAGCGGCTGCTGCCGACCGCCAACCGTGAGGACGACGAGGCCGCCGCCGAGTTCCGCCGGCTCACCGAGGGCGGGCTGCGCCAGCGCAAGGCCTCGGCCCTGGCCGTCGGCGCCCGGGTGCTGCGCGGGGAGGACAAGGTGCGCCTCTCCGAGGCCGAGGCCCGGGCCTTCCTCACCGCGCTCACCGACGTCCGGCTCGTCCTCGGCGAGCGGATGGGGCTGCGGACCGACGACGACCTCGAGGCCCTCGAGGCCGCGGCCGCCGACCTCGAGGACGACGACCCGCTCGGGTACGCGCTCGCCGTCTACGACTTCCTCACCTGGCTCCAGGAGACCCTCGCGTCGTCGATGCTGGGGCGCTGACGCCCGGCCCGACCGCCCCGGCGGCGTGGCGCACGCGACACCGGTGCGGCCCGGCGGTGACGGTGCGCTGCCCTACGGTGGACGGGTGGCTGACCAACCGATCGGGGTGTTCGACTCCGGGTACGGCGGGCTCACCGTGATGCGGGCGATCCTCGACCAGCTGCCCCACGAGTCCGTCGCGTACTTCGGCGACACCGCACGCGCCCCGTACGGACCCCGGCCGATCGCGCAGACGCGGGAGTTCGCCCTCCAGGGCCTCGACCGCCTCGTCGACCACGGGGTCAAGGTCCTGGTCATCGCGTGCAACACGGCGAGCGCGGCCGTCCTCCACGACGCGCGGGAGCGCTACGACGTCCCCGTCGTCGAGGTCATCCGGCCGGCCGTGCGCCGGGCCGCCGCGGCCACCCGCACCGGTCGGGTCGGGGTCATCTCGACCGTCGGCACCCACCAGTCGGGCGCCTACCTCGACGCCTTCGCCGCCGCCCCCCACCTCGACGTCGTCAGCTCGCCGTGCCCCCGCTTCGTCGAGTTCGTCGAACGGGGCGTCACCGGGGGGCCCGAGCTCGTCGGTGTGGCCCACGAGTACCTCGACCCGCTGCGCGGCGAGGTCGACACGCTCGTCCTCGGGTGCACGCACTACCCGCTCCTCACCGCCGTCATCTCCTCCATCCTGGGTGACGACGTCACCCTCGTGTCGTCGGCCGAGGAGACCGCCAAGGACGTCTACCGGGTCCTCGCCGACACCGACGCGCTGCGTCCCGACGACCTCCCCGAGCCCGACCACGGCTTCACGACCACGGGCGACCCCGAGGAGTTCCGGCGCCTCGCGTCTCGCTTCCTCGGCGTCGGGGCCCGGCTCGGCCCGGTGTTCACGGCACCGGCTCCCGTCGACCGGGCGGGGATCGCATGAGGCTCACCGTCGTCGGCTGCTCCGGCTCGTTCGCGGGTCCCGAGTCGGCCGCCTCCAGCTACCTCGTGCGGACCGAGGCGGACGGACGCACGTGGAACCTCCTGCTCGACCTCGGCAGCGGGGCCCTGGGTTCCCTCCAGCGCCACGTCCCGCCCGACGACCTCGACGCCGTCGTGCTCAGCCACCTCCACCCCGACCACTGCGTCGACCTCTGTGGGCTCTACGTCACCCGGCGCTACCGGCCGGCGGGTCGGCTGGAGGGGCGGCTCGCGGTCTTCGGCCCGTCGGGCACCGCCGAGTGGCTGACGAAGATGTACCACGGGGTCGAGCCCGGCGGGATGGAGAGCGAGTTCGACGTCACGCCGGTGGCCCACGGGGCGACCTTCACCGTCGGGCCGTTCAGCGTCACCGCGTTCCTCGTCAACCACCCCGTCGAGGCCTACGGCTACCGGGTCGAGGCCGACGGCGAGGTCCTCGCCTTCACCGGCGACACCGACGACTGCCCCGCCCTCGACGACCTCCTGCGCGGCGCCGACCTCGCCCTCATGGACGCGGCGTTCGTCGACGGCCGCGACGAGGTCGAGGGGGTCCACCTGTCGGGCTCGCGGGCGGCGACGGCCGCCGCGCGCGCCGGTGGGGTCGGGCGCCTCGTCCTCACCCACGTCCCGGCCTGGAACGACCCCGAGGTGTGCCGCGCCCAGGCCGCAGCGGTCTGGCCCGGTGAGGTCGAGCTGGCCGTCGCGGGGGAGACGCTCGACGTGGGCCAGCCGGTCGTGGTGCCACCGGTGCGGGTCGACCGGGCGGCAGGCCTGCGGATGTGGACCGACTACCTCGCCGCCCACCCCGGACTGCCGCCCGAGGACGAGCCGGCCGTCGAGGCGTTCGGCGACGGCCCGGTCCTGGCCGACGAGCTGGTCGCCCTCGTGACCCACGGACCGAAGCGGGCCACGGCCGGGCTCGTCGCGGCGTACGCCCACGACGGCGACCCCCTCGGCCGCGTCGGCTCCCACTGGGTGGCCTGCGACGGGTCCGGGCAGCCGCGGGCGGTGCTGCGGACCACCGAGCTGAGGGTCGGGCCGCTGTCGTCGGTCGACGAGCGCTTCGCGTGGGACGAGGGGGAGGGCGACCGCAGCCTCGCGTCGTGGCTCGACGCGCACGGCCGCTTCTTCCGCCGCGAGTGCGAGCGGATCGGCATCGCGTTCTCCGACGACCTCGAGGTCTGCTTCGAACGGTTCGGCGTCGTCTGGCCGCCCGAGCTCGCCGACGGCCCGGACACCGCCGGGGGAGTCGCGGCCGGTCCTCGTTAGCCTTGCCCCGTGACCGACGCTCCCCGCCATGACGGCCGTACCCCCGACCAGCTCCGCGAGGTGCGCATCACGCGCAACTGGCTCGACCACGCCGAGGGCAGTGTCCTCGTCGAGTTCGGCCGGACCCGCGTGCTGTGCGCCGCCTCCTTCACCGCGGGGGTCCCGCGCTGGCTCAAGGGCAAGGGCAGCGGCTGGGTGACCGCCGAGTACGAGATGCTCCCGCGCTCGACGAACACCCGCTCCGACCGCGAGTCGCGCCGCGGCAAGGTCGGTGGCCGCACCCACGAGATCAGCCGCCTCGTCGGCCGCAGCCTGCGCGCCGTCATCGACACCACGGCCCTCGGCGAGAACACGGTCGTCCTCGACTGCGACGTCCTCCAGGCCGACGGCGGGACGCGGACCGCGGCCATCACGGGCGCCTGGGTCGCCCTCTCCGACGCCGTCGACGACGCCCGCGCCCGGGGTCTGCTTCCCGCCTCTGCGAAGCCCCTCACCGGCTCGATCGCCGCGGTGAGCGTCGGCCTCATCGACGGCCGCCCCGTCCTCGACCTCGACTACCCCGAGGACTCCACGGCCCAGACCGACATGAACGTCGTCATGACCGGCGACGGCCGCTTCGTCGAGGTGCAGGGCACCGCCGAGGGAGCGCCGTTCGACCGTGACCTCCTCGGCGGCCTCCTCGACCTCGCGACGGTCGGCTGCGCCGAGCTGACCCTCCTCCAGCAGGCCGCGCTCGAGGGGCCGGCCCGCGAGCGCACCCGATGACCCGCCGGCTGGTCCTCGCGACGCGCAACGAGCACAAGGTCCACGAGCTGCGCCAGATCCTCGCCGGGCTCGTCGACGACCTCGACCTCGAGGTCGTCGGGGCCGACGAGGTCGAGGGCGCTCCCGACGTCCCCGAGACCGAGGTGACCTTTCTCGGCAACGCCCGGCTCAAGGCCGTCGCCCTGGCGCAGGCCACGGGGCTCCCGTCGGTCGCCGACGACTCCGGCCTGGCCGTCGAGGTGCTCGGTGGCTCTCCCGGGGTCTTCTCGGCACGCTGGTCGGGATCGGCCGCGGGGGAGGGTGCCGCGCGTGCCGCCAAGGACCGTGCCAACCTCGGCCTCCTCCTCGAGCAGGTGGCCGACGTCCCGGACGAGCACCGCGCGGCCGCGTTCGTGTGCGCCGCCGTCGTCGCGATGCCCGACGGCCGCGTCGAGGGCGTCGAGGGCCGGGTCGAGGGCTCGCTCGTGCGCGAGCCCCGCGGCACCAACGGGTTCGGCTACGACCCCGCGTTCGTCCCGACCGGCGACACGCGCACCCTCGCGGAGTACACCGACGAGGAGAAGAACGCGATCTCGCACCGCGGCAACGCCTTCCGCGCCCTCGAGCCGGTGCTGCGCGAGCTCCTGGCCTGACGCGGGGCTGCGGAAACCGCTCGGGGCGTCGCGCGCCCCGGGGCTAGGCTGTCCCGGCGCGCAAGTGGCGGAACTGGTAGACGCGCCAGATTTAGGTTCTGGTGCCTTCGGGTGTGCGGGTTCGAGTCCCGCCTTGCGCACGACGGTTCGACGTCCGCGGATTCGGTTAGGTTGGGACCACCACCGACCACACCAGGAGGCCCCCGTGGGTGACCGGCTCGCTCCCGGCGACACCGCCCCCGACTTCACCCTGTCCGACGACACCGGGTCGGAGGTGACCCTCAGCGACCTGCGCGGCACCAAGGTGATCGTCTACTTCTACCCGGCGGCGATGACGCCGGGGTGCACGACGCAGGCCTGCGACTTCAGCGAGTCCCTCGAGTCCCTGCGGCGCGAGGGCTACACCGTGCTGGGCATCTCGCCCGACAGCCCGGCGAAGCTCGCCACGTTCCGCGAGCGCGACCACCTCACCATCCCGCTGCTCGCCGACACCGACAAGGCCGTGATGAACGCCTGGGGCGCCTACGGCGAGAAGAAGCTCTACGGCAAGACCGTCGAGGGCGTCATCCGCAGCACCGTCGTCGTCGACGAGTCGGGCACCGTGTCGCACGCCTTCTACAACGTCAAGGCCACGGGTCACGTCGCCAAGCTGCGCCGCGACCTCGGGCTCGAGTGAGGAACCCATGAGCACCGCGAAGCCCGCCCTCCCGACCACCGTCCCCGGCGCTCGAGGCCGAGATCGCCGCGCGCCGCGAGCGGCTCGGCCACACCATCGACGAGCTGACCCACCGGGTGAGCCCGCGCACGATCATCCAGCGCCAGACCGACGCCGCGAAGGCGCGCTTCGCCGACGTCGCGACGACCCCCGAGGGGGACCTGCGGGTCGAGCGCCTCGCGGCGGCCGTGGCGGTCGTCGCCGTCGTCGGCGGCCTGCTCGTCTACCGCCGGCTGCGCCGCCACTGACGACCGGGCCCGCCCGGAGCACGACGAGGGACCCTCGCCCGACGGGCGCGCGCTCACCAACCGTCGACGGCGGCGGCCGGTGCCACCCGGGGGCCATCGGGGGCTAGACATGGGTGTGCCCCACGACCCGAGTGACCGCTTCGTCCACGTCCGCGGAGCCAGCGAGCACAACCTCAAGAACGTCGACGTCGACCTGCCCCGCGACGCCATGGTCGCCTTCACCGGGGTCTCCGGCTCCGGCAAGTCGTCGCTGGCGTTCGGCACCCTCTACGCCGAGGCCCAGCGCCGCTACTTCGAGTCGGTGGCGCCCTACGCCCGCCGGCTGGTGCAGCAGATGGGTGTCCCGCACGTGCAGGAGATCACGGGTCTGCCGCCGGCGGTGGCGTTGCAGCAGCGCCGCGGGGCCCCCAGCTCACGCTCCAGCGTGGGCACCCTCACGACCCTGTCGAACATCCTCCGGATGCTCTACTCACGCGCGGGTACCTACCCCGCCGGCGCGAACCGCCTCGCGGCAGAGGCGTTCTCGCCGAACACCGTGGCCGGCGCCTGTCCGCGGTGCCACGGCCTCGGGGAGGTGCACGACGTCAGCGAGGACCTGATGGTGCCGGACACGTCCCTGAGCATCCGCGAGGGCGCCATCGCCGCGTGGCCCGGCGCGTGGCAGGGCGCCAACCTGCGCAGCATCGTCACCGGCCTCGGCATCGACGTCGACGCCCCCTGGCGGTCCCTCAAGGCCAAGGACCGACGGTGGCTGCTGTTCACGGACGAGCAGCCGAAGGTGTTCATCGAGCCCGAGCCCGGCCGCGTCGACCACGGCTACCACGGCCTGTTCTGGAGCGCCCGCGCGCACGTCCACCACGTCCTGGCCACCTCCAAGAGCCAGATGATGCGCGACAAGGCGATGCGCTTCGTCCGCAGCGTCCCGTGCCCGGACTGCGGCGGGACCGGACTGCGCCCCGAGTCCCTGGCGGTGACCTTCCGCGGCCTGAGCATCGCCGAGGCGAACGCGCTGTCGTTCACCGAGCTGGTCGCCCTCCTGCGGCCGGTGGCCGAGCTGTCCGAGGCAGAGGCCGCGACGTCGACCGCCGACTCGGGTGAGGCGACCGAGGTCGCGGTGCGGCTGTGCGCCGACCTGGTGGCCCGGGTCGGGGTGCTGCTGGACCTCGGGCTGGGCTACCTCTCGCTGGGGCGCAGCTCGACGACGCTGTCGCCCGGCGAGGCGCAGCGCCTGCGCATCGCCACCCAGCTGCGCTCGGGGCTGTTCGGGGTGGTGTACGTCCTCGACGAGCCGTCGGCGGGGCTGCACCCGGCCGACGCGGCACCGCTGCTCGACGTGCTCGAGACCCTCAAGGGTTCGGGCAACTCGCTGTTCGTCGTCGAGCACGACCTCGACATCGTCCGTCGGGCCGACTGGGTCGTCGACATCGGCCCCGGCGCCGGCGAGAACGGCGGGCAGGTCCTGTACTCCGGACCGGTGGCGGGCCTGGAACAGGTGGCGGACTCCGTGACGGGAGCGCACCTCTTCGGTCGGGTGGAGGCGCCGGACCGCCCCCAGCGCGCTCCGCACGGCTGGCTGCACCTGCGCGGGATCAGCCGGCACAACCTCGAGGACCTCTCGGTGGACGTCCCGCTGTGCGTCATGACCGCGGTGACGGGGGTCTCGGGCTCGGGCAAGTCGACCCTGGTCACCCAGGTGCTCGCCGAGCTGGTGCGTCGTCACCTCGGGCAGGCCCCGGACGACGAGGAGGACAGCGAGCTCGAGATCGACGTCGACGACGTCACCGGGCTGGAGTCCTTCGACCGGCTCGTGCGCGTGGACCAGCGCCCCATCGGTCGCACCCCGCGCTCGAACCTGGCCACCTACACGGGCCTGTTCGACGCCGTGCGCAAGGTGTACGCCGCGACCCCGGAGGCCCGCGAGCGCGGGTACGGAGCGGGTCGCTTCTCGTTCAACGTGGCCGAGGGTCGGTGCGAGACCTGCCAGGGAGAGGGCTTCGTCACCGTCGAGCTGCTCTTCCTGCCCGGCACCTACGCCCCGTGTCCGGCCTGTCACGGGGCGCGCTACAACCCGGAGACGCTCGAGATCGAGTACCGGGGCAGGAACGTCGCCGAGGTGCTGGCCCTGTCGGTGGACGACGCGTCCGCCGTTCCTCGCCGACGTGCCGGCGGCCGCGCGCAGCCTGACGCACGCTGAGCGGAGGTCGGGCTGGGCTACCTGCGCCTGGGCCAGCCCGCCACCGAGCTGAGCGGCGGTGAGGCACAACGGATCAAGCTGGCCACCGAGCTGCAGCGCGCGCGCCGAGGGCACGCGCTGTACCTGCTCGACGAGCCGACGGCAGGGCTGCACCCGGCCGACATCGCCCTCCTCCTGCGCCAGCTGCACCGGCTGGTCGACGCCGGCAACACCGTGGTGGTGGTCGAGCACGACCTCGACACCGTCATCAGCGCCGACTGGGTCATCGACCTGGGCCCACGCGGCGGGGACGAGGGCGGTCGGGTGGTCGCCACGGGCACCCCGGAGGAGGTCGCCCGGGCCCGGGGCAGCGCCACCGCGCCGTACCTGGCCGCCCGCCTCTCGTCCCGGGGGAGCGGCGCAGTGACGACCTCGTCGAGCTGGCCCGGTTCGCCGCGTCGGCTGCCACCGCCAGGCTTCGCTCCGGGGGTTTCCGGACCCGACCGGGTCTGCCAGGAGCACGACGAAGGCCCCCGTCGCCGGGGGCCTTCGTCGTGTGGTGCGCCATCAGGGACTCGAACCCCGAACCCGCTGATTAAGAGTCAGCTGCTCTGCCAATTGAGCTAATGGCGCGCGGTGGAAAACGTTAGCAGCAGCCGACCGCGGGAGTGAAATCCGCTCAGGCGAAGGGGTCGTCGCGACGGCCCGACCCCTCGCCGACGGGCTGACCGTCGGCCTCGGCGTCCGCGACCTCGTCGGCGCGGGGGCCGCCGAGGACCCGCCACCGGGTCGACAGGGCGAGCAGGGAGACGAGCACGACCACCCCGAGGAGGACCCACACCCAGGCGCTCGGACCGCCGCCGTCGGAGGCCGGCTCGGCGTCGAGCGTGGGCGTGGCCGACGGGGTCGCCGCAGGCGTCGCCGGGCGGACGCCGACGGCGTGGCGCTGGCGCTCGCCGTGGGGGTGGGACTCGCCGACGGGCTCGGGGCCACGGTGGTCGTGAACGAGACCTTGCCCGAGATCGGGTGACCGTCGGCGCTCACGACGCGGTAGGTGACGGTGTGCTTGCCGGCGGGCAGGGCCGAGGCCAGCCCCTGGCTGACCTCGCGCCCGTCGACCTCGGGGTCGCCCTCGACCTCGGCGCCGTCCGGACCCTGGACGGTGACCTTGACGAACTGCTCGTCGACCTCCTCGTTGAACGCGAGGACGACCTCGCCGGCGGTCTCGACCGTCGAGCCGTTCGCCGGCGTGGCCTTGAGGAGGCGGGAGTGCTGGACCAGCCCCGAGGGCGTGGCGGCGAAGGCCGGGGCGACGGCGACGACGACGAAGGCCAGGACGACGACGAGGACGACGACGGTGGCGAAGCGGCGCGACATCATGCCCCCATCCTCGCAAAGGCGCCGTCCGGCCCCGGGACGCGGGCCTACATCCCGTGGGCGTCCATGAGCGTCGTGGCAGCGCTGCGGGTGGCGTCGGTGACCCCGCCGCGGACGACGGCGTACGCGCTGGCCCCGTCGAACAGCAGGGTCAGCTGGAGCGCGAGCAGCTCGGGGTCGTGGGCCCCGCCCTCGGTCGTCAGGCGCTCGAGGTGGTCGGTCAGGGACTGCTTCTGGCGTCGGGCCACCACCGCGGCGGGGTGGTCGGGATCCTTCAGCTCGACGGCCGCGGCGACGAACGGACACCCTCGGAACTGGCGGGAGGCGGCCCCGGCCTCGAGGTGGTCGAAGACCGCCAGGATCCGCTCCCGGGGCGAGCCGTCGGCACTGCGCGCCTGTCGGTAGCGCTCGGCCGTGGACTCGAGCATCGCGGCGACGACGGCGTCCTTGCCCGAGAAGTGCTGGTAGAGCGAGCGCTTCGACACCCCGGCCTCGGCGCACAGCCTGTCGACCCCGACGGCGTGGATGCCGTCCTGGTGGAAGAGCCGCTCGGCGGCCGAGACGAGGCGCTCGCGGGCGCCCCGGGAGGTGGGAGCGGTGGTCGTCACGCCTCGATGGTACGGCCCTGCTTGCCCTGGGTAAACCGATCCTGTACCTTCGCCTCGATGCGGTACACAGATCGGTGTACCGAGCCGAGTGGAGGAACCCATGCCCAGCCTGTCGAACAGCACCGTCCTCGTCACCGGGGCCAACCGGGGGATGGGCGCCGAGTACGTCACCCAGCTCCTCGACCGTGGCGCACGCCGGGTCTGGGCCGCGGCCCGTGACCCGCACTCCGTCCTCGTGGACGACCCGGGCGTCACGCCGATCGCCCTCGACGTCACCGACCCCGAGTCGGTCCGCCGTGCCGTCGCCCTGGCCGACGACGTCGACGTCCTCGTCAACAACGCCGGGGTGGCCCGCGGGGCGTCGGTCCTCGCGGCCGACCCCTCCGACCTGCGCACCGAGCTCGAGACCAACCTCTTCGGCCCGCTCGCCCTCGTCAGCGCCTACGCCGACCGGCTGGCCGAGCGGTCCGGCGTCGTCGTCAACGTCGCGTCGGCGATGTCGTGGATCGCCCTCGGCGGGACGTACGGCGTCTCCAAGGCGGCGCTGGCCAGCGCCACCGACTCGATGCGCCTCGAGCTCGCGCCGCGCGGCGTCCTCGTCGTGGGGGTCTACGTCGGGTACGTCGACACCGACATGGTCGCCGCGGTCCAGGCGCCCAAGGTCGCCGCCGCCGACGTGGTGCGCCAGGTGCTCGACGCCGTCGAGGCCGGCGTGTCGGAGGTGCTGGCCGACGACACCTCCCGCTTCATCCGCTCCCAGCTGCACGAGCCCGTCGACGTGCAGTTCCAGCGCCTCCTGGCCGCCGGGGCGTGAGCGCCCCGGACGGCGTCCTCGAGGTCGTCGAGCGCGTCCCCGCGCGGGCCTGGCGGGTCATGGCCGTGACCGCCGCCGGCGTCTTCGTCGTCTTCCTCGACGCCACGGTGGTCAACATCGCCTTCCCGGCGCTGTCGGCCGACTTCCCCGAGGCCAACCGGGCCGACCTGTCCTGGGTGCTCAACGCGTACGCCGTCGTGTTCGGGGCCCTGCTCGTCACGACCGGTCGCCTCGCCGACGCCCGCGGGCGCAAGCGGTCTTCCTGGCCGGGCTGGTCGTCTTCGGGATCGGGTCCGCCCTGTGCGGGCTGGCCCCGTCGGTGGCGCTGCTGGTCGCCGCCCGCGTGGCGCAGGCGGTCGGGGCGGCGCTGCTCGTGCCGGCCTCGCTGGCCCTGCTGCTGCCGGAGTTCCCCGCGTCGCGTCGGGCCGGGGCGGTCGGGCCTGTGGGGCGCCGCCGGCGGGGTCGCGGCCGCCGTCGGGCCCACCCTGGGCGCCCTGCTCGTCGAGGGACCGGGCTGGCGCTGGGTCTTCCTCATCAACGTCCCGCTGCTCGTGGTCGCCGTGCTCGTCGGCCGGGCCCTGCTGCGGGAGTCGACCGCGATCGCGACCCCGGCCCGGTCGACGTCCTGGGCGTCGTGCTGGTGACCGCGGTCTTCGGCCTGCTCTCCCTCGGCCTGGTCCAGGGCGGCGAGTGGGGGTGGGACTCGTGGCGGGTCGTCGGGGTCGCTCCTCGTGGCCGCCGTGCTGGTGCCGGTGCTCGTCGTCCGCGCGCTGCGCCACCCCAACCCCGTGCTGCCCGTCCGGCTCTTCGCCGTGCGCACCTTCTCGGTCGCCACGCTCGCGCTGCTGCTCTTCTCGGCCGCGTTCTTCGCGGTCATCCTGTGCAACGTGCTGTTCCTGACCGGGGTCTGGCAGTACTCCGTGCTGCGCACCGCCCTGGCGGTCCTGCCCAGCCCGCTGCTGGCCGCCGCACTGTCGCCGATCACCGGCCGCCTGGCCGACCGCTACGGCTTCCGGGTCCTGGTCGTGCCCGGGGCGCTGTCGATGGCGGCCGGCGTGGGCTGGTTCGTCGCTGCGCACCGGCACCGACCCGTCGTACGTCGCGGACTTCCTGCCGGGCTCGGTCCTGGTCGGCCTCGCGATCGGCTTCGCCCTGCCCACCCTCGGCGCCGCGGGTGCCCAGTCGCTGCAGCCGCAGCAGTTCGGGGCCGGCAGCGCGGTCGGCGCGACCGCGCGGCAGCTCGGGGCCGTCCTCGGGCGTCGCCGTGCTCGTCGCGGTCCTGGGCGAGCCCGGGACCGGCCGAGGCCCTCGACGCCTTCCACCGCTCCTGGACCGTGATCGCCGCGACCGCCGCCGCGTGCGCCGTGGTCAGCCTCGGGCTCGCCAGCCGGCCCGCAGCGGGCCGCGGTCCCGCGGGCCGCGCAGGCCGGCTGAGGACCTCCGCCCTCCACCCACGACGAAGCCCCTGACCCGCGTCACCGCAGGTCAGGGGCTTCCTGAGCAGGGGTGAGTAACGGGACTTGAACCCGCGGCCCCCGCGACCACAACGCGGTGCTCTACCAGCTGAGCTATACCCACCACGACGGGCGCGTCGGCATCGAATGATGGCGGTGCGCCCGTAGCGCGAACCATCGTACCGGTTACGCCGGGGTGCTCCCGACCACGCCCGCCCGGACACCGCCGCGGCGGGCGTCCCGTGGTCGACGACGTGCCGAGCGGCGATGGCCGCGGGCCTCCTCGGTCGAACGGGCCGGGGGGGGCACGAAGACGGCCTGGCGGTAGTAGCGCAGCTCGGCGATCGACTCGCGGATGTCGGCCAGCGCCCGGTGCCCGCCGCTCTTGGCCGGGGCGGCGAAGTAGGCGCGGGGGAACCAGCGGCGGGAGAGCTCCTTGATCGAGGAGACGTCGATGATCCGGTAGTGCAGGTGGCTCTCGAGCTCGGCCATGTCGCGCGCGAGGAAGGCCCGGTCGGTGCGCGACGGTGTTGCCGCCGAGCGGCGCCTTGCGCGGCTCGGGGACCCACTCCCTGACGTAGTCGAGGACGAGGCGCTGCGCCTCCTCGATGGTCGTGCCGGCCTCGAGGGCGTCGAGGAGGCCCGAGCCGGTGTGCATCTCGCGGACGAAGTCGCCCATCTGCTCGAGCGCGGCGTCCGGGGGACGGATGACGACGTCGACGCCGTCGCCGAGGACGGTCAGCTCGTAGTCGGTGACGAGGGCGGCGACCTCGACGAGGGCGTCGTCCTCGAGGGAGAGCCCGGTCATCTCGCAGTCGATCCACACGATGCGGTCGGCGGTGGAGCGGTCGGTCGCCGCGGTCGTCATGGGGGCCATGCTAGGGGCGCCACGGTGGGGACCTGCGGCCGGAGACCACGCGAGTCGGGGCTCCACTAGGGTCGCGTGCCATGAGTGGGGACCTCGCGACCGCGGTCGGCCGGCCCGCGGCCCACCGTGCACCGACCGCCCGGGCGGGCATCCGACGGTGGGTGCTCACCGGCGTGGCCGGCGTGGGGTTCGTCCTCGCGGCGCTCGTCGTCTCCGCGTACTTCGGTGCGGCGTTCGGCGTCCAGACCGCCCTGCTCGCGCTCGCCGTCGCGCTCATCCCGCTCGGCGTCGTCGTCCCGACCTTCCTGTGGCTCGACCGCTTCGAGTCCGAGCCGACCCGCTACCTCCTCGGCGCCTTCCTCTGGGGCGCCCTCGTCGCCGCGATCGTCGCGGCGGTGACAACACCGAGCGCCATCGCCGTCCTCGAGGCGGCCTCCGACCCCGACGCGGCGCTGGCCACGACGGCCGTCGTCGTCGCCCCGGTCGTCGAGGAGGCCGCCAAGGGGCTGCTCGTCCTGCTCGTGTGGTGGTTCCGGCGTCGCGAGTTCGACGGCATCACCGACGGCATGGTCTACGCCGGCGTCACGGCGGCCGGCTTCGCCTTCACCGAGAACATCCAGTACCTCGCGACGGCGTACACCGAGGGCGGCGGCGAGGCGCTGACCGCCACCTTCGTCGCCCGATGCCTCCTCTCGCCGTTCGCCCACCCGATGTTCACGATCCTCATCGGCGTCGGCATCGGCGTCGCGGCGACGAGCCGGACCTGGCTGCCGCGCCTCCTCGCGCCGCTCGGCGGCTACGTCCTCGCGGTCCTCGCGCACGCCCTGTGGAACCTCGCGGCGGTGACGGGCGGTCAGGGCCTCCTCGTCGTCTACCTCCTCGTCGAGGTGCCCGTCTTCCTCGCCTTCGTCGCGTTCGTCGTGTGGGCCCGGCGGCAGCGAGGGCCGCCTCATCGGGCAGTTCCTGCGGCCCTACTCGGACGCCGGCTGGCTCTCACCGGGCGAGGTCGCGATGCTCGCGTCGATGACCCGCCGCCGTGAGGCGCGCCAGTGGGCCACGGGCGAACTCCGGCCGCACCGGGCTCGCCTCGATGCGCGCGTTCCAGGACACCGCGAGCGAGCTCGCCCTGCTGCGCCGCCGGATGCACCACCCGGCCGCCGACGCCCACGCGGTCGAGCACGAGCGCGAGCTGCTGCACACGCTGACCGCGCGGCGGGCCGAGTTCGTCGGCCTGCCGTCCCCTGACCCCGGCCGGGCCCGCGCCGGCGGGCCTCGTTCGCACCCCCACCGGAAGACCACCGTGACCGACGCCCTCGCCGTCTCCACGCGCATCGGACCCGAGCTCGTCGACCTGCGCCGCGCGCTGCACCGGATCCCCGAGCTCGGGCTGCACCTGCCGGACACGCAGCGGGTCGGTCCTCGACGCCCTCGACGGGATCGACCTCGAGGTGACGACGGGGGAGTCGCTCAGCTCGGTCGTCGCGGTGCTGCGCGGCCGGGCGCCGGCACGAGGGCGAGCGGCCCGTCGTGCTGCTGCGCGGGGACATGGACGCGCTGCCGGTGACCGAGGAGGTCGACGTCGACTACGTCCGGAGCGGTCCGGGGCGATGCACGCCTGCGGCCACGACCTCCACGTGGCGGGGCTCGTCGGTGCGGCCCGCATCCTGGACGAGCTGCGGGACCAGCTCGTCGGCGACGTCGTCCTCATGTTCCAGCCGGCCGAGGAGGGGCCGGGCGGCGCCGAGCCGATGATCGCGTGAGGGGCTGCTCGAGGCCGCCGGTCGCCGGGTCGACGCCGCGTACGCCGTGCACGTGTACTCGGCCGACTTCCCGCGGGGCACGTGGTTCGGCCGGCCCGGGCCGCTGATGGCGGCGGCCGACGAGATCCACGTCGTCGTCAAGGGGCACGGCGGCCACGGGTCCGCCCCGGAGAAGACGCGCGACCCGGTGCCCGTCGCGTGCGAGGTCGTCCTCGCCTTCCACACCGCCGTGACCCGGCAGTTCAGCATCTGGGACCCGGTCGTCCTCACCGTCGGCAAGGTCGCCGCCGGGACGAAGGACAACATCATCCCGGACGACGCCGTCATCGACGCGACCCTGCGGACCTTCTCCAAGGAGCACCGCGCCAAGGCCCACGAGGTGATGACGCGCGTCGCCCAGGGCATCGCGGCGGCCCACGGCATGACCGCCGAGGTGACGATCGGCAACGGGTACCCCGTGACCGTCAACGACGAGGCCGAGTTCGACTTCGCGCGCGAGACCGTCGTCGACCTCTTCGGCGAGGACCGCTGGGCCGACATGGTCAACCCCGAGGCGGGCTCGGAGGACATGTCCTTCGTCCTCGACGAGGTGCCGGGCTGCTACCTCAACATCGGGGCCGCGGTCCTCGACGACCTCACGCTCGTCGAGGACAACCACTCGCCGCGGGCGGCGTTCGACGATTCGGTCGTGCCCGACGTCGCGGCGGCCCTCGCCGAGCTGGCCCTGCGCCGGACCCGCCAGCTCGCCACCGGCTGACCTCGCGGCCCCAGGCCGACCGAGGCCCTCGCCCCACGAGTGGTGCGAATTTCGGGGTCACCCCGAAAAGGGGCTCTTCACCCCGGGAAGCAAACCGGGGGGAAGAGCGCCTTTCCGGGGTGAAGCACTGGGATGAGGGTGCCCCCGGCAGGATCCGCCGGGTCCGCGGGTTCGTGCCTCACCCCCGGACGCCGCCTCCCGTCGTCATGCCGGGGGCGCTGCGCCAGGGCGCTTCGCGCCCGCGGCGCAGGTGCCCCCGGCAGGACTCGAACCTGCGACCTCGAGATTAGAAGGCTCTTGCTCTATCCGGCTGAGCTACGGGGGCCGGGCACCCGGTCGGCCGGATGCCGCCGCCAGTCTAGGTGCGCGAGAGCGCGGCCGGACGGCACCTCACCCACCGAGGGGGAGGCGGGCGAGCACCTCGTGGCGCGGCCGGTGACCGCGCTCGCGGGGGAGGTGCGACGCGACGACCGCCACGTCCTCGACGGTCCACGACGGTCCGCGGTAGCCGTCGAGGACGCGCACCCACCGGCTCGCGTCGACCGGGCGGGGGAGCCGCGCCAGGGTGACGTGCGGGAGGAACGGGCCGCCCTCGGGAGCCGCGCCGACGACGGAGCAGGCGGCTCGCACCGACCGCGCCAGCGGACCGAGCGAAGCCCCGCCCTCGAGGCCGGCGAAGAGCACCCGGGCCCGCGCGACGTCCGGGAAGCACCCGCCGCCCGCCACCGCCAGCGACACGGCGCCGTCCGCGCGGCAGCAGCGGCCACCCCCTCGACGAGGTCCTCGACGACCCGCTCCGGGGCAGCGCCCATGAAGGCCAGGGTGACGTGCCACTGGTGCGCCGCCGACCACCGGAGGTCGGTGCCCGCGTCGCGCCGCACGTCGAGGAAGTCGTCGAGGTCCTCGGCGACGTGCTCCGGGAGGTCGACCGAGACGAAGAGGCGCACGGCGCCATCCTCTCCTGCCTGCGCGACGAGTGCGGTCCCCGCCGCGCCCCGCCGAATGGCGAGAGCACCCTGCCGGGGTCGTTAGGCTTGACGGTGTGACAGTGGTCGGGGAGGTCGAGGGACTGGTCTCCGCCGTCGAGACCCTGCGGGAGGCCGTCGACCGCGCGAGCCTGCCCCTCGACGTGCCGACCCGAGCGCGGGCCGAGGCCTCGCGCCGGGCGCTCCTCCAGCAGCTCGACGACTACGTCGTCCCGCGCCTGCGCAGCCTCGACGCCCCGCTGCTCGCGGTCGTCGGCGGCTCCACCGGCGCCGGCAAGTCGACCCTCGTCAACTCGGTCATCGGGTCCACGGTGAGCCGGTCCGGCGTGCTGCGGCCCACGACCACCTCGCCCGTCCTCGTCCACCACCCCGACGACCGGCACTGGTTCGAGGACGCGCGCATCCTGCCCGACCTCGCGCGGGTCACCGGCGGCACGGTCGACGACGAGCAGCACGGCACCGTGCGCCTCGTCGAGTCGACGGCGCTGCCGGCCGGGATGGCCCTGCTCGACGCCCCCGACATCGACTCCGTCGTCTCCGCGAACCGCGCCGTCGCGACCCAGCTGCTCTCCGCCGCCGACCTCTGGCTGTTCGTCACCACCGCCGCCCGCTACGCCGATGCCGTGCCGTGGGACCTCCTGCGCACCGCCGCCGACCGCGGCACCGCCGTCGCCATCGTCCTCGACCGCATCCCGGGCGAGGCCGTCGACGAGATCCGACCGCACCTCGCGGCCATGCTGCGCGAACAGGGCCTCCCGACGGCCCCGATCTTCACCGTCCCCGAGACGACCCTCGATGCCGACGGCCGGCTCCCCGAGGAGGCCGTGGCCCGCGCTGCGCGCCTGGCTCCAGGCCCTCGCCGGCGACGCCCGGGCCCGCTCCATCGTCGTCAACCAGACCCTGCGCGGCGCCATCGAGTCGCTCGTCCGGCCGCACCGCCGAGCTCGTCGTGGCCAGCCGTGACCAGCAGGACGCCGCCGCCGCCCTGCGCAAGTCCGCCGACGACGCCTTCGCCGAGGCCCGCCGTCGGGTCGGCGACGGGATGACCGACGGCACCCTGCTGCGCGGCGAGGTCCTCGCCCGGTGGCAGGAGTTCGTCGGCACCGGGGAGTTCTTCCGCCAGGTCGAGACGACCATCGCCAAGTGGCGCGACCGCCTCACCGCCGCGGTCAAGGGGACGCCGCCGCCCTCGGGGTCGCTGGGGGAGGCGCTGCACACGGGCGTCGCCGCCCTCGTCGTCTCGAACGCCGAGGCGGCGACCTCCGAGACGGTGCGCTCCTGGCGGCGGCTCGCCGGTGGCGCGCCCAGTCCTGCGCGACCACCCGGACCTCACCAAGCCGTCAGCGAACCTCGGTCCCGAGGTCGAGCGGCTCGTGCGCGAGTGGCAGGGCGACGTCCTCGAGCTCGTCCGGTCCGAGGGCGCGGGGCGCCGGACCAGCGCGCGCATCGCCGCGTACGGGGTCAACGCGATCGGGCTGTTCCTCATGCTCGTCGCCTTCGGCAGCACCGGCGGGCTCGTCGGCGCCGAGATCGGCATCGCCGGCGGCACCGCGATCCTCGCCCAGCGCGTCCTCGAGGCGATCTTCGGTGACCAGGCGGTCCGCGACATGGCCACCAAGGCCCGCGCGCCGTCTCCTCGAGATGACCGACGAGCTCTACGGCGCCGAGCGCCAGCGCTACGACGACGCCCTCGCCGGCTCGGTCGCGCCGTCGGACCAGGCGGTCAAGCTGTCGAGCGCCGCGTCCCGGGTCCGGGCGGTGGTGCGGTGAGCCCGTTGCGGATGGGCTCGGCACGAGGTGCGGTCGTGTCCCCCGAGCGCCTCGCCGCGGCCTCCGACGCCCTCTCGGCGGCGGTCACCGCCGGGGGAGAGCAGCTCCCCGCCGAGGAACGGCGTCGCGCCGATGCCGTCGTCGCCAAGGTCACCGAGCGCACCGCCCTCGTCGGTGGCCACACGGTCGTCGCGCTCGCCGGCGCCACCGGCAGCGGCAAGTCCTCGCTCTTCAACGCCCTCGTCGGCACGGAGGTCGCGAAGGTCGGCGTGCGCCGTCCGACGACCTCGACCGCCCACGGCTGCCGTCTGGGGCACCGAGCCCGCCGGACCCCTGCTCGACTGGCTCGGGGTCGGCACCCGCCACCTCGTCGACACCGCCGCCCAGGACGCCGGCCAGCTCGGCTCCCTCGACGGCCTCGTGCTGCTCGACCTGCCCGACTTCGACTCCCGCGAGGAGGCGAACCGCGACGAGGCCCAGCGCGTCCTCGAGCTCGTCGACCTCTTCGTCTGGGTCACCGACCCGCAGAAGTACGCCGACGCCCGGCTCCACGACGACCACGTCGCGGTGCTCGCCACCCACGAGGCCGTGACGATCGTCGTCCTCAACCAGTCCGACCGGCTCACCGTCGCCGAGGTGGAGCAGTGCCGCGCGGACCTCGTCCGGCTGATGGAGCGCGACGGCGTGCCGCGCGCCACCGTCCTCGCGACGTCGGTCGCCACCGGTCACGGCGTCGACGAGCTCCGGCAGCGCCTCGCCAACGCCGTCGCCGCCCGCACCTCCGCCCGGTCGCGCCTCGCCGGCGACGTGCGGATGGCCGCCAACGCGCTCACCGACCACGTCGCCGCGTCGGAGGCAGGGGTCGAGGCCGGGGTGCGCGACGAGCTCCTCGAGGCGCTCGCCCGCTCGGCCGGCGTGCCCACCGTCGTCGAGGCCGTGAAGCGCGACTACCGGATGGAGGCCGTCGCCGCCACGGGCTGGCCGTTCACCCGGTGGGTCCAGCGACTCAAGGCCCGACCGCTGCGGCGGCTGCGGCTCGACGGGCGCGACATCCGGGTCTCCGACGCCGACGTCCGCTCCGTCCTCGGCCGGTCCTCGCTGCCGCCGCCCTCGCCCGCGGCACGGGCGGCGGTCGACATCGCCACCCGCCGGCTCGCCGACCGGGCCGCGGCCGGGCTGCCGACGCCGTGGGCCGAGGCCGTCGAGCACGCCGCGACCCCACCGGGGGCCGCGCTCGGCGACGCCCTCGACCAGGCGGTCGTCGGGACCTCGCTCTTCGTCCGCTCGCCCGTGTGGTGGCGCGTCCTCGGGGCGCTCCAGCTGCTCCTCGCCGCGACCGCCGTCGCCGGGCTGCTCTGGCTCGCGCTCTACGTCGTCCTCGGCCTGGCTGCAGCTCGACACGGTGGTGGGTGAGCCGCCGACGCTGGGGGTGCTCCCGGTGCCGGTGGTGCTGCTCGTCGGCGGACTGCTCGGCGGGGTGCTCCTCGCCGGGATCTCGCGCTGGCTCGCGGGCATCGGTGCGCGCCGCCGCGGCCGGGTCATGGACCGACGGCTGCGCGACTCCATCGAGGTCGTCGCCGGCTGAGCGGATCGTCCAGCCGGTCGAGCGGGTGCTCGAGCGGCACGGGGCGACCCGTGAGGCGCTCTCGCGCGCCGCGGCCGTCTGAGGCGCGTCCTCGCCGGGCCTCGTTCGTCCACAGGCCGGGTCCGCGTGACCGGCTGTCCACAGGTTCGGCGAGGCCCTTCTCGCGCCGTCGTCCCGGCCGGTTGGGTGGTCGTGGGGCCCCGACCGGCGGGGCCGAGGGAGGGACACGATGAACGAGACCTACGTGACGATCAGGGGACGCCTCACCGCCGACCCGAACCCCCGCACCACCCGGGCCGGGGCACCGATGACGACCTTCCGGCTCGCCACCTCCGCGCGGCGACCGGTGCAGGGACAGCCCGGCCAGTGGGCCGACACCGAGGCGAGCTTCTACGACGTCGTCACCTACCGGTCCCTGGCCGGCAACTCCGCGGCGTCGCTGCGCAAGGGCCAGCCGGTCGTCGTCCACGGCCGCCAGCGGATCACCTCGTGGCAGCGCGAGGACGGCTCGACCGGCTGGAACGTCGAGATCGACGCCGACACCGTCGGTCACGACCTGTTCTTCGGGTCGGCCGCCTTCAGCCGGGTCTCGCTCGCCCGTGACGCCCAGCCCGCCTACGTCGTCGACGGCGAGCAGCCCCCGATGCCGGAGTCCGACGACGCGTCGCAGGCCCCGCTCGAGGGTGGGGAGGACGCCGCGGCGTCGGCGGCCTGAGCCGGGGCGGTCCGGCTGCAGGAGCGGATTCGGGCCGACGGCCGTCCGGTCGATAGCCTTGGGCCATGCCCGAGTTCATCTACGTCATGTCGCGCGCCCGCAAGGCGCACGGCGACAAGGTCATCCTCGACGAGGTCACCCTGTCGTTCCTCCCCGGCGCCAAGATCGGCGTCGTCGGCCCGAACGGCGCGGGCAAGTCGTCGGTGCTCAAGATCATGGCCGGGCTCGACCAGCCGTCCAACGGCGAGGCGCGGCTGACGCCGGGGTACTCGGTCGGGATCCTCATGCAGGAGCCCGAGCTCAACGAGGAGAAGACGGTCCTCGGCAACGTCGAGGAGGGCGCCGGCGAGATCAAGGCCAAGCTCGACCGCTACAACGAGATCTCGGCGCTCATGGCCGAGCCCGACGCCGACTTCGACGCGCTCATGGCCGAGATGGGCCAGCTCCAGGAGTCCATCGACGCCGCCGACGCGTGGGACCTCGACTCCCAGCTCGAGCAGGCGATGGACGCCCTGCGCTGCCCGCCGCCGCGACGCCGACGTCACGGTGCTCTCCGGTGGTGAGCGCCGCCGGGTCGCCCTGTGCAAGCTGCTCCTCCAGAAGCCCGACCTGCTCCTCCTCGACGAGCCCACCAACCACCTCGACGCCGAGTCGGTCCTCTGGCTCGAGCAGCACCTCGCGGCGTACCACGGTGCCGTCGTCGCCGTGACGCACGACCGGTACTTCATGGACAACGTCGCCGAGTGGATCCTCGAGCTCGACCGCGGCCGCGCCTACCCGTACGAGGGCAACTACTCGACCTACCTGGAGAAGAAGCAGGCCCGCCTGCACGTCCAGGGCAAGAAGGACCAGAAGCTCTCCAAGCGCCTCGCCGAGGAGCTCGAGTGGGTGCGCAGCAACGCCAAGGCCAAGCAGACCAAGTCCAAGGCACGCCTGGCCCGCTACGAGGAGATGGCGGCCGAGGCCGACCGCACCCGCAAGCTCGACTTCGACGAGATCGCGATCCCGCCGGGCCCGCGCCTCGGGAGCAAGGTCATCGAGGTCAAGAGCCTGCGCAAGGGCTTCGGCGAGCGCGTCCTCATCGACAACCTGTCGTTCACGTTGCCCCGCAACGGGATCGTGGGCGTCATCGGCCCCAACGGCGTCGGCAAGACGACCCTGTTCAAGACGATCGTCGGGCTCGAGGAGGCCGACTCCGGCCTCGTCGACGTCGGCGACACGGTCAAGGTGTCCTACGTCGACCAGAGCCGCGGCGGCCTCGACCCCAACAAGAACCTCTGGGAGACCGTCTCGGGCGGCCACGACTACATCAACGTCGGCCAGGTCGAGATCCCCTCGCGCGCCTACGTCAGCCAGTTCGGCTTCAAGGGCCCGGACCAGCAGAAGAAGGCCGGGGTCCTCTCCGGTGGCGAGCGCAACCGGCTCAACCTCGCGCTGACCCTCAAGGAGGGCGGCAACCTGCTCCTCCTCGACGAGCCGACCAACGACCTCGACGTCGAGACCCTCGGCTCCCTCGAGAACGCCCTGCTCGACTTCCCCGGCTGCGCCGTGGTCATCAGCCACGACCGGTGGTTCCTCGACCGGGTCGCGACGCACATCCTCGCCTGGGAGGGCGACGCCGAGAACCCGGCGAAGTGGTACTGGTTCGAGGGCAACTTCGAGTCGTACGAGGCGAACAAGGTCGAGCGCCTCGGCGAGGACGCCGCCCGTCCGCACCGGGTCACCTACCGCAAGCTCACCCGCGACTGACGAGGCGTGGGGTCGCCGGGCGCCGTGCGTCCGGCGGCTAGGGTGTGCGCCGTGGACAGCGCGACCGAGGGCCCCCGACCGCACGAGGTGTCGGTCGTCGTCCCGGTGTACGGCGGGGAGCACACCCTGCGCGGTGTCGTCGAGGAGATCGCGCCGAGCACTGCGGTGCGCACGACGCCGCAGGGGCGCACCTACCGCGTCACCGAGGTCCTCCTCGTCCACGACTGCGGCCCCGACGCGCTCCGACGACGTCATCCGCGAGCTCGCCGCCGAGCACGACTGGGTCCGGGCGGTGTGGCTGAGCCGCAACTTCGGCCAGCACGCCGCCACGCTCGCCGGCATCGCCGCCTCCGGGGGCGAGTGGGTCGCGACGATCGACGAGGACGGCCAGCACGACCCCGAGCACCTCGGCGCCCTCCTCGACACCGCGATGACGCAGCAGGCCGACGTCGTCTACGCCCGCCCCACCAACGCCCCGCCGCACGGGGCCCTGCGCAACGTCGCGTCCCGCGGTGCCAAGTGGCTCGTCCAGCGGCTGGCGAAGGGCGCCCGGGCGGCCGACTTCAACAGCTACCGGCTCGTCCTCGGCGAGGTCGCCCGCTCGGTCGCGGCGTACTCCGGCCCGGGCATCTACCTCGACGTCGCCATCTCGTGGGTCGCCCGTCGCGTCGTGACCTGTCCGCTCGAGATGCGCGACGAGGGCGACCGGCCGTCGGGCTACAACGCCCGTCGCCTCGTCTCGCACTTCTGGCGGCTCGTCCTCTCCAGCGGCACCAGGCCGCTGCGCTGGGTGAGCTTCAGCGGGGCCACCGCCATCGTCCTGGCGCCGTTCATCGCCGTCATCCTCCTCGTCGGCCGGTCGGCCAAGTGGTGGGACGCCCCCGGGTGGACCTCGACGATGGTCCTGCTCATGGCCGCGACCGGGGCCATCCTCTTCGCCCTCGGGGTCATCGCCGAGTACGTCGGCATGGCCGTCAACATGGCGATGGGCAAGCCGCTCTACCTGCCGGTCCGCGACCCGCGCGACGGACCGCTGGGCCGGGACCGCACGTGAGCGACCTCCCCGACCGACCCCTCGTGTGGGTCGTCGGGGCCGGCGGGCTCGTCGGGCGGCACGTCGTGGCGGCCTGCACCGTCGCCGGGAACGAGGTCGTGACGACCGCCGTGCCGTGGCGCGACGAGGCGGCCAGCATCGACGCCCTCACGAGTGCCGCCGAGGACTTCGCCACCCGGCGGGCGGGACGGCCGTGGACCCTCGCGTGGTGCGCCGGCGCCGGCGTCGTCGCGACGGCGGAGGAGGCGCTGGAGTCCGAGGTCCGGGTCTTCGCCGCGACGCTGCACGCCCTGCGCGCCACCCTGACGCCCGAGGACGACGGCGTCGTCTTCCTCGCGTCGTCGGCTGGCGGGCTCTACGCCGGGTCGCAGGCGCCGCCGTTCGACGAGCGCAGCGACCCCCGGCCCCTCGTGCCGTACGGGCGCGCCAAGCTCGCGATGGAGCAGCACGTCACCGACCTCGTCAGCGGGACCGGGCTGCGCGCCGTCCTCGGCCGCCTCTCCAACGTCTACGGACCGGGCCAGACCCTCGGCAAGCCGCAGGGCCTGCTGAGCCAGCTCTGCCTCGCGCACGCCACCGGCCGCCCGCTGCCGGTCTTCGTCTCGATGGACACCATCCGTGACTACCTCTACGCCCCCGACGCCGGCCGGATGGTCGCCCGTGCGGCCGACCTCGCCCGGAGCGAGCCGCCCGGGACCGTCGTGACCAAGGTCCTCGCGAGCGGCACGCCCGTCACCGTCGGGCACCTCGTGGCCGAGGCCCGCCGGGTCTTCCACCGGCCGCTGCGGACCATCCCCGTCGGAGGACGCGGCGCCGGGCAGGTCCTCGACCTGCGGCTGTCCTCGACGCTCTGGCCCGAGGTCGACGCCCTCGCCTCGACGACCCTGCCGGCCGGGCTGGCGCGCACCGGCGCCGACGTCCTCGCCCGGGTGACCTCCGGCGGCCCGCTCGACGGCTGAGCGTCAGTCGGTGCGGGTGGCCGCGAGGAAGACCGAGGAGCCGAACGGCAGGTCGCCGCGCGACAGCACGACCCGGTCGAACCGGGAGACCGTCGTCAACAGGGAGTTGACCGGTCGCGGCACCTTCGGGACCTCGACGATGTCGACGGGCCCGTGGCGGCGGCGGGCGGCGACCTTGCGGGCGGTCCGCTCGGCCGCGAACATCGGGAAGACCGTCGCGAAGCCGTAGGTGGCGCGCTCGACGCGGAACCCGGCCCGCTCCACCGCCGCGACGGCCCGTCGCCTCGTGTAGCGGCGGTGGTGACCGTTCGCGACGTCGAAGTCGGTCCACGCCCAGGCGTAGGCCGGCACCGACATGAGGAAGCGGCCTCCGGGGCGCAGGACGCGCCGGACCTCGGCGAGCGCCACGTCCTCGGGCTCACAGTGCTCGATGACGTCGAAGGCCGACACGACGTCGAACGCGCCGTCGGCGAAGGGCAGGGCGAGGGCGGAGCCGCACACCCCGTCGGCCCCGAGCCCGCGCGGGTCGATGTCGAGGGAGGCGGTGCGGTCGACGGCGTCGCGCAGCCAGGCCGCGCTCGGGCCGTCGGCGCTGCCGAGGTCGAGGGCCGTCCCGGACCCCTCGACGAAGTGGCGCAGCGCGACCTCGAGCAGGTCGGCCCGGGCGACGTACCACCAGTAGCCGGGGTTCTCGATGGAGGCCGAACCCCCGTGGCCCCCGATGGTCTGCTCTGCCTCGGTCACCGCGTCACTGTAGCGGGGGAGGCGCCCCGGTCCGGCGAGGCCGTCACCCGTCGGCGCGCACGAGCCGGACGGCGAGCTCGCCGTAGGCCGCCTCGATCGCCTCGGGGGTGCGGCGGACCTCGGGGCTGTACCAGCGGGCGACGTCGATCGCCATCGACAGCAGGGCCAGCGAGGTGGCCGACACGTCGGCGACGGTGAACTCGCCGCTCGCGACGCCGTCGCGCAGCACCCCGGCGACGACCTGGTCGATCTCGCGCCGGAGCATGAGGACCTCGTCGCGGTGCTCGGGGGACAGGTGGCGGAACTCGAACTGGACGATCCGCCCCAGGGAGTAGTGCTCCGCGTGCCAGCGGGAGAACCCGCCGACGATGCTGCGCAGCGCGTCGGTGGGGGTGGGTCCGGCCTCGCGGGCGGCGACGAGGAGGTCGCGGGCCCGCTCGTGGCCCCGGCGGCTCAGCTCGAAGAGCAGGACCTCCTTGGACGCGAAGTGCACGTACACCCCGGCGGGGGAGAGCCCGGCCCGCGAGGCGATGTCGCGGGTCGTCGTCGCGTGGAAGCCGCGCTCGGCGAAGGCGTCGGCGGCCGCGAGCATGATCCGCACCGCCGTGTCGGCGTGGTCGCCGGTCGACGCCGACCGGCCTCCCTCGGGGGCGAGGGCGGCGAGGACGGCGGTCTCGCTCAGCGGTGTGGCACTCGGCACGGTTGACAGCATGCCGCACGCTCGCCAAACTAAGCAAGCGCTTAGTCAACGCAGGTCCGCGCGACCCCCACCGCCCAGGAGTGCCATGCCCCGCAACATCTACTCGTCCGAGCACGAGGACTTCCGCGCCTCGGTGCAGGAGTTCGTCGAGCGGACCCTCCGGCCCCGGGCCGAGCAGATGCTCGAGGTCAAGGGGATCGACCGCGACATCTGGAAGGAGGCCGGCTCCCAGGGGCTGTTCGGCCTCGACATCCCCGAGGAGTTCGGCGGGATGGGCAACGAGGACTACCGCTTCAACGCGGTCGCGGCCGAGGTCCTCAACGGCTTCAACGCCGCGGTCGGCTCGTGCTTCGGCATCCACAGCGACGTCTGCCCCCCGTACATCGTCGACCTCGGCACGCAGGAGCAGAAGGAGCGCTGGCTGCCCCCGATGGCCTCCGGCGACACGATCTGCGCCATCGCGATGACCGAGCCGGGCGGTGGGTCCGACCTCGCCGCCCTGAGGACGACCGCGGTCCGCGACGGCGACCACTGGGTCGTCAACGGCAGCAAGACCTTCATCACCAACGGCTACCAGGCCGACCTCGTCATCGTCGCGACCCGCACCGACCCGAGCAAGGGCGCCAAGGGCATCACCTTGTTCATGCTCGAGGACGGCATGGAGGGCTTCACCCGCGGCCGCAAGCTCGACAAGGTCGGCCAGGAGGAGTCCGACACCGCCGAGCTGTTCTTCCAGGACGTGCGGGTGCCCGACACCAACCGGATCGGCGAGGAGGGCATGGGCTTCATCGCGATGATGCAGCGCCTGCCCCAGGAGCGGGTCGGCGCCGCGGCGGCCAACGTCGCGCACGCCAAGCAGATCCTCATGGAGACCATCGAGTACGCCAAGGAGCGCAAGGCGTTCGGGCAGTCGATCGGCTCCTTCCAGCACAACAAGTTCAAGATCGCCGAGCTCGTCACCTCGATCGAGGTCGCCGAGGCCTACATCGACGACTGCATCGAGGCGCACGCCGAGGGCCGGCTCTCCGCCGTCGACGCCGCCAAGGCCAAGTGGTGGAGTGCCCAGGTCCAGAACGACGTCCTCGACGAGTGCGTCCAGCTGCACGGCGGCTACGGGTTCATGAACGAGTACCGGGTCGCCCGCGCCTGGCGCGACGCCCGCGTCACCAAGATCTGGGCCGGCAGCAACGAGATCATGAAGGAGCTCATCGGCCGCGACCTCGGCCTCTGACCTCTCCTCGACGTGCCCGGACCCGACCGCGCGGGTGACCCCTCACTGACCTCCGGCGCCGGTGAGGTGGGCCTCGTCCTCCGGCGTCACGAGCTCGTCGACGAGGACGACGGGGGCGGCCCGGCGCGTGTGCGGTCGCAGCACGGCGATCCCGTCGCGGTGCTCGACCCGCTTCGCCCACCCACCGGGCAGCGGGGTGATCGTGGTCCCGGCGAAGGCGAAGCGACCGCCGGAGTCGTAGCCGGTCGTCCGCGTCGTCCCCGTGAGGTCGATCGACCGGACCCGGCGCACCGCGAGGGCGGCCAGGACGAGCGCGAGCAGGGCGAACGCCAGGCCGACGACGACGCCGATCCGCGGCGCCTGGGTCGAGCCCAGCAGGACACCGAGGAGGACCGCCAGGACGAGCCGGGTCACCAGGGGTGCGAGCTGGGTCGAGCGCAGGGCCACGGTCCCGAGGCGCCGCGAGTGGTCCTCGGTGAGGACCACCGAGCGCGGCGGGCGCGGGGAGTCGGCCCACCCGCCCTCCGGGGCGGCCGGCGCGACCGGGACCTCAGTCAAGCGGGCCGCCGGCGACGTAGATGACCTGGCCGGACACGAACCCTGCCTCCTCGGAGACGAGGAACGCGATGGTCGCGGCGATGTCCTCGGGCCGGCCGATCCGGGCGACCGGGATCTGCGCGGCGGTGTGCGCGACGAAGTCCTCGAAGGAGACCTTCATCCGCTCGGCCGTCGCCCGGGTCATGTCGGTCGCGATGAAGCCGGGCGCGACGGCGTTGGCGGTGACCCCGAACCTGCCGAGCTCGATGGCGAGCGTCTTGGTGAAGCCCTGCACCCCCGCCTTCGCGGCGGCGTAGTTGGCCTGGCCGCGGTTGCCCTGGGCCGAGGACGACGAGAGGTTGACGACGCGGCCGTAGCGCTCCTGGGTCATGAACGCCTGGCACGCCTTCGTCATGAGGAACGCACCCTTGAGGTGCACGCCCATGACGGCGTCCCAGTCGTCCTCGGTCATCTTGAAGATGAGGTTGTCGCGGATGATGCCGGCGTTGTTGACGAGGACGACGGGCGGGCCGAGCTCGGACGCCACCCGGGCGACGCCGGCCTCGACCTGCTCGGCGCTCGTGACGTCGACGCCGACGCCGAGCGCGCGGCCTCCGGCGTCGCGGATGCGGGCCGCGACCTCCTCGCAGGCGGCCTCGTCGAGGTCCAGGACCCCGACGGCGAAGCCGTCACGGCCCAGGCGTTCGGCGGTGGCGGCCCCGATGCCGCGGGCTGCTCCGGTGACGACGGCGACGCGCTGGGTGGACATGGGACGGAAGGCTAGCGGCCTTCGCCCGCGAAGAAGGCGACGAGGTCGGCGGCGACGAGCTCGGGCACCTCGAGGACGGCGAAGTGGCCGCCGCGCGCGTGGCGGGTCCACGCGACGACGTTGTCGTTGTCCCGCTCGGCGAAGACCCTGATGGTCTGGAAGTCGTCGGCGAAGACGCTGACCCCGGTGCGGGCGTGGTTGACCTGCGGCTCGGCCTCGGCGCGGGCGTTGTCGAGGTAGCTGCGCGCCATCCCCGCCCCGGCGTTCGCGAACCAGGCCACGCTCACCTCGAGAAGGATCGTCTCGAGCGGCACGAGCGAGGTCCCGTTGCCGAAGCTCTCGAAGAGCTCGGACCACGCGAGCAGCGCCACGGGAGAGTCGGCCAGCGCCGCGCCGACGGTCTGGGGGCGCGAGGCGTTCATGGTGGCGTAGCCCCCGACCGACTGGAACCACCGCATGTGCTCCAGCCCGGCGTGGTCCTGCGGCTCGAGGCGCTCGAACTCCGAGGGGTCGCCCGAGGGGAAGGAGAACAGCTGGAGGACGTGGAGGCCGAGGAAGCCCTCGGGCTCGAGGAGACCGAGCTCGCGGGCGACGATCGCCCCGTGGTCGGAGCCGTGGACGCCGTACGACTCGTAGCCCAGGGCACGCATCAGGGTGTCGTAGGCGCGCGCGACGCGGGCCGTGGTCCAGCCGGCGTCGGTGACCGGGCTCGACCACCCGTAGCCGGGGGCGTCGGGGACGACGACGTGGAAGGCGTCCTCGGCCCGGCCGCCGTGGGCCACGGGGTCGACGAGCCGGTCGATGACGTCGAGGAAGTCGACGCTCGATCCCGGGTAGGTGTGGGCGAGGAGGAGCGGGGTGGCGTCCTCGTGCTCGGAGCGCACGTGGATGACGTGGATCGGCTGGCCGTCGACCTCGGTCATGAGGTGGGGGACGGCGTTGATCCGGCCCTCGACGGCCCGCCAGTCCAGGGCTCGCCACGCCTCGACGGCCTGGCGGAGGTACGCGACGGGGGTCCCGTACTCCCACGCGTCGCCGGGGGCGGGGAGGGGGAAGCGGGTGCGGTCGAGGCGGGCGTGGAGGTCGGCGATGTCGGCGTCGGGGACGGCGACGGTGAACGGCTGGACGCTGGGCTTTCCGGTGGTGGTCATGACGGCAACGGTAGGAACGAAAGAGGAGCGGATCCTTCCGGTTCAGGGAGCGACCGTGGAAGACTCCCGCGCATGGCGGACGCGGCCCGGCGGCTCCTCGAGCTCCTCACCCTGCTCGGCACCCGTCCCGAGTGGACCGCCCCCGAGCTGGCCGCCCGCCTCGGCGTGAGCACCCGGACCGTGCGCGCCGACATCGCCCGGCTGCGCGACCTCGACTACCCGGTCCGGGGCCGGCGGGGCGGGCACGGCGGGTACCGGCTCGGAGCCGGTGGGCGCCTGCCTCCGCTGCTCCTCGACGACGACGAGGCCGTCGCGGTCGCCGTCGGGCTGCGGGCGGGCACCGGGGTCGCCGGACTCGCCGAGAGCAGCACCCGGGCGCTCACCAAGCTCGAGCAGGTCCTGCCGGCCCGCCTGCGCAGCAGCGTCGACGCCCTCGGCTCGACCATCGAGCGCGCTCCCGAGAACACCGACACCGACGCGCCGGACCCCGAGGTGCCCCCGGCCCGGTTGCGGACGATCGCCGCGGCCATCGCCGACCACGAGCTGCTCCGCTTCGGCTACGACCTGCCCGGGACGCAGCCCGCGGACCTCCCCGTGCTCGTCGAGCCCTGCCGCCTCTTCCACTGGCAGCGCCGCTGGTACCTCGTGGGCCGTGACGTCGACCGGGACGCGTGGGATGCCTACCGGGTCGACCTCGTCGACCTGCGGATGCGCACCGGGCGGCGGGTCCGAGAACCGGCCGAGGTGCCCGGGGGAGACCTCGTGGCCTTCCTCATGCGCACCGTCGCCATCACCGGCTGGATCGTCCGCGCCCGCCTCCACGTCGCCGCCCCGGCGGCCGACGTGCTCGCCCGCATCCACCACGCGGTGGGCGTCGTCGAACCCCGGGGCGACGACGCGTGCGTGCTGTTCACCGGCGCCGACAGCCTCGACACCGTCGCGGCGTACGTCGGGATGCTGCGCCTGGACTTCACGGTCGAGTCGCCCGCGGAGCTCGTCCCGCTCCTGCGCGCGATCGCCGAGCGCTACGACCGCGCCGTCGCCGGGTCGGCCACGGCGGGCTGAGTCCTGGTTCGACGGCCGTTTTCGCCTCGTCGGGCCGCGACGGTAGGTTGACCCGGACTGCAGCGGGTACCCGGAGAGGGAGCCCGCGCGCGCCCAGCACCGTCGCTGGTCTGCGAATGACCACACACGGAAGGCACCCCCTTGGAGATCTGGCCCGGAACGGCGTACCCCCTCGGCGCCACCTACGACGGCAGCGGCGTCAACTTCGCCCTGTTCAGCGAGGTCGCGGAGCGCGTCGAGCTGTGCCTCGTCGACGACGACGGCGCCGAGACGCGCATCGACCTGCCCGAGGTCGACGGCTTCGTCTGGCACGCCTACATCCCGGGCGTCCAGCCCGGGCAGCGCTACGGGTACCGGGTCCACGGCCCGTACGAGCCGACCCAGGGCCACCGCTGCGACCCGAGCAAGCTCCTCCTCGACCCGTACGCCAAGGCCATCGAGGGCCAGGTGAGCAACGACCAGTCGCTGTTCTCCTACAGCTTCAAGAACCCCAAGAAGCGCAACACCGACGACAGCCTCGGCAAGACGATGCTCAGCGTCGTCATCAACCCGTACTTCGACTGGGGCCACGACCGACCGCCGCGCCACGAGTACCACGAGACCGTCATCTACGAGGCGCACGTCAAGGGCCTGACGATGACCCACCCCGAGGTCCCCGAGGAGGTCCGAGGCACCTACGCGGGCATCGCCCACCCGGCGATCATCGACCACCTGACCACCCTGGGCGTGACGGCCCTCGAGCTGATGCCGGTGCACCAGTTCGTCGACGACACCTCGCTGCAGGACCGTGGCCTGACGAACTACTGGGGCTACAACACCATCGGCTTCCTCGCACCGCACAACGGCTTCGCCCGCGGGAAGCGCGGCGAGCAGGTCACCGAGTTCAAGGCGATGGTCAAGGCGCTGCACGAGGCGAACATCGAGGTCATCCTCGACGTCGTCTACAACCACACGGCCGAGGGCAACGAGTTCGGCCCCACGCTGTGCTTCAAGGGCATCGACAACGCGGCGTACTACCGCCTCGTCGACGACACCAAGGAGCACTACTACGACACGACGGGCACCGGGAACAGCCTGCTGATGCGGCACCCGCACGTCCTCCAGCTCATCATGGACTCGTTGCGGTACTGGGTGACCGAGATGCACGTCGACGGCTTCCGCTTCGACCTCGCCGCCACGCTGGCCCGCCAGTTCCACGAGGTCGACAAGCTCTCGGCGTTCTTCGACCTCATCCAGCAGGACCCGGTGATCTCCCAGGTCAAGCTCATCGCCGAGCCCTGGGACGTCGGCGACGGCGGCTACCAGGTCGGCAACTTCCCCCCGCTGTGGACCGAGTGGAACGGGCAGTACCGCGACACGGTGCGCGACTTCTGGCGCGGTGAGCCGAGCACGCTCGCCGAGTTCGCCTCCCGGATCACCGGCTCGAGCGACCTCTACGAGCACAGCGGCCGCAAGCCGATCGCGAGCATCAACTTCGTCACCGCCCACGACGGCTTCACCCTGCGCGACCTGGTGTCGTACAACGAGAAGCGCAACGAGGCCAACGGCGAGGGCGGCCGTGACGGCGAGAGCCACAACCGGTCGTGGAACTGCGGCGCCGAGGGCCCGACCGACGACCCCGAGGTCTCGGCCCTGCGCCTGCGCCAGCAGCGCAACTTCCTCACCACCCTCCTGCTGAGCCAGGGCGTGCCGATGATCGCCCACGGCGACGAGATCGGCCGCACCCAGCAGGGCAACAACAACGTCTACTGCCAGGACAACGAGCTGTCGTGGGTCGACTGGGACCTCGGCGAGGACCAGAAGGAGCTGCTCGCCTTCACCGCCGCGCTCACCACCCTGCGGCGCAACCACGCGGTGTTCCGCCGCCGCCGGTTCTTCGCCGGCAGCGCCGACCACGGTGGGCAGTCCGACATGGGCGACATCGCCTGGCTCCAGCCCTCCGGCGAGACGATGGGCGAGGACGCCTGGAGCGACGGTGACGCCAAGCGCGTCATGGTCTTCCTCAACGGCGGCGCCATCCCCACCCCCGACTCGCGCGGCCGCCGCATCCAGGACGACGACTTCCTCGTCCTGTTCAACGGTGACCACGAGGACCACACCTTCACCCTGCCGGGCGAGGAGTTCGGCGAGCGGTGGGTCGCCGAGATCGACACCGCGGTCGAGGTCGTCGACCCCGACTGGCACGCCCCGCGCAGCGAGCTCCTCGTGCAGGCGCGCTCCGTCGTCGTCCTGCGCGACCAGCGCGAGGTCCCCACCGTGCCAGCGGGAGCCTCGACGACGACCAGGGCGTGAGCATGACGACCACCCACCGTCCGGACCCCGGCCGCGTCGTCCCCACGGCGACGTACCGACTCCAGGTCCACGCCGGCTTCGGCTTCGACGCCGCGGCCGAGCACGTCGGCTACCTCGCCTCCCTGGGGGTCTCGCACGTCTACCTGTCCCCGATCCTCCAGGCGGCGCCGGGTTCGGCGCACGGCTACGACGTCCTCGACCACACCCGGATCAGCGAGGAGGCCGGCGGCCAGGACGCGTTCGACCGGCTCGTGGCCTCCTGCCGCGAGCACGGGCTCGGGATCATCGTCGACGTCGTGCCGAACCACATGACCGTCCCCGAGCCGGCGCACCTCAACGCGCCGTTCTGGTCGCTGCTGCGCGACGGCCGGCGCAGTCCCTACGCCGGCTGGTTCGACGTCGACTGGGTGGCCGAGGACGACCGCATCCTCATGCCGGTGCTCGGCGGCACCCTCGAGGCGGCCGTCGAGGAGGGCGAGCTCGCCCTCGCCGACGACGGCGGCCCCACGGGCCACGACCATGTCCTGCGCTACTACGCGCACGAGTTCCCGGTGGCACCGGGGACCGAGGAGCTCCCGCTGGCGCAGCTCGTCGAGGCCCAGGCGTACCGGCTCTCGAGCTGGCGCGAGGCCGGCGACGCCCTCAACTACCGGCGCTTCTTCGACGTCACCTCCCTCGTCGCGGTGCGCGTCGAGGACCCCGTCGTCTTCATGGCCACGCACGCCCTGCTCCTCGCGCTCCACGGGCACGGGGCCGTCGACGGCTTCCGGATCGACCACCCCGACGGCCTTGCCGACCCCGGCGGCTACCTCGAGCGGCTCGCCGACGCCACCGGTGACGCGTGGGTCGTCGCCGAGAAGATCCTCGAGGGCGAGGAGCGCCTCCCCGACAGCTGGCGGTGCGCCGGCACGACCGGGTACGACGCCCTGCTGCGCGTCCAGCAGGTGCTCACCCCCACGGCCGGCCTCCCGGCCCTCGACCGGCTCTGGGCGCAGGCCGCCCCCGACCGCCTGTCCCTCGCCGAGGTCGTGACCGACGCGAAGCGGCTCGTCGTCGACGACGTCCAGGCGGCCGAGGTCGACCGGCTGATGCGGCTCGTTCGCCGCGTCCTCGTGGGGTCGGACGTCTCGGCGCTGCGCCGCGCCCTCGAGGCGCTGCTCGTCTCGATGGACCGCTACCGCGCCTACGTCGTCCCCGGCCGGGGCGTCGACCCCGAGCAGGCCGCCGTCGTCGAGGGGGCGGCCGAGCGGGCGCGCGGGATCCTCGCGCCGAGCGACCACGACGCCCTCGAGGTCGTCGTCCGCCTCGTCCTCGGCGGGCACCTGCCCGAGGCGCAGGTCGACAGCGGGCCGGCGGCCGACGAGTTCCGGCTGCGCTTCCAGCAGACGTGCGGACCCGTCATGGCCAAGGGCATCGAGGACACCGCGTACTACCGCTGGTTCCGCCTCGCGGGCGCGAACGAGGTCGGCGGGCACCCCGACCACCCGTCGATCGGCACCGACGAGTTCCACGCGTGGTGCGCCGAGCAGGCGCAGCGGTGGCCCACCTCGATGACGACGCTGACCACCCACGACACGAAGCGCTCCGAGGACGTCCGGGCCCGCCTCGTCCCGCTCGCCGAGGACGGCGAGGGCTGGGCGACCTGGCTCGCGGAGGCACGCGCGCTCGCGACAGAGCACCGCCTCGACGGGCTCGACGACCCGACCGAGTACCTCGTCTGGCAGACCCTCGTCGGCACCTGGCCGATCACCGGCGCCAGGATCGAGGAGTACCTCCTCAAGGCCGTGCGTGAGGCCAAGGTCCACACGGCCTGGGTCGACGGCGACACCGCCTACGAGGAGGCCGTCGTCGGCTTCGCGCGAAACCTGTTGCACGACAGCGCGATCCAGAAGCACCTCGACTCCTGGATGCTGGCGCACGAGCCGTCCGTGCGGGCCACGGTCCTCGCCCAGAAGCTCGTCCAGCTGACGATGCCGGGCGTCCCCGACGTCTACCAGGGTTGCGAGGTCGTCGCGCTCTCGCTCGTCGACCCCGACAACCGTCGTCCCGTCGACTGGACCGACCTCGGCGTGCGCCTGGGCCGGGTCCTCGCCGACGAGCCCGCCTTCGACCTCGACGACGAGAAGCTGCGGGTCACCACGCGGGCCCTACGGGTGCGGCGCGACCACCCCGAGGCCTTCGTCGGCCCGACGACCACCTACGCCGGGTGTGCGACGTCCTCCGAGCACGCGCTGGCGTTCGTCCGCGGGGACGCCGACGGGCCCCGCGCCGTCACGGTGGCCACCCGCGCGGCGGGGCTGCTCGCCGAGGCCGGTGGCTTCGGCGACGCGACGGTCGAGGTGCCCGCCGGCCGGTGGCGCGACGTGCTGTCCGAGCGCGACGTCGACACCGACGGGTCGGGAGTGCGGCTCGCCGACCTCCTCGTCGACCGCCCGGTCGCGCTCCTCGTGGCGGCGGCCGGATGAGCGGCGCCGAGCTGCACGCCGTCCACCGCCCGGGTGCCGGGCGCGCCCCCCTCGAGGTCTGGGCGCCGCTCGCCGAGCACGTCGCCGTCGACTGGTCGCCCGTCCCGGAGTCGACCGACAGGTCACCGCAGGTGCGCCGCGACGAGATGACCTCCGTCGGCGACGGGTGGTGGCGGTGGGAGCCCCCGGCCGACCTCGAGGGCGCGACCCTGGACTACGCCTTCGTCCTCGACGGCGCCGAGCCGGCCCTGCCCGACCCGCGCAGCGCCTGGCAGCCCGAGGGCGTCCACGGCCCGAGCCGGTCCTTCGACCCGGCCCGCTTCGGCTGGACCGACGACGACTGGCCCGGCCCGCGCGACGGCCACGGCGTCCTCGGCGGGGTCGTCTACGAGCTGCACGTCGGCACCTTCACGCAGCAGGGCACCCTCGACGCGGCCGCCGAGCGGCTCGACCACCTCGTGGCCCTCGGCGTCGACGTCGTCGAGCTGATGCCGCTCGTCGCCTTCCCCGGTCGGTGGGGCTGGGGCTACGACGGCGTCGACCTGTACGCGGTCCACGACGGCTACGGCGGGCCCGAGGCGCTCCAGCGCTTCGTCGACGCCTGCCACGCGCGCGGCCTCGGCGTCGCCCTCGACGTCGTGCACAACCACCTCGGCGCGAGCGGGAACTACCTCTCGCGCTTCGGTCCGTACTTCACGACGGAGCACCACACGCCGTGGGGCGCCGCCGTCAACCTCGACGACGCCGGCGCCGACCACGTCCGCGGCTTCCTCGTCGACAGCGTGCTGCGCTGGTTCCGCGACTTCCACGTCGACGCCATGCGCCTCGACGCCGTCCACGAGCTCAAGGACTCCTCTTCGCGGCACTACCTCGCCGAGCTCTCCGACGCCGTCACGGGTCTGGCCGCCGAGCTCGGCCGCCCCCTCGACCTCGTTGCGGAGAGCGACCTCAACGACACGATGATGGTGACGCCCACCGGCGAGGGCGGCCGGGGGATGACGGCGCAGTGGGACGACGACGTCCACCACGCCCTCCACGTCGCACTCACCGGGGAGGCTCAGGGGTACTACGCCGACTTCGCCGGGGGAAAGGGCCGCGACGAGGCTGGGCCGCTCGCCGTCCTCGCGAAGGTCCTCACCCACGGCTTCCTCCACGACGGGTCGCACAGCAGCTTCCGCGACCGTGCGTGGGGCGCGCCCGTCGACCGCGAGCACCTCGACGCCCGCCGCCTCCTCGGCTACCTCCAGACGCACGACCAGGTCGGCAACCGGGCTGTCGGCGACCGCATCTCGGCCACCATCGCTCCCGGCCGGCAGGCCGCCGGTGCGGCCCTGTACCTCCTCGCCCCGACGACGCCGATGCTGTTCATGGGCGAGGAGTGGGCCGCCTCCACGCCGTGGCAGTTCTTCACCGGGTTCGAGGAGGACTGGCTCATCGAGGCCGTCCGCGAGGGCCGCCGCGCCGAGTTCGGCTCGCACGGCTGGGCCGCCGACGGGGTGCCCGACCCGCAGGACCCGGACACGCGCGACCGCTCGGTCCTGCGCTGGGAGGAGGTCGACGACGCTCCCCATGCGCGCGTCCTCCGCTGGTACTCGGCGTGCACCGCCCTGCGCCGCGTCCTCCTCGGCGACCAGCCGACCCGGTTCGCCGACGTCGCCGTGCGCGCCGACGACGCCGAGGCATGGGTCGTCCTCGAGCACCGGCCTGCCGGCCGGGCTCCGTACGCCGTGGTGGCCAACCTCGGGGCGGCGGAGCGCGAGGTCCCCCTCACCGGTGCCGGCGCGGTCCTCCTCGCGTGGGACCTCGACGCGACGGCGGTCTCGGGCACGGGCGTCACCCTCCCGGCCGACGCCGCGGCGGTCGTCGCGCTCGCCTGACCGGCCCCTGCTGCCCGGGTCACGATCCGGCGACGACCCCGAAGGGCGAGCGCACCGGCCCCCGGCGCCCCACTAGGGTGGCCCGGTCCGGTCGAGCACAGGGGAGGACGGGGTGGTGTGAGGACGCTCCTGCTGCGTCGCGTGGGAGCGCATCCGGCCGCACTCGTCGCCGTGGCGACCTCCGTGCTCACCTCGGTGCTCGTCGTCGCGACGCTGCAGCTGCTGACGGTGGGGATCGCCGACGCGGGGGTGCGTGCCGAGCTCGGCGTCCCGGCCGACCAGCGCGGGGTCGTCGTGACCGCCGGCCTGCGGCCCGGGGAGCTCGCCGCCATCGACGCGAAGGTCCGCGCCGCCGTCGCCCCCGGGGGAGCGGCCGCCCTGACCCGCACCGGCACCGCCACGACCCGGGGGCTCGTCGGCGGCGCGGACACCGACCGGGTCCTCCTCGCTGACCTCGACGGGCTGGCCGGCCGGGCCCGCGTCGTCGAGGGCGCCCTGCCGGAGGCACCGCCGTCGGGCGCGGCACCTGCGGGCGCTCCGGTCGAGGTCGCCCTCCCCGAGAACGTCGCTCGCGCCCTCGAGCTGTCGGTCGGCGACCGGGTCGGGCTCACCGACCTCATCGACCGCGACGCCCCACCCCTCGAGGTCGTCGTCAGCGGCGTCCTCGCGCCGACCGGGGTCGACGAAGGTCTCTGGGCCGACGACCCGCTCGGGCGCAGCGGCATCGTCCGCACCGACTTCACGACCTACGGCCCCTTCGTCCTCGGCGAGGGCGCCCTCGACGGCGAGCTCGGCGGCGCCTCGACGGTGAGCTGGCGGTGGACACCGGTCGTCGAGGGGCTGGGCGGACCGGAGCTGGCCGCCTTCGAGGCTCGGCTCGACGGTGTCGTCGACCGGCTCCAGCGCCTCGCCGGCATCGGGACGACGGGGGCCCGGGCCACGGCGGAGCGGGTCCTGCGCGACGGCCGGGTCGCGACGCGGCTGCCGGCGATCGTCGAGCGGTCGAGCGTGTCCGAGGCCCGGGTCCGCGCCGCGCTCCTCGCTCCCACCGTCCTCCTCGTCGTCCTCGGCACCTCGAGCCTCGTCGTGGCGGCGGCCCTCCTCGCCGCCCTGCGCGACCCCGAGACCCGGCTGCTGCGCACCCGCGGTGCCTCCACGGGCCGCCTCACGTCGCTGGCCCTCGCCGACGCGCTGGCGGTCGTCGCCGTCGGCTCGTTCGGGTCCCTCCTCGTCGCGCCGGTCCTCGCCCGTGCCGTGGCGCGGGGCGCCGGGCTGTCCGACCGCGAGCTCTCCGCAGGCTCCTCACCCGGGGCCCTGCCCTGGGTGTCGGTGCTCGTCATGGGTGTCCTGGCCACGGTGGTCGTCGTGGCGACGACGCTGCGGGTCGGGCGGGCCCGCGCCGGTGCCGGTTCGGGTGGTGGGGGCGCCGCGCGGATGATGCGGGTGCTGGGCTCCTCGGGACTCGACGTCGTCCTCGTCGGCCTGAGCATCCTCGGCGTCGTCCAGCTGCGGCGGTACGACGGCGCCGGCTCCACCGTCGCCGACCCGCTGACGATCGCGGCGCCCGCACTCGTCGTCGTGGGGACCGCGGTCCTCTGCCTCCGGCTGCTGCCGCTCCTCTCCGGCCAGGTGGCCCGGCTGACGAGCGAGCGACCCGGTCTCGACGTCGCCTGGGGTGGGTGGCAGCTGTCCCGGCGGCTCGCGAGCCAGTCGGGCACCGTGCTCCTCGTCCTGCTGGCCGTCTCGATGGGGTCGCTGGCCCTGTCGCACTCGGCGACGGTGCAGCAGGCCGTCGAGGACCAGTCGGGCTTCGAGACCGGTGGACCGGTGCGCGTCGTCACGGGCGCGCTCGTCGGCGACCGGCTGCCCACCGTCGGGGCGGCCCTCGACGAGGCGGCCGGCGGCGTCGACCGGGTCATGCCGGTCCTGCGCGACACGGTGGGCATCGGCCCGGTCACCGACATCACCGTCCTCGGCATCGACGCCGCGTCGGCGGCCGGGGTCGTCGAACCCCGGCCCGACACCCTCGACGGCCAGGAGTGGTCCGACGTCGTGAGGACCCTGGGGTCGAGACGGGCGCGGCTCGAGGCGCCCGCGGTGCCCGCCGACGCGACGTCGCTGACCCTGAGGATCCGACTCGAGGCGCCCGACGGCACGAGCCCCCAGTTCGTCGTGCCCACGTCGGTCGTCCTGCGCGACGGGTCCGGCCTGATGACGACGCTGCGCCTCGGTGCCGTCTCCGTGACCGCCGAGGACCTCACCATCGAGCTCCCACGGCCGCGGGGCGGACCGTGGCAGCTGGTGAGCGTCTCCGGGTCGCTGAGCCGCGGCGTCATCGTCGGTGGCGGCTCGCTCCCACCGACCCTGGCGCCGACCCCGGTCGGCGGGGCGCCCGTCCAGCTCGTGGTCGAGTCGGCGCGCGCCGGGGGCGCCGACCTGACGGGAGTCGACCGGCTGGCCGACCACCCCTCACCCGGCGGCGGGCTGTCCAGCGCGGTGCTCGCGGCCCGGATCGACACCGTCCCGGCCGTCATGACCACCGCGGTCGCCACGGCCGCGAACCTGGAGGTGGGCTCGCGCATCGAGCTGACCGTCGGCGGCCGGCGGCTGCCCGTCGAGGTCGTCGCCCTCGTCGACTCGGTCCCCACCGCCTCGACCCCGGACCGTGCGGTGGTCATCGACCTCCCGACCGTCCTCGCCACGCCCGAGCCACCGACCGCGAACCGTCGCCTGTCGAGCCGCGTGCTCGAGCCGACCGAGTGGTGGCTCGCCCCAGCGCGGCCCCTGGACGCCGAGGCGCTACGCGCGCGGCTCCCCGGTGGCTCCGCGGTCACCCTCCGCAGCGAGGTCGCCGAGGCGCGGCTCGCCAACCCGGTGAACGCCGGGATGCGCGCCTCGATGCTCCTCGTCACGGCCGCGGCCCTCGTCCTCGCGGCGGTCGGCTTCGCCGCGACGACCGCCGCCCTCGGGCGCGAGCGACGGCGGGAGAACGCCGTGCTCCTCGCGCTGGGGATGCCACCGAGCCGCATCCGCCGCAGCCTCGAGGCCGAGCGGGTGGCCGTCGTCGTGCTCACGGTCGTCGTCGGCCTGGTGCTCGGCGTCCTGTCGGCGCTGGCCGTCGTCCCGGTCCTCGTCGGGGGCGACGGGCACCGGCAGGTCCCGGGGGTCGTCGTCGACCTGCCGTGGACCTCGCTCGGGCTCTTCGCCGGACTCGTGGCGGTCGTCCTCGCCGTCGTCGGAGTCCTCGTCCTGCGGCGGGTCGGCAGCGACGTCGCCGCCGAGCTGCGGCGGGGGGACTCGTGACCGGGCGGCACGTGCAGCCGCGCGCAGACCACGTGGCGTCGGGCGACCCCGGCCGCGGGGGTCGGCACGTGGCGACCCGGTCGCGTGGCGACTTCGGTCCCTGGCAGCACCTGCGGCACGGGTTCGCCCCGTCCCGTGGCGCGTCCTTCCTGCTCGCCGTCCTCGCCCTCGTGACCACGGCCTTCCTCGTCGCCCTGCCGCAGCTCGCGGCCGGCGCCCAGGACCGAGGCCTCGCCGACGCGGTCCGCCTCGCCGGCTCGGCCGAGCGCGACCTGACCCTGCGCCTCACCCCCCGGGCGGTCGACGGCGTGGCCCTGCCGAGCTCGACGACCGGCACGAGCGCGAGCCCGCCCTTCGCGACCGTCGACGAGGCGGTCGCGACGGCGACGGACCCTCGCGCGGCGCGGCTCCTCGGGACCCCCCGGCACACCGCCCTGACCGACCCCTTCGTCGTGGTCCAGGGGCGTGGTACGACGTTGTCGGTGTCGCTCGTCGAGGTCGTCCTGCGGCTCGACGACGTCGTCACCGACGGCGTGCGGTGGGTCGAGGGTGGCCGTCCCGGCGCCCCGACGACGACCCGCGCCATCACGACGCCGACGGGGCAGGCGCACGCCGTCTCCGTCGTGCCGATGGCGGTCAGTGCGCGCACGGCCAGTGCGTGGGGGGTCGAGGTCGGTGACGTCCTCGAGCTCACCCCGTCGCCGGACGCCCTGCGCCGGGTCACGCCGACCGTCGTGTCGATCTCCGGGACCTACGAGCCGCTCGACGGCACGACCGACGTGTGGGCCGCGGAGCCGCGGATGCTCGGTGTCGCCAAGATCCCCTTCGGGCAGGGCGAGACCAAGGACCAGGCCGCCCTCGTCGCACCGCTGTCGAGCTACGCCGCCGTGGCCGACGGCATCTGGCGCATCCCGCGCGGGGAGAGCCCCACCCCCTCACCGGCGTTCGACCACTCGTGGCGGTACCGGATCGACGAGGGGAGGATCGTGCGGACCGACGCGGCGGTGGTCCGCAGCCTGCTCGTGACGCTCGACACCGACCAGGACGTCTGGCTGGCGGTCCCGGAGCGTCCGACGGTCATCACCGGTCTCGCCGCCCTCCTGGACCGGTACGACCGCGACGTCGCGGTCACCGACGTCCTGACGTCCTTCGTCACCGGTGGCGTCACGGCGCTCGCCGTCCTCGTCCTCGGGCTCACCGCGCTCGTCGGGGCCGGCCGACGGGGCGCGGAGGTGCGCCTCCTGCGCAGCCGCGGCGCCTCGACGGGGGTGGTCCTGGGGCTCGTCGCGGCGTGGACCGCCGCCCTCGGCGTCCCGGCGGCGCTGCTCGCCTGCGTCGTCACCGCCCTGGTGCTCCCGGGATCGGTGCCCCGCGGGACCCTCGTCGAGGTGGCGCTCGTCGTCCTCCTCCCGCTGCTCGCCGCGGTCGCCGTGACGTGGCGCCGGCTCGGTGCCATCGAGGAGGTCCCCGACGAGACCCGCGACCTCGGCCGAGCGGCGCGCCGCGTCGTCCTGGAGGTCGTCGTGATCGCCCTCGCCGTCAGCGCGGTGACGACCGTCCGCAGCCGCGGCGAGGTCATCGCCGCCGGCCGCACCGACTGGTTCGCCACGGTGACCCCGGTGCTCATCGCGCTCGCCGCCTCGGTCCTGGCCATCCGGTTCCTCCCGTGGCCGGTCGGCCTGATGGCGCGGCTCGCGGCCCGGGGGAGGGGGCTCGTCGCCCACGTCGGGCTGACCCGCGCCGCCCGGACCGGTGCGTCGGCCGCCGTGCCCGTCACCGCCCTTGTCGTCGGGACCACGCTCGTGGCCCTGATGTCGACCCTCTCGGCCACGGTCGAGGCCCAGCGCGACCTCGCCGCCCACCGCGCCGTCGGCGCCGACGCCCGGGTCGACGCGGCCCGCATCGACCCCCGCGACGTCGAGGGGCTCGCCTCCCGGGCGGGGGTGACGGCGGCCCTGCCGGCCCTCGTCGAGCGCAGCTCCGGTGTCGTCGTCGACGGCAGGGAGTCGCTGGTCACGCGTCCTCGCGGTCGACCCGGTCGCCTACGAGGCGGTGCTGCGCGGCACCCCCGTCGAGGTCGACCTGCCGTCGATGGCGATGTCCGGCGGCGCGCTGCCCGTGGTCCTCAGCGGCGGCCCGGGTGCCGACACGTTCGACCTCGTCGTGCGGGGGACCTCGATCCCCGCCCGGAGGGTGGGCACCGCGCCCGGCCTGGTGCGGGCGTTCGGTGGACGCGAGGGCGTCGTCGCCCTCGTCCCGCTCGACGCGCTGACCACCGCACAGGCGACGACACAGCCGAACACCGTTCTCCTCAAGGCGTCCTCGGCCGCCCAGGCTGCGCTGGCCCGGCAGGCGAGGTCCGACCGGTCCGAGATCGGTGGGCTCGTCACGGGTGTCGTCACCGTCGACGGGCTCACCAGTGCGGTCGCCGACCGCGCCCTCGCCGGCTTCGTCACGGCCGCCTTCCTCGCCGGCACGGTCCTCGGCGCCGTGCTGACGCTGCTCGCCCTCCTGCTCCTCCTCGCCACGACCCGACCCGCCCGCACCCAGCTCGTCATCCGGCTGCGGACCCTCGGCCTGCCGCACGGCGGCGAGCGACGGCTGGCGTGGGCCGAGGTCATGCCCCTGCTCGTCGTCGGCGTCCTCGCCGGCGTCGCCGTCGGCGTGTCCGCCCCCGTCGCGGTCTCGGAGGCCCTCGACCTCGCCCCGTTCACCGGGGCAGCAGCTCGCCTGCCCATCGAGCCGCGGCCGCTCTCCGGCCTGCTCGCGGGAGGCGGCGTCCTCGTCCTCGGAGCGCTCGCGCTCCTCACCGATGCCGTGTCGGCCCGACACGGTGACCTCGCCCAGCACCTGCGCAGAGGAGACTCCGCATGAGCACCACGACGACCCGACGCCGTCGGCCGACCGACGCCGACGAGGGGACCGGTCCCCACATCGTGTGCGACAACCTCGTGCGGATCTTCACGTCCGAGGGGGTCGAGGTCGTGGCGCTCCAGGGCCTCGACCTCACGATCGGGCGGGGCGAGCTCGTCGCGCTCGTCGGCGCGTCCGGGTCGGGCAAGTCCACGCTGCTGACGATCCTCTCGGGCCTCGACACCCCGAGCGCCGGCCTCGTGCGGGTCGCCGGCCGCGACCTCCTCGCGATGTCGACCCGCGACCGGTTGCGCTACCGCCGCCACACCGTCGGGTTCCTCTACCAGCAGGCCGGGGCGAACCTCTTCCCGTACCTCACCGCGCTCGAGAACGTCGAGCTGCCGATGGCGCTGGCCTCGCTGGCCCGCGGCGAGAGGGAGTCACGCGCGAGGGAGACCCTCGACATCCTCGGGGTCGCCGACTGCGCCGACCGGCGGCCGCACGAGATGTCGGGCGGCCAGCAACAGCGGGTGGCGCTCGGGGTCGCGCTCGCGAACCGGCCCCGCGTCCTCCTCGCCGACGAGCCGACCGGTGAGCTCGACAGCCGCAGCGGCGACGAGGTGTTCGCCGCGATCCGCCAGGCCAACACGGTGTTCGGGACCACCGTCCTCGTCGTGACCCACGACCCCAAGGTCAGCGAGCACGTCGCGCGAACGGTCGGGATCCGCGACGGTCGGACGTCCTCGGAGGTCCGCCGCCGCACCGCCGTCGACGAGCACGGCAACGAGGGCGTGGTCGCCGAGGAGTTCGCCGTGCTCGACCGCGCCGGGCGCCTCCAGCTCCCGAAGTCGTTCACGACGTCGCTCGAGATGAAGGACCGGGTGCGCCTCGACCTCGAGGCCGACCACATCGGCGTGTGGCCGTCCCGTCGCGGCGAGGAGGACGAGGCATGACGACCCACCTCGAGGTGCACGACGTCCACCGCACCTTCCGCTCCGGTGCCGGCGAGGTGCACGCCCTGCAGGGCGTCTCGCTGGCCGCCGCGCGCGGTGAGCTCCTCGCCGTGCGAGGGCGGTCCGGCTCGGGGAAGACGACGCTGCTCAACGTCATCGGCGGCCTCGACCGTCCGGACTCCGGCCAGGTCGTCATCGACGGCGAGGACGTCACCGCGATGGACGACGCCGGCCTGCTCGCGCTGCGTCGGGGGCACGTCTCGTACGTGTTCCAGTCCTTCGGCCTCGTGCCGATCCTCACGGCCCGCGAGAACGTCGGGGTCCCGCTGCGGCTCGTCTCCCTCGACCCGGTCGAGCGCGAGGCCCGCGTCGCCGAGGCCCTCGACCACGTGGGCCTGGGTCCCCACGTCAACCAGCGGCCCGGCGAGCTCTCGGGCGGCCAGCAGCAGCGGGTGGCCCTGGCCCGGGCGCTCGCCTCGCGGCCGACCCTGCTCCTCGCCGACGAGCCCACCGGTCAGCTCGACTCCGAGACGGCGCGCGACATCATGACGCTCATCGCGCGGCTCGCGACGGAGGAGTCGATGACGACGGTGGTCTCGACGCACGACCCGGCCCTGCTCTCCATCGCCGACCGCGTCCTCGAGATCGCCGACGGCCGGCTCGTCACCGCGTCGACCCCCCACTGATTGCAGTCCACCCACCGCGAGAGCCCTGCTCGGGCGCCCCGGCGGTGGGTGGGTCGCAAGAAGTCGAGGGCTACTCGGAGGGGACGCGGACCATGCCCTCCTGGGCCACGGTCGCCACGAGGGCCCCGTCGGCGGTGAACATCCGGCCGATCCCGAGGCCGCGGCCGCCCTGTGCCGACGGGGAGTGCTGGGCGTAGAGCAGCCACTGGTCGGCGCGCGCCGGGCGGTGGAACCACATCGCGTGGTCGAGGCTCGCGACGCGCAGCCCCCGGGTCGTCCAGGGTCGACCGTGCCGGCGCAGGATCGACTCGAGGAGCGAGTAGTCCGAGGCGTAGGCGAGGACGGCCTCGTGGACGAGCGGGTCGTCGGGGAGCTCGCCGATGGCGCGCATCCACACGTTCTGGTCGGCCACCCGCTCGCTCGCCGGCTCGACGAAGAGGTGGCCCTCGACGTGCCGCTGCTCGATGGCGCGGCCCTCGACGATGTGCCGGGCCGTGGGGTGGTCGACCCCCGCGAAGACGTCGGCGAGCGAGGGGAGGGTCATCGGCTCCGCGACGACCGGGGCGGTGTCCTGGTGGTCGAGGCCGGCGTCGGGCACCTGGAAGGAGCAGCTCATCGACAGGATCGGCTTGCCGTGCTGGATGGCGTGGACCCGGCGGGTCGAGAACGACCGGCCGTCGCGCATCCGCTCGACGCTGAAGGTGATCGGCTGGGTGTCGTCACCCGGCCGCATGAAGTACGCGTGGAGGGAGTGCAGCCGACGGTCGGCGCCGCCCTCGACGGCCCGGACGGTGCGACCACTGGCCACGACCCCCTGCGCGAGGACCTGACCGCCGAAGACCCGTCCGTGGGGCTGCTTCTGGCTCTGGCCGCGGAAGAGGGTGATGTCCTCGGCGAAGGTCTCGGGGAGGGGGACGGCGTCGGCGCCGGAGAGGCCGCCGGCGGTCGACAGCGGCTGGACGCTGACCTGGGCCGAGCCCAGCTCCTCGAGGTCGAGCGTGGCGAGGAGGTCGAGGAGGGGCGCGGGCTGCTCGGTCGTCACCGGGCCAACCCTAGTCAGGCCACGAGGGGGCGCGAGGGGCGGTGGCGGGCGGCGCGGTCCGCCGTGACCCGGCCGCCGTGCCCGCCGGCCACGGTGGCGACGGCTCGGGCCAGGCGCTCGGCGGCGGTCGCCATCGTCAGGGGGTCCAGGACGTAGGGCAGCCGCACCCACCGGTCGAGCCCGCCGGCGACGGAGAACCGCGGACCGGACGCGATGAGGAGGCCCTCGTCCTCCGCGGCGACCGCGACGGCGGTGGCGTCCACGCCGTGCGGCAGCTCGCACCACAGGGACAGCCCACCGACCGGGACGGAGAAGGCGAGGTCGGGCAGGTGGGTGCGCAGCCCCTCGACGAGGGCGTCGCGACCGGCGCGCAGGTCGGCGCGTCGTTCGGCGGTCAGGCCCGGGCTGGTCCGCATCAGCTCGAGGAGGACGAGCTGCTCGAGGACGGGGGCCCCGAGGTCGGTCGTCACCCGGGACTCGACGAGCCCCGGCAGCACCGAGTGAGGGGCGCGGATCCACCCGGTGCGCAGGCCGCCCCAGTGCGACTTCGACGAGCTCCCGACGCTCACGGTCCGCGGGTCGTGGGCGGCGAAGGGGCGGGGCAGCGCGACGTCGTCGTCGAGGCAGAGCTCGGCGATCGTCTCGTCGACGACGGGGACGGTGCCGGCCGCGCGCAGGGCCCTGGCCATCCTCGCGCGGTCGTCGTCACCGAGCAGGGCGCCGGTGGGGTTGTGGAAGTCGGGGATGAGGAAGGCCGCCGCGGCGCCGGCGGCGCGCACGGTGCGGACCGTCTCCGGGACGTCCCAGCCGTCACGGTCCATGGCGAGCGGGACGAGCCGGGCGCCTCCGCGACGGAGGGCGTCGACGGTGTTGGGGTAGGTCGGGCTCTCGACGACGACGCGGTCGCCGCGCCCGAGGAGGGCACGCATGACGACGCCGAGGCCGGCGACCGCGCCCGAGGTGACGAGCACCTCGTCGGGGGAGGTCGCGACGCCGCGCCGGGTGTAGCGGTCGGCGATGACCTCACGCAGCTCGGGCACGCCGAGGGTGAGGTAGCCGGCCCCGCACAGGTACTCGGGCAGGCGGGCGACGGCGCGCTCGTACGCCTCGATGACGCCGGCGGGGGCCCGGGTCGCGGCGCAGGTGAGGTCGATGACGCCCTCGGCGGGGTCGGCCGGGAAGAGCGACCCGGTCCCGCGGCGACGGCTCGCGGCGGGCAGGGTGGCGACGGATCCCGAGCCGCGGCGTGAGGCGAGGTAGCCGCTGTCGCGCAGGACGGCGTAGGCCCGCGTCACCGTCGTGCGGCTGACGTCGAGGGCGCCGGTGAGCTCGCGCTCGCTCGGCAGGCGGGTCCCGACGGCGATCCGCCCGTCGGCGACGGCGTGCCGCAGGGCATCGGCCAGCGCCTGGTAGGCCGGGCGGCCCGGGACGAGGGCGCCGACGAGCCGGGCGGTGCGGGTCGCGGAGACGGTGGGAGTCGCCATGTGGCCACTCTCGCAGGATTGGCCATGGAAGTGAAGGCCACTTCGGGGCACCATGGAGGCATGACCCCGATCCAGGTGCTCCGCCGTGGTGCCTCTCGCCGCGTCGAGCTCGTGCCGATGAACCCGATCGAGCAGCTGCGGGCCGGTCGGCTGCCCCGGCGGCTCGTCCAGCTCTTCGTCGGCCTGTCCCTGTTCGGGGTGACGATGGCCCTCATGCTGCGGGCCGCGCTCGGCCTCGAGCCGTGGGGCGTGTTCACCTATGGGCTGATCCAGCACGTCCCGATGTCGTACGGGCAGATGGTCGTGGCCTCCTCGTTCGTCATCCTCCTGCTGTGGATCCCGCTGCGGCAGTGGCCCGGCCTCGGGACCGTGGCCAACGCCGTCGTCGTGGGGATCGCGACCGACCTCATGCTCCACGTGGTGCCTGCCATCGAGGGGCTCGGCTGGCGAGCCCTCGTCATGCTCGTCGCGATCGTCGGCAACGGCGTCGCCGGCGCGATGTACATCGGCAGCCAGCTCGGCCCCGGTCCGCGGGACGGCCTGATGACCGGCCTGGCGCGCCGGACCGGGCGCTCGATCCGGCTCGTGCGCACCTCCCTCGAGGTGACCGTCGTGGTGCTCGGCTTCCTCCTCGGAGGCATCCTCGGCGTCGGGACCGTGCTCTATGCGCTGCTCATCGGCCCTGTCGTCCAGTTCTTCCTGCCGCTGCTCACCGTGCGCGTCGAGCGCCCGGTTCGGCCCGGACCTCCCTCAGCCGTCGACGGCGAGGACGAAGGGCAGGACCCCGGGGGCGCCCGCCAGGCGTAGCGCCCGCCCGGCGACCGTCAGGGTCCATCGTGACGACACGAGGTCGTCGACGAGGAGGACCGGCCCGGCCAGGCCGCCCACGGCCTCGGCCAGCTCGGGGCCGACGACGACGCGCTCCCACACGCCCGCGAGCCGGAAGGCGCTGTTCCCCCCGGGCTCGCCCGTGGGCCCGCCGTGCTCGAGGTCGAGCGACCCGAGCAGCGGGAGCCGACCGATCTCGGCGAGCCCGGACGCGAGCGAGGAGACGAGCTGCGGGTGGCTGCGCGACGGCATCGCGACGACGCCGGCCGGCCGCTCCGCCCAACCCCAGCCGGCGAGGACCGGCACGCACGCGCGCAGGAGGTCTGCCGAGACGGGTGCGTCCTCACGGAGCACCTCGCGCAGCCGCTGACCCCAGCCGAGGTCGGACAGCCGGGAGAGCGCGCGTCCGGGCCGGAGGGCCTCGTCGGGCGGGATCCTGCCCTTGACGGGCACCCCGAGCCGGTCCATGCCGGTGGGCCACTGCACGCGCGGCTCGAGGTCGATGCCGGCCCGGGCGAGTCGTTCGCGGGCCGCGCCCACGACGGTGTCGGGCACCTCGGTGGGGTACCAGGGACCGGCGCAGCCGTCGCACCGGCCGCAGGGCACCGCGGAGGGGTCGTCGAGGGTCTCCTGGAGGAAGGCCATCCGGCACGCGTCGGTGCGCTCGTAGTCGACCATCAGCTGCTGCTCGACCTGCCGGGCCTCGGCCACCCGCCCGTAGCGCTCGGCGTCGTAGGTCCACGGCACGCCGGTGGAGGCCCAGCCGCCGGAGACCCGCCGGACCGCACCGTCGACGTCGAGGACCTTGAGGAGCAGCTCGAGCCGGGTCCTCCGGACGTCGACCGCGGTCTCGAGCGCGGCCGTCGACAGCGGTCGGCCCGCCTCGGCCAGGGCGCGCAGGACGGCGTCGGCCTGCTCCTCGCGCGGCATCGAGACCGAGGCGAAGTACTGCCAGATGTCGCGGTCCTCGGGACCGGGGAGGAGGAGGACGTCGGCGCGATCGGTGGCACGACCCGCACGGCCGACCTGCTGGTAGTAGGCCACCGGGGAGCTGGGGGCGCCGAGGTGGACGACGAACCCGAGGTCGGGCTTGTCGAAGCCCATGCCGAGCGCCGAGGTGGCGACGAGCGCCTTGACCTCGTTGGCCCGCAGCCGACCCTCGAGCCGCTCGCGGTCGGCGGCGTCGGTGCGCCCGGTGTAGGCGACGACCTCGTGGCCGGCCTCGGAGAGCGCGGCCGCGACGTCCTCGGCGCCGGCGACGGTGAGGGTGTAGACGATGCCGCTGCCCGGGAGGTCGGCGAGGTGGGCGACCAGCCAGCCCAGCCGCTGCTCGGGCGACATCGAGCGCAGCACGCCCAGGCGCAGCGAGTCGCGGGCGAGACCGCCGCGAACCGTGAGCACGCGGCGCCCTCCGACCTCGAGCTGCTCGACGACGTCGGTGACGACCCGGGCGTTGGCCGTGGCCGTCGTGGCGAGGACCGGTGTGTCGGAGGGGAGCCCGGCGAGGAGGTCGCGGATGCGGCGGTAGTCGGGGCGGAAGTCGTGGCCCCAGTCGCTGACGCAGTGCGCCTCGTCGACGACGAGGAGACCGCAGCGACGGGCCAGGTCGGGGAGCTGCTCGTCACGGAAGCGCGGGTTGTTGAGCCGCTCGGGGGAGACGAGGAGGACGTCGACGGCGTCATCGGCCAGGGCGGCGCGCACCTCGTCCCAGTCCTGCGCGTTCGAGGAGTTCATCGTCACCGCGCGGATCCCGGCGCGGGCGGCGGCGGCCACCTGGTCGCGCATGAGCGCGAGGAGCGGGCTGATGATGACGGTGGGCCCGGCGCCCTCGGCCCGCCGCAGGGCGGTGGCGACGAAGTAGACCGCCGACTTGCCCCACCCGGTGCGCTGCACGACGAGGACCCGGCTGCGGTCGGCGACGAGGGCGTTGACGGCCTCGAGCTGGCCGTCGCGGAACTGCGCCTCCGGTGTCCCGACGAGCCGCCGCAGCGTGGTCGTCGCGCGCTCGGCCAGCGCGGGGTCGACGGGCGAGGTGCGGTCGGCGGTCGTGTTCGTCATGGTGCGACCAACCTATGCGTCCCGGCCGACACCACCGACCGCGTCGTCCACAGGCCCGACGTCAGCGCCAGCCGAGGTCGTCGACACCGCCGGGGACGTCGGCCTCGGGGTCGTAGGGGGTGCGGGTGAAGCGGAAGGAGGCGAGGTCGAGGTGCGAGACGACGCCGTCGGCCCGGCGGACCACGCGCAGCGGCTCACCCGTGTGGTACCCGTCGAGGCCCTCCCACTGGTCCTCGCCCACCCGCCGGAACCGCGAGCCGCGACCCGACCCGGGCTCGCCGAGGACGAGGTGCTCGCCGACGACGCGCGCCGTCTCCACCGACGGACCCCAGTGCCACGGACCGACGAGCTCGAGGAGGGCCGGGTCGCCCGAGGCCGCCCACGGCTCGGGGACGAGCGGCTCGTGCTCGGCCAGGGCCTGGGCCAGGTCCTTGAGCAGGGTCCGCAGGGCCGTGCTCGCGGTGGTGTTCGCGAGGACGACGACGCCGTCGCCCTTCGTCGGCTCGTCGAGCCAGACCCGCAGACCCGCGAGGAAGCCCGGCATCGACCCTCCGTGCCCGGCCGAGCGGACGCCCTCGACGTTCCAGACCTGCCAGCCGAGGCCGTGGGCGCCGGTCCAGGCCGTGCCGGGCTCGTCGACGACGTGGTGCGGCTCGAGCATCTCGGCGAGGGTGTCGGAGGAGAGCAGCCCGGCGGTGTCGCCGCCGAGGAAGGTCGCCCACCGGGCGAGGTCGGGCACCGTGGTCCACAGCTGGCCGGCGGGCGCCATCGCCCCGGCGTCGTGCTCGGGCTCGGGCAGGAGGACGTCGGCGAACGGGTGGACGGCCAGGCCCTGGGCGGCGCGGCCCGTCGGCCGCGTCGTCGTCCGCGTCATCCCCAGGGGCTCGAGGAGGTCCTCGCGCACGACGTCGAACCAGCCGCGCCGGTGGTGCACCTCGAGCAGCCGGCCCAGGGCGCCGAACCCGACGTTCGTGTAGTGGAACCGGCGTCCGGCGCGGAACCGCTGTCCGACACCGGATCCGGCGAGGTCGTCCCAGTCGCCACCCGGCGTGCGCTCCCACCACGGTCCGTCGGTCTCGGCCTGCACCCCCGAGCTGTGGGTGAGGAGCTGCTCGACCGTGACGTCCTCGAACCGCGACCCGGGGACGTGCGCGCCGAAGCGGTCGCCGAGGTCGAGGGCTCCCTCGTCGCGCAGCCGGAGCACCGCCACCCCGATGAAGGTCTTGGTGATCGAGCCCATCCGGTACTGGGTGTCGTCGTCGGCGGGGGTGCCCTCGGCCCGCCCGTCGACCGTGCCGACGGCCCCGGACCAGACGAGGGACCCGCCCCGGACGAGGCCGGCGGCGACGGAGGGCAGCCGGCCCTCGCGCTGGGCCGTCGCGAGGACGTGGTCGAGGTGGCGTGTCGTCGTCGAGGTCAGCGTCACGCCGCCACGATAGGCCCGGCCGGCGCGCGCCGCCGGACGAGGGACCGCACGGCCGGCGCGGGCTGGGAGGATGGGAACCATGTCCGAGCCAGCACAGCCCTACCGTGTCGAGGTCCCGCTCCGGTGGTCCGACATGGACGCCTACGGCCACGTCAACAACGTGCAGTTCCTCCGCCTGCTCGAGGACGCCCGCGTCGTCGGCATCCGGGAGTGGTTCGTCGGACGGCCCTCGATGCTCGACGAGGGGATCGTCGTCTCGCGCCACGCCATCGAGTACCGCGCCCCACTGACCTACCGGCCCGCCCCGGTCGAGGTCGACATGTGGGTGACGAAGGTCCACGGCGCCGGGTTCGACCTCGGCTACGTCGTGCGTGACCCCGCGTCGGTCGGCGAGGCCGTCTACGCCGTCGCCGAGACCGGGCTGGCGTACTACGACTTCGCCGCGGCCGCCCCGCGCCGCCTCACCCCCGACGACCGGACGGCGCTGCGCTCGCACCTCGGTCCGCCCGTGTCGTTCCGCTGGTCCGGCCGATGACCGAGACGCTGCGCCTCGTCGACTCCGCCGCCCTCACCGACCTCGGCCGCTTCGCGACGCGGGCGCGCGCGCTCGACGCCGAGGGCGCGATGCGCCTTCAGGCCGGGGGAGCGGTCCTCGCCGCCTGGGTCGGGGTCCTGCCGGGGTCGGGGATCCTCGCCGAGGGCACCGTGCTCGGACTGCGCACCTTCGCCCTCGAGGACCCGGCCGAGCTCGACGCCGTCGTCCCGCTGTCCGCCGTCACCGACCGCACCGCGCGGGCCTCGGCCACCGCCACCGAGCTCGGCGTCCCGCCGATGCGGGCCATGGCGGCGTGGGCCGCCGTGACCCCTCCGCGCGGTCCCTGGGAACCCGTGGGCGACCTCCCCGGCGACCTCCTCGCCGAGGTCGCGCGCGTCGGTCTCTCGGAGGTCGGCGACGCGGTCCGCGAGCGCGGCGCCGCCGCGGGGTTCGTCCGCGACCGGGTGTGGGCGCGTGACGTCCGCGAGGCGACCGGACCGCACCCCGACCTCCTCGAGGGCGACACGGTGCCGGCCGACGTCACGGTGCGCGCCGGCGGGGCCTTCGCCGCCTACGCGCTCGGCTTCCTCGCACCCGGCGAGGTCGTGCGCGTCCTGCGGTCGAACCGGTGGACCCGGCTCACCGCACCCGGTGGCCACGTCCTCATGCGCTGACGCCGCAGGGACAGCCCGCGTCGACACACCGGCCAGAGCCCGGGCGGGGTCAGGTCCGGATCCGCTGACCGGCGGGGACCGCGACGGCCGCCACGAGGGCGAGGCCGACGAAGATCGACCCGAACAGCGCGTCGTCCTGTCCCGGGACGTGGCGGGCGGCGAAGGCCGCCGTGGCGGCGGCGATCCCGAGGACACTCCCCAGGACGTCGGCGAGCTGGAGCGAGGACGAGGCGGAGCCGTGGTCCTCCATCGTGCTCAGCTCGAGGGCGAGGACGGTCGTCGTCGTGACACCGAGGCCCATCGCGAGGCCCATGAGGACGAGCGCGGCCGGGGTGATCACCCACGGCAGGTGGAGGGCGGCGACCGCGCCGATGACGGCGAGCCCGGCGGCGAGGAGGACGGCGCCGACCTCGACGAGCCGGTACCGCGGGAGGTGCAGCGCGTCGTGGCCCTGGTACCAGGCCCCGCCGGCCCAGCCGACCGCCCCGACGGCGAGGGCCAGCCCGGCCGTCTGCAGGCTCGTGCCGCGCTGCCCCACGAGGAAGAGCGGGACGTAGGTGATGCCGGCGTAGAAGGTCGCCGTGAACAGGGCCCGCGCGAGCATGACGCTCGGGAGGCCGCGGCGCATCACCCAGGTGCCCGCCGGGACGAGGAGGGGCGCGACCACGACGACCCCGACGAGGCCGACGGCCGCGAGGACGGTCTTCAGCGACCACTGGAGCTCCAGCTCGTGGGTGCCGTACTGGAGCAGCCCGGCGGCCACCGCGATGCCCAGGCCCGCCCACGCGGCCCGCACGTGCGCGGAGTGGTCGCGACTGGCCACGGCGGCGGTGAGGTCGGAGGTGTTGACCCGGCGACGGGCGTGCGCGATCGCGAGCATCGTGAGGGCGACGGGTGGCACGACGCACCAGAAGACCCAGCGCCACGACAGGTGGGTGGTCAGCCACGCGGAGATCGGGGCGCCGAGCAGAGAGGGCAGCACCCACGCGGCCGAGACGAAGGTGAACAGCCGCGGCCGCATCGCCTCGGGGTAGACCCGTCCGGCGATGATGTAGAGCATCACGACGAGCAGGCCGCCACCGAGCCCGGTGAGGGCGCGGCCCGCGAGGAAGGTCGGGAAGTTCGTCGCGGTGCCGCACAGGGCCGAGCCGCCGCCGAGCAGCAGCTGGCCGATGACGGTCCCGGCGAGGGGGCCGGAGCGGTCGGACCACACGCCGGCGAGGACGATGCCGAGGAGCTGCGCGGTCAGCATCACGGAGAAGGCGAACCCGTAGGAGCGCACGGCGTCGAGCTCGCGGGCGACGTCCGGCATCGCGGTGGACACGGCCATCGACTCGAACGCGACGATGGTGACGAGCGCCAGGACCGCCAGGGTGACCTCGAGGTAGGTCCGGCTGAGCGGCCCGGCTCCTCGGGAGTCGGTCGCGGCACGCATCGTGCCCACAGTAGACGGGCGGCGCGCACCCTCGGGGCCCGTGGGACGAAAGGACCGTCCGTTCGGACGACGCGCAGGTCGCGGGCCTGCCGACCGTCGAGGGTCAGCGCGGCGTGAGGGGGTGCCCGCGCTCGGCGAGGACGTCGCGCAGGACGTCGATGTGGTCGGTGACGATGCCGTCGACACCGAGGTCGAGGAGCCGGTGCATCTCGGCCGCGTCCTCCTGCGACCAGGCGTGGAACCACACGTGCACGTGCTTGCCGAGGGCGTGGGCGCGCCGGAGGAGTCCCGGCGTCACCAGGGTCACGGTGTGACCGCCGACGCGGTGCTGGGCCGGGATCTGGAGCACCGGCGCCGGGGTGTGCAGCAGCCGGCTCAGCACCCCGGGGGTGAACCGCAGCACCGCGGTCCCGACCTGTCCGGCGGCGGTGGCGACGGTCGGCCCGAGCGCCGCGCGGGCCGCCCGGACCCGCCGCTCGGAGAACGACCCGATGCAGACCCGCTCGGTGGCGCCGTGGCGCAGGATCTCGCGCACCGTGGGGCGCAGCGCCAGGTCGGCCTTGACGTCGATGTTGACGCAGGTGTCCGGGAACTCCTCGAACAGCTCGGCGAGGAGCGGGACGCCCTCGCTCCCGCCGATCCGGGCCCCGCGCACGGAGTCGAGGCTCAGGTCGGCCACGGCTCCCCGGACGTCGGAGACCCGGTCGAGGACGGTGTCGTGGAAGGCGACGACGTGGCCGTCACTCGTGGCGTGGACGTCGGTCTCGAGGTAGCGGTAACCCATGTCGACGGCCACCCGAAAGGCGCTCAGGGTGTTCTCGAAACCGACGTTCGGGCCGTAGCCCGCCCCGCCCCGGTGCGCCAGCGCGAGCGGGGTGGGGCCTGCGAGGTAGGGGAAGTCGGCGGCGCGCACGTCAGCCCCGGACCCGGACCCAGGCGGTCGTGTCGGTGGGGAGCGACCCGTCGTCGGTCAGCGGCCCCGACACGACGATGACCTCGCCGTCCGGCAGCGTCACGGGGTCGGCGCCGAGGTTGGTCACGACGACGACGGCGACGCCCTCGCAGGAGGTGTTGCGGTAGGCGAGCACGGTGTCCGACGCCAGGGCGTCCCAGGCGAGCGCACCCCGGCCCAGACCGAGGTCCTTCCGGGTCGCCAGGAGGCGGCGGTAGAGCTCGAGGGTCGACCCCTCGACGCCCTCCTGCTGGTCGACGGCGAGGTCGGCGTAGGCGTCGGGCTGGGGCAGCCACGGGTCCTCACCCGGACCGAAGCCCAGGCTCGGCGCGTCCTTCGCCCACGGCATCGGGACACGGCAGCCGTCACGGCCGGTGACCTTGCCCTTGGTGTGGTGGAAGGTCGGGTCCTGCCGGTACTCGTGCGGCATCGTCGTGTGCTCCGGGAGCCCGAGCTCCTCGCCCTGGTAGAGGTAGGCGCCCCCGGGCAGTGCGAGCATCAGCGACGTGGCGGCCCGGGCGCGCTGCAGGCCCAGCGCCGCGTCGGGCTGGGGGTCCTCCTCCCGGATGCCGTTGGGGCGCGGGAGGCGCTGGTCGAGGCCGAGCCGCGAGGCGTGCCGGACGACGTCGTGGTTCGACAGCACCCACGTCGTGGGGGCGCCGACCTCGTCGTTGCTGCGCAACGACGACTCCACGACGGCGCGCAGGGCCGCGGCGTCCCAGGGGGTCTCCAGGAAGTCGAAGTTGAACGCCTGGTGCATCTCGTCGGGCCGGACGTAGCGGACCAGGCGCTCCTCGGGCTTGACCCACGCCTCGGCGCACAGGATCCGGTCGGGGGAGCCGTAGGAGTCCAGGACCGCCCGCCAGTCCCGGTAGATCTCGTGGACGCCGTCCTGGTCCCACATCGGCGCGCGGCCGGTGCCGTTGTGGTCCAGGACGGTGGTGTCGTCGTCGGTGGCCGAGTGGGCCGGGTCGGCGTCGGAGAGAGCGGGGTTCTCCAGGGCCAGGGACCCGAGCGCCTCGTCCTCGTCGCCCTCGGCCTCGGCGAGCTCGTCGTAGAGGCCGACGGGCCCGTGCCAGTCGGGCAGCCCGGCCTCCTTGACGAGGCCGTGGGCGACGTCGACCCGGAAGCCGTCGACCCCGCGGTCGCACCAGAACCGCAGGATGGCGAGGAACTCGTCACGGACCTCGGGCAGCTCCCAGTTCAGGTCGGGCTGGGTGGTGTCGAAGATGTGGAGGTACCACTGGCCCGGCGAGCCGTCGGCCTCGGTGACCCGGGTCCAGCCGCGCCCGCCGAAGACCGACGGCCAGTTGTTCGGGGGCTGTGCGCCGTGCGGACCGCGGCCGTCGCGGAAGACGTAGCGCTCGCGCTCCGGGCTCCCGGGACCGGCCGCCAGGGCCGCCCGGAACCACGCGTGCTCGCTGCTCGTGTGGTTCGGGACGAGGTCGAGGACGACCTTGATGCCGAGGGCGTGGGCCGCGGCGACGAGGGCGTCGGCGTCGTCGAGCGAGCCGAAGCGCGGGTCGATGTCGCGGTAGTCGGCCACGTCGTAGCCGGCGTCGTTCATGGGGGAGACGTAGAACGGGCTGACCCACAGGGCGTCGACCCCGAGGTCGCGCAGGTGGGGAAGGCGGCTCGTGATGCCCGGCAGGTCGCCGATCCCGTCGCCGTCGGCGTCGGCCCACGAGCGCGGGTACACCTGGTAGATGACGGCGTCGCGCCACCACGGCGCGTCGGGGGAGTCGGCGCGGTGGACCGTCTCGCCGGGGGCGGTCACGGTCGCGGCGGAGGGCTCGGTGGTCGTGTGGGTCACCCGGCCCATGCTTCCAAACCCCGGCACCCCACGGGAGGCGGGGTCAGCCGGTGATCGGCGGACCGGGGTGGGGCGCGGTGCCGTCGTCGGTGTTGACGAGCATGTGCGCCGCCCGGAGGAAGTAGTCGCGCATCGCCTCGGCGTGCTGCTCGGGCAGCTCGAGGGTGTCCATCGCCGCGAGCATGTGGCGCATCCACCGGTCCCTCATGTCCAGGGTCACGGCGTAGGGGGCGTGGCGCATCCGCAGCCGTGGGTGGCCGCGCTCCTGGCTGTACTGCGTCGGGCCGCCGAAGTACTGGGTGAGGAACATCCGCAGCCGGCGCTCGGCCGGGCCGAGGTCGGCCTCGGGGTAGAGCGCCCGCAGCTCGGGGTCGCCCGCGACACCCTCGTAGAACGCGTGGACGAGCCGCTCGAACGTCGGTGCGCCCCCGACCTCCTCGTAGACGCTCACGGGTGACCTCCCGGGGGGCCACCGAACGGGGCGAGCGGCGGCGCCTGGACCCCGGCCGCGTCGAGGGCGTCCTTGATCCGCTCGCGCAGCTCGCGCTGGACGGCGAAGTTCTCGCCGGGGGCGCACTGGGCGATGGTGCGGATCGTCATCGTGGCGCCGCTGATCGTCTCGACGCCGAGGACCTTCGGGGCCTCCGACAGGCGGTCGGCCCACTCGGGGTCCTCGCCCATCGCCACCGACACCTCGCGGATGACGGCGATGACGCGCTCGGCGTTCTCGGTGTAGGAGACCGGCATGTCGACGATCGCGGTGGAGAAGCCCTGCGACCTGTTGCCGATCCGGATGATCTCGCCGTTGCGGACGTACCAGGTCACCCCGGCGGCGTCGCGCAGCCGGGTGATCCGGAGCGTGACCTCCTCGACCGTGCCGATGGCCTCACCGGTGTCGATGACGTCGCCGACGCCGTACTGGTCCTCGAGGATCATGAAGATCCCGGCGAGGAAGTCCTTGACCAGGCTCTGGGCGCCGAAGCCGACCGCGACACCGGCGACCCCCGCCGACGCGAGGAGCGGCCCGAGGGGGATGCCGAGCAGGGCCATGATCGTCAGTCCGGCCATCGTCCCGACGGTGAAGGTCACGACGCTGCGCAGCAGGGACCCGATGGTCTCCACGCGCTGCCGCTGGCGCTCGGTGGTCAGGCCCGCGGCGCTCGCCAGGGCCTTTCCCGCGCGACCGGACTCGGCGAGCCGGCGCGCCGACTTCGAGGTCATCGTCGCGACGACCCGGTCGATGAGGCGGCGCAGTGCCCACATGGCGAGGACCGCCATGACGATCGTGAGCAGCACCCGCAGCCCGTCGGTGAAGAGCCACTCCTGCACCTGCGTCAGCGTCAGCGTCACCGTCTTCGGGCTCACAGCGGGAAGCGCGGTGGTGACGTCAGCCACGGGCATCGCGCTCCTGCGCGGCCACGGCCCGCGTGACGGGGTCACGGTTCTCGCCGACGAGGCGCCGGAGCGCGGCGGGGGCCTCGGGGTGCGCCGCCAGCCACGCCTCGGACGCCTCGACGAGCGCCCGGTCGGCCAGGCCGCGGGGGTAGAAGTGCCGCACGACGCTCTCGACGATGGCGTGCGACCCCTTGCGGGTCGGGACCGCCTCGAGCATCGCGTGGTAGCGCTCGACGTACGGGCTGAGCAGCTCGACCGGGGTGCCGGCGCGGCCGAAGCCCAGGCCGAGGGCGTCGACGATCGTGTTGGGCAGGCCGTCGCCCTCGACCGCCTGCTCCCACGCCGTCGCCTTGGCCTCGGCGGTGGGCCGGGCGGCCAGGGCGCGGGTGGCGCGCTCGCGACCGGTGGAGGTGTCCTCGCGCCGGCGCTCGGCGTCGATGGCGTCGGCGTCGGCCGCCCCTGCGGCGACGAGCGCCGTGAGGAGGGTCCAGCGCATCTCGAAGTCGACCTCGAGGCCGTCGAGCACCTCGGTGCCGTCGAGGAGGGCCCGCAGGAACGTCGGGTCGTCGCCGGCGGCGGTGAACGCCGCGGCGGCGGAGACGAGCTGGAGCTGGGAGTCGCTGCCGGGCTCCGCGTGACGGGCGGCCTCGAGGAGGCGGTCGCGCGTCGCCTCGCGGGTGGCCTCGCGGTGCTCGGGTGCGGTGTAGCTGAAGACCGCAAGGTGCAGCTGGGCGATGAGGGTGCGCAGGAGGGTCGAGTCGTCCTCACCGGGCAGGGTCGCCAGGACGACGTCGACGAAGCGGCGCGCGCCCATCTCGGCGTCACGGGTCATGTCCCACGCCGAGGCGAGGAAGAGGGCCCGCGGCAGCGAGGACTCGAACCCGCGCGGGTGGGCCAGCGCCGTGGCGAGCGAGCGCTCGTCGAAGCGGATCTTGGCGTAGGTGAGGTCGTCCTCGTTGACGAGGAGGAGGTCGGGCTGCTGGCGCCCCACGAGCTGCGGGAGCTCGGTGTGCAGCCCGTCGACGTCGACCTCGAGGCGGTCGGTGCGGCGCAGGACGCCGTCGTGCAGGTCGTAGAGGCCGATCGCGAGCCGGTGCGGCCGGAAGGTCTCGAAGCCCGGGGCGCAGGACTGGTCGATCGCGGCCGTCGCGATGAGGCCGCGGTCGTCGACCTCGATGACGGGGCGCAGCGTGGCGACGCCGGCGGTCTCGAGCCAGAGCTTGGACCACGAGCGCAGGTCCCGGCCCGAGGTCGCCTCGAGCTCGGTGAGCAGGTCGTCGAGGGTGGTGTTGCCCCACGCGTGGGTGGCGAAGTAGGCCCGGATGCCGTCGCGGAACGCCTCGCGGCCGACGTAGGCCACGAGCTGCTTGAGGACCGAGGCGCCCTTGGCGTACGTGATGCCGTCGAAGTTGACCTCGACGTCCTGCAGGTCGTTGATCTCGGCGACGATCGGGTGCGTCGAGGAGAGCTGGTCCTGGCGGTAGGCCCAGTCCTTCTCGTGCGTGGCGAAGGTCGTCCAGGCGTCGGTCCAGTCGGTGGCCTCGGCCTGGCAGGTGGTCGAGGCCCACTCGGCGAACGACTCGTTGAGCCAGAGGTCGTCCCACCAGCGCATCGTCACGAGGTTGCCGAACCACATGTGGGCCAGCTCGTGGAGCACGGTGAGGGCCCGGCGCTCGACGAGGGCCTCGGTGACCTTGGAGCGGAAGACGTAGACCTCGGCGATGGTCACGGCGCCGGCGTTCTCCATCGCGCCCGCGTTGAACTCGGGGGTGAAGAGCTGGTCGTACTTCGCGAACGGGTACGCGCAGTCGAACTCCTCCTCGAAGAACGCGAAGCCCTGCTTCGTGAGCGCGAACAGCTCGTCGGCGTCGAGGTAGGGGGTGAGGCTGCGGCGGCAGAAGATGCCGAGCGGCACCTCGCCGGCGCGCGAGGACACCGTGTCGCGCACGACGTCGTAGGGGCCGGCGACGAGCGCCGTGATGTAGCTGGAGATGCGCGGGGTGCGCTCGAAGCGCCACGTCGCGGTGCCCTCGCCCGCGGGCTCCGGCTCAGGGGTGGGGGAGTTCGAGACGACCTGCCAGTGGGCGGGCGCGGTCACGGTGAAGCCGAACTCGGCCTTGAGGTCGGGCTGCTCGAACACCGGGTACATCCGGCGGCTGTCCGGGACCTCGAACTGGCTGTAGAGGTAGACCTCGTCGTCGACGGGGTCGACGAACCGGTGCAGGCCCTCGCCGGTGTTGGTGTAGCGGCCCGTGGCGACGACGACGACCTCGTTGTCGGCGGCCAGGCCGGCAATGCGGACCCGGCTGTCGACGAAGGCCCCCTCCGGGTCGACCTCTGCCCCGTTGACGGTGACGGACTCGACGGAGCCGCCGATGAAGTCGAGGAAGGTCTCGGCCCCGGGCTCGGAGCAGGTGAACCTGATGGTGCTGCGCGTCGCGAAGGTCTCGGGACCCCTCGTGACGTCGAGCTCGACGTCGTGGGTGACGACGGTGACGAGCGCCGCGCGGGTGGCGGCCTCCTCACGGGTCAGGTTCGTGCCGGGCACGGGTTCTCCTCGCAGGGACGGGGTGGGGGAGTGCCGCCGGACCCGGTCGGGGTCGGACGGCGGCAACCATTCTCTCACCGCGGCCGCGGTGCCTGCGACGCCCCCGGCGGATGGCAGGATGGCGGCATGACGAAGCGCCACTCCGCCGAGTTCTGGTTCGACCCGCTGTGCCCCTGGGCCTGGATGACCTCCCGCTGGATGATGGAGGTGCAGCAGGTCCGCGACGTCGACGTCACGTGGTCGGTGATGAGCCTGTCCGTCCTCAACGAGGGCCGTGAGGAGCTCCCCCGGAGCTACCGCGAGCTGATGGACCGGGGCTGGGGCCCGGTCCGCGTCGTCATCGCCGCGCGCGACAAGTTCGGCGACGACATCGTCAAGCCGCTCTACGACGCCCTCGGGGAGCGCATCCACCACCGCGAGGAGGACTTCGCGACGGCGATCGTCGGTGCCCTCGCCGAGCTCGACCTCCCGGCCGAGCTCGCGGAGGCCGCGACCTCGGAGGACCACGACGAGGAGCTGCGCCTGAGCCACCAGCGGGCCATCGACCTCGTCGGCGACGAGGTCGGCACGCCGGTCGTCGCCGTCGACGGTGTCGCCTTCTTCGGCCCGGTCGTCAGCCCCGCCCCCACGGGCGAGGCGGCCGGCCGGCTCTGGGACGGCTGCGTCCTCGTCGCCGGCACCCCCGGGTTCTTCGAGATCAAGCGCAGCCGCGAGGTCGGCCCGATCTTCGCCACCGGCGCCTGAGGTGCGGGTGCACGTCGGCGGCGACCACGCCGCCTGGGACCTCCACCAGGACCTCCTGGCCTTCCTCGAGGAGGAGGGCCACGAGGTGACCAACCACGGTCCGCAGGCCTACGACGCCGTCGACGACTACCCGGTGTTCGTCCTGCGGGCCGCCGAGGCCGTCGCCGCCGACCCCGGGTCCCTGGGGATCGTCCTCGGAGGCTCGGGCAACGGCGAGCAGATGGCCGCGAACAAGGTCGCCGGCATCCGGGCGGCGCTCTGCTACGACGACGACCTCGCCCGCCTGGCCCGTGAGCACAACGACGCCCAGGTCATCTCCATCGGCGGTCGGATGACGACCTCCGAGCAGGCGAGGTCGATGGTGCGCACCTTCCTCGCGACGCCGTTCAGCGGCGAGGCGCGGCACGCCCGCCGCATCGAGATGGTCGGCGCCTACGAGGCCGACGGCACTCTGCCTCCGCTCCCGGCCTGAGCCGCGCGACGCCGGCCTCGCACCCGTCGGGTCGTCCGTTCGGCCCGAGTGTCTGACCTGCGCGGATCCCGGCCGTGGCGGTGGTCGAGCCTCTACCCGAGGATCTGCCGCGGCCACTAGGGTGGCCGCGGCCCTACTGGACCCGAGGGGGTGTGAGGTGACGAGCGCTGGACGCCTCGACGTGCACGACGCACCCGGGCCCTTCTCGCGACGCCTCGCCTCCGTGCGCAGGACGGCCACGGAGTCCGAGCCGACCCTCGAGGTCTTCTTCGCCGCGGTGACCGCCGTCCTCGGGATCCTCATCTTCCGCTTCCCCGACGACGTCCCGTTCGCCCTCCTCTTCCCCGTCGTCGTCGTCGCGGGCCTGCTCCTCGTGCCGCGCCGGCTGGTGCGGATCTACGTCCTGGTCGTCCTCGTCCTCGCGGCCTGGGCCGGCGTGTCGGGGCTCGAGCCGCTGCGGTTCTCGCTCGTGTTCGTCGCGATCTTCGTCGTCATGGTGATGATGGTGCTCGCCGCCCGCTCGCGGGCCACCGTCGGGACCCGCGGCTTCGGTGGCGACCGGATGTTCGCCGACCTGCGCGACCGGATCGCCTCGGTGGGCCGGATGCCGGCGCTGCCGGAGGGCTGGACCGCCACGTCGAGCGTGCTCTCGGCCCACGGCGAGCGGTTCTCGGGCGACTTCGTCGTCGCCCACCTCAGCCCGTCGCGCCACCGCCTCGAGGTCGTCCTCGTCGACGTCAGCGGGAAGGGCACCGGAGCGGGCACCCGCTCGCTCCTGCTGTCCGGTGCGCTGGGGGCCCTCCTCGGCGCGGTGCCGTCGGCCGACTTCCTCCGGGCCGCGAACGAGTACCTCGTGCGGCAGGAGTGGGAGGAGGGCTTCGCCACGGCGGTGCACCTCGACATCGACCTGCGGACCGGCGAGTACTCGGTGGCCAACGCCGGCCACCCCTCGCCCGCGCGGTACGTCAGCGGCCGGGCCCGGTGGTCGCTCCTCGAGGGTGGGCGCGGGCCGCTGCTCGGCGTCGTCCCGGGGGCGGCGTTCCCGCGGCAGACCGGCCGGCTCGAGAGGGGGGACGCGCTCCTCTTCTACTCCGACGGCGTCATCGAGGCGCGCGGCCGCGACCTCGTCGACGGGATCGACCGGATGCTCGGCGTCGCGGCGGTGTCGGTGCTCGGCAGCGGCGACGTCGCCCGCGAGGTGTGCGAGTCGGCCCGTTCGGGAGAGGATGACGACCGGGCGGCGCTCACCGTCCGACGTCTCTGACCCCTCCTGAGAGGACTCCCCGTCGTGGGTTCCGACCCGGTGCTCGACCACGCGCCGCGCGAGGGCGTGCGGACCTTCACCCCGCGCTGGCGCAACAGCCCGCTGACCGACGAGCGGATGGCGACGCTGCTGCCGGCGCACGCGCTGCCCGACGGCCCGCTCGTGCCGGAGGAGGCGTTCGGGCGCACCGGACCGGTCGTCCTCGAGATCGGCTCGGGGCACGGCGCCGCGGCCGTCGCCTTCTGCGCCGCCCACCCCGAGGCCGACCTCGTGGCGGTCGAGGTCCACGTCCCCGGTGTCGCCCGGATGCTGGCCCTGGCGGACGAGGCCGGGCTGCGCAACCTGTGGGTCCACCCCGGTGACGCCATCCCGTTCGTGACCGACCGCGTCGCCCCGACGTCGCTCGCCGCGGTCCACCTCTTCTTCCCGGACCCGTGGCCGAAGAACAAGCACGCGAAGCGCCGCTTCGTGCAGCAGCACACCCTGACCCTGCTCGCCTCGCGCCTGGTGCCCGACGGGGTGCTGCGGATCGCCACCGACATCGACGGCTACGCGGCGCACGCCCGCGAGCAGCTGGCCCACCACGGGCGCTGGGACGTCGTCGAGGGGGAGCGGCCGCCGTGGCGCCCCGCCGACGGGTTCGAGGCCAAGGGCGTGCGGGCCGGGCGCTCGGTCACCGAGCTCACCGCCACCCTTCGCTGAGCCCTCTCGCTGATCCCCCTCCCGCGGAGCCCCCTCCGCCGGCCGCCCCACGCCGGGTCGAGGTGAAATCCGACCTCCACAGGGTCGATCTTCACCTCGACCCCGCGGGAGCCGAGGTGGGTCGAGGTGAAATCCGACCGTCGAAGGGGTGGTTCTCACCTCGAACCGTCGAGGAGGCCGAAGCGGATCGTCGGGGTTGCCGGAGCCGCGGGTCGTGGCACCTCGTTCCTCGGTGCCCGCGAGCCCGCTCCCGCCATCCGGAAACCACGACGCCGGCACAGTGCGCTTCGCGCACTGTCCGATCGTCGGGGTAGCCGGATTTGAACCGGCGGCCTTCCGCTCCCAAAGCGGACGCGCTACCAACCTGCGCCATACCCCGCAGCGCGCACAGGACCGGATGACGACGAGCGTCGGATTCGGTTCCCGCGAGCGAGCGCCCTAGGCTATCGCTGCCCTCGCGGTGCACGCCGACGAGGTGCGCGGGTGTAGCTCAATGGTAGAGCCCCAGTCTTCCAAACTGGCTACGCGGGTTCGATTCCCGTCACCCGCTCCACGCCGAGAGGCCCGGCCCCGCCACACCGGTGGGAGCCGGGCCTCTCGGCATCGACGGGAAGGGCGTCAGCCCTTGCCGCCGACCCCGCTCGCGCGGAACGACACCCAGGCGTCGCTCATCCGCTCGGCCTGGCCCTTCGTGAACATGTTCATGCAGGAGTCCTGCGTGTAGTCCATGAAGTTGTGGATGGGGTCGAGCCCGGGGGCTGCGCACGTGTCGGCGCCGACCGGGCAGTCGAACTGCGGCTGCGCCTCCTTGGGGGTGTCGGCCACGTAGTCACCCGAGGCCGAGCAGCCGTGGGCGAAGGTGTGCTCGAGCATCAGCCAGTGGCCGACCTCGTGGGTGAGGGTGTCGCCGAGGGCGTACTTGCCGGCGGTGCCGCCCGGCATCGACTCGTCGAGCAGGACGACGCCGTCGATGAAGTCGCGACCGTTGTTGTAGCCCTTGGGAAAGTACGCCCACCCCAGGAGCCCGCCACCGATGTCGGCCGCGTAGACGTTGAGGGTGCGCGAGTCGCCCGTGTAGAGCGCCTTCTTCATGTCCCGCTCGTTCTTGCCGGGGACGACCGTGGACCAGGCGGGGTTGGTCGTCCACGTCGTCTTCGTGAGGTCGAACCGGAACGGGGTGCTCGAGGCCGCGCCCGAGGTGGCGCCGGAGAACGAGTCGTTGAGCACCTTCATCTGGTTGGCGATGAGGGTGTTCCAGCGCGCCGTCTCGGCCGCGGTGAAGCCGTCGTCGGAGATCATGTGGAAGACCGTGTTGACGGTGACCTTGCCGTCGCCGAGGTAGGCCGCGTCGGGAAGGACCCCGTACGCCTTGGCCTCGTTGTCGGGGTAGAGCTTGGGCTCCTTGGCGCTCGCGCCGTCGCCGACGCGGGCGGCGCTGCCACCATCGAGGGCGACACCGCCGGGGGTGCAGTCGAGCGCGGACGCCGACCACGGGGACGCGCCGGTCGGTTCGCCGGACGCGACGGCGGGGGTCGCCACGCCGGCGGCCGACAGGGCCACCGCGGCTGCGGCGGCGGAGACGGCGACGGCGAGGCGTCGCGCGCCGGGGGAGAAGCGGGTCATCCGGGTTCCTCCTGCATGGGGGGGCGCCCCGGTCCGGGGTGCACTGCCGGGGGACGCTACCTGCGGCGATGCGCCCGTGGGGGGGACGGCCCCGCGGGCTCCCCAGCGGATTCTCAGGGTTGGCGCCGCCCACGGATTGGGAGGGCTGTGGCCGTCCGGCTAACATGGGTCCTTGGTGCCGATCCGGGCTGGCCACAGGCAGCCCGCCACGCCCCGGCCGCACGGCTGGGCCGCCGGCACGCGCCAGACGTCCCCCGAAACCCCACGTGGAGTGCCTGAAGTGAAGAGTGCCGTCGAGACCCTCAGCCCGACCCGGGTGAAGCTGACCGTCGAGGTCCCGTTCGCCGAGCTGAAGCCGATGCTCGACGACGCCTACCGCACCATCGGTGCGCAGGTCCAGATCCCCGGTTTCCGCAAGGGCAAGGTGCCCAACCGGATCATCGACCAGCGGGTCGGTCGCGGCGCCGTCATCCAGGAGGCCGTCAACGAGGCGCTCCCCAAGTTCTTCGCCGAGGCCGCCGAGGCCGAGAACCTGCGCGCCATCGGCCAGCCCGAGGTCGACGTCACCGCCGTGCCGATCGAGGACGGCCAGGACCTCGAGTTCACCGTCGAGACCGACGTGCGCCCCGAGCTCGACCTCCCCGAGCTCGAGGGCATCGCCGTCGAGGTCGACCCCGCCGAGGCCTCCGACGACGACGTGGAGGAGCGCCTCACCACGCTCCGCGAGCGCTTCGGCACCCTCGTCGGCGTCGAGCGCGCCGCCGAGGACGGCGACTTCGTCTCCCTCGACCTGCGTGCCGAGATCGACGGCGAGGAGATCGACTCGGTCTCCGGCGTCTCCTACGAGGTCGGCACCAAGAACATGCTCGAGGGCATGGACGAGGCGCTGCTCGGGATGTCCGCCGGTGAGACCAAGACCTTCACCGCCCCGCTCGCCGGTGGCGACCAGGAGGGCCGGGACGCCGAGTGCACCGTCACCGTGCAGTCGGTCAAGGTCCGCGAGCTCCCCGAGCTCGACGACGAGTTCGCCCAGCTCGCCTCCGAGTTCGACACCCTCGACGAGCTGCGCGCCGACGTCTCCAAGCAGGCCGAGCAGGCCAAGAAGTACGAGCAGGGCATCCAGGCCCGCGACCGCCTCCTCGAGCACCTCATCGAGACCGTCGAGATCCCCGTCCCCGACGGCATCGTCGAGGCCGAGGTCCACAGCCACCTCGAGGGCGAGAACCGCCTCGAGGACGACGAGCACCGCGCCGAGGTCCAGGAGAGCACCCGCAAGGCGCTCAAGGCCCAGTTCCTCCTCGACGCCATCGCCGAGAAGCTCGAGGTCCGCGTCGAGCAGCCCGAGCTCATCGAGTACCTGGTCATGAGCGCGCAGCAGTACGGGATGGACCCCAACCAGTTCGCCCAGACCATCGACCAGCAGGGCCAGATCCCCTCGATGGTCCAGGAGGTCGCCCGCCGCAAGGCGCTGGCGTCCGTCCTCGACGCGGCCCTGGTGACCGACACCGCGGGCACCGTCATCGACCTCGACGAGCTCGCGCCCCAGGTGCCGGCCGAGGCCGACGACGACGTCACCGACGAGGCCGAGCTCGCCGACACCGATGAGGCCGAGGCCGAGGTCGCCGACACCGACGTCGAGACCGTCGCCGACGAGGACGCCGCGGCCGCCAAGGCCTGACCCGCACGACCACCCGAGAACCCGCAGCCGGCGCCCGCCGGTTGCGGGTTCTCGCAGTTCGGGAGCCGTTCGCGCGATTCTCCGGCGAGGCCGGCAGCGGGTGGCCTACCGTCGCGACGCGGGGGTCGACGCCCCCACCCACTCCATCCCCGGGGACCTCCAGATGACGCCACGCGCGCTCGCCACCTCGCTCACCACGCTCGTCCTCACCGGGGCGGCGGTCCTCTCCGGAGCCTCCGCAGGAGCGTCGCAGGTTGCGGCGACCGCCTTCGGCTACCGACCGGCGGCCGGGACGACCACCCAGACCGGCTCGTGGTCGGTGACCGACCCCGACCTCGTCGTCGTGGAGCAGAACGGCAGCAGCGTCCAGATGGGGGCCGACGTCGAGAACATGATCCGGGTGCACCTGACCCTGCCCAACGGCGCTGTACCCGCTCCTGGACTGACGTTCCAGCTCGGAACACAGACGAGCTCGACCGTGGGGCTGGCCACGGCGTTCGTGGACCGCACCTGCACCTACACCTCCGGCACCGTCACGATCCACGAGTGGGCGGGCGGCGGTACCGACGTGACCGCGGCTGCCATCGACGTGTCGGGCTCGTGTGGTGACTCCCAGGTCCGACTGGACTCCGCCCGGCCGTGGTCAGGTCTCGACGTGACGCGGCGCGCTGCATTCGGCGACGCGCCGCTCATGTCCTCGGCGACGCGGGACGTGGTCGTCGCGGTCGATGGGGAGTCGCCGGTGACCTTCTCCGGCGCCGGGGTCCTGCTCCAGGCCGAGGACGAGGACTTCGGCGTCATGGCGGACGAGTGCGCGGGAACCACGGTCCCCCCCGGGAGCAGCTGCATCGTCACCGTCGGCTTCATGCCGTGGGTGGAAGGCCCGTCGACCGCCACGCTCGTCATCCCGGACAGCACGACCATCGGCTCGACGAGGGTCGCCCTCGACGGGACCGGGGTCAGTGACTCCACCGGGAGCTACGCGGGCCCCGCCAAGCCGGTGCGCCTCGTCGACACCCGCAGGGCAGGGGCCCGCACGCCGCTGGCCGGTGGCTCGACGACGAAGTTCGCCGTCGCCGCCGCCGGTGTCCCGGCGGGCCGCGCCTCCGCGGTGGTCGTCAACCTCACCGCCGTGGCGACGACCTCGGCCGGCCACTTCACGATGTTCCCCGGCGGCACGTCGCGCCCGACCGCCTCGTCGATCAACTTCCCGAAGGGGTGGACCGGCGCGAACATGGTCACCGTCCCCGTCGGGGCCGACGGCACCATCGCGCTCTACAACTACGGCGGCGCCGCACACGCCGTCATCGACGTCCTCGGCTGGTACTGGAAGGGCTCCGAGGAGGACCTGGGCAGCCAGATGCTCCCGCTCGGTGACGCCTTCCGCGTCTACGACAGCCGTGCCGAGTCCGACCCCCTGTCCGGCACCGAGTCGCAGGACATCTCCGACGACTGGGGCGACCCCGAGGCCGCCGCGCAGGTCTCCGAGTACGTCCTCACCGTGACCGCGGTCGGCGCGACGAAGCCGGGCGTCCTCACGGTGTGGAGCGGCCAGGGCACCCGACCCACCGCCTCGACCGTCAACTACGAGCCGGGCGTCATCGCGCCGAACATGGTCGTCGTCCGGGCCGGCCACTCGGCCGGGAGCGCCGGGTTCCGGGTGTCGAACACGAGCAGCGGCTCGGTCCACGTCGTCGTCGACGTCGTGGGCATCCAGCTCTCCGACTCCGCGTTCGGGCTCCGGTTCACCCCGCGGGCCACACCGACCCGGATCCTGGACACCCGCAGGAACCAGGGCCTGAGCGGGGTGTTCACCGCGAGGGCGCAGCGGACGGTCGACGCGTCGTCCGTCGCGACCCCGGGGGAGTCGGTCTACCTCGTCGCCAACACGACCGGGGTGCAACCCACCCGGCGCACCTTCCTGTCGGTCTGGGCGCCGGAGCCGGAGGCCGTGCGTCCCGATGCGAGCATCCTCAACGTCAACGCCGGTGCCGTGCGCGCCGCGTCGACCTATGCGCCCCTCAGCGAGACCGGGCGCTTCCGGCTCTTCAACGACGCGGGGTCCATGCACGTCGTCATGGACGTCGCGGGCACCCTCGACTGGTACCCGAGCCCGGACGACCTCGGTCCTCTCGCCGGCATCGCCGGGCGCAGCATCGCGGGCGGCGACGAGGTCGCGCCCGCGGGTTCCTGGCCGGCCGACCCGCGCGGCCGGACGGCGAGACACGGGGACGTGAGCACCGAGCGACTCACCGGCTGAGGACGACGCGACGCCACGACGCGCCGGGGCGTCATCGCCGCACGTTCACCGGACCGCCGGGTCCCCGGCCTATCGTGGGACGCGGCGGCCCCGCCTCGTGCTGCGAAACCCCGAGGAGTCCTCATGCCCTCCACCACCTCGTCCCTCGTGCCGCGAGGTCCACGCGCCCGGGTTCTCGCCGTGGTGACCGCCGCCGTCGCGGCGCTCGCCGTCGGTGCCGGCCCCTCGTCGGCCGCGCGCGGCCAGGACGTCGCCGCCCTCGCGCCCACCGCCACCGGCACGTACTACGCCCTGCCGAGCCCCACCCGGGTCATCGACACCCGCAAGGACGGCTCCAGGGCGCCGATGACCCACCGGTCGACGAAGACCCTCCAGATCGGGGGCGCCGTCACCGTGCCGTCCTCAGGAGTCTCGGCGGTCGTCGTGAACCTCACCGCGACCCAGACGTCGAGGTCGGGGTACATGACGCTGTACCCGGCCGGCGCGTCGCGGCCCACCGCGTCGTCGCTGAACTTCCCGGGCGGGTGGACCGGCGCCAACCTCGTCACCGTCCCGCTGGGCGCCGACGGGAAGCTCGCCGTCTTCAACTACGGCGGGACCGCGCACCTCATCCTCGACGTCCTCGGCTGGTACGCGAAGGACGACTCGGTGCAGGCGACCCGGGGGATGGGCGCCCAGTTCCAGCCGAACGAGAGCGGCGACCCGGACCGCCTCTACGACAGCCGCGAGGACCCGGCCGGCGCCTTCGTCGGCGGCGAGGAGTACGTCCTCACCGACACCTGGTCGAACGAGGCCGAGGCCGACGCGGTGGTCGCCTACGCCTTGAACATCACCGCCGTCGGAGCGACGAAGCCCGGTGTCCTCACCGCCTACTCGGGCAGCGGGTCGCTGCCGACCTCCTCGAGCGTCAACTACGAGCCGGGCGTCATCGCGCCGAACATGACGGTCGTGCCGGCCTCGCACCCGGACGCGACCCACACGCGGTTCGCGATCCGGAACACCTCGAGCGGCCTGGTGCACATGGTCGTCGACCGGGTGGGCTTCTACCTCCGCAACGGGGACGGCGGCTTCCGGTTCCGAGCGCTCGCCGCGCCGACCCGCATCCTCGACACCCGGACCGGCAACGGGCTGAGCGGCCCGTTCGGCAAGGGCACCCGCAGCGTCGTCGCGACGAGCGTGTCGACGCCCGCGACGGGCTACGTCGTCGGCACCGTCACGGGCGTGCAGCCGACCCGGCAGACCTACCTCACGGTGTGGAGCGGTGTGTCGGCCAGGCCGACCGCGAGCAACCTCAACGTCGCGCCGGGCCGGATCCGAGCGGCCTCGACGTTCGCGCCGGTGCGCAAGGAGGTCTCGGGCGCCCTGAGGTTCAGCGTCTACAACGACTCCGGCTCGATGCACGTGCTCTTCGACGCGGCAGGAACCCTCGAGTTCACGGCCCCCGAGCCCGCGCTCGCGGCGCGCGACCTCGGTGCGGGGGCGGGCCGGGCCGAGACCCCGGTCCGCAGCAGCGGCGCCCGGCGCTGACGGCCCGACGCGGACACCTCCCGGTCAGCCCGGGGGAGGGGCGCTCGTCGTCCCGACCCGCAGCGAGACGGGGAACGGCTCGTCGGTGACCGGGAGCCCGTCGAGGGCGCGGCGCACCATCGCGCCGAGGGCCCGGCCCTTGCCGGCACCCGGTTGGAGCACCGTGGTGAGGACGTGGTCGAGCCAGGGGAGCTCGACGCCGTCGAACCCGGTGACGGTGACGTCCTCCGGCACCCGCAGGCCCAGCGACTCGGCGGCCCGCACGGCGCCGGCGGCGAGGAGGTCGGCCTGGGCGACGACGGCCGTGGGCCGCCGATCGGCGGGGACGTCGAGGAGGAGCAGGGCCGCCTCGGTGCCGGCCTCGACGGTCAGCTCGCGCGCCTGGACGACCGGGGCGTTCTCGCCGGCGACGGCCCGGAACCCCCGCAGCCGGCCCGCGGCGTCGGGGTACTCGGCGGCGGCGAGGTCCTCGGGCGTCACGGGTCCGACCCGGGAGTGCCGACCGAGGTGCATCGACAGGTGGGCGGCGCGGCGGTGGCCGAGGTCGAGGACGTGCTGCGTGGCCAGGGCCATCGCGGCGACCTCGTCGGTGAGGACGTGCGCGACGGCCTCGTGGACGGGCGCCCCGCTCCCGATCATCGGCACGCCGCGGGCGAGGAGGTGGGGGACGAGCGGGTTGTCGACCGCTCCGCACAGGGGGAAGACGGCGGCGTCGACGGCGGAGGACGAGAGCTGGGCGACGGCGCGCTCGGGGTCGTCGAGCGGCTGGGCGACGAGGAGCATCGAGCGACCCGCGGTGTCGAGCTCCTCGGCGAGGCCGTCGAGCACCCCGAGGGCGAAGGGGTCGTGGAAGGCGTTGCGCAGCGGCCCCTCGACGACGACGGCGACGGTGCCCACCCGGCCCCGACGCAGCGAGGTCGCGAGGGGGTCAGGGCCCGACCACGCCAGCTCGACCGCGGCGGCGCGCACCCGCGTCGCCGTGGCCTCGGCCACCGGCCCCTTCCCGCTGAACACGAGTGAGGCCGTCGACGTCGACACCCCGGCCCGGTCGGCCACGTCGCGCAGCGTCGGGCGCCGGTCGGGGCGACCGTCGGCACGCCGGTCGGGGCGCGGTTGACGGGGGGAGGCCATGGGTGACACCATAGTCGAATCGTTTCGATCGAATCGATTCGACCCTGATCCAGACCACCTCCTGAGCACGACCGCAGGCACCGCAGCGTGCCGCGCCCGTCCTCCCCACGACGAGCCGTAGAAGGACCCCCGCCGGTGCCCGCCACGACGACCTCCACGACCACCAGCCTCCCGCGTTCCACGGTGACGAGCGCCCGCGCCGCCGTCTTCGTCGTCTTCGGGCTCGCGGGGCTGGTCTTCGCCTCGTGGGCCGCCCGCATCGCCGACACCAAGGCCTCGCTCGACCTCAGCGCCGGTGAGCTCGGTCTCGTCCTCCTCGCGATGAGCGCGGGGTCGGTCACGGGCCTGCCGCTCGCCGGCCGGGTCAGCGACCGGCTGGGCGCCGCGCGTACCGTCCTCCTCGGCGGGGCGGTCGCGGTGACGGGCCTCCTCGTCGTCGGCGCGGTCGTCGACGCCCTCGGGCCCCGGCCGCTGCTCGCCGGCGGCCTCTTCCTCATCGGCCTCGGCGTGGGCCTGTGGGACGTCGCGATGAACCTCGAGGGCGCAGCGGTCGAGCACGCCCTCGGCTCCTCGGTCATGCCGCACTTCCATGCCGCCTTCAGCGGCGGCACGGTCCTCTCGGCGCTCATCGGTGCCGCGATGTCGTGGGGCGGCGTGCCGCTCCTCGCCCACTTCGCGGGGGCGGTCGTCGTCACCGTGGCGCTGGGCCTGTGGGCCGTGCGCTCCTTCCTGCCGCGCACCGTCGAGGCCGTGGCCGAGGACGGGTCCGAGGCAGCAGCCCCCACCCGCCAGCGCTCGGCCTGGCGCGAGCCGCGCACCCTGCTCATCGGGGTCGTCGTCTTCGCGGCGGCCGCCACCGAGGGCACCGCGAACGACTGGCTGTCGGTCGCGTTCGTCGAGGGCCACGAGCTGCCCGCATGGGCCGGCGTCCTCGGCTTCGCCACCTTCCTCACCTTCATGACGATCGGCCGCCTGCTCGGCACCACCCTCCTCGACACCCACGGGCGGGTCCCCGTCCTGCGGGTCAGCTTCGCGCTCGCGGTGCTCGGCGCGCTCCTCGTCATCTTCGGCACCGACTGGCTCGCGTTCATCGGTGCCGCCGTCTGGGGCGTCGGCGCCGCGCTCGGCTTCCCCGTCGGGATGAGCGCCTCGGCGGATGACCCCCAGCGCGCCGCGGCCCGGATGTCGGTCGTCGCGACGATCGGCTACGTCGCCTTCATCGCGGGCCCGCCGGCCCTGGGCTTCCTCGGCGACCACATCGGCGTGCTCCACTCGCTCCTCGTCGTCGGGGCGCTCGCCGTCCTCGCGTTGAGCGTCGTGCCCTCGGTGCGCGAGCCCGACGGCCTCCCGCGCAACGCCCCCCGCTGACCCCCGCGCCCTCCGCCAGGTCGCGCGCTACGGCGCAGTACGTGCTGCGATCACGACACTTCCTGCGCCGTAGCGCGCAGCGCAGCCGGGGTTCGGGGGGCGAGGACGGCGCCCCGAGGTCGTCCTCCGGCCGCCCGGAGACGGGGTTGTGCTCACGGCGAACACGGGCCGGACCCGGGAGTGGAGCGCCGGAGGCGGGCGTTAGGGTCACTGTCAAGTTGCACCCGATTCGAGCGAGGAGCGTCTCCAGCGTGACCAGCACCGAGATCGTCGCCGCCGGCCCGGGCCCCCAGGCCGGCCTGGACGACCACATCTACAACCGACTCCTCAAGGAGCGGATCATCTTCCTCGGCTCCGACGTGCGTGACGACAACGCGAACGCCATCTGCGCGCAGATGCTGCTCCTCGCCGCCGAGGACCCCGAGAAGGACATCTGGCTCTACATCAACTCCCCGGGCGGGTCCGTGACCGCCGGCATGGCGATCTTCGACGTCATGCAGTGGATCCCCAACGACGTCGCCACCGTCGCGATGGGCATGGCCGCCTCGATGGGCCAGTTCCTCCTGTCGGCCGGCGAGCCGGGCAAGCGCTACGCCACCCCGCACGCGCGGGTCATGATGCACCAGCCCTCGGGCGGCATCGGTGGCACGGCGTCCGACATCAAGATCCAGGCCGAGCAGCTCCTCCACATCAAGAAGCAGATGGCAGAGCTCATCGCCGAGCACACGGGTCAGACCGTCGACCAGATCGAGCTCGACTCCGACCGCGACCGGTGGTTCACCGCCGCGGAGGCCAAGGAGTACGGCTTCGTCGACCAGGTCATCACCAAGGCGACGATGGCCGGCCCCGGGGTCGACAACCCCGTGACCTCCTGACCACGGCCGAGACGACGCGAGAGAGAGACATGAACGCAGACCTGACCGGCCGCTTCCACGTGCCCGGCCCCTCCAGCCGCTACATCCTCCCGCAGTTCGAGGAGCGCACCTCCTACGGGATGAAGCGCCTCGACCCCTACACCAAGCTCTTCGAGGACCGCATCATCTTCCTCGGCGTGCAGGTCGACGACGCGTCCGCCGACGACGTCATCGCCCAGCTCATCGTGCTGGAGTCCCAGGACCCCGACCGCGACATCCTCATGTACATCAACAGCCCCGGTGGCTCGTTCACGGCGATGACCGCGATCTACGACACGATGCAGTACATCCGCCCCGACGTGCAGACCTTCGTCATCGGGCAGGCGGCCTCCGCGGCGGCCGTGCTCCTCGGTGCCGGCGCCAAGGGCAAGCGGTTCGCCCTGCCCAACGCGCGGGTCCTCATCCACCAGCCGGCGATCGAGGGCACCGGGGGCATGGCCTCCGACCTCGAGATCCAGGCCAACGAGATCATCCGGATGCGTGGCTGGCTCGAGGAGACCATCGCCTCGCACTCCGGCCGTGACCTCGACCTCGTCCGCAAGGACATCGAGCGCGACAAGATCCTCTCCGCGCAGGCGGCCAAGGAGTACGGCCTCATCGACGAGGTCCTCGCCTCGCGCAAGAACACCGTCTGAGGACGACGCCTCCCGGCGGGTCCCCGAGCCGCCACCGCCGGATGCCGTCCGCTCACCGCCCACGCGACCGTGGAACCCGGAGCGGGCGGCATCCGTGCGTCCGAGGGGAACGTCGGCGAGGTCGCGGACGTCGCAGGGGCATGCGTCGCCCCTCGCTGACCCGCGTCGTCGCCCCCGCCGCAGCCCTCCTCGCCCTCGCCGCGGCCTCGGCGACGCCCTGTGCGGCGTGCTCGTGCGCCGGGATCCGCACCGTCGCCGAGGCGGCGCAGCAGGCCGACGCCGTCTTCGTCGGCACCTTCACGGCGACCCGCACCCCCCTGGTGCAGACGTCGACCGGCGACCTGGTCGCCAAGGAGTTCACGGTCACCGAGGTCCGCAAGGGCGAGGTCGCCGCCACCACCGAGGTCCTCACGGCCGCGTCGGGGGCGTCCTGCGGCCTCGAGGTCACCGAGGGGACCACCTACGTCGTCGTCGCCCGTCAGGGACCCGACGGCCTGCGGTCCGACCTCTGCAGCGGCACGCGGGCGCGATCGGCCGTCACCGACGACGACCTCACCGCCATCGGCGCGCCGAGCGCCCCGCTCGGGGGTGAGCGACGGGCCGACCTGCCGGCCATCGCGTCAGGCGTGTCCGACGTCCTCGGCTCACCCCTGGTGTGGGGCCCGGTCGCCGGGGCATCGGCGCTGGTCACCCTCGGTCTGGTGCTCCGTTCCCGCCGCCGCGCGACCCCCTGAGGACGGCCGCCGGGCCCGTTGCGCTGACAGCGGACAGGGGCGACGCGCCCGGCGCGTGAGGGCTTCAATGGGTGCGGCCCGTGGTGCCGACAGGTAGCGTCGGGCTCGTTGTAGCCAGTCGAGGAGAGGTGCGTCCGTGGCACGCGTGGGTGAGACCAGCGACCTGCTGAAGTGCTCCTTCTGCGGCAAGTCGCAGAAGCAGGTCAAGAAGCTCATCGCCGGACCGGGCGTGTACATCTGCGACGAGTGCATCGACCTCTGCAACGAGATCATCGAGGAGGAGCTCGCCGAGTCCTCCGAGCTCGGTCTCGACGAGCTGCCCAAGCCGCGCGAGATCTTCGACTTCCTCGAGCAGTACGTCATCGGCCAGGACGTCGCCAAGAAGGCCCTCGCCGTCGCGGTCTACAACCACTACAAGCGCATCCAGGCGGGTGAGTCGGCCCTCGGCAAGAAGGACCCCGACCACGTCGACATCGCGAAGTCCAACATCCTGCTCATCGGCCCCACCGGCTGCGGCAAGACCTACCTCGCGCAGACCCTGGCCAAGATGCTCAACGTCCCCTTCGCCATCGCCGACGCGACGGCCCTGACCGAGGCCGGCTACGTCGGCGAGGACGTCGAGAACATCCTCCTCAAGCTCATCCAGGCCGCCGACTACGACGTCAAGAAGGCCGAGACGGGCATCATCTACATCGACGAGGTCGACAAGATCGCCCGCAAGAGCGAGAACCCGTCGATCACCCGCGACGTCTCCGGCGAGGGCGTGCAGCAGGCGCTGCTGAAGATCCTCGAGGGCACGACGGCGAGCGTCCCCCCGCAGGGCGGGCGCAAGCACCCCCACCAGGAGTTCATCCAGATCGACACGACGAACGTGCTGTTCATCGTCGGTGGCGCGTTCGCCGGTCTCGAGAAGCTCATCGAGTCGCGCAACGGCAAGAAGGGCCTGGGCTTCGGCTCCGAGCTCCACACGCCCAAGGACCTCGCCGAGAGCATCCACGAGGTCATGCCCGAGGACCTGATGAAGTTCGGGCTCATCCCCGAGTTCATCGGCCGGGTCCCGGTCATCACCACGGTCGCCCCGCTCGACAACGCCTCGCTCGTGCGCATCCTCACCGAGCCGCGCAACGCCCTCATCAAGCAGTACCAGAAGATGTTCGAGATCGACGGGGTCGAGCTCGAGTTCACGCAGGACGCCGTCGCGGCCGTCGCCGAGCAGGCGCTCGCGCGCGGCACCGGTGCCCGCGGCCTGCGCGCCATCATGGAGGAGGTCCTCCTCCCCACGATGTTCGACGTGCCCTCCGACGACGAGATCGCCAAGGTCGTCATCAGCAGCGAGGTCGTCTACAAGAACGTCAACCCCACGATCGTGCGGCACGACGAGGACGACACGAGCCGCAAACGCGCCCCGCGCAAGCGCTCCGCCTGACGCACCCGGGCGGGCTCCCACCCGCCCCACGCTCCACGGGCGTCCTCAGCGGCGCCGGGCCGCCAGGCTGACCGTCCACGCCAGCGCCGACAGCGCGAGCAGGGCCAGCGTCGCGACGACCGGGCCCCACGAGACGGGTGTGCGCGTCGCGAGGGCGCCCCCGAGCGCCGCGGCCACGCCGACGAGCGTCAGCACCGCCCCCTGACCGACCCACCGGAGCAGGGTGGACCGAGGGAGGTCGGCGCGCACCGGCCACGCCGCGAGGAGCGCGAGGCAGAGGTGCGTCGCGAGCACCGCCGTGCCGGCCGCGGCGGCGAGCGCCCAGTCGAGCGCGGAGTCGGGCACGCCCCAGGGCACGGTCGCGGCGAGGACCTGGACGACGAGGAGCGCGAGGGCGCCCCAGCCACCGGGGCGGCGCAGCGCCCAGACCGTCGCGACGAGGACGGCAGCCGCCGAGAACGGCACGAACGCCGCGATCGACGAGCCGCCGGCCATGACGACGACGACACCGGCGAGGACGACGATCGCGGTGGCCGCGCCGCGCCAGACCCGGCTGGGCACCGGCCGCCCGGGTGCCGTGGCGGCCGTGGCGGCCGTGGCGGCCGTGGCGGCCGTGGTGACGCTCGGCTCGCTCATCGGGCCGCGATCCTCGGGGCGCGGGTCCGGCGGCCGACGCCGCGCAGCACGCTGTCGAGCGACCCCGGCCCGCGCCACGCGATGACGGGCACGCCGGCCTGCGCGCAGCGCCGGGCCTCGCGCTCGCGCTCGAGGAGGCGCAGCCGCCAGACGAGCCGGGCCGTTCGGGCGTCCTCGAGGCGGGTCGCCGCGGCGACGGCGGCCTCCGGCGCGTCGGAGGCGCTCAGCTCGGGGGGCAGCGAGTCGACGACGATGACGTCGTGACCGCTGCGGGCCAGGCGCACCGCGTGGGAGAGCGGCTCCGGCGAGACGAGTGCCGACAGGAGGACGACGAGGGCGCCGGGCGGGACGGGTCGCGCCATCTGCGCGCGCAGGGCCCGCTCCTCGAGCAGCGTGCCGCGCGACTCCTCCGCCCGGCCGAGGGCGAGGAGGACGCGGGCGAGCTGGTGGTGCCCGCCGACCGCAGGGAGCTCGACGAATCCACCTCCACCGAGGACCGACAGGCCGACCCGGTCGCCGGTGGACAGGTAGTGCGCCGCCACGGCCCCGGCCGCCTCGACCGCGACGTCCAGGCTCGAGCGCACCCCGTGCGCGGCGTCGCGGTCACCGAGGTCGCGGATCGCGTCGACGATGATCCGCACCTCGGCGTCCTGGTCGGCGTGGGTCGTCGTGACGTGCAGGGTGCCGGTCCGCAGCGACACCGGCCAGTGGATGCGGCGCAGGCGGTCACCGGTGCGGAAGGCCCGCACGTCGGAGAGCTCGGTCCCGCCTCCCGACCGCGGCGACCGGTGCTGGCCGACGAGCCCGACGGGGTGGGGGAGCCCGGCCCGCGAGGTGAAGGTGCCCGGGGTCGGCAGGGTCGGCAGGGTCTCGACGCGCTGCTCCGGCCACTGCCAGACGAACGAGGCGAAGTCGCTGAAGGCCCCGACCTGCGCCGGGCCGAGGCGACGCACGCCCCACCGCTCGCTGCGGACGACGACGGCGACCGGCACCGTCGCGCGCCCCGCCACGGCCGCCGAGGCGACGTGGCCGTGCTGCGGGCTCGTCGCCGCCCAGCGGTCACCGGGGAGGTGGGCGACGACGTCGCGCAGCCCCTCGACGGCCTCGACGTCGACCCGCCACGTCGCCGACTCGCCCTCGCGGAGCAGCTCGGTCCCCACCCGGCTGCCCGCCCGGGGGCCCCGCTCCGGCCGGGTCGCCAGCGACCACAGGACGAGCCCGACGAGGGGCACGACGATGACGACGACGTCGGGCCGCCCGAGGACCACCCCGACGACGAGGAGGACGAGGCCGACGAGCGCGGCCCGCCCGAGCGCCCGGGTGGGGCGCCAGCGGCCGCTCACGACGAGCGCACCGCCGTGCGGGGGGTGGGCACCGAGCGCAGGACGTCGGCGACGATGCTGCGCGAGGAGATCTCGCTCATCCACAGCTCGGGGCGCACGACGACGCGGTGCTCGAGGACGGCCGGTGCCACGGCCTTGACGTCGTCGGGCGTGAGGTAGTCGCGGCCCTTGACGACGGCGTACGCGCGGCCGACGAGGAGCAGGGCCAGCGACCCGCGGGGCGAGGCGCCCATGAGGGAGTGCTCGTGGTCGCGCGACGCCCGGGCGAGGGCCACGCAGTACCGGCCGACCTCGGGGGAGACGGTGACGTCCTCCATCGTCGCCTGGAGGGAGAGCAGCTCCTCGGCGTCGACGACGCGGCGCACCTCGGTCTCCTCGCGGCGCCGCGCCATCCGGCGGCCGAGGACGTCCCACTCCTCCTCGGCCGTGGGGTAGCCGAAGGCGACCCGGACGAGGAAGCGGTCGAGCTGGGCCTCGGGCAGCGGGTAGGTGCCCTCGTACTCGACGGGGTTGGCCGTCGCGATGACGTGGAAGGGCTGGGGGAGGGGGAAGGTCTGGCCCTCGACGGTGACCTGGTGCTCCTGCATCGCCTCGAGGAGCGCGGCCTGCGTCTTCGGCGGCGTGCGGTTGATCTCGTCGGCGAGGAGCAGCCCGGTGAACACCGGTCCCTTGCGGAACTCGAAGGCCCCGCGGCCCTGGTCGTAGACGAAGGAGCCGGTGAGGTCGGAGGGAAGGAGGTCGGGGGTGAACTGTGCCCGGGTGAAGTCCAGGCCGAGCGCCCGGGCGAAGGTCCGCGCCGCGAGCGTCTTGCCCAGGCCCGGGTAGTCCTCCATGAGGACGTGCCCGCCGGCGAGGACCCCGGAGAGGACGACCTCGGTCGAGGACCGCTTGCCGACGACGACGGTGTCGACCTCGTCGAGGATGTCGGTGATCCGCCGGTGGGCGGTGGGGATGTCGGTCACGGGTTCTCCTCGGGGGGCAGGTCTTCGAGCGCGGTGACGATGCCGGCGGCCTCGGCCGGCGAGAGGCGGCGGGGGGGCCCGGACAGGTAGGCGGCGAGCGGTCCGTCGCGGGGCGGGCCGTGGGGCGCACGGTCGGCGGCCAGGGCGCCGACGAGCTCGTGGAGCCGTGCGGCGGCCTCGACGTCCCCCGGTGCGGGGTCGAGCAGCCGGGCGAGGTTGGCGATCCCGGGCTCGGGCCGCAGCTCGGTGGTCCCGCCCGGCCGCCAGTCCCAGTCGATCCCGTCGGGCCGCAGCAGGGGAGGGAGCCCCATGACGTACGCAGCGAGGACGACGACCGTCGCCGCGGCGAGCAGGGCGACGAGCCCGCGCGTCGCGACGAGGACGACGAGGACGAGGACGACGGCACCGGCGACGAGCCAGGCGCGGCGCCCGGCGAGGCGGACCTCAGCCACGGGCTCGTCCGCCGGGCGTGGGGGCGGCGGCCCGGACCGCCTCGTCGAGGGTGCGGTACGCGGCGGCGGCACGGGTGCGCGCGCCCTCGTCGAGCGGGTGGCGCGACCACCGGGCCTCGCGGTACAGGGCGGCGAGGGCGTGCAGGGTCGCGTCGTCGACCCGGAAGTGGCGCAGCACCTCGACGGTGACCTCGCTGGACGTGCGCGACGGGCTGAGCGGGACACCCGCGGTGTGCACGGCGGCCTCGAGGTGGGACCAGGCCGCGATGACGCCCTCGGCGGGTGTGCCGGCCGACAGCGCGGCGAGCCGGTCGTCGGAGCCGGTCGCGACGGCGCGGGCGAGCTCGTCGAGGTCGAGGTCGAGCGCGTCCTCTGCCTCGGCGAGCGGCTCGCGACCGGGGCGGTGGAGCAGCTGTCGGAGGCCCATCCAGAGGCAGAACCCGATGAGGAGGCCGAGGCCGCCGACGACGACGTAGCCGAGGTAGCCCTCGACGGCATCGCTGCGGCCCCGCGGCGCGATGTACCTGCTGAGGAACTCGTCGGCCATCCAGTTCGGGGTGTCGTCGTAGCCCACCTGCTTGACCTCGCCGCCCCGGGGACCGCCGATCGCGCGCACGGCGGCCGGCGAGGCGGAGGCCCACACGGCGACGGCGAGCGTCACGGCACCGATCCCCAGCACCCACCGGGGCCTCGTCACCCGCCCGACCAGACCGTGCACGTCGACCACGGACACACCCAACCACACCCGGGTGCTGGCGGAGGAGGGTCCTGGCGGTGACGATGGGGGCGTGGTCATGGCCTACCGACTCCGCGCCGGGGACACCGGTCCGGTTCAGCAGTCCCCGGTGACGTGCGGGTCCGCCTGCCTCACCGTCGCCCGGATGCTCGTCGACCCCACCTTCGCCTCGTGGGTCCGGACCGGGTCGCCCCGGCTGCCGGGCTCACCCCGCGGCGAGACCCAGGCCGAACGCTTCGCCGCCTACGAGCGGGTCGTCATGGGCCGCACCAACAGCGTCTTCGCGCCCGGTCAGTCCCCGATCGTGCCGTGGCCGCGCCGGCTCGGCACACCGCCGTGGGGTGCGCTGCGCGAGCTCGAGCGGGGGGCGTCGCGCCGGGGCGCCTCGTACACCCTCGACGTCCTGCGCCCGGACGACGAGGGCGAGCTCGTGGCCGCCTTCGACACCCTCGTCGACGTCGTCGCCGACGGCGAGCCGGCCCTGCTCTACGTCGGCAACGCACTGCTGCCGCGGCACGTCGTCCTCGTCCTCCCGGGGGACGGCGACCGGATGCTCGACGTCTACGACCCGGGGACCGGTCGGGTCGACCACCTGCGCCGCGACACCGTCGTCGAGCGCCGGCTGCGGCTCAGCGGCTGGGACGTCCCGTGGGTCGCGGTGCGGCCCGTCGGGCTGCGGACGGTCCGCGCGGTGGCGACGGCCCCCGCCCTCGGCCCGGCCCCCGCCTGACGCCCACCCCACCCCACCATCCCGGTCGGCGCCCGCCCTCCGGCGCCGGCTTCATCGCGTGCTACGGCGCAGTAGGTGCTGCGATCGCAGCACGTACTGCGCCGTAGCGAGCGCGACAGCGGGGGTGGTCAGGCGGTGGGCTTGGCGACGGCGAGGAGCTCGACGTCGCGCGCCGACACCTCGTCGCCGACGGCGTAGTCGAGGGTGCCGGTGAGCTTGCCCGCCGCGCGCAGGTCGGCCTCGGCCGAGCGCACGTGCTCGAGCGCCGCCTCGGGCCCGACGAGCGTCATCGTGGGCACCTCGGCGCGCATGCCGACCTTGGCCTCCGACTTCGCCTTGCGGACCACCGCGAGGGCCGCACCGACCGAGGTGAGCACCGCGGCGTCACCACCGGCGGGGACCTCCTCGACCGACGGCCAGGCCGCGCGGTGCACGGACCCGTCGTGGGTCCACGACCACACCTCCTCGGTGACGTACGGCAGGACCGGGGCCAGGAGACGCAGGACGACGTCGAGGGCGATCCGCAGCGTCGCGCGGGCGCTGGCCGCGGGGGCCTCCCCGTGGCCTCCGTACGCGCGGTCCTTGACGAGCTCGAGGTAGTCGTCGCAGAACGCCCAGAACCACTGCTCGGTCACCTCGAGCGCGCGGGTGAAGTCCCACGCCTCGAAGCCGGTGGTGGCCCGGGCGACCACGTCGCGCAGCCCGGCGAGCAGCGCGAGGTCGAGCGGCTCGGTGACCTGGTCGGCGAGGTCGCCCTCGACCTCACCGAAGGACAGGGCGAACTTGCTCGCGTTGAGGACCTTGATGGCCAGGCGCCGGCCGACCTTGATCTGGCCGGTGTCGTAGGCGGCGTCGGTGCCGAGGCGACCGCTCGCGGCCCAGTAGCGCACGGCGTCGGCCGAGTGCTCCCGAAGGAGGTCCTCGGGCGTCACGACGTTGCCGCGCGACTTGCTCATCTTCTTGCGGTCGGGGTCGAGGATCCAGCCGCTGATCGCGGCGTTCGTCCACGGCACGGAGTCGTGCTCCCAGTGGGCGCGCACGACGGTGGCGAACAGCCAGGTGCGGATGATGTCGTGCGCCTGGGGACGCACGTCGAACGGGAACACCTTGTCCCACAGCGGGTCCGAGCCGGGCTCCCCGTCGTGGCGGCGCCATCCTCCGGCGATCTGGGGTGACAACGAGGAGGTCGCCCACGTGTCGAAGATGTCGGGGTCGCCGACGAAGCCACCGGCGACACCGCGCTGGTCCTCGGTGTACCCGGCGGGCGGGTTGGCCGCGGGGTCGACGGGCAGGTCGGCCTCCGCCGGGACGATCGGGCTGTCGTGCACCGGCTCGCCGTCGGCGTCGACCGGGTACCAGACGGGGATCGGGACGCCGAAGAAGCGCTGGCGCGAGACGAGCCAGTCGCCGTTGAGGCCGCTGACCCAGTTGGCGTAGCGGGAGCGCATGAACGCGGGGTGGAAGTCGATCTGCTCACCGCGGGCCACGAGGGCCGCGTTGAGGTCGGTGTCGCGGCCACCGTTGCGGATGTACCACTGGCGCGAGGTGACGATCTCGAGGGGCTTCTCGCCGCGCTCGTAGAAGTTCGCCATCCGCTTCGTGGGCGTGGGCTCGCCGTCGAGGTCCCCCGACTCGCGCAGCGCGTCCACGACGGCCTCACGGGCGCCGAACGCCGTCCTGCCGGCCAGGCCCTCGGCGAACAGCGCCTCCCCGGCCGTCCCGGCCAGCCACTCGGGCACCTCGGACTGGAGGCGCCCGCTGCGGGTGACCACCGATCGGGTCGGCAGGCGCAGCTCGCGCCACCAGAGGACGTCGGTGAGGTCGCCGAAGGTGCAGCACATCGCGATCCCGGCGCCCTTGTCCATCTCGGCGGCGGGGTGCGCGAGCACCGGGACCTCGACCCCGAACAGCGGTGTCGTGACGGTCTGCCCGAACAGCGGCTGGTAGCGCTCGTCATCGGGGTGGGCGATGAGGGCGACGCAGCTGGGGATGAGCTCGGGGCGGGTCGTCTCGATGTGCACCGGCGACCCGTCGGGACGGTGGAAGGCCACCCGGTGGTAGTGGCCGGGGTAGTCACGGGCCTCGAGCTCGGCCTGGGCGACGGCCGTCTGGAAGGTGACGTCCCAGAGTCCCGGCGCCTCGGCCTGGTAGGCCTCGCCGCGGGCGAGGTTGCGCAGGAAGGCCTGCTGCGCGGTCGCCCGCGAGTGGTCGTCGATGGTGCGGTAGGTGATGGTCCAGTCGTAGCTGTGCCCGATCCGGCGGAAGAGGGACTCGAAGGCCGCCTCGTCCTTGACGGTCAGCTCGTCGCACAGCTCGATGAAGTTCTGCCGCGAGATCGGGAGCTCGTCGGCCGACTTCGTGCTCTTCGCGTCGCCGCGGAAGGGCGGCACGAAGTCGGGGTCGTGGTGGAGCGAGGCGTCGCCGCGCACCCCGTAGTAGTTCTGGACCCGCTTCTCGGTGGGCAGCCCGTTGTCGTCCCAGCCGATCGGGTAGAAGACGTTGAAGCCGGACATCCGCTTGTACCGGGCGACGCAGTCGGTGTGCGTGTAGCTGAAGACGTGGCCCATGTGCAGCGACCCGCTCGCGGTGGGCGGCGGGGTGTCGACGGAGAACACGGCCGAGCGCGGGCCGGACAGCGCGGCCTCACGGTCGAAGGCGTAGGTGCCCTGCTCCTGCCATACCGCGCCCCACTTGTCCTCGAGGCCGTCGAGCGACGGCCGGTCCGGGACGGAGGCAGCGTGAGAGAGGGAGAGGGACTCGGTCATGGGCGCCATCCTCCCAGACCGCGGCGGGCGGACTCACCCGGGTTCAGGCCGTGGGTCGACGCCGGACGAGGCGCACGAGCGCCAGCCCGAGGACCGCGGTCCCGGCGGCCACGGCCACCCAGACGACCTGGCGCCGGTCGCCGACGAGCGGGTCGGCGACGGCGCCGACGGCGATCCGCTCGGTGCCCGGTGTCGCGGTGGGCTGCGGCCCCTGGCCGGGCTGGATCGGCCCGGCGACGCGGTCGTCGAGCACCGTGGTCAGCGCCTCGACCGGCTGCACCATGCCCCAGCCGGCACGGTCGTCACGGGTGTCGCGCCGGTCTCGCGCTGCGGTGGCCTCGAGGCGGTACTTCAGCTTCGCGGGGCCCGACGTCGGGTAGCGCTGGGCGACCAGAGCCGCGACCGCGCTGACGTAGGCGGTGGCGAAGCTCGTGGACGAGCCCTCCTGGCTGAGGTAGCAGTCACCCCAGGCGCCCCACGACGTGAGGATGTCGCGGCCGGGCGCGGTGAGGTCGACGTGCGAGCCGTGCACCGAGTCGTCGGTGACGCGGTCGTCGGGGCCGGCCGCCGAGACCGCGACGACCTGCGGGTACGCCGCGGGGTAGCGCGGGCCGTCGGCGGAGTCCTCGGAGGTGCGACGGTTCCCCGCCGAGGCGACGATGAGGGCTCCTCGTTCGGTGGCGTGCGCGACGGCGGCACGCAGCCGCGGGTCGTCGGAGGCGGTGCTCAGCGAGACGTTGATGATCCTGGCGCCCTCGTCGGCAGCGTAGGTGATGCCGCGGGCCAGGGCCTCGATGCCGACCTCGCCGTCGTCCTCGCCCTGCTCGTCGGGGACGACCTTGACGGGGAGGATCAGGGCGTTGCGCGCGAGGCCGACGACCCCGGACCGCTCGACCGGCCGGGCGGCGATGATTCCGGCGACCGACGTCCCGTGCGTGCGCTCGTCGCTGCGGGGGGATCCTCCGACGAAGGAACGGCCACCGACGAGCGCGCTCTCGGGGAAGTGCCGGTTGCGCTGCGAGACACCGGAGTCGACGACGGCGACGACGATGCCGCGCCCGGTGGCCAGCTGCCACGCCCGGTTGGCCCCGAGCCGGGTCAGCGCCGCCGGGGTGGCGGGCAGGTACCGGGTGACGCCTTCCTCGCACTTCTCCGCCGCGGCGACGACGCGCGTGGGGGCCACCGGTCCAGCCGGTGCCGCGGACGCGGGTGGGGTGAGGAACGCCGGGCCCCCGACCGCCCCGACGACCCCGGCGGCGAGGACGGTCGCGGCCAGGCGACGGGCGGCGCCCGCTCGGGCGGCGATGGGCCTCATGACCCGCCGGAGACCACGGTCCGGGCGGCGTCGGCGCCGAGGACGGCACCGGGCCGGAGCAGGGCGGTCCACGCCTGCGGCACCGGCGCGACGTCGGAGGGCCGGTACCCGAGGCGCGCGAGGAGCTCGTCGTCGGCGGCCTCGAGGGCGTACGCGGTGGCGGTCTGGTCGATGGCGAGCACCGTGCCCCGGTTGAGGACCTGCCCGGAGACCGCCCGGACGAGGGCGCCGTCGCCGGTGTCGACGACGGTGCGCCCACGCTCGGCGTCGGGGACGGCCTCGGCGCGCGACCCCAGGCGCACCTCGGGCTGGACGCCCGCGGCGGTGGTCAGGGTCGCGCACGGGATGTCGGGGATCGCGGTGGGGATCTCGTCGGGCCACTCCGTGGGCGCGAACGACTGCGGGCGCACCTCGAGCTGGCGGATCTGCGCGGCCTGGACCGGGACCTCGCGACCGGAGGCGCCCGAGCCGAGCCGGTACATCTCGGTGGCCACCTCGGGGAGGGGCTCGAGGTCGCCGCTGGGCAGGACGAGGTAGCGGCGGCCCTCGGCGTCACCCTCGAGGGCGAGGACCGAGCCGACCGTCGCACCGGCGGGCAGGCCCGGAGCCGACCTCCCGAGGTCGTCGATGGTCAGTGGACCGAGGGCCCGGCCCTCGGGGAAGAGGTTGAGCCACGACGACGGGGCGACGATCGCGGGACGGCCGTCGAGGCGCAGCGCGACCGTGACCGACGAGATGTCTCGGGTCGCGACAGGGTAGCGGCGGCCGTTGGCGACGACGAAGGTGCCCTTGCCGTTGCGGACGACGACGGCACCGTCGGCCGCGGGGGTGACGGTGCGCCGGCGGCCGATCGCGGTCGAGACGAGCTCGCCCTCCTCGAGGCAGGAGACCCAGCCGGAGTTGACGAGCGAGGCCGCGGGCGTCAGGGAGTCGGGCGCGCCGAGGATCCCGAGCGTGGGTCCGCGGCGGATCGAGGCGAGCTCGTCGTCGGGGACGGCGAGGACCTTGAACTGGGCGGACGGGATGAGCAGCCGCGCGCTCGTCGTGTTGACGACGGGGTGCAGCACCTCCTTGATCGACACGTACCGGGCACCGCTGTCCTCGGCGATGATCAGGCGGTTGTTCTTCCAGTCGTCGGGCAACGAGGAGCGCAGCCAGCCGAAGGCCATGCTCCCGAGGACGAGGACCACGGTGAGGGCCAGGCCGCCGGCGACGGCCCGCAGCGGCCGGTGCGGCTCGACCTCACGGCCGCCCGGGGCGCCGCTGACGAAGGCGGTGGTGAGGCGCCGGCGGCTGAACGACTGCGCGTCGACGAGGTCCTTCTTGGTCGCCACGGGTCAGAGCACCCCGATGGTCGCGGCGGCGAGCGGCAGCAGGGCGACGAGGACGATGCCGTCGATGCTGTCGGCCGCGCGGCCGAGCCCGACGCGGGTGCGCGGGGCGAGGACCGCGACCGTCACGACGACCGCGGCCCCGGCTCCCAGGACGACGGCGAGCGCGGGACGCCATCCGGGGTGCAGCTGGGCGGCGGCGACCGCCGCGACGGCGAGCCCGAGGATGCCCGAGGCCATCGCGAGCAGGACCGACGTGCGGGTGCGGCTGTGCCGGGTGCGCAACAGGGTCGCGACGTGGCCCGCGACGACGAGCAGCGCCCCCCACACGCCCGTCGCGACGAGCTGGGGCGTCGTGAGCAGCGCGATGCCGCCCGCGGCGAGCGCGACGCCGACCATCACCTCGTGGCCGCGCGCGACCTGCGCGCGGACGGCGCCGCGGTCGAGCTCGGGCACGTCGGCGGAGATCTCGGCCTCGGTGCGCGGCGCGTGCGAGGACAGGCGGCTCGTCGAGATGCCGAGCCACGGCAGGACGTTGCCGAGGACGACGGCGGCGACGAAGACGACCGCCGACACCGTGGCGATCGGCACGTCGCCGACGAAGGAGACGGCGCCGATGACGACCATCGCGGCCCCGACGACCGAACCGGCCGCGAGGGCGAGGCGGTGGCGGCCGAGGGCGAGCGCGGCGAGGGCGCCGACGACGGCCACCGCCGCCCCGGAGTAGATCAGTCCCTCGCCCCACAGCGGCGCCGACGGCTTGACCGCGGTCCCCGCCACGGCGGCGTGGACGAGGGCGGTCGTCGCGAGGGCGACGCTGCCGGCCGACCGCGTGCGCGCGTGGAGCACCGCGGCGGTGGCGACGAGGAGGAGGGAGACGGCCGCGGCGACGGCGGCGACGAGCGCACCCGACCCGCGAGCCGTGAACAGCGCCCAGGCGGCGCAGAGGAGGAAGACCGTGGCCGCACCGACGGCGGTCCCCGCACTGTGCCGCGCGGTCCACGGGGCGAACTGGGTCTCGACGACGTCGGCGACGGCCTCGACGACGTCGTCGTAGACCTTGTCGGTCGTGACGTCGACGGTCTCGAGCGAGAGGACCGTGCCGTCGATGACGCCCTGCGCGGCCAGGCTGCGGTCGGGGTCGAGGAGGACGCCGCCGCGCACGACGAGGCGGTAGCCGTGCGAGGCGTTGCCGGCGTCGAGGACCCCGAGCTCGCGCGCGAGCTCGGGGACGAGCTCGACGACGGGGATGCCACCGGGCACTCCGAGGTCGGCCCGGCGGGTGCCGGAGGACACCGACACCCTCACGAGCGACGCGGCGGTGCTGACCTGGCTCACGACTGGGTTCTCCCCTCCGGCGGTACGGGCGACGCGCCGCGGGTCGTCCCCGGCGACCTGCGGCGACACGAGCATAGACGGGGGCACGCCGGGGAGTTCTCCCCATTGGACCCCGCGGGAACACACCGTAGGGTCAAACTTGCGAGACCACGGGAGGACCGGATCCGGGTCGGGAGAGGGACCTCCGGTCAGGGGAAAGCTCGAAAGACAAGCGCGACGACGACAGCCGACGTCGCCTCACGGAAGGATTGACCATGGGTGACTCGTTCAGCGCCGGTGAAGGCGTCGTCAAGAAGAGTGCCGACATCGTCAGCACCGCCCGCGCCGAGCTGCGTCAGCAGATCACCGGCCTGCGCGGCCAGATGGAGCAGGTGAAGGCGCACTGGCAGGGCCAGGGGGCCCGCAGCTTCGACCAGGTCAGCGAGGCCTGGAAGGTCCAGACGCAGGACATCGTCGACGTCCTCGACACCTTCGAGGCCAACCTCACCGGGTCGCAGCGTCAGTACGACGCCGACGACCAGGCGGCCTCGTCGAACCTGTCCAAGTACAACAGCATGCTCGGCAAGTGAGCGGGAGGGAGACCATCATGACGGACGGCATCAAGGTCGGCGGAGCCGGCATCGACAGCCTGGTCGGCGACATGAAGACCGGACTGACCAACCTCGAGCAGCGTCTCGAGACCATGAAGAGCGACCTGCGCCCCTACGTCGAGCAGTGGGACGGTTCGGCGCGCCAGGCGTACTCGCAGGCCCAGCGCGACTGGGACCAGCAGATCGAGGACTGCAAGCTCCTCCTCGAGGACGTCCGCCAGGCGGTCATCCGCTCCAAGGAGGACTACCTCGCCGGCGAGCTGCGCAACACCAACATGTGGGGCTGAGCACCACCGCACCACCACCACGTCGACGTGCCGGCACCCGGGTCCCGGGTGCCGGCACGAGCGGCGTCGCGCGGGCCGCGTCGTCACGGCGGCGCCGCGCGGGGATGACGACAGAGGGAGGAGACCTCGATGGGAGACCCTGAGGACCCGCGCCCGATCCAGTACCCGTCGGTGCTCTCGATCCTGGGCAAGGACCACGAGCAGCAGTGGCGCGAGAAGGCGCACGACCAGGTCGCGCGCGCCGACAACTCGCTCGCCGACACGGCGACGTTCGGGGGGACCCCGGGGGCGCAGAAGTTCGCCGCCGTCTACGCCGCCGCGCTCACCGAGTACACGGCGACGCTGCGCGGCGCCCAGGCCGACCTCGTGACGGCCGCCCAGAACCTCGCGACCGCCGCGGAGGAGATGCGCGGCCGCGACGAGAACGCCGGCGCCGCCTTCGTCACCCTCCTCGCCCGTTGGACCGACCCCTCGGGGTTCGAGAGCCAGCAGCGCCAGGAGGAGGCGCGCGAGTCGCAGGAGAGCCAGCAGGGCGCCACCACGCTCGCCGGGCTCGAGGCCGAGGACGCCGCCCCCACCGGGACCGGGCCCTCGCCGACGATGGCCACCGGACCGACCGGCGCCGGGCCCACGCCCGACCCCGACGGGGTGGCCTGACCCGATGTCCACCCGTCCGCCCACCCGGGACCCGCGGCGCCGCCGTGGGCCCCGGTCCTGGTCGCGCCGCCTGGCCCCCGGGCTCCTCGCCGCGGCCGTGGTGCCGGGTCTCGCCGTGCCCGCGCAGGCGCTCCCCTCGTCCGTCGCCGCGCCGGCGCCGGCGACGGCGCTCGCGGCCGACGGCTTCGGCCCCGGCGGCTGGTGGTGGGACGCCATGGGCGTCGACGAGCTCCAGCGGGTGGGGACGGGGAAGGGCGTCACCGTCGCGGTGATCGACACCCCGATCGACCCCGACGTCCCCGAGCTCGCGGGCAGGGTCTCGACGTCCAGCAGCCCGTGCCTGGCCGACGACGGGGGGACGATGTCGCCGCGCAGCTCGGGCCGCGAGGCCGAGCACGGCACGACGATGGCCGCGATCATCGCCGGAACGGGGAAGGGCAGCGGACCCGGCGGCACCGGCATCCGGGGGATCGCGCCCGACGCCACGCTGCTCCACTACGCCGTGAGCTACCCGAACCCCGACCGTGAGGGCGACCTCGCGTGCGGGATCACCGGACCCGGCTACGACGAGCTCGCCGACGGCGTCATCGCCTCGATCCGGGCCGCGGTCGCCGACGGAGCCGACATCATCAACCTGTCGGTCGTCAGCGACTACGACGACGGGTACGGTCCCGCGCTCCTCGACGCCTACCGCGCCGGGACGATCGTCGTCGCGGGGACCGACAACGCCGGTCGGGGCGTCATGTGGCCGGCGCTCGGCAACGGCGTCGTCGTCGTCAACCCCGTCGACCAGCAGGGGCGGGTGTACTCGCAGTCGGTCGCCGACGCCCCGCAGATCGGCTTCACCGCGCCGGGCAAGGCGGTCAACGCCCTCGGCGTCCGGGAGGGTCGCTGGAGCAGCGACCTCCTCGCCGACGGCTCCTCCAACGCCACGGCCCTCGTCAGCGGCGGTCTCGCCGCGATGTGGTCGGCCCACCGCGACGCCACGGCGAACCAGCTGCTCCAGGCCGCGAAGGCCGGGGTCGGGCTCCGGTCGAGCGACGCGGGCGTCGAGACGTGGTTCCGTCGCGAGGGCACCGACCTGCCGGAGGTGACCCGGCGCAACCCGGCCTACGGATGGGGCATCTTCGCGCCGGCCGACGCCGTCGCCACCGACCCCACGACGCTGCCCGACACGAACCCGGTCGCCGTCGACATCGCCGGGTCCGAGCCGTCGTTCGCCGACGTCACGGCCGCCACGGCCACCCCGTCGGCCTCGACGCGCCCGACGGGCGGCCCGGCGCCCACCCCCACGGTGCGCGCGGCGCCCCAGCCGGCCTCCGACGAGTCGGGCACCCCCTGGGCGCTCCTCTTCCTCGGGGCCCTCGCCCTCCTCGCCGCCCTCGCCGGGGCGGTCCTCGCCCTGCGCCGTCGCGGCGCCACCACGACCACCGGGGGAGACCCCGAGCACCCAGTGACCACCAGCGCGGGCCGGGCCACCGGTCCCCGCGCCGACGGGGAGGAGTGAGCATGGTCATGCAGCACGACGGTGGCGGATCGGGGTTCCCGCCCCTGCCCGCGGACGCGGGTCCCGTCGAGCGGGCCCTCTACGAGATCTACGACTTCCAGACCGGCATCGTGTCGTACACCGCGAGCCAGTGGAAGACGACCGCCGACGAGATCACCGACCTCGCCTCGAGCGTGCGCCAGGTCGTGCGCGAGCTGCGCCGGGCGCCCGACGGTGGCGAGGCGTGGAGCGGTACCGCCGCCGAGGCCGCCTACGACAGCCTCGGCAAGCTGGCGACCAACCTCGACCGCCACGCCGAGGACATCCTGAACATCGAGGCCGGTCTCACCGCCGCGAGCGACGCCGTCGGCGACGCACGCAGCGCCTACGTCACCCGGGTGCGCACCGTCGACACCGACATCGACCAGGCCGGGTACATGACCGGCCCGCCGCCGCCCCCGGTCGGCCCCCCGGTGCCCAAGACCCTCGACACCGCGGCCTACGACCAGGCGGTCTCGGCCGCCCGCGCCCAGCGCGAGTCCGAGGCGCAGTCGGTGATGCAGACCTACGACACGCGGATGGAGACGGCGGCCAAGAAGCTGCCCGTCGAGCCCGCCGAGTCGCCGGTGTCCGACGGCAGCTACCCCTCCGGCCCCGGTGGGCCGGGCAGCCACCCCCGGGGTTCCAGCGGCGGTGGCGGTGGCGGCTACGTCGCCCCCACGTGGCACGGGAACCCCGTACCCCCCACCGGCGGCGGCGACGACGACGAGGGCGACCCCACGATCCTGAACCCCCCGACGCCCGTGAACCCCGAGATCATCACCGGCGGCCCCTTTCCCGAGGTCACGGTCGACGCACCTCCCGAGACCGGCGGCCTGACCCCCGGCAGCGGCGTGCCGACGCCGTCGACCGGCACGGCGACGCCGGGCGGCGCTCCCTCGGGCGGCATCGGTGGCGCGGGCGCGGCGATGGGGATGGGCGGGATGGTCGCCGGCGGTGGCGCCGCGGCGCTGTTCGGTCGCGGCGGTGGCGCGGGCCTCGGTCTCGGCTCAGGTCGCCCCGGTGGTGGTGGTGGCGCGTCCGGCCGCCCCGGTGGCGGCGCGTCCGGCCGCTCCGGTGTCGTGGGCGTGGGCAGCACCGGTGGTGCGGCCTCGCGCGGCAACGGTGGCACGACGGGCCGCGGTGGCTCGGGGGCGGGCGGGACGGGTCGCTCCACCGTCGTCGCGGGCGGCGGCGGCCAGGGTGCCGCGGGTCGCGGCACCGGTGGCCGTGGTGGCGCCGGCGTTCCTGGTGCGGGACGCACCGGCCGGTACGGCGTGCCGCAGCTCGGGGAGAAGGGCGGTCGCGGCGGGACCGCAGGCGCCGCCGGGACCGCCGGGACCGCTGGCAGCCGCGGGGGCCGGCGCAAGGACGAGGGCGACGGCCAGGACGTCGACCACCTGACGCACGAGGACGAGGAGACCTGGTTCGAGGGCTCCGACGACGCGAGCCCCCCGGTCTGGGGGTGAGCACCTCGACCCGCCCGGGGGCAGCCGCCCCCGGGCGGTCCTGCGTCGGGGTCCGGTCAGCCGGACGTCAGGCGGCGCAGCGCCTCGATGCCGCCGGACGCGATCACACCGAACGGCAGCACGAGGACGACGGCCAGCGACTCGACCCGGTCGGCGAAGCGCGACATCCGGGTGGAGTGGTACCCGCCGACGAGCGCGATGGCACCGACCACGGTGAGCAGCGCGACCGCGACGGCGGCGCCGACGAGCCACCCGACCCATCCGGGGTGCGCCCCCACGACCGCCACGGCCGCGGCGACGGTGAGCGAGGCCGCGCCCCCGAGCATCGCGTAGCGGGCGACCCGGTCGCGCACGGTGCGCGCCTGGTAGCCGAGGGCGACGGCGGCGACGCCGGGGAGCACCCAGGCCGCCCACGGGGCGAGCGTCGAGCGCGGTTCACCGAGGGCGACGACCCAGCCGCCGAGGGCGGCGCCGATGGCGGCGTAGCCGGTGCCGACCGAGACGACCGCGCGGGCCGCGGCGACGCGCTCCCGCACGTCGACGGAGGTCACCCGCCGGCGTCGCCCGGCGTGGCGTTCGCGGACCGCCCAGATCGTGGTGGAGAGGCGGTCGGTGTCGATGAGCTGGGTGGCGTCGACGGTGAGGCTCGTGCTCGGCAGCGCCCGGACGACGACCGGGGCCAGCCCCACGACGAGCGCGGCCGACGCGACGGGCGACCAGTCGAGGAGCACCCCCGCGGCGAGGACGGCGCCGACCCCGCCGAGGCAGGTCATCGCCGTGCGCTCCCCGCGGTCGGCGTCGGGCGCGCCGGCCGAGCCGAGGGCCAGGACCACGACGCCGAGCGCACACGCGAGGGCGCCGCTCACCTGGATGCCCTGCGGCGAGCCCCCCAGGGGGGCGAGCAGCCCGGCGGAGACGGCCAGGGCGGGGGCACCGACGAGGCGGACCGCGGCCGACCCCGCCCGCTCGCGCGGGACGGCGAGGGTGACGAGGACCGCGCTCGCGAGGAGGAGCACGGCGCTGCCCCAGCGGGCCGGGGTCGAGGTGAGGACCCCGGATCCGGCGGTGGGGGGCACGAGGAGGGTGAGGACCGCCCCGGCCAGGCAGAGCAGGGCGATGCCGACGACGAGGACGGCCCCGGTGTTCTCCGACCGGGGGGCGGGCGTGCGGTGCGAGCGGGTGCGTGCCGCACGGGAGCCCGCGGCGGCCCGCAGCGAGGCCCGGCTGACCGTGGCCTCGTCGAGGTCGCCGCGACGGCGGGTGGAGTCGTCGATGACGACGGGCGCCACCGGCTCGGCGGTGGCCGTGCGGCCGCCACCGGCCCAGGCGGGACGGGCGAGGCGCCCTCCGGCCGCGTCGCCGCGTCCACCGGGTGCCGCCGAGGAGCGGTCGATGCTCACGACGTCGCGGGTGACCTGGTGCGTCGTCGTGCGCACGACGGTGAGGACCGAGCCCGTCGGGAGGTCGTCGCCGAGGCGGTCGTGGGGACCGTAGACGTGCCCGGCGGCCGTGGCGACCGAGCTCGGGTTGGCGCTCGAGGAGATGCCGAGCACCGAGAGCACGTCGGTGACGCGCGTGCCGACGGGCACCACGAGGTCGTAGCTGCGCTCGTCGGCGACGAGGGTCAGCTGGTGGTTCGGTTCCGCCACGAATCCTCCCCCCGGGGTGCTCGAGTACCTGACCGGGCAGCGTGCGCCATGAACAATAGCCACAGGTACGGTGGAGCCGATCGGCGATCGGGAACGATGAGGGGAACGCGATGACGGTGGCCGCGCGGCGCGGTGCCCGCGAGGAGGCTCCTCGCGTGCCGACGGGGCGGATCGAGCTGCAGCCCCCGCCCGAGATCACGCCCTCCGACGGCGCCAGCGGCATGCTCCTCCAGGCCGTCCCCATGCTGGGCTCGCTCGGCTCCATCGGGTTCGTCGCGATGTCGCAGAGCGGCCCCCGCGCGTGGTTCACGGCGGGCATGTTCCTCCTCGCCTCGGTCGGCTTCGTCCTCGCGAGCGGGGTGAGACAGCGCCAGCAGCACACCGGAACCGTCCTCGCCGCCCGGCGCGAGTACCTCGCCTACCTCGCCGAGGTCCGCGGCACCATCCGCGACGCCGCCGGCCGCCAGCGCGAGGCCGCTCTCTGGGACTACCCCGACCCCGCTGCCCTTCCCGCCATCGCGGCGGAGGGTACCCGGGTGTGGGAGCGCTCGCCCTCCGACGCCGACTTCCTCCAGGTCCGGATGGGGACGACCGCCCAGCCGCTCTGCCTGACCCTCGAGCCGCCCGAGACCGCGCCGCTGGCCTCGCTCGACCCCGTGGCGGCCTCCGCCCTGCACCGCCTGCTCTCCACCCACAAGGTCCAGCCGGGCCTGCCGGCGTCGGTCGCCCTGCGCGCCTTCGCCCAGGTCGAGGTCACGGGCGACGCCGACCCCGCCCGTGCCCTCGCCCGCTCGCTCGTCCTGTCGGCCGCGATGCAGCACCCGCCCGAGGACCTCGTCATCGCCGCGCTCGTCTCGCGCGAGTCGCGGTCCGAGTGGGAGTGGCTCAAGTGGCTCCCGCACGCGCTGTCCACCCGCGAGCGCGACGCCGTCGGCCCGGTCCGCCTGGTCGGCGAGTCGGTCCACGACCTCATGCCGCTGCTCCCGCAGGACCTCGTCGAGCGGCCCCGGTTCGGGCCGAGCGACACGCCCTCGCTGCCGCACGTGCTGCTCGTCGTCGACGGCGGCGACGTGCCGCCGGGCAACCCCGTCGTCACCGGCGACGGCGTCCTCGGCGTCACCGTCCTCGACCTCCCCGAGCAGTGGGGCGAGCTCACCTCGAGCTCGACGCTGCGCCTCGCGGTCGGCCCCGAGGTCGAGAAGGGCCCGCGCGCCGGCACCCACCCCCTCGAGATCATCACCCTCGCCCGCGGGACCGCCCACGGCGTCGCCGACCAGCTGTCGACGATCCGCGCCGAGGCCGCGGCCCGCCGCCTCGCCCCGCGCTACACCGCCGACGAGCCCGAGGCCCGCGACGCCCTCTCGCAGTCCACCGAGCTCGTCGACCTCCTCGGCACCGGCGACGTGCGCGACTTCGAGGCCGAGAGCGCCTGGCGTCCGCGCCTTCAGCGCGACCGGCTGCGCGTCCCCATCGGCGTCGACGAGTCGGGGGCGGTCGTGGCGCTGGACATCAAGGAGTCGGCGCAGCAGGGGATGGGACCGCACGGCCTCGTCATCGGCGCCACCGGCTCGGGTAAGTCCGAGCTCCTGCGCACCCTGGTCCTCGCGCTCGCGATGACCCACTCGCCCGAGGCGCTGAACCTCGTCCTCGTCGACTTCAAGGGTGGGGCGACGTTCGCGGGCATGGCCGACATGCCGCACGTCTCCGCGGTCATCACCAACCTCGGCCAGGAGCTCACCCTCGTCGAGCGCATGCAGGACGCGCTCCAGGGTGAGATGACCCGGCGCCAGGAGCTGCTCCGCTCGGCGGGCAACTTCGCCAACGTCACCGACTACGAGCGGGCGCGGGCCCAGGGCGCCGACCTCGAGCCGCTGCCGGCGCTGCTCATCGTCGCCGACGAGTTCTCCGAGCTGCTCTCCGCCAAGCCCGAGTTCGCCGACCTCTTCGTCGCCATCGGCCGCCTCGGCCGCTCGCTCTCGATGCACCTCCTGCTCTCCTCGCAGCGCCTCGAGGAAGGGCGCCTGCGCGGCCTCGAGTCGCACCTGTCGTACCGGATCGGCCTGCGGACCTTCTCGGCGGGCGAGTCGCGCACCGTCATCGGTGTCCCCGACGCCTACGAGCTCCCGCCCGTCCCCGGCCTGGGATACCTCAAGCCCGACCAGACGACGTTGCTGAAGTTCAAGGCCGCCTACGTCTCGGGCCCGCCGAAGGGCCGGCGCCGGAGGGTCACCGAGGTCGACGGCGCCGCGGGCGGCGCGGCCGAGATCCTGCCGTTCACCCTCGCCCCGGTCGCCGTGGGTCGCGGGCGGACGAGCGAGGCGCTCCCGCAGGGGCCGGCGAGCGAGCCCGAGGAGACGCGCGCCGTCTTCGACATCGCCGTGTCCCGGATGAGCGGCAAGGGCCGCCCGGCGCACCAGGTGTGGCTGCCGCCGCTCGACGTCCCGAACTCGATGGACCAGCTCCTCGGTGACCTCGCGCCCGACCCGGAGCTCGGCCTGGTCAGCAAGCGCTGGCGCGAGCGCGGCCAGTACGTGTTCCCCGTCGGCATCGTCGACCGGCCGCTCGAGCAGCGCCGCGAGCTGTTCGTCCTCCGGCTCGGCGGGGCCGCCGGGCACGTCGCGGTCGTCGGCGGGCCCCGCACCGGCCGCAGCACGATGGCGCGCACCATCGTCACGGCCATCGCCCTCACGACGACCCCGCTCGAGTCGCAGTTCTACGTCCTCGACTTCGGCGGCGGCACGTTCACGCCCCTGGCCAAGCTCGCCCACGTCGCGGGGGTCGCGAACCGCAGCGAGCCCGAGGTCGTGCGGCGCCTCGTGTCCGAGATCCGCGGCATCGTCGACGCCCGCGAGTCCTACTTCCGCGCCAACGGGATCGACTCCATCGAGACCTACCGCAGCCGGCGGGCCAAGGGCCTCGTCGACGACGGCTACGGCGACGTCTTCCTCGTCGTCGACGGCTGGCTCACCCTGCGCCAGGAGTTCGACGACCTCGAGCAGTCGATCATGGAGCTCGCCGGGCGCGGGCTGACCTTCGGCGTCCACGTCGTCGTCACGACCTCGCGCTGGATGGACTTCCGCAACCAGATCCGCGACGTCCTCGGCACCCGCGTCGAGCTCCGCCTCGGTGACCCGAGCGACTCCGAGGTCGACCGGCGGGTGGCGACCAACGTCCCCAAGGGCCGCCCCGGGCGCGGCCTGACGATGACCAAGCACCACTTCCTCTCCGGCATCCCGCGCGTCGACGACCGGGGGAGCGTCGACGACCTCGGCGACGGCGTCGAGGACCTCGTGACCAAGGTCAACGCCGCGTGGACCGGCCAGCGGGGCCCGAAGCTGCGCCTGCTGCCGGCTCGGATCACCTTCGACGCCATCCGCGAGATGACGGCGCCCGACGACAGGCGCCTCATCCTCGGCATCGACGAGAGCAACCTCGCGCCGATCGGCCTCGACCTGACCGAGGAGCCGCACGCCTACCTCCTCGGCGACGCCGACAGCGGCAAGTCCGCGTTCCTGCGCGGGTACGCCCACGAGGTCGCCCGCCTCCACACGCCCGAGCAGGCCAAGCTCTTCGTCGTCGACTACCGCCGGGCGCTGCTCGGCGAGCTGCCCGACGCGCACGTCGGCGAGTACCTCACGACCGAGGACCAGGCGGCCGGGGCGGTCGAGGGGATCACCGAGTTCCTCCGCACCCGCCTCCCCGGGCCCGACGTCACCCCCGAGCAGCTGAGGGCGCGCTCGTGGTGGCAGGGCGCCGAGGTCTTCTTCCTCGTCGACGACTACGACCTCGTCGTCACCTCGGCCGGCAGCCCGCTGCGCCCGCTCGTCCCGCTCCTCGCGCAGGCCGGTGACGTCGGGCTCCACGTCGTCCTGACCCGCCGGATGGGTGGCGCCTCGCGGGCGCTCTTCGAGCCGGTCCTGCAGTCGATCCGCGACCTCGGCTCGCCGGGCATCCTGCTGTCGGGCAACCCCGACGAGGGCATGCTCATCGGGCGGGCCAAGCCGTCGGTCCAGCCCCCCGGGCGGGCGCGGATCATCTCGCGCGAGCTCGGCGACCAGGTGCTCCAGCTCGGCTGGCAGCCGCCCCGCCTCGGCTGACGCCCCCAACGCGCCGCCTCCACCGCACGCTACGGCGCAGTACGTGTCGCGATCACGACACCTACTGCGCCGTAGCGCGCGCGGGAGGAGGGTGATGCCCCCGCGCCGCCCCTCCCCAGCACTCGGGAGAGGGGCGGTGCCCGAGGCCGTCGCGCTGGCCTAGGGTGGGCGCATGGAGCCCGTGTACCGCCCCGTCATCCACGCGGTGAAGACCCTGTTCTTCCTCCAGGGCACCAGCATCAGGATCCTCGGCGAGGAGAACGTCCCGCGCGTGGGCGGCGCCGTCATGGCGGTCAACCACACCTCGTACCTCGACTTCATGTACGCCGGGCTGCCCGCGTGGCCGCACCGCCGCTACGTGCGCTTCATGGCGAAGAAGTCGGTCTTCTCGCACCGGGTCTCCGGCCCGCTGATGCGCGGCATGCACCACATCCCCGTCGACCGGCACAAGGGCGGCGAGGCGTTCGCCGCCGCCATCCGCGCCCTGCGTGCCGGCGAGATCGTCGGGGTCTTCCCGGAGGCGACGATGTCGCGCAGCTTCGAGCTCAAGGAGTTCAAGCCGGGTGCGGTGAAGATGGCGCAGGTGGCCGGAGTCCCCGTCCTCCCCGTGACGATCTGGGGCGGGCAGCGGGTGTGGACCAAGGACCTGCCCAAGCACATGGGGCGCGCCAACATCCCCGTGTCGATCACCGTGGGGGAGCCGATCGAGATCGGCCGCCGTGACGACGTCACCGCGGCCTCTGCGCGGGTCAAGGCCGTGATGCAGGCCCAGCTCGACGCCCAGCAGGCCGACTACCCGGTGCTCTCCGGCGACGACCTCCGCTACCTCCCGGCCCGGCTCGGCGGCACCGCCCCGACCCTCGAGGCCGCGCACGCCGCCGACCACCACGACATGACGCGCACCCGGGACAAGTTCACCGGCTGACGCTCCGGGCGCGGGTCAGGTCGTCGGCATCTCCGCGCCGACGAGCCGGGCGGCGATCGCGGCGACCTCCTCGTCGGACAGCTCACGGTGCGCGACGTCGGCGAGCATCGCCGAGTACTGCGCCGTGGGGGCCTGGAGCTCGAGGGCGATGCCGTCGGGGTCGCGGAAGTTGAGGTGGTACCCGAGCGCCATGTCCCGGATGGGCGTGTGCTCGACCCCCTGCTCTCGCATGCGCTCCTCCCACTCGACGAGCTCGGCGCGGTCGGTGGCGGCGAACCCGACGTGGTCCAGGCCCGTGACGAGCTCGGAGAAGCGGCCGCCGGTGGCGTCGGGGAGGTGCAGGAGGGCGAGGACGAACCCCGTGGACTGGTGCATGAGGATGCGGCCGTACCCGACGTCGAGCACCCGCCGCATCCCGAACAGCCGGGTGTAGAAGCCCTCGCTGACGTCCAGGTCGGTGACGGACAGGGAGAGGTGGTTCACCCCGGCGAAGGTCGGCATGCGGTCACTGTCGGCCCGCGAGGGCGACGCCGTCAAGCGGGGGGCTCGTCACGGGGACGCCGGCGCCTGCCTCGGCCTGCGACCCGCGACGACCGAGGCGACGGCGGCGGTGACCCCCAGCACGACGAGCAGCCCCACCCCGCCACCGACGAGCAGCAACAGCAGCCCGACGACCCACAACCCGCTGTCGTCGGACCCGGCGGCATCGACGGCCCACGGGACAGCGAACCCGATGACGGCAGCGGGCGCCAGCAGGACCATCGCCCAGACGCGACGGGCCCACAGCTGCGCCAGGACGGCGGCGAGGGCGATCGACAGGGCGCAGCCGACCACCTGCCAGGCCTGGTAGGGACCCTGGGGCACCCCGTCGACGAGGTAGTACTCGTCGTCCCAGCCCAGCCACGCGAACCACATGGCGGCGGCGAAGAGGGCCAGCCCGAGCACCGCCCCGATGAGCGGGGCGACGCCACGGGGAGCACGGTCGGCGGGACGGGCCTGCGGGGCGGTGGTCATGCGCCGAGTCTGGCGTCGCGGCGCCGGCCGCGCATCGGTACCCGTACTCAGGGGAAGGAGCGGCTCAGACCGCGTGGCCGAGGTGCGAGAGCGCCTGGCGGAGCAGGACCCCGTGGCCCCGGTCCATCTCGGCCTGGACCCCGGGGTCGAGGCACTGGTCGGGCGTCAGCCAGGTGAGGTCGAGCGCGTCGTTCTGCGGGGAGCAGTCGCCCGCCACCGGGACGACGAAGGCGAGCGAGACGGCGTGCTGACGCGGGTCGTGGAAGGGCGTCACCCCGGGCGTCGGGAAGTACTCGGCGACCGTGAACGGCTGCGGGCTGGCCGGGACGCGGGGCAGCGCCATGGGGCCGAGGTCCTTCTCGATGTGCCGCAGGAGGGCGTCGCGCACCCGCTCGTGGTGGAGGACGCGACCGGACACGAGCTCACGGCAGACGGTGCCCTCGTCGCCGATCCGCAGGAGCACCCCGACGGCGGTCACGGCGCCCCGCTCGTCGACCCGCACCGGGACGGCGTCGACGTAGAGGATGGGCAGCTTCTGGCGGGCCGCGTCCATGTCCTCGCGGCTCAGCCAGGCGGCGTTGCGGTCCAGGTCGAGGCTGCTCATGGCCCCGATGGTGCCACGTCGGGCCCGGTGCGCGGTGCGGCGGCCACGGTGGCCGCGGTGGCCGCGGCGGCGGGCGTCAGGGCGGCTTCCTCGCGGGGCGCCGTCTCGGAGAAGGTGACCGGCTCCTCGAAGGCGGCCCGGCGGGCGGCGCGCCGCAGCGCCCCGAGGACGGCGCGGCCGGTCACGGCGACGAGGACACCCGTCGTCACGGCCCGGCCGATGTCCCACCCCAGGCTCGTCGCGAGGGTGAAGACGACGAACCGGTGGAGGTTCTCGAGCACCGGGGCGCCCGGGACGAACGACAGCCCCCCCGACATCCCCGTCGCGAACGGCCAGAACGACAGGTTGAGCATCGCCCCGTAGAACAGCCCGGCGAGGGCGCCGTACCCGACGAGCACGAGCAGCTCGGCCCGTCCGCGCGCGGCCGGCAGCAGCCCGGCGCCCCAGCCGACCCACGCCGCCCCGAGCATCTGGAACGGCAGCCACGGGCCGACCCCGCCGGTGACGAGGGCGGAGGCGAAGAGGGTCGTCGCACCGAGGACGAAGCCGAAGCCGGCGCCGAACACCCGCCCGCCGAGGACGAGGAGGAAGAACACCGTCTCCAGGCCCGCGGTCCCGGCGCCGAGGGGGCGCAGCGCCGCGCCGACCGCCGAGAGCACCCCGAGCATCGCCACCGCCTTGACGTCCATCCCGCCCTCGCTCAGCTCGGCGAGGACGACCGCGAGCAGCAACGGGAGGACGACTGCGAAGACGAGGGGGGCGTCGGCGCTGTGGGCGAGCCCGGACCCCGGGCTCACGAAGAGCGGCCAGAGGAAGGCGAGCACGCCGATGATGCTGACGAGCGCCACCGCGGCGGCGGACCGTGGTCGCAGCCGGACGACGCGCAGCCGGGAGCGGGGGGCGAGGGCCGTCATCGGGCGGGCACCCCCTCGAGGGCGACGCGCACGTCGGCGACGGTGAGCCAGGGTCCCGGCGCCGTGACCTTCGCGACCTGCGGGGCGAAGGCCGGTGAGGACACGACGACCTCGGCGGTCGGTCCGTCGGCGACGACCTCTCCCTCGGCCAGGACGACGACGCGGTCCGAGCTCTCGGCGACGAACTCGACGTCGTGGGTCGAGACGACGACGGCCCGGCCGCGCGCGGCGAGGGAGCGCAGCACGGCGCCGAGGGCGGCCTTGGCCATGGGGTCGAGGCCCCGCGTGGGCTCGTCGAGGAGGAGGACGGGCGGGTCGGCGGTCAGCTGCACCGCGAGGACGAGCGCGAGCTTCTGCCCCTCCGAGAGGTCGCGCGGGTGGCGCGCCGCGGGGATGCCGGGGGCGATGCCCTCGAGCAGCGCCGCGCACGTCCCCGCCGGAACCGCGCTCTCGCGGTCGGCCTGGGCGCACTCGCCGCCGACGGTGTCGAGGTAGAGCAGGTCCGCGGCCGACTGGGGGACGAGGCCGACGAGCGCGCGGCGGCGGCCGGCCGCGAGGGAGCGGGGGTCGACCGGCTCGCCGTGGTCGGGGCCGGTGGCGCGCACCGTGCCCGACGTCCGCGGCCCGGTGCCCTGCAGCGCCCACAGCAGCGTCGACTTCCCCGACCCGTTGCGACCCATGAGGGCGGTGACCTCCCCGGCGTGCAGGCCGAGGTCGACCCCGGCCACGGCGACGACGTCTCCCGGGTAGCGCACGACGACGTCGCGCGCCACGAGCGCGTCCGCCCCGGCGGACCCCGCGTGACCTATTGGTCGATCCTCGTCCGGGTCGCCGTACCTGGATCGACCAATAGGTCGATTCTCGTCCGGGTCGCCGTACCTGGATCGACCAATAGGTCGATTCTCGTCCGCGGGCGGTGGGGAGGCTGGCGGTGAGGCGGGTCCGCAGCTCGCGGGCCGACCGGCGTGCGTCGCGCACCGAGAGGGGCAGGGGCGACCACCCGGCCCAGCGGCCCAGCTCGACGACCGGGGAGGTGATGTCGGAGTCGACCATGACGTCGGACGGCAGGCCCGAGACGACCTCGCCCTCGGGCGACACGTGGACGACGGTGTCGGCGTAGTGGAGCACCCGCTCGACCCGGTGCTCGGCGACGACGACCGTCACCGCGAGGTCGTGGACCAGCCTGGTGATCGTCGCGAGGACCTCCTCGGCGCCGGTGGGGTCGAGCGCCGAGGTCGGCTCGTCGAGGACGATGACGCGCGGGTGGGCCGTGAGGACCGACCCGATGGCGACGCGCTGCTGCTGCCCGCCGGAGAGCTCGCGCAGCGCCGCGTGGCGGAGGTCGGCGATGCCGAGGAGGTCGAGGGTCTCCTCGACACGCTTGCGCATCGTCGCCCCGGGAAGGCCCAGCTGCTCCATCGCGTAGGCGAGCTCCTCCTCGACGGTGTCGGTGACGAACCCGGCCAGCGGGTCCTGCCCGACGACGCCGACGAGGTCGGCGAGGTCGCGCGGGCGGTGCGCGCGGGTGTCGCGCCCGTGGACGCGCACGTGCCCGGCCAGGGTGCCGCCGGTGAAGTGGGGGACCCGGCCGCACATGGCCCCGAGGAGGGTCGACTTCCCCGACCCGGTGCGCCCGACGACGAGCGCGAGCTCGCCCTCGTCGACCGTGAGCGAGACGTCGCGCAGGACCGGCCGCTGCGAGCCGGGGAGCGTCACGGTGACGTGCTCGAGCGAGATCGCGTGGGTGTCGGTCACGAGCCGGCGACCATCTTCTCGTGGGCTCGCGCGGCGAGCGACGGGGGCACGCGGCGGATCCCGCGGCTCGGCGGCGGCGGAGGCGGCGGCGTGACGACGGCCGGGAGGGCGCCGACGAGCAGCCCCGCGACCGCGAGCAGCGGCAGACCGGGCAGCCCGAGGGGGGTCAACGGCATCTCGAGCGCGATGGGCGTGGTCCGCGACAGCCAGACGAGGACGCCGGCCGCGACCGCCCCGCAGCCGAGGGTGAGCCACTCCGCGCCGCGCCAGGGGTCGGGCCGGTACGTCGAGCGCGGGACGTGGCGTCCGCCGAGCCACAGGCCGGCGGCGCACAGGACGAGCCCGAGGACGAGGGTCGGGGTCCCGAGGAACGCGGGGGTCGAGACGTCGAGGACGCCGTAGATGCCGAGCGCGCTGGCGAGCAGCCCGCCCAGGGTGAGCGTGGCCGTCGCGAGCCGCACGCGGCGCGGCACGGTGACGCTGCGGCCGTAGCCACGCGAGTCCATCGCGGCGGCGAGCAGGAGGGAGCGGTCGAGCGTGTCCTCGAGGACGGGGAGGGCGACGGCCTGCACCGAGCGCAGGCCGCGGGTCGTGTCGCCGCGCAGCTGCCGCGCCCGGCGGACCCGCTGCACGCTCTCGGCGAGCTGCGGTGCCACCGAGACCGACACGACGACGGCCGAGCCGATCTCGTGCAGGGCACCCGGCAGGGCGCGCAGGAGCCGCTTGGGGTTGGCCAGGGCGTTGGCGGCGCCCACGCACGCGATGATGACGGCGAGCCGCGCGCCCTGGAGGGTGGCGTAGAGCAGCCCCTCGAGGTAGACCGTCCCGCCGACCTGGATCCCTGTCGCCCAGTCGGGCAGCGTCGCCTCCGGCAGACGCACCACCTCGACCTCACCGACCTTGAGGCCGACGACGACGTGGAGCACGATCCGCACGACGACGATGGCCAGTCCCAGCCAGAGGTAGAGCCGGAACGCGCGCGCCCAGGGGGACGACCCGCGGCGGGCCGCGACGACGAGGGCGACCACCGCGAGGGCGAGCGCGAGGAGGATGGGGTTGTTCGTGGTGCTGACCGCGACGGCCATCCCGATCGCCCAGACCCACCAGGCGGCCGGATGGACCGCTCGGGGGAGGGTCGGGCTCACGGGACCATCATCGCGCCGTCCGGGCTCAGGTGCGACGCCTCCACGCCGCCCAGCCACCTGCTCCGGCGACGAGGGCCACGAGGGCCCCGCCCGCGAGGAGGGTGCCCGGGCCCCCGGAGCCGTCGGATCCGGTCGGCGCCACGGCGAGCGACGCCGGCTCCTGCGAGCCGTTCGCGCTCACCGACGGGCTCGCGGACGGCGCGGCCGTGGCGCTCGCCGAGCTCGAGGCGCTCGGCGAGGGCGAGGCGCTCCGCGACGGCGAGACAGCAGCAGTCCTGCCGGTCGTCGGGCGGGCGGCCGAGGTCGGGGTGGACCCCTTCGGGGCCACGGTGGTCCGCGGTCCGGCCGTCGTCGGGCGCGGGGCCGTGGTTCGCGGCGTGGGTTTCGGGGTCGCCTTCACCGTGGGCCCGGGGGTGGGCTTGGGCGCGCTCGTCGCCGTCTTCGCGGGCGGCGCTGAGCGGGGCTTCTGCCCCGAGCCGAACCGGAACCCCACGACGGTCCCCGGCTTCGGGTCGTAGCCCGTCGCCCCGGAGCTGCTGTAGGTCCAGCTGCCACCGCGAGCGGCGTGGAAGAAGGCCCAGTAGGCATCGGCCGGGGGCATCCGGACGCACGCCTGGTTCGACGGGAAGCCGTCGATGCGGCAGATGGCGCCGGGGAACTGCTGGACCGGCGTCACCGCGAACCCCGCGGCCGTGAGGGCCTTCCACGCCGACGTCGGGTCACCCGGAGCGCAGCGGGTGCTCGTCGAGCTCCCGGTGTCGACGACGACGGTGACCCCGGTGCTGCCGGAGCAGGCGGCGGCCGAGGCCGGGCCCGCCGTCGCGACGAGCCCGGTGAGGACCAGGCCCGAGGCGACGGCGGTGCCGGCGAGGCGACCGAGGAGGCGGCGGAGGCGAGCGGACGCCATCAGGCGTGGGCCCCCCGACGGCGCGAGGCGGTGAGCGCGAGGCCACCGATGACCATGAGCACCACTGCGACGCCGATCGGGAGGAGCAGGTCCGAGCCCGTCTGGGCGAGGGCGCCCGGGCCCGAGGCGACCGGACCCGTGGTCTCGCCGCCGTCGGAGCCCGAGGTGGGCGTCGTCGTGGGGTCGCTCGTCGGGGTCGTCGAGGGCGTGGTGCTCGGGCTCGTCGTCGGCGTGCTCGTGGCGCAGACCCGGCCGACCGTGCCCGGCGTCTGGGCCTGCGTGACGACCGCCGACAGCAGCGACTCGCCGGCGAGGCCGACCGTGGCCTGGCCGGTGGCGCGCAGGTCGGAGTCCTCGACAGCGGTCGTCGAGCGGTCGGCCTCCGAGAAGGCGATCCCCCCACGGAGGGCCGCGGCCGCGGTGCAGTCGTACTGGAGGGTGCCGAGGAACGCCTGCGCGTCGGCGAGGGCGCTGTCCCGGGCCCCGGCGGCGAACGCCTGCGCGGCGACGCCGGTGGTGTTCGCGTTCGCCACGCCCTCGTCGCTCTCGAGGGAGCCGTCGGGGTTCTGCGCGTCGGCGAGCCAGTCGAGCGCGTCGCCCGCCTCGGGGGCGGCCGCGGCGACGAGGGCCTGGGCGGCGAAGCCCGTCGCGTCGGGGTCGGAGACGCAGGTCGCGGCGTCCATGTTCCCGCGGAAGCCGCCGTCGGCGCACTGCTGGTCGAGGAGGAAGTCGACGGCGTCGGTGCTCAGCGGCTCACCGGCACGCACGAGCGCGATGACGCCGAGGGCCTGGCCGATGGTGTTCGAGTAGTCGCAGGTCGTGAAGCCGCAGTCGACCGGGAGGTCGGAGAACCGACCCGGCTCGACGGCGCCCTCGGTCGCCTGGAGCTCGGCGACGAGGTCGAGACCGTCGGCATCGGTCGGGTCACCACCCGCGGCGAGGACGCCGATGACGGCCTTGGCCGTGGGGCCGGCGTAGGTCGAGTCGTAGTCGGCGCCCATGTAGCCGCCGACGTTGGCCTCGAGGTAGGTGAGCGACTCGGCGAGCTGGGTGGCCCCGGCGCCGGAGGCGGCGAGCCCGATCATCGCGTCGATGGTGTTCCCGCCGTCGAACGCGGCGAAGTCCGGGTACTCGTAGTGGTCACCGCCGGCGGCGAGGGTGCGCGCGATGAAGTCCGCGGCGTAGCCCGTCTGGGGGACTGCCGGACCGGCGGCGGCGAGCAGCTCGCGGCGCGAGAGGCCCGTCAGCGTGGTGGCCGAGGACGTCGTCGGTGCCGGAGCCGAGGCGCTCGGGGCGGGCGACGACGAGGTCGGGAGGTCGGTCGGCGACGGCGAGGACGAGTCGACCGGGCTCGGCGTCCCGCTCGGGTCGACGCTGGGGCTCACGCTCGGCGTGGGCTCCTCCGACGCGCTCGGGGTCGGCGTGCCCGCCGTGGCGGTGGCGCTCGCGGTGGGCTCGGGCGTCGGCTCCGCGAGGGCGCCGGAGACCGGCACCCCGACGAGCGCGGCGGCGACGAGCAGGATCCCGGCGCGACGCAGGGCCACTCGGGTGGTGGTGGGGGACATCGGTGCCTCTCATGGCGGTTCGTGACGACCGCCCGATGCACCGGAAACCCGGTTCTCGGGCTCCGTCCCGCATTCCTCGACGGGTGAACTGGAGCCGCGCGCACCTGCTGGGCATTCCGACTCGTCACGAACGCTCGTGACCTACGGCTGCGGGACAGTGCCGGATTCGGACCGGCTTTCCCCTGCAGAGGCGTTGGGTGTTGCCGCCCCGGGGGACGACGCGCCGACTCTACCTCCTGCGGAACCCGGTGGGGAGACCACGTCCGTGGTGGGTAGGATCACGTCCCACAGGCGCTCGAGCCGTCATCAGCGGTGAGCCTTCCGGAAGAACGGGACCCGGCCTCGGCCAGGACCTCACTAGACCCGGACGTCGGGGTCACGACACGACCTGGTGCAAGAGCGGCCACCGCCACGGCGGGGGCAAGCGAGGTGGTACCGCGGAGGTCCCGCCCGGCGTCGTCGACGTCGAGGTGAGCCGTCGTCCTCGTGCAGGACACGAGAGCGACGACCCCGCAGGAGCCACAGCCCATGACGTACCCCAAGGTCAGCACCACCGGTGAGCACACCGGAGCCGCCTTCGGCGTGCCCGCCAGCCCGCGGTTCCCGCAGGTCGAGGAGGCGGTCCTCGCGCACTGGAAGGCCGACGACACCTTCCGCGCCTCGGTCGAGAACCGCTCGCCGGGGGAGCGCGGCGAGAACGAGTTCGTCTTCTACGACGGCCCGCCCTTCGCCAACGGGCTCCCGCACTACGGGCACCTGCTGACGGGCTACGTCAAGGACGTCGTGCCGCGCTACCAGACGATGCGCGGCCGCCGGGTCGAGCGACGCTTCGGCTGGGACACCCACGGGCTGCCCGCCGAGCTCGAGGCGATGCGCCTCAACGGCATCAAGACGACCGACGAGATCCTCGAGCTGGGCATCGAGAGGTTCAACGCGGCCTGCCGCGACTCGGTGATGAAGTACACCGGCGAGTGGCAGGACTACGTCACCCGCCAGGCGCGCTGGGTCGACTTCGAGAACGACTACCGCACGATGAACCCCGACTACATGGAGTCGGTCATCTGGGCGTTCAAGTCCCTCTTCGACAAGGGCTACGTCTACGAGGGCTTCCGGGTCCTGCCGTACTGCTGGAACGACGAGACGCCCCTGTCCAACCACGAGCTGCGGATGGACGACGAGGTCTACCAGAACCGGCAGGACCCCGCGGTCACGGTCGGCTACCTCCTCGCCGACTCGGGCACCGACCCGGTCCTCGACGGTGCCCACGTCCTCGTCTGGACGACGACGCCGTGGACCCTGCCGTCGAACCTGGCCGTCATGGTCGGGTCCGACATCGACTACGTCGTCGTCGAGGCCCCGGTCCCCGGCACCGACGGCTCGGCTCGCTACCTCCTCGCCGAGGCGCGACTGCCCACCTACGCGCGCGAGCTGGCCTCTGCCGACGGCGAGTTCACCGTCCTCGGCCGGTACAAGGGCGCCGACCTCGTCGGGCGCACCTACGAGCCGCCGTTCTCCTACTACGCGGGCCACGAGAACGCCTTCCGGGTCGTCGCGGCCGACGACGCCGTGACGACGACCGACGGCACCGGCGTCGTCCACACCGCCGGCGCCTTCGGTGAGGTCGACAAGGAGGTCACCGACCGCGAGGGCATCGAGGCGGTGATGCCGGTGAGCAAGAGCGGACGCTTCACCGTGCCGGTCGCCGACTACGAGGGCGTCCAGGTCTTCGACGCGAACGCGATGATCATCGACCACCTCCGCAACGCGACGAAGGGGGACGGGAGCACCGGCTCGGTCACCCCCGGCACCGTCCTGCTGCGCCGCGAGACCTACGACCACAGCTACCCGCACTGCTGGCGCTGCCGCGAGCCGCTCATCTACAAGGGCGTCGAGTCGTGGTTCGTCGAGGTGACCGCCTTCAAGGACCGCATGGTCGAGCTGAACCGCGACATCACCTGGGTCCCCGAGCACGTGAAGAACGGCCAGTTCGGCAAGTGGCTCGAGAACGCCCGCGACTGGTCGATCACGCGAAACCGGTTCTGGGGCAGCCCGGTCCCCGTCTGGAAGTCCGACGACCCGGCGTACCCGCGGCTCGACGTCTACGGCTCGTTCGCCGAGATGGAGCGAGACTTCGGCGACCTGCCGCGCGACCGCGAGGGCAACCCCGACCTCCACCGACCCTTCGTCGACGAGCTGACCCGCCCGAACCCCGACGACCCCACGGGGCGCTCCACCATGCGCCGGGTCGAGGACGTCCTCGACGTCTGGTTCGACTCGGGCTCGATGTCGTACGCCCAGGTGCACTACCCGTTCGAGAACGCCGAGTGGTTCGCGGGCACCGACGCGCAGGACGCCCACTTCCCGGCGGACTTCATCGTCGAGTACATCGGCCAGACGCGCGGCTGGTTCTACACGCTGCACGTCCTCGCGACGGCGATCTTCGACCGTCCCGCCTTCTCCTCGTGCGTCAGCCACGGCATCGTCCTCGGCAACGACGGCCAGAAGATGAGCAAGTCGCTGCGCAACTACCCCGACGTCACCGAGGTCTTCGACCGCGACGGCGCCGACGCGATGCGCTGGTTCCTCATGGCCTCGCCCATCCTGCGCGGCAGCAACCTCGTCGTCACCGAGGAGGGCATCCGCGAGGGGGTCCGCCAGGTCCTCATCCCGCTGTGGAACAGCTGGTCCTTCTTCTCCCTGTACGCGAACGCGATGGACGACGGCGCCGGCTACGAGGCCCGCTGGTCGACGGCGTCCACCGACCCGCTCGACCGCTACCTCCTGGCCAAGCTGCGGGTCCTCGTCGCCACGGTGACGGCCCAGCTCGACGCCCTCGACGTCCCGGGGGCGTGCGAGTCGGTGCGCCAGTTCGTCGACGTCCTGACCAACTGGTACATCCGGCGATCGCGAGAGCGGTTCTGGGACACCGGTTCCGGCGACGTCTCCGTCGCCCATGCCGCGTTCGACACCCTCTTCACGGCGCTCGAGGTCGTGACGCGCGTCTCGGCGCCCCTCCTGCCCCTCGTCACCGAGGAGATCTGGCGTGGCCTCACCGGTGGACGCTCGGTCCACCTCGAGGACTGGCCCGACGCCACCCTCCTGCCCGAGGACGACGCCCTCGTCACGGCGATGGACCAGGTCCGCGCCGTGTGCTCCACCGGGTCCTCGCTGCGCAAGGCCGAGAGGCTGCGGGTGCGGCTCCCGCTCGCCGGCCTGACCGTGGTCACGCCCGACCCCGCCGGCCTCGAGCCGTTCGCCGGGATCATCGCCGACGAGCTCAACGTCAAGGCGGTGCGCGTCCTCGACGTCGACGACGCGCAGGGGTCGGACTTCGGCATCAGCACCCGCCTCGTCGTCAACGCCCGCGCCGCCGGGCCCCGGCTCGGGCGCGACGTCCAGGTCGCCATCAAGGGCAGCAAGACCGGCGACTGGTCGGTCGCCGACGACGGCACGGTCACCTCCGGGGGACTGGCGCTCGTCGAGGGGGAGTACACCCTCGACACCGTCGTCGACGCCGGCGAGGCGGGCTCGAGCGCGACGGCCATGATGCCGGGCGGCGGCTTCGTCGTCCTCGACACCGACGTCACGACCGAGCTCGAGCTCGAGGGCGCCGCCCGCGACCTCGTCCGCGCGGTGCAGCAGGCCCGCCGCGACGCGGGGCTCGACGTCTCCGACCGGATCTCCCTCGAGGTGGCCGGCGCCGAGTTCGTCTACCGCGCCGTGCTCAACCACCGCGACCTCGTCACGGGGGAGGTCCTCGCCGAGCACCTGTCGGTCGGACCCGAGCTCGAGGCCCTCGAGGCCGGGGGAGCGGGGGTCACCGAGGTGGTCGTCGGCGAGCAGTTCCCCGTGCGCTTCACCCTGGCCCGCCGCTGACGTCCGGAGCGGTGGTGCAGGCGAGTCGGCGATCGCCAGCGGATGCGCGGCTTCCTCGGCGGGTCTAGCGTGCCAGGGGTCGTCCACAGGCGGCACCCATCCCGGTCCCCGCAGGAGCAGCCGATGAAGTCTCTCCCCGCCCACGCCAGACGCCTCCCGGTCACCGCCGGACTGGCCATCGCCGTCGTCCTCGCAGGTGCGGGGGTGTCCGCCGCGGCGCCGAGCCCGGCCGACGAGAAGGTTCAGGTCGTCCACGTCGCGGCCCCGACCCCCGCCGAGCGCACCAAGGTCAACAACCTGGGGCTCGACACCACCGAGCACGGCGACGCCACGGGGGTCGAGGTCGTCCTCCACTCGGCGGCCGACGCCGCGAAGCTGCGGAAGGCCGGCTTCAGCTGGCGCGTCGAGGACGCCGACCTCGCCGCGACGATGCGCAAGGCGCGTGCCGCCGACAAGCGGTACGCCGCCTCCGTGGCGACCTCCGGCCTGCCGAGCGGCTCCACGTCGTACCGCACCCTGGACGACGTCAACCGAGAGCTCGACGCCCTCGCGCGGAAGTACAAGGGCCTCGTGCGACCCATCACCCTGCCCAACCGCAGGTCGAGGGGCGACTCGTCCGCGGTATCGAGATCACCCGCAACGCAGCGAACCTCGACGACGGCAAGCCCGTCTTCCTCATGATGGGCGCCCACCACGCCAGGGAGTGGCCGTCGGTCGAGCACACCCTCGAGTTCGCCTACGACCTGCTGAAGAACGAGTCCAGGACGAAGCGGGCCCGGGACATCGTCGACCAGGTCCCGCACGATCATCGTCCCCGTGGTCAACCCCGACGGGTTCGAGATCAGCCGCTCCGCGGCCCCGCTCGGCGACTTCTCGACCCTCGACTACGAGATGAAGCGAAAGAACTGCACCATCTCCGGATCGACGCCTGCGGCCTACCGGACCGGCCCGTGCACGGACAACCTCGCCGGGCGCCTGCGCGGCACCGACCTCAACCGCAACTACCCCGGGTTCTGGGGTGGTCACGGGGCCAGCGCGAGCTGGAGCAGCGACACCTACCGCGGCGACGCGCCGGGGGACACCCCCGAGGTCGACAACATCAAGCGGCTGATCTCGTCGCGTCAGGTCACGAACCTCATCACGAACCACACGTACAGCAACCTCGTGCTGCGCCCGCCGTCGATCGCCTCGACGGGGTACGCGCCCGACGAGCCGGTCTACAAGGCGCTCGGAGCGTCGATGACCGCGGCGAACGACTACGCCAACTGGGCCTCCTTCCAGCTGTACGACACCTCCGGGTCGGTCGAGGACTGGAGCTACTGGCAGACGGGCGGGCTCGGCTTCACCTTCGAGATCGGCCCCGACGAGTTCCACCCGGCCTACGAGGACGGTGTCGTCGCCGAGTACCTCGGGCTCGAGCCGGCCGCGGGTGCCGGGCAAGGGCGGCAACCGCGAGGCCTACTACCGGATGGCCGAGGCCACGGTCGACACCAGGCTGCACTCCACCCTGGTGGGCACGGCCCCGGCCAACCGCGTCCTGTCGGTGAGCAAGTCCTTTCAGGCGTACACCTCGCCGGTCATCGGCGCGGGCGGCGTGATCGGAGACCCCATCGCCTACCAGAACGACCTGCGCAGCTCGCTACAAGAGCACCGGCGGCCGCTTCTCGTGGGCGGTCAACCCCTCGACCCGGCCCGAGCGTGGCCGGACGGTACGGACGTGACCCGCTGGCACCGCCCCAGCCCAGCCAGGCGCTGACGAACCCCGCGGGCACGCCGGCCGAGGGCGCCTACGAGATCGCGACGTTCACCATCGCCGGCATGCCGCAGTACGACAACGCCAAGGCGGAGGTCCGCATCCAGTGGCCCGATGCGGCTGTCGACTGGGACGTCTACGTCTACGACGCCGAGGGCAACCAGGTCGCGTCCGCGGCGAGCCTCGACGACCCCGAGGTGGCCGCGCTCATCGACCCGGTCCCCGGGACCTACTCGGTGCAGATCGAGAACTACGAGGGCGGTGCGACGAGCGACTGGACGGGCGAGGTCCGTTTCGCGTCGCCCACGCCGGCCGCGTACACCGGGGTCAAGGAGTCGTGGACGCTCACCTGCTCGACGCCGAAGGGCAAGGTCGTCTCGCAGCAGCAGGTCGTCGTCGACCGCGGCCAGCAGGTCTGGGTCGGCAACGCCTGCAAGAAGGTCAAGGGCTGAGGGCCCCTGTCCCGCGGGTGAGCTGACGAGGTGGTGCCCGGGTCCCCGCGACCCGGGCACCACCTCCCCACAACGGGCGGGGCCCGGGTCGGACAGAATGGGTGGGTGACCCCTGCTCCCGATGCCCCGCAGCGCGACGCCGCCCACCGGCTCGCGCTCGCCCGACGGCTGCGCCAGGTCGAGGAGTCGATCCTCTCCCGCGCGCCCGAGCACGACCTCGAGCCCTCCCTCGACCGGATCAGGGAGGTGATGGAGCTCCTCGGCGACCCCCAGCGCACCTACCCCGTCGTCCACGTCACGGGGACCAACGGCAAGACGAGCACGGCGCGGATCATCGAGTCGCTGCTGCGCGAGCTCGGGCTCAAGACCGGACGGTTCACCTCGCCGCACCTGCACTCGATGCTCGAGCGGATCGCCATCGGCGGGACCCCGATCGAGACCGAGCGCTTCCTCGACGCCTACGACGAGGTGATCCCCTTCATCGAGATCGTCGACGCCCGCTCGATCCTCGACGGCGGGCCCCCGCTGACCTACTTCGAGGTCCTCGTGGCCGTGGCCTACGCCGCCTTCGCCGACCTGCCCGTCGACGTCGCCGTCGTCGAGGTCGGCATGGGCGGCTCGTGGGACGCGACGAACGTCGTCGACGCCCCCGTCTCCGTCGTGACGCCCATCGGCATCGACCACCAGCACTTCCTCGGCGACACCATCGAGCAGATCGCGACGGAGAAGGCGGGCATCATCAAGCCCGACGCCATCACCGTCACCGGTCTCCAGCTCGAGGACGACGCGTACGAGGTGCTGCGCGACCGCGCCGAGGAGGTCGGCGCTCGGATCGTGCTGGAGGGCAACGACTTCGGTGTCAGCGAGCGCGACGTCGCCGTGGGTGGGCAGCAGATCTCGCTGCGCGGCCTCGCCGCCGAGTACCCCGACCTCTTCCTCCCGCTCCACGGCACCCACCAGGCACAGAACGCCGCGGTGGCCGTCGCCGCCGTCGAGGCGTTCATGGGCGGAGGCGAGCAGGCGCTCGACATCGAGGTCGTCCGGGCCGGACTCGCCCGGGTCGACTCCCCGGGCCGCCTCGAGATCGTGCGGCGCAGCCCCACCGTCCTCGTCGACGCCGCGCACAACCCCGCGGGCGCCCTCGCCCTGCGCCAGGCCCTCGAGGACTCGTTCACCTTCGCCCGGCTCATCGGTGTCATCGCCGTCATGGCCGACAAGGACGCCGCCGAGATCCTCGAGATCCTCGAGCCGGCCCTCGACGAGGTCGTCGTCACCCGCACGACCTCGCCCCGGGCGATGTCGCCGCGCAAGCTCGGCGAGATCGCCACCGAGATCTTCGGCGAGCACCGGGTCACCGTCGTCGACGAGCTCCCCGACGCGCTCGACCAGGCCGCGGGCCTGGCCGACGAGGGCGGCGGCGTCAGCGGTGGCGTCCTCGCGACGGGCTCGGTCGTCACCGCCGCCGAGGTCCGGATGCTGCTCGGCACGACCAACGTCTGACGGCCGTCCCGGGAGGGCGCCGGCCCCACCTGCGGTCCTCGCCCGGGCCCGTACCCCGGGTCTAGGGTGCGGCGCATGTCACGCACCGCCGGGATCCTCGCCGCCGTGCTCCTCCTCGGCGTCGCCGGATGCGGTGGTTCGCCGGAGCCGGGCAGGTCAGGCACCGCATCGGGCACGGCGTCCAGCGGGCCGCCCCCGGCCACGGGCTCGGCGGGACCGGACACCCCCCGCGTGGGACCGACGGGGGTCCTCGCGGCGACCGACGGGTCCGCCTCGGTGCCCGGCCCGAAGGTCGAGGTCGGCGGCGCCCCGTGCGGGGTCGCGGCCGCGTTCGGCGCGGTCTGGGTCAGCGTGAACGACAGCGCCGAGCTGGTCCGCATCGATGCTGGGTCCGGCGCCGTGACGCATCGGGTCCCACTGAGCGACAAGCCGTGCGAGATCATGGCGACGAAGGACGCGCTGTGGGTCGTGACCCAGTCGGGCGTCGTCGACCGGGTCGACCCAGCGACGCGGAAGGTCGTCGCCTCGGTCCCGACCGGGTTCGCCTCGTACGAGGCCGTCGAGGCCTTCGGCGTCATCTGGGTCAGCAACCGCAACGGCCAGTCCCTGACCCGTGTCGAACCCGCGACGAACGAGACCACGACCGTCGAGGTGCCGGGGGTCAACGCGGGTGGACTCGCGGCATCGGCCGACGCCCTGTGGGTCGGGGACGACACGACCGGCTCCAGCGCCATCGCGCGGGTCGACCCGAAGACACTCGCCGTCACGCCCGTCGAGGTCGGGGGCAGCCGTCCCGGCCACGTCGCGGCGACGGCGGACCGGGTGTGGGTGTCCCGGGTGAAGTCGGGTTCGGTCTCGATGCTCGACGCGGCGACCGGCAAGGTCCTGGGGCGGCCGACTCCCGCGGGCTCCTCGCCCGTCAACCTCGCCGCGAGCCCCGACGGGCGCTGGGTCTGGGTCCCCGACGACGCGACGAACCTCCTCACCCGGATCGACGCCGCCACCGGTGATGCCGTCGAACGCCTCGAGGTCGGCGAGGGTCCGGCCGTCGTCGCGCCCACCGACGAGGGCACCTGGGTGACGAACTTCGCGGACGGCAGCGTCTGGTTCGTCGCCCTCGGCTGAGCGACGACGAACGTCAGGAGCGGCGACGGCCCAGCCGCGCGAGGTCGACCCGGTTCGCGGTCCCGGTCTTGCGCAACAGGTTCGACACGTGCGAGCTCACCGTCTTCTCGCTGACGAAGAGGGCGCGGGCGATCTCGCCGTAGGTGCGGCCGGCGACGACGTGGTCGAGGATCTCGTGCTCGCGCGGCGTGAGGTGGGTAGAGACACCGGGGAGGAGGTCGTGGGCATCGTGCTCGCGCACCTCGTCGAGCGGGATGCGGGCCGAGCGGGCGAGCTCCTCGACCTCACGCAGCACGGGCTCGGCGCGCAGCTCGCTGGCCAGCGCTGCGGCGCGGCGCAGCTGGGTGGCCGCCTCGTCGCGGGAACGGCCCGCCACGAGGAGCGACTCGCCGGCTCGGTAGGCGGCGTACGCGGCGTCCCACGGACAGCGGTCCTCGAGCAGCCGGGCAGCCTCCACCCAGGCGTCGGGCGCGGCGTCGGTCCCGCGGGCCCGCTCCACCTCGGCGGCGTACAGGGCGTCGAGGGCGTGGAGCCGCTTCGTGTACCCCTCGGTGGGGAAGGCGATGTCGGCGATGACGTGCGGGAACCGGGTCACCAGGTCGGCGATCCGCTCCAGGTGTTCGGCGGGGTCGCGGCCGGCTGCACGAGCCGTCTCGGCGAGGTCGGCGAGCGCTCGCGCCGCGAGGGGGCAGAGCCACTCGCACAGGGTCGGAGGCAGGCCCGCTGACTCGGCTCCGGCGAGGGCCGCCGACCAGGCTCCCTCAGGGTTCCCGGCCGCGATCCGCACGCCTGCGCGGACGACGTCGAACTCGAACGCGAGGAAGCCGGTGGTGTCCGCGAAGAGCTCGTCGGCGCGCGCGAGGTGCTCCTCGGCCTCGCGCTGCCGGCCCTGCAGGGCTGCCATCCGGGCCGCCGAGAGCCGGGCCCCGACGTCGGCAGCCACCCCGGGGTCGGATCCGAGGGCCACCCGGAGCCGTTCGCGGCAGCCTTTCCAGTCACCCGTTCCCAGCAGGCACCCCGCCTCGTCAGCGGACAGCCAGGCGATGTACGGGTGCGGCCCGCCGAGGGCCTCGAGCTCCCGGCGGCGACGACCCACGACGGCGGCCCACTCCGGGGTGGCCCACAGGCTCGTCACGTTGGCCTCCCAGAGGGTCGCGTGGACGAAGGCCCACCAGTCCCGCGCGGCTGCTGCGTGGGCCACCCCCTCGGTGCCGAGGGCCGCGGTTGCGGGATCGTTGGCGAACTGGGCACCCATCGAGGCGGCGGCGTGGGCGTACGCGAGGGCCCGGTCGTCTCCCGACGCCCTGGCACACTCGAGAGCGCGGGCCACGTGGTCGGTGGCCGCGGGGTCGTCGGCCCAGAGGGACGCGTGGGCGAGCTCGGCCCGGGCGTAGGCGTGCTGCCACGAGGCCGGTGCGTGCGCGGAGAGATCGACGGCGCGCTGCATCGGCTCCACTCGCAGGAAGCCCCGGCCCGTCGAGAACCTCATGTGCTCGTGGCGGACGAGGAGCTCGGTGGCCAGGAGGGGCTCGTCGGCCTCGTCCACCTCGTCCAGCAGCGCCTCGACCGCCTCGAGCTCGACCTCGTGGGCCCCCTCGGTCGCGGCGACGACGCGCACCCGGTCCAGCAGGTCCCGGCGCGACTCCTCGACCGGTCCGGCGTCGGCGTGCATGCGCAGGAGCCGTCGGAGCAGCTCGAGCGCCGACGGCCCGTCGCCGAGGCGCTCTGCCAGGTCGGCTGCCGCAGACGTCCAGCGGTAGGCCTCGTGGAGGTGACCGGCGCGGGCGTGGTGCTCGGCCACGGCGGAGAGCGCAGCGAGCCCGGCTGCCGTCGTGGGTGCCTCGTCGCGGTCGAGGTCCTCCTCGCAGGCGCGGGCGAAGGCCGTGTGCAGCTGGTGCCGCTCGTCGCTCGACAGCTGGGACTCGAGCGCCTCAGCCTGCAGCGGGTGGTGGAACCAGCAGCCACCCTCGGCGGTGACGTCGAGCACCCCGGCGCCCACGGCCTCGCGCAGGAGAAGGGTCGCCGCCTCGGTCGTCGACCCGGTGAGGGACGCCGCGCGTCGCAGCGCCGCCCCCGACGCGACCTCACCCCCGACCGCGACGGCGAGGACGAGCTCGCGAGCGGGGGCGGACAACCGGTGCCACGGCCGGAGGACGGCGCCGCGCAGGTCGTCGGGGAGGTCGCCACCGAGGTGGCGGGCTTCGGCCGGCAGGTCCTCGACGAGGAGCCTGCTGAGATAGGCGTTGCCACCCGACCGTGCGTGGACGTCGGAGACGAGCGACTCATGAGGGGCGGCCCCCAGCTGGGCCCGGAGCTGGGCGCGGGTGCCGTCACGGTCGAAGGGGTCGAGCGCCAGCTCGGTGAGGCACGGCATGCGGCGCACGTCCGCGAGCCACCGCTGGAGCGCAGGACCGGCGGCGGCGTCGCCGCGACGCAGGGTCATGAGGACGGCCAGGCGGCGGTCGGCCGGACCGGCCAGGAGGTAGGTCAGCACGTCGAGCGAGCCCGGGTCGGCCCACTGGACGTCGTCGACGACGAGGACGACGGGCCGCACCTCGCAGAGCCGTTCCAGCCAGGCGTCGACGACGAGCAGGACGTTCGCGTCGGACCCGCTCCCACCGTCGAGCTGCGGTGGTCGGAGGCCGGCGGGAAGGCGGCGCAGGGCGGTCCGCAGGGGCATGAGCGGGACCGTCATGGCTCCCATCGGCAGGCAGGCGCCCGTGAGGACGACGAGGTCGGGGTCGGCCACGGCCCGGCAGGCGTGCTCGACGAGCCTGGTCTTGCCGACGCCGGCGTCCCCGGAGACGAGGAGCGCTTTCATCGACCCGTCCCGGCAGGCGTCCACCACCGACCGGACCCGCTCGACCTCCCGGGTCCTACCGACGAACGACGGTGCCGTTCCCGATGGGCTGACCACCCGGCCAGTCTGGCACCGTTCGCGGCGGGCACGACCGGATCTGAGGGGGTACCGGAGTCCTTCTGAGGGGGTGGGCCGGATGTGGGTGGGGGTGCCCCCGCCGGACCGTGGAGGGGTCGGACCACCACACCCAGCAGGAGACGACCATGACCAGCACCCAGCTCCAGTCCCACCGCCGCCCCACCGCTCGTCGCAGCACTGCAGGCGTCCTCGTCCCGGTCGCGGCGGCCCTGTTGACCCTCGCCGCCGCCGGACCCGTCGAGGCCCGTCAGGACCAGGGCCCCGACCTCGTCGTCCGCGGCCACGTCGGCGCCTGCCTCCTCGAGCGCGTCGGCACCCAGTTCGTCCGCTGTGACGACCTGACCGGCAACGGGGTGCCGGCACCCTCCTCGATCCCCGAGCGGTGAGCCGGCCTGCGCCCACCACTGCGGCTCCCGGACCCCTGGTCCGGGGGCCGACGGGGAGGAGCCCCCCGACCATGGGACCGAGCGCCCGCGCCGCTTACCCTTGGCCCATGTCGCCGTTCGTCAAGCTGCTCCTCCTCGTGGTCGTCCTCGCGGCCGTCTGGTACGTCGTCACCAGGGTGCGCAACGCCCAGCGCGAGCCGGTGGCGTTCCAGCCCGTCTCCCAGCTCCCGACCGAGCAGCGCGCGGCGGTCGAGGCCGCCATCGCGAACGACCAGCTCGTCACGGCGGTCAAGCTGTACCGCGAGGCCACGGGTGCCGGGTTGGCGGCCTCCAAGGCCGCCGTCGACACCCACCGCGGGAAGTCGACCGGATGAGGCTGCTGCCGCTCTACGGGCGACAGGGCAAGTTCACCTTCCGGCTCCTCGCCGTCGCGCTCTTCGGGCAGAGCATCATCCTGTCCTTCTTCGCGCTCGTCGCCCGGGGCAACGCCATCGCGTCCGGGCAGCCCGAGTCGGGCACCCGGCTGCTGTGGGTCGGTCTCGGCCTCGCCGCCCTCGCGCTCGTCGTGAGCGGGCTGATGCGCAGCCCGGTCGGCATCACCCTCGGCTGGCTCGTGCAGGTGCTGACCTGGGTCAGCGCGCTGGTCGTCCCGGTCATGGTCGGCGTCGCCCTGGTGTTCACGCTGCTCTGGGTCGTCCTCCTCGTCCAGGGCACCAAGCTCGACGCGGTCGTCGCGAAGCGTGAGCAGGAGGCGGCGGCCGAGGCGCCCTGAGCCCGTCGCTAGGCTGGCCCCGTGACCACCGAACGCTCGCTCGTCCTCGTCAAGCCCGACGGTTTCGCCCGCGGCCTCACCGGGGAGGTGCTGCGCCGGATCGAGGCGAAGGGGTACACCCTCGTCGCCCTCCGGGTGCTCACCCCCGACGTCGAGCGCCTCCACGAGCACTACGCCGAGCACGAGGGCAAGCCCTTCTTCGAGCCCCTCGTGTCGTTCATGTCGTCCGGTCCGGTGGCGGCCGTCGTCATCGAGGGCGAGCGCTGCATCGAGGGGTTCCGCGCCCTCGCCGGAGCCACCGACCCCACGGCGTCGGCGCCGGGCAGCATCCGGGGCGACCTCGGGCGCGACTGGGGCGAGAAGGTCCAGAAGAACATCGTCCACGGGTCCGACTCCCCGGAGTCGGCCGCCCGCGAGATCGGCATCTGGTTCCCCACCCTCTGACGCCCGCCTGCGGTTCCTGACGCCCCCGGCGGGGTGCCGACGCGCGCCTGATGTCGGCTGCGACCTCCCCTTCGGCGCTCGCTACGGCGCAGTAGGTGCTGTGATCACGACACGTACTGCGCCGTAGCACGCACCCACGGTGTGGCACCGAGGGATGACGGCGTCGCCGACCTAGCCTGCTGGGCATGACCGGGTGGGACGTCGGGTGGCTTCGAGGCAGGGACCTCGCCATCGACCTCGGCACCGCCAACACCGTCATCTACGCGCGTGGCCGTGGCGTCGTCCTCGACGAGCCGTCGGTCGTCGCCGTGCGCACCGGCACGAGCCAGCTCCTCGCCGCCGGGACGCGGGCCAAGGAGATGCTCGGCCGCACTCCCGAGAGCGTCCAGGCCGTCCGGCCGCTGCGGGACGGGGTCATCTCCGACGCCGACGTCACCGAGCGGATGATCCGGTGGTTCGTCGACCAGGTCGCCCCCTCGCGGCTCGTCCGGCCGCGGATCGTCGTGTGCGTGCCGGGCGACATCACCGGCGTCGAGCGCCGAGCCCTCGAGGACGCGACGCTGCGCTCCGGCGCCCGCCGGGTCTACGTCATCGAGGAGACGATGGCCGCCGCGATCGGTGCCGGGCTCCCCGTCGAGGAGACCCGCGCCTCGATGGTCGTCGACGTGGGGGGTGGCACGACCGACGTCGCCGTCATCAGCCTCGGCGGGGTCGTGACGTCCCGCACGGTGCGCACCGGGGGTGACGAGATCGACGAGGCGATCGTCGCGCACGTGAAGTCCGAGTACTCGCTGCTCCTCGGGGAACGCAGCGCCGAGGACCTCAAGGTCGCCGCCGGGAGCGCCTTCCCCCTCGTCGAGGAGGTGACCGGTCGGGTCCGTGGTCGCGACCTCGTCACCGGGCTCCCGAAGACCGTGACGATCTCGTCGGCCGAGCTGCGCCGCGCCATCGAGACCCCGGTCGCGCAGATCGTCGAGCTCGTCCGGACCGTCCTCGACGTCTGCCCGCCCGAGCTCGCCGGCGACGTCGTCGACCGTGGCATCGCCCTCACCGGCGGGGGAGCACTCCTCCGCGGACTCGACGAGCGGCTCTCCCACGAGCTCGGGGTCCCCGTCCACGCCGCCACCGACCCCCTCCACGCCGTCGCCCGTGGTGCCGGACGCTGCGTCGAGGAGTTCGGCACCCTCGAGCGGGTGCTCGTCGACAACCGCCGCCCCTGACATGCACGTCCGCCGCACGCCCGCCCTCCGACCCGCCGGCTCGTCCACGCGCCGGCGACGGACCCGGCTGCTCGCCGCCGGCCTCGCCGCCACGGCCCTCGTCGCGCTCCTCGGCCTCGGCGGGGTCACCGACCTGCCGCTCGTGCGCTCGGCCGCTGCCACCGTCCTCGGCCCGCTCGAGCGCCTGGTCGGCCCCGATGACGACGCCCTCGCCACCGAGCGGGCCGCCCGCACCGCCGCCGAGCAGCGCGTCGCCGTGTCCCAGCGCGACGCCGCCGGCCGCGCCGAGCTGGGCGTCCTCCTCGCCGACCCGGCCCTCACCGGGCAGCGCCTCGTCGCGGCCCGGGTCGTCGCGGTCGGGCCGTCGGGACCGGCGGGCCCGGAGCGGGTCACCATCGACGTCGGGTCGCGCGACGGGGTCGAGACCGACACGACGGTGGTCGCCGCCGAGGGGCTCGTCGGCCGGGTCGTCGCCGTGGCGCCGTGGACCTCCGACGTCCTCGTCGTGGGCAGCCCGGGGCTCGCCGTCGGGGTCCGGGTGGGCGAGCGGGGCGTCCTCGGGGAGGCCTCGGGAACCGCGGCCACCGGTGCCTCGCGACCGATGCCGGGGCTGCTGTCGGTCCGGCTCGTCGAGCGCGGCGCCATGGCCCCCGGCGACATCGTGACGACGCTCGGCAGCGTCGGCGCGCGCCCGTACGTGGCCGGGGTCCGGGTCGGGACGATCCGTGAGGTCGACGACCGTCCGGGCCGCCTCGCGCCCACGGGAACCCTCGCCCCCGCCGTCGACCCGACGAGCCTGGATGTCGTCGCCGTCGTCCTCGCACCCGCCCGCACCGACCCGCGGCCCGCGGCGACGGGGACCGGCTCGTGACGCCGGTGGCCGCCCTCGCCCGGGGCGCCCTCGTGCTCGCGGCGGTGCTGCTCGCCGTGACCCTCGGCGCCCGCGGCCTCTCTCCCGTGCCCGACCTCGCGCTCGTCCTCGTCGTCGCGTGGGCCCTCCTGCGCGGGCCGCTGGTCGGTGCCGCCGCGGGCCTGGCCACCGGGTGGCTCGTCGACCTCGTGCCGCCCGGGCCCACCCACCTCGGCGTCACCGCCCTCGTCTACGCCGCGGCGGGGTACCTCGCCGGGCGGTCACGGGTCGAGGGGCCGGTCGCCGCACCTCGGGTCGCCGTCGTCGCCCTCGGGGCCGCCGTCCTCGTCGAGGCCGTCGCCGTCGTGGGGGCGCTCACCGTCTCCGCTCCCGTCGACGTCGTCGAGGTCGGGCTGCGCTGCCTCCTCACCGCCACCGTCGCGGCGTTCGCCGTGCCGCTCGTGCTCGGCGCCGAGCGCAGCCTCGTGCGGCGCCGGTTCGGGTGAGCGACGTGGTCCGATGACGCGCCGCGCCACCCTCGGGACCGGCCCTCGCGACCGCCGGGGCACCGCCTTCCACGGCCGGTTCCTCGCCGTCGTGCTCCTCGTCGTCCTCTGCTTCGGCAGCCTCGTGGGGCGCCTCGGCCAGGTCCAGCTCGTCGGGCACACCGACTTCGCCGACGCCTCGGCAGCCCTCGACACCCGCACCCTCGTCGTGCCGGCGCTGCGGGGGCGGATCCTCGACGCCCAGGGCCTGCCCCTGGCCGACAGCCGCACGAGCACCGTCGTCACCCTCGAGCGGCGCGTCATCGTGGGAGGTCCCGACCGGGCCGAGGCCCTGGTGCGGGACGTCGCGGCGGTGCTCGGCCTCCCCACCGAGCAGCTGCTCGGCCGCACCTGGCTCTGCGGTGAGGACGGCGCGCCGGCGGCCCCGGCCTGCTGGGCGGGCTCGCCGCAGGTGCCCGTCCCGCTGGCCGAGGACGTCGACGCCACGAGGGCGCTGACCCTCGTCGAGCAGCCCGAGCGCTTCCCGGGCATCGTCGTGGAGTCGCGGCCGGTCCGCACCTACCCCCGCCCGCTCGGGACGAGCGCCGCCCAGCTGGTCGGCTACCTCGGCCAGGTGCGCGCCGACGAGGTGGGCCCGGCGACCGGGCTGACCGCCGACGACCTCGTCGGGAGGGCGGGCCTGGAGCAGCAGTACGACGACGTCCTGCGGGGGACGCCGGGACGCACCGTCGTCTCGGTCGACCCGCGGGGTCTCGTCACGGGCGTCGTGTCGAGCACCGAGCCCGTCAACGGCCGCGACCTCGTGACCTCCATCGACGCGCGGATCCAGGCGACCGCCGAGACGGCCCTGGCCCAGCAGATGGCGGCGGCCCGCACGCGGGGCTGGGCCGCCGACTCGGGCGCCGTCGTCGTCCTCGACCCTCGCAACGGCTCCGTCGCCGCGCTCGCCTCCGCCCCGACCTACGACCCGAACGTCTGGACCGGCGGGATCAGCGCCACCGACTACGCCGCCCTCACCGACGCGCGCGCCGGGACCCCGCTGCTGTCGCGCGCCATCGGCGTCGAGCTCGCCCCGGCGAGCACGCTCAAGCCCGCCTCCGTCACCGCGTCGGTGAAGGCGGGCAACCCGCTCCACGGCACCTACGACTGCCCGTCGAGCTACCGGATCGGCAACCGCGTCTTCAACAACCACGAGACCAAGGGCCGCGGCCACATCTCCTTCGCCACCGCCATCCAGATCTCGTGCGACACCGTCTTCTACAAGACCGCGTACGACGCCTGGCGCGCCCAAGGGGGTCTCACCGCCGGCACCGCCGCGCGCGACCCCTTCGCCGAGGTCGCCAAGGGCTTCGGGCTCGGGGCGCGCACCGGCATCGACCTGCCGGGGGAGTCCACCGGTCGCATCCCCGACCGCGCCACGAAGAAGGCGACCTGGGAGGCGACGAAGGACCAGCTGTGCACCCGGGCCCGCACCGGGTACCCCGACGTCGCGGACGCGAAGCACGCGGCCTACCTCAAGCAGATCGCCGTCGAGAACTGCGCCGACGGCGCGGTGGTGCGCCCCGGAGACGTCGCGAACTTCTCCATCGGCCAGGGGGACGTCGCGACGACCCCCTTGCAGGTCGCCGTCATGTACGCGTCGATCGCCAACGGCGGCACCGTCGTCACGCCCCGGGTGGGGTCGGCCTCCGTCGACCCCCTCACCGGCGACCGCGCTGACGTCGCAGCGGGTCCGCGCCGCAGGGCCCCGATGTCGGCCGAGGTCGGCGCCTACCTGCGCGGCGCCCTGCGGTCGGCCGTCACGGCCGGCAGCGTGCGCGGGCGCTTCGCGTCGATGACCGACTGGCCCGTCGCAGGGAAGACCGGGACCGGTGAGGTCGTCGGCAGGCGCGACACCTCGTGGTTCGTCTCGTACGCCCCGGCGGACCAGCCCCGGTGGGTGGTCTCGGTCGTCGTGTCGCAGGGAGGTCCGGGCGCGCGGACCGCCGCACCCGTCGCCCGCAGCGTCCACGAGACCCTTCGGTCGCTCCGATGACCTGGCCCTCCGGCTCGTCGTCGGTGACGGGTGCGGGAACCGGCGGCGCGGCGCGTGTCGAGGTCCTGGACCCGCCCCCACCCCGGTGACACACTCGGCGGAGGGGAGACCGGGAGGGGCGCGATGGACGGGTGGGTTCCGAGGTCCGTGCTGTGGTGGTCGCTGCGGCGTGCCGTGCTGGCGCTCGCCGGCCTGCTCGGCATGGGGGTCCTCGCGTGGGGGCTGCAGTCGGTGCTGGGTCTGTCCAACGGAACCGGCGAGCTGCGCGGCCTCGTTCCCTTCGCGGCCACGACGCTGCCGGTCGTCCTCGTCCTCGCCGTGGTCATCGGCCTCGTCGAGGCCGCCGCCCTGCGCCGCTGGAGCACCTCGCTCGTCGTGGCCGCCGCCGTCACCGGTGCGGCCGGGGCGGTCGCCGCGGCCCTGGCGATGACGTGGCTCGCCCCCGACCGGATGCTCGCCGTCCTCGGGGCCGTCGTCGTGGGGTCGCTCTGCGGCGTCATCAGCGCCGTCGGGACCTGGAGCGACGGCCGCCGCCTCGACCCGCGCCCGGCGGCCCTTCCCGTCGTCGGCGTCTGAGCCCCGACCTCCCGCGCAGGAGGGCGACGACCGGCCGATAGGCTGGCTCCATGGCTGACTTCGACGTCGTGGTGCTCGGTGCTGGTCCCGGTGGTTACGTCGCGGCGATCCGCGCGTCCCAGCTGGGGAAGAAGGTCGCGGTCGTCGAGAAGAAGTACTGGGGCGGGGTCTGCCTCAACGTCGGCTGCATCCCGAGCAAGGCCCTGATCAAGAACGCCGAGATCGCGCACCTGCTCCAGCACGACAAGGCGAAGTACGGCATCGAGGGCGAGGTGACGATGAAGTACGGGGTCACCCACTCGCGCTCGCGTGCCGTGTCCGCCGGCATCGTCAAGGGCGTGCACTTCCTCATGAAGAAGAACAAGATCGAGGAGGTCGACGGCTGGGGGACGCTGACGAGCGCCACCTCGATGGACGTCGCCCTCAACGACGGCTCCACCCGCCAGCTGACCTTCGACCACCTCATCGTCGCCACCGGTGCCGTCACCCGGATGCTTCCCGGCGTCGAGGTGTCGAAGAACGTCGTGACCTACGAGGAGCAGATCCTCGACGAGGAGCTCCCGGGGTCGCTGGTCATCGCCGGGTCGGGCGCCATCGGCGTCGAGTTCGCGTACATCATGAAGAACTTCGGGGTCGACGTCACGATCGTCGAGTTCCTCGACCGGATGGTCCCCACCGAGGACGCCGACATCTCCAAGGAGCTGCTCAAGCACTACAAGAAGCTCGGGGTGAAGGTGATGCTCGGCACGAAGGTCGAGAGCGTCGAGGACACCGGGTCCGGCGTGCGGGTCACCGTCTCCCCGGCGGCCGGCGGCGACCAGCAGGTGCTCGAGGCCGACAAGCTCCTCTCGGCCATCGGCTTCGCGCCGCGCACCGAGGGCTTCGGCCTGAAGGAGATCGGGGTCGAGGTCACCGACCGTGGCGCCGTCGCCATCGACGAGTACTGCCGCACCAACGTCCCCAACGTCTACGCGATCGGCGACTGCACGGCCAAGCTGATGCTCGCCCACGTGGCCGAGGCGCAGGGCATCGTCGCCGCCGAGACCCTCGCGGGCGCCGAGACGCTGCCCGTCGACTACGACATGGTCCCGCGGGCCACCTACTGCCACCCGCAGATCGCCTCGTTCGGCTACTCCGAGGCGCAGGCCAAGGAGAAGGGCTACGACGTCAAGACCGCGTCGTTCCCGTTCAGCGCCAACGGAAAGGCCATGGGCCTCGGCGATGCCGTGGGCTTCGTGAAGGTCGTCGCCGACGCCACCCACCACGAGATCCTCGGCGCGCACCTGATCGGCCCCGAGGTCACCGAGCTGCTGCCCGTGCTGACCCTCGCGCAGAAGTGGGACCTCACGGCCGACGAGGTGTCCCGCAACGTCTTCGCCCACCCGACCCTGACCGAGGCGGTCAAGGAGGCCGTCGAGGGCATCGCCGGCCACATGATCAACCTCTGACCGAGGCCGCTCCCTCAGCACGACCCGCCGAGGCCGGGCCTCAGGCCGACCAGAGCTTCGGGATGCCGAACGTCGCCGCCAGCCCCACGAGGGCGAGGACGACCAGCGCCCAGGTGTCGTCCACGGGTGCGCTCGCCCCGGCGGCCGCGGTGGCGGCCTCACGCGCGGCCGCCACCTCTGCGACCTGGGCCTCGTAGAGGACCGTCGTCAGCTCGACGTCGCCGCCCGCCGACGGAGTCGGCCACGCTGCGATCGAGGGCCCCGACCCGGGTGCGGCAGGCGTCGCCGTGCCGATGGTGACGAACGGCAGGGCGATGTAGACCAGGCCCATCCCGAGGGCGATGACGCTCGCCCGCAGAAGGTACGAGCGCCGCGTGGCGATCCTGGAGGCCGCCTCGACCGTCGCGTTCAGCCGCGCGATGATCTTCGGCTCCGCCCCGCGTACCTGCGAGGGACCGCTCGTCGTGTCCCGGTTGGCGTCGACGTAGGCCAGGTAGGCGGTCGAGAGGACGACCGCCAGCCCGAGGAAGACCGGCGCCAGGACGCCACGGGTCGGCAGGGGGTTGTCCGACGCGACGAACACGAAGCCGAGGAGGCCGGTGTAGAGCGTGACGATGGCGGCGGAGGCCTTCTGGACGACCTCGGCCCCGGCCCGCGAGCGCTCCACCGCCCCGACGGCCAGCGTCGACAGGTCCTTCGCGAACGACTGGAGGTTCGCGAGGTCGGCGTCCCGGCTCGCCGCCGCGGCGGCACGGAAGCCGTCGCTCTCGGCCTGCTCCTCGGCGGCGGTGGCAGCCCTCCGGGCCGCCGCGGCCGCCAGGACGTCCTTGTGGGTCTCGGTGGCGCGGGCGTCCTCGCCAGCCAGGTGAGCCAGCCTGGCGGCGACCCGGGCGTCGAAGACCGCCTTCTCCTGCGCCTGCCTGTCGCCGCCGCTGCCCGGCCGGGGCCACCCCGTCTCGTCAGCCGCGGTCATCGCCGACGATCCTCCCGTCGGCCACGTTGAGCGGCGGGAGCTTCACGGTGACCTCCTCCACGATCCAGGCGTCGCCGTCCTTGGTCCCGGTGAAGGTGGCCGGCCACCCCTCCGTCGTGTGGCCTCGCGTCGGTGAGAGGACGTGGATCGTCGCGCCGTCGGCATCGGCGAACTCGGCGTCGTCGAAGGGACGTCCCTCCTCGTCGCAGTAGGTCCTGCCCATGACGCCTCCTCGCGAACCAGCCACCCCGACACGGAGTCCCACGGACGACGGGCCCGGAGGACGGGGTTCCGACTGTCCCGCAGGCCGAGCACCCGCGGCAAGGGGGAGTCCGCGGCCGCTGCCCTATCGTTCGGGGATGGTGCTCGACCGCTCCGCCGTGCTCGGCCTCGTCCTCACCGCGACGGTGGCCCTGGGCGGGTGCGGCTCGGACACGCCTCGGGTGCAGCAGGTTCGCGGACACCCCGAGTCAGCGGAGCTCGAGGTCACCGCCGACTCGTGCAACGCCCACCCGACGGCGACGGTCGAGGAGTCCGACACCGAGGTGCGCGTCGTCCTCACGGCCAACCGGTCCTGGGGCGACGCCGACTGCGCCGACTCGGTGCTCGTCCGGCTCGCCTCGCCACTCGGGACCCGCGCGGTGGTCGACGGCGCCACCGACCGCCGCGTCGAGGTCCTCCCGCACGAGGAGTGAGGGCGGGGTGGAGGAGGGGCGCCGCTACATCCCCGTCTCGACGTTGAGGACGTTGCCGTCCGGGTCCGCGAACCAGGCGCTCTTCATCGAGCCGCCCATCGTCGCGACGCCGTCGTCCCACTCCAGCCCCTCGGCCTCGAACGTCGTGAAGGTGATGCCGCGCTCGCGCAGCGCGGCGACCTCGCCGTCGAAGGCGTCGGCAGGGATCTGGAACGACATCGCCGTCGCCTTGTTCGAGCCGGCGAAGGACGAGGGGTACACGAGGAACTTGCCCGTGCCTGCCCCGTAGACGACGCCCTCGGGAGGCTCGCCCATCGGCGTCAGGCCGAGCACGCCCTCGTAGAAGTCGCGGGCCGCCTGGACGTCCTTGACGGCAAGGGTCGGCATCGGGTCGTGGTCGCTGAGCATGGCGTCTCCTCGAGCGGACCGGGCGACCGTCGTCCGGTCGGCCCGGTTCGGACACTAGGAGGGTCCCGGCGAGTGGTCAATGGACCGGAATGACTAGCGCACCGGGCCAGGTCCCGGTCGCCCGGCGAGGGCCCGGCGACCTGTGGTCGCCGGGCCCGTCGAGGTGGCCGCTCAGGCCGGGTGCTCCGCGAGGAAGCCGTCGATCTGGTTGATGGAGGAGCGCGCGCCCTCCTCCATCCCCATGTCGAGGACGGTCTGCAGCGCCTCGACCGACTCGAAGGTGCTCGTGAAGACGGCCGTGGTGCCGCCGTCGGCCGCCGCGAACGCGTAGACGTTCTGCGAGACCGGCAGGTCGGTGTTGGGGGAGAGGTCCTCCGTCGCGAAGCCGTCCTGGAAGGTGAACCGCGTCGTCGGCTCGACGCCGGTGATGTCCCAGTAGCCCGCGAACTTCTCGCCCTCGGGGGAGGTCATGTAGTAGGTCGTGCGGGCGCCCGGGCGCAGGTCGTGGTCGACGAAGGTCGCCGGGTACTCCGGCGGTCCCCAGACCCGCTCCAGCTGGCGCGGGTCCTCGTACAGCGCCCAGACGCGCTCGACCGGGGCGCCGAACTCGGCGGTGATCGTCAGGGTGCGGGTCTCGACGTCCTTGGTGATGTCGGTGACGGGCATGTCAGTTCTCCTCAGTGAGTAGTGCGTCGATGCGGCTGATCCGACCACGCCAGACGCTCTCGAGCTCGTCGAGCATCGAGGCGACGGACCGGACCGCCTCCACGTCACCGCTGGCCAGCTGCTCGCGACCGTTGCGTCGCTTCGTCAGCAGGCCGGCCCTCTCGAGGACGGCGACGTGCTTCTGGACCGCGGCGAAGCTCATCTCGTAGCTCACCGCGAGGGCTGTGACCGAGTGCTCCCCGGCGAGGACGCGGCGCAGGATGTCGCGCCGGGTCCGGTCGGAGAGCGCGTGGAACAGGGCGTCGGCCCGGTCCTCGCTCGTCTCGTTCACAGGACCAACCTACAACCAAATGGTTGTAGGTTGTCAAGGGGGGCGACGAGAACGAGCAGCGCCGGTGCGCGGCGCCGGCGTCACCGGGTCGTGAGGACCTCGGGCAGCGGCTCGGCATGGACCACGGTGAGCTCGGTGACCGCGCGGGTGAGGACGACGTAGAGGCGTCGCAGGCCGGTGCGCAGGTCGGGTTCGGAGTCGATGATGGCCTGCGGCTCGACGACGACCACCCGGTCGAACTCCAGGCCCTTCGCGATGCTCGTCGGCACGATCTCGACCTGTCGGTCCTCGTCGTCGCCGTGGTCGGCGTCGAGCCGGCCGTGGGGGACGTCGGCGGCGGTGAGGGCCGCGCTCAGGCCCTCCACGTGGGCGTCAGGGGCGATGACCCCCACCGACCCCGGCTCGGCGGTCGCCGCCCGCACGGCGTCGACGACGGCGGGCGTGCGTCCCGCTGCGTCGGTGGGCACGAGGGTGAGCCGACCGGGGTTGTCGCGCACGGCCTTCGGCGCCCCCAGGCCGGGTGCCATGACGGGCAGCAGGCGAGCGGCGAACTCGATGACGAGGCCCGGCACCCGGAACCCGCGGTCGAGGACGACCAGCTCGTGGGTCGCACGGCCGAGGTGGCCCATCGCGTCCTCCCACGACTCGGTGGCCCACGGGGTGGTGCCCTGGGCGATGTCGCCGAGGACGGTGAGCGACCCGGTGGAGGCGCGGCGCCCGACGGCGCGCAGCTGCATCGGGGAGAGGTCCTGCGCCTCGTCGAGGACGACGTGTCCGAGGCTCGGGGTGCGGTCGAGCAGGTCGGCGACCTCGTCGAGGAGCGCCATGTCGGCGCGGCTCCACCGGGCGGCACCCTTGCTGCGAGGGGCGCTGTCCCACAGCAGCATCCGCTGTTCCTCGTCGGTGAGGACGCCCTGCGCCGCCTCGGCGAGGGCGCCGGCGTCCGAGAGGAGGCGGAAGAGGACGGCGGAGGGGTCGAGGGCGGGCCAGAGCGCCTTGACGTAGGCGACCACCGGAGCCGAGCGGGCGACGGTGTCCTGGACGCGGTCGTCGGGGGAGTCGCCGCCGCGCTCCATCTGGAGCAGGACGTGGTGCGCGAGGCGCTGGGGGAGGAGGTCGCGGGCGGCCGAGTAGCGCACCCCGCGGGCGACGAGGGCCTCGACGTCGTCGCGGACCTCGTAGCCGGGGACGCGCCACTTCCGGACACCGCGCGGGACGACGAGCGCCTCCTCGGCGCGGCCGACGCGTGACCACACGGCACGGCGCAGGACCTCGGCGAGGCGGGCGTCGCCCTTGAGGATCGCGGTGGCCGTGGGGTCCTCGGAGCGGACCCGGCCGTGGTCGAGGAGGGAGTCGATCGTGGCGTGCCGCACCCGGACCTCGCCGAGGGAGGGCAGGACGGCGCCGATGTGGTCGAGGAAGGCGCGGTTGGGTCCGACGACGAGGACACCCGACCGGTCGAGCTGGTTCCGGAACGAGTAGAGGAGCCACGCCGCACGGTGCAGGCCGACCGCGGTCTTGCCGGTGCCGGGAGCGCCCTGCACGCAGATGCTCGTCGCGAGGTCGCTGCGGACGATCTCGTCCTGCTCGGGCTGGATCGTCGAGACGATGTCGCGCATCGGGCCCGAGCGAGGTCGCTCGATCTCGGCGGCGAGGATGGCGCTGCGGTGGGGGTCGTGCTCCTCGTGGCCGGCGGTGTCGCTGCGGGTGAGGCGCTCGTCCTCGTAGGCGGTGAGCCGGCCTCGGTCGACGCCGAAGCGGCGACGCAGGTCGACACCCATCGGCTCGGTGGGGGACGCGCGGTAGAACGCCGTGGAGATGGGGGCTCGCCAGTCGACGACCACGGGGTCGCCGCGGTCGTCGGACACGTGCCGGCGGCCGACGTGGAAGGTCTCGTCGCCGTGCTCGGTGCGGGTGTCGATGCGGCCGAAGAACAGCGTGGTGCGCGGGTCGTCCTGCAGGGACGCGACGCGTCGCGCCAGCACGCGACCGAGGAGCTCGCCGCTGTAGGCGTCACTGGCCGTGCTCGCGTCGAGGCGGTCGGTCTGCTCACGCATCCGCCGCAGCTGCTCGCGCGCGTGGTCGAGGTGGGCCTGCTCGCGGGCGAGGACGTCGGGAGTCGGGGCGGCGGACGGCGCGGGCACGGCGGATCCGCCTCTCATCCGGTGTGGGGTGGTCATGCTGGCGAACCGATGATGGTACCCCCGGGAGGCCGCCGGACGCGAGAGCCTCGACGCGTCCTCGGGGACGGCGGGTGCTGTGATGGCGTGATGGACCTGAGGGACTTCGACGAGCGGGCCACCTCGCTGGACGGCGTGCGACGGACCGCCTCCGGGGGCGCCACCCGCTGGCAGCTCAGGGGACGGCTGGTGGCGCGCGAGCTCGACGCGACGCACGTCGTCATCCGGGCGGCCTTCGACGTGCGCGACCGCCTGCTCGCGGACCACCCGCAGGTCTTCTCCGTCCCGAACCGGTTCGCGACGCACCTGATGGTCGTCGCCGACCTCGCCGCGGGGGACGACGGGGCGGTGGAGGACGCGCTCGAGGCCGCGTGGCGGCTCCAGGGTGACGTGGACCGCGGCGGTCGACCGGAGGACGATTGACGCCATGAGATCGGTCCTCATCGGCACGGTCCCCATCCACGGCCACGTCACGCCGCTCCTGGCGGTGGCGCGGTTCCTCGTCGAGCGCGGCGACCGCGTCCGCTTCGTCACCGGTTCGCGGTTCGCGACGGCGGTCGCGGCGACCGGCGCCGAGCACGTGCCCATCCCGCCCGAGGCCGACTACGACGACCGGCAGGACTGGGAGGAGGTCTTCCCGGCACGGCGGGAGCTCACGGGCGCCAAGGTCATCGCCCACGACATCGAGCACGTCTTCGTGCGACCCGGCCGCGGCCAGTACGACGCGGTGATGGGGGAGCTGGCGCGGGAGCCGGCCGACGTCGTCCTCACCGACCCGGCGTTCGCGGGCGCGGCGTTCCTCCTCGGCCACCCGCTGGGGGAGCGCCCCCCGGTGGTCGTGTGCGGCGTGCTCCCGCTGATGATCGCGAGCCGCGACACCGCGCCGTACGGCATGGGGATGACGCCCCTGGCCGGGCCGCTCGGTCGGGTGCGGAACGCGCTGCTGTCGGGGGTGGCCGCGCGGACGGTCATGCGCGGAGCGGTCCGGGTCTCCGAGGAGGTCAACCAGGCGATCCACGGGGTGCCGCTGCCGTACCCGGTGCTCGACTGGCCGCGGCACGCCGAGGCGATCGTCCAGTTCACCGTCCCCGGCTTCGAGTACCCGCGCTCTGACGCCCCGCCGACCCTGTCCTTCGCCGGACCCATCTCCGCCAGCGGTTCCGTGGCGGCCCTGCCGGAGTGGTGGGGCGACCTCGACGGGTCGCGACCCGTCGTCCACGTCACCCAGGGCACCGTCGCGAACCGCGACCACCGACAGGTGGTCGCCCCGGCCCTCGAGGGTCTGGCCGATGATGACGTGCTCGTCGTCGTGGCCACCGGCGGCCGGCCGCTCGACACCCTCCCGCCGCTGCCCACCAACGCCCGCGCCGCCGAGTACCTGCCCTACGACGCGCTGCTGCCCCTCACCGCGGTCTACGTCACCAACGGCGGGTACGGGGGCGCGCAGTACGCCCTGCGGTACGGCGTGCCCATCGTCACGACGAGCGGCAAGGAGGACAAGCCGGAGGTCGCGGCGCGCGTCGCGTGGTCCGGCGTCGGCATCCGGGTCGACACCGAGACGCCGTCGGCAGCGGCGCTCGCCGGGGCGGTGCGGACCGTGCTCCGCGAGCCGCGCTACCGCGAGGCGGCGCAGCGCGTCAGCGAGTCGATGGCGCGGGCCGGCGGCCTCGACCACCTCGCGGCGGTCATCGACCGGGTCGTCGGCGGCACGGACTCCTAGACTCGCCCGGGTGACGACGCCGGACCCGCGAGACCTGACGCGCGACCACTTCGACCACCTCGTGCGCGTCACGACGCGGTGGGCCGACAACGACGTGTACGGGCACCTCAACAACGCCGTGTACTACGAGCTGTTCGACTCGGCCGTCAACGGCTGGCTCATCGCCGACGCCGGGGTCGACGTCATGGCGCTGCCCGAGCTCGGCGTCGTCGCGGAGTCGGGGTGCCGCTTCTTCCGCGAGGTGGAGTTCCCGCGTGCCCTGGAGGTCGGGGTGCGGGTCGAGCGGCTCGGACGGTCGAGCACCACCTACGCCCTGGGGCTGTTCGACGCCTCGTCGACCGAGATCGCCGCCGTGGGCCACTGGGCCCACGTCTACATCGACCGCATCACGAGGAGCACCGTGCCGATCCCTGCCGCGATCCGCGACGTGCTCGCCCGCGCCGTGGAGGCCCGGCCATGAGGATCACCGGTGCCGTCCTCGAGGAGGTCGGCCGACCCGCGCCGTGGTCGCAGACCCGTCCGCTCACGGTGTGCGAGCTCGACCTCGACGACCCCGGGCCCGGGGAGGTGCTGGTGCGGATCGACGCCGCCGGGCTGTGCCACTCGGACCTGTCCGTCGTCGACGGCAACCGCTCGAGGCCGGTCCCGATGCTGCTGGGACACGAGGCGAGCGGCCGGGTGGAGACGCTGGGTGCCGGGGGCGACGCACTGGCGCTGGGCCAGCGGGTGGTCATGACCTTCCTGCCCCGCTGCGGCGAGTGCCAAGGGTGCGCGACGAACGGCCGGATGCCGTGCGGTCCCGGCTCGGTGAGCAACGGCGCCGGCGAGCTCCTCGGCGGTGGCCGTCGGCTGTCCCGTGACGGGGTGCCGGTCCACCACCACCTCGGGGTGTCGGCCTTCGCGACCCACGCGGTCGTCGACGTGCGGTCGGTCGTCGCCGTCGACGACGACGTGCCGGCCGACGTCGCGGCCCTCCTCGGGTGCGCGGTGCTGACCGGGGGAGGAGCACTCCTCAACGCAGCCCCGCCGGAGCCGGGCCAGTCGGTGATGGTCCTCGGGCTGGGCGGCGTGGGCATGGCGGCGCTGCTGACCGCCCTCGCGCTGGGCCAGGGTGACGTCATCGCCGTCGACGGGGTCGACTCCAAGCGTGACCAGGCCCGCGAGCTCGGTGCGACCAGCGTCCTCAGCCCCGGCGAGCTGGCGTCGAGCGGTGCGCGGGCCGACGTCGTCGTCGAGGCGGCGGGCAACGCCCGGGCCTTCGAGGGCGCCCTGGCCGCGACCGCACCCGGCGGGCGCACCGTGACGGTCGGCCTCCCCCACCCCGACGCCCGCGCCAGCGTCTCGCCCCTGCAGCTGGTGGCGGAGGCCAGGACGGTCATCGGCAGCTACCTCGGGTCGGCGGTGCCCTCGCGCGACATCCCGGTGTTCGCGCAGTGGTGGCGCGACGGGCGGCTCCCGGTCGAGGCCCTGGTGTCGTCCCGGATCGGGCTCGACGACGTCAACCGGGCGATGGACGACCTCGCAGCCGGCACCGCCGTCCGTCAGGTCATCGAGTTCTGACGCACGGCAGCCACCAGGGCACCGGGAGTCGCCGGCGCAGGGTTGCCCGCTGTGTCGTCGGGGGTGTTCTGTCAGCCGAGGCCGGCGCCACCGCTGGCGCGACCGTGGGTGGCCCGGTGGCGCTCGTCGGCGTCGCCGGAGGCCACGACGCCGACGTGCCGCTTGGCGTAGGCCGCGTCCTCGGCCCCCGCCTCGACGTGCGTGGGGTCGAGCACGCGCTGCAGGAAGATCCTGGTCCGCTCCTCCGTGGGCGATCCGATGACCTGCTCGGGCGCCCCCTCCTCGACGATGACTCCACCGTCCATGAAGATCACGCGGTCGGCGACGTCGCGGGCGAAGGCCATCTCGTGGGTCACGACGAACATCGTCATCCCCTCGCCGGCGAGCCGGCGCATGACCGAGAGGACGTCGCCCACCAGCTCGGGGTCCAGCGCGGAGGTCGGCTCGTCGAACAGCATGAGCCTGGGGTCCATCGACAGCGCCCGGGCGATGGCGACGCGCTGCTGCTGGCCGCCGGAGAGCTGGGCCGGGAAGGCCTCGTCCTTGTCGGAGAGCCCGACCTTCTCCAGGTTCTCGCGGGCCTTGGCCTCCGCCTCGTCCTTGCTCCGCTTGAGCACGGTGGTCTGGGCGATGGTGCAGTTCTCGAGCACGGTCAGGTGCGGGAAGAGGTTGAACTGCTGGAAGACCATGCCCATGTTGCGACGGATGGCGTCGATGTCGCAGTCCGGGTCGTTGACCTCGTCCCCACCCACGGTGATCGAGCCGCTGGTGGGCTCCTCGAGAAGGTTGATGCAGCGCAGGAACGTGGACTTGCCCGATCCCGAGGGTCCGATGACGCAGACGACCTCGCCCTCGTGGATCGTGGCGGTGATGCCGCGCAGGACGTGGTTGGCGCCGAAGGACTTGTGGAGGTCGGTGACCACCACCACGGGGGTCTGGTCGGCTGCTGCAGGCATCACCCTCAGCGCTCCTTCTTCTGGCGGGACTCCATGCGGCGCACGAGGATGGAGAGCGGGAGGGTGATGATGAGGTAGCAGAAGCCGGCGACGACCAGGGGCGTGAGGTTCACGTTGTTGCTCGAGAGGTCGCGACCGTACTTCGTCAGCTCGTAGCCGGTCGCGGAGAGTCCCAGCACGTAGACGAGTGAGGAGTCCTTGACCAGCAGGATGATCTCGTTCGTCAGGGGTGGGGTGATGATCCGGAACGCCTGCGGCAGGACGATCTTGCGGGTTGCTGCGCCGGCGGGCATTCCGAGGGAACGGGCTGCTTCGATCTGACCCGGGGGGACGGCCTGGATGCCGGCGCGGATGGTCTCGGCCATGTAGGCCGAGGCGACGAGCCCCAGGGCGACCCAGACGGTGCCGTAGGGGTCGTACGGGATGATCAGTCCGGAGAAGGCGAGGGGCAGCAGGCTGAAGGCGATGAAGACGACGATCGCGGGCAGGCCCCGGAAGAACTCGATCCAGACCGTCGCGATCCATCGGTAGGGGGCCACCGACGACAGTCGCATGAGCGCGAGGATGGTGCCGAGCAGCAAGCCGATGACGAAGGCACCTGCGGTGTAGACGACCGTGTTCTTGAGGGCGTTGCCCAGACCCTCGGTGAGGGTCACCTTGATCAGGTCGGTTCGGAAGAACACGCTCTGGATCTGTCCCCAGTCGGCCGTGAGGGCGAAGACGAGCACGACGATCGCCAGGACGGCGTACTGCGCCCAGCGGATCCTCTGGGCCCTCCTGCGGGGGGACAGCTTCTTCTTCGGTGGCGCTTCAGACCTGGTGGTGGTGCTCATGTGTTCTCCTACCGACCAACGGGGTCATGTGCCACAAGGCCGAGGGCGGCGGCCGGTCGAAACCGTACCGCCGCCCCCGACGATGCGGAAGGTCACTTCGGGGCGTCGACTCCGAACCACTTCTTGTAGATCGTGTTGTAGGTGCCGTCGGCGACCGCGGCCTTGAGCACCTCGTTGGTCAGCTCCGCGAGCTTCTGACCGTTGGCGTCCTTCTTGAACATCAGGCCGTACTGCTCGCCCGTGTCGAACTCCTTGACGACCGCGGTGGTCGGGTTGTCCTTCACGTAGTCGAGCAGGGGGCCGTTGTCGTTGATGGCAGCATCCACACGGTCCGAGAGCACCCCCGCGAGCTGGGTCGGCAGGTCGTCGAAGACGACCGGGGTGAAGCCGTTGGCGCCCTTCTCCTTCTCGGCGAACTCCTGTCCGGTCGTGTCGGTCTGGACACCGAGCTTCTTGCCCTTGAGGCTGGCGAGGTCGGTGATGCCCGAGTCCTTCTTGGTGATGAGCGCCGCGGTGGAGTCGAAGTACGGGTCCGAGAAGTTGATGGCCTGCTTGCGCTTGTCGTTGATGGTCGTCGCGCCGAAGCCGGCGTCGCACTTCTTGGCAGCGAAGGCCGCTCCGGAGGTGATCGTCGCGAACTCGATGTCGACGACCTCCTGCTCGACGCCGAGCTTCTTGGCGACGAGGTCCATGAGGTCCACGTCGAAACCGACGACCTCGGCGCCTTCCTTGAACTCGAACGGCTTGTAGGACAGGTGCGTGCAGGCCTTGAGCTTGCCTTCCGTGATCAGCGTGACTCCGCTGGAGTTCGTGGCCGCGGGGGTGTCCCCGTCGCCGGAACCGCACGCGGCGAGGGCAAGCGTCGACATGAGGGCGGTGACGGCGATGGCGCTGGTGCGGCGGATACGTGAGGTGCTCACTTGGGTACTCCCTGGCGGTGGTGGTCGTGGTCTGCCCACTCTGACTGTCGCTGACCCTACCCAGCGGTGGGGCGCACGCAGTGCTTTGGCTTCAGGACACCCCCTAAACGTGACCTGTCCCGGTGTGGCCCGACCCTGGGCCGATGGACGGCGGGGAGACGTTCGTGGCGAAGGCGTGGTCGCGACGGACTCGCAGGATGCTTCCTCGTCGGTCGGGACGTGGCAACGGTCACTGGTCGTGGGGCCAGGACGGGACCCGTTCCGGTCCTCGCCGGCGCCCGTCAGCCGCCGGAGGGTTCCTTGACCTCTTGACGGTCGAGGTCCCCCTCGACGAGGTGCTCGGCGGCGCTGACGAGGAGGGGCGGGAGGTCGGCGCTGCGGGCGCGGACGCGGGCCAGGAGGTCGTGACGCATCCGCGGCTCCCAGAACTTCTTGATGTGGGTCGCGATCTCCGAGGCGGCCTTGTCGGGGGGGAGCATCTCGAAGTTGCGGACCAGGTCACGGCCCAGGCGGACGACCGGAGGCTCTCCGCTCACGAGCGGCCCGCCGCCGTCGACATCGGCTCCCCAACGGCGGCCTGGGCCTTCGCCGCCTGCGTCACGACCTCGACCTGGACGGCCGTGACCTTGTACTCGGGGCAGTTGGTCGCCCAGTCGGAGTTCTCGGTCGTCACGACGTTCGCGCCCGTGACCGGGTGGTGGAACGTCGTGTAGACGACGCCGGCCGGCATCCGCTCGGAGACGACGGCGGTGAGCCGGGTGGCGCCGACCCGCGACGACAGCTCGACGACGTCGCCGGAGGTGATCCCGCGCATCTCGGCGTCGGCCGGGTGGATCTCCAGGACGTCCTCGGGGTGCCACGTCGAGTTCGGCGTCCGGCGGGTCTGGGCGCCGACGTTGTACTGCGACAGGATCCGCCCGGTCGTGAGGACCAGGGGGAAGCGGCGGTTGGCCCGCTCGGTCGTCGGCACGTAGACCGTCGTCGTCAGCTGGCCGAGCCCCCGGACGAACGACCCGACGTGCATCGTCGGGGTCCCGTGCGGGGCTGCCTCGGTGACCGGCCACTGCATCGAGCCCTCGTCATCGAGTCTCGTGAAGGAGACGCCGGCGAACGTCGGGGTGGTCGCGGCGATCTCGTCCATGATCTGCGACGACGAGTCGTACGACATCGGGTAACCCATGGCGGTCGCGATCTCGCAGACGACCTGCCACTCGTCCTTGCCGACCCGCGACGGCATGACGGGTCGGACCCGGTTGATGCGGCGCTCGGCGTTGGTGAAGGTGCCGTCCTTCTCGAGGAAGGAGGCCCCCGGGAGGAAGACGTGGGCGAAGCGGGCGGTCTCGTTGAGGAACAGGTCGTGGACGACGACGAGCTCCATCGACCGCAGCGCCGCCTCGACGTGCTGGGTGTTGGGGTCGGACTGGGCGATGTCCTCGCCCTGCACGTACAACCCCTTGAACGAACCGCCGATCGCCGAGTCGAACATGTTGGGGATCCGCAGTCCGGGCTCGGACTGGATCGTCACGCCCCACAGCGACTCGTAGATCTCGCGCACCTCGGGCCGCGACACGTGCCGGTACCCGGGCAGCTCGTGGGGGAAGGAGCCCATGTCGCACGAGCCCTGCACGTTGTTCTGCCCGCGCAGCGGGTTCACCCCGACGCCCTCGCGCCCGAGGTTGCCCGTGAGCATCGCGAGGTTGGCCATCCCCATGACCATCGTCGAGCCCTGGCTGTGCTCGGTGACCCCGAGCCCGTAGTAGATCGCTGAGTTGGGTCCGGCGGCGAACAGCCGTGCGGCGGAACGGAGGTCGGCGGCCGGGATGCCCGTCTCGGTCTCCATCACCTCGGGTGAGTGCTCGGGCTGCGCGATGAACTCGAGGTAGGTGTCTGCGTCCTCGCACCGGGCGCGGACGAACGCCTCGTCCCACAGTCCCTCGGAGACGATGACATGGCACATGGCGTTGACGAACGCGACGTTCGTTCCCGGCCGCACCGGCAGGTGGAACTGCGCCTGCACGTGGGGGGAGCGGACGAGGTCGATCTGCCGCGGGTCGGCGACGATGAGCCTGGCGCCCTCCCGCAGCCGCTTCTTCATCCGCGAGGCGAACACCGGGTGCGCGTCGGTGGGGTTGGCGCCGATGACGAGGATGACGTCGGCCGGCGTCGACCGACTTGAAGTCCTGGGTCCCGGCCGAGGTGCCGAACGCGTGGTTGAGCCCGTACCCGGTGGGGGAGTGGCAGACCCGCGCGCAGGTGTCGATGTTGTTGTTGCCGAACGCCGCCCGCACCATCTTCTGGACGACGTACACCTCCTCGTTGGTGCAGCGGGAGGACGAGATGCCGCCGATGGAACCGACGCCGTACTTCTCGCGCAGCCCGAGGAAGCCCTCGGCGATCCGCGCGATCGCCTCCTCCCACGACACGACCTGCCACTCGTCGTCGATGGAGTCGCGCACCATCGGGTTCATCTGGCGGTCGTCGTGCGAGGCGTACCCGTAGGCGAAGCGCCCCTTGACGCAGGAGTGGCCCTCGTTGGCGCCGCCGTCCTTCCACGGGGTCATCCGCACGACGCGGGTGCCCTCGCCGGTGCCCTGGACCTCGGCCTTGAACGAGCACCCCACACCGCAGTACGCGCACGTCGTGACGACCGAGCGGGTCGGCATCCCCAGGGAGACGACCGACTTCTCGGTGAGCGCGTCGGTGGGGCAGGCCTGCACGCACGCACCGCACGAGACGCACTCGGAGGACAGGAAGTCGGTGCCGCCGGGGGTGATCCGTGAGTCGAACCCGCGCCCCTCGACGGTCAGCGCGAACGTCCCCTGCACCTCCGAGCAGGCCCGCACGCAGCGCGAGCAGACGATGCAGGCGGCGGGGTCGTAGTCGAAGTAGGGGTTGGAGGCGTCGGTGGACTCGTGGACGTGCGAGACGCCGCCCATCCCGTAACGGACCTCTGCCACACCGGTTTCCAGTGCGAGGCCCTGCATCTCGCAGTTGCCCCGCTCACAGCCGGGGCAGTCGGTGGGGTGGTCGGACAGGTAGAGCTCCATGACCCCGCGGCGCAGCTGCTTGACCTGCTCGGTGCGGGTCGAGACGACCATCCCGTCGGCGCACGGGGTGGTGCACGAGGCGGGCGTGCCCTTCATCCCGTCGACCTCGACGAGGCAGAGGCGGCACGACCCGAAGGCCTTGAGGTTGTCGGTGGCACACAGCTTGGGGACGTCGATGCCGGCCAGCTTGGCGGCGCGCATCACGGAGGTGCCCGGCGGCACCATCACCTCGATGCCGTCGATGCTCACGTTGCGCCGTCGCCTCACCGGACACCGGCGGAGTGCCGTGGTCCGGTGTCTCGAGCGCTTGCTCGGGCTCGTGGACGAGTGTCATGGTCTGGCCCCTTCCGTGGTGACCGTGGCCGACTCGGGGATGCCCGCGGCCGCGTCGTGCGCGTCTTCGGGCTGCACCCCGAAGTCCTCCGGGAAGTGCTCGAGGGCGCTGCGCACCGGCATGGGCGTCAGGCCCCCCATCGCACACAGCGAGCCCTTCGTCATCGTCGTGCAGAGGTCCTCGAGGAGGACGAGCTGGGTGCGCCGCACGCCGTCGTCGGTGGCGTTGCGGATGCGGTCGACGACCTCGACGCCGCGGGCGGAGCCGATCCGGCACGGGGTGCACTTGCCGCAGGACTCCTTGGCGCAGAACTCCATGGCGAAGCGGGCCATCAGCGAGGCGTCCATCGTGTCGTCCCACACGACGATGCCGCCGTGGCCGACCATCGCGTTCGCCTCGGCGAAGGCCTCGTAGTCCATCGGGAGGTGGAACTGGCTCGTCGGGAGGTAGGCCCCCAGGGGTCCGCCGACCTGCACGGCCTTCACCGGTCTGCCGGAGGCGGATCCGCCGCCGAAGTCGTCGACGAGGGTGCCGAGGGAGACGCCGAAGTCGGCCTCGACGATCCCGCCCTGCCTGATGTTGCCCGCGAGCTGGAACACCTGGGTTCCACGGCTGCGGCCGGTGCCGAGCGCGGCATACGCGGCGCCGCCGTCGGCCAGCACCATCGGGACCGCTGACAGGGTGAGGACGTTGTTGACGACGGTCGGCTTGCCGAACAGCCCCTCGAGGGCGGGGATCGGTGGCTTGGCACGCACCTCGCCCCGCTTGCCCTCGAGCGACTCGAGCATGGAGGTCTCCTCGCCGCAGATGTAGGCGCCGGCGCCCACCCGCACGTCGAGGTCGAAGCGGCGGCCGCTCCCGAGGACCGACTCGCCGACGACGCCGTGGGCGTACGCGATGTCGATGGCGCGGCGCAGGGTCCGGATGGCGTGCGGGTACTCGCTGCGGAGGTAGACGTAGCCCTCGGTGGCGCCGACGGCCAGGGCGGCGATCGCCATCCCCTCGATGAGGGTGAAGGGGTCGCCCTCGATGAGCATGCGGTCGGCGAAGGTTCCGGAGTCGCCCTCGTCGGCGTTGCAGCAGACGAACTTGACGTCGGCCCGAGCCGTGCGGACGGTCTCCCACTTGATGCCCGCGGGGAACCCGGCGCCGCCTCGTCCTCGCAGGCCGGAGTCGGTGACCTCTTGGACGACCTGCTCGGGGTCGAGGGCGATGGCGCGCTGGAGGCCGGCGAGGCCCCCGTGCTCGCGGTAGGCGGCGATGTCGGTGGGCTCGATGAGGCCGACGCGGGCGAAGGAGACGCGGTGCTGGCGGGTGAGCCACTCGTGCTCGTCGACGACGCCGATGCAGCGGGTGGCGTCGTCGCGCAGGGAGCCGTCGAGGAGGGCCGGCACGTCGAGGGTGGTGACGTTCCCGTAGCCGACGCGTCCCGCCTCGGTCTCGAGCTCGACGAGAGGTTCGAGCCAGAGCATCCCGCGAGAGCCGTTGCGTCGAACCGCGACCCCGGCCATCTCGAGCTCGGTGGCCACGGCGTCGGCGCCCATCGCGACGGCCGCGGCGTCGCACGGGACCCAGGCGGTCGTCATCGGGACCATCCCTGGGTGAGGGCGTCGAGCTTGTCGGGGGTGAGGGCGGCGAGCAGGGTGCCGTCGATGGTGCCGCTCGGTCCCTGGGCGCACAGCCCGAGGCAGAAGACCTCGCCGACCTCGACGTCGGCGGTGGCCGCCCAGCGGGTGGTGGCCTCGGCGTGGAGGGCCTCGCCGCCGCGCGACTGGCACGCCTCGCCGCGGCAGAGGGAGACGCGGTGCGCGGGCGGGGGAGTGCGGCGCAGGTCGTGGTAGAAGGTCAGCGTCCCGTGGACGTCGGCGCGGCTGAGGTTGAGGACGTTCGCGACCACGTGGACGTCGTCGTCGGTGACGTAGCCGTGGGTGGCGACGACCTCGTGGAGGACGGGGAGCAGGGGACCGCGCAGGCCGGCGAGCTGCTCGGCGATGGCGCGCACGGACGCCGCCCGCACCGGGTCGGCGGGTGCGTGGACTGGTGCCGGACTGGGACCTCGTTTGGGCACGGGCCGTGCGCTCCTCGTCGTCGAGAGATGACCTCCCTCGCCACGATACGCGGACGGGTCGCGCAACGGCAGGCCTCGCGAGGAGACGCGCGATGCCACGTGGTGGAACAGGGTCTGACCTGCGGAGATGGGGAGCGGGTGGGTTGCGCGTCAGGCAGGAGTTTCGGGTCGTGGAACTCTTTCTCGGGATCGTTGCGCGACGCGCACCCGAGGGTGGGCGCGGCCTGTGGATGACGGACGGCGGGTGTCGGTGGACATCTGTACGATTAGTGCATGGCAGGGAGATCGGGGCTCGAGGCACGACGCGAGGTGGTCGTGGCGGCGTCTGAGGCGCTGTCCGGGTTGGGCGAAGAGCTGTGGGCGGCGGGATCGCGCGAGCTCGAGGCCGTGATGGGCGAGGTCGACCGGCTGGGGGTGCTGGTCGACGCTGCTCGGGTGGTGGTGGCGTCGGAGGCGATGGCGCGGGGGGAGATGGGGTCGGGGGCTCTGGCGTTGACGCCGGTGGCGTGGGTGCGCCGGCATGCGCCGTCGACGGTGGCTGGTGGTGCGGGGCAGGTGGTGGCGTTGGCGGAGGCGTTCGCGGTGTCGGGCAACGCGGTGGTCAAGGAGGCCGTGATGTCGGGGGTGTTGCCGGTGCGTTCGGCTGCGGTGGTGGTGGCGGAGGCCGACCGGTTGCGCCGTTGCTGGCCGACGGGGTGCGGAGCCGGCCGTGCGTCGACGGGCTCATCGCGATGGCGGTGGAGCACGGACCGCGGGGGTGTCGGTTGGTGCGGCCGCGGCTGCTGGCGACGTACGGGTTGCGACGGGCAGCTGCAGGCGGAGCAGGACCGGGGGAAGCGGTTCGTGTCGTTGTCGCAGCCGCGGGTCGACGACCTGGGGTTGGCGGAGTACCGGTTGACCCTTGATGTGGAGGGCCGGGCCGTGCTCGAGGCGGCGCTGGGTCCGCTGTCCGCGCCGCAGCCGATCGAGGGCGAGCGTGACCTGCGCTCGTGCGACCGGCGGCGCGGGGAGGCGTTGGTGACGTTGGTGCGGCGGGCGGTCGGGGCCGGGGCTGATGCGCCGACGAGCCAGAAGGCGACGCTGGTGGTCACGGTCGACCTGGAGACGCTACGGAACGGGCTGAGCGGGGCGGGTGAGACGTTCGGTGGTGCGGAGTCCGGGGTGCTGCTGGCGCCGGAGACGGTGCGGCGGCTGGCGTGTGACGGCGCGATCCTGCCGGCGGTGCTGGGAGAGGGCGGCGAGGTGGTCGACCTGGGCCGGATGAAGCGGCTGTTCTCCGCCGGGCAGGTCCGCCGGCTGTGGCTGCGCGACCGGCACTGCTCCTACCCGGGGTGTGACGTGCCCGGTCAGTGGTGCGACGCGCACCACCTGCGGCACTGGGTCGACGGGGGGCTGACGGATCTTGGGAACGCTGCCTTGTTGTGCGGGCGGCACCACACGGTGGTCCATTCGCGGCGGCTGGCCGGGTGGGTGGTGCACGACCGAGATGGGACCCGGGTCGAGTGGGACCTGACCCACGGCTCGTACGACGAGCTGCTCGCGATCCGCGCCGCCCGAGAACCGGCGTGACCCCGCCCCGCACCCCGCCCACCCCGGCGGGGCCAGCGGTGTGCCCGGGGGAGGGCGTCGTGGGACCGGCGAGCTGCGCGGCGACCTCACCGACGACGACGTCGCGCACCGCCTGTGGATGGCGAACAGCCCGGCGTACTACCGCCTCGCCACAGCCGGCGACCGGACGTCGGACGACGGCGCGGACCTCGTCCTCGACACCTGGCGACGAACGCTCGTCCGGCGCGACTGACGAAGCCGCCCGGACGCCGCTCACACCAGCGCAGCGGCCTCAGCCGGCGCGACGAGCTCAGGCCAGCGCGACGACCTCAGGCCAGCGCGACGACCTCAGGCCAGCGCGACGACCTCAGGCCAGCGCGACGACCTCACGACGCTCGAGGCGGCGGGACCGGAGCGGTGACCGAGGAGGACGAGACCCACCCCGACGAGGGTGATGACGAGGTTCACGGCGCCGTACCCGAAGAGCTCCGCGGAGTCGGAGTCGGCCGGGAGCGCCGTCGGGAACGGCCCGAACGCCGGCCGGCCGTCGTGGCCCAACCAGGACAGCAGGACGCTGACGCTCTGGAAGGCGAACACCCAGCTGCCCACGACGAGGTAGGTGAACAGAGCCGTGGTCCGAGGGCGGACGAGGAGTCCGATCGGCAGGGCGAACAGGACGGTGTAGACGACGTTCATGACGACTCCTTGGACGAGGGACCTGGTGACTCCGAGCCTCGTCCGCCGGGGTCCCTGGGTGGATCCGTTCCAGCGCGGGGTCGTCCGCGGATCGGCCCTAGGTGCTGACCCTGATCCGGGCGAGCGCTCGTGGTGCCACCATGGCCGCATGCGGCTGGTGACGGGGCGGGTCGGTGTGGCGCTCGCCGGTGCCGTCGTGACGGCCACGATCGCCGTGGGGGTGGCGGCAGGACGGGGAGGAGACGTCCTCGCGGGCGGCGCGGCGCTGGTGTCGTTGGGGGTCGGCGTCCTGGTGCTGGTGCACCGGCCGACGTCCCCGGTTGCCCCCGCCCTCGCCTGGTGCGCGGCGGCGCCCCTCGTGGTCGTCCTCGTCGAGCAGTACGGGATGACGGCGGCCGGGGGACGGGGCGCGCCGGGGGCCGCGGCGGCCGCGACGGTGGCGGCCGGGCTGTGGCCGCTGAACGTCGCGGGGCTCGTCGCCCTGCTGCTCGTGTTCCCCGACGGGTCCCGCCCGGGACGGAGGTGGCGGGCGCCGGCCCTCCTGCTACCGCTCGCCATGGCTGCCACGGTCTTCGCCCTCTGGGGTACCCGGCAGGTGGACGGTCGCCTCGTGGGCGGGCCCGAGTCCTCGCTGCGAACCGGGGCGGGCCTCATCGGCATGCTGCTCGTGGCCGCGAGCGTGGGACTGGGCATCGCGTCCGTCGTCAGGTCCGCGCGGACCGGGGATGCGCTGCGTCGACTCCAGGTGCGCTGGCTCGCGTTGGCGGGGGTCGTCGCGGCGGCGCTGCTGGCCGGCGGTTGGGTCGCCGAGATCCTCGGCGCACCCGTGGGGGTGGCCTACACGCCGCACCTCGTGGCGATCGTCGTCCTCGTGCCCGTCGCGGTCGGCGTCGCGATCCTGCGGCACGACCTCTTCGACGTCGACCGGGTCCTCGGCGACACCGTCTCGGCGATCGTCACCGCGGTCGTGTCGGCCGCGGTCTTCGGCGCAGTCGTCCTCGCGGTCGGCCGCGCCCTCGGGGTCAGCGGTGAGGTTCCCGCGGTGACCGCCGCCTTCGTCACGGCCCTCGTCCTGCTTCCCGTTCACCACCGCATCGCGCGCATCGTCGGCCGCCTCGTCGACCGCGACCGGCACGTCGCCCTCGCCGCGGTCGAGCGGTTCGTCGCCGACGTGCGGTCGGGTCGTCGCCAACCCGAGGAGCTCGAGGACGTGCTGCGCGCGGCGCAGGGCGACGCCGGCCTGGTCCTCGTCCTCGGCCGCCCCGACGGGACCTGGGCGACGGACCCGCCGACCGCCCGGCCCCGGCCATCGGAGCAGGAACCGGTCGGGATCGACTCGGCGGAGCTCGCCACGAGCTCCGGAGGCGGGGACGGCTCCGACCGCTCCGATCGCTCCGACCGCTCTGGCGGCTCCGACGGAGCCGTCGTCGTCACCGCGGGAGGCGCCGAGGTGGCCCGCATCTCCCTCGGCCACGACAGTGCCCGCGCCCGACGGCGCATCTCCGACCTCGCGACGGCCGCGTGGCTCCCCCTGGAGGTGAGCCGGCTGCGGCTCGGGTTGCGGGAGGCGGTGACCGAGGTCGAGGCGAGCCGGTCGCGCCTGGCGGACGCGGTCGCCCTCGAGCGCCGCCGCCTCGAACGTGACCTCCACGACGGCGCCCAGCAGCGCATCGTCGCGACCGGCATGCGGCTGCGCCGGCTCCAGCGCGACCTGCCCCGCGAGCAGGCAGACGAGGTCGACGCCGCGGTCACGGACCTCGAGGACACGGTGCGCGAGCTGCGCTCGCTCGCCCACGGCGTGCGACCGGCCCGGCTCGACGACGGGCTCGGACCGGCGCTCGAGGCCGTGCGGTCCGCGAGCCCGGTCCCCTTGAGCCTGCGGGTGGACGACCTGCCCCACGCCGACGAGGCGCGCACGACGACGGCCTACCTCGTCGTCTCCGAGGCGGTGACCAACGCCCTCAAGCACGCCAGGGCCGGGCACATCGGCGTCTCGGTGACGCCCGCGGACGGGCGGATGGCGATCGAGGTGCGCGACGACGGCGTCGGGGGAGCGCCGCCGGACGGACCGTTGGCCCTGCGTGACCGGGTCGCGTCGGTGGGCGGCGTCATCTCCATCGAGAGCCCGCCCGGAGGCGGCACCACCGTGCGGGCGGTGGTCTGAGTGGCGTCCGACGCGGGGTCCGTCGCCGGCGGCCTCACGGTGGTCGTCGCGGACGACGCCCTGCTCTTCCGTGAGGGCCTGCTTCGCCTGCTGGGGGACGCCGGGCACACCGTGGTGGCCGCCGTCGGTGACGCGGTGGCCGTGCGCTCGGCCGTGGCGGAGCACCGGCCCGACGTCGCGATCGTCGATGTGCGGATGCCCCCGGGTGGCGACGACGACGGGGCGGTCGCCGCGGTCGACCTTCGTGCGCGGTACCCGGACACCGGGGTGCTCCTCCTCTCCCAGCACGTCGAGCTCCGGCACTGCCTGCCGCTCCTGGGCAGGCCGGGGTTCGGCTACCTGCTCAAGGAGAGCGTCCTGCACCTCGACGACTTCGACCTCGCCCTGCGTCGGGTGGCGAGCGGAGGTGTCGCGCTGGACCCCGCGGTCGTCCAGGCGCTGGTGCACGCTCAGGCCTCGCCCGGGATCGCCCGGCTCAGCGAGCGCGAGCAGGAGGTGCTGCGCCTCGTCGCCGAGGGTCACTCGAACGGGCGGGTCGCCGCGGTCCTGCACCTCTCGGACCGCACGGTCGAGGCCCACATGCGGGCGGTCTTCACCAAGCTCGGCCTGCACGACGACGGCGAGACCAACCGTCGGGTCCTCGCGGTGCTCGCCCACCTCGAGGCGAACAGCGGAGGATGACGGGACCCACCGCCCTCCGCCGAACCCGCAGGCGCTACTTCAGCGCAGCGCCGGCGGAGCGCCGGCGCAGCACCGGCGCCGGACCGGCGGAGCGCCGGCATGATTAGGACCCGCGAATCCCCGCTGGTAACCTTGACCACTGCCGTGAACATCGGCCGCGGAACCAGAGAGCCCCGGTGAACCAGCCCGGGAGCGCCGCGCAGCGAAACCATCGAAGGAGACCGTCGCCCCATGCCCCTGAGCATCGACGTCAAGAAGCAGATCATGACCGAGTACGGCACGTCCGAGGGCGACACCGGCTCTCCCGAGGTGCAGATCGCGCTGCTCACCCAGCGCATCCTCGACCTCACCGAGCACTCGCGTCAGCACAAGCACGACCACCACAGCCGCCGCGGCCTGCTCCTGCTGGTCGGCCAGCGCCGCCGGCTCCTGCGCTACCTCGAGAGCGTCGATGTCGAGCGCTACCGCTCGCTCATCAAGCGTCTCGGCCTGCGCCGATAAGGACTTCACGCGACAGGGCGGTCCTCACGTTGACCGTGAGGGCCGCCCTTTCCGCGTGAGACGGGCCGGGACCGCGCCAGCGGCCCGCCCCGACAGCACCACCAGCACGACCAGCACCACTGAAGGACAAGCCCGTGCACAACGACGATGCACGCGAGCTTCACACCAGAGAAAAGGAGGACCCATGGAGGGTCCTGAGATCACTGTCGCCGAAGCCGTTCTGGACAACGGAACCTTCGGCACCCGCACCGTCCGGTTCGAGACCGGCCGACTCGCGAAGCAGGCCGGCGGCTCCGTCGCCGCCTACCTGGACGAGGACACGATGCTCCTCTCCACCACCACCGCCGGGAAGCACCCGCGCGAGGGGTTCGACTTCTTCCCCCTGACCGTCGACGTCGAGGAGCGGATGTACGCCGCGGGCAAGATCCCCGGCTCGTTCTTCCGCCGTGAGGGACGCCCGTCCACCGACGCGATCCTCACCTGCCGCCTCATCGACCGCCCGCTGCGCCCGACCTTCACCAAGGGCCTGCGCAACGAGGTCCAGGTCGTCATCACGGTCCTGGCGCTCAACCCCGACCACCAGTACGACGTGCTCGCCATCAACGCGGCCAGCGCCTCGACGCAGATCTCCGGCCTGCCGTTCAGCGGCCCGATCGGTGGCGTCCGCGTCAGCCTCATCGACGACCAGTGGGTCGCGTTCCCGAACTTCAGCGACATCGAGCGCTCGACGTTCGACATGGTCGTCGCGGGCCGCATCGCCGGTGACGACGTCGCGATCATGATGGTCGAGGCCGAGTCCACCGACCACACCTGGGACCTCGTCAAGAGCCAGGGCAAGACCGCTCCCACCGAGGAGGTCGTCGCCCAGGGCCTCGAGGCCGCGAAGGTCTTCATCAAGGCGCTGTGCGACGCGCAGTCCGAGCTCGCCGCGACGGCTGCCAAGCCCGTCCAGGAGTTCCCGGTCTTCCTCGACTACACCGACGACGTCTACGCCGCCGTCGAGGGCAGGGTCGGCGCCGACACCGCGCTGGCCCTGACCATCGCCGGCAAGCAGGAGCGCGAGGAGCGCATCGACGAGCTGAAGATGATCGCGCTGCACGCCCTCGTGGGCGACGGCGACAGCCAGGTCTTCGAGTTCGCCGGTCGTGAGAAGGAGGTCTCCGCCGCCTTCCGCTCGGTGCAGAAGAAGTACATCCGCGAGCGCATCCTCACGGACAAGGTCCGCATCGACGGCCGTGGCCTCGCCGACATCCGCGCCCTGAGCGCCGAGGTCGAGGTGCTCCCGCGGGTGCACGGCTCGGCGATCTTCGAGCGTGGCGAGACCCAGATCATGGGCGTCACGACGCTGAACATGCTCCGCATGGAGCAGCAGCTCGACACGCTGTCGCCGACGACGCGCAAGCGCTACATGCACAACTACAACTTCCCGCCCTACTCGACCGGTGAGACCGGTCGCGTCGGTTCGCCGAAGCGTCGCGAGATCGGCCACGGTGCGCTCGCCGAGCGTGCCCTGATGCCGGTCCTGCCGACCCGCGAGGAGTTCCCCTACGCGATCCGCCAGGTGTCCGAGGCCCTCAGCTCCAACGGGTCCACCTCGATGGGCTCGGTCTGCGCGTCCACCCTGTCGCTGCTCAACGCCGGTGTGCCGCTGCGCGCCCCGGTCGCGGGCATCGCGATGGGCCTGGTCTCCGCGGAGGTCGACGGCCAGACGCAGTACGCGGCCCTCACCGACATCCTCGGTGCCGAGGACGCGTTCGGCGACATGGACTTCAAGGTCGCCGGTACCCGCGAGTTCGTCACGGCCATCCAGCTCGACACCAAGCTCGACGGCATCCCCGCCGACGTGCTGGCCGGTGCGCTGACCCAGGCCCGCGACGCGCGCCTGCACATCCTCGACGTCATGAACGAGGCCATCGACGCGCCCGACGAGATGAGCCCCTTCGCTCCTCGCGTCATCAGCGTCACGGTCCCGGTCGACAAGATCGGCGAGGTCATCGGCCCGAAGGGCAAGATGATCAACACGATCCAGGACGAGACCGGCGCGCAGATCTCGATCGAGGACGACGGCACCGTGTACATCGGTGCCACCGACGGCCCGTCGGCCGAGGCCGCGCGCGCCATGATCAACGCCATCGCGAACCCGCAGATGCCGGAGATCGGCGAGCGCTTCCTGGGCACCGTCGTCAAGACGACGACCTTCGGCGCGTTCATCTCGCTCCTGCCGGGCAAGGACGGCCTCCTGCACATCTCGGAGGTCCGCAAGCTCGTCGGCGGCAAGCGCATCGACAACGTCGACGACGTGCTCGCGGTGGGCCAGAAGGTCCAGGTCGAGCTCAAGGAGATCGACCCCCGCGGCAAGCTGTCGCTCGCGGCCGTGATGGCCGAGGGCGAGACCGGTGACGAGCAGGCCCCCGCGGCCGACTCGGCTCCGGCCGCCGCCCCGGTCGACGCGGCCTCGGCCGCCGACCTCGACGACGAGTCGGGCTCCGACTCCGACTCCGAGGAGCGCGGCGAGCGTTCCGAGGACGGCGAGCGCGGCGAGCGCCGCCCCCGCAACCGCCGTCGTGGCGGCCGCGGCCGTGGCGACCGTTCCGAGGGCGACCGTTCCGACGGTGACCGTTCCGAGGGCGACCGCAGCGAGTCCGAGGGCGTCTCCACCGACGCCTGACCGGCTCCCGCACCCCACCGAGGGCGCGGCACCCTCAACGGGGGTGCCGCGCCCTCGGCGCGTCCGGGAGGGCGGCGCACGAAGCGTCCGGACGCGCAACGGAAGAAGGCCCGCACCCTGGTGGGGTGCGGGCCTCCTCGCGTCGTGGGTCGGTCAGGCGACCGCGCGGGGGCGGATCGCCGGAGGAGCGGTCCAGCGCATCTCCATGCGAACGCGCCCGTCGGTGGTGACCGGGACCCAGCGCATCGACAGACCCGTACGGGTGGTCGAGGTCGTGGCCTTCTTCATCGCGTCCTCCCTTCGTTCACGTGCTGTTCACCCAAGGGTAGCCGACGGCGCCGTGAAGATGAACGGAAGGTGAACAACCGGGCGTGTCGGAGCGCGGCCCGTGGGCCGACGCGGGGCGTCCGGGCGGAGCCGGGCGGGGAGTCCTCCCCATTCCGCCCGTGGGGGATCCGGCACGAGACTGGCGCTTCCACCGGGGAGGGAGGAGCCACACATGGACCGCGACACCGAACGACTGCACGAGGCCCGCGAGGACCTCGACCGCACGCTCCAGCGCCTGGAGGGCATCGACCCGCCCGCGGGCGAGGCGCTCGGCACCGACACGAGGAAGGCCGTGCGGGTCCGGGTGGCGCCCGACGGCCGCGTCGGCGCCATCACCGTCGACCACCGCTGGCAGGACCTCGTCGCGCCCGCCGAGCTCGGCCCGGCCATCGCCGAGGCGTACGTGGCAGCGGGGGCGTCGCGCCTTCAGGAGTGGAGCGAGCAGGTCGAGGCGGCCTTCGAGCGGCCCGAGCCGCGCACCCGGCCGTTCCCGACCGCGGTCGCCGACCACGTGGCGGGCCTGCCGAGCGGCGCCTCCGTCACCGAGGACAGCGTCCTGCGCGAGCTGCTCGACCTCTGGACCGAGATCGAGGCCGAGCTCGACACCGCCATCGAGGACGTCACGGCCGGCGTCGAGCGCGTCCACCGCGCGGCGAGCCCCGGCGGCGACGTCCACGTCGAGCTCTCGGCGAGCGGGGGCCTGCTCGACCTGACCGTCCGCGAGTCCTGGGCGACCCGCACCCACCCCGCGAACATCGGCCGCACCGTCCTCGCGACGATCGAGCAGGCGCAGTCGGTGGCCCTGTCGACCTTCGCGCAGACCAAGGCCGAGGCCGACCGCTCCACCGCCACCCTCGCCCACCTGGGCGACCCCACCCGCATCGGCCGGCGACTCGGCCTGGACCTGTAGAGGAGACGACATGGGCTACGAGGTCCAGCTCGAGGCGCTCGAGCACGACGCGAAGATCTGGGACGCGACGAGCGACGTCCTCGACGACGCGGCGTCGGCGGCGCGCACCATCACGGTCAGCACCATCTCGACCTCGGTCGTGGCCGACGCGACCGGCTTCAACGGGGTCTACGACGACATCCAGGACTTCGTCGCGGGGATCCTCGACGGCGGGGAGACCGCCACCGACACGATGGCGGCCACCCTGCGCGACGTGAAGCGGCAGTACGACGCGGACGACGAGTCCGCCCTGACCCGGATCGGCGCCGAGTGGGCGCCGGTCGTCTGACGAGAGGGAGCACGACATGAGCCCCGAGGAGATCCTCGAGAAGCTGCGCACCAAGTGGGAGGAGCTGATGGCCAAGGCCGACCGGCTCCTCGAGGCGTTCAACAACACGCTCGACAAGATCGCCCGCTTCGCCGGGTGGATCGCGGAGAAGGCGGTCGAGTTCTGGAACAGCAAGGTCGTCCCGAAGTGGCAGGAGGCCGTCGACTGGATGGGGGAGCACTGGAACGTCTTCGGCGCCCCCTGGCTGTGCTTCGGCAAGGCCGCCGACTGGCGCACCGACGTCGGGCAGCCGGTGTCGGAACGCGCGGGCCTGGCGGCGAAGGGCAGCTCGACGTCGACAACACGTGGAAGGGCACCGCCGCCACGCGCTACAACGAGCGGCTCAGCCAGCAGGAGAGCGCCCTGAAGGGGGTGTCCGAGCAGTTCGCCGAGACGATCGCGTCCGCCCTCGTCAAGGTCGGCGCCGGCATCATCACCTGGTGGCTCGGCATCATCGTCGGGATCGGCATCCTGGTCATCTGCATCCTCACGGCGACCGGCGAGGCCATCTCGGTGCTCGGGCTGCCCGCGGTGCCGCCGACCGTCCTCGCCGGCTGGGGGGCGTTCATCGGCGGTCTCATCATCGGCACCGGCGCGCTCACCACCCTCTGCCTGCTCGCCAAGAGCGACCTGCAGGGCGTGCGCAGCAAGCTCTCGGGCTACCCCGAGGCTGCGTGGCCGGCCTTCGGGTGAGAGCCTGCCGTCCATGGACCTGACGACGGCACGCGAGGTCGCCGGTGTGCGCGCGAAGGCGGCGACCGGCGGGGCAGCCCTGTCGGCGGTCCTCGGCCGTGGGCTGCGGGTTCTTCGCGGCGACCGCCCCGGCCGAGGCGCTGGCGGTGCTCGTCGCGGCGTGCGTCCTCGGTCTCGTCTCCGCCGCGGGGTGCGTCGTCGCTCGTCGCGGCGAACCGGTCGCTGGCCGCCGACCCGACGGCACGCGCGCCGCGGTCGCTCGCGGTGGCCGTCGTCACCGGGGTCCTCCTCGCCTGGCTGGCCACCGTCGTCGGCGTCGCCATCGGCACCGGCGAGCTCGCCTGGGCGATCACGGCGCTGGGCCTGGTCGTCGTCGTGCTGCCGGCCGTCGTCCTCGCGCTCATCACCGTCAAGGGACCGCACCCCGCGCCCGAGGGCCGCTGACTAGAGTCGGGGCATGAGCGCGATCAGGGTGTCGGTCATCGGCGCTGCGCGGGCGGATGGGCGCCACCGTGTGCCGCGCCGTCGAGGACGCCGACGGGCTCGAGCTCGCCGGTCGCTACGACGCCGGCGACGACCTCGGCGACCTCGGCGGGGCCGACGTCGTCGTGGAGTTCTCGGTCCCCGACGCCTCACCCGCCAACGTCGCGCACTGCGTGTCGCAGGGGGTGCACGTCGTCGTCGGCACCACCGGCTGGTCGGAGGAGCGACTCGAGGTGCTGCGCGGGCAGCTCGCCGACCAGCCCGGAGGTGGGCGTCCTCATCGCGCCGAACTTCGCCATCGGCGCCGTGCTCATGATGGCGTTCGCCGAGAAGGCCGCCCGCTTCTACGAGTCGGTCGAGGTCATCGAGCTGCACCACCCCGGCAAGGTCGACGCGCCGTCGGGCACCGGCGCCCGGACGGCCGAGCTCATCGGGGCGGCGCGCGAGGACGCGGGCCTGGGACCCGTGCCCGACGCGACGACGCACGACCCCGACGGCGCCCGCGGGGCCCGGGTGGCCGGGGTGCCGGTGCACTCGGTCCGCCTGCGCGGCCTCGTCGCCCACCAGGAGGTCCTCCTCGGCGGCGAGGGCGAGCTCCTCACGATCCGCCACGACTCCTTCGACCGCGTCTCGTTCATGCCCGGCGTCCTCACGGCCGTGCGCGAGGTCGGGTCGCACCCGGGGCTGACGGTCGGCCTCGAGCACTACCTCGGCCTGACCTGACCCAGCCCCCGCGGGCCGGCTCGACCCTGGCCCGACGCCGCCCTCACGAGGGTGGTCAGGCGGCGGTCTCGTCCATCGAGCGACCGGTCTCGACGAGCGTCTTGAGGCCGGACAGGCTCCACAGCCAGCCACCGCCACCCTGCTGGGGGTCGCCGCCGCCGGCGATCTCCGGCGCGAGCTGGGAGCGGCCGTGACGTCGTGGGTGAGGACGACGCGCGTCAGGCCGCTCTCGAACTGGGTCAGCTCCCACGTGACCCGGGTGGGGTCGGAGTCGGGGTACCAGGCCGCCTTCCAGTCGAGGACGAGCCGGTTCGGGGGGTCGACCTCGACGACCACGCCGTCGATCGCGACGTCGCCCATCCCCATCTGCTTCATCTCGTCGGTGGTGAGGTTGCGGAACACCCCACCGGGTCGCAGGTCGACCTCGACGTCGCCGCCGTACCCCCACCGGTTGGTGTGCTCGGACCGGGTGATGGCGTCCCACACCTTCTCGGCGGGCGCGTTGATGTAGATGCTGTAGATCTGGACCAGGTTCTCGCTCATGGGTTCTCATCCTTCGGGTCTGGTGTCTCGACGTGCGCCTTGAGGTCGAGCAGGACGGCGGCGATGCCGGCGCGCTCGGTGTACTTGCCGATCCACCGCTGGTGGATCTGCTGGATCGGGACGGCGTTGAGGTGGTGCAGCTTCTCCCGCCCCTGCCTGCGCGACACGACGAGATCGGCCTGCTCGAGCAGCCTCAGGTGCTTGGCCACCCCGAACCGGGTCATCTCGACGTGCTCGTTGACGACGGCCTCGAGCTCGCCCAGCGTGCATCCGTCACGCTGGAAGAGGGCGTCCAGGAGGATCCGGCGGACGGGGTCCGCCAGCGCCTTGAACACGAGGTCGTCGGCCTGCACGTCGTCACCATAGGTGACCAAATGGTCACCTGTCTAGCCCTCGGGTCCCCGTGGTGGCTCGGGTCCGGTCGATGGCCGACGATGGGCGGGTGACCACCGACCCACGCCCTCACGTGGCGCGCCCGTGACGACCCTCGTCGGCCTCGACCTCAGCGGACGCCGCGTGCTCGTCGTCGGCGGCGGGGTCGTCGGCACCCGACGCGCCCGCCGGCTCCTCGAGGACGGCGCGCACGTGGTGCTCGTCGACCCGGCGCCCTCCGACGACGCCCGCCGGGTCGGGAGCCACCGGGACGCCGAGCTCGTCGAGCGATCCGTCGCCGAGGCCGACCTCGACGGGGCGTGGCTCGTCGTGGCCGCCACGGCCGACCCGGCGGTCAACGCGGAGGTCGCCGCGTGGGCGGAGGCCCGGCGGACGTGGTGCGTCAACGCCTCCGACGGCCGGGACGGCACGGCGCGCTCGCGTCGCCTCGAGCACCCACGGCGACCTCGTCCTCGGCGTCGTCTCGGTGGGAGACCCCGACCCGCGCCGGGCGGCCGGCGTGCGCGACGCCCTCGCGCTCCACGTGGCCTCGGGCGAGGTCGACCTGCGCCGACGCCGTGCCGGACGCGGGCGCGTGACCCTCGTCGGGAGCGGTCCGGGCGACCCCGGGCTCGTCCCGCTCGCCGGGCTCGAGGCCCTGGCCGCGGCCGACGTCGTCGTCACCGACCGGCTCGGCGCGACGGCACTGCTCGACCGGCTGCCTCCCGACGTCGAGGTCGTCGACGTCGGCAAGAGCCCGACGAACCACCCCGTGCCGCAGGCCGAGATCAACGCGATCCTCGTCGACCGCGCCCTCCGGGGCCTGAGCCGTCGTCCGCCTCAAGGGCGGCGACCCGTACGTCTTCGGCCGCGGTGGCGAGGAGGTCCACGCCTGCCGTCGCGCCGGCGTCGACGTCTCGGTCGTCCCCGGCATCACCTCGGCCTTCTCCGTCCCGGCGCTCGCGGGCATCCCGGTCACCCAGCGGGGGGTGTCGACCTCGGTCCACGTCAGCACGGGGCACGTGGGGGCCGACCGCGCGACCCTGGCCGCCCTCACGACGGGCGCGACCGTCGTCCTCCTCATGGCGGTCTCCGCCCTGCCCGACATCTGCGCCGCCGCGGTCGAGGCCGGGCGTCGACCCCGACCTCCCGGTCGCGATGGTCGAGCAGGGGTCGACGGTCCGCGAGCGGGTCACCCACGCGACGGTCGGCACGGCCGCCGGGGTGGCCGAGCGCGAGGGCGTCCGCCCGCCGGCCGTCGTCGTCATCGGCCGGGTCGCGGCCGAGGGCTTCCTCGACGACCCGGTCTGCGCGACGACGGGCCCCGAGGGTGACTGACGACGAGCCGACGTGGCACCGTGACCTCGTGACCCCAGCCCTCGTCGTCTGTGCCCACGGCACCCGCGACCCCGACGGTCGCGCCACCGTGCGCGGGGTCGTCGCCGAGGTCGCGGCGCTGCTGCCCGACGTCGACGTCCTCGAGGCGTACGTCGACGTCCACGGTCCCGAGGTGGCCGAGGTCGTCGCCGGCCTCCCGCCAGGGGACCCGCTCGCGGGCGTCGTCGTCCCCCTGCTCCTCGCCGGCGGGTACCACGTCCACGTCGACATCGCGGAGGCCGTCGCCGCGCGGCCCGACGTCGTCGCGACCCCCGCGCTCGGTCCCGACGAGCGGCTCGTCGAGGTCGTCCTCGACCGGCTGCGCGCGGCGGGGGCGCCCGAGGGAGGGACGGTCGATCCTCGTGCCGGCGGGGTCGAGCGACGAGCGCGCCCAGGCCGACAGCGCCAGCGTCGCGCAGCGCCTCGCCCACCACTGGGGAGCGCCGGTCCTCCTCGCCTTCGCGGCCGGTCCCGAGCCGACGGTCGCCGACACGGTCGCCGCGGTGCGGGCGGCCGGCGGGGGAGCGCCCGTCACCGTCGCGTCCTACCTCCTCGCGCCGGGGTTCTTCCAGCGTCGGATCGAGGAGAGCGGCGCCGACGTCGTCACCGGCCCGGTCCTGCCCGACCCGCGGGTCGCCGAGATCGTCGTCGAGCGGTACCGCGAGGCGGTCGCCCGTGGGTGAGTGGGCCGACGAGCCGGGCGTCATCGTGCTGCCCGACGGACGCCGCGTCCGGCGCCGTGCGGGTGCGCCGCGACCGCAAGGGCGTCCCCGACCCCGAGCTCGCCGTCCACCTGTCGGGGGTCCGCCCGCCGCAGACGCCCGTGGCCCCGGCTCTGGGTCCGCTGGCCCGACTTCTCGCTGCCGCTGTCGACCGACGACGCCGTCGAGTCGCTGCGGGTCGCCCACGCCGCGGCGCTCGACCAGCGCGTCGAGGTCGGCTGTCGCGGGGGCATCGGACGCACCGGCACCGCGGTGGCCGCGCTCGCCGTCATCGCCGGGCTGCCGGCCGACGAGGCCGTGGTGTGGGCACGGCGGCACCACCACCCTCGCGCCGTCGAGACCCCCTGGCAGCGGCGGTGGGTCGAGCGGGTGCTGCCCCGCGCCCTCGACCGGGACACCTCCGAGCGCGACGCCCCGGACGAGGCCTCTCCCTAGCCCCAGCCGGCGAGGCGGAGCAGCGCCGCGACGGCGGCCGCGGCGAGGACGACGACGAGGAAGTTCGCCCGCAGCACGAGCAGCACGACGGCGACCCCGACGGCGACGAGCCGCGCGTCGACGACGATCGACCCGCCCTCGCCCCCGACGGTCTGGACGACGACGAGCCCCGCGAGCAGGGCGACGGGCAGCAGGGTCGTGACGCGCGAGGTGCGCTCGCCGGCGAGGAGGTCGGCCGGCACGAGGTACCCCGCGACCTTGAGGACGAGGCACGCGGCGCAGGCGAGGAGGACCGCCAGCCAGAGCGTCATGGCGTCGGGGTCCGATCCGGGCAGCGCGCCGTCGGCGCCCTCGAGCGGACCCTCGTGGCGGCCGGGTCGGCGCAGTCCGACGACGAGGGCGGCGACCGCCGCGAGGATGACGGGCACGCCTGCGGGCAGGTGCGGGGAGGCGAGCAGCGCGATGAAGGCGGCGAGGACGGCGGTGGCCGTCGCGTCCCGGCTCCTCAGGCGCGGCCAGAGCAGCGCGATGAAGGCCGCGGCCGCGGCGGCGTCGAGCCCGAGCCGGCGCGGGTCGCCGAGGGCGTTGCCGAGCACCGACCCGACGAGGGTCGAGAGGTTCCAGAGGGTGAACACGGCGATCCCGGTGTGCCAGAACCCGAGTCGCTGCGCCTCCGGCTCGGCCTGGGCGATGCCGACCGCGGTCGACTCGTCGATGGTCAGCTGGGCCGCCCCGAGCCGCCGGAGTCCGGTGACCTGGAGGAACTGCGAGGTCTGCAGGCCGTAGAGACCGTTGCGGATCCCGAGCATCGCCGCGGTCGCGACGGCGGCCGGGGCGGCCGCGAGCCCGCCGGCGCCGATGATGCCGACGAAGGCGAACTGCGAGCCGCCGGTGAACATCACGAGCGAGAGGACCTGCGCCTGCCAGACGTCGAGCCCCGCCGCGACGGCGAGCGCGCCGAAGGAGATGCCGTAGGCCCCGGTCGCGACGCCGACCGACCACGACTGCCGGACGACCTCGCGCCGCCGGCCGTCCGGGAGGGCCGCGGTCGTCATCGCGCTGGGCGTCATCCGGGCGTCACGGGCCGGGTCGGGGACCGGCGTCCGCGGTGGCTCCGTCGTCGGCGCGGTCGTCCTCGCCGAGGTGGGCGGTGAGGCGGACCTCGCGCAGGGTGGCGCCGTCGGGGGAGACGACGCGGTCGCGGTAGGCGCCGTCGGGGGCGAAGCCCGAGGCGGCGAGGAAGCCGCGCGCCGCCTCGTCGTCGGCGAGCAGCCAGAGCGTCACGGCCTCGGCCCCCGCCTCGCCCAGGACGTCGACGCGTGGCGTTGAGCAGGCGCGAGCCGTGGCCCTGGCGTCGCGCGTCGGGGTGGACGCCGAGGACGGTGACCTCGCCCCACGCCGGACCGGCGTCGGGGTCCTGGCTCGGCCCGACCGCGGCGAGGCCGACGACCTGGTCGCCGGCGCAGGCGACCATGAGGCGGTGGACGCCCTCGGGCGGGGCGGCCAGGCTCTCGCGCCACGAGCGGGCGAAGGCGTCGGGCTCGAAGAGGGCGACGACCTCGTCGGGGACGCGTCCGGCGTAGGCCTCGCGGAACACGGTCGCCTGGACGAGGCCGACGGCGGGGGCGTCGTTGGCGCGGGCCCGGCGCACGCTCGCGTCGGCGAGCGGGGTGGGCGGGCCACCGACCGCGGCTCGCCGTGGTCGTGACCGTGGTCGTGGCCGTGCGCGTGGTCGTGGTCGGCACCGTCGCGTGCCCGTGGTCGTGCGTCGTCATCAGTGGCCTCCGAAGACCGGCTCGCGGCGCTCGCTGAAGGCGCGGCGGCCCTCGGCGAGGTCGTCGCTGCCCCAGGCCTCGCGCGAACGCGGCCTCGTAGCGGGCGATCTCGGCGAGGTCGTCGTGGCGGGCGTCGAAGCCGACCTTCGACCCGGCCTGGCTCAGGGGAGCCAGCCCCGCGGCGCGGGCCGCGAGCTCCTGGGCCTCGCGCGAGGCCGCCGCGCACCTGCGCGGCGCCGAGCCGCCACGCGTCGTCGGCCGTGAGGACGGCGCCGGTGAGGACCATGTGCCGGGCCGCGCCCTCGCCCCAGACCCGGGTGACGCGGTCGATCGTCCAGTGGTCGACCATGAGCCCGAGCCGGGCCACGGGGACGGCGAAGCGCGCGCCCTCGGCGACGACGCGGACGTCGCAGGCCACCGCGAGCTGCATCCCCAGGCCCATGCACGAGCCGTCGACGGCCGCGACCGTGACGACGGGCACCGCCGCGAGGTGCTCGAGGACCTCGGCGAGGCGGGAGGTGAACGAGACGTCCTCGAGCTCGACGAGGTCGGCGCCGGAGCAGAAGTGCCCGTCGGCGCCGGTCAGCACGAGCGAGCGCGACCCCTCGGCGAGGGCCTGGACGACGCTGCCGTGCAGGTCGTCGAGGGTCTCGAGGTCGAGGGCGTTGCGTCGGTGGGTGCGCTCGATGGTGACCGTCGCGACGGGGCCGGTGGTGGAGAGGTGGATCGGCACGCTGCGACCCTACCCAGCGCCTCGCGACCGCGCCCGGTCGTCCGTGTCTGCCCACGGGCTCCCGCCGATCGCGACGGGATCGGTGGGTAGGGTCGGCGCGAGACGTCCCCCACGCGAAGGAGCACCTGATGGCCACCACCCGCACCGCATCCGCCCACTGGGAGGGTTCCCTCATGGAGGGGGCCGGCCAGGTCACCCTCGAGTCCTCCGGCGTCGGCAGCTTCGACGTCAACTGGCCTGCCCGCGCCGAGGCGGCGAACGGGGTCACCAGTCCCGAGGAGCTCATCGCCGCCGCGCACTCCACGTGCTTCTCGATGGCGCTCTCCAACGGGCTCGCCCAGGCCGGTACGCCTCCCACGACGGTCGACACGACCGCCGAGGTCACCTTCCAGCCCGGCACCGGGATCACCGGCATCGTCCTCAAGGTCGTCGGCTCGGTCCCCGGCATCACCGCCGAGCAGTTCGAGGAGGCCGCGCAGGACGCCAAGGCGAACTGCCCCGTGAGCCAGGCGCTCTCGGCCGTGCCGATCACGCTCGAGGCCACCTTCGCCGAGTGACGCCGCCGTCCCCCCTCTGATCGCGCGCTACGGCGCAGTAGGTGCTGTGATCACGACACCTACTGCGCCGTAGCGAGCGCGCTGGCGGGCGGGATGGCGACGCCGTGGAGCCCGCGCTCACTCGGGATGCGCGGCCTGCGCGGGCGGTGCCGCGCGACCGCCAGCTCGACGCGCTCGTCGACGCTCTGTCGGAGTGGCCATCCGCGACGTCCCGGATCAGGTCGGCGAGGCGTGGTCGGATGTCGCTGGCAACTGCCGGCCGCGCGCCACGCCTGCCGCTGCCCGTTGAGAACCGTCGAGCTCGGAATGCGTCGGTCTCCCGCTCCGGGATGGCCACCGTCGCGACGACGATGTCGCGCCGCGGCCGTCCGCTCGGCGACGAGTCTCGTCCGAGTCGAAGCGGGGCCCGCGTCGATGGCCCGGGCGAGTCATCCGGCAGCAGGGACTGTCGCGTCCCGGTTCGTGGTCGGACGTCGTCACCCGCGGCCGGCGAGCAGGTCCCGCGGCCGGCCGACGTCCTCACGCCCCGAGGGGTCGCTCTGGGTCGACGGGGTGTGTCAGACCCGCTCGTAGACCACGTGCGACCAGCCGTCGTGCGGCTCGCGCGACACCTCGCGCCACTCCTCGCGCGTCCCAGTCGGGGAACCACGTGTCGCCCTCGGGCTCGGCGTCGACCTCGGTGAGGACGAGCCGGTGCGCGAAAGGGATGGCCTCGGCGTACACCTGCGCACCACCCGCGACGTAGACCTCGTCGGCGGGACCGGCCAGCGAGATCGCCTCGGCGAACGAGTGCGCCGTCTCGACTCCGGCGTGCTGCCACGACGGGTCGCGCGTCACGACGACGGTGCGACGACCGGGGAGCGGCCGGCCGATGGAGTCGAAGGTGCGCCGGCCCATGACGAGCGGGTGGCCCATCGTCGTGGCCTTGAAGTGCTTCAGCTCCTCGGGCAGGTGCCAGGGCATGCCACCGTCGAGGCCGATGACGCCGTTGCGCGCCACCGCGGCGATGAGCGAGATGCGAGTCACGAGGAGCCCTCTCTCAGACCGCGATCGGCGCCTTGATGGCCGGGTGGGCCTCGTACCCGACGAGCTCGAAGTCGTCGAGGTCGTAGGCGTCGATCGACTCGCGCGGCGTGATCGTCATCGTCGGGAGGGGGTGTGGCTCTCGGGTGAGCTGCAGCCGGGCCTGCTCGACGTGGTTGGAGTAGAGGTGCGCGTCACCGAGCGTGTGGACGAAGTGGCCGGGGCGCAGGTCGGTGAGCTGCGCGACCATCATCGTCAGCAGGGCGTACGACGCGATGTTGAACGGGACCCCGAGGAAGATGTCGGCGCTGCGCTGGTAGAGCTGGCAGTCGAGGTGGGCGGGTCCGCCGTCGGCGGCGGGCCGCACGTAGAACTGGAAGAGCGCGTGGCAGGGGGGCAGGGCCATGTCGTCGACGTCGGCGACGTTCCAGGCCGAGACGATGTGGCGGCGCGAGTCGGGGTTGGTGCGGATCGACTCGACGACCTTGTCGATCTGGTCGACCCGGCGGCCGTCGGGCGTGGGCCAGGAACGCCACTGGTGTCCGTAGACGGGCCCGAGGTCGCCGAGCTCGTCGGCCCACTCGTCCCAGATGGAGATGCCGCGCTCCTGGAGCCAGCGCACGTTGGTGTCGCCGCGCAGGAACCACAGCAGCTCGCCGATGATCGAGCGCAGGTGCAGCTTCTTCGTCGTGACGACGGGGAAGCCCTCGGCGAGGTCGAAGCGCATCTGGTAGCCGAAGACGCTGCGGGTGCCCGTGCCGGTGCGGTCGGACTTGTCGACCCCGGTCGTCATCACGTGGTCGAGGAGGTCGAGGTACTGGCGCACGGGGCCAGCCTAGGCCCGTCCGCCGACGACGACCTCGACGACGACCTCGCCGACGACCTCGACGACGACCGTGAGCGGTGGGCGGCGACGAGCTCGCGCCGCCGCCCACCGCTGCTCGATCACGGGCGCTCGAGGAACGCCGTCCGCAGGAGGGGCTGGTTGTTGACGAACCCGTAGCCGGCGCACTGCGCCCCGGCGCAGTCGACCCGTGAGCTCACCCCGACCCGCATGTCGATGTGCAGGTGCGGGTCGGTGCCGGACGCGTGGGACCTCCCGCCGACCGTGCCGATCCGGTCGCCCTTGGAGACGCCCTGCCCCACGCTCACGACGGGCGCGGGGTTGTCGTCCATGTGCTGGAAGAACCAGAGCCGCCCGAAGCCGTCCTTGACCGTGGCCGTGCTGCCGCTGGCGCTGACCCGCTTGGTCATCACCGTGCCCTTGACCGGCGAGACGACCGCCGTGCCGGGGGAGACGAAGATGTCGGCGGCGTTGTAGTCGTGGTGGCAGTTGGCCTTGCTGTTCCAGCACCACACCGACGGTGACCCGGCCTTGATCTGTGCCTGGGTGGCGTTGAGGGGGAACCGGAGCGAGGCGTCGCCGACGATGTGCGAGGCGTTGTCCTTGCGGACGTTGTCGTTGAGGTTCGGACCGGCGTTGTTCGGGATGACGTCGTAGACGCCGCCGAAGTCGCTGTTGTAGAACACCGAGACCGGCCCGCCGGAGCGGTTCCACGCCGAGGCCGCGTTGTTCTGCACGCAGCTGTTCTGGCCGGCGCCGGCCCGGATGAACCGGATGCAGCCCCCTGCCTCGGAGTAGTCGCGCTGGGTGTTGACGAAGTCGACCAGCGAACCATTGCGGTCCGGGCTGAAGTAGAGGCAGAACTCCCCGCTCTCGCAGAGCCCGTTGCGGGCCGCCGCGGTGGCGGTGGGTGCGGTGGCGACGAGCATGCTCGCCGCGAGGGCGAGCGTGGCGACCAGGCTGGTCGCGAGCTTTCTGAACATCTGGTGTTCCCCCTTGATGCCGTGACTGCGGTGGGTTTCGCGACCCAGCGACCCGGAGCGGCCGTCGTCACGAGTGCCCCCCGGCACTCCGGCGACCTCGGCCCCCCGGCGTCGGTCTGGATCATCGCGGTGGGGGCGGGACGACCCACCTCCACCGGGACGACGAGTCGTCCGTCGCGAACGCTAGACCTGCCGGGTCGACCCGGCAACTGGAGGCGCCGCCCGTCGCGCCGTCCGCCCCCCCGGGGTCGCGCGGGGTCGGCCCCCTGCCGCGGACCACTACCCTTGGGGCCATGACGAGCAACCCCTTCGGCAGAGTCCTCACGGCGATGGTGACCCCGATGTCGCTGGACGGCGAGGTCGACGAGAAGGGCACCGACGCACTCGTCGACCACCTCCTTCAGAGCGGCCACGACGGCCTCGTCGTCAACGGCACGACGGGTGAGGCGAGCACCCTCACCGACGACGAGAGCATCGCGATGGTGGGGCGCGTCAAGGAGCGCGCCGACGGCCGCGCGTCGGTCGTCGCCGGCGTGGGGTCCAACGACACCCGACACGCGGTGACGATGGCGCGCCGGGCCGCCGAGGTCGGGGCCGACGCCCTCCTCCTCGTGTCGCCCTACTACAACAAGCCGACCCAGGCCGGGCTCGTCGCGCACTGCCACGCGGTCGCCGACGCCACCGAGCTGCCGGTCATGCTCTACGACATCCCCGGCCGCACCGGGATCCCGTTCACGCACGACACCCTCGTGACCCTGGCCGACCACCCGCGGATCGTCGCGGTCAAGGACGCCAAGGGCGACCTCGCCGGCACGACCAAGGTCCTCGCGGCCACCGACCTCCTGGTGTTCAGCGGGGAGGACGCCCTGACCCTTCCGCTGCTCGCCATCGGCGCCACCGGCACCGTGTCCGTCGTCGGCCACGTCGCCGGTGCGCAGTACCGCGCGATGGTCGAGGCCGTCGACCGCGGCGACCTCGCCGAGGCCCGCCGCATCCACGCGTCCCTCGTCCCGGTCGTCGAGGCGATCATGGCGCCGTCGCAGGGAGCGATCATGGCCAAGGCCGCCCTCGTGCAGCTCGGCGTCATCGAGTCGGCCTTCGTCCGGCTCCCACTGGTCGAGAGCCCGCCGGCGCACCTCGACGCGCTCCGGTCCGCCCTCGCGACGCTCCCGACCCGATGAGCCACCCGCACCCCGAGCTCGAGCTTCCCGGCCCCCTCGAGGACGGCGGCGTGCGCGTCGTCGCCCTCGGCGGCCTGGGTGAGGTCGGCCGCAACATGACCGTCGTCGAGCACCGCGGCCAGCTGCTCGTCATCGACTGCGGCGTGCTCTTCCCCGACGACCACCACCCCGGGATCGACCTGATCCTCCCGGACTTCGAGTACATCAAGGACCGGCTCGGCGACATCCAGGCGATCGTCCTCACGCACGGCCACGAGGACCACATCGGCGCCGTCCCCTACCTCCTGCGCCTGCGCCAGGACATCCCGCTCATCGGGTCCACGCTGACCCTCGCGCTCATCGAGGCCAAGCTCAAGGAGCACCGGATCACCCCCACCACGCTCGGTGTGAAGGAGGGCGACCGCGAGACGCTCGGGGTCTTCGACTGCGAGTTCGTCGCCGTCAACCACTCCATCCCCGACGCGCTCGCGGTCGCGGTGCGCACGTCCGGCGGGACGCTGCTGCACACGGGCGACTTCAAGATGGACCAGCTGCCGCTCGACGGCCGGCTCACCGACCTGCGCGCCTTCGCCCGGCTGGGGGAGGAGGGCGTCGACCTCTTCCTCACCGACTCCACCAACGCCGAGGTCCCCGGGTTCACGACGCCCGAGCGCGAGATCTCGCCGGCGATCGACAAGGTCTTCCGCCACGCGGAGCGCCGGATCATCGTCGCCTGCTTCTCCTCGCACGTGCACCGGGTCCAGCAGGTCCTCGACGCCGCCGAGAAGGCGGGCCGCAAGGTCGCCATGGTCGGTCGCTCGATGGTGCGCAACATGGGCATCGCCGCCGAGCTGGGCTACCTCAAGGTGCCCGACGGCGTCCTCGTCGACGTCAAGAAGCTCGACCACCTCGCCGACGACCAGGTCGTCCTCATCTGCACCGGGTCGCAGGGCGAGCCGATGGCGGCGCTGTCCCGGATGGCCAACCGCGACCACCGCATCGACGTCGGCACCGGTGACACGGTCCTCCTGGCGTCCTCGCTGATCCCCGGCAACGAGAACGCCGTCTACCGGGTCATCAACGGCCTGATGCGGCTGGGCGCGACCGTCGTCCACAAGGGCAACGCCAAGGTCCACGTGTCCGGGCACGCCAGCGCCGGCGAGCTCCTCTACTGCTACAACATCGTCAAGCCGAAGAACGTCATGCCGGTCCACGGTGAGTGGCGCCACCTCGTGGCCAACGCCGAGCTCGCCGTCGCCACGGGAGTGCCGAGACGCAACGTCGTCATCGCCGAGGACGGCGTCGTCGTCGACCTGGTCGACGGCCGCGCCCGGATCACCGGCGCCGTGCCCTGCGGGTACGTCTACGTCGACGGGTCCTCGGTGGGGGAGGCCGACGAGGCCCTGCTCAAGGACCGCCGCATCCTGCGCGACGAGGGCTTCATCTCGGTCATCGTCGTCGTCGACTCGATGACGGGGAAGGTCATCGCGGGGCCGGAGATCACGGCCCGCGGGTTCGTCGAGGACGAGGTGATCTTCGACGACATCATGCCGGGCCTGGTCACGGCGCTCGACGAGGCCACCGCGGGTGGTGTCGCCGACTCCTACCAGCTCCAGCAGGTCATCCGCCGCTCGGTCGGCGGGTGGGTCGGGCGCAAGATCCGACGTCGCCCGATGATCATCCCGATGGTCGTCGAGGCCTGACCCGAGGTCGGATTACCACCACCTCTTGGAGTCCGCCACCCGAGTGACCGGCGTGTCGTTGGCCGATTTTTGCCATTCCTTGACCTTCGGAGCGAAGTCGCTGTCCAGGGGTGGGACGGATGCGACGCCCGTGCGTCGTGACCACGGTTGGGACGCGTGGGACGTGTTTCGGTGGCATCTTCCGGCCATCTGGCGTCAGGGGTACCGCGAAAGGTAATGAGTTCGTAAAGTTCTCGTCAGCGGAGGTCAAAGAACAGTGACCTCGACGTGAGATTTCCGAGCAGGGGTGTCGCACGTCGCCCGGTGCATCTGGCCGCAGGGGGTCGGGTGCACCGGGAACGCTGAACCACTCGCCGAGAGGCGCCAGGTCCTCCGTCCACCGGAGTCCGACCGGCCCCGCGAGCTCTTCGCCCGAGATGACGAGCCGTCGCCGTCGCATGAGTCTGCTGTGACGCTGCCGTAGCTGCTGTGACGCTGCTCGATATCACGGGGCCGAGGGCGCGTGTGACGCGTGAGTCTGCCGTGACGCTGCCCGATATCGCTGGGCCGAGGGCGCGTGTGACGCGTGAGTCTGCTGTGACTCTGCCGTAGCCTGCGCCCATGGCGACTCGCACGTCCTCCTCGGCGCGCGGCCGGTCCTCGACGACCCGGCCCGCGACCCGGCGCGCCCCCGCGCGACGCCCGGGCACCTCCCGCACGCCCCGTTCCGGAGGGATGCCGCTGCCGCTGCGCGCCGTCCAGAGCACCTGGATGGGCCTGGCCCACGCCACCGGCGCCGTCGCCCGCAAGGTCGGTGACACCGGACGCGACCTCGAGCCCGAGCACCGCCGCGACGGGCTCGGCCTGCTCTTCGTCGCGCTCGCCGTCGTCGTCGCCGCCCGCGAGTGGTGGGGCATGCCCGGACCGGTCGGGACCGTCGTCCACGCGGTCGTCGCCGGGACCTTCGGCCGCGTCGGCTACGCCGTGCCGCTCGTCCTCCTCGCCGTCGGCATCCACCTCCTGCGCGCCCCGAAGGAGGAGTCGAACAGCTCGCGACTCCTCGTCGGAACCGCCGCCCTCGCCTTCTCCGCGTGCGGGCTCGCCCACGTCGCGGCCGACATCCCGACGCCCCCCGAGGGCGCCGACGGCATGCGCGCGGCCGGCGGCATCATCGGCTTCCTGGCCTCCAGCCCGCTCGAGGCCGCGGTGTCGGTCTACGGGACCGTCCCGCTCCTGCTCCTCCTCGGCCTCTTCGGCATCCTCGTCGTCACGGCGACACCGCTGCACCAGGTCCCCGAGCGTCTCTCGGCCGCCCTCGCCCGGCTCACCGGCCACACCCCGCCCGACGCGACCCCAGCCGAGTCCGCCGAGCCCGCCGCGACCCGCCGCCGCCGCACCCGCGCCGAGCTCGAGGCCGACGCCCTCACCGACGACGAGGCCTTCGAGCAGGCCGCCGTCGTCGACCCGGTCACCGGCAAGCGCCTGCGCCCCGGCCAGAAGCGCCCGGCACCGTTGCCGGCCAACGCCACCGGCGCCGACGCCACCTCGGCCGCCGGCCCCGCCGCCCGCGGACCCGTCCCCGAGCGGGCCACCCTCGAGGCCCCGCCGACCACCCCGCTGCCGCAGCGCGTCGAGCAGCTCTCCCTCGCCGGCGACGTCACCTACACGCTGCCGGACTCCGCCGTCCTCGAACCGGGCAGCCCGCACAAGGCCCGCAGCGCCGCCAACGACCGCGTCGTCGACTCGCTGACCCAGGTCCTCGACCAGTTCGAGATCGACGCCCAGGTCACCGGCTTCAGCCGCGGCCCGACGGTCACCCGGTACGAGGTCGAGCTCGGCCCCGGCATCAAGGTCGAGCGGGTCACCGCGCTCAGCAAGAACATCGCCTACGCCGTCGCGAGCGCCGACGTGCGCATCCTCAGCCCCATCCCGGGCAAGTCGGCCATCGGCATCGAGATCCCGAACACCGACCGCGAGAAGGTCAGCCTCGGCGACGTCCTGCGCAGCCAGGTCGCCCGCGGCACCGACCACCCGATGGTCATGGGGGTCGGCAAGGACGTCGAGGGCGGCTACGTCATCGCCAACCTCGCGAAGATGCCCCACCTCCTCGTCGCCGGAGCCACGGGTGCCGGCAAGTCGAGCTTCGTCAACTCGATGATCACCTCGATCCTCATGCGCTCGACCCCCGACGAGGTGCGCATGGTCCTCGTCGACCCGAAGCGCGTCGAGCTGACGGCGTACGAGGGCATCCCGCACCTCATCACCCCGATCATCACCAACCCGAAGAAGGCGGCCGAGGCCCTCCAGTGGGTGGTCCGCGAGATGGACACGCGCTACGACGACCTCGCCGCGTTCGGGTTCAAGCACGTCGACGAGTTCAACAAGGCGGTCAGGGCCGGCCGGGTCAAGCCGCTCCCGGGCTCGCAGCGGGTCATCTCGCCCTACCCCTACCTCCTCGTCGTCGTCGACGAGCTCGCCGACCTGATGATGGTGGCGCCGCGCGACGTCGAGGAGTCGATCGTCCGGATCACCCAGCTCGCGCGCGCCGCCGGCATCCACCTCGTCCTGGCCACCCAGCGCCCGAGCGTCGACGTCGTGACCGGCCTCATCAAGGCCAACGTCCCCTCGCGGATGGCGTTCGCGACCTCCTCGCTCGCCGACAGCCGCGTCGTCCTCGACCAGCCGGGCGCCGAGAAGCTCATCGGCCAGGGTGACGCCCTCTTCCTCCCGATGGGCTCGAGCAAGCCGATGCGCGTCCAGGGCGCCTGGGTCACCGAGTCGGAGATCCACGCCGTCGTCAAGCACGTCACCGAGCAGCTCAAGCCGCGCTACCGCGACGACGTCACGGTGACCGCGCCGAAGAAGCAGATGGACGACGACATCGGCGACGACCTCGACCTGCTGCTCCAGGCGACCGAGCTCGTCGTGACGACGCAGTTCGGCTCGACCTCGATGCTCCAGCGCAAGCTGCGCGTCGGGTTCGCCAAGGCCGGCCGCCTCATGGACCTCCTGGAGAGCCGTGGCGTCGTGGGCCCGTCGGAGGGGTCGAAGGCGCGCGACGTCCTCGTCAAGCCCGACGACCTCGCCCTGACCCTCGCCCTCCTGCGCGGCGACGAGGTCCCCGAGGCCGACGTCCCCTACGACGACCTGGCCCCGCAGCCGGTCACCGACGACTCCACCGACGACACCTCGGAGGTCGCGGTCCACGGCTACGGCGGTGACGCGGTCGCCGACGACCTCGCCCGCTACCCGGAGGCCGAGGCTCCCGACGACGAGGACGCCGGCGAGGACGCGTGGGGGCTCACCGGCCGCCAGTGAGCGGGATCCGGGCGGGCCTCGCGCCTACAGTGTCGCCATGACCTCGACCTGGGAGGACCTGCGCGAGCCACCGTCACGGTCGGCGCGGTGGAAGGCGATGCTGCGCAAGCAGCCCTCGGCCTTCCTGCTCGCCGTGCAGGTGCTCGTCATCCTGCTCCTGCCGTTCCTCGAGGGCGCGGCGGGTGGTCGGGCGGTGATCTCGCTGCTCAGCCTCTCCGCGCTCGTCATCGCGATCTTCACGGTGCGCAGCACGCCCGCGCTGACCTGGCTCTCGGCGACGCTCGCGCTGCCGGCGGCGGCCTTCGAGGTGTGGACCTTCTTCACCGACGACCAGCTCGTCCTCGCCCTGGCCCACACCGCCCTGGCGCTGTTCTACTTCTACACGGCGTACGCGCTCATCGCGTACATGTTCGAGGACTACTGGGTCACCAAGGACGAGCTGTTCGCCGTCGGCGCCTGCTTCACGGTGCTCGTCTTCGCCTTCGCCTACGTCTACCTCGCCACGCAGGAGTTCCAGCCCGGCTCGTTCACCTCCTTCACCGGCCCGGGACAGCGCACCCTGCTCGAGCTGCTGTACTACTCCGCGGCCAACCTCACGAGCGTCGGCCTCTCCGACGTCGTCCCGATCAGGCCACACGCCCGGGCCCTCGCCACGATCGAACAGCTCGGCGGCGTCATGTACGTGGCGATGGTCATCTCGCGTCTCGTGGCGCTGACCGTCATGCGCTCGCGGATGTGAGGTCGCGGGCTCAGCCGGGCGGGCCGTCGAGGTCCTGGATGCGGGCCAGGCTCGGCCCCCGGGTCGCGCTGATGGCGGCGGCCCGCACCTCGGCCTCGCCGAGCAGCCGGAGGGCGTTGCCGCCGGCGAGGGCCGCGAGGTCGTCGTCCGACCAGCCGCGGTCGGCGAGGGCCGCGAGCAGCCGCGGGTAGCCGCTGACGTCCTCGAGCCCCTGGGGCAGGGACTTCACGCCGTCGTAGTCGCCGCCGAGCCCGACGTGGGCGGGCCCGACGACGTCGCGGACGTGCTCGACGTGCCTCACGACGTCGTCGAGGGTCGCGACGGGCCGCGCGTGGGCGCGCTCCCGGTCGTCGGCGAAGGCGTCGAACGCCTCGTCGTCGTCGGGGTCGACACCGACCGCGGTGGCTGCCTCCTCGGCCTCGAGGGACCAGTCGCGCACCGCCTGCGAGACGAAGTGCGGCACGAAGGTGACCATGCAGACGCCGCCGTTGCCGGGCAGGCGCTCGAGGACGTCGTCGGGCACGTTGCGCGGGTGGTCGCACACGGCCCGGGCCGAGGAGTGCGAGAAGACGACCGGTGCCTCGGTCGTGTCGAGGGCGTCGCGCATCGTGTCGGCGGAGACGTGGCTGAGGTCGACGAGCATCCCGAGGCGGTTCATCTCGCGCACGACCTCACGGCCGAAGGGCGAGAGCCCGCCGAGCACCGGGGTGTCGGTCGCCGAGTCGGCCCACGGGACGTTGTCGTTGTGGGTGAGGGTCAGGTAGCGGACCCCGAGGGCGAAGAGCATCCGCAGCGTCCCGAGGGAGGAGTCGATGCTGTGTCCACCCTCGGCGCCCATGAGCGAGGCGATCCGTCCCGAGGCCCACGCGGCCTCGACCTCGGCCCGCGTCCCCGCGAGGGCGAAGGTGTCGGGGTAGCGGGCCACCATCGCGCGGACGCCGTCGACCTGTTCCAGGGTCGCCGTGACGGCGGCCTCGCCCTGGAGCGTCGCGGGGACGAAGACCGACCAGAACTGGGCGCCCACCCCGCCCTCGCGCAGGCGGGGGACGTCGGTGTGGGTCGGCTGCCCGGCGACGGCGATGTCGAGCCGGTCCCAGTCGTAGGCGACCCGCTCGCGCGCCTCCCACGGGAGGTCGTTGTGACCGTCGATCACCGGGTGGTCGGTGAGGAGCGCGCGGATCCGGGACAGCGTGTCGCCAAGCATGCCGCGACCCTATCCGCCGGGTGCGGGCCGGTCGGCGCCGCGCAACTAGAGTGACGGCCATGGCCAACTCCTCGACGCGCGGCAGCGTGGCCCTCGTGACCCTCGGCTGCACGCGCAACGAGGTCGACTCCGAGGAGCTCGCGGGCCGCCTCGCCGCCGAGGGCTGGACCCTCGTCGACGACGCGGCCGACGCCGACGTCGCGGTCGTCAACACGTGCGGTTTCGTCGAGCAGGCCAAGAAGGACTCCATCGACACCCTCCTCGAGGCCGCCGACCTCAAGCAGACGGGCCGCACCAAGGCCGTCGTCGCCGTCGGCTGCCTCGCCGAGCGGTACGGGCAGACCCTCGCCGACGAGCTCCCCGATGCCGACGCCGTCCTCGGCTTCGACTCCTACCGCGACATGTCCTCGCACCTGCGCGCCGTCCTCGACGGCGAGAAGCTCCCCTCGCACGTGCCCTCCGACCGTCGGCAGCTGCTGCCCCTGACGCCGCTCGACCGGGCCGATGCCGCCGCCGGGGTGGCCCTGCCCGGTCACGGCGACGCCGACGGCACGGCCTTCGTCCGGGCCCGCCTCGATGCCCGCCCGTGGGCCCCGCTGAAGATCGCGAGCGGCTGCGACCGCCGCTGCTCGTTCTGCGCCATCCCGATGTTCCGCGGCTCGTTCGTCTCGCGGCGCCCCACCGATGTCCTCGCGGAGGCCCGGTGGCTGGCGGCCGAGGGCGTCAGCGAGCTCTTCCTCGCCAGCGAGAACTCGACCTCGTACGGCAAGGACCTCGGCGACCTCGCGCTCCTCGAGAAGCTGCTGCCCGAGCTGACGGCGATCGAGGGCATCGAGCGGGTCCGGGTGTCCTACCTCCAGCCCGCCGAGGTCCGCCCCGGCCTGCTCGAGGCGATCGCCGCGACGCCCGGCGTCATGCCCTGGTACGACCTGTCGTTCCAGCACGCGTCCACGACGCTGCTGCGCCGGATGCGCCGGTTCGGGGGCACCGAGGCTTTCCTCGAGCTCATCGGCCGGGTCCGCGAGCGCGAGCCGCTGGCCGGGATCCGCAGCAACGTCATCGTCGGGTTCCCCGGCGAGACCGAGGCCGACGTCGCCGAGCTCGAGGACTTCCTCACCCGGGCGCGCCTCGACGTCGTCGGCGTCTTCGGGTACTCCGACGAGGACGGCACCGAGGCCGAACACCTCGGGGACCACCTCCCACCCGACGTCGTCGCCGAGCGCCTCGAGCGGCTCACCTCCCTCGTCGAGGAGCTGACCGCGCAGCGCGCCCTCGAGCGGGTGGGCGAGCGCGTCGTCGTCCTCGTCGAGGAGCACGACGCCGACGAGCCCGGCGTCGTCATCGGACGCGCCGCGCACCAGGGACCCGATGTCGACGGCGTGTGCCTCGTGCGCGTGCCCGACGGGGTCCTGCCGGAGGTCGGGGCATTCGTCGAGGGCGTCGTCGTCGACGCGAGCGGGGTCGACCTCGTCGTGGAGGTGCGGTGACCGACAAGCCGGCCCGTCCCGTGCGCCCCGGACCCCTTGCGGAGGGGCGGGCCACCGACCCGTACCGCGCCGGCATCGACCCGGCGAGCCCGATCGTCCCGACGACCGGCCCGAGCGCCTGGAACATCGCGAACTACCTCACGGTCTTCCGCCTCGTCCTCGTGCCGGTCTTCGGCTGGCTGCTCCTCGTCGACGACGGGCTGAGCACCGGCTACCGCTGGGCCGCGTTCGGGGTGTTCGCCGTCGCGATGCTCACCGACCGGATCGACGGCGACCTCGCCCGCAGCCGCAACCTGGTGACGAACGTCGGCAAGGTGCTCGACCCCATCGCCGACAAGACCCTGGTGACGATGGCCCTCGTGGGGCTCTCTGCCATCGGCGAGGTGTGGTGGTGGGTGACGATCGTCGTCCTCGTGCGCGAGTGGGGGATCACCGCCGTCCGGTTCTGGGTCATCCGGCACGGGGTCATGGCAGCCGGACGCGGCGGCAAGGTCAAGACGCTGCTGCAGACCTTCGGCATCGGCTTCTTCCTCTGGCCGCGCACGACCCTGCCGGCACCGCACCTCTGGGACGCCCTCGCGTGGGGGCTGCTCGGGGCCGCGGTCGTCGTCACCGTCGTCACCGGGATCGACTACCTCGTCCAGGCGCTGCGCCTGCGGCAGACGAGCGAGCGCGCGCTGCGCAAGCGGGCCGAGCGCGCCGAGCGGGCGGCCGCACGGGCCGCCGAGCGTGCCCGGGAGGGACGGGCGGGCTCGTGAGCCCGCACGAGGTCGCGGCGCGCGTCGTCCCCGAGCTGCTCGGTCGGGGGCTGACCGTCGGGACCGCGGAGTCGCTGACCGGTGGGCTCCTCGCGGCCGCCCTCACGAGCGTGCCGGGGGCCTCGGCCGTCGTGCGCGGGGGAGTCGTCGCCTACGCGAGCGACGTCAAGGCGTCGGTCCTCGGTGTCGACCCTGCGGTCCTCGCGTCGCTGGGGGCCGTGAGCGCCCCGGTGGCCGAGCAGCTGGCGGCCGGGGTCCGTGACGTGCTCGGGTGCGACGTCGGGCTGTCGACGACCGGTGTGGCCGGTCCCGACCCGGCCGACGGGCAACCCGTGGGCACCGTGTTCGTCGCGGCCGCCGGTCCGTGGGGAATCCTCGTGGAGCGTCACGCGTTGACCGGCGACCGGGAGCAGGTGCGCGCCGCGAGCGTCGACGCGGTCCTGCGGCTCCTGGAACGAGGACTCCGCAACCTCCGCGACGCCGTGGGCGGCGGAGGGTACGGTGGATCCCAGCACCAGCCCACCGGCACCGCTGACGACGAACGAGAGGAGGCACCATGATCCTGCTGCGACACGAGCTCGGGGAGGTCCTCCGCGAGATCCGCCAGGACCAGGGCCGCACGCTGCGCGACGTGGCGTCGTCCTCCTCGGTGTCCCTCGGCTACCTCAGTGAGCTCGAGCGCGGGACGAAGGAGGCCTCCTCCGAGCTGCTCTCCGCCGTGTGCGGAGGCCTGGGCCTGCACCTCTCCGAGGTCCTCGGGCTCGTCCGCGAGCGGGTCGAGCGGGTCGAGACCTTCTCCGCCCCGGTCAGCCTGCCGGTCCCGGCGCGCGAGGCCGACACGGTCTCCGCCTCCGCGGCCTGACTCTCGCGGCCAGGCTCTTCGCGGCCTGGCCCTGCGCGGCCTGACCCCTCAGGGTCGCCTGCGGTAACCGGGGCTCCGTCCTCGTCCCGTCGTGCCGAGAGGCCGCTGCGGCCTGCCGTCGTCGGTGGGGGCGAGGCCGCCCTGGCACGTCGGGCACGAGAACAGGGTGCGTTGGCGCGGCGGCTCGCCCGTCATCGCGACGCGGATCGTGTCGCCGCACCGGCGGCACGGACGGCCCGAGCGCGCGTGGACGTAGGCCTCCTCGCCGGCGCGCTGGATCCCGGTGCTGCCCTGCCACCCCGTCGTCGCGGCGGTCGACATCAGGCGGTGCAGCCGGTCGAGGAGGTGGCGCACGGCCCCGGGATCGAGCGTGTCGGCCGGGGTCCACGGGTTGATGCGTTCGATGAAGAGCAGCTCGCTCCCCCAGAAGGTGCCGACCCCGGCGAGCACCCGCTGGTCGAGCAGGACGTCGCCGACGAAGCGCGGTGAGCCGGAGACCCGCCGGGTGACCTCGTCGGGGTCCCAGTCGGATCCGAGGACGTCGGGTCCGAGGTGACCGACGAGGTCGCCCTCGCGCGCGGTGGGGACGAGGTCGAGCATCCCCAGCCGCAGCCCGACGGCAGACCACGTCGCGGTGAGGACGGCCGCGCGCAGGTCCTGGCGGCGCAGCACGCGGTCGGTGTCGGGGCCGGGGTGCTCGATGCGCCACTGCCCCTCCATCCGCAGGTGCGTGTGCAGGGTCGAGCCGGTGTCGAACCGGTGGAGGATGTGCTTGCCACGGGCCACGACCTCGGTCGTCACCGAGCCCGAGAGGTCGACGTCGGGGACCGAGGGCCAGCGGAGGTCGGCGCGCTCGACGACCTGCCCGCCGAGCGCCCGGTTCAGCCGGTCCGCCGTGCGGTGGACGGTGTCACCCTCGGGCACGGGACACCCCCTCGAGCATCGTGAGGCACTCGCGGGCCCAGGCCTGCTGGGCCCGAGCCATGTGCTCGCCGAAGGAGAGGGTCATCGTCCGGTAGGCCTGCTCGGGGTCGGGGTCGGCCGCGGGGGATCGCGGTTGCGGCCGAGGCGCGGCCTCGCCCTCGATCTCGCTGCGGACCGCGGCGTACTCCTCCAGGGCGGCGCCGGCCCGGGCCTCGGCGTCGGCGAGCAGGTCACGCGCCGTGCCGTCGGGCAGGTGGGTGCCGAAGAAGAGCCGGAGGAGGAGGGCGTTGCGCGCGGGCGGCGTGGGGCCGGGCTCGGCGAGCAGGGCGGTGAGCCGACGGCGTCCCGAACGGGTGAGCTCGAAGACCGACCCGGACGTCCGGCCGGGGGCGCTCCGCCGGACCGCGCCCTGCGCCTCGAGCCGCCCGAGGGCCGGATAGATCTGCCCGTAGCTCTCGTGCCAGAAGTGCCCGAGGACGCCGGTGATCGACGCGCGGATCTCGTACCCCGTCATCGGACCCGTCGACAGGGCCCCGAGAACCGCGAGCTCGGTCTGGGAGGGTCTGGCCACGGACCCATGCTATCTGCTAGATATGTCCCATGAGATCTGCACGCTCAGGGGACATCGGGTCGGTGCGTCCGGTCGTCGTGGCCTGTCTCGGCGGGATCACGGCGTTCCAGGTGTCGCTGGCCGCCGGGGCGCCGCTCGGGGCACTGGCCTACGGCGGTGGTCACGAGGGCGTCCTGCCGACGTCGCTGCGGGTCACCTCGGCCATCGCCTCGCTCGTCTGGGGCGGCGCGCTCGTGGCCGTGGCCACCGGCCGTCCCCACGAGCCGCGGTGGCAGCGCGCGCTGTACTCCGGGGTCGCCGGTGTCGCGGGGGTGGGAGCCCTGGTGAACCTGGCGTCCCCGAGCCTGCTCGAGCGCTTCCTCTGGGTGCCCGTGACCGCGGTCCTCGCGATCGCCGCCTGGCACGAGGCGCGGTCGCTGCGCCCGTGGCGCCGCCCCGCACGGCCCGGCGACGACCTCGATGACCCTGACAGGGCCGAGCAGGGCGAGCACCACGACGGGAGCGACGGGCGCGACGGCAGCGGCGGCCGCGACGGCCGCGGTTTCGCCGGCCTGCGCACCACCCGACCCCCTGCTACGCCGCTCGCTACGGCGCAGTAAGTGCTGCGATCACGACACCTACTGCGCCGTAGCAGGCGATCTCGTGCGACGGCGGCGGGGGCGGCGGCGAGCGGTGTCAGCGCTCCGGGTCGCGCGGCATGCCCCGCGCGGGCAGAGGAACGGTCGCTGAGACCGGTCCACCGCGCCGTCGAGCTCAGCGGCGGATCCGCAGCCCCCGCGGGGTGAGGTGGAAGCCGGCCTCCTCGAGCGCGGCGACGACGGGGTGGCCCGACCCGAGCAGCGCTCCGCCGTCGGCCTTCTCGACGCTGAGCCGGCCGAGGCTCCCGCCGCGCACCGCCCCCGCGAGGGCCCGGGCCGCCACGCTGAGCAGCTCGGGGTCGTCGGCGTAGGTGAGGAGGGTCTTCCCGCCGCGCTCGACGTAGAGGACGAGCTCGCCCTCGACGAGGACGACGACGGCGCCGGCCTTCCGCCCGGGCTGGTGGCGGCGTCGCTTGTCGCCGTCGGTGCCGTCCTGCGCGGGGTCGACGGCCCGCTCGGGCCACGGCAGGGCCGCGCCGTAGGGGTTGGCGGGGTCGCTCGTCGCGAGGACGACGGCCTCGACCGCCTCGCGCCGCGACCGGTCGGACGGTCGGCTGCTCACGCCGCCGCTCGACCCCCGCAGCCGGTCGACGGCGCCGGTCGTGCCGAACTGCGAGGCCCCGAGACCCTCGACGAAGTAGCCCCGTCGGACCCGGCCGGCCTCCTCGGCCTTGCCCAGCACCCGGTAGACCCCCGCGAACCCGCCGGGGACGTCCTCGGCGCCGACGGCTCCGCGGGTGAGGACGCCGTGCCGGTCGAGGAGGAGCTCGGCGGTGGCGAAGGCGCGCAGCGTGGGGTCGTCGTCGACGAACGGAAGGAGCGACCAGCGCCCGGTGACCCGCGGGGGACCGGTGCGGGTGGGCAGGCTCGGGCGAGAGGGGGCCGAACCGAGCGCCCCCAACGGCCCACGACGGCCGGCGTAGCGGGTGCGCCGCGGCCCGGCTGACGTCCGCCGGTGGGCGGTGCGGCCTCCCGCGAGCAGCGCCCGCACCGGGGCGAAGGTGTCGCCGGTGACGCGACCCGACCAGACGAGGTCCCACAGCGTGGTCGCCAGCGCCTCGTCGTCGGTGGACCCGACCTGGTCGGCGAGGGTGCGGAAGAAGTGGGCGCCACCGCCGGCGAGGGCGTCGAGGACGGCCAGCGCGTCGTCACCGGGGATCTTCTCGAGGTCGGGCCCGGGCAGCGTGAGGTGCGCGGAGTCGGCGGCGTGGAGCGACACCCACCCGTCGTCGCCGGGGAGCGAGCCGTGCCCGCACCAGAGGACCTCGCCGCTCGCGAGGAGCTCGTCGAGCAGGCCCGGCGTGTAGTCGGCGACCCGCGAGGGCAGGACCAGGGACTCGACGCCGCTGGCCGGCAGGACCGCCCCGCTCAGCTGCTCGACGACCCGCAGGAGCCCGTCGCGGCCTCGCAGCCGCCCGCCGACCCCCTGCCACTCCAGGAGGAAGCGCGACAGCTCGACCGGGGTGACCGGCTCGACCTCCGCGCGCAGCGCCGCGAGGGAGCGGCGTCGGAGCATCCGCAGCACCTCGGCGTCGCAGAACTCGGTGCCCCCGCCCCCGGTCGGGAGCAGCTCGCCCTCGACGACGCGGCCGGAGGAGACGAGGCGGGTCAGCGCCGCGTGGACGACGGCGATGCCGAGCCCGTAGGCGCGCGCGACCTCCATCGCGTGGAACGGCGCGTGGGTGCGGGCGTACCGCGCGACGAGGTCGCCGAGCGGGTCGTCGACCGGCTCGAGGAAGGCCTGGGCCACCCCGGGCGGCAGCGAGACGCCGAGGGCGTCGCGCAGCCGGGAGGCGTCCTCGACCGCCGTCCAGCGCTCCTCGCCGGCGACCCGGACCTCGATGACCTGGCGCTGCTCGCGCAGCCCCGCGAGCCACGCCTCGACGTCGTCGCCCGTCGTGCCCTCGCGGCACCGGGTGAGGACGGCCTCGGTCGACAGCGGGCCCAGGCCGCGGACGAGGTCGAGGACGTCGTCGGCGTCGCGGGCGGCCCGCTCGGGGGTGAGCCGCTGGAGCTCGGCCTCGGTGCGGGCGACCTGCTCGGCGTCGAGGAGGTCGCGCAGGGCCAGTCCCTCGGCCGAGCCGAGCAGCTCGGCGAGCAGCGAGGGGTCGAGGGCGAGCGCCGCGGCCCGGCGCTCGGCCAGCGGCGAGTCGCCCTCGTAGAGGAACTGCGCGACGTAGCCGAAGAGCAGGGACTTGGCGAACGGCGAGGGGGTGGAGCTCTCGACGTCGACGACGGTGACCTTTCGCGACCCGATGTCGCGCATGAGGTCGACGAGGCCGGGTACGTCGAACACGTCCTGGACGCACTCGCGCACGGCCTCCAGGACGATGGGGAACGTGGGGTAGCGGCTCGCGACCTCGAGGAGCTGCGAGGCCTTCTGGCGCTGCTGCCACAGCGGCTGGCGGCGGTCGGGGCGGCGGCGGGGGAGCAGGAGCGCCCGAGCCGCGCACTCGCGGAACCGCGACGCGAACAGGGCCGACCCGCCGATCTCCTCGGTGACCAGGCCCCGCACGTCGTCGGGGTCGAGGGTCACGAGGTCGAGGAGCTCACGACCCACGCCGCGGCCGGCCGGTCCGCCGACCCCGTCGACCTCGTCGAGCTCGATGTCGGGCAGGCGGAGCACGATGCCGTCGTCGCCGTGCATCGCCTGGACGTCGACGCCGAAGCGGTCACGCATCCGGGCGCTGACGGACAGGGCCCACGGGGCGTGGACCTGGGCGCCGAACGGCGACAGCACGGCGATCCGCCAGTCGCCGAGCTCGTCGCGGAAGCGCTCGACGACGATGGTGCGGTCGTCGGGGACGTGCCCCGTGGCCTCGCGCTGCTCGCGCAGGTAGGTGAGCAGGTTGTCGGCCGCCCAGTCGTCGAGGCCGGCGGCGCGCACCCGGTCGCGGGCGGCGGGCGCGGGGAGGGCCTCGAGCTCGCGGACGAACGCCCCGACGGCGCGGCCGAGCTCGGCGGGACGTCCCTGGGAGTCGCCCTTCCAGAACGGCAGGCGCCCCGGGAGCCCCGGCGCCGGGGTGACGAGCACGCGGTCGTGGGTGATGTCCTCGATCCGCCACGTCGTCGTGCCGAGGGTGAACAGGTCGCCGACCCGCGACTCGTAGACCATCTCCTCGTCGAGCTCGCCGACCCGGCGTCCGGGTCCCTCGCCGGTGGCGAGGAAGACGGCGAACAGGCCGCGGTCGGGGATCGTGCCGCCGGACGTCACGGCGAGCCGCTGGGCCCCGCGGCGCCCGGTGAGGGTGTCGGACAACCGGTCCCACGTGATGCGGGCCCGCAGCTCGGCGAAGTCCTCGCTGGGGTAGCGGCCCGCGAGCATGTCGAGGACCGACTCGAGGACGGGGCGGGTCAGTGCCGCGTAGGGCGCCGACCGCCGCGCGAGGGCGAGGACGTCGTCGACCGACCAGTCGTCGAGGGCGCACATCGCGACGACCTGCTGGGCGAGGACGTCGAGCGGGTTGGACGGGACGTGCAACGCCTCGATCTCGCCCGCGAGCATCCGCTCGACGACGACAGCGGTCTGGACGAGGTCGCCGCGGAACTTGGGGAAGAGGACGCCTCGCGAGACCGCTCCCACCTGGTGGCCCGCGCGCCCGACACGCTGCAGGCCGGACGCGACGGAGGGCGGGGACTCGACCTGGACGACGAGGTCGACGGCGCCCATGTCGATGCCGAGCTCGAGGCTGCTCGTGGCGACGACCGCGGGCAGCCGTCCCGACTTCAGCTCCTCCTCGATGCTCGCGCGCTGCTCCTTGCTCACCGACCCGTGGTGGGCGCGGGCGAGGACGGGCGGCGCTCCGGACGACATGCCCGCCTGCGCCATGACCTGCGCGGGGGAGCGGGTGAGGGCGGCCGGGCGCGGCGTGGCCCCCGGCGCGCCGACCGTCTCGGCACCGTCGGCGGCCTCGGTGCGCTCCTCCCAGATCTCGTTGAGGCGGGTCGTGAGCCGCTCGGCGAGCCGCCGGCTGTTGGAGAACACGATCGTGGAGGTGTGCTCGGCGACGAGGTCGACGATCCGCTCCTCGACGTGGGGCCAGATGGAGGCGCGCTGCTCCTGCCCCGACGCCGCCCCGGAGAGGTCGCCGGTGGGCTGGCCGAGCTCGGCCATGTCCGGCACGGGGACGACGACCTTGAGGTCCCACTCCTTCGTCGACGGCGGCTGGACGACCTCGACGGGACGCCCGCCGGACAGGAAGCGCGCGACCTCCTCGACGGGCCGGACGGTGGCAGACAGGCCGATCCGCTGCGCCGGGCGCTCGAGCTGGTGGTCGAGCCGCTCGAGGGAGAGGGCGAGGTGCGCGCCGCGCTTGGTGCCCGCGAGGGCGTGCACCTCGTCGAGGATCACGGTCTCGACGCCGGCCAGCGCCTCGCGGGCGGCCGAGGTGAGGATGAGGAAGAGCGACTCGGGGGTCGTGATGAGGACGTCGGTGGGGGTGCGGGCGAACGCCCGGCGCTCGTCGGCCGGGGTGTCGCCCGAGCGCACCGAGACGGTGATGTCGGGTTCGGGCAGGCCGAGGCGGGTGGCCGCGTGCCGGATGCCGACGAGGGGGCTGCGCAGGTTGCGCTCGACGTCGACGGCGAGCGCCTTCATCGGGGAGACGTACAGGACGCGGCAGCGCCGCAGCCGCTCCTCGGGGACGGGCTCGGCGGCCAGCCGGTCGAGGGCCCACAGGAAGGCCGACAGGGTCTTGCCCGAGCCGGTGGGGGCGACGACGAGGGCGTGCTTGCCGCCGCTGACCGCCTCCCACGCTCCGGCCTGGGCGTCGGTGGGTGCACTGAAGCTCCCCCTGAACCACGCGGCGGTGGCGGGGGAGAAGCGGTCGAGCACGTCGTTCGTCATCGTCGGGCCAGCCTCTCACCCACCACCGACAGGGCGACTCCGCAGCGACGACTCAGCGACAGCTCAGCGACGGCTCAGCGACGGCTCAGCGACGGCTGAGCGACGGCTCAGCGCCGGGTGCGGCGGGTCCCGCCGAGCCGGACGTCGACGACGTAGGCGTCGTGGTCCGACAGGTGGCGCCGGGCGCCCTTCATCTCCACGCGGCGCACGGTGCGCACCGTCGCCGACTCGGGGACGGCGACGTGGTCGATGCTCGACAGGCCCTCGGTGCGGTGGGGGCTGTCGGCGGTCACGACCCTGAGGTCGAGCTTCGCGCAGGCCTCGAGGACGTGCTCGCGGCCCTCGACGCTGCCGGCCCGCTCGGGCCCGCGGAAGGCGTGGTTCCAGTCGCCGCCCCACACCGTGGCGCCACGGGGGAGCGAGTCGGCGAGCCGGCGGGTGACGGCGGCCGTCCTGTCGGCGGTCGTCGCGCCCTCCCACGGCGCCTCGCGGCCGCACGAGCGCCACGGGAGCACGGAGGAGCAGAAGACGGTGCCGCCGACGACGGCCGCGGCGCTCGCGGGGTGCAGGTCACCGTCCCAGCGGGCGATGACGCGGGCGGTGTCGCGCACGAGGACCGCGGCGTAGTGGCGCCCCGCCACCAGGGGCGCGGAGGACCAGTAGGGCAGGTAGCCGTCGGGGACGGCGTCCTCGGGGATCTCGGTGAGCAGCCACACGTCGGCGTTGACCTTCATCAGGGCAGCTTCGACATGCGGGTCCCACCGACCATCGAGGTTCCATGTCCCCACACGGAGCAGCGTGCTGGTCACGAGGATGGTCTAACAGGGGACGTCGGTCCGCCGCAGCCGAACCGGACGGACATCGCCCGATCGGCCAGACCTTGACCCCCTCGGCGCGTGCTGCGTCGTCAGCGGCGGGGTTGCTGCTGGGTGATGCAGTGGATGCCGCCGCCCCGGTCGAACAGCGGGCGCGCGTCGACCCCGACGACCCGGCGCCCGGTATAGGCCTGCTCGAGGACGGCGAGGGAGTCGGCGTCCTGGGGGTCCTGATACGTGCACGCGACGACGCCGTCGTTGACGACGAGGTGGTTGATGTAGGACCAGTCGACCCAGCCCTCGTCGTCGTCGAGCGTCTTCGGGGCCGGCACGCGGACGACCTCGAGCGGCTCGCCCCGGGCGTCGCGCGACGCGGACAGCAGGGCCTCGAGCTCGCGCGACACCTCGTGGTCGGGGTGCGCGGGGTCGCCCTGCCAGTGGAGGAGGACGACTCCGGGCGAGGAGAAGGTGGCCACGATGTCGACGTGGCCGCGGGTGCCGAACTCGTCGTAGTCACGGGTCAGCCCGCGCGGGAGCCAGAGGCAGGTCGTCGCGCCGATGGTGCGGGCGAGCTCGGCCTCGACGTCGGCGCGGGTCAGCCCGGGGTTGCGCCCGGGGTCGAGCTGCACGGTCTCGGTGAGCAGCACGGTGCCGAGGCCGTCGACGTGGATGCCGCCGCCCTCGTTGACGAGGTCGGAGCCGACCCGCTCGACACCCGCGCGCTCGGCGACGAACGCCCCGACGCGGGCGTCGCGCTCCCAGCTCGCCCACTCCTGGCCACCCCAGCCGTTGAAGACCCAGTCGACCGCGCCGAGGGCCCCATCGGACCCGACGACGAAGGTCGGCCCGATGTCGCGCATCCACGCGTCGTCGAGGGGTGCCTCGACGACCTCGATGGCGTGCGGAGTGGGTCCGCCGCGGCCGACCCAGTCGCGGGCGAGGTCCACGGCCGACGGGTCGGCGACGAGGACGACCGGCTCGAACCCCGACACGGCCCGGGCCACCGCGGCCCAGGTCCCGCGCGCGACGTCGGCCTCGGCCTGCGTGTCGCCGAGGGTGTAGCCGGCCGACGGCCACGCCATCCAGGTCCGCTCGTGCGGTGCCCACTCGGGCGGCATCCGCCACGACCCGGCGGCCACGGTTCAGCCCTCCCGGCGGTGCTCGGGCCGGACCGGCTCGGCGAGGACGGCGTAGGAGTCGGGGCGGCGGGTGGCGAGGAACGGGAAGAGGTCGAGCCAGTCCTGCCGCTGTGCGAGGTCGAGGTCGGCGACGAGGACGGCCGCCTCGTCGCGGGGGGCGCGCACGAGGACACGGCCGTACGGGTCGGCGATGAACGAGCTGCCGTAGAAGGTGATGAGCCCCTCGGTGCCGTAGCGGTTGGGGACGACGACGAAGACCCCGCTCGCGATGGCGTGCCCGACGATCGTGTGCTCCCACAACGGCTGGGTGTCGAAGTCGGGGTGGTCGGGCTCGGACCCGATGGCCGTGGGGTACACGAGGACCTGCGCGCCGTTGATGCTGTACGCGCGGGCGACCTCGGGGAACCACTCGTCCCAGCACGTCGGGAGACCGACCTTCATCCCGAGGGCGTCGACGCCGTAGACGGGGTAGGCGTCCTGCGGTGGGCCGTGGCGGAAGTACTGGTCCTCGTAGTACCCGGCCGTCACCGGGATGTGGGTCTTGCGGGTGCGCCCGACGAGCGTTCCGTCGGGGGCGACGAGCACGGCGGTGTTGAAGCCGAGGCCGTCGTCGGTCCCGTCGACCGCCGGTGCCTTCTCGTACAGGCTCGCGTGGACGTGGACCCCGGCGGCCGCGGCGGCCTCGCGGGCGAAGGCCATCGTCGGGCCGTCCTCGAGCGACTCGGCGGTCGTGTCGGGGCGACCCGAGGGCAGGGCGTCGGCGGGGTAGCGCGACAGGGTCAGCTCGGGGAGGAAGACGACCCGGGCCCCCGCACCGGCGGCGGTCCGGATGCCCTCGAGGAGCGTGGCGCGCAGGCGGCCCTCGTCCTCGTCCCAGGCGTGCTGGACGAGGCCGACCCGCACGGGGGGCTCGGTGGGCTCGTGGACGCGGGCGGGCGAGGTGGGCACCTCAGCGGCGGTGATCAGGCGCATGGGGGTCAGTATGCCGCCCGCGGAGCGGCCCCCTCGGGTCGGCGTGTACCGTCCCCGCCGTGCGCGTGTCGGAGTTCTGGGTCCGGATGGACGACGAGTTCGGCGCGGCCTATGCGCAGTCCCTCGCCCGCTCGCACGTCATGGCCGCGCTCGGCGACCGCACGGCGGTCGAGGCGCTCGCCGGTGCGGTGCCCCCGAGGGAGGTCTGGCTCGCCCTGTGCTCCGCGATGGACGTCCCGGAGGCCCGGCGCCACGGACGCCAGGACCCTCGTCGCCCCTGAGCCGGTGGGAGCGTTCCCTGAGAGCGCTCACATCTCCACGGACCGTGGGTGTCACCTTCTGGACACCCCACGTCCTCCCGAGGTGTGGTTGAACAGGAAATCCTCTACCGTCGCGGGCGTGGGAGACGACGTCCTGTTGAGGGCCCGAGGGCTGACGAAGCGCTTCGGCGACTTCACGGCCGTCGACGGCATCGACGTCGACGTCCACCGCGGTGAGGCGTTCGGCTTCCTCGGGCCCAACGGCGCCGGCAAGTCCTCGACGATGCGGATGGTCGGCTGCGTCTCCCCGGTCACCGAGGGCGAGCTGACGATCCTCGGGATGGACCCCGCCACCGACGGCCCCGCCATCCGCGCCCGCCTCGGGGTGTGTCCGCAACGGGACATCCTCGACGAGGACCTCTCGGTCGAGGAGAACCTCTGGGTGTACGGCCGCTTCTTCGGCCTGTCCCGCTCCGAGGTCCGCGCCCGCGCCGACGAGCTCCTCGACTTCTCCCAGCTCACCGACCGGCGCCACGACCGGGTCGAGCCGCTCTCGGGCGGGATGAAGCGCCGCCTCACCATCGCGCGCTCCCTCATGAACAACCCCGAGGTCCTCCTCCTCGACGAGCCGACCACGGGTCTGGACCCCCAGGCCCGGCACGTCCTCTGGGACCGCCTGTTCCGCCTCAAGCGCGCCGGCGTCACGCTCATCGTCACGACGCACTACATGGACGAGGCCGAGCAGCTGTGCGACCGCCTCGTCGTCATGGACCACGGGCGGATCGTCGCCGAGGGCAGCCCCCGCGAGCTCATCACCTCCTACTCCACGCGCGAGGTGGTCGAGCTGCGCTTCGACCACGACGAGCAGGAGCGCTTCGTCGGCGACGTCGACGGCGTCGGCAAGCGCCTCGAGGTGCTGCCCGACCGGCTCCTCGTCTACACCGAGGACGGTGACGCCGCGCTCGCCGAGATCCACGCGCGCGGGGTCGACCCCCTGTCCTCGCTCGTGCGCCGCTCCACCCTCGAGGACGTCTTCCTCTTCCTCACCGGCCGGACCCTCGTCGACTGATGTCGACCCCGATCAACCCCACGACGCTCGCGGTCGCGAGTGGCCGGCTCGCGCCCGGGCCCCGGCCCGCGATGTCGGCGTTCGAGCGGCTCCTCGCGGTCACGGGGCACCACGCCCTCGTCTACCGGAGGACGTGGCGGGCGACGATCATCGAGCGCTTCCTCGCCCCCCTGATGTTCCTGGTGTCGGTCGGCCTCGGGGTCGGCGGCCTCGTCGACGGCGGGGCAGGCGGCATCGGGGGGACGCCGTACCTCCAGTACGTCGCGCCGGGACTGGTCGCGATGCAGGCGATGTGGCTGGCGTTCGGCGAGTCCACCTACGTCGTCATGGGCTACCTGCGCTGGAACCAGATGTACCGGGCCATGCTCGCGGCGCCGCTCGTCGTCGTCGAGGTGCTCGCGGGTCACGTCCTCGTCGTCGCGCTCCACCTCGTCACCGCGTCGGCGATCTTCGTCGCGATGGGCGCGCTGCTGGGCGCCTTCACCTCGTGGTGGGCCGTGGCGATGGTGCCGGCGGCCGCCGCGACCGGGCTGGCCGTCGCGCTGCCGCTGTTCGCGCTGGCCGCCACCGTCGACGACGACAGCGGCTTCGGCGTCGTCAACCGGCTCATCCTCGCCCCGGTGCTCATGGTCTCCGGCGTGTTCTTCCCGGTCGACTCCCTGCCGGCCGTCCTCCAGCCCGTGGCGTGGGTGTCGCCGCTGTGGCACGGCACCGAGGTGTGCCGGGCGGCGGCCACGGGGGCGTGGGACGCCGGCTCGCTGCCCCACGCGGCCTTCCTCGTGCTCTGGCTCGCGGTCGGGTGGTGGCTCGCCCGCCGCCAGTTCACCCAGCGGCTCGTCGAGTGAGCGCCCTCGACACCGCGGTCCGCGGCTCGCGGTCGCTGCCGTTCCCCGCGGGGGCGGGGCTGGCGCGGTTCGTCGTCGCCCGCAACTACACGGCGTTCCGGCGGGCGTGGCTCATCTTCATCTCGGGCTTCGCCGAGCCGGTCCTCTACCTCTTCTCGCTCGGCGTCGGCCTCGGCGCCCTCATCGGGAACGTGACGACCGACGCGGGGACCGAGGTGCCGTACGCGGTGTTCGTCGCCCCGGCGATGCTCGCGACGTCGGCGATGAACGGGGCGGTGTTCGACAGCACCTTCAACGTCTTCTTCAAGCTGCGCTACGCGCGCCTCTACGACGCGATGCTCGCGACGCCCGTCGGGCCGCGCGACATCGCGCTCGGCGAGATCACCTGGTCGATGCTGCGCGGCACCGTCTACTCGGCGATCTTCATCGTCGTCGCGCTGGCGGCCGGGTTCGTCCGCTCGTGGTGGGCCCTGCTCGCCCTGCCGGCCGCGATCCTCATCGGGTTCGCCTTCTCGGCCATCGGCATGTGGGCGACGACGTACATGTCGTCGTGGCAGCACTTCGAGTACATCACCCTCGCGGTCCAGCCGATGTTCCTGTTCTCCGCCACGTTCTTCCCGCTCGGGGTCTACCCGCCGGTCCTCCAGTGGGTCGTCCAGGCGACGCCGCTCTACCACGCGGTCTCCCTCGAGCGGGAGCTGATGCTGGGGGAGGTGTCGTGGGGGATCCTCGGGCACGTGGCGTACCTCGTCGTCCTCGTCGCCGTCGGAGTCGTCGGCGCCTCGCGCCGGATCGAGAAGCTCCTCCTGACCTGACCTGACCTGACGCCGGCCCTAGGCCGAGCGGAACGGGTGCGGGCGGCCGTGGGTCGCCTCGTGCCAGGCGAGGTACCCCTCGACGGCGGTCGGGAGGGTCGGGAACATCCGGTCGGTCCCGATGGCCTCGTCGAGGTGCGCGGCCCGGAGGTCGTCGAGGAGGTCCTGCTTGACCCGCGCGAGGGCGAGGACGACCCCTCGCTCCTCGAGCTCGCGCTGCAGCCGGGCGAGGGAGTCCAGGCTCGTGAGGTCGACCTCGACGACGGCCTCGGCGTTGAGGACGAGCCACTCGACGGCGTCCTGCGCCTCGTCGACGGCGGCCGTGGCGCGGCGGTGGAAGTCCTCGGCGTTGGCGAAGAAGAGCGGGGAGTCGTAGCGGTACACGACGAGACCCGGGACCTGGCGGGCGTTCGGGTAGTCGTCGACGTCGTGCATCCCCGCGATGCCGGGCACGTAGCCGAGGACGCCGTCGTGGGGTCGCGCGACCCGGCGCAGGAGGTCGCCGAGGGAGAGGGCGACCGCCAGGAGGATGCCGTCGAGGGCACCGAGGGCGAAGACCCCGAGGGTGGTCGCGACGAGCAGGACGAGCTCGCTGCGCCGGAAGCGGGCCACCCGGCGGATCTCCGCGACGTCGACGAGCCGGACCGCGGCGTAGACGACGAGCGCACCCAGCGCCGCCTTCGGGAACGCGGCGATGACCGGGGCGAGGGCGAGCACCGCGACGAGGACGGTGCCGAGGGTGACGAGCGAGGCGAGCTGGGTGCGGCTGCCCATCGAGTCGCCGATGGCCGTGCGGCTCCCGCTGCTGCTCACCGGGAAGCCCGAGAGGAGGCCGCCGGCGATGTTCGCGGCGCCGAGGGCGAGGAACTCCTGGTCGGCGTCGACCCGCTCGCCCCGCCGGTCGGCGAAGGCCCGCGCCGTGAGGACGTTGTCGGAGTAGGCGACGACCGCGATGCCGAGCGCCGGCCCGAGCATCGCGAGGACCGACCCGGGGGAGAGGTCGGGGAGGGCGAGCCGGGGGAGCGTCGTCGGGAGGGCGCCGACGGTCTCGACGCCGCGCTCGCGCAGCCCGAGGACGGTGACCGCCGCGGCCCCGAGGAGGACGGCGAGGAGCGGGGTGGGCAGCCTCGGCCAGCGGCGCGAGAGCAGGAGGAGCAGGACGAGGAGGGTCGCGCCGAGGGCGACGGTGGGGCCGTGCGCCTCTCCGGCGCCCCGCACGACGTCCCAGACCTGCTGGGGCAGCGAGCCGTCGCCGACCGGGATGCCCGTGAGGGTGTCGAGCTGGCTGACGACCATGAGGACGGCGACCCCCGCGAGGTAGCCGACGAGCACCGGCCGCGAGAGGAGGTCGGCGAGGAAGCCGAGCCCGAGCAGCCAGCCGAGCAGGCACAGGGCGCCGGTGACGACGGCGAGGGCGGCCGCGAGCGCGGCGTACTCGTCGGGGCCGCGATCGCCGAGGGCCGCGATCGCCGTGGCCGTCATGAGCGCGGTCGTCGACTCGGGCCCGACGGACAGCTGGCGGGAGGACCCGAGGACGGCGTAGAGCAGGGTCGGGCCGATGATCGCGAGGAGCCCGGTGGCCGGAGGCAGCCCCGCGATCTGCGCGTAGGCCATGACCTGGGGGACGAGGTAGGCGGCGACGGTGACCCCGGCGAGGAGGTCGCCGCGCAGCCACGGCCGCTCGTAGTGCCGCAGGGTCCAAAGGCCCGGGACGGAGCGGGCGGGCGAGAGCCGGCGGCGGGACGACAGGGGCCGCTCGTGGCCGTCGGCGGTGGGCACGGGGCGATCACACCACACCGCACCGGCGTGTCGCGGGCTGTTCTCGAGGCTCGAACACGTGTTCGGCTACTGTCGTCCACAGGTGGCGACCCCGAGAGCACTCGTCCACAGGTCCACGGCAGCCCGGGACGCTGTCGGTGCCGCCACCTAGCGTCTGACCAAGACCACGCGAGAAGTCCGACCGCGCGGGTTGGTCGCCGGTGGGCGCGCTCGACGCTCGACACGAAAGAACAGGTGTGACATGGCTGGTACTCGCGGAGCAGTGATGCCCAACCCCGTGGCCGCGGCCAACGGTGGAGAGAAGGACAAGGCCCTCGCCTCGGTGATGGCCCAGATCGAGAAGCAGCACGGCAAGGGTGCCGTCATGCGCCTGGGCGACGACGTCCGTCCCCCCATCGAGGTCATCCCGACCGGGTCGATCGCCCTCGACGTCGCGCTCGGCATCGGCGGGCTGCCCCGCGGCCGGGTCGTCGAGATCTACGGCCCGGAGTCCTCCGGAAAGACGACCGTGGCCCTGCACGCCGTCGCCAACGCCCAGAAGGCCGGTGGCATCGCCGCGTTCATCGACGCCGAGCACGCGCTCGACCCCGAGTACGCCAAGGCGCTCGGCGTCGACACCGACGCGCTCCTCGTCTCCCAGCCCGACACGGGGGAGCAGGCGCTCGAGATCGCCGACATGCTCATCCGCTCCGGCGCCCTCGACATCATCGTCATCGACTCCGTGGCGGCCCTCGTGCCCCGCGCCGAGATCGAGGGCGAGATGGGCGACAGCCACGTCGGCCTCCAGGCCCGCCTCATGTCCCAGGCGCTGCGCAAGATCACCGGTGCCCTCAACACCACCGGCACGACGGCGATCTTCATCAACCAGCTGCGCGAGAAGATCGGCGTCATGTTCGGCTCGCCCGAGACGACGACCGGTGGCAAGGCGCTGAAGTTCTACGCCTCGGTCCGCCTCGACGTGCGGCGCATCGAGACCCTCAAGGACGGTACCGACGCGGTCGGCAACCGCACCCGCTGCAAGGTCGTGAAGAACAAGGTCAGCCCGCCGTTCAAGCAGGCCGAGTTCGACATCCTCTACGGGCAGGGCATCTCCCGCGAGGGCGGCCTCATCGACATGGGCGTCGACCACGGCTTCGTCCGCAAGGCCGGCGCCTGGTACACGATGGACGGCGACCAGCTCGGCCAGGGCAAGGAGAACGCCCGCGCCTTCCTCAAGGACAACCCCGACCTCGCCGACGAGCTCGAGAAGAACATCAAGGTCAAGCTCGGGATCGGGCAGCCGCGCGTCGAGGCGGTCGTCGTGCCCGAGGTCCCCGTCGACTTCTGAGTCGACCCGCCGGACCGACCCCGATGACCTTCGCCGACCCCGCGACCCCGCCGCCCGACTGGGCGGTGGGGTCGCGGGGCCGTGCGGCGTCGCGCGGCCGTGCGGGGTCGCGCGGCCGTGCGGCCATCCCGCCCGACCCCGAGGCCGACCCCCGCACCCGGGGCGAGGAGGCCGACCCGTACGACTGGGCCCGCCAGATCGTCCTGCGCCAGCTGACGGCGGCGCCCAGGTCGCGCTCCCAGCTCGAGCAGGTGCTGCGGCGCAAGGAGTGCCCCGACGAGATCGCGACCGCCGTCCTGAACCGGATGGAGGAGGTCGGGCTCGTCGACGACGAGGCCTACGCCGGGATGCTCGTCCGGTCGCAGCAGGCCGGGCGCGGGCTCGCCCGACGGGCCCTGGCCCAGGAGCTGCGGCGCAAGGGGGTCGACGACGAGACCGCCCGGGCCGCCCTCGACGAGGTCGACCCCGCCGACGAGGAGGACCGGGCCCGGCAGCTCGTCGCCAAGAAGATGCGCTCGATGCACGGCCTCGAGCCCGTGGTCCAGACCCGGCGCCTCGCCGGGATGCTCGCGCGCAAGGGATACGCCTCGGACCTCGCCATGCGGGTCGTGCGCGAGGCCGTGCGCGAGGCCCCCGAGCACCAGCGCGACTGAGACACACTCCCGGCGACGCCTTGCCGAGGGCACCCGCGGGTGGTAGGCCTCTCTCCATCGACGCCAGACGTCGGACCCGCTGGAGGAACCGTGGCAGACCCCGTGGACGCCAACCCCGACCTGTACTCGGTGGTCTTCGAGAACGACCGGGTGCGCGTCCTGCGCTACCACGACCACCCGGGGGACCGCACTCGCGAGCACGGGCACCCCGACAGCGTGATGATCACCGCCGCCACCTTCGACCGCCGGCTCCACCACGACGGGCGGAGCGTCGACGTCACCCTCGCGGCGGGTGAGGTGCGCTGGCTCGACGCCCAGGAGCACTCGGGCGAGAACATCGGCACCACCGAGAGCGTCTCGTTCTTCGTCGAGCTCAAGGAGCCGGGACCGGCGCGCGAGACCGGACCGACCTCCCTCGGTCCCCGTCCCTGAGGTGCCTCGCCCTCAGAGGCTGTGCAGCGGGCGCTGTCCCGGGGGCAGGGCGTCGGCCGACACGATCCGCTTGCCGTAGGGGACGAGGGAGACGGGCAGCATCTTGAGGTTCGCCACGGCGAGCGGGATCCCGATGATGGTGACCGCCTGGGCGACGGCGGTCAGCAGGTGGCCCAGGGCGAGCCACCAGCCGGCGAGGACGATCCACACGACGTTCAGCAGCACCGAGCCGGCCCCGGCCCCGGGCTGGGCGACGACCGCACGACCGAACGGCCAGAGGGCGTAGCTCGCCATCCGCAGCGACGCGACCCCGAGCGGGATCGTGACGATCAGCACGCAGAACACCACCCCGGCGAGGGCGTAGCCGAGGGCCAGCCAGAACCCGCCGAGGACGAGCCAGATGACGTTGAGCAGGGTGCGCACGAGGGTCCTTCCGGGGGAGTGGTTCTCGCCTGACCCAACGACACCACGGCCACGCGTCGTTCCCGCTCCCGCGGGGTGGGCCGGGTAACACGGCGGTGACCTGTCCGTGATGACAGGTTCACGTGGTGGCCATAGGTTCGTCACGTGAGCGAGCAGGGAACCGAGGCCGGTGGCAGCAGCCTCTTCGACGAGTACCGGCTCGGCGCGGCGTGGGACGAGATGCTGTCCGAGCCCGGCTCCCCGCGCACCGCGTACAAGCCGGTGTTCCACACCCTCCGGGCGATGACGGGGCAGACGCTCAAGGAGCGCGCCGACACCCTCGCCCGCTCCTACCTCGACCAGGGCGTGACCTTCGACTACGCCGGCGAGGAGCGCCCGTTCCCGCTCGACGCCGTGCCGCGGGTCATCTCCTCCCACGAGTGGCAGGTCATCGAGTCGGGCGTCGTCCAGCGCGTCACGGCCCTCGAGTCCTTCCTCGACGACATCTACTCCCGCGAGGGCGAGATCCCGCGGGCCGTCCACGAGGGCGTCATCCCGTGGCGGCTCATCGCGAGCTCGAGCCACTACCACCGCGCCGTCATGGGGATCCGGCCGAGCAACGGGGTGCGGGTCCACGTCAGCGGCGTCGACCTCATCCGCGACGAGGAGGGCACCTTTCGCGTCCTGGAGGACAACGTCCGCGTGCCGTCGGGGGTCAGCTACGTCATCGCCAACCGCCGGGCCATGGCCAACGTCTTCCCCGAGGCCTTCGCGACGATGCGGATCCGCCCGGTCCACGACTACCCCCGGATGCTCCTCGCCGCGCTGCGCGCCGCCGCCCCCGACGGCGCGAGCGACCCCACCGTCGTCGTCCTCACCCCGGGCGTCTTCAACTCGGCGTACTTCGAGCACGCCCTGCTCGCGCGGATGATGGGCGTCGAGCTCGTCGAGGGCCGCGACCTCGTCTGTGTCGGAGGCCAGGTGCGGATGCGCACGACGACGGGCGACCGGCCGGTCGACGTCATCTACCGCCGCGTCGACGACGAGTTCCTCGACCCCGTGCACTTCCGTGGCGACTCCGTGCTCGGGGTCGCGGGCCTGGTGTCGGCGATGCGCAGCGGGCGCGTCACGGTGGCCAACGCCATCGGGAACGGCGTGGCCGACGACAAGCTCATCTACAGCTACCTGCCCGAGCTGATCCGGTTCTACCTCGACGAGGACCCGATCCTCGGCAACGTCGAGACCCACCGCTGCGAGGAGCCCGGTGTCCTCCAGCACGTCCTCGCGAACCTCCACGAGATGGTCGTCAAGCCGGTCGACGGCTCGGGCGGCAAGGGCCTGGTCGTCGGTCCCAAGGCCGACCAGGCCACCCTCGAGCGGCTGCGAGGGCAGCTGGCGGCCGACCCCCGTGGCTGGATCGCCCAGCCGGTCGTCCAGCTCTCGACGGTGCCCACCTTCATCGACGGGCACCTCGCGCCACGCCACGTCGACCTGCGCCCCTTCGCCGTCAACGACGGCGAGCGGGTCCGGGTCCTTCCCGGTGGCCTGACGCGTGTCGCGCTGCCCGAGGGCGAGCTCGTCGTCAACTCCAGCCAGGGCGGCGGCAGCAAGGACACCTGGGTGCTCTCCGACCGGCGCCCGGCGGCCAACGCCCCGAGCCGGCTGCCGGACAACCGCGAGGTCGTCGTGATGAGCGCGCCGACGGCGTCGCACGAGGACAGCATGCGCGAACAGCAACAGCAGCAGCAACAGGCCCGGCGACGCCAGCAGGTGGAGGAAGCGCCCGGGACCGACCGAGGTGCAGGAGGTCCCTCGTGCTGAGCCGGATCGCCGAGTCGCTGTTCTGGATCGGCCGCTACACCGAGCGCGCCGACGGCACGGCGCGCATCGTCGACGTCCTGCGTCTCCAGCTCCTCGAAGACCCCGGCGCCGACGAGGTCACCGCCTCGAACACCGTGCTCTCGGTCATCATGGGGATGCCGTGGGACGGCGAGGCGACGTTCGGCGACGTCAGCTCGGCCCTGGTGTTCGACCGGTCGAACGCGAGCTCGATCACCGGGGCCTGGTTCGCCGCCCGTGAGAACGCCCGTCGCGCCCGCGAGACCCTCTCCACCGAGCTGTGGGAGGCCATCAACACGACGTGGCACCGCTGGAACGGGTTCGGGAGGACGGTCGCCACCGAGCGTCACCTGTCGTGGGCCCGCGAGCGTGCCGCCCTCGTCTCGGGCATCGCCGACTCGACGATGTCGCACGACGAGGCCTGGGACTTCCTCGTCCTCGGCCGCAGCCTCGAACGGGCCGACATGACCGCCCGGCTCGTCGCCACCGGGGCGATGCCTCGCGGCGGCGCCCCGTGGTCGGTCGTGCTGTCGAGCTGCGGTGCGCAACAGGCGTTCATGCGCAGCCAGCGCGGCCTCCTCAGCGACGACGCGGCCGCCGCCTTCCTCGTCCTGAACCGCGAGTTCCCCCGCTCGGTCTTCTTCGCGCTCTCCGAGGCCGAGCGCCGGCTCGCCGCGCTCTCGCTACCCCAGGCGGAGCGGATCGGGGTGTCCGACGAGGCGCGCCGCCAGCTCGGCCGGATCCGCACCTCGCTCGAGTTCCGGGCGACCACCGACGTCATCGCCGACCTCCCGGCCCAGATGCTGCGCGTCCAGGCCGCCGTCATGGCGAGCTCGCACGCGATCGCCGGTCGCTACTTCCAGTCGGGTCCGCTCACCACCTGGACCAAGGACGGGGTGCTGTGATGCGCCGCTACCGCATCGTCCACACCACCTCGCTCACCTACGAGCGCGGGGTCCGGGCCGCCCACAACGAGCTGCGGATGACCCCGCTCAACGAGGCCGGACAGACGACCCTCGAGAACCGCATCCGGATCCGCCCGATGACGTGGAGCCACGTCTACCGCGACCACTGGGGCACCCACGTCATGGCGATGGAGAGCCTCGCCGAGCACGCCCGACTCGACATCGAGGCGATCTCGACCGTCGAGCGGATGCCGGTCGAGCCGCACGAGACCGCGCTCGACTGGGCCACCGTGCGCGACCGCGCCGTGCAGGACCGCAGCTTCGAGTGGCTGATGCTGTCGGCGCGGACCCGCCCCGGCGCGGGCATCACCGAGCTCGCCGAGGCGGTCGGCGGGTCCACCACCCCGGGCGAGGCGGCGATGGAGCTGTCCCGCCTGGTCCGCGAGGAGATGCGCTACCAGCGCGGTGTCACCGGCGTGCACAGCCGGGGCGAGGACGCGTGGGCCGAGCGGGCGGGCGTGTGCCAGGACTTCGCCCACATCACGATCGGCGCGCTGCGGACCCTCGGGATCCCGGCGCGCTACGTCTCGGGGTACCTCGTGCCCACGCGCGACGCCGCCGTCGGCGAGACCTCGACGGGCGAGAGCCACGCGTGGGTCGAGTTCTGGGACGACGGCTGGGTCGCCGTCGACCCGACGAACGGCATCGAGGTCTCCACCGACCACGTCGTCGTCGCCCGGGGCCGCGACTACGAGGACGTGCCCCCGTTCAAGGGCATCTACTCGGGCCGGGCGGCCGCGACGCTCGAGGTGAGCGTCGCCATCACCCGCCTCGCCTGAGCGCAGCGATTCCCGGGCGCGCGCCCGCGCGGCTTACCCTTGACCCGCCATGACTGCAGCGAAGACCTACGACGTGCGCACCCACGGGTGCCAGATGAACGTCCACGACTCCGAGCGCCTCGCCGGCCTGCTCGAGACCGCCGGCTACGTCGACCTCGCGAGCGTGCCCGAGGGCGACCGTGCGGCCGTCGCCGACGTCGTCGTCTTCAACACGTGCGCCGTGCGCGAGAACGCCGACAACAAGCTCTACGGCAACCTGGGCCAGCTGCGGCCTGCGAAGACCGCGAACCCCGACCTCCAGATCGCCGTCGGCGGGTGCATGGCGCAGAAGGACCGCGAGACGATCGTCGAGCGAGCCCCCTGGGTCGACGTCGTCTTCGGCACCCACAACATCGGCAGCCTGCCGGCGCTGCTCGACCGGGCGCGACACAACAAGCGGGCCGAGGTCGAGATCCTCGAGTCGCTCGAGACCTTCCCCTCCACCCTCCCCACGCGGCGCGACCAGGCGTTCGCCGGCTGGGTGTCGATCTCGGTGGGCTGCAACAACACCTGCACGTTCTGCATCGTCCCCAGCCTGCGCGGCAAGGAGCAGGACCGCCGACCGGGCGACGTCCTCGCCGAGGTCGAGGCTCTCGTCGCGCAGGGCGTCGTCGAGATCACCCTGCTCGGCCAGAACGTCAACACCTACGGCGTCGAGTTCGGCGACCGGTTCGCCTTCGGCAAGCTGCTGCGGGCCTGCGGCGAGGTCGAGGGGCTGGAGCGGGTGCGCTTCACCAGCCCGCACCCGGCCGCCTTCACCGACGACGTCATCGCCGCGATGGCCGAGACGCCCAACGTCATGCCCAGCCTGCACATGCCGCTGCAGTCCGGTTCCGACCAGGTGCTCAAGGCGATGCGGCGCAGCTACCGCAGCGAGCGCTTCCTGCGGATCATCGACTCCGTGCGGGCCGCCATCCCCGACGCCGCGATCACGACCGACCTCATCGTCGGCTTCCCCGGGGAGACCGAGGAGGACTTCGCCGAGACCCTGCGGGTCGTCGAGGCGTCCCGCTTCTCGAGCGCCTTCACGTTCCAGTACTCGATCCGTCCCGGGACCCCGGCCGCCACGATGGCCGACCAGGTGCCCAAGGCCGTGGTCCAGGAGCGGTTCATGCGCCTCATCGCCCTCCAGGAGGAGGTGTCGTGGGCCGAGAACCGCCGCGTCGAGGGGCGGGAGGTCGAGGTGCTCGTGGCCCCGGGGGAGGGCCGCAAGGACGGCGCGACCGCGCGGATGAGCGGTCGGGCCCGCGACAACCGGCTCGTGCACTTCTCGGTGCCCGACGGTGCGCAGCGGCCCCGACCCGGTGACGTCGTCACCGTCGGTGTCACGTACGGAGCCCCCCACCACCTCGTGGCCGACAGCGGCGTGCGAGGCGGGGCGTACGCGGTGCGGCACACCGCGGGTGGTGACGCGTGGGAGCGGCTTCAGTCCGCCCCCGTGCCGGGCAAGCCGCCGGTGTCCCTCGGGATCCCCACGATCGGTCGTCCGACGGCTCCCCAGCCGTCGGCCCCGGCCTGCTCGGTCTGAGGGCTCAGCCGAGGAGGAAGACGCCGGCGAGCGTCGCCGCCAGCGCCAGGACCACCGCTGCGCCGGCGCGAAGGGCCGTCCATCGGGAAGCTCCGGAGATCGTGGGCTTGTCGTTGCGGCACGCGTTCGTCGCCGCCCACAACGGGGTGGGGTCGAACGGCTCGAGGTCCATCGGCGGGAGGCCGGAGTGGTAGTGCGCCATGGTGGGTCCCTTCTTGGGGCGAGATGTCTGAAGGCTAGGTGCGGATCGGGGCCCCGACGCGGTGTCGACGCGGGGAGGGCCGAACGGTGGAGCGGTCGTGGCCGTGGGGCCGAGCGCGCCGGTGGACGGTCAGACGAGGGTGAGCGCGAAGGCCGCTGCGGCCTCGAGGGTGACGGCGACGCCGGCGGTGACGAGCATCGCCCGACGGCGGGCCTTGATCGGCTCGATGACGTCGACGTGCGCCTGGTGGGCGGCGGCCCACAGCGGTGCGGGGTCGAACGGCGTGACCGAGATGAACGGGATGGCGGGCATCTGTCGAGGCATGGGTCCGTGGGTTTCCTTTACTCGGAGAAAACCCCTGCATGACCAACCCTAGAGGCGCGACCGGGCCGTCGACGGCACCCGAACCGCCGCGACACCAACTCCATCCGAACGGTTGACGTCGCCGTGCGGTGCAAGCGTTCTCGCACCGTCGGAGCCCTCAGTCGGTGCGGGGGCCGGGCTCGAGCCAGGCGTGGACGAGGGGCACGACGGAGGCGCCCTCGCCGCTCGCGGCGGCGACCCGCTTCATCGAGCCGGCGCGCACGTCACCGGCCGCGAAGACCCCGGGGAGGGTCGTCTCGAGGTTGGCGGGCGGCAGGCCCGCGACCCACCGCTGCGGGGGCACGTCGCGTCCGGTGAGGACGAAGCCCCGCTCGTCGCGGGCAACCGAGTCCGGGAGCCACGCGCAGCGCGGCTCCGCCCCGAGGAGGAGGAACAGACCCCGGGCCGCGACGCGCTCGTCGGCCCCGGAGGCTCGGGGGCGACGAGGACGATGACGGGATCCACGCCGCGAGAGGAGGTGCGGCCTTCCCCCGAGGGAGAGGGCCGCGGTCCGTCACGGGCCGATGGCGTCGTCGGCCCTGGCCGTGGCATCGCGCGTTGGCAAGCCCTCGGCCTCTGGAAGAATCACGGCATGGCCATCCGACCTGTCGTCATCACCGGGGAGCCCGTCCTCCACCGGCGCGCCCAGCCCGTCGAGGTCATCGACGACGACGTGCGCACCCTCGTCGCCGACATGTTCGACACGATGGACGCCGCACGCGGGGTCGGGCTGGCAGCGCCGCAGGTGGGAGTGGGTCTGCGGGTCTTCACCTGGCAGCTCGCGAACGACGACGGCATCCCGGCGCGCGGCGTCGTCATCAACCCCTACCTGACGTCGAGCAAGCCGCTGGCCGGTGAGCCCGACCCCCACGACGAGGTCGAGGGCTGCCTGTCGGTCCCCGGCGAGTCGTTCCCGCTGCGCCGCGGTGAGTCGGCCACGCTCACCGGCCTCGACGTCGAGGGCTCCGAGATCCGCTACGAGGCGACCGGCTGGTTCTCCCGGATGCTCCAGCACGAGTACGACCACCTCAACGGGTTCCTCTACGTCGACCGCCTCGAGGGCAAGTGGGCCAAGAAGGCGAAGAAGGCGATCAGGGCCAACGACTGGGGGACGCCGGGCCACTCGTGGATGCCGGGGGAGGACCGCGACCCGTTCGGCCACGACGACGACACCCCCGAGGACGAGCGCATCGACTGACGTGGCCCTCGTCATCGGGGTCGTCGGGGCGACGGCGACCGGCAAGTCCGACCTGGCCATCGCGCTCTCCGAGCGGCTGGGCGGTGAGGTCGTCGGCGCCGACGCGTCCCAGCTCTACCGGGGCATGGACATCGGGACCGCCAAGGTGCCGGTCGAGCACCGCCGCGGTGTCCCGCACCACCAGGTCGACGTCCTCGACGTCACGCAGGAGGCGAGCGTCGCCGCCTACCAGCGCGACGCGCGCGCCGACGTCGAGGACGTCCTCGCCCGCGATCTCGTCCCCGTGGTCGCGGGTGGGTCCGGCCTCTACGTGCGCGCGGCCCTCGACCGCCTCGAGATCCCGCCGACCGACCCCGAGGTCCGGCGCACCCTCGAGGGGAGGCTGGCGGTCGAGGGCGTGGCGCCCCTGCTCGCCGAGCTGCGCGAGGTCGACCCGCAGGCGGCGGCGGCCATCGAGCCGAACAACGGCCGCCGCATCGTGCGGGCCCTGGAGGTCGTCGCCCTCACCGGCCGCCCGTTCAGCGCGACGATGCCCACGCGCGAGTTCGTCCGCCCCACGGTCGCCGTCGGCCTCCGGCTCGAGCGCGAGGCCCTCGACCTGCGCATCGAGCGTCGGACCCGCGCGATGTTCGAGGCCGGGCTCGTCGACGAGACGCGCGCCCTGGTCGAGGTCGGCCTGCGCGGGGGGAGGACCGCGAGCCGGGCGCTCGGCTACGCCCAGGCGCTCGCCGTCATCGACGGCACGATGGCGGTCGACGAGGCCGTCGCCGACACCGCCCTCCGGACGCGCCGGCTCGTGCGCCGGCAGGAGTCGTGGTTCGGACCCGACCCCCGCATCCACTGGTTCGACGCACTCGACGCGGACCTCGTCGAGCGGGTCGTCGAGGTCGTCGAGGAGACCGCGGCCTCCGTGCGCCGCGAGGGATGGGACGATGGGACGCATGGCTGACCGGCTCGCCTTCACCAAGGGGCACGGCACGGAGAACGACTTCGTCCTCGTGCCCGACCTCGACGGCGTGCTGGGCCTGTCCCCGTCCCGCGCCGCCTTCCTCGCCGACCGGCGCGCGGGCATCGGCGGTGACGGCGTCATCCGGGTCGTGCCCACCGAGGCCGCCGATGACGACGCCGTGCGCGCCCAGGCCCCCGAGGCGCGCTGGTTCATGGACTACCGCAACGCCGACGGCAGCCTGTCGGAGATGTGCGGCAACGGGACCCGGGTCTTCGCCGCCTTCCTGCGCCGCGAGGGGCTCGAGACGACCGACACCTTCGCCATCGCCACGCGCGCCGGCGTCAAGCAGGTCCGGCTCGACGGCGACGAGTTCGCGGTCGACCTCGGGCCGTGGCGGCTGACCGACGCCGACACGGCGGCCCGCCAGGGGTTCGACTCCCTCGTCGTCCTCGACGACGCCGAGGGCGACGAGCCCTTCTCGGCGCTGTCGGTCGACCTCGGCAACCCGCACACCGTCGTCGCCCTGCCCGAGCAGGTCGGCCTCGACGACCTCGACCTCACCCGCCAACCCGTCGTCAACCCGAAGCCCCCTCACGGCACCAACGTCGAGTTCGTCCGCCCCCTCGGCCCCGGCCACGTCGTGATGAGGGTCCACGAGCGCGGAGTCGGCGAGACGCGGTCCTGCGGGACGGGGGCCTGCGCCGCGGCGATCGCGACGAGCTTCTGGGCGGGCTCGCTCGACACCGGCTCGTCGTGGCTCGTCGACGTCCCCGGTGGACGCCTGACCGTCCGCCTGCTGCCCGGCCACGGCGTCGAGCTCGCCGGTCCCGCCGTCCTCGTCGGCGACGGCTCCGTCCCGCTGTCGGTCCTGCCCGACTGAACCCGGGGTCCTGCCCGACTGAACCCGGGGGTCCTGACCGCTCACCGACCGGCCCGTCACGAAACCGCACCTCCCGCGGCCGTCGTCCTACCGTGCCTGGATGGGCACCTCACGCACCGTCCGTTCGTCTCGTACCACCCGCAGCCGCGCCCGCAACCGCGTCGCCGCGGGCCTCGCGCTCGGCGTCGTCGCGGCGCTCGGCGCGACGGCGCCGGCCTCGTCGGCCTCGGCCGGGGGACCGCCGCCGGGTCGCCCGGGGCCGCCGCCCGTGGGTCACGACCTGCCCAAGGTCGCCGTGATGACGGGCTCCGGCGGGGCCGTCGCGTCGGTCGACCCGGTCGCGAGCCAGGTCGGCATCGACGTGCTGAGGGCGGGGGGCAACGCGGCCGACGCCGCGATCGCGACGGCGGCGGCCCTGGGGGTGACCGAGCCGTACTCGACGGGCATCGGCGGCGGTGGCTTCTTCGTCCACTACGACGCGAGGCGCGGCAAGGTCGAGACGATCGACGGGCGGGAGACGGCGCCGGCGACGTACACCGAGCGCACCTTCCTCGACGACCAGGGGCGACCGCTGCCGTTCGCCGAGGTGGTGAGCTCCGGTCTGTCCGTGGGGGTCCCGGGGACGCCCGCGACGTGGCAGCGGGCCGCGAAGCGGTGGGGCACCGAGAGGCTCGGGACCCTGCTCAAGCCGGCCGAGCGCATCGCCTCCCGAGGGTTCGTCGTCGACCAGACCTTCCACGACCAGACGGCGGCGAACGCCGCGCGGTTCTCCACGTTCCCCGAGACGAGCCGGGTCTTCCTTCCCGGCGGCCAGGCGCCGGCGGTGGGGTCGGTGTTCCGCAACCCCGACATGGCCAGGGCCTACCGCGAGCTGCGGACCCGTGGCGTCGACAGCCTGTACTCGGGCCGCCTCGGCCGGGCCGTCGTCGACGAGGTGCGCGACCCCGGCACCAGGCCCGGCACCACCGTCTTCCCGGGCCAGATGACGACCGCCGACCTGCGCGCCTACCGTGCCCTCGACAAGGCGCCGGTGCGCTCCGAGTACCGCGGCAAGGACGTCTACGGCATGCCGGTGCCGAGCAGCGGGGGCATCGCCGTCGGCGAGATCCTCAACCTCATCGAGGCGTACGACGAGCGGACGGGGACCCCGACGTCGGAGGTCGACGACGTCCAGTACCTCCACCGGCTCTCCGAGGCGAGTGCCACCGCCTTCGCCGATCGCAACCGGTACGTCGGCGACGTGGCGGGGGTGCCGACCACCGAGCTGCTCTCGCAGGGCTTCGCCGACGAGCGCGCCTGCCCGTTCAGCGCCACGGCGACCCAACCCCGGCCGGTCCCGTTCGGCAGCCCCGACGGGTCGTACGGCACCTGCACCCCCGGCGCTCCCTCCGGGACGCTCGCCCACGACGACGTCTCGACGACCCACCTCTCGGTCATCGACCGCTGGGGCAACGCCGTCGCCTACACCTCGACGATCGAGGCGACCGGCGGCTCGGGCATCACGGTCCCGGGGTGGGGCTTCATCCTCAACAACGAGCTCACCGACTTCAGCTTCGCGCCCGGGACGCCCGGGGTCCCCGACCCGAACCTCCCCGGCCCCGGCAAGCGGCCGCGCTCGTCGATGTCGCCGACGATCGTGCTCGACGACGGGGCGCTCGAGCTCGTGGCGGGCAGCCCCGGCGGCGCGACGATCATCACGACGGTCGCCCAGATCCTGCTCGGCCACTACGAGCGCGACCTGCCGATCGAGCAGGCCGTGGCCGCTCCGCGCCTGTCGAGCCGCAACGGGGCGAGCGAGCAGGCCGAGCCCGCCATCGCGAGCGGACCGGTCGGGGCCGGCCTGACGGCGCTGGGCCACCGCCTGACGTCGACCCCCGAGATCGGGGCCGCGACCGCGATCCGGGTGCTCGGACCGAACCTCTACACGGCGGCCGCCGAGCCCACGACGCGGCGCGGCGGCGGGTCGGCGATGGTCGTCAGGCCGCGGCGCTGACCCGCAGGACGCGAAAGCCCTTGCTCGACGTGAGGCGCTCGCAGGGCATCGCGAGCTCGGCCTCGATCCAGCGCTGGAGGCTGTCGGAGCCGAGGTTCTTCTGCACGACGAGGAAGGCCTCGCCCGCGGGCGCGAGCCGGGGCAGCCAGGTCCGCAGGAGATCGTGCAGCGCCGTCTTGCCCACCCGGATCGGCGGGTTCGACCAGATGAGGTCGAAGCGGACGTCCGCGGGGACCTCGTCGGCCGTCCCGGCGCGCACGCCGGGCAGGTCGAGGGAGGCGGCGTTGCGGCGGGTGAGGTCGAGGGCTCGCTCGTTGACGTCGACCGCCCAGACCGTCGCCGCGGGCGAGCGCAGGCCGAGCGTGAGCGCGATCGGTCCCCAGCCACAGCCGAGGTCGAGGAAGGTCCCGGACGTGGGCGGGACCGGTGCCTCCTCGAGGAGGACGGCGGTGCCCTTGTCGAGCCCGGCGGGGGAGAACACGCCCCCCGCCACCTCGACGTCGACCCCGCGCCCGGCGAGGCGTACCCGGAGCCGTCGGCGCTCGTCGGCGCTCGCCGGGGAGGCGGTGAAGTAGTGGTCGTGGTCGCTCATCGCGCGGCCCACGCTAGCGGTGGGCCGGAAGAATCCGGTCGCCCGCGGGCGTTGGACGATGAGACCCTAGGGAGAACATGACTGCACGAAACCCCTACTCCGGGCGAGCCGAAGCGCTCGCCGACTCCTCGATCTTCGACGACGTGTCGTCCGACGACGGCGGCTTCGTCCTGGACGAGGACGCGAGCTACGACGGCGACCAGCTCGACCGCGAGGAGCGCGCCGCGCTCCGGCGCGTCTCCGGGCTGTCCACCGAGCTCGAGGACGTCACCGAGGTCGAGTACCGCCAGCTGCGCCTCGAGCGCGTCGTCCTCGCCTCCGTCTGGTCCGAGGGCACCCTCGGCGACGCCGAGAACTCGATGCACGAGCTCGCGGCGTTGGCCGAGACGGCCGGCTCCGAGGTGTTGGCCGGCGTGATGCAGCGGCGGTCGACGCCCGACCCCGCGACCTACCTCGGCAAGGGCAAGGCCGCCGAGCTGCGCGACGTCGTCATCGAGGAGGGCGCCGACACCGTCATCTGCGACACCGAGCTCGCGCCCAGCCAGCGGCGCGCGCTCGAGGACGTCGTCAAGGTCAAGGTCATCGACCGCACCGCCCTCATCCTCGACATCTTCGCCCAGCACGCGAAGAGCCGGGAGGGCAAGGCGCAGGTCGAGCTCGCCCAGCTCCAGTACCTCCTGCCGCGCCTGCGCGGCTGGGGTGAGTCGATGTCGCGCCAGGCCGGTGGCCAGGCTGCCGGCGGCCAGGGAATGGGCTCGCGCGGACCGGGTGAGACCAAGATCGAGCTCGACCGCCGCCGGATCAACACCCGGATCGCCAGGCTGCGCCGCGAGATCAAGGACATGAAGACGGTCCGCGACACCAAGCGCAGCAGCCGCAAGGCCAACGCCGTGCCGAGCGTCGCCATCGCGGGGTACACCAACGCGGGCAAGTCGAGCATCCTCAACCGGCTGACCGACGCGGGAGTCCTCGTCGAGAACCAGCTGTTCGCGACCCTCGACCCCACGGTCCGCCGTTCCGAGACCCCCGACGGCCGGCTCTACACGCTGACCGACACGGTCGGGTTCGTCCGCCACCTGCCGCACCAGCTCGTCGAGGCGTTCCGCTCCACGCTCGAGGAGGTCGCCGAGTCCGACCTGCTCCTCCACGTCGTCGACGGGTCGCACCCCGACCCCGAGGGCCAGATCTCCGCGGTGCGAGCGGTCCTCGCCGACGTCGACGCCACCGACGTCAAGGAGGTCATCGTCGTCAACAAGGCCGATGCGGCCGACCCCGAGGTCCTCGACCGGCTGCGTCGCAACGAACGCCACTCCATCATCGTCTCGGCCCGCACCGGCCTGGGCCTCGACGAGCTGCGGGCGCTCATCGCCGACGAGCTGCCCCAGCCCGACGTCGACGTCGACGTCCTCGTGCCCTACGAGCGCGGCGACCTGGTGAGCCGGATCCACGAGACGGGCGAGGTCCTCGCGAGCGAGCACCTCGCCGCCGGCACCCGGCTGACGGCTCGCGTCACGCGCGACCTCGCGGCCGACCTGGTGGCGTTCGGGGCCTGACGCCGCGCCGATGCGTGGCTACGCTGACGAGATGCTCCCCGACAGCGTGCAGCGGTTCATCGACGCCGAGATCGCGGCGACCACCACCGACTTCTCGGACCTGCGAGCCGTCGTCCTCAACGGGACGCTGAAGCGCACGCCCGAGGCGAGCCACACCGACGGCCTGCTCGCGGTGACCCGACGCGTCCTGGAGGGCGTGGGAGCCAGGGTCGACGTCGTGCGCACCGTCGACCACGTCATCCCGCCGGGGGTCCAGCCGGACATGCGTGAGCACGGCTGGGAGCGCGACGACTTCCCCGACCTCTACCGCGAGCTCGTCGAGCCCGCCGACATCCTGGTCCTCGCGTCGCCGATCTGGCTGGGCGACCAGTCGTCGCAGACGCGGCTGGCCATCGAGCGGCTCTACGGGTGGTCGGGCGAGCTGAACGCCAAGGGCCAGTGGTCGTACTACGGCAAGGTCGGCGGCGTCGTCGTCACGGGGAACGAGGACGGTGGGAAGCACTGCGCCGCGCAGATGCTCTACGCGCTGTCGCACATCGGGTTCACCATCCCGCCGCAGGCCGACACGTACTGGAACGGCGAGGCCGGTCCGGGGCCGTCGTACCTCGACGACGACCGCGGCGCCGCCAACCACTGGACGACCCGCAACACCGTCTTCGCGGCGTGGAACATGCTGCACACCGCCCGGCGGCTCAAGGACGCGGGCGGCCTCCCGGCGCACGGGAACGTCACGACGAACTGGGACCTGTCGAGGGCGGAGGACCCGAACCCCGAGTACCGCTGACCGGCCCGCACCACGGATCGAGGAGGCCTGGAGGCGACGACCCGCGGGCGAACAGCCCTGCACCGCGGGGCATCCCGGGACGTCCCGTGGGGGTACGGTCGCTGCGTGCCGGGGCCGCCTCTGATCAGCACGACCCGCCTGACCCTGCGGCCTCCCGCCGCCGGGGACCGGGCGCTGTGGGTGCGCCTGCACCGCGACCCGAGCCTGTACCAGCACACCCTCTGGGCGATGCCCGAGACCGATGACGCCGCGTCCTCGGAGTTCGACGACTGCCTCCTCCGGTGGGGCGAGACCGGGTTCGACTACGGGATCGTCGAGGAGACCAACACGCGGGAGGGGATCGGGGTCGGGGGCCTGCGGCGCCGGGACATGGACGGCGAGGACGTCCTCAACCTGTACTTCCGCCTGGTCACCGACGTCCACGGCCGCGGGATGGGGCGCGAGGCGGCACGGGGGTGGGTGGCCAACGCGTTCGAGTGGCTGCCCGACCTGCCCGTCATCGCCCGGGCGCGCGGGATCAACGAGTACTCGGTGAAGGCGGCGGTGTCGGCGGGGCTCGAGCCGTCGGGGTCGCTCGCCGAGGGGCCGGCCGACCACGGGACCTCGACCGTGCTGCGCGCCCCCCGGGCCGAGGCGCGCGACTGGTTCGACGAGGACACCCGCGAGTCGCTGCTCGACCTGTGGGTCGCGACGAACGACACGGGCGGCGCGGTGGGCTTCCTCCAGGGGGCGTCGCGCTCGGACGTCGCCCAGGCGCTCTCGGCCCACGAGGAGGGGATGGCCGACGGGACGACGACCGCCGTCGTCCTCCGCTGGCCCGACGGCCGGGTCGTCGGCGCCGGGTTCTGGGCCGCCGACCGCAACCCGATGCTCGGGCACACCCGCACGGCGTACCGGATCATGACCCACCCCGACCTGCGCGGACGCAACCTCGGGCGGCTGCTCATGGCCGCGATGCACCGGGTGGCGCGGGACCAGGGGGTCGAGGTCGCGGTGCTCGACGTCCGCAGCGGCCTCGGGACGACCCGCTTCTACGAGACGTGCGGCTACGTCGAGGTCGGTCGGGTCCCCGGCGTCATCCGGGTCGCACCGGGCGACGACCGCGACAGCGTCATCCTCGCCCGGCGCCTGGACGACCGCCCCATGGTCGCCGACGACCGCGCCTGACCGCGTCGTCACCGTCCCCGCCCGCCTGCCGCACCTTTCCCGCCGGATCCCGGAACGTGACGGTTCGCACCACGTCCTTCCTGTGGCGAACCTGGGGTTTGCGGGATCCGGCGGGAAAGGCGACGTCAGCTGAGGCCGACGATGCGGCCGTTCTCGTCGACGTCGATGTGCTCGCTCGCGGGGACCTTCGGCAGGCCGGGCATCGTCATGATCTCGCCCGTCACCATGACGACGAACCCGGCGCCCGCGGCGAGCCGGACCTCCCGGACGTGGACCGTGTGGTCGATCGGGGCCCCGCGCAGGGTGGGGTCGGTCGAGAACGAGCTCTGCGTCTTGGCCATGCAGACCGGCAGGTGGCCGAAGCCCTCCGCCTCGATCGCCGCCAGCCGCTTGGCCGCCTTGGCGTCGAAGGTCACCCCGGCCGCGCCGTACACGCGGGTCGCCACGGCCTCGGCCTTCTCGGCGAGCGAGAGGTCGTCGGGGTAGACGAGCTGCATCTCGCCGGGGTCGTTCTCGATGGCGTCGAGGACGCCGCGCGCCAGGTCCTGCGCGCCGGCGCCTCCGTCGGAGTAGTGGGTGGCCTCGAAGGCCCGGAAGCCCTCGGCCTCGACGAGCCGGAGGAGGGCGGCGACCTCGGCGTCGGTGTCGGTGGGGAAGCGGTTGAGGGCGACGACCGCCGGGAGCCCGTAGACGTCACGGACGTTGCGCAGGTGCCGCCGCAGGTTGGCCATCCCCTCGGTGAGCGCCTCGACCGACTCCTCCTTGAGGTCGGCGACGGCCCGGCCGCCGTGGTACTTCAGCGCCCGGACCGTGGCGACGACGACGACCGCCGAGGGTCGCAGCCCTGACTGGCGACACTTGATGTCGATGAACTTCTCGGCCCCGAGGTCGGCGCCGAAGCCGGCCTCGGTGACGACGTAGTCGGCCAGCTTGAGGGCGGTGCGCGTCGCCATCACGGAGTTGCAGCCGTGCGCGATGTTGGCGAACGGACCGCCGTGGATCATCGCGGGGGTGTGCTCGAGGGTCTGGACGAGGTTGGGCGCGAGGGCGTCGCGCAGGATGACCGTCATCGCGCCGTTGGCCTTGAGGTCGCGGGCCGTCACCGGCTTCTTGTCGCGCGTGTAGCCGACGACGACGTCGCCGAGGCGCTCGCGCAGGTCGGAGATGGACGTCGCGAGGCACAGGATCGCCATGACCTCCGAGGCGACGACGATGTCGAAGCCGTCCTCGCGCGGGTAGCCGTTGGCCACGCCGCCGAGCCCGACGACGATGTCGCGCAGCGCCCGGTCGTTGAGGTCGACGACCCGCTTCCACGTCACCGTCCGCTGGTCGATGCCCAGCGCGTTGCCGTGGTGGACGTGGTTGTCGAGGAGCGCGGAGAGCAGGTTGTTGGCGGCGGCGATGGCCGCGAAGTCCCCGGTGAAGTTGAGGTTGATGTCGGTCATCGGGACCACCTGGGCGTACCCGCCGCCGGCGGCGCCGCCCTTCATCCCGAACACGGGGCCCATCGACGGCTCGCGCAGCGCGACCACCGCCTTCTCGCCGAGTGAGCTGAGGGCGTCGGCCAGGCCCACCGAGGTCGTCGTCTTGCCCTCACCCGCCGGCGTCGGCGAGATGGCCGTGACGAGGACGAGGCGTCCCTCGGGACGGTCGGCGAGGCTGTTGACGTACTCGAGGGAGATCTTGGCCTTGGTGTGGCCGTACGGGACGAGCGCCGCGGGGTCGATGCCCAGGGTGTCCCGGGCGAGGTCGACGATGGGGGTCAGCTCGGCGGCCTCGGCGATGTCGATGTCGGCCGGGACGGGCTGCGTGTTCGTGGTGGTGGTCACACGGCCCATCGTGGCATCGCCGTGGACCGGCGACAAGGGACTTGGGCGCACACCCCGCAACGCACCGCACGATGCGCAACACCGGTGCGATCCACCCCCGAGTCGGGTGCTCAGTTGGCCGTCCCCGCGACCGCCCGGGCACCCGACTCGGGCTGGGGACGGCGCCGAGTCGGGTGGCGCGGCACCGCCTAGGCTGCTCGGGTGCCGACCCTCGACGAGCTCCTCCACGCCGCGGTGGGCGGTGTCGGCGGCACCGAGCGACCCGGTCAGGTCGAGATGGCGCACGCCGTCGCCGAGGCCGTCGAGAAGGGCGAGCACCTCCTCGTCCAGGCCGGCACGGGCACCGGCAAGTCCCTGGCCTACCTCGTCCCGGCGGTCGCCCACGCGATGGAGACCGGCACCCCCACCGTCGTCGCGACGGCGACCCTCGCCCTCCAGGCCCAGGTCGTCGACCGCGACATGCCGCGCCTCGCCGAGTCGCTCGAGCCGCTCCTCGGCCGCCGCCCCACGTACGCCCTCGTCAAGGGCCGCCGCAACTACCTGTGCGCGCACAAGCTCGAGGGCGGCTTCCCCGACGACGACGCCGACACCCTCCTGGGCGTCGGCGACGTCGACCAGCAGGCGTCCCGGCTGGGCCAGGAGGTCGTGCGGCTGCGGACGTGGGCCGAGGCCACCGAGTCCGGCGACCGCGACGAGCTCGTCCCCGGCGTGTCCGAGCGGGCCTGGCGCCAGGTGTCGGTGTCGGCCGAGGAGTGCCTGGGCAGCCGCTGCCCGATGGTCGCCGAGTGCTTCGTCGAGCGCTCCCGCGAGGCCGCGAAGAGCGTCGACGTCATCGTCACCAACCACTCCTTCATGGCGATCGACGCCTTCGAGGGCCGGCAGATGCTCCCCGAGCACGACGTCCTCGTCATCGACGAGGGCCACGAGCTCGTCGACCGGGTCACCTCCACGATCACCGACGAGGTGACCCCGGGGATGGTGCGGGCCGCGGCCCGGCGCGCCGGTCGCCAGGCCGACGCGTCCTCGACGATGGAGGAGGCCGCCGACCTCCTCGAGTCGGTCCTCGAGCCCGCTCCCGAGGGCCGCATCCTCAGCATCCCCGACTCGCTCGCGATGGCGCTGGGCCGGGTGCGCGACACGGCCCGTGCGGTCCAGAGCGAGCTGAAGCCGGCGCAGGGTGAGGAGCCCGACGGCGGGCGCCAGGTGGCGCGGGCGGCCGTCGACGAGGTGTACGAGAACGCGTCGCGCATCCTCGAGGAGCGCGAGCTCGACGTCGTGTGGCTGAGCCGCGACCCGAGGCGTGGCCCGTTGCTCCGCGTCGCCCCGATGAGCGTCGCGATGCTGGTGCGCGACAAGGTCTTCGAGGAGCGCACCGTCATCCTCACCTCGGCCACCCTCGAGCTCGGCGGCTCGTTCGACGCCGTCGCCGGCACCATCGGCCTGCGGGGGGCCGAGTCGCCGCCGTGGCGCGGCCTCGACGTCGGCAGCCCGTTCGACTACCCGCGCCAGGGCATCGCCTACGTCGCGCAGCACCTGCCGCCCCCGGGCCGCGACGGCCTGGCCACCGAGACGCTCGACGAGATCGAGGCCCTCGTGCGGGCCGCCGGTGGGCGCACCCTGGGGCTGTTCTCCTCGATGCGGGCCGCGCGGGAGGCCACCGACGCCATGCGCGAGCGGCTCAAGGACCTCGAGGGCGACGTCGCCGTCCTCTGCCAGGGCGAGGACCAGATCAGCACGCTCGTGCGGCAGTTCGCCCGCGACCCGAGGACCTGCCTGTTCGGGACGCTGTCCCTCTGGCAGGGGGTCGACGTCCCGGGCAGCTCGTGCCAGCTCGTCATCATCGACCGCATCCCGTTCCCGCGGCCCGACGACCCGCTCGCCTCGGCGCGCTCACAGGCCATCGCCAGGATGGGCGGCAACGGCTTCATGGCGGTCTCGGCCACGCACGCCGCGCTGCGCGTCGCCCAGGGTGCGGGGCGGCTCATCCGGCGGTCCGACGACCGCGGCGTCGTCGCCTTCCTCGACAACCGGATGATGACGGCGCGCTATGCCGGCTTCCTCCAGCGGTCGCTCCCGCCGTTCTGGCCCACCGCCGACCGGGCGATGGTCCTCGCCGCGCTCGAGCGCCTCGACGAGACGGCACCGCCGCCGCTCCCGGTCGCGGAGCCGGCGCTGCGCGGGCTCACCGGGGCGGTGTCGGCCCCGGTCGGCGACACCGCGCGGGGCGTCTCCGACGTCACCCCGGTGCCCGACGAGAAGCCCGTCGCCGAGGCGCCGCCCCCGCCCGACGGTGCCCGCACCGCCGTCACCCAGGGCGAGTCGTGGACGAGCCAGGACGACGAGGAGCTGCGCGACGGCATCGAGCTGGGCCTGACGATGGACGAGCTCGCCGAGTCGATGGAGCGCGCCCCCGAGGCCGTCGCGGCGCGGCTCGCCGGCCTCGGCCTCGAGCCGGGCCAGGGCCCGACCCTCACCTTCGACTGACCGACCGCGGCGCCTCGGGGGCCGCCACATCGGTGTCGGCGTCCCGTGGGAGCATGACGTCCATGGGTGACGTGGTCGAGGTGCAGCACCGCGTCCCGCCCTACGTCCTCGTCTCGGGGCCGGAGTCGCTGCTCGCCGAGCGCGCGGTCGACCACACCGTCGACGAGCTGAAGGTCACCCACGGCGACCTCGAGGTGATCCGGCTCTACGCCGCCGCCTACCAGTCGGGCGAGCTCATCCTCCACGCGAGCCCGTCGCTCTTCGGCGGCGCGAAGTGCATCGTCGTCCACGACCTCGACGAGGCACCCGACGACCTCCAGACCGACCTGCTCTCCCTCCTCGGGGTCGAGCCGGAGCCCGACCACCACCTCGTCGTCGTCCACAAGAGCGGCACCCGCGGCAAGAAGGTCCTCGACACGCTGCGAGGGGCGGGGGCCCGCGTCGTCGACGCCCCGGCCGTCAAGACCGACCGCGACAAGACCGAGTTCGCGGCCCACGAGTTCCGCCGGGCCCGCCGCAAGGCGACGGGGGAGGCCGTCCACGCGCTCGTCGAGGCCGTCGGCAAGGACCTGCGCGAGCTCGCCGCCGCCTGCCAGCAGCTCGTCGACGACACGACCGGCGTCATCGACGAGCGGGTGGTCCTGACCTACCACGGGGGCAAGGTCGAGGCCACGGGCTTCCGGGTCGCCGACGCGACGATGGCCGGCGACGCGGGGGAGGCGCTGCGGCTGCTGCGCCACGCCATCGCCGTCGGGGTCGACCCCGTGCCGATCGTCGCCGTCCTGGCCCAGCAGGTCCGCCAGCTCGTCAAGGTCGGCGCCGCCGGTCGGGGGCGCTCGGCCGACGTCGCCCGCGACGTCGGCCTCGCGCCGTGGCAGGTCGACAAGGCGCGCCGCGTCCTCGGTGGATGGAGCGCCGACGCCCTCGCCGCATGCGTGCACGCCGTCGCCACCGCAGACTTCGACGTCAAGGGCGGGGGCCGGGACCCGGTCTACGCCGTCGAGCGGTGCGTCCTGACGATGTGCGGCCAGCACGCCCGCAACCTCGGCTGACCGCGGACTGCCCTCGGCCGCACGCCTGCGGACCGCTGCGGACCCCTCCGCGCCGGGGCTCCCGACGTTTTGGCCGCTCGCGTCGGCCGCTGGTAGCCTTGGCCCTTGCGTGCGCGCTCGAGGTCGTGCGCGCACGACAGCACCATCCAGCGCACGTCAACCACGGGTGTCCCCACGCCCGGTCCCGACGCGCGTCTGCCGCCCTCTAACGGCACATCGACCCCATCGAAAGAGACACGAACCAGTGGCGAACATCAAGTCCCAGCTCAAGCGGATCAAGACGAACCGCGTGGCGACCGAGCGCAACAAGGCGGTGCGGTCGGAGTTCAAGACGGCCATCCGCAAGTTCCGCGAGGCCGTGGACTCCGGCAAGGCCGACGACGCCAAGGAGGCCCTCAAGGCCGCCTCGGTCAAGCTCGACAAGGCCGTGAGCAAGGGCGTCATCCACAAGAACCAGGCCGCGAACAAGAAGTCCGCGATGGCCAAGAAGGCCAACGGTCTCTGACCGACGCCTTCCCCCGACGGGCCCGTCACCTCGTGGTGACGGGCCCGTCGACGTCCGGGCGACCTAGCCGCGGCGTCGGCTGAGCGCGCCGGCGACCTCGGCGAACCGGTCCTCGTCGAGCACGGCGCCCTCCCGGCGGACCGCTTCCGGGTCGACCCGCACGACCCGGTCGAGGCGGGCCTCGCTCGCCCGGCCCTCGCGGTCCCACCCGCCGCTGCCGACGTCGACCCAGAGCCGGCCCTCGCGGGCCTCCTGCGCGGCGTCGCGGTCGTGGTCCTTGCTCGTCAGCGGCAGGGCGAGCAGCCACGGACCGTCGCGGCCGACGACGAGCACGGGCCGGTCCTTGCCGCGGGTGTGGTCCTCCTCGAAGGGGACCCAGGTCCAGACGACCTCGCCCGGGTCGGGCCGGCCGTCGGGATGGGGGTCGTACACGGGGTCGAGCGGGCCCGTGTGGTCGCCGGGGTAGCCACGGGCGCCGCCGGCGGGTGCGCCGCTCGGCGGCGTGGAGGTCCGGCGCTGCCGACCCGGTCCACCGCCCGTCGATGACGCTCGCCCCGTGCGGTCGCGGTCGCGCAGCCAGCCCTGGAGGACGTCTCCCGCCGCGCGCAGGATCCGTCGGGTCACGGGGGAGGAGGCCATGGCCCGGGAGCCTACGACGGCCGGGGCCGGGGCGGGGGTCGCCCGCCGTGCGCGCCTCGCGCCTCTTGCGTGCCCCGCACGCCTCGCGTGCCGCCCGGAGGTGATCGGGGCTCCGATGATCCGTGGGAGACTGGTCGGCCACTGCCCTGACCGCTCCACGCAAGGAAATCACGCACCCGTGTCCCCCCGCGCCCGCACCGTGCTGCAGCCGCACGCCACGCCGCCGGAGGCGATCCGCAACTTCTGCATCATCGCCCACATCGACCACGGCAAGTCGACCCTGGCCGACCGGATGCTCCAGATCACCGGGGTCGTCGACGACCGCGCGATGCGGGCGCAGTACCTCGACCGGATGGACATCGAGCGCGAGCGCGGCATCACCATCAAGAGCCAGGCCGTGCGGATGCCGTGGGAGATCGCCGGCGAGCCCGTCATCCTCAACATGATCGACACCCCCGGGCACGTCGACTTCACCTACGAGGTCTCGCGCAGCCTGGCGGCGTGCGAGGGCGCGGTGCTGCTCGTCGACGCGGCGCAGGGCATCGAGGCGCAGACCCTCGCGAACCTCTACCTCGCGATGGAGAACGAGCTCACGATCATCCCGGTGCTCAACAAGATCGACCTCCCCGCCGCGCAGCCCGAGAAGTACGCCGAGGAGCTCGCGCACCTCATCGGCTGCGAGCCCGACGACTGCTTCCGGGTGTCCGGCAAGACCGGCATGGGCGTCGAGCCGCTGCTCGACGAGATCGTCCGCCAGGTCCCGGCGCCCACGGGTGACGCGAACGCCCCGGCCCGCGCGATGATCTTCGACTCGGTCTACGACACCTACCGCGGCGTCGTCACCTACGTGCGCGTCATCGACGGCAACCTCAACCCGCGCGAGCGGATCGTCATGATGTCGACGCGAGCCACCCACGAGCTCCTCGAGATCGGCGTCATCAGCCCCGAGCCGCTCCCCGGCAAGGGCCTGGGCGTCGGCGAGGTCGGCTACCTCATCACCGGGGTCAAGGACGTGCGCCAGAGCCGCGTCGGCGACACCGTGACCAACCTCGTCAAGCCCGCCAGCACCGCGCTCGGCGGCTACCGCGACCCCAAGCCGATGGTGTTCTCGGGGCTGTTCCCCCTCGACGGCTCCGACTACCCGGACCTGCGCGAGGCGCTCGACAAGCTCAAGCTCAACGACGCCGCCCTCGTCTACGAGCCCGAGACGTCGGTCGCGCTCGGCTTCGGCTTCCGCTGCGGCTTCCTCGGCCTGCTCCACCTCGAGATCGTCCGTGAGCGACTCGAGCGCGAGTTCGACCTCGAGCTCATCTCGACCCAGCCCAACGTGGTCTACGAGGTCGCGATGGACGACGGCACCGAGATCACCGTGACCAACCCCAGCGAGTTCCCCGGCGGCAAGATCGCCGAGGTCCGCGAGCCCAAGGTGCGCGCCACGATCCTCGCCCCGAGCGAGTTCATCGGCGCGATCATGGAGCTCTGCCAGGGCAAGCGCGGCACCCTCCTCGGCATGGACTACCTGTCCGAGGAGCGCGTCGAGATGCGCTACACGCTGCCCATGGCCGAGGTCGTCTTCGACTTCTTCGACCAGCTGAAGTCACGCACCCGCGGCTACGCCAGCCTCGACTACGAGCCCGACGGCGAGCAGGCGGCCGACCTCGTCAAGGTCGACATCCTCCTCCAGGGCGAGACCGTCGACGCGTTCTCGGCGATCGTCCACAAGGACAAGGCGTACGGCTACGGCGTCATGATGGCCGGCAAGCTCAAGGAGCTCATCCCGCGCCAGCAGTTCGAGGTCCCGATCCAGGCCGCCATCGGCGCCCGCGTCATCGCCCGCGAGAACATCCGCGCCATCCGCAAGGACGTCCTCGCCAAGTGCTACGGCGGTGACATCTCGCGCAAGCGCAAGCTGCTCGAGAAGCAGAAGGCCGGCAAGAAGCGGATGAAGAACATCGGCTCGGTCGAGGTGCCGCCCGAGGCCTTCATCGCCGCGCTGACCTCCGACGGCGCCGGCGCCCAGACCACGAAGAAGTAGGCCGGGCGCCCGTCCCGGGTCAGCCGGGCGAGCGCTCGGCGAGGTCGCGCAGCTTCGCGACGTCGAGGGCGAGCGGTGCCACGGTCTCGTCGGCCCAGGACGCCATCGGCTGCGGCCAGGGCGGCCGAGGCGGGCACCGAAGTGCTCCGCCTCGCAGCCCGCGAGGTGCTTGACGAGACCGAGGAGGTTGGTGCCCGGGGGGTTCACGGCATCCCCAGGTCGCGCTCGGAGACGACCTCGAGCTTCCGGAGGACTCCCTCGCGCTGGGTGCGCAGCTACCGCCAGGCCGGTTCGTTCGCGTCCACGGCGGTCACCCCGCCACCCGGCCCAGCCACGGCGCGCGGGAGCTCCGTCGGCTTCAGGCCGGCAGGGTCGACTCCTCGACCGGCTCGCCGGCCACCGGCCCGTCGGCCCACCGCTCGGGTCGGGTCGAGAGGTCCAGGAGGTCGAGGAGGTCGCGGGGCCAGACGTCCTCGTCGGTCGCGGCGAGGGCGGCGCGCTCCCACCAGCGGATGTCGGCGACGGTGAGCCGCTCCTCCTCGGTGTGCCCGCTCGTGTCGACCTCGAAGGCGGGGACCCGCGCCGCGAGGAAGACCTCGGTCTGGTCCACGACCTTGTCGCTGTAACCGTGCACGACGCTGCGGACGAGGAACGGGCCCACGAGGTCGGCCGCCGTCACGACGAGACCGGTCTCCTCGCGCAGCTCGCGCACCGAGGCCTCGAGGTCGCCCTCGCCGGGGTCGACACCGCCTCCGGGCGTCATCCACCAGTGGGTCACGGGGTCCAGGCCGAGGTCGGAGTCCTGGAGGAGGAGCACCCGGTCGTCCTCGTCGAGGAGGAGGACGCGCACCGCCCGCCGCTCGTACCGCGGCCGGTCGGCGGGCGCGGGCACGACGAACCCCGGCTGGCCGGGCAGCGGGGCGGACGTCACCGGTCGACCCTAGCCACCGGCGACCTACCCACGGGTAACATCCTCGCCATGACCCAGACCTACGCGCTGTACCGCCGGCTCGCCGACCGCCCCCTGGGTCGCCTCGCCTTCTCCGCCCTGTTCTCGCTCAAGGCGCCGTACTTCCGCACGGTGCGCCCGCAGGTGCGCGAGGTCCGTCCGAACCACGCCGAGCTGACCGTCGCGAAGCGCTGGGGCGTCCAGAACCACATCGGCACGGTCCACGCGATCGCCGTGTGCAACGGCCTCGAGGCCGCCATGGGCCTGCTCGCCGAGGCCACCACCCCTCCCGGCCGCCGGTGGATCCCGCGCGGGATGACGGTCTCCTACCTCGCGACGTCGACGACCGACCTCCTCTGCGTCGCCGAGACCGACGCGGCCGACTGGGCCGAGGTCGGCGACGTCCCGGTGCGGGTGCGCGCGGTGCGCACCGACGGCACGGTCGTCGTCGAGGGCACCATCACCATCTACGTCAGCGAGAAGCCGGTTCGCTGACCCGTCGTTGCTCGGCGGCCCTGGCGTGGGGTCACGCGGGAGCGGGTCAGCGGGTGAGGCGGGTGCGCAGCCGCTCGACGTCGGCCTCGGACCAGCCGTGGGCCAGCAGCCAGCCCGCGGCGCCACCCCAGCCCTCGTCGACGGCGGAGAGGATCGCCTCGATCGACTCGGCGCGCGGGAGCTGGTCCTCGAGCTTCTGCTTGGCCAGGGCCTCGCCGTAGGACTCGCGGGGCAGGAGGCGGCCGATGATCCGTTCGAGCCGCTCGGCGGTGAGGACGTAGTCGACGACGATCTCCTCGCGCGGGACACCTGCGACGTCGAGGGCCATCGCGACGACGGTGCCCGTGCGGTCCTTGCCGGCGGCGCAGTGGACGACGACGGCACCGGAGGCACCCGCCACGACCTCGAGCGCGGCGGCGACCGAGTCGGGCCGGCGGGACAGGTACCCGAGGTAGTGCTTCGCCCAGAACGAGGCGTCGCGCACCGGGTCGTCGTCGCGCCACGGCAGGGCCCGCCCGCCGACGTCGCCGACCGACTCGCTGGCGCGTTGCTCCTCGATGAGGGAGTGGTGGTGGTGCGTCAGCGCGCGCACCTCGCGCAGGGGGCCGGGGCCCTCGAGGTGCAGCTCGGTGCCGGTGCGCAGGTCGACGACGTCGGTGACGCCGAGCTCGTCGACGAGGCGGGTCACGTCGGCCTCGGACAGGTCCTGGAGGTTGTCGGAGCGGATGAGCCGTCCCGGGGCGATGCTCCCGCCGTCACGCGTGGGCAGCCCGCCCAGGTCGCGCATGTTGACCAGTCCGTCGAGCTCGATCCACCGGTCCGTCACCCGGCCATCGTAGGTCGGCGTGACCCGGCGCCCTCCCCCCGGTCCACCGGCCCCGTTCCCGGTCCACCGCCCGCCCCGGGTGCGGCGGATTTCGGGGTTCCCCGGAAAACCGGTCCTGTCCAGGGGAAGGCATCCGGTGGGAAGGACCGGAAAGGCGGGGAAGGCGGCCGCGGAGCCGGAGCGCACCCGAACGGAGGACGCCGGGCACCCGCGGCTGACCGGCCGCACGGAGACCGCCCGGGTCGTGGCGCCTCGGCCGGCGGTGGAGAATGGCCCGGTGCCCCGACTGCCCGACGGCGACCCCGCGCCCGCGTCCGGTGAGCTGCCCGGCATCGCGCTCGCCTCGATGTCGGGGCGCCCGTGGGGGATCTACCTCCACGTCCCGTTCTGCTCGGTGCGCTGCGGCTACTGCGACTTCAACACCTACACGCTCGGCGAGCTCGGTCCCGGCGCCTCGACCGACGACTTCGCCACCACCGCCCTGGGCGAGCTCGACCTCGCCGCCACCGTCCTCGGGGACGCGGCCGGACCCGTCCACACCGTCTTCGTCGGCGGGGGCACCCCGACCCTGCTGCCCGCCGCCGACCTCGTGCGCCTCGTCGGTGGCATCCGCGACCGCTTCGGCCTCGTCGAGGGCGCCGAGGTCACGACCGAGGCCAACCCCGACTCGGTGATGGCGGCCGACCTCCACGAGCTGGCCGCCGGCGGCTTCACCCGGGTGAGCATCGGGATGCAGTCGGTCGTCCCGCACGTCCTGCGGACCCTCGACCGCACGCACGACCCGGCGCGGGTGGCCATGGCCGTCGAGGGGGCCCGCGCGGCCGGCCTCGCGACGAGCGTCGACCTCATCTACGGCACCCCGGGCGAGTCGCTCGACGACTGGCGGGCGAGCCTCGAGGCGGCTGTGGCGCTCGAGCCCGACCACGTCTCGGCCTACGCCCTCGTCGTCGAGGAGGGCACCCGGATGGCCGTGCAGGTGCGCCGCGGCGAGCTGCCGATGCCCGACGGCGACGACGAGGCCGACAAGTACGAGCTCGCCGACGAGGTCCTCTCGGCCGCGGGGTACGACTGGTACGAGGTGAGCAACTGGGCCCGCGACGACGCCGCCCGCTGTCGCCACAACGAGGGCTACTGGCGCGGGGACCCGTGGTGGGGCATCGGCCCGGGGGCCCACAGCCACGTCGGCGGCGTCCGCTGGTGGAACGTCAAGCACCCCCGCACCTACGCCGCCGCTCTCACCGAGGGCCGGTCGCCGGCGGCCGGTCGCGAGACCCTGACCGACGACCAGCGCCACGACGAGGTCGTTCTCCTCGGCGTCCGCCTGCGGGAGGGCCTGCCCATCGACCTCCTCGACGCGAACGGCCGCACGGCCGTCGCCGGCCTCGTCGCTGACGGGCTGGTCGACGGCCGTGCGGCCGTGGGGGGGCGGAGGGTCGTGCTCACCCGGCGGGGTCGGCTGCTCGCCGATGCCGTGGTGCGGCGCCTCCTCGGGGTCTAGCGCCTCACTTGATGAAGGAGGGCGTCATCGGCGGGGTCCACCACTCACCGTTGTTCGCCTTGACGGCGCCGATGACGTGGACGACGACGGCCCAGATGAACACCGCGATGAGGATCGGGATGCCGATGATGGCGCCGATGATCGTGATGGTGAGCAGCCAGCCGACGAGGAAGCCGATGGCCGCGGTGATCTGGACGTTGAGCGAGTTCGCCGCGTGGGCCCGCACGAACGGGCCCCGGTCCTTGTACATGAGGTAGATGACGAGGGAGCCGACGAAGCCGAGGAAGCCACCGGACAGCACCATCGCGGCACCGCCGACGACGTGGCTGAGCATGCCCCAGGTGCGCTCCTCGTTCGGGTTGAGCGGGGGCTGCTGCGCCGGGACGTACGGCGGCGGCTGCTGGGCGTACGCCGGGGGCTGCTGGGCGTAGGCGGGCGGCTGCTGGGCGTAGGCCGGCGGGGGGACCGGGGCCGGGTACGGCTCCTGGGCCGGGACGGTGGAGCCCGGCGCCGGGGGCGGGGGGACGCTGGTCGTGGGCTCGGGCGCCGGCGGGACGAGGGGCTGCTCGGCCGTGGCGGCGGGCTCGTCGACCAGCGGCTCGTCGGCGGGTGCGGCCGTGGGGTCGGTGGGGTCCTCGTCGGGGCGAGGGGTGGTGTCACTCATCGGAGCTCCTGGGGTCGGGTGGGTCTGTCATCCATCCAACACCGTGGGGGGCGCCCGCAGATCCCGTTCCGGGGGAGCGCCGGGGTCGTGATCAGGGTCCGGTCAGGGGCGACCCCGAGGAATCGGGCCACCGCAGGCCGACCTCCTGGCCACCGAGGCGCCGCCCGCGCCTCGACCGGCAGGGCCTAGGCAGCACCCGGGGCCGTCACGAAGTCGATGAGCTCCTCGACCCGGCCGAGCAGCTCGGGCTCGAGGTCGGTCCACGAGCCGACGCTGCCGAGGATGCGGCGCCACGCCATCGCGACGTCGGCCTGGGTCGCGTGCGGCCAGCCGAGGTGCGCGCAGATGCCGTGCTTCCACGACGTCCCGCGCGCGATGACGGGCCACGCGGCCATGCCCAGGCGCTCGGGCTTGACCGACTGCCAGACGTCGACGTACGGGTGGCCGACGACGAGGACGTGCGGGGCCCACGGCCGCAGCCCACGCGCCGCCTCGACGACCCGGGTCTCCTTGCTCCCGGGGACGAGGTGGTCGACGAGCACGCCCATCCGGCGCGACGGCCCGGGGTCGAAGTCGCGGATCGCGCCCTCGAGGTCGTCGACGCCGTCGAGCATCTCGACGACGACGCCCTCGACGCGCAGGTCGGCGCCCCACACCTTCTCCACGAGCTCGGCGTCGTGCTTGCCCTCGACGAAGATCCGCGACCCGCTGGCGACCTTCGCGCGGGCCCCGGCGACGGCCACCGACCCGCTGGCCGTGCGCGCTGCGGAGGCGCGGGCGGCGTCGAGCCGCGCCCGGGCGGCCACGCGGGGCGGGGTCAGCGTGACGGGGGAGCCGTCGACGAGGAAGCCCGGTCCCAGCCGGAAACCCTTGGTGCGCCCGCGGCGGTCCTCGAGGTGGACGACGTGGACGCCGCCGGCCTTCTCGACCCGCACGACCGCGCCGACCCAGCCGGTCTCGACGTCCTCGACGACGGTGCCGGGCTCGGCGGCCAGCTCGACCGACCGCCCCCGCTTCGGCCTGCGCCAGTCGCCCCCGAGGACGTCGCCTCCGTACCTGTCCACCACGGCGGCGACGTTAGCCCGCCGACCGAGCCCGAGGGCGGTGGCTCGCCGCCGCGGTTCGCGCCACGTCGGGGGCACCCCGTAGAATTGGCACTCGTTACACGAGAGTGCCAGAGCCCTGACCGTCGACCTCGGAGGTGAGCACCGGATGAGCGAGGACCGACGCCTTCGCGTGCTGCGCGCCATCGTCCAGGACTACGTCCAGACGTCCGAGCCGGTCGGCTCGAAGGCGCTGCTCGAGCGGCACCACCTCGGGGTCTCGGCGGCCACCGTGCGCAACGACATGGCCGCGCTCGAGGAGGAGGGGCTGATCGCGGCCCCGCACACCAGCGCGGGCCGCATCCCCACCGACGCCGGCTACCGGCTCTTCGTCGACCGGCTCACGGCCGTCAAGCCGATGAGCGGCGCCGAGCAGCGTGCCATCGGACAGTTCCTCCAGGGGGCCGTCGACCTCGACGACGTCGTCGACCGCACGGTGCGCCTCCTCGCGTCGCTGACCCGCCAGGTCGCTGTCGTCCAGTACCCGTCGCTGTCGCGCAGCTCGGTGCGCCACGTCGAGCTCGTCCCGATCGGCCCGGCCCGCCTCCTCGTCGTCCTCATCACGACGACCGGACGGGTCGAGCAGCGCCTCATCGAGGTCACCGTCGACCTGCTGACCCCCGAGGGCGAGAAGGCGATGGTCACCCTGCGCTCCGAGGTGAACCAGGCGATCGGCGGTCGCACCCTCGCCGAGGCGTCGGCCGAGCTCGCGGCCGTTCCCGACCGCATCGAGCCCGACCTGCGCGAGCTCGTGCGCTCCATCGTCACGGCGCTGCAGGACTCGCTCGTCGAGGAGCGGGAGGAGCGCGTCGTCCTCGCGGGCACCGCCAACCTCGCCCGGGTCGGGCCCGACTTCACGATGAGCCTCGGGCCCGTCCTCGAGGCGCTCGAGGAGCACGTCGTCCTCCTCAAGCTGCTCGGCACCGTCGCCGAGCAGGGCGACGCCGTCGCGGTCCGGATCGGCCACGAGAACCCGTTCGCCGGGCTGCACACGACCTCGATGGTGACGTCGGGGTACGGCGCGGGCTCCGACCTCGTCGCCGGGCTCGGCGTCGTCGGTCCCACCCGGATGGACTACCCCACGACGATGGCCGCGGTGCGCGCCGTCGCCACCTACGTCTCGCGGATCCTCGACGAGTGACCGCCACCGACAGCCCGTCTCGCGCCACCGTCGTCGCGGCCCGCACCACCCCAGACCACCACCCCGTCCGGAGGACCTCCCACCCGTGAACGACTACTACGCCGACCTCGGGGTCGCTCGCGACGCGACCCCGGAGGACATCAAGCGCGCCTACCGCAAGGCCGCGCGGCGCCTGCACCCCGACGTCAACCCCGGCGCCGAGGCCGAGGAGCAGTTCAAGAAGGTCTCCCAGGCCTACGACGTCCTCTCCGACGCCGAGAAGAAGCGCTCCTACGACATGGGCTCCGACCCCTACGCCGCCGGTGCCGCCGGCTTCGGCCAGGGCTTCTCGTTCAGCGACATCATGGACGCCTTCTTCGGTGGCCAGGCCCCCGGCACCGGGCGCGGGCCCCGCTCGCGGATGGCCCGCGGGCAGGACGCCCTCGTCCGCCTCGACATCGACCTCGGCGACGCCGTCTTCGGGGCGCAGAAGGACCTGACGATCGAGACCGCCGTCGGGTGCCAGACCTGCCAGGGCGCCGGGATGCGCCCCGGGACCTCCACCCGCACGTGCGACGTGTGCAGCGGCCGCGGCGAGATCCAGCAGGTGCAGCGCAGCTTCCTCGGCCAGGTGATGACGACCCGGCCGTGCATGACCTGCCAGGGCTTCGGCGAGATCATCACCGACCCCTGCTACGACTGCTCCGGCGACGGCCGGGTGCGCACCCGCCGCACCCTCACCCTGAAGGTCCCCGCCGGCGTCGACACCGGCACCCGGATCCAGCTCGCTGCCGAGGGCGAGGTCGGCCCCGGCGCCGGCCCCGCGGGCGACCTCTACGTCGAGGTCTCCGTCGACCGCCACCCGGTGTTCCAGCGGCGCGGCGACGACCTCCACGCGACGGTCGAGGTGCCGATGACGGCCGCGGCGCTCGGGGCGTCCCTCGCCATCGAGACCTTCGACGGCAGCCAGGAGCTCGAGGTGCGCCGCGGCTCCCAGTCGGGCGACACCATCACCCTGCGCGGGCTCGGGGTCACCCACCTGCGCGGCACCGGGCGCGGCGACGTCATCGTCCACCAGATGGTGCAGACGCCCACCCGCCTCGATGCCGAGCAGGAGGAGCTGCTCCGCCAGCTCGCCCGGGCCCGCGGCGAGGAGCACCCCGAGGCCAAGGTCACCAACCCGGCCGAGGGCGGCCTGTTCGGCAAGCTCCGCGACGCCTTCAAGACCCGCTGACCCAGCCGCCCGAGCCCCGATGACGCTGCCCCTCCACCTCCTGCCCGCCGAGGCCCTCGCCGGCCGCGGCCCGGGGGAGACCGTCGTCCTCGACGGGGCCGAGGGGCGCCATGCCGCCACGGTGCGCCGGACCCGGGTCGGTGAGCACCTCCTGCTCACCGACGGCGAGGGGCTGCGGGTCGAGGGCGAGGTCGTGGCCGTCGGTCAGGGCACGCTCGACGTGCGGGTGCGCTCGGTCGCCACCGACCCCGAGCCCGACCTTCGCCTCGTCCTCGTCCAGGCGCTCGCGAAGCACGACCGTGACGACCAGGCGGTCGAGGCCGCCACCGAGCTCGGCGTCGACGAGGTCGTCCCGTGGCAGGCCTCGCGCAGCGTCGTGCAGTGGCGCGGCGAGCGCGGCGAGAAGGCGCGTCGCAAGTGGGAGGCCGTCCTCCTCGCCGCGACGAAGCAGTCGCGCCGCACCCGCCGCCCGCTCCTCGGCCCCACCTCGACGACGGCCGACCTCGTGCGCCGCGTGCCCGCCGCCGCAGCCGTCCTCGTCCTCCACGAGGACGCCACGACACCCCTCGCGTCGGTCGCCCTCCCCGACGGGGGCGACGTCCTCGTCGTCGTCGGACCCGAGGGCGGGATCGCGCCCGACGAGCTCCACGCCCTCGTCACCGCCGGTGCGACCGCGGTGCGGCTCGGCGAGACGGTGCTGCGCTCCTCGAGCGCCGGGCCGGCGGCGCTCGCCGTCCTCAGCGCCGCCTCCCGCTGGCGCTGACCCAGCCCGCCCGCCCGCCCTTCCTCGCCCCTGACATCGCACGCTACGGCGCAGTAGGTGCTGCGATCACGACACCTACTGCGCCGTAGCACGCGATGTCACGGGGGGCCGAGGGCCGCGGGTCAGCGGACGGTGAAGGGCATCGTCGTCTCGGCGGAGACCTTCCGGCCGTCCTCGGCGCTCGGCTCGAACACCCGCACCGCGTACGACCCGGGCGCCAGGGTGCCGAGGCGGATCTCGAAGGTCCCGCGACCCGGGCCGCCGGTGCTGGCCGTCTCGAAACCGGAGTCGACGACCTCGCCGCCGCGGCGCAGCTCCCACGAGAGCGTGGCCTCGAAGACGGACGCCTCGCCCTCCACGGTGACGGTCCCGGCCGGGAGGACCTGCCCACGCGTCGGGGACGTCACCCAGATGGGCGCGAGGTCCTCGTGCAGCTCGTCGCGCGCTGCCGGACGCAGGTAGGTCCGGTCGACCCGCTGGGTGCCGAACAGTGCGTCGGAACCGTCGGCGAGGACGAAGCGCACCGGCAGGTTGCCCCGGCCCACGGCCGCCTGCGCGGTCCAGACGAGCTGCTGCACCGCGACCCTCTCGGTGTCGGCGGGCTGGCTCGTCGTGCCGGGTCCCGAGAGGGTGATGGTGATCCGGTCCGCCGTCACGACGACGTCGACGAGGTCGACGCCCCGCCACGGCTCGAGGTAGCCGTCGGTGGCGGCCGGCACCGCGCCCATCGCGAGCTCCAGGGCCGCGCGGGCACGGGCCCGCTCGGGCGCGTCGCGGGTCACGCCGGGCGCGGTGAGCCACTCGCGGTAGAGGCGGACCATCCGCGCGTCGTCGCCGATCGGCGCCGGGTAGTAGACGGGCAGCGCGGCCAGCGCCCCGGTGGACGTGGGGGTCGAGGGGCTGGAGGTCGGCGCCGGGCTCGACGGGGCCGTCGTCGGGGTCCCGCTCGTGGCCGAGGGCCCGGCCGTGGGACCGGTGCGCCCACCCGGAACGGGCTCCTCGCGGTCGGGGAGCCCCAGCCACACCCCCGCGACGACCGCCAGTGCGGCGGCGGCCGCGGTCAGCGGCACCCACCAGCGGATGGCGGACGGCCCCGAGGTGCCCCGGCTGAGGGCGAGGATCTCGGCGAGCCGGTCGCCGGGCTCCAGCTCGGCGGCGCGCTCGTCGAGCGCCTCCCGCAGCGCCAGTGCCGCGCGGTCGTCGTCGCTCATGTCCACTCCGTCCCGCCGCGCAGGGCCGCGAGGCCCCGGCTGGCGTGCGTCTTCACCGAACCGGGCGAGATGTCGAGGGCGTCGGCGATCTGCGCCTCGCCGAGGTCGAGGTAGTAGCGCAGGACGAGCACCTCGCGCTGCCGCACGGGGAGCCGGGCGAGCGCGGCGAGGAGCGTCTCGCGCGACAGGCCGGCGACGACGCTGTCCTCGGCGCTCGCGGTCGTGCGGCGCGACGGGTCGTCCTGCCCGCCGCGCACCGAGGCGGCCCAGCGCTCCTCGACCCCACGGTGGCGGAGCGCCGAGCGCGCCCCGTTGAGGACGGCCCGACGCAGGTAGGCGGTGGCGGCGGCGTGCTCGCGCAGGCCGCCCCAGTGGGCGTGGAGGGCCACGAACGCGTCCTGGACGACCTCCTCGGCCTCCCCGGCGTCGTGGAGCAGCAGCCAGGCGAGGCGGACCATCGGCTGCCAGTGTGCCGCGTACAGCTCGGTGACCGCGTCGTCGGCCGAGCGCGGGGTGCGCAGCTCGCCCATGGTCGCCATTCTCACGCCCTCATGACGCGCAGGTCACCGGTTCGGTTGACCGGCGTCATAGATTCGGGGCATGAGCGAGCCATCGTCGAGCGACTGCCTGTTCTGCCGGATCGTCTCCGGGAGCATCCCCGCCGACGTCGTCGGCGGGTCCGAGCACTCCCTCGCCTTCCGCGACGTCGACCCCAAGGCCCCGACGCACGTCCTCGTCGTCCCGCGGCGCCACGTCGCGAACGCCGCCGAGCTGGCCGACGCGTCGGCCGACGAGCTCGCCGACGTCGTCCGAGTCGCGGGCCTCGTCGCCGCGCAGGAGGGCCTGGCGCAGGGCTACCGCGTGGTCTTCAACACCGGTGCCGGCGCGGGCCAGACCGTCTTCCACGCGCACCTGCACGTGCTCGGTGGCCGCGACCTCGAGTGGCCCCCCGGCTGACCGGGGGATTCCCGGGTGCCCGCTGTCCCCGCGGCCTCGTAGACTCAGCCCACGATGAGTGACGCCCATACCGACCAGCCCGGACCCGCCGACGCGCCGTCCGGGCAGAGCCATCCCCACGTTCCCCAGCACACCGTCGTCGTCCCGCCCGACGTGCAGATGGTGACGCTGCTCGGCCCGCGCGACGAGATGCTCCGCACGATGGAGCGCCAGTTCCCCCACGTGCAGATCCACGTCCGGGGCAACGAGTTCCACATCTCGGGCCCGAGCGCCGACATCGCCCTCGTCGAGCGGCTCATCGACGAGCTCCTCGACGTCATCGACGCCGGGCAGCCGCTGAACCGCGACGCCGTCGAGCGGTCCATCCAGATGCTGCGTGCCCAGACCGTCGAGCGCCCCGCCGACGTGCTGACGATGAACATCGTCAGCAGCCGCGGGCGCACGATCCGGCCGAAGACGCTGAACCAGAAGCGCTACGTCGACGCCATCGACGGCAACACCATCGTCTTCGGCATCGGCCCCGCCGGCACCGGCAAGACCTACCTGGCCATGGCCAAGGCGGTCGCGGCGCTGCAGGCCAAGCAGGTCAACCGGATCATCCTCACCCGCCCCGCCGTCGAGGCGGGGGAGCGCCTCGGCTTCCTCCCCGGGACGCTCAACGACAAGATCGACCCGTACCTGCGCCCCCTCTACGACGCGCTGCACGACATGGTCGACCCCGAGTCGATCCCGCGGCTCATGGCGTCCGGCACGATCGAGGTCGCCCCGCTGGCCTACATGCGCGGGCGCTCCCTCAACGACGCGTTCATCATCCTCGACGAGGCGCAGAACACCTCGCCCGAGCAGATGAAGATGTTCCTCACCCGCCTGGGCTTCGGCTCGAAGATGGTCGTCACCGGCGACGTCACCCAGGTCGACCTCCCGGGCGGCACCCTGAGCGGCCTGCGCGTCGTGCGCGACATCCTCACCGACCTCGACGACGTCCACTTCACCGAGCTCACCGCCGCCGACGTCGTGCGCCACCGCCTCGTCGGCGCGATCGTCGACGCCTACGGCCGGTGGGACGACAAGCAGCACGACAAGCAGCACGAGCAGCAGCGACCGCAGCACCGCAAGGGACCGCAGCGGTGAGCATCGACGTCCTCAACGAGACCGACGTCGCGCTCGACGAGCTCGAGCTCGTCGCCTGCTCGCGCTACGTCATGGCCCAGCTACGGGTCCACCCGCGCGCCGAGCTGTGCATCCGCCTCGTCGACGAGGCCGCGATGGAGACCCTCCACGTGCAGTGGATGGACCTGCCCGGCCCCACCGACGTCATGAGCTTCCCGATGGACGAGCTGCGGCCCGGGCGCGAGGGCAGCGAGCCCCTCGAGGGCATGCTCGGCGACATCGTCCTGTGTCCCACCGTCGCCGCGCAGCAGGCCCGCGACGCCGGGCACGCGACCGAGGAGGAGCTCCTCCTCCTCACGACGCACGGCATCCTCCACCTCCTCGGCTTCGACCACGCCGAGCCGGAGGAGGAGAAGGAGATGTTCGAGCTGCAGCGCCAGCTCCTCCTCACCTTCCTGGCCTCCCGCGGCCGACCCGGCACGTGACGGGCGAAGCGGGAGCCACGTCATGACCGGGCTCGTCACCGCCGCGGTGGTCGCCACCCTCGTGGCCTTCCTCATCGCCACGGCCGAGGCCGCGTTCCAGCGGATGTCGCGCGCCCGCGCCCACGAGCTGCACGAGGAGGGCCGTCCCGGGTCGCGCGCCCTCGTCAAGGTCGTCGGTGACACGGCGGCCTACCTCTCGGTGCTCTCGTTCCTGCGGGTCATCGCCGAGTCGACCGTCGCCGTCATGGTCACCCTCGCGGTCACCGACTACGTCGACGGCACCGCCAAGCCGTTCCTCGTCGCCATCGCGATCATGGCCCTCATCTCCTTCGCCGTCGTCGGTGTCTCCCCGGGCACCCTGGGGATGCAGCACAGCACCCGGGTGGCCCTGGCCGCCGCACCGACCGCGGTGTGGGTCCGCCGCGTCCTCGGCCCGTTCTCGCGCCTGCTCATCGCGCTCACCAACGCGGTGACCCCCGGAAAGGGATTCCGCGACGGCCCGTTCGAGACCGAGGGCGAGCTGCGCGACCTCGTCGACCTCGCCCGCGACTCCGCCCTCATCGAGGCGGGGGAGCGCGAGATGATCCACTCCGTCTTCGAGCTCGGCGACACGATCACCCGCGAGGTCATGGTCCCGCGCACCGACATGGTCGCCATCGACGAGGACCGCGTCTGCCGCCAGGCGATGAGCCTGTTCCTGCGCTCCGGCTTCTCCCGGATCCCCGTCGTGGGCGACGACGTCGACGACATCGTCGGGCTGCTCTACCTCAAGGACGTCATCCGGCGGACCACCGCCGACCCCGAGGCCGGCAGCGTGCCCGTCACCGAGGTGATGCGCCCGATGCCGTTCGTCCCCGAGAGCAAGCCCGTCGACGACCTCCTGCGCGAGATGCAGCGCGACCAGACCCACTTCGCCGTCGTCGTCGACGAGTACGGCGGCACCGCCGGCCTGGTGACCATCGAGGACATCCTCGAGGAGATCGTCGGCGAGATCACCGACGAGTACGACCGCGAGGCGCCCGAGGCCGAGGACCTCGGCGACGGGCGCACCCGGGTCGTCGCCGCGATGCACGTCGACGACCTCGCCGAGCTCTTCGACGTCGACATCGACGAGGACAGCGTCGACACCGTCGGCGGCCTCATCGGCAAGACGATCGGGCGGGTCCCGATCCTCGGGTCGACGTGCGAGGTCGCAGGCCTGCGGCTCACCGCCGAGCGGATGTCGGGACGGCGGCACCGGATCGCCACGGTCGTCGTCGAGCGGGTCGGCGTCGGCGGGCAGGAGCCGGAGCAGGTCACCCACGAGGTCGAGGAGACGGTGCGATGAGCGGCACGACGGGGTCGGGCTACGTCGCGGGGTTCGCCAGCCTCATCGGGCGGCCCAACGCCGGGAAGTCGACGCTGACCAACGCGCTCGTCGGGCACAAGGTCGCCATCACCTCGAGCAAGCCGCAGACGACCCGCCACACGATCCGCGGGATCGTCACGAGCGCGTCGAGCCAGCTGATCCTCGTCGACACCCCGGGGCTGCACAAGCCACGCACCCTGCTCGGCCAGCGGCTCAACGACCTCGTGCGCGAGACGCTCCTCGAGGTCGACGTCATCGGCTTCTGCGTGCCCGCGGACCAGCGGATCGGGCCGGGCGACCGGTTCATCGCCAACGAGCTCGCCGAGCTGAAGCGGGGCAGGCGCACGCCGGTCGTCGCCATCGCGACCAAGTCCGACACCGTCGACCGCCAGCGGCTCGCCGAGCACCTCATCGCGCTCGACCAGCTCGGTGACTGGGCCGACATCATCCCGTGCTCGGCGACGCGGGGCGAGCAGGTCGAGGAGGTGGGCAGCGTGCTGTCGAGCCACCTGCCGCCGTCGCCGGGGCCGCTCTACCCCGACGGCCAGCTCACCGACGAGCCCGAGGCCGTGATGATCGCCGAGCTCGTCCGCGAGGCCGCGCTCGAGGGCGTTCGCGACGAGCTGCCGCACAGCCTCGCGGTCGTCGTCGAGGAGATGGTGCCGCGCGAGGGACGCCCCGACGACAAGCCGCTGCTCGACGTCCGGGTCAACGTGTTCGTCGAGCGCGACAGCCAGAAGGCGATCGTCATCGGTCGCGGCGGCTCCCGCCTGCGCGAGGTCGGCACGAACGCGCGCACCGGCATCGAGGCGCTCCTCGGCCAGCGGGTGCACCTCGACCTCCACGTCAAGGTCGCCAAGGACTGGCAGCGCGACCCCAAGCAGCTGGGCCGCCTCGGCTTCTGACGCCGCCGGACGGGTCCGGTCAGGACGAGGCGCCGTTGATCAGGCCGATGCCGTGGGTGCGGCTGCGTGCGCCGAGGCGGCGCACGATCTCGGCGACCTCGGAGGAGACGGTCCGCTCCGAGACCGCGAGGGTGCGGGCGATCTCGCGGTCGCTGGCGCCCGTCGTGAGGAGGAAGGCGACCTGGACCATCCGCCGGGTGAACGGTGGCTGCTCGCCCTCGGGGACCACGGGCTCCGCCACCCGCCACCCGGCGTCGAAGACCCGCACGGCCTTGGCGACGAGCGCGGCGTCGGTGGACTCGTAGACCGACGAGACGGGCGTCGCGCTGTGCGGCTGCCCGACGAAGAGCCGGGACCCGTCGAGCACCAGCATGCTGTCGACCACCGGCCCGACCCGCAGGTAGGGGTGGTGGTGGCTCGCGAGGAGGGGCAGCTGGTGCACGCTGAGGGCCGTGGTGAGGTAGCGGACGTCGATGCCCGGGCGCCGGCCCAGCTCGGCGAAGGGCTGGGCGGCGCGCACCGTGGACCACGACGGCAGGATCGTCATGTGCCAGACGCTGTGCCGCACCTGGTTGGCCGCGGCCTCGGCGGCCGCCCCGTAGGCGGCGTCGACGGTTCCGAGGTGCCGGAGGCGTGGGTCCTCGGCGGCGACGAGGCCGTGGACCCAGGCGAAGAAGGCATGGGCGTCGGTGGAGCCGTCGGGCAGGTCGGGCGCCGAACCGGGGGTCATGCGTCGCTCCCCGCCATGAGGGCGACCGCGTGCGTGCGGTTGCGGGCGCCGCACCAGTCGATGACCCGGCGGACGAGGACCTGCACGGTGCGCGGGGCGATGCCGAGGCGGTCGGCGATCTCGCGGTCGGTGTCACCGTCGATCATCGCGAGGGCGACCCTCAGCTCGCGCTCGTCGAGGGCCGGGAGGAGGGCCACCTCCTCGATGGGGCGCGCGGCGGCCCAGACGTCCTCGAACGCCTCCGCCGCACCACTGACCATGGCGGCGTCCTCGGTGCGCCAGATCGTCGTCGAGATGGGGGAGCCCCGGCGACCGGCGACGAGGAGGACGTCGTCGGCCAGCAGCATCGAGCCGGGCACCACGATGATGCGGCACGGCGCGGTGTCGGCCCGCAGGAACGAGGAGACGAGACGCACCCGCACCGCGAAGGGGGACAGGAGGGAGCGGCAGTCGAGCCCGCGCTCGGCCGACCGCAGGGTGTCGGCGTGTCCACGGCGCAACGAGCCCAGCGTCGAGCGCTCGGCCATGCTCCACACCCGCCGATGGGCCGACGCCGGCAGGTCGCCCAGGTGCGTGGCGATCTCGAGCTGGCTGCCGAGGAGGCGGAAGGTCCCGTCGTCGGCGACGAGACGGTCCTGCACGGCATCGAAGAACCCCGAGGCGTGGTGCCTCGTGCGCTGTCCCTCGTCGACGCCCGCCACGCGTCAGTGCTCCCTCTCCCGTGCGGTGGTCGTCGCCACCGCGGCCGCAACCCTAGCCCGGCGGCGCGCGGTCCTGCGGAGGACGGTCCGGGCACGTCGCCGGGTGTCCACAGGTGGTCCTCAGGCCGTCGGGGCCGGTCAGGGGGCTGTCGCCGTCGGTGCTCCCCACCCACATCGCCACAGGTGGAAGACCTGAGAACCGGTACTGCGAGATCTCGCAACACTGCTGGCGCCACGGGCGGTTCGGTCGTCACAGTGGTCCTCGTCGTGGCGCGACTCGGTCCTGGGCCGGTTGCCACGACATCCGTCGGTGGTCGCTGCCAGCACGATGACCGGCCGACGGCCCGCGGCACGGACGCGTCGGACCGGAGGGGCCGATGGGTCCGTGCCGCGGCTGTCCCGCCCGCATCGTGAGCCGCGCGACCGCCATCCGGACCGGCTCCTAGACTGGCTCCATGCGAATCGGAGTCTTCGGCGCGACCGGGCAGGTCGGCAACGTCATGCGCACCCTCCTCGACGAGCGGGGCTTCCCCGTCGAACAGATCCGCTACTTCGCGTCAGCCCGGTCCGCCGGCAGCACGCTGCCGTGGAAGGGCGAGGACGTCGTCGTCGAGGACACCGCGACGGCCGACTTCACCGGTCTCGACGTCGCCCTGTTCTCCAACGGGGGCGCGACCTCGAGGCAGTGGGCTCCCCGGGTGGCTGCCGCCGGCGCGGTCGTCGTCGACAACTCCAGCGCCTGGCGCAAGGACCCCGACGTCCCGCTCGTCGTGTCGGAGGTCAACGCCGACGACCTCGACGACATCCCCAAGGGGATCGTGGCCAACCCCAACTGCACGACGATGGCCGCGATGCCCGTCCTCAAGCCGCTGCACGACGCGGCCGGGCTCGTCCGCCTCCACGTCAGCAGCTACCAGGCGGTCTCCGGCTCGGGCGGCGTCGGCCTCGTCGAGCTCGACTCGCAGCTGCGCGGCGGGTACGCGGCAGGCGACCCCAAGGACCTCGCCCTCCACGGCGACGCCCTCACCCTCCCGGCCCCCCGGATCTACGCGGTGCCCGTCGGCTTCAACGTCGTCCCGCTCGCCGGCTCCATCGTCGACGACGGTTCGCTCGAGACCGACGAGGAGCAGAAGCTGCGCAACGAGTCGCGCAGGATCCTGCACGCCCCCGACCTGCGGGTGTCCGGCACCTGCGTGCGCGTCCCGGTGTTCTCCGGGCACTCCCTCGCGATCCATGCCGAGTTCGCCGCAGACATCGACCCGGAGCAGGCCCTCGCGCTGCTGGCGAAGGCGCCCGGCGTGATCGTCACCGACGTGCCGAACCCGTTGCAGGCCACCGGTCGCGACGAGGTCTTCGTCGGCCGGGTCCGTCGCGACCAGGCCGCCCCCGACGGCAAGGGGCTCAACCTCTTCGTCGTCGGCGACAACCTGCGCAAGGGCGCGGCCCTGAACGCCGTGCAGATCGCCGAGGAGCTGCTCAAGCGCCGCTGACCGGCGCCGGCCCGTCCGGCTCCGCCCAGGTCCTCGCCCGTCAGCGGGTCGTCCGCCAGACCGACTCCTCCGTGCTCGCGCCCGGTTCCCAGTTCGCGATCCACGGGCCGGTGCCCTCGCTCGGGTCGAGGACGCCCTCCTCGAGCCAGGTGAGGTCGCCGGCGAGCACGTCGCGGGCGAGCCTGCGGTCGACCTCGTCGGTGTTGGTCCACAGCTCGTCGAAGAGGACGTCGACCCGCAGCCGCGCCTGTCCGCAGAAGGCGTCGGCGAGGCGCTGGGCGGACCGGCCCTGCTCCGGCTCGTCGGCCAGGAGCATCTCGGCGCGGACGCACACGGCCGTCATCGCGAACAGCTCGGCGCCGATGTCGACGACCCGGCCGAGGAAGCGCTGGTGCTGCTCCATCGCGGCCTGCCAGCGCGACATCCCGTAGAAGGTCTGGCGGGCCAGGCGGCGCGACGAGCGCTCGACGAAGCGCACGTGGCGGGCGAGGGGGCCGAAGTCGCCGTACGCCGTCGGCACGGCGCCCTGCCCGGTGACGAGCTGGGGGAGCCACCTCGCGTAGAACCCGCTGGCCCCGGCGGCCGCCCTGGCCTTCGTCGCGAGGTCGGCGTCGGGGGAGGCGAGGTCGCCCGCAGCCTTGAGGTGCTCGTCGACCGCCTCGCGCGCGATGAGCAGGTGCATGATCTCGCTCGAGCCCTCGAAGATGCGGTTGATCCGCAGGTCGCGCAGGACCTGCTCGGCGGGAACGGCGCGCTCTCCTCGCGCCTTGAGGGAGGCGGCGGTCTCGTAGCCGCGACCGCCGCGAACCTGGACGAGCTCGTCGGCGACGACCCACGCCATCTCGCTCGCCCACAGCTTCGCGAGCGCGGCCTCGATCCGGATGTCGGTGTCGCCGGCGTCGGCGAGGGCGCACGAGAGGTCGAGGACCGCCTCGAGGGCGAAGGCCGTCGCGGCGATGAAGGCGATCTTCCCGCCGACCGCCTCGTGCTTCCCCACGGGACGGCCCCACTGGACCCGCTCGCCCGACCACTCGCGGGCGATCTTCAGCGACCACTTCGCGGCGGCGGCGCACACCGCCGGGATCGACAGGCGACCGGCGTTCAGGGTCGTCAGCGCGATCTTGAGGCCCTCTCCCTCGGCGCCGAGGCGGTTCTCCACGGGCACCCGCACCTGGTGCAGTCGGGTCAGGCCGTTCTCGATGCCGCGCAGTCCCATGAAGGCGTTGCGGCGCTCGACGGTGATGCCCTCGGCATCGCCCTCGACGACGAAGGCCGTGATGCCGCCCCGACCGCCGGCGTGCTTCGGGACGCGGGCCATGACGACGAGCAGGTCGGCCACGACGCCGTTGGTCGTCCAGAGCTTGACCCCGTCGACGAGGTAGGCGCTGCCGTCCTCGGTGAGGGTCGCGGTGCTCCCCATCCGGGCGGGGTCGGACCCGACGTCGGGCTCGGTGAGGAGGAAGGCCGAGATCGCTCCCTGGGCGCAGCGGGGGAGGAAGCGCTCCTTCTGGTCCTTCGTGCCGACGAGCTTGACGGGCTCCGGGACGCCGATCGACTGGTGGGCCGACAGCAGGGCGCCGAGGGAGGGGTGGACCGAGCCGACGAGCATGAGGGCGCGGCCGTACGACCGCATCGTCAGGCCGAGGCCGCCGTACTCGGTGGGGATCTTCATCCCGAAGGCGCCGATCTCGGCGAGGGCCCGCACGCTCTCGTCGGGGATCCGCGCCTCCTCCTCGATGCGGGCACCGTCGATGGCCTCGCAGACGACGCGCAGCCGCTCGAGGAAGGCCTCGCCGCGGGCCTCGTCCTCGGGGTCGGGACGCGGGTGGGGGTGGACGAGGTCGAGGTCGAAGCGCCCGAGGTAGAGCTCCTTGGCGAAGCTCGGCCTGCTCCAGCCGCTCTCGCGCGCGGCCTCGGCGACCTCGCGCGCCTCGCGTTCGCTGGGGCCACCGCGGCCGGGACCGGGGGCGGCCGCACTCGTCGTCTCCGTGCTCGGGCTCATCGTCGTGCTCCTCGCGTCGGGGAGACCCATCGTGCCCCGTGACCGGCTCGCGCGGAGGGTTCGGCGCCGCCGGGCGGTGCGCGGGGGCGGTCGCCGTCCTAGGGTGGCGACATGGCTACCGAGGACGAGTTCCAGGCCGCGACGGAGGACGTCAAGGCGCTTCCCGCCGATCCCGGCAACGACACCAAGCTCCAGCTCTACGCCCTCTACAAGCAGGCGACCGAGGGCGACGTCTCGGGCAAGCGCCCCGGGTTCACCAACCTCGTGGGGCGAGCGAAGCACGACGCGTGGGCCGAGGTGCAGGGCATGGACGCCGAGCGGGCCCGGGCCGAGTACGTCGCGCTCGTCCGGGGCCTCGGCGGCTGACGCCGAGGGCGTCGCCGGCGCAACAACGGCCCGCCCGCTCAGGTGCGGGGGAGCGGCGTCACGAGGTGGACCCAGCGCTGGGTCACCTCCATCCCGACCTTGAGGTAGAGGTCCAGAGCGCCGGTGCGCGAGTCGGTCGCGAGCTCGCTGCGCTGGGCGCCGCGCCCGCGCGCCCGGGCGAAGGCGTCGGCGAGCAGTGACTGGGCGAGGCCGCGGCCACGGTGTGCCGTGTCGACGGCCAGCTGGTGGACGTACCCGTTGGCCTGGCTGTCGAGGATCGTGAAGCACGCGGCGACGACCGCGTCCTCGTGCTCGACGACCCGCAGCTGCCACGGCTGCGCACCGGGACGGCGCACCGTCGTCGCCGCCCAGTCCTCGAAGGTCTCGCGCTCGCGGCCCTCCCACTCGCAGAACGCGACCTGGATGACCTCGTGGGCGGCGGCCTCGCGCTCGGCGGTGTCACCGGTGGCGATCGCGTAGCCGTCGGGCAGCGGCCGCTCGGGCACCGAGCGCCCGTCGGGGAGGGTCAGCACCCACGCGGTGTGGCCGACGGTGTAGCCGAGCGACCCGAGGAAGTGGTGTCCCGACGACCCCTCGGGCAGGCTCTGGCCGAGGGTCCGGGCGCCGAGCTCGGTGGCCCGGCGCTCGGACCACGCGACGAGGTACGCACCGATACCGCGACCTCGCGCGTCGGGGTGGACGGCGGCGTCGCGGTGCGTCCCGCCGCGGGACACCTCCGCCGACGCGACGATGACGCCCTGGTGGTCGGTGACGGCGACGGTGTCGGCGGTCAGGTCCGTGCTCGGCCGGGCCCAGTCGCCGGCGATGTCCTCGGGCTCGATCCCGAGGACGCCGGCGTCGGCAAGCTCGGCGTCACCGTGGACGCGGAAGACGCCGTCGAGGTCGGCGGGGGTGACGGGCCGGGCCCGGTGGCCCTCGGGCAGCGGGGGCAGGACGTCGTCGGTCACGACGACCAGCCTGCCGCGTGGGGGGTCGGCGCCGCACCTCATTTGGCGGTGGGCGGCGCTTCGGGACGCAGGGGCGCGGACGTGGGGTTGACGACTGCCGGGGTCCGGGTATGCAATATATCGCGTGCCCGTCCCCACGTCCGTCGAGCCCCGCCGCCGCCTCCTGCGCGACGAGGTGTTCAACCGACTGCGCGCCGCCATCGTCGACGGCACCTTCTCGCCCGGCGAACGGCTCCGGGACGCCGAGGTCGCGTCGTGGCTGGGGGTCAGCCGCACCCCGGTCCGTGAGGCCGTGCTGCGGCTCGGCGAGGCCGGCCTCGTTCGGGCCGAGCCCGGCAGGTCGACGACCGTGGCCGACCTCGACCCGCAGGTCGTGGCCGACGCGCGTGCCGTCGTCGCGGCGATGCACCGGCTGGCCGTCGTCGAGGCCGTGGAGCGGATGACGTCCGCCGACCTGACGACGATGCGCGCGGCCAACGCCCGCTTCGCCACGGCGGTCGGCGAGGGCGATGTCGTCGCCGCCCTCGAGGCCGACGACGCCTTCCACGCCGTGCCGGTCGTCGTCGCGGCCAACCGGGCGGTCGCGGCCGTCCTCGACCAGTACACGCCCGTCGTCCGCCGCCTCGAACGGGCGCGCTTCGGCTCGAGCGAGGCGCACAGCTCGGTCGACCTCCACGTCCGTCTCCTCGAGCTCTGCGAGGCCCGCGACGCCGAGGGCGCCGCCGACGTCGCCTTCCGCACCTGGCAGTCGCTCGGCTCCTGAGCCCTGCGGCCGTCGCGGCCCCCCTTCGACTCGCCCCGCATCCCACCGCCCCCCGAGAGGACCCCGATGAGGCTCCACGAGATCCCGCGCCACCCCCTGACCTTCGGGCCGAGCCCGGTGCACCACCTGCGCCGGCTCAGCGACCACCTCGGCGGTGCCCAGGTGTGGGCCAAGCGGGAGGACGTCAGCAGCGGGCTGGCGTACGGCGGCAACAAGATCCGCAAGCTCGAGTACATCGTCCCCGACGTCCTCGCCAGCGGTGCCGACACCCTGGTGTCCATCGGGGGCTACCAGTCCAACCACACCCGGCAGGTCGCCGCCGTCGCCGCGCACCTCGGGCTGAAGTGCCGTCTCGTGCAGGAGAAGTGGGTCCCGTGGGACGACCCGGTCAACGACAAGGTCGGCAACATCCTCCTGTCGCGGATGATGGGCGCCGACTCTCGCCTCGACCCTGCTGGTTTCGACATCGGGATCCGCGACTCGTGGAAGGAGGCCCTGCACGAGGTCGAGGAGGCGGGCGGCACGCCGTACGCGATCCCCGCCGGTGCGAGCGAGCACCCCCTCGGGGGAGTCGGTTTCGCCAACTGGGCCTTCGAGGTCGCCGAGCAGGAGAAGGCCCTCGGGGTCCACTTCGACACCATCGTCGTGTGCACCGTGACGTGCTCGACGCACGCCGGGATGGTCGCGGGATTCGCGGCCCTCGAGGACCTGACCGGGGTCAGGCGCCGCGTCATCGGGATCGACGCCAGCGCGACGATCGACACGACGCGCGCCCAGCTCGAGCGGATCGCCCGCAGCACGGCGGAGGTCATCGAGCTCGGTCGCGACCTCAGGGACGACGAGTTCGAGCTCCTCGGGGACTGGGCCGGCGACCTCTACGGCATCCCCGTCGACTCCACGATGGAGGCCATCCGGCTCGGGGCCGAGCTCGAGGCGATGATCACCGACCCCGTGTACGAGGGGAAGTCGCTCGCCGGTCTCGTCGACCTCGTGCGCACCGGTGACATCCCGCGCGGCAGCACCGTCCTCTACGCGCACCTGGGCGGCCAGCAGGCGATCAACGCCTACCACTCGCTCTGGTCGTGACCGGGTCGTCGGGCGGCGCGCGGACCCGGCTAGCGTGACGTCCATGGCCGCCACGCCGCTCGCCCTGGTCCGTCGCCCCGGTCCCCGTCTCGCCGAGGGAATCGTCACGCACCTCGACCGCGAGCCCGTCGACCTCGACCTCGCCCGGGCCCAGTGGGACGGGTACGTGGCGGCGCTGCACGCCGCCGGGTGGACCACCCACGAGGTGCCGCCCGCGGACGACTGCCCGGATGCCGTCTTCGTCGAGGACCCCGTCGTCGTCCACGGCGACCTCGCCGTGCTCGGTCGGTCGGGTGCGTTCGAGCGCCGGGCCGAGGCCGAGGGCGTGGAGCAGGCGGTGCGCGAGGTCGGGCTGCGCGTCGCGCGGATCGAGGCGCCCGGCACGCTCGACGGTGGTGACGTGATGCGCGCCGGACACTCGGCGTTCGTCGGGCTCGGTGGTCGGACGAACGGCGAGGGAGTGCGGCAGCTCGCGACCCACCTGCGCGAGTTCGGGATCCGCGTCCAGGCCGTCCCGGTGACGCGCGCCCTCCACCTCAAGTCGGCGTGCACGGCGCTGCCCGACGGGACCGTGGTCGGGTGGGGTCCGGTCGTCGACGACCCGGAGGCGTTCCCGCGCTACGAGGAGGTCCCGGAGGAGGGCGGCGCGCACGTCGTGCGGCTGGCCGACGACCACCTCCTCATGGCCACGAGTGCGCCACGGTCCGCGGCGAGCCACCGCGAGCGTGGGTACCGGGTCACCGAGGTCGACGTGTCCGAGTTCGAGAAGCTGGAGGGTTGCGTCACCTGCCTGTCGGTCCGGATCCGGGGCTGAGGTGGACCCGTCGTCCCACGTCCTCGATGACGTCGCCTGGCACGCGCTGTCCGGCCCGCAGGAGCACCTGGCCCTCGTCGGCCGAGGTGGGGCGGCTCGGCGCTACGACACCGACATCGCGCCGTTCTGCGGCGTGGAGCGACTCGATGCCGCGGGGTGGGACGCCCTCGGCGAGCTCGTCGGCGTCGGTGGGGTCGCGGTCTTCCTCCGGGGTCAGGTCGAGACGGCGCCTGCCGGTTGGGCCGAGCTGTTGCGCGAGCCGGCGACGCAGTACGTCGCGGGGCTGGAGGGGGCGGACGAGCCGGCGAGTCGGGGCGAGGTCGTCGAGCTCGGCGCGGTCGACTCGCCCGACATGGTCCGGCTGGCCGCCGAGACCGAGCCCGGTCCGTTCGGCCCGAAGAGCCACCTCACCGGGCGGTGGTTCGGCATCCGCCGCGAGGGGCGCCTCGTCGCGATGGCGGGGGAGCGGATGCGCGTGGAGGGGTACGGCGAGGTGTCGGGGGTGTGCGTCGACGGGTCGGTGCGCGGCCAGGGCCTCGGGGCCGTCGTCACCGCGGTGGCCGCCGACGCCATCCGCGCGCGGGGGGACCGGCCGATGCTGCACGTGCGGGAGGGCAACGCCGGGGCCCACCGGCTCTACCGTCGGCTCGGGTTCGAGGTGCGTCGTGAGGTCGTCGTCGCCATCGTCCGCTTCGACGGGGTGGGGCCCGGTCACGGCTCGTGAGCGTGGGCTTCGGCTCGTCGGATCGTGACCTGACCGTGATCTGATCGGCTGTGGGACAGCCGGTTTGGTGGGGGTGACTGTCAGTGGTCGGGTCTAGCGTGGGGGTCATGGAAGCAGCGGTCCCGAGTCCGAGCCAGGTGCGCGAGGCGCACCCGGCCGAGCTCGCGGTGCTGCTCTCGACCGTGGGTGTCGGTGATGTGCGGGCGATGGAGCGCGAGCCGTTGGAGGCGGTGGTGGTGGCGACGCAGAAGGTCGCGTCGTGGCTGCACGCGGTGCAGGCGGCGGCGATCGACCGGTTCGCCGAGCTGGCCGCCGACGACCTCGAGGTCCACCTCGAGCAGCTGCGCGACGCACCCGCCGGCTCATCCGGTTCGGCGGGGCGGGTGGTGCCGGTGCCCGAGCCGGACGCGATCGCGGCGTCGTCGTTGGCGCCGCTGCTGAACATCTCGCCCCGCACGATGCGGACCCGGTTGAACCGGGCCCGGGTGCTGGTGGAGCTGCCGCGCACGTTCGGGCTGGCGCTGGCCGGGGTGCTCGAGCCGTGGCGGGTCGACGGGGTCGTCGTCGCCGCGCGTGACGTGGCGCTGGAGCGGGTCGCTGAGTTCGAGGCGCGCCTGTACGACCGCGACGTCAGGGCGCTGCCGAAGCCGCGACTGGTGGCTCGCGCGAAGCGGGCCGCGGCCAAGGCCGATCCCGAGGGTGTACAGCGGGCTCGCACGGGAGCGCCGCGGCGTCGCGGGCTGCGCTGGGCCCCCTCGGAGGTGCCGGGGCTGATGCGGTGGACCGCTGACCTGCCCGACGAGACCTCCCGGACGCTCGCTGCCTCGGTGGACGCCCTGGCGCAGGAGTACCTCACCGCCGACGCCCACCGCCGCGCCACCGACCCGCGCACCGCGGGGCCCCGGTTGTCGGTCGAGGCTGCCCGCGCCGACGCGCTCGTCGACCTGGCGATGGCCGACGCGCAGGTCCAGACCGTCGTCGAGCTCGTCCTGCCCGCTGCCACCGCAGCCGTGCCCACCCTGGTCACCCGCCGGCCGCAGCGCGACGTCATCCGCGACGCCCTCGCGGGCACCTTCGACGAGGTGCTCGTCGACCTCGTCGGCGGCTCGGTCACTCACGACACCCTGGCCGCCGGTCAGCTCGAACGCGGGGTCGGTCTCGCGCTCGGCGGGCACCTGGAGACGACCGGCAACCCCTTCCTCTCCCACACCGCGGCGGGCGCCGGTCACCGGTCCGGCGCTCCACCCGGCAGCGGCGAGGCATGGGGCGACGGCGAGCGGGTGTGGTTCGTCGACGGGATCGTCGAGGCGTGGGGCACCACCGGCCTGCTGCCCGCGCAGGTCACCGCCCTGCTCGAGCACCCCGACACCACGCTGCGAGTCACCGGCGGCCCACCGGGCAGCGCCGACGGCCCGCCAGCGCGCCGCCGCACCTACCGCCCCGGCGCGGCCCTGGCCGCCCGGGTCCGCGCCCGCGACGGACACTGCCGCTTCCCCGGCTGCTCGGTCCCGGCCGCGCGCTGCGACCTCGACCACGTCATCGCCCACCCCGATGGCGAGACCGTCGAGGCCAACCTGCAGACGCTGTGCCGCGCCCACCACGGCTTCAAGCACCACGCCGGCTGGGCCGTCACGATGACCGAGGCCGGCGAGTGCACCTGGACCGCCCCCACCGGCCGCACCCACATCACCACCCCCGCGTCGGTCCGCGACTTCGCGGCCTGACGCGATCGCGCGAGTCCGCGCGGCCGTCCCGCATCGTGGGTCACGACCGCAAGGGGGTTGGCCGGGCCAACCGCCGTCTGGCACAGTGGCACCGTGCTCGGACACCTCCTCCTCCTTCGCTGCCGCGGCGGGGCCTGAATCGGCCGCCCCTCGTCGCGGAGTTCCTGCTGCACCCGGCCGGGACCGAGCAGACGAGACGAAGGCGTGAGTTGACGTGATCCACCCCCAGCAGCCCTCCGGGATGCCGACCCAGAAGTACGTGCCGTTCCAGGACCAGATCGAGGTCCACCTCCCCGAGCGCACCTGGCCCGACCAGGTGATGGCCAAGGCCCCGCGCTGGTGCGCGGTCGACCTGCGCGACGGCAACCAGGCGCTCATCGACCCGATGGACTCCGAGCGCAAGATGCGGATGTTCAAGCTCCTCGTGAAGATGGGCTACAAGGAGATCGAGGTCGGCTTCCCGAGCGCGAGCCAGACCGACTTCGACTTCTGCCGCGAGCTCATCGAGGGCCACCACATCCCCGACGACGTGACGATCCAGGTCCTCACGCAGTGCCGCGACCACCTCATCGAGCGCACCTTCGACGCGATCCGCGACAGCAAGCAGGCGATCGTCCACTTCTACAACTCGACGTCCGCGCTCCAGCGCCGCGTCGTCTTCGGGATGAGCGAGGAGGGCATCATCGACATCGCCCTCCAGGGCGCGCGGCTGTGCCGCAAGCTCGAGGAGACCGTCCCCGAGACGGCGGTCTACTACGAGTACTCACCCGAGTCCTACACCGGCACCGAGCTCGAGTTCGCCGTGCGGATCTGCAACGAGGTCATCGCGGTCATCGACCCGACGCCCGACCACAAGATGATCGTCAACCTCCCCGCGACCGTGGAGATGGCGACCCCCAACGTCTACGCCGACTCCATCGAGTGGATGGTCCGCCACCTCGACCGACGCGAGTCCGTCGTCGTCAGCCTGCACCCGCACAACGACCGCGGTGAGGGAGTCGCCGCGGCCGAGCTCGGCTACCTCGCGGGCGCCGACCGCATCGAGGGCTGCCTCTTCGGCAACGGCGAGCGCACCGGCAACGTGTGCCTCGTGACGCTCGGGATGAACCTGTTCAGCCAGGGCATCGACCCCGAGATCGACTTCTCCGACATGGCCGAGATCCGGCGCACCGTCGAGTACTGCAACCAGCTGCCCGTCCACGAACGGCACCCGTGGGGCGGCGACCTCGTCTACACGGCCTTCTCCGGCTCCCACCAGGACGCCATCAAGAAGGGCCTCGACGACATGGACCGCCGCAGCGCGGCGGCCGGCACCGACATCGACCACCTCGACTGGGGGGTGCCGTACCTGCCCATCGACCCGCACGACATCGGCCGCTCCTACGAGGCCGTCGTGCGCGTCAACAGCCAGTCGGGCAAGGGTGGGGTGTCCTACCTGCTCAAGGCCGAGCACGGGCTCGACCTCCCGCGTCGCCTCCAGGTCGAGTTCAGCCACGTCGTCCAGCGCCGCACCGACTCCGAGGGCGGCGAGCTGTCGGCCGACCAGATCTGGCAGATGTTCGGTGACGAGTACCTGTACGGCGAGGTCGGCGCCGAGCGATGGGGACGGTTCGCGCCGGTGCGCTCGAGCATCATCGGCGCGGACGACGGCCAGGACCGGATCGAGGCGACCATCCGCGACGGTGAGAAGGAGGTCGACGTCTTCGGGCAGGGCAACGGCCCGATCGCCGCGTTCATCGAGGCGCTGCAGCCGCTCGGGGTCGACGTGCGCGTCCTCGACTACGCCGAGCACGCGCTCTCGGCCGGTGGCGACGCCCGCGCGGCCGCGTACGTCGAGTGCGCCGTCGGGGAGCGCGTCCTGTGGGGCGTGGGGCTGCACGAGTCCATCGTCAAGGCCTCGCTGCGTGCCATCCTCTCGGCCGTCAACCGCGCCGAGCGTGACGCGGAGGTCATCGGCTGAGCCTCGTCCTCGCCTGCGGGCTCGCGACGGTCGACGTCGTCCAGACCGTCGAGCACGTCCCGGGTCCGAACGAGAAGGTCACGACGCTCGGCACCCGCGTCGAGGCCGGCGGTCCCGCGCTCAACGGCGCGGTGACGGCCGCCCTCCTCGGGGTGCCGGCGCGGCTCGTCACGGCGGTGGGGTCCTCCGGCCTCGGGGCCGTCGTCCGCTCGGACTGCGCCGAGCACGGCGTCGAGCTCGTCGACGTCGCCCCGGGGGCGTTCGTCGTCCCGGTGTCCACCGTCCTCGTCACCGAGGGCACGGGGGAGCGGGCCGTCGCGTCACGCAACGCCGTCGACGCCGTCGGGTGGACGGTGCCTGATGCCGGCGCCCTCGCCACCGCGCTCGACGGCGTCACCGCGGTGCTCGTCGACGGCCACCACCTGCCCGTCGCGGTCGCGGTGGCCTCGGCCGCCCGGGGGCGCGGCATCCCGGTCCTCCTCGACGCCGGGTCGTGGAAGCCGGGACTCGAGGAGCTGCTCGCCCACGTCGACGTCCTCGTCGCGTCCGCCGACTTCCGTTCGCCCGCAGGCGACTCCCTGCCGCAGCTGCTCGACCTCGGCCCGGGCTGGGTCGCCCGGAGCGCCGGCGGCGACCCGGTGACGTGGCTCGCGACCGACGGCTCGGGCGGCGAGGTCCCGGTGCCCGTCGTCGAGGTCGTCGACACGCTCGGGGCCGGCGACGTCCTCCACGGGGCCTTCCTCGCCCACCTCGGTGAGCACGGGGCGGGAGACCTCCCGGCGGCCCTGGAGCTCGCGGTCGGCGTGGCCGCCCGGTCGGTCGCGGCTCCCGGGGCCCGAGGCTGGGCGCGACAGGTCAGCGAGCGCCGGGAACGGTGAGGGTGCGAGCCAGGCTGCGCCGTCCTCCGTCGCCATCGGTGACGGTGACGACGACCCGGTGGGTCCCCGGGGAACCGAGCCGCACGGAGGTCCAGTAGCTGACGGTCACCGGGCCGGGGTCGCCGGGCCGGATCCGCATCGAGGACGAGCCGCGGGCGGGCACCCCGTCGACCGTGACGGTCAGGACGTGGCGGTCGAGCCATCCCTGGTCGAGGATCCGGCCGAGCAGGACGGCCGTCCTCGAGCGGCCGGTGACGGTGGCCGTGAGCTGGAGGGTCGGGGTGACGTTCGTCCAGCGGGCGGTGAAGCCCACCGAGCCGGTGCGCCCGGCCGCGTCCGTCGCGGTGATCGTGACCGGGACGGAGCCGTCGTCCCCCCGGGTCGCCGTCCACGTCCAGCGCGACCCGGTCGTCGTGACCCGGCCCGACGAGGCCGTGAGACGCACGCGTCCCCCGTCGAGGGCTGACCACGTCCCTCTGGCCGTGACGGCGCGCCCCTCCTGCGCGGACGCGGGCGGGCTCGAGAGGACGACCTGCGGCGGTGCGCCGGCGGCACGCACGGCGGCCAGGAGGTCGATCCGCGGGGTCGTGCGTGACCCCGCGCCCGAGGGGTAGGAGACCGGCACGCCGGTCGTGAGGAGGTCGGAGACGAGGGCCGAGACCGACCGCGTCGGGTCGTTCGACCGCAGCACGGCGAGCGCGCCGGCGACGTGCGGCGTCGCCATCGAGGTGCCGTCATAGGTCGCCCAGCCGCCGGGCACCGACGAGGTGATGGACACCCCGGGAGCGAGGACGTCGAGGAGCCTCCCGCGGTTGCCGAACCACGCGGCGTCGTCACCGTCGTCGGTCGCCCCGACGGCGACGGCCGACGAGATGCAGGCAGGGCGTCCCACGCCCGCGTCGGCGCCGGCGTTCCCCGAGGCGATGACCGTGGCGACCCCCTGGGCGAGCAGCGCCGCGATCCGGGGGGCACGCACGTCGTCGTCGCACGCGGTCGAGCTGACGCCGCCACCCAGGCTCATGTTCGCCGCGACGACGTTCCACTCCGGGTGGGCCGTGGCGAGCCCGGCGAGGTGGTCGAGGGCCCGAAGCTGGTCGGAGGGGTAGGACGCGATGCACGGCGCCGAGCCGCCGCAGTCGGCAGGGTCGTCGAAGCGGGTGAAGACCTGCATGGCGATGAGGCCCGCACCGGGTGCCACCCCGGCGTGGGGCGCGCCCGGCACGCCCGTGCCGTCCCCGGCGACGATCCCGGCGACGTGGGTCCCGTGGTCGCACAGGCGCCCGCCGGCGAAGGCGCACGCCGCGAGCCCGGCCACGCCGGCCGCGTCGTCCTCCGTCGTGCCGTCGGGGCAGAGGCTGCGCTCGGAGCCATCCGACGGCGACGAGGAGCAGTACTGCGCCACGACCCGGCCCGCGACGAAGGGGTGACCCACGTCCAGGCCCGAGTCCAGGACGGCCACCGTGCTCCCGGACCCGGTGAGCCCGAGCGCGTGGACGGCGTCGGCACGCACGACCGCGAGGCTGCTGTCGAGGGACAGCCGTTCGGGGACGTCGACCTGGACGGCGGCGACGTGGGGCGCCGAGCGCAGGGCCGTGAGCGCAGAGCGGCGGACCGTCGCGACGAGGTGGGGAGATCGCCGCAGCGCCACCCGCACCGTCCCCGTCCTCCCGACCTCCCGGGTGATCGAGGCCCGCCCGGTGGCGGCGTCGTCGTACGTGATGATGACGCGGACGGAGTCACCTGCGGCCGAGGACCCCCCGGGTGTGGCCTCCGCGCCCGTCGCCGGGACCACGGCACCGAGCGTCGCGGCCCCCGCCACCGCCAGTGCGATCAGCGCTCTGCGCGCGGTGGGCGAACTCATGGGGGGCTCCGTCCGAGGGGCGTGCGGCTGGCGCGTGGTCAACGGGAGGAGGCCGCGGCGCCTGTCGGTGATACCGCCGCGCCGCTACCGTCGGGGCATGGCAGCGGTGAGCAGCGTCGACGAGTACCTCGGGCAGTTCTCGGGCGAGGTGCGCGCGCGGCTCGACGAGATGCGCGCCGTCATCACGGCGACCGCCCCCGACGCCGCCGAGTCGATGGCGTACGGGATGCCGGCGTACAAGCTCGACGGCAAGCCGCTCGTCTACTTCGCCGGCTACGACAAGCACGTCGGGTTCTACGCGACGCCCAACGGCCACGAGGCCTTCGCCGAGGACTTCGCCCGCTACGCCCAGGGCAAGGGCTCGGTGCAGTTCCCGCACACCGAACCGCTTCCCGTCGCGCTGGTCCGCCGGGTCGTCGCGTTCCGCGAGGCGAGCATCCGCGGCTGAGCGGCGGCACCCAAGCGGGGAACCCGACGGTGGCCCACCGTCAGCGGACACCGCGGGTGCGGAACTGGATGCTGATGCGCGGGCCGACGGGTTTGGCGGTCTTGGGGACGCAGTGGTCCCAGGTGCGCTGGCACGAGCCGCCCATGACGAGCAGGTCGCCGTGGCCCGAGGAGATCCGGATGGAGCTGCCGCCCTCGCGCGGGCGGAGCACGAGGTCGCGGGGTGCGCCGACCGACAGGATCGCGACCATCGTGTCCTGGTCGCGGGAGCGGCCGATGCGGTCGCCGTGCCAGGCGACCGAGTCCTGGCCGTCGCGGTACAGGCACAGTCCGGCCGTGACGAAGGGTTCGCCCAGCTCGGCGGCGTAGTGGCGCGAGAGGGCGGCGCGGGCGTCGTCGAGGGCGAGGTGGGGGAGCGGGTCGTCATCGCCGTAGAAGCTGAGGAGGCGGGGGACGTCGACGAGGTTGTCGTACATCTGGCGACGCTCGGCGAACCACGGGACGTCGCGGCGCAGGGCGGCGTAGAGCTCGTCGGCCCCACCGACCCACCCGGTGAGCGTGTCGACCCAGGCGCCGTCGCTGAGGTGGCGCCGGCGCACAGCGTCGAGCGCGCCGACGACGACCTCGTCGGACAGGTCCAGCAGGGACCCCTGGAGTGCGGTCACGCGAGGAGCCTAGGCGAGAATCGAACGGATGTCCACGAACGCACGGCGGGCGTCTCCGCGTCCCGGTGCGATGCGTGCGGGCTCGGCGTCGTCCCTCCGGCAGGCTGACCCGGCGCCACACCTTCGACAGGACTTGTGGTCCGCCGGTGCGTGACGTGGGCTGGGGCCATGAGTGAGCACCCGCTGTCCGGATCGGTCGTCGCCGTCGTGGGTGCCACGGGAGCGCTGGGGACGCTCATCGCCCGTGGTGCCGCTGCCCGTGGTGCCCACGTCGTCCTCGTCGGCCGGGACGAGGAACGGCTGCGCGCGGTGGTGGAAGGCGCGCCCGTCGTCGTCGGCGACCTCGGGGACGCCACCCTCGGTTCGCGCGTCGTCGAGGCCGCGGGGGCGGCGCACGGTCGCCTCGACGGGGTCGTCAACGCCGCCGGCGTGGTGGCGTTCGGCGCGCTCGTCGACACCGACGACGCCGTCATCGAGGAGCTGTTCCTCGTCAACGTCATGGGCCCGCTCTTCCTCGCGCGGGCGGTGCTGCCGGCGCTGACCGAGACCAAGGGCTTCCTCGTCAACCTCAGCGCCGTCGTCGCCGAGCAGCCGATGGCCGGGATGGCCGCCTACTCCGCCACCAAGGCCGCCCTCACGGCTGCCGACCGGGCGCTGTCCAAGGAGCTGCGCCGCACCGGTGTCGACGTCGTCGACGTCCGCCCGCCGCACACGGAGACCGGCCTCGTCGGCCGGGCGCTCGCGGGCACGGCGCCTCGGCTGCCACAGGGGCTCGAGCCGTCCGTCGTGGCTGATGCGGTCCTCGACGCCATCGAGGCCGGCACGCCGGAGCTGGCCTCCACCGACGTGGGCTGAGCCCGCCTACCGGTCGTCGGGCCCGGCCGCGGCCGGGTCCTCGTCGACGACCACCGCGACGCTCGACCGGTACGCCTCGCCGCCCATCGGGGCGTAGGCGAACCACCCGAAGGACGGTCGGCGGGGGACGGCGGCGGGTCCCACAACACGTCCTCGTGCTCAGCGGCTTCCCGCAGTGGAGCGAGGGCGACGCTCGCCGACGACTCGGGCACGCCCTGGTGCTCCCACTGGACGACGACCTCGAGGGAGTCACCCTCCGGGAGCGGGTGCACCCACCACGCGGCGGTCGAGTGCAGCCCGCCCCCGTTCCCCCAGACCTGCGTGAAGCTCGACGTCGAGGCCTCCTCGTCGTCGGGGGGCGGTGGACCGTGCCCCGGCCGGTGGCCCAGCCGGGTGCCGTCGGCGAGCCGAAGGCCGATCCGCGGCTCCTGCTCGTGCCACACGTGCTCGGGCGTCGTCAGGTCGCGGCGCGAGCCCGGACGCACCCAGGTCCCCACGTGGAGCTCGAGCCCTCGTCGGTGCGCCACGGCGTGGGTCACCCGGACGACCACGTCCGGGCCGTGATGGACGTCGACGCCCAGTGGCACGACGACACCGACGGCGTGGACGGGCGGCATCCACGGCAGGTCGACGTCCTGCTGCCCCCCGTCGTCGTCCTCGGGATCGGGCCACGGCTCGAAGAAGGGTTCCCCGGTCATGCGCCGAGCGTAGGGGCGACCGGTGTCGGCGTCGCGGGGTTGGATGGGCGCGTGCCCGCGCCCGTCGTCGACCTCCCGGCCCTGCGGGCCTACCTCGTGGCGCACGCGGTCGAGGGCGTCGACGAGGTGGTGGTCGAACCCGACGGCCGCAGCCGACACCGGCGGCTCGTGCCGACACCCGGCGGTGCACTCGTCCTCGAGGTCACCCTGCCGGCGGGACAGGTGGGCACGCCGGTCGTCGAGGTCGCAACCGGGTCCGAGGACGTCACCGCAGGGGCCGCGTCGCCCGCGGGCGTCGCCGCGGCGCTCGTCGCCGGGCACCGGTGGCTCGGGCTGGACGCCGACCCCTCGGTCGCGGTCGCGGCACTCGCGGACGACCCGGTCCTCGGCCCGCTCGTCACGACCCGCCCGCACCTGCGGGTCCCCGGCACCACCGACTCGTTCGAGGCCGCGGTGAACGTCGTCCTCGGGCAGCACGTCTCGCTCGCCGCCGGACGGGTCTTCGCGGCCCGGCTCGTCGCGGCCCACGGGGTCGGGTGCTCAGGTGGTCGCCCGGACGACCACGTCGGCACCCGACTCGCGAGGTACCCCGGCCCGGAGGAGCTCGCCCAGGCCGACCCCGACCATCTGCGCGCCGCCGTGGGGCTCACCGGCGCCCGGGCCCACACGATCGTCGCCCTCGCGCGGGCCGTGGCCGCCGACGGGCTCGACCTCGCCCCGAGCGCCGACCCCGACCAGCGGGCGCGCACCCGCGCGGCCCTGCTCGCCCTCCCCGGCGTCGGCCCGTGGACCGCCGACCTCGTCGCGCTGCGCTGCCTGCGCGACCCCGACGTCTTCCTCCCCGGCGACCTCGTGCTGCGCAAGGCCCTGGGCGGAGCCACCGCGCGCGAGGCCGCCCGCGCCGCCGAGGCGTGGGCGCCGCACCGGAGCCTGGCCGTCCTCCACCTGTGGACCCACCACGCCCTCGACCCGCGCTGAGCCGGGTCCGACCCCACGTTCGTGCAGCCGGTGCGGGGTGGCGTGCCGCCGCGTGTCGGTGGCAGGGCGGAGAATGACCCGGTGCCCCTGTACCGCGACGAGGCGATCGTCCTGCGCACCCACAAGCTGGGTGAGGCCGACCGGATCGTCACCGTCCTCACCCGCCGCCTGGGCAAGGTGCGCACCGTCGGCAAGGGCGTGCGGCGCACGAAGTCCCGGTTCGGCGCGCGCCTCGAGCCCGGGATGCACATCGACGTCCAGTGCTACGAGGGGCGCAACCTCGACACCGTGACCCAGGTCGAGACGCTCGACCCGTGGGGCGAGGTCATCGCGCGCGACTACCCGTCGTGGACCGCCGCGACCGCCGTCCTCGAGACGTGCGACCGGCTCACCGAGGAGCGCGAGCCCGCCCTCCAGCAGTACCTGCTCCTCGGGGGGGCGCTGCGCTCGCTCGCCGGCCGCGAGCACGACCCCAACCTCGTCCTCGACGCCTACCTCCTGCGGGCCATGGCCGTCGCCGGGTGGGCCGCGAGCTTCCACGACTGCGCCAAGTGCGGCGCCCCCGGGCCGCACCGCGGTTTCCACGTCGTCGCCGGCGGAGCGGTGTGCCCGGCCTGCCGCCCCCCGGGCTCGGCCGCGCCCGCCCCCGAGACCCTCCTCCTGCTCGCCGCCCTCCTCGCCGGTGACTGGGCCATCGCCGACGGGTCCGACCACCGCCACCGCAAGGAGGGCAGCGGGCTCACGGCGGCCTTCCTCCAGTGGCACCTCGAACGGGGCATCCGCAGCCTCCGTATGGTGGAACGGTGACCCCGCCGGCCCCGCGCGAGACGCCCTACGAGAGGCCGTTCGCGCACCCGAGCGGCGCCATCGCCCCCGTCATCCCCGGCGACGCGCTGCCCGGTCACGTCGCCGTCGTCATGGACGGCAACGGCCGCTGGGCCAACCAGCGCGGCCTCCCCCGCACCAAGGGGCACGAGGCCGGCGAGGCCGCGCTGCTCGACGTCGTGGCCGGTGCCATCGAGGTCGGCGTCACGCACCTGTCCGCGTACGCCTTCTCCACCGAGAACTGGAAGCGCAGCCCCGACGAGGTGCGCTTCCTCATGGGGTTCAACCGTGACGTCATCCGGCGCCGCCGCGACCAGCTGCACGCGTGGGGCGTGCGGATGCGCTGGGTCGGCCGCCGGCCGAGGCTGTGGGGATCGGTCATCACCGAGCTCGAGGTCGCGCAGGAGCTGACGAAGGACAACACGGGCCTCACCCTCTACTTCTGCGTCAACTACGGCGGCCGGGCCGAGATCGGCGACGCGGTGCAGCGGCTCGCCGAGGACGTGGCACGGGGCCGCCTCAAACCACGCAACGTCGACGAGCGCACGGTGGCCCGCTACCTCCCCGAGCCCGACATGCCCGACGTCGACCTCTTCGTCCGGTCCTCCGGCGAGCAGCGGACGAGCAACTTCCTCCTGTGGCAGAGCGCCTACGCCGAGATGGTCTTCCAGGACCGGCTCTGGCCCGACTACGACCGGCGCGACCTCTGGGCCGCCGTGCAGTCCTACGTCGACCGCGAGCGCCGCTACGGCGGGGCCGTCGACGCCGTCGGCGAGGTCGGCGAGCCGCCCGAGGACGACGCGTCCCGCTAGCGTGGCCGCCATGGCCGACCGACTCCTCGAGCTCTACCCCGAGTGCGCCGCGCTCGCCGCCGACCTCGTCGCGCACCCCGAGGTCACCCGCCGCTGGAGCGAGGAGAGCGCGTGCTCCGGGATGTCCGTCGGCGGGCTCGCGAGCCACCTCGCGAGCCAGACCCGCAGCGTCGTCCGGCTGCTCTCGCAACCACCACCCGACGACGCGCCGATCACCGCGTTCGAGCACTACCGCCGCGCCGCGTGGGTCCACAGCGGACTCGACGAGGAGGTCAACGTCGGGATCCGCGAGGCGTCCGACGCGGAGGCCGAGGCCGGCCCCCGGGCGCTCGCCGCGGAGGCCGCCGCCACCCTCGACGCGCTCCCGCACGCCCTGGCGCCGGTGCGCTCGGGGACGCGTGAACCCGACGCCGTCCTCATCCCGTGGCAGGGGTGGGCCCTCACCGCCCACGACTTCGTCCTCACCCGCACGATGGAGGTGCTCGTCCACTCCGACGACCTCGCCGCGAGCATCGACGTCGACCCACCGACCTACCCCCTCGAGTCCGCGCAGGCCGTCGCCGCGCTCCTCGCCGGGATCGCCGTCGAGCGCCACGGCCAGACCCCGCTCATCCGCGCCCTGAGCCGACCCCAGCGCGCCGCTGGAGACGTCTCGGCCTTCTGAGCTCCCCCCGTTAGGGTGGTTCGCGATGGAGCCCCGGACAGACGACCCCACCGCCGACGCACCCCCGCGCCGCCGTGCCGACCGGCCCTCCGAGGGCCACCGTGCACCCCGGCGTTCGCGAGGCGGCGACTGGCCGATGTTCGGCCTGTCGGTGTTCATGATCGCGATGGTGCTGCTGCGTCCCCGCATCGCGGCACTGGTCGACGGGTCCGAGGCGCTGGCCGCCTGGCTGACCGTGTTCGTCTCGATCGGGTTGCAGGCGTTGCCGTTCCTCGTCCTCGGGGTCGTCCTCTCGGCGGCGATCGCCGTCCTCGTGCCGGCCGACGCCCTCACCCGGTGGCTGCCCCGCAACTCGGCGCTGGCCGTCCCGGTCGCCGGGGTGTCGGGTCTGGCCCTCCCCGGGTGCGAGTGCGCGTCGGTGCCGATCGCCGGCTCCCTCGTGTCGCGCGGGGTCAAGCCCGCCGTGGCGCTGACCTTCCTGCTGGCGGCCCCGGCCATCAACCCCGTCGTCCTCGTCTCGACCGCCGTGGCGTTCGCCGGCCGGTGGGAGATGGTGGGAGCGCGCTTCTCGGCGTCGCTGCTCGCCGCGGTCGTCGTCGGGTGGGTGTGGCTGCGGCTCGGGCGCGACCACCTCGTGCGGATCCCGGAGGTGCGCACGACCGGGCACGGCCGCCTCGCCGACTTCGTGGGGGCGGCGCGCCACGACCTGCTCCACGCGGGAGGCTTCCTCGTGCTCGGGTCAGCGGTGGCTGCGACGATCAACGTCCTCGTCCCGCGCTCGGTGCTCGACACGCTCGCCGGCAACCTGCTCGTCTCGGTGCTCGTCCTCGCGGTCTTCGCCGTCATCGTGGCCGTCTGCTCGGAGGCCGACGCGTTCGTCGCCGCCAGCCTGAGCCAGTTCCCGCCGACCGCACAGCTCGCCTTCATGGTCGTCGGACCCGCCATCGACGTGAAGCTCTTCGCGATGCAGGTCGGCACCTTCGGCCGCAGCTTCGCCACCGTGTTCGCGCCGCTGACCTTCGTCGTGGCCGTCGGGTCGGCCCTGCTCGTCGGGGCGGTGCTGCTGTGAGGCGGGTGACGCAGAGCGGGCTGCTCCTCGTCATCGGGGTCATCGCCTCGGTGGCGGCGGTCAACGGCATCTACCTCAACTTCGTCAAGCCGGCGCTGCAGGTCCCGATCCTCGTCGCGAGCGCCGTCCTGCTGCTCCTCGGCGCCTACGGCGTCTGGGAGGACCGGCGGCACCCCGATGACGACGGGCCGGCCCGGCACGCGGCGCAGGAACCCGGGGTGGTCCTCGACGACGGCCACGGGCACGACCACTCTCGAGGTCCGCGGGTGGGGTGGCTGCTCGTCGTCCCGTTCCTGCTCCTCGGGGTCGTCGTTCCCCCGCCCCTCGGGTCGTACTCGGCCGCGGAGGACAGCGGGCTGGTCACGGTGACGAGCGCCGAGGGGCTGCCTCCGCTCGCGGCGGGCGACCCGGTCGACCTCACGCTCGCCGAGTTCCAGGGGAGGGCGCTCTACGACACGACGCGCTCCCTGGAGAACCGCCGGGTGCGCCTCGTCGGGTTCGCGTCACCGGGACGGCCGGGGGAGTGGGTCCTGACTCGAATGTCGCTGAACTGTTGTGCCGCAGACGGGTTCGCGGTGAAGGTCGCAGTCGAGGACGCGCCGCCGGTCTCCGACGACGACTGGGTCGAGGTCGTCGGGACGTGGAGGCCCGCACCGCCGGCCGTCCCAGGTGGCGCCGATCCCGCACTCCCGGTCCTCGTCGTCGAGGACCTCTCGCGCGTCGGGGTCCCCGAGAACCCCTACGAGTAGGGGCGGTCCGCGCGGTGGCGTCCCGCCGGTGGGTCAGCCGCGCGAGGCCGCCGAGCAGTCAGCACACAGGCCGTCCATCTCGACGGTGTGGCGCACCTGGGTGAACCCGTGCGCGCGGGCGACGGCATCGGCCCAGCGCTCCACCGCGTCACCGGTGACCTCGACCGCGAGGCCGCACGAGCGGCACACGACGTGGTGGTGGTGGTGCGTCGAGCAGGACCGGTAGACGGCCTCGCCGTCCGGGGTGCGGATGACGTCGACCTCGCCGTCGGCCGCCATCGCCTGGAGGTTGCGGTAGACCGTCGCGAGGCCGACCCGGGTGCCGCCACCCGCGAGGTCGGCGTGGATCTCCTGGGCCGAGCGGAACTCTGCCGCGCCGGTGAGGGCGCTCGCGATGGCGGTCCGCTGGCGGGTGGGGCGGCGGTCGGCCGCGGCCTGCTGGGCGCGGGCGTCCTCGTCGGCCCGGGTCTGCTGGTCGGTCATCGGGTCTCCACCTCCGCGGGTGCGTCGAGGTCGTCGTCCACGTGGTCCCCGTGCTCGTCGTAGTGACCCTCGTGCGCCGCGTGGCGGTGCCCGTCGTGGAGGTAGTCGACGTGGTCGCCGTGCTGGACGGGGGGGTGCCCGCACGTCGGGCCGTGCTCGTGGTCGTGGCGCTCGGCGCGGGCGTGGGCCGCGCGCCGGAGCCGGCCGGCGATGCTCGCGCCGACGCTGGCGAGCAGGAACGTCGCGATGGCGAGCAGCACGATGGTCCCGCCCGAGGGCGTCTCGGCCCCGTACGACACCACGACGCCACCGACGCTGCACGCGACGCCGATGCCGACGGCCCAGGCCATGCTCGCCGTGAAGCTGCGGGCGAGGAGCTGGGCCGTGGCGTTGGGGATGATCATCAGCGCGCTGATGAGGAGCAGGCCGACGACGCGCATCGACACGACGACCGTCACCGCGGTGAGGACCGCGAGCGCGAGGTTGTAGGCCATCACCGGCATGCCCGCGGCTCGCGCCCACTCCTCGTCGTTGGCGACGGCGAAGAAGCGCTGGCGCAGCACGAGGGTCACGACGAGGACGACGGCGGCGAGGCCGGCGAGGACGACGAGGTCGGTCTCGCTCGTCGTGAGGATGGCCCCGAAGAGGTAGGCCGTGAGGTTCGCGGGGCTGCCCGCCGAGGACCTCGCGATGAGGACGACGCCGAGCGCGATGCCGCCGTAGAACATCACCGCGAGGGCGACGTCCCCGCTCGTCCGTCCGGACGCCCGGATCAGCTCGATCGCGATGCCCGCGGCGACGGCGGCCACGAGGGCGGTCAGGACCGGCTGCTGGCCGGTGAGGATGCCGATGGCGACCCCGGCGAGGGCGACGTGGCCCATGCCGTCGCCGATGAGCGACATCCGCCGCTGGACGAGGAAGACCCCGACCAGCGGCGCGGCGACGCCGGCGAGCAGCGCGGCGAGGAGGGCCTGGCGCATGAAGCCCAGCTCGAGGAGCTCAGTCACGGGGCACCTCCGGTGAGGGGTCGAGCGGTCCGGAACCGAGCACGGCGCCGGGGCGACCGGACGCGGGGACGGGGTCGTCGTGGTGGTGGTGCCCCGAGCCGGGTCCGTGCCCGGTGTGGGTGGCCCACTCGGCGGGGGTTCCGTCGAGGTCCACGTGTCCGTCATCCATGCAGACGATGCGGGTCACGACGTCGTGGAGGGCGTCGAGCTCGTGGGTGACGACGACCATCGAGGTCCCGTCGGCGGCGAGGCGCCGGAGGACCTCGGCGAGCGCGAGCTGGCTCGCGTGGTCCACGCCGGCGGTCGGCTCGTCCATGACGAGGAGGTCCGGGCGCCCCGCGAGGGCCCTGGCGATGAGGACGCGGCGCTGCTGCCCGCCCGAGAGCGAGGCGACCTCCTCGTCGGCGCGGTCGGCGAGGCCGACGGCGTCGATCGCCTCCCGGACGACCGAGCGGTCGGTCCGGGTCTGCGGCGCCCACCAGGCCCGGTGGGGGAGCCGGCCGACGGCCACGATCTCGGTGACGGTGGCGCGCACCGACGCCGAGAGCGAGTGGCGCTGCGGGACGTAGCCGATCCGGGTGTGCTCGCGGAACTGCTCGCGCGGCGTCCCGAGGAGCAGCACCTCGCCGCCGTGCTGCTCGGCGAGGCCGAGGACGCCGCGCACGAGGGTCGACTTGCCCGAGCCGTTCGGACCGAGGAGGGCGACGACCTCGCCGGGGTGCACGGTCAGGTCGACGCCGGACACGACGGTGCGGTCGGCGTACCCGAAGGAGGCCGACCGCAGCTCGACGAGGGGGGTGCTCAGCTGCACTCCTGGCCGACCTTCAGGGTGGCGAGGTTGCTGCGCATGACCTCAAGGTAGTCGCTGCCCTTCGAGGTGTCGGTGAGCCCTTCGAGGGGGTCGAGGACGGCGACCTTCGCGCCGGTCTCGCGGGCCAGGGTGTCGGCGAGGGCCGGGTCGACGAGTGTCTCGCTGTAGATCGTGGTGACCCCGTGCTCCCGGACGTGGGCGACGAGCTCGCGCAGCATGGCGGCGTCGGGCTCGGCGTCGGGCGTGATCCCGGCGATGCCCTCCTGGCTGAGGCCGTAGCGGTCGGCGAGGTAGGCGAAGGCGGCGTGGCCGGTGACCAGCTCGGTGCTGCGGCACTGGGCCAGGCCGGTCTCGAACTCGGTGTCGAGGGTCGCGAGGTCGGCGACGAGGGCGGTGGCGTTCGCGCGGTAGTCGGACGCGTTCGCGGGGTCGGCGGCCGCGAAGCGCTCGCCGATCGCGGTGGCGACCGACTGGAGGCGCACCGGGTCGAGCCAGAAGTGCGCGTCGGGCGTGCCCTCGGCGTGCTCGGCGTGCTCGTCCTCGGACTCGCCCGCGTGGTCGTGGCCGTCGTCGGTCGCGGCGATCGTGAGGTCGGCCTCGGGGGAGACGTCGAACCCGGCATCCCCGCCCAAGGTCGCGACCGCGTCGTCGACGGCGGGCTGGAACCCCTTGAGGTAGACGACGACGTCGGAGGACGCGAGTCCGGCGACCGCCTTCGGCGTCAGCTCGAGGTCGTGCGGCTCGGCGCCCGGCTTCGTCAGGCCGGTGACGGCGACGTGGTCCCCGCCGACCCGCTCGCTCGCCCACTGGAGGGGGTAGAACGCGGTCGTCACGGTGAGGTCGTCGTCCTTCGCCGCCGCACCCGACGCCGTCGGCCCCGAGCCGCAGGCGGCGAGGGCGAGGAGGGCGGCGACGGACGGGAGGACGAGGAGTTCGCGCTTCATGACAACGATTCTCATCTGGAATGAGAACCGTTGTCAAATACGATGCTCCGCGTAGGACTGGAGGTCACGGGCGGGCGTACCTGAGGTGACCAATAGGTCGATGTCGGTACAGCGGGGCGTACCTGAGGTGACCAATAGGTCGATGTCGGTACAGCGGGGCGTACCTGAGGTGACCAATAGGTCGATGTCGGTACAGCGGGGCGTACCTGAGGTGACCTATTGGTCGATCTGGGGACGGAGGTCACGGCGGGCGTACCTGAGGTGACCTATTGGTCGATGTCGGTACAGCGGGGCGTACCTGAGGTGACCTATTGGTCGATCTGGGACGGGCGGCGGGGTCAGCCGCGGGGGAAGGCCTGGGTGACGATGACGGCGCCGAGCATCGCGACGACGGCGACGCGCATCAGCCGCTCGGGCATCGTCAACCGCGGCCACGCGAGCGCGAGGATCCAGAGCAGGATCAGCGCGGCGGCGGCGATGAGGACCCAGCCCCATCCCGGGACGAAGATCCCCGCGACGATGAGCCCGAGGACGAGGAGGAAGGGGACGAAGCGCGGAAGGGCGCTGAGCCGGGTCAGCACCGGCAGGCTCACGCGCTCGAAGGACTCACGGAGGGTCGACACGAGGGAACAGCGTACGGGCCGACCCCTCGCGGGCCGGACCGAGCCCGCGGTCAGCCATCGGATGGTGGGCGGGGTGGGCGGTTCGTCGGGGCGGCGGCCCCGCCGATAACCTTGCGCGCATGGCCGCCCCCACCTCCGTCGTCGACACCGTCGTCTCCCTCTGCAAGCGTCGCGGGTTCGTGTTCCCCTGCGGAGAGATCTACGGCGGCACGCGCTCGGCCTGGGACTACGGTCCGCTCGGCGTGGAGCTCAAGGAGAACATCAAGCGCCAGTGGTGGAAGTCGATGGTCACCGGGCGCGAGGACGTCGTGGGCCTCGACTCCTCGATCATCCTGCCGCGCCAGACCTGGGTGGCCTCGGGCCACGTCGGCGAGTTCACCGACCCGCTCACCGAGTGCCAGAGCTGTCACAAGCGCTTCCGCCTCGACCACATGCAGGAGGCCGTCGCCGAGAAGGAGGCGAAGAAGGGCAAGGAGGTCGACCCCGACTCCATCGCCCTCGCCGACCTCGCCTGCCCCAACTGCGGCACCCGCGGCCAGTGGACCGAGCCGCGCGAGTTCAACATGATGCTCAAGACCCACCTCGGCGTCATCGAGGACGAGTCCGGTCTGCACTACCTCCGCCCCGAGACCGCCCAGGGCATCTTCGTCAACTTCCTCAACGTCATGCAGGCCTCGCGCAAGAAGCCGCCCTTCGGCATCGCGCAGACCGGCAAGAGCTTCCGCAACGAGATCACGCCGGGCAACTTCATCTTCCGCACCCGCGAGTTCGAGCAGATGGAGATGGAGTTCTTCGTCAAGCCGGGCGAGGACGAGGAGTGGCACGAGTACTGGCTCGCCGAGCGCACCCGTTGGTACACCGACCTGGGGATCGACCCGGAGAACCTGCGCCACTACGAGCACCCGGCCGAGAAGCTCTCGCACTACTCCAAGCGCACCGTCGACATCGAGTACCGCTTCAACTTCACCGGCTCGGAGTGGGGCGAGCTCGAGGGCATCGCGAACCGCACCGACTTCGACCTCACGACGCACACGAAGCACTCGGGCACCGACCTCGTCTACTTCGACCAGGCGAGCGGCGAGAAGTACACCCCCTACGTCATCGAGCCGGCGGCCGGGCTCTCGCGCAGCCTGATGACCTTCCTCGTCGACGCGTACACCGAGGACGAGGCGCCGAACACCAAGGGTGGCGTCGACAAGCGCGTCGTCCTGAGGCTCGACCCGCGCCTGGCGCCCATCAAGGCCGCCGTGCTGCCGCTGTCGCGCAACGCCGACCTGTCGCCCAAGGCGCGCGACCTCGCGGCCACCCTGCGCCGCCACTGGAACATCGACTTCGACGACGCCGGGGCGATCGGGCGCCGCTACCGCCGCCAGGACGAGATCGGCACGCCGTTCTGCATCACCGTCGACTTCGACACCCTCGACGACCACGCCGTCACCATCCGCGAGCGCGACTCGATGGCGCAGGAGCGGGTGGCGCTCGACCAGGTCGAGTCCTGGCTCGGCGCCCGCCTCATCGGCTGCTGACGCGCGGGTCGCGCCGCCGGGCCCGGAGTCAGGCCCCCGGGCCGAACCGGGTCCAGACCTGCTCGGCCTCCTCACCGCGGTCGTGCCGGTCGAGGAGGCGGGCGAGCGCCCCGGCGGCGTCGACCCGCGGCCCGTCGAGGCGCGTCGCGGCCAGCCGCGGGAGGACCTCGCGCAGGCGACCCTCGGCCTCCTCGAGCCGGTCGTCGTCGGCGAGCATCACGGCGCCCTCGGTGTGCAGGGCGAGCTCGAACTCGGCCCCGACGAGCGCCTCGGCACGGGCCAGGCGCTCGACCGCGCCGTCGACGTCGCCGTGGGCAGCCAGGAGGTGGGCGCCCTGGCGCAGGACGTGCGGCTCGACGACCTCGGGGTCCCATTCCTCCTCGTCGACCCCGGTCGCGGCGGCCAGGGCGATGCCCTCGGCGATCGCGGCGTCGAGCTCGGCGATGCCCGCCCGGAGGTCGCCGGTGTCGGCGCGCAGGGCCGCGCGCGAGCGCAGGGCCTCCACGAGGAGGGGGACCTCGCCCGCGGCCCGGGACTTCTCGACGGCGGCGTCGAAGTGGATCGCCGCGGCCTCGGGGTCCTCGGCGTCCCAGGCGGCGTTACCGGCGCGCCACTGGGCGTGCCCGGCCTCGAGGGTGCGCTCCTCCGCCTCGAAGGAGGTCGCCGCCGTGGCGAAGGCGGTGCGGGCCGCGGTCCAGTGGCCCAGCCCGACCAGGCTGTTCCCGAGCGCCCAGCCGACCGGACCCACGAGGGCGGGAGTGTGCTCGCGCAGCACCGGGAGCGCGGCCTCGAGGAGCTCGGCGGCCTCGGCCGGACGCCCCGTCTCGACGTAGGCGAGCCCGAGGAAGCGCTGGCCGTGGGCGAGCAGGACGGGGTCGCGGTCGGCCGTCGCCACCGCGACGACGTCGGCGGCCGGGCGCTCGAGGGCCTCGTAGTCGTTGCGGTCGACGAGGACGTCGCAGAGCAGGAGCTGCACCGGGACCCGTGACCGCTCGGGTCCGTCGGCGACGGCCAAGGCCGCCCGCAGGTGCTCCTCCGCCCCGTCGAGGTCGCCACCGGCCCGGGCCAGCCGGGCCCGGACGTCGTGGAGCATGACCCGCAGGACGGGGATGTCGGTGACCTGGGGCGCGACGGCTTCGAGGCGGGCCGCGGCACCGGTGGGGTCGGTGGTCCCCGTGGCCAGCGCCGTCTCGACCTCGCCGAGGAGGTGCCGTCGGTGCTGGCCCGCCCGCAGGTAGCCCTCGGCCGAACGGGCCATGAGGGCGCCGGGGTCGTCGGGGGTGCCGAAGTAGGCGATGCGGCGCCAGATGCCCGCGGCCTCCCCGGGCAGCCCGTCGGCGTCGAGGCGGTCGGCGATGGCCAGCGCGGCGGCCTCGTCGCCCGCGAGGACGGCGGCCTCGGCCTCGGCCCGCGCCAGCTCGACGTCGTCCCCGGCCCGGCGGGCCGACTCGGCGGCCTCGAGGAGCCGGGTGCGGTGCGCGTCGGGGGCGCCGACGTCCTGGGCGCTGACCCGGTCGAGGAAGGCCCTGGCCGACCACTCCTCGGGGGTCACCGGATCGGGGACGCCGTCGCGATCGCGCAGCCAGGTCTTGAGGTGCTCGTCGACGTCGGACTCGAGCTCGAGCATCCCGCGTCGGACCACGGCGGCCCGGTCGACCAGGCTCGCCGGCACCTGGAGCCGGCGGCCGCGGCGCGAGGTCGACTCCTCGGGGGCGGTCTCCGGCAGGCGGGTCGGGGGGAGGGTCGGCTCGGTCGGCACCCTCGCGTCGTCGTGGTCACGCGCGAGGGCCTCGGAGACCACCGTCGTCCCGAACCGCGCGTCGAAGGCGGCGGCGATCTCGTCGGCGGTGCGGCGCAGCTCGGCGGCGACCTCGGCGGTGGGCCGCCCGTCGACCTCGTCCGGTGCCAGGCCCACGGCCGCGGCCCGTTCGAGGACGTGCGCTGCCGTCGCGGCGAAGTCCATCCGGGTGGACGGCGTCCGCAGCTCCTCGAGCCAGGCGAGGCGGGGCAGCAGGAGGTCGACGGCGCGGTCGGCGTTGCCGAGGCGCAGGAGGACCCGAAGGCACTCGGCGACGGTGTCGGCGGCCTTGGGGTCGGCCTCGGCGAGGTGCCAGGCGCGGCGGAACGAGGTGACGGCGGCGTCGACGTCGCCACGCTCGACCCGCAGTGCGGCGTCCAGGCCCAGGCTCGTGCGGGGCTCCTCGCCGCAGGTCAGCTCACCCGCGACGGTGGGGGCGATCACCGCGAGGGCGCGGTCCGGGTCGGTCTCGCGAAGCAGGCGGGCCTGCCCGCGGCGCTCGCAGGCCTCGCAGTCGCTGCGGCTGTCGCGGGGTTCGGCGAGCCACGCCGTGAGCTCGCGCTCGACGCCCTCGGGGTCCCTCTGGGCGCGGGCGAGGCGGGCGCGCGCGGCGTGGACGGGCCGCAGGTGGTAGCCGTCGGCGCGGAAGACCTCCTCGACGTCGTCGATGGCCGCGACGAGGGAGGCCAGCGGGACCTCGGGGAGGTCCTCGATGAGGTCGACGGCCCACTTCAGGCCCCAGAGGACGGCGTCGCGGTCCTCCTGGTCCAGCTCGTGCTCGGGCGCGAGGGCCTGGCGCAGCCACGCGAAGTGGGTGAGCTTCCGCGGGTCACCGGGGACGTGGTACATCGCCTGGGTGACGTCGAGCCGGGCGACGAACTCCTCGGCGAACGAGCCGTGCTGCTGCGCCAGCCGGATCGCCGCCTCGTGCGCGCGCACCCGCTCGGGCCCGACCGGCGCCCGGTCGGCCTCGAGCGACACCTCGGCGAACTCCGGCGACACCTGCTCCCACTGCCTCATGACGGTCCCGCCTCGATGGCCCGGTCGATGAGGGCCGGCAGCGCGCGGGCCACGAGCGCGCTGTCGAACGGGGTCAGCGGGTGCCGACCGGAGAGCAGGGCATGGGCGTAGAGCGCCTCGACGGCCACCTGCTGGAGGCCGGCGTCGGCACCCTCCACGAGCCGTCGCACCGAGGGGTTCTGGACGTTGAGGACGAACCGCGGCTCGGCCGACGGGGCGGCGAGGGTCTCGAGCGCGTCGGCCCACGGGCCGTCGAGCGAGGCCGCGACGTCGCGGCGGTCACGCTCGAGGTGGGCGTCGCGCCCGACGAGGAGGACCGCCTGGAGCGAGGAGGGCCGGAACGAGCGGGCCACGGGGACCGACCCGGAGCGCGAGAGGGCCGTGCGGGCGACGTCGAGGAGCGGCTCGAAGGCCCGCTCGTCCGCCTCCGACGGCGCCGAGAAGCGGTCGGCGAGCTCCTCGGGGGCGAGGCGTCGCGAGTCGAGGCCGGGGGTGCGGTCGACCCAGCGGCGCAGCAGGGCCTGGTCGTAGGCGTACCCGGCGTTGAGGACGGGGATGTCCTCCGCACGCGCGATCGCCGCGACCTGCTGGTACGCGTCGACCGAGTCGACGTGGGTGACGACGCGGTTCAGCTGCGAGAACTGCGCGAGCGACATCGTCCCGACGGTGGTCTCCCACGGCAGCACCTCCGCGACGACGTCGAGCATGTCGTCGTCGGTGGTCGCCGCGGCCTTGGCGGCGAGGTGGTGGACGCGGAAGAACTCCTCGGCGCGCGCCTCGTCGGTGCGCACCATCCGCAGCAGCCAGCGCTTGAGCTGCGCTCCCAGGCGGTCGCGCGTCTCGTCGAGCAGCTCGTCGTCGTGGAGGGCCTCGCGGGAGGCGGTGAGCGCGAGCCGGTCGGTGTCGACGACGGCACGCACGAAGAAGGCCCACTCGGGGAGCAGGTCGGGGACCGACTCCCCGACGAGCATCCGCTTGGCGTAGAGCCGGTGTGACGCCCGGGCACCGCCGGCGTGGGGGAGGACGAACGCCTGCCCGCGCAGTCCGGCCTGGGCGTCGGAGAGGTCGACGACGTCGAGGGGACGGGAGCCGACGACCTGCTCGCCGAGGGAGAGCCCGGCCTGCCGACGCCGGGCGGGGTCGTCCTCCTCCCACGGGAACCGGCGACCGGCGACCTCCACCGGGCCGCCGGGCATCGCGACGGTGACGTCGAGGGTGAGGTGGCGACCGAAGGTGAGGGCGAGCGACCGCACGACGCGGGCCGAGAGCAGCTCGGCGGCGCTGCCGCGAGGGCGCAGGGCGACGTCGGTGCCCGGCTCGGCGCGAGCCTCCGGGGCGGGTTCGACCCGGTAGGTGCCGTCGTCGCGCCCGACCCACAGCCAGGTCTGCTCGGAGCCGGCCCGACGGGTCGTCACCCGGATCTCGTCGGTGACGAGGAAGCAGGAGAGCAGCCCGATGCCGAACTGCCCGAGGAAGCTGTCGCGGGCCAGTCCGAGGGCGTCGCGCTTCGTCGAGGCGCCGATCGTGGCGAGGACGTCGTGGATCCCCGCCTCGTCGAGGCCGACCCCGCTGTCGTCGACGTGGAGCAGCCCGTCGGGGGAGACGTCGGCCGGGGTGATCCGCACCCGGCGCGGGGCGTCGGGCTCCTCCAGGGTGCGGGCGGTGACGGCGTCGACGGCGTTCTGGAGCAGCTCGCGCAGGTAGACGCGGGGGCTGGAGTACAGGTGGTGCGACAGCAGGTCGACCACCCCGCGGAGGTCGACGTGGAAGGTCGCGTCCCCCGTCATGCGCCCGATCCAACCACTGGCCGCCCCGCGGTGGTGCGGTGGGGGCGCCACGGTCGGCGCGTCGGGCGTCCCAACCTTCCGCACCCGTCGCCGCGTTGACACAGTGGAGGGTGTCGCCGACGGCGGAGGAGGTGGGTGTGGACGGGTCGCAGGACCGGTGGCCGGCGGATGCCGAGTTCGTCGAGTACGTCCGCGCGCGCCAGCACCGCCTGCTGCGGGCCGCCTACCTCGTCTGCGGCGACCTCCACCTCGCCGAGGACCTCCTCCAGGGGGCCCTCGTCAAGCTGGCCCGCCAGTGGGACCGGGTGCGCGACGAGCAGCCCGACGCCTACGTGCGCCGCATCCTCTACCGCGACGCGGTGTCCTCGTGGCGCAAGCGGCGCCACGAGGTCGTCGGCATCGAGCCCGCCTGGGACACCCCGGCCGCGTCGTGGGAGGCCGAGGCGGTCGAGCGCCGGCTCGACGTCCTGCGCGCCCTCGACACCCTGACCCCGCGCCAGCGGGCGACGGTCGTCCTCCGCTTCTTCGAGGACCGCTCGGAGCGCGAGACCGCCGAGGTCCTCGGCTGCTCGGTCGGGACGGTGAAGAGCCAGACCCACGACGCACTGGTCCGGTTGCGGGCCGCGATGCCGCGCGTCGACCTCGAGTCCGGAGGCACCCGATGACGACCGACCTGCGTGACCTGCTCGAGCTCGCGAGCGACGACGTCCCCGAGGTCGACCTGGCCCCCGGCGCGTGGGAGACCGCGGCCGCGGGTCGGCGCACCGTCCGCCGCCGGGTGCTCCTCGGTGCGGGGGCCGCCGCCGCGACCGCCGCGGTCGCGACCGTCGTCGTCCGCGACCGCCCGGGGGAGTCGGAGGCCGCGCGGCCCACACCGTCGCCGTCCCGGCTGCGGTCCGCCGACATCGGCGGGGTCACCGTCGACCTCGCGCCCGAGCCCGGCGAGGAGTCGGCGCTCCCCCCGTACCGCGAGGCCGCGAACCTCGGTCTGTCCTCGCTCATCGGCTTCGACGACGCGATGCGGCTCCCCGCGCTCGGTCCCGACACCGGAAGCCCAGAGAACGCGGCCTCGGTACGGGCCGTGCTCCTGGCCTGGAAACCCGGAGCCGAGGGACTGATGGCGGTGCTCCACCTCCCGCGGGCCGAGGCCGGCCGGCGCTACCTCACCTGCATCGGGGTCCCCCTCGTGCGGGCCGACCCCGCCCAGACCGGTCAGGGGATGGTGCTGCACCCGCGCACCGTGCGTGGCGACCGGCTCGCCGTGGTCCTGCCGCAGCCGGGTGAGGTCGTCGTCCTCGACGCCCGCACCGGCACCGCCGACCGCATCCCGGTGCCCGACGAGAGCCTCCACCTCACGGGCTGGGCCAAGGACGACCGCACGGTGGTGGCGGAGGGGACGGAGCGCTCGTGGCTCGTCGACACCGTCGACCGCACCGTCGCGCAGGCGCGCACCCCGGTGGGCGCCGGCTGGGTCGACCTCGTCACCCTCGACGGCGTCACCGACCTGCGGTCCTTCTCGGCCGCGGGGGCGTTCACGGGAGGGCGCGAGCTGCGCGGGCCCGTCCTCGAGGTCGACGGCCCGACCGTGAGCAACACCGAGGCATGGGCCTCGGCGCACGCCTACCTCGGGCAGACCTACTCGGGGGCGATCGGGCGCAGCCAGGGGCTGCTCGCGGTGCAGGGAGACCTGAGGCCGACGCCACGGATCCTCGCGGCGACGCGCTCGCCGACGGTCCCGAAGGGGTGCTACCGGCCGCTGGCGTTCGGTCCGCAGGACGTCGTCGTCCTCGAGTCGAGGTCCTTCGCGGGGCTCTCCGAGCGGCCGACGCTGCGGCTGCTCGCGTGGGACGTCATCGGTGGTCGGCTGTCGTACCTCGGCGAGGTCGGGCCCGCCAGCACCGACAGCGGCGGGTTCACCGGCGCCTACGCCCTCTGAGCCCCGTCCGCGACCGCGCCGATGACGTCGGCGAGCTCACGCGGGCGCGACCACATCGGCCAGTGCCCGGTGGGGAGGTCGACGTACGTCACGTCGGTGTGGTCGAGCAGCCCGGCGAGGAAGGGGGCGCCCTGCTCGGCGTACGAGCGGTACTGCTCGCTCGGGAACGCGGTGCAGACGACGGTCGCGGGAACCGCCAGCCGCGCCGGGTCGGTCAGGGACACGGGCACCCGGACCGTGCCGGCCGGCTGCGGCACCGCGCGCTCCCTGAAGGTGTCGAGCTGCTCGTCGGTGAGGTCGCGCATCGACCCGTCGCCGAGCTCGTCGTCCCAGACGGCCGACAGGTCCAGTGTGTCGCCCTCGAGGTCGGCCTTCATGGCGTAGCCGTCGGCGACCGGGGCGGTGTCGACGAACACGACGTGGTCGACGAGGTCGGGGTGGCGGTCGAGGACGAGGGTGCCGGGGACGGCGGCACCGCTGTGCACCACGAGGACCCGCCGGTCCGCGTCGCGGTCGAGCGCCCCGACGATGGCCTCGACCTGGTCGTCGAGCGTGACGGCCGTGGGGTCGGCGCCGGGTTCGAGGCCCGGGAGGGTGAGCGCGGCGACGTCGTGGCCGCCCTCACGCAGGTGGGGCGCGACGGCGTCCCACGCCCACGCGCCGAGCCAGAAACCGGGGACCAGGACGACCTGTGTGCTCATGTCCCCACCCTGTCAGCCCCCACCGACACCGGGGCCGGGACCGAGGGCGACGGGGCGCTCGGGGTCCTCGATCCACTCGCTCCACGAGCCGACGTACGGGATCGAGTCGATGCCGGCAGCGTGCAGGGCGAGTGACATCTGGGCAGCGGTCACACCGGAACCGCACTGGGTCCCCACCGGGGTGTCGCGGTGGACACCGGCGGCGGCCGCCCGGCGGCGGATGGCGTCGGCGGGCAGGAAGGTGCCGTCGTCGGCCATCACCTCGGCCATCGGGAGGTTGACGGCCCCCGGGACGTGGCCGGCGGTGTGGTCGATCGGCTCGGCCTCGCCGCGGTAGCGCTCGGCGGTGCGGACGTCGAGGAGGACGCCCGAGCGGGCCATCGCGGCGGCGGCCTCGGCGTCGAGGACGGGGACAGAACCCGGCCTGACCGTGAGGGATCCCGTTGCGGGAGAGGGGATGTCGGCGCTGACCGGTCGCCCCGAGCGCACCCAGGCGGCGAGCCCTCCGTCGAGGACGCGGACCTGCGGGTGGCCCGCCCAGCGCAGCACCCACCAGGCACGGGCCGCCCCCAGCGAGGTCTGCTGGTCGTACACGACGACCTCGGTGTCGTCGTCGAGCCCGGCGCGGCGCAGGGCGTCCTGGAGGACGGCGGGGTCGGGGAGGGGGTGACGGCCCCGACGACCGGGCGGTCCGGCGAGGGCGGTGTCGAGGTCGAGGAAGGGGGCTCCCGGGAGGTGGGCCCCGGCGTACAGCTCGGGGCCGGGGGTGCCGCGCAGGGCGTACTGGACGTCGACGGCGACCACCTCGCCGCGGGCCAGGAGGGTCTCGAGCTCGTCGGGGGAGACGAGGGCTGGGGCGGTCACCCCGTCATCCAACCACCGGGTCGGTCCGCCATGATGGCGCGGTGCCCCTCCCGGTCCGCGTCGTCCTCGTGCACGGCTCCCAGCTCAGCGGGGCCCAGTGGACGAGGTACCGGGCGCTGCTCGGGCCCGACGTCGAGGTCGTCGTGCCCGACCTCCCGGCCCACGGGTCGCGACGTGGCGAGGTCTTCACGTGGGAGGGGGCGCTCGGCGTCATCGGGGAGGCCGTCTCGGGCGACGACCCGTCGGTGCCCGTCGTCCTCGCCGGGCACAGCCTCGGCGGCTACCTCGCGATGGCGTGGGCCTTCGAGCACCCGACCCGGTTGGCCGGGCTGGCCCTGCTCGGCGCCACGGCCGTGCCGAGGGGCCCGGGCGCCGCGCTGTACCGGGGGCTCGCCCGAATCGAGCACCGGCTCGGCGTCGACCGGATGTCGCGCGCGCTGGACCGGGAGTTCGACGCCCTCCTGCCCGAGGACCTGGCCGCCGTGATCAAGGAGGCGGGCTACGGGTTCGACGGCATCCCGGCCGCGTGGGACGGCGTGATGACGCGCTGCCGTCCCGAGATGCTCGGTGAGGTCACCTGCCCGGTGCTCCTCGTCGCGGGCCAGCTCGACCAGCTGCGCGTCGACGCGCGGGTCTTCGCCCGGGCTGCGCGCTCGGCGCCGTGGGTCCGGTCGGTCACGGTGCCGCGCGGCCTCCACGTCTTCCCGCTGACCCACCCGCACGAGACGGCCGCCGCCCTCTGGGAGCTCGTCGCCGCCGCCCGTACCGAGATCGCCCGATAGGTCACGTCAGGTACGGCGCTCGTCGAGCTCCCTGACGCGGCGGACCCCGGCGGTGGCGCGGTACGACGACTCGACGAGCTCCTCGACCTCCGACCAGTCGTCACCGAGCGGCTCGAGGTCCAGGCCCACCCACCCCGACGGCCCGAGGTAGGCCGGGACGAAGAACCGCTCGTCGGCGACGAGGGCCGCGCGCTCGTCGGAGTCGGTGAGGACGACGACGCTGCGGTCGTGCTGCTCCCACTCGCCGTCGACCTTGAGGGAGCCGCCGAAGTAGGCGAAGACCTTGGTGGTGAAGAAGGCCGGGCGCCCGTGGCTGATCTTCTCGTCGGCGCCCGGGAACGCGAGGGCGAGGGCACGCAGCCGCCGCAGGTAGGGGTCGTCGTCCTCGAACATCAGCGGGTGCGCCATCCCGTCACCGTAGCGGCGGGGCCGGTCGCGGGGCCCGCGCCGATTCACACCCTCGCGGCCTCCTCGGCGAGAATGGTCGGTGTCATGTCAGCCGTCACCACGTCCGCACCCGCCGCGCCGGTCCTCGCGACCGGCGTCCCCGTGCTGCCGCCGCTGCGGATCGGGCGCCACGTCATCGAGTCGCCCGTCGTCCTCGCGCCGATGGCCGGCATCACGAACCGTGCCTTCCGCCGGCTGTGCCGCGAGTACGGGTCGGCAGGGCTGGAGGCCGGGGGAGCGTCCGGCGCGACGAGCCTCTACGTCAACGAGATGGTGACCTCCCGGGCCCTCGTCGAGCGCAACGCCGAGACGATGCGGCTCATCTCGCACGGCCCCGAGGAGCAGCCCCGCTCGGTGCAGCTGTACTCGGTCGACCCCGTGACCGCCGGTCTCGCCGCCCGGATGCTCGTCAGCGAGGACCGCGCCGACCACATCGACCTCAACTTCGGCTGCCCCGTCCCCAAGGTCACCCGCAAGGGCGGGGGCGCCGCGCTGCCCTGGAAGACCGAGCTGTTCCGCGGCATCGTGCGCGCCGTGGTCCGTGAGGCCGCCCCGTACGACGTCCCGGTCACCGTGAAGATGCGCATCGGCATCGACGACGACCACGTCACCTACCTCGACGCCGGGCGGATCGCCGAGGCCGAGGGCGTCGCCGCCGTCGCGCTGCACGCCCGGACGGCGTCGCAGGCGTACTCGGGCACCGCGAGCTGGGAGGCCATCGCGCGCCTCAAGGAGGCCGTGACGACCGTCCCGGTGCTCGGCAACGGCGACATCTGGTCGGCCGAGGACGCCCTCGAGATGGTGCGGCGCACCGGCTGCGACGGCGTCGTCGTCGGGCGCGGGTGCCTCGGGCGACCGTGGCTGTTCACCGATCTCGCGGCCGCGTTCGCGGGGTCGTCGGCCCGCGTCCAGCCGGGCCTGCGCGAGGTCACCAGCACCCTGCGCCGGCACGCCGAGTACCTCGTCGACTTCTACGACGGCGACGAGAACCGCGCCTGCCGCGACATCCGCAAGCACATCGCCTGGTACCTCAAGGGCTTCCCGGCGGGGTCGACGGTGCGCAACCGGCTCGCCCTCGTCGACACCCTCGAGTCGATCGACGACCTCGTCGCGACGATGGACCTCGACGCCCCGTGGCCCGGCGAGGCGGCCGAGGGCCAGCGCGGCCGCGCCGGGTCGCCCCGCGTCGTGGCGCTCCCCGAGAACTGGCTGCGCTCGCGCGACCTCGACGACGAGCAGGCCGCCGTCGTCGCCCAGGCCGAGCTCAGCGTCTCCGGCGGCTGACCCCCCGCGCTGCCTCAGGCGCGGGGGCCTCAGCCGGTGCCGGCACACCGGCCGCGGCACCGCGGCCCACACCACCGCAGGGGGTGCGGGTACCCGCGGGACGCGAGCGTGCCGTGGATGTCGAGCGCCAGCTCGCAGGGCTCGAACTCCACGTCGACCCATCCGGCGCGCAGGGTCACCCTTCCGCGCCTGGCCGCACGCCTGTCGCGCACCCGGTCTCGCTGAGCACCCGAGCCCTCGTGGCCGAGCCGTCCGTCGACCTCGACGACGACGCCGTACTCCTCGTTCTCGAAGTCCCGTCGGATGCCCCCGCCGTCGACCGTGTCGGGGACCTGCATCCGCATCGGCGGCAGTGCGTGCGCGACGAGCACGGAGCGCACGAAGTCGACCTCCAACCCACTCTGCGCTCCCTCCGACACGATGCCGAGGGTGAGCTCGAGGGTGCGGCGGTGCGGATGGGCGCGCCGGGAGCCGAGCTCCACGGCCAGGTCGTCGACCGAGCAGGCCCGAGCGCGCACGGCGTCGGCGGCCCATGCCACGGCCTCGGTTCGGGTGACGCCGGGCAGTTCGGCGAGGTCGAGCACCGTCATGGCTGGTGTGGTCACGACGAGCCCTCGACGGGTCGTCGTGACCATTCGCCGACGCCGCACCACTCGAGTCCCAGGGACCCTGCGAGCCCGGCGGGCCTCGGGGATCCCCACGGCGATGACCGGCGGAGGGGTGTCGAGGAAGCCGTGCAGGTGGGCGGCCGCGCGGTGGCTCAGCGCAGCACCGGGCCCGGCGTGCAGCAGGGCGGCGCTGGCTCGGGTCAGCCAGGAGAGGGGGCCGGTGTGGGTCTGGTAGACGCCGGGACACACGCGCGCCCAGCGCCCAGAGCCCAGGCGCCAGCGGACGGCGCTGTCGGAAAGGGACTCGAGTGCCTGGGCCCGGCTGACCACGCCGTGCTGGCTGCGGGCTGTGCGGGCGAGGTCCATCCCCGCAGGATGCCCGCGCCACCGACATCGGGGGCGTCGTCATCCACAGGCCTGTCCGTGCGGAAGGTCTCTGCTGCCCGGGCGACACTCCTCATCCGCGCGAGAGGTGCAGCGCGGATCCGGTCGCCTGGTCCGGAGGGTTGCTGCTGCCAGGGCGGCCGCGACCTTCCGCGCGAGGCCGGGCGTCGGCGGGCTTGGCTAGGGTCGGGGCATGGCGAAGGACGACACGGCGGAGCGGATCGGGACCCCGGGGGGCAGCCCCGAGCGGCCGGCGATCTTCTTCGACGACGCCGACGAGTTCGGGCGCTGGCTCGCCGCGCACCACGACACCGAGACCGAGCTGTGGATGGGCTTCTACAAGAAGGGCCACCCGAAGGCGACGCTCACCTGGGAGGCCGCCGTGCGCGAGGCCCTGTGCTGGGGCTGGATCGACAGCCTCGCGCAGGGCATCGACGAGCACTCCCGTCGCCAGCGCTGGACCCCGCGCAAGGCGACGAGCAACTGGTCGACCATCAACATCAACGCCGTCGCCGAGCTCACCGCCGCGGGCCGGATGCAGCCGAGCGGGCTCGCCGCGTTCGCGAAGCGTCGCGAGGACCGTTCGGGCGTCTACGCCTACGAGACCCGCGACCTCGAGCTCGCCGAGCCGTACGCGACGGCCCTCGAGGCCGACCCCGCCGCCAGCGCCTTCTGGGCGCTCGCCACCAAGACCTACCGCAAGCTGGCGACCACCTGGGTGATGACCGCCAAGCAGGAGAAGACCCGCGACGCCCGCGCCGCAACGCTGGTCCAGGACTGCGCCGCCGGCCGGATGATCAAGCCCCAGCGCTACGGCACCGAGCCCTCCTGGGTCGCGAAGGCCGCCGCAGCGGCGGAGGCCGCGCGCCTAGGGTGAGCCCGTGACCTCCACCGAGCCGGACCGCGAGACCTACACGGGTCGCGACCGCGAACGGTGGGTCCGCGAGGACCCCGCCCTCAAGCGCGCCGACCGTGACGACTTCGCCCGCGACCGCGCCCGGCTCGTCCACTCCGCCTCGCTCCGGCGGCTCAGCGCCAAGACCCAGGTGGTCCAGCCCGGCAGTGACGACTTCGTCCGCAACCGGCTGACGCACTCCCTCGAGGTCGCCCAGATCGGCCGCGAGTTCGGCGCGGCCCTGGGCTGCAGCGCCGACGTCGTCGACACCGCCTGCCTCGCCCACGACCTCGGCCACCCGCCCTTCGGGCACAACGGCGAGAGCGCCCTCGACTCCCTCTCGGGGCACATCGGCGGGTTCGAGGGCAACGCCCAGACGCTGCGCGTCCTCACCCGCCTGGAGTCCAAGCGCTTCCACGCCGACGGCCGCCCCGCCGGGCTCAACCTCACCCGGGCCAGCCTCGACGCCGCGACGAAGTACCCGTGGCGCCGCGGCCGTGCCCCTCACCCCACCGTGAAGTTCGGCGTCTACGACGACGACCTGCCGGTCTTCACCTGGTTCCGCGAGGGGGCCCCGGAGTCCCGGCGCAGCGTCGAGGCCGAGGTCATGGACTGGGCCGACGACGTCGCGTACTCGGTCCACGACGTCGAGGACGCCATCGCCTCGGGGTGGCTCGACCCGCGGGCCCTGCGCGACCGCACCGACGTCGAGGCCGTCCTCGCCGTCGCGGGGGAGGTCTACGAGCCGGGCCTGACCCCCGACGAGCTCGGCGACGCCCTCGACCGCGTCCTCGCCTCCGGCGCCGTCCCGCAGTCCCACGACGGCACCCGGGCCGCGCTCGCCGGCCTCAAGGACATGACGAGCCGCCTCATCGGGCGCTTCGTCGTCGCCGTCGAGGACGCCACCCGCGAGCGGCACGGCCCCGGACCCCTCACCCGCCACCACGGTGAGCTCGTCGTGCCCCGCGGCAGCCGCGCCGAGTGCGCCGTCCTCAAGGCCGTCGCGGCCCACCACGTCATGTACGCGGCCGAACGGGTCCACGTCTACACGACCCAGCGCGAGGTCGTCGCCGAGCTCGTCGCCGCCTTCGAGGCCGACCCCGCCCGGCTCGACCCCGCCCAGCGCGCCGACCTCGAGGACGCCGCCGACGACGCCGCGGCGCTGCGCGTCCTCGTCGACCAGGTCGCCTCGCTCACCGACGTCCGGGCGCTCGCCCTGCACCGCCGGTGGTGCCGTCCCGCGACGACCTAGACTCGCGGCAGCACAGCACGGGGTCGCCGAGAGGGAGTACGTGGCAGGTCGGATCAGGGCCGAGGACATCACGTCGGTCAAGGAGCGCACGTCCATCGAGGACGTCGTCCGCGACCACGTGACCCTGCGCCCGGGCGGGGTCGGCTCGCTCAAGGGCCTGTGCCCCTTCCACGACGAGAAGACCCCGAGCTTCACGGTGCGCCCGAGCGTCGGCAGCTACCACTGCTTCGGCTGCGGCGAGGGCGGCGACGTCATCTCCTTCGTCCAGAAGGTCGAGCACCTGACCTTCAGCGAGTCCGTCGAGCGCCTCGCGGCCAAGCTCGGGATGGAGCTGCGCTACGAGGAGGGCGGTGGCCCGCGCGACGGTGGCGCCTCCCTCGGGAAGCGCTCGCGGCTCATCGAGGCGCACCGTGTCGCGCAGGAGTTCTACGCCGGCATCCTGCTCGACACGAAGAACGCCGAGGCGCGCCCGGGCCGCGACTTCCTGCGCGAGCGGGGGTTCGACGGCACCGCCGCCGAACGGTTCGGGATGGGCTTCGCTCCCCGCAGCGGCGAGGCGCTGACCCGCCATCTGCGCGAGAAGGGCTTCACCGAGGACGAGATCGTCACCGGTGGCCTCAGTGGCCGGGGGAGCCGCGGGCTCTACGACCGGTTCCGCGGACGGCTCGTCTGGCCGATCCGCGACACCACCGGCGACACCGTCGGGTTCGGGGCGCGCCGCGTGCTCGACGACGACCGGATCGCCGCGAAGTACCTCAACACCTCCGAGACGCCGATCTACAAGAAGAGCCAGGTCCTCTACGGGCTCGACGCCGCGAAGAAGGTCATCGCCACCGAGCGCCGTGCCGTCGTCGTCGAGGGCTACACCGACGTCATGGCCGCACACCTCGCCGGCGTCGAGGGTGCCGTCGCCACGTGCGGCACGGCGTTCGGCGTCGAGCACATCAAGCTGCTCCGCCGGATCATGCGCGACGAGGCCGACCAGGCACCCGCCAAGGTCGTCTTCACCTTCGACGGCGACAAGGCCGGGCAGGCCGCCGCGATGAAGGCCTTCGGCGAGGACCAGCGCTGGGTCGCGCAGTCGTTCGTCGCCGTCGCGCCCGACGGCATGGACCCCTGCGAGCTGCGGATCGCCAAGGGCGACGCCGCCGTGCGCGGCCTCGTCGACGGCGCCGTCCCGATGTTCGAGTTCGCCGTCCGCACCACGATCCGCCGCTTCGACCTCGACACCGCCGAGGGCCGGGTCCAGGCGATGAAGGCCGTCGCCCCGATCATCGGCTCGATCCGCGACCAGAGCCTGCGCCCCGAGTACACCCGCACCGTCTCGGGATGGCTCGGGCTCGAGGTCGAGCAGGTCGCCACCGAGGTCAAGCGGGCCGGTCGGATCCGCACCGACGACGCCGCGGCCGATGCCGCCCGCCGCCCGGCGAGCACCGACGACGTGCCCGAACCCGGCCTCGAGGCCTCGATGCCGGCACCCAACCTGCGCGACCCCGTCGTCTACGCCGAGCGCCAGCTGCTCCAGGCCCTCGTGCAGTACCCGCAGCAGTTCGACGACGTCACGGTCGCCGCGCTCGAGCCCGCCGCCTTCACCGCGCCCGCCCACGGCGCCGTCCTCGACGGGATCCGGATCGCCGGGCCGACGGCCCGGGCCGGCTCCACGGCCTCGTGGGTGTCGGCCGTCATCGAGGCGGCGCCGCTCGCGGTGCGCGGGCTCGTCGCCGAGCTCTCCGTCGCCCCGCTGCCCACCCGGTACGACCCGTCCTCCGGGCTCCCGCCGCAGCGCTACCTCGACGCCCTGGTCTCCGGCGTCCTCGACTCCCACCTCAGCCGCCGGATCGCCGACGCCATGGCCGCCGTCCGCCGCGTCGAGCACGACCCCGAGGCCGACCCCGCCGACCTGCGGGCCCGCACCATGGCGCTGCACTCCCTCGAGCTCGAGCGCGTCCGGCTGCGTGAGAGGGTCGGGTCATGAGGATCGAGTGGACCGGCCTGCGCCGCCCGTCGGTCCCCGCCGAGGTCGAGGCGGCGATCGCTCCCGAGGCCGGCGACAAGCTCCTCGACTGGGCCGAGGCGTCCGGCGGCCTCACCGTCGTGGCCGGGCGGCACCGCCTCCACGTCACGGCCACCGGGACCGACGGTGGGCGCGTCGTCACGCTCTCGCGGCCGTGGCACCTCGTCGACGCCGGCACCTGGGACGGTGAGAGCGACACCCTCACCATCACCTGGGTCGACGGCGAGTCCTCGACCCGGCTCGTCCTCCCCGAGCCGGGCCGGCTGCCCACGACCCTCCGGGAGCGCGTGCAGGCCTCCGTCGTCCTCGCCGAGACCGTCGACCTCGGCAACCGGCGCAGCGCCAAGGTCGTCGTCCGCAAGGACCTCGCCACCGACCGGCTGCTCAGCCAGGCGGTCCTCCCGCGCGGGGTCCGCAGCTCCGATCCCGAGGTGTCCGAGCAGGTCAGGGCCGGTCTCGCGCGGGTGCGCGAGCAGGTCGGACTCGACTGAGCGCAGGGCGTTCCGGCCGGTTTCGTCGGGGGGTGCCACCTTTGCTATCGTTGCCGGGCGCTGCTGGGGCGATCCCCCGGCGGCCTTTCCCCTGTAGCTCAATTGGCAGAGCAGCCGACTGTTAATCGGCAGGTTGTTGGTTCGAGTCCAACCGGGGGAGCACCCCACAGCGAAGGGCCCGGACCGCCATGGTCCGGGCCCTTCGTCGTGAGGCGCCTCGCGGGGGGCCGCTACCGCGGGGCGCTGCGTGCAGCGACGTCGGCCCCGGCCTCGGTGCCGGGAGCCGCGGGGAGCACGGCAGCGGCCGCCGCACCCCCGGCGGTCTTGCCGCGGCGGTTGATCCGCTGCTCGACCCGGCCGGCGATGACCGTCAGCCCGTAGTTGATGAGGATGAACAGCACCGCCGCGAGGACGTACGCGGGGATGACGTTGCCGTACGCGGTCCCGAGGTTGCGGGCCTGCTGGAGCAGCTCGGGGTAGGTGATCGCGGTGCCGAGGGCGCTGTCCTTGAGGATGACGACGAGCTGGCCGACGAGGGCCGGCAGCATCGCGGTCAGGGCCTGGGGGAGCTGGATCGAGCGCAGCGTCTGGGTCGGGGTGAGCCCCACCGACAGGCCGGCCTCGGACTGTCCCTTGGGGAGCTGGTGGACGCCCGAGCGGACGAGCTCGGCGATGACCGACCCGTTGTAGAGCGTCAGGCCGGTGACGACGGCGTAGAAGGAGTTGAAGTCGACGCCGAAGACGTTGTTCACGGTGTACAGGCCGAAGGCGAAGTACATCATCAGCAGGACGGGGACGGCGCGGAAGAACTCGACGACGATCCCGCAGAACCACCGCACGGGCGCGATGGCCGACAGCCGCCCCATGCCGAAGACGAGCCCGAACGCGACGGCCAGGACGATCGAGACCGCGGCGGCCCGAAGGGTGTTGAGGATGCCGGGGACCACGTACTCGGTCCACACGTCGGCCTGGAAGAGGTCGGCCCACAGTGACGCCTTGAGCTGCCCGGACTGGCCGAGCTTCCACAGCACCAGCCCGACGATGCCGACGGCGAGGAGCACGCCGACGCCGGTGAGCAAACGGTGCCGGGCCCGAGCCCTCGGTCCGGGGGCGTCGAAGAGGATCGAGGAGGCGCTCACCGCTTCACCGCCAGCCGCCGCGACAGGCTCGTGAAGAGGATGCCGACGGGCAGGGTGAGGACGACGAAGCCGAGGGCGAAGATGAAGAACACCAGGGTGCCCGCCGTCTCGTTCTCGATGATGACCTTCATCAGGTTCGACGCCTCCGCGACGCCGATGACCGAGGCCACGGTGGTGTTCTTCGTCAGCGCGATGAGGACCGAGCCGAGGGGGGCGATCGACCCACGGAACGCCTGGGGGAGGATCACCTCGCGCAGGGACTGGCCGAAGGTGAGGCCGATGGCGCGCGCGGCCTCGGCCTGGCCGGCGGGCACGGTGTTGACGCCGGAGCGCAGGGCCTCGCAGACGAACGCCGCGTGGTAGACCGCCAGGCCGACGATCGCCCACCGGATCCCGTTGTCCACGATCGAGGTGGGGGAGTCCGAGGGGGCCAGGCTCAGCTGGACGATGTAGAGCAGGCCCAGGATGCAGAAGAAGAGGATGAGGGTGAGCGGGGTGTTGCGCACGACGTTGACGTACAGGGTGCCGATCGAGCGCAGCACGCCGACGGGGGAGACCCGCATGACCGCGAGGACCGTACCGAGGACCAGCGAGCCGAACGCGGCGAACACCGTGAGGTAGAGCGTCATCCCGAACGCGGCGAGGATGTCGTAGTTGTCGAGGATCTCACCCATGGGGACTCCTTCCCGTCGGGGCGGTCACGGGCGTGTGCCGCCCGTCCCGGAGGACGAGCGGCACACGCCGTGGCACGTGGTGCGTCAGGCGCAGGCGTCCGGGGTGGGCGGGTTGCCCGCACCCGGCGTGTACTTGGCCGGGCCGAGGTTGGCGTCGATGGCCTTCTGCCAGGAGCCGTCCTCGATCATCTTCTTGATCGCGGTGTTGACCTTCTCGCACATCGCGGTGTCGCCCTTCTTCAGGCCGACGCCGTAGCGCTCGGTGGAGAACGGCTTGCCCACGACCTTGAACTCGCCCGCGTACTCGGCCTGGGCCGCGAGGCCGGCGAGGATGGTGTCGTCGGTGGTCAGCGCGTCGAGCGTGCCGTTCTTGAGCGCCGGCAGGCACTCGGAGTAACCCGCGAGCTCCTGGAGCTGGACGCCCGGGACGTCGTCCTTGACGTTCTGCGCCGAGGTCGATCCGGTGACCGAGCACAGCTTCTTGCCGTCGAGGGTGTCGGGCCCGGTGATCGAGCTGTCGTCGGAGCGGACGAGGAGGTCCTGGCCGGCGACGAAGTACGGCCCGCCGAAGGAGACCTTCTCCTTGCGCTTGTCGGTGATCGAGTACGTCGCGAAGACGAGGTCGACCTGGCCGGTCTCGATGAGGGTCTCGCGCTGGGCGCTGGGCGCCTGGACCCAGGTGATGTCGGCCGCGTCGGTGCCGAGCTCCTTGGCGACGTAGGTGGCGACGTCGACGTCGAACCCGCTGTACTCGGTGCCCTTCTTCAGGCCGAGTCCGGGCTGGTCGAACTTGATGCCGATCTTCAGGCCGCTGGCGGCATCGCCGCTGCCCGTGTCTCCGGAGCCCCCGGTGCTGCCGGCGTCCGAGCCACAGGCCGCGAGGCCCAGGCCGAGGACGGCAGCGGCAGCGACCGCCCCGATCCGTCGAGTCGTCATGTGCTTCTCTCCTCCTGTTGGTGCCGTGGGGGCCGGGTGCCCGGTCACGGCGGCGGTGCGGTCCTCGTGGGTCAGTGGGTGAGGATCTTCCCGAGGAAGTCCTTGGCCCGGTCGCTCTTGGGGTTGGTGAAGAACTCCTCGGGGGTGTCGGCCTCGACGATCTGGCCGTCGGCCATGAAGACGACGCGGTTGGCGGCCCGGCGGGCGAAGCCCATCTCGTGGGTGACGACGACCATCGTCATGCCGCTCTTGGCCAGGCCGGTCATGACGTCGAGGACCTCGTTGATCATCTCGGGGTCGAGGGCCGAGGTCGGCTCGTCGAAGAGCATCACCTTGGGGTCCATGGCGAGCGACCGGGCGATCGCCACGCGCTGCTGCTGGCCGCCGGAGAGCTGGGCGGGGTACTTCTGCGCCTGGTGGGCGACGCCCACGCGCTCGAGCAGCTCCATCGCGCGCTTCTCGGCGGCGTCCTTCTTCATCTTGCGGACCTTGATCGGGCCGAGCGTGACGTTCTCGAGGATGGTCTTGTGCGCGAAGAGGTTGAAGGACTGGAAGACCATCCCGACGTCGGCGCGCAGGTGGGCGAGCTCCTTGCCCTCCTCGGGGAGGTCCTTGCCGTCGATGGTGATCGTCCCGGACTCGATCGTCTCGAGGCGGTTGATGGCCCGGCACAGCGTGGACTTGCCCGAGCCGGACGGCCCGATGACCACGACGACCTCGCCCGCACCGACGGTCAGGTCGATGTCCTGGAGCACGTGGAGGTCACCGAAGTGCTTGTTGACGCCCTTGAGGACGACGAGGGGCTCGGTCATGCAGTGAACCTAGCGACCGGGCGCGCCCGGAGATAGGGAGGCGGCCGCTGACGAACGGGGATCGATACCCAACCGAGACCTCGTCGGTCAGCCGACCCGGACCGCGCGCAGCGTCTCGGGGACCGCCCGGGCGGCCGGTTCGCCGACCGCGAGCCGGCTCGCGGCGCCGGCGCTCACCCGGTGACCTCGACGAGCGTGTCGGCGAGGCGGCGTCCGTCGACGAGGTGCTCGAGGAGGCCGAGGTTCGTCCCGGGAGCCGCGCCGGTCCACGACAGGCTCACGGTCCGGGAGTCCCCGACGCGCACCGCGCCGGTGCCGCCGGAGGTGACCCGGAGCGACCCGTCGGTGGAGCTCGGCACGAGCCAGCCCTGCACGATGAAGGCGGTGTCCGCAGCGGCGGTCCAGCCGTGGACGACGAGGCTGTACGTCCCGGGCTCGGGGTGCGCGAGGTCGATGCGCTCCGCTGTGCCGGCCTCGGCGCTCGACGCGACGACCTCGCCCGACGGGTCGAGCAGGTAGAGGTCGAGGTCGGTGTCCTCGTCGTCGTCCTCGAGGGTCCACCGGGCGTGCGCGACCCCGGTGAGGTCGACGGGCAGGCGGGTGGCGCCCGCGCCGTCATCAGGGCTGGGGAAGGTCTGGTCGGGGTCCTGGCCGACGGTCCCGGTCGTGGCGACCGCCGCGACGAGGCCGTGCGGGACCGCCTCGTACCGGCCGCGGGTCCCGATCTCGACGGGGACGCTCGCCGTGCCCGACCCGCCGGTGCCGGTGACGACCGCCGGCGCCCGCAGGTCCAGGCCCTTGACGGCGATGGGGCTGGTGACCTCGTAGCCGGTGCCGCGCCAGGTCAGCGACCCGAAGGACCACCGACCCGTGGTGACCGAGGTCTTGGCGTGCACCGAGAGCGTCACCCGTGCCGTGGCACCCGGCGCGAGGTCGACCGTCGACGGCGAGACGGTGACGCGGTGGCCCCGAGGCGCGTCGACCGACGCCCTCGCCCGCAGGCGTTCGCCCGAGACGTTGGTGACCCAGCGCAGGACGGTCGTGCGGCCGGGCACCTCCTCGACCCCGATCGACGGCTGGTTGAGGTCCTGGGCGTCGGTGGGGTAGCCCGCGGCCTCGAGGTCGTCGCACACCGCCGCGGGGAACGGCGAGGGTCCCTCGTCGCAGAGGAACCCGAGGTAGTCGGGGAAGGTCGCGTCGTAGACGAGCCCGGGGCGGAAGGCCGAGCCCTTCCTCGCCGGGTGGCCGAGGGCGGCGATCCCGGCGCCCGTGTCGAACGGGTCGGCCCTGGAGCCGTCGCTGTCGCGGACCCGGGAGTCGGCCGTCGTCACGAGGGCCGAGCGGACCGTCGCGGGGGACCACTCGGGGTGCGCCTGGGTGAGCAGCGCCGACAGGCCGGCGACCACCGGGCTGGCCATCGAGGCGCCCGACATCGCCTGGAACAGCTGGCCGGAGGGTCCGAAGTCCGGCCCGGACGGGACCGGCGAGGCTCCGGCGAGGACCTGGACGCCCGGGGCGGTGAGGTCGGGCTTGACGAGGTCCCCGGCGGTCGGGCTCTCGCCGCGGCTGGAGAACGCGGCCACGGTCGGGTTCGGCACGGGGGACCGGGTGGCGCCGTCGCTGATGATGCGCCCCGTCCCCCCGGGCCGCTTGGCGAGCCAGGAGCGCAGGCGGATCCCGTCACCGCTGTCGAGGACGAGGCTCGGGACGTGGGTGGTCGGGGTGGTGAGGGTGGCGCCGGGGCGGGAGGTGACGACGAGGCCGACGCCGCCGGCCTCCTCGACGGCGATGCTCTTGACGACGGTGCTCACCGCGCCCTCGGCGCACACGACGATCGCGCCCTCGACGAGCCCGGGGTCGAGGTCGCCGGGCACGCACGGGGCGGAGCCGGCAGTGGCGCCGTCGACGACGCCCGCGGTGGGGGTGCCGGGGGTCATCGAGGCGCCCTCGAGGTCGGGGCCGCGGTCGAGCTCGAGGGTGGCGCCGTACGCGGTGGCGTACGTCGTCGCGCCCACGCCGGTGACCCACGGCAGGTCGGCCGGCCCGCCGATGGAGCCGGGACCGGGGCCCGCGTTGCCCACCGACGCCGCGACGTCGATCCCGGCATCGGCGGCGAAGAGGAGCGCGATGGCCTCGGGCGAGACCGTGTTCGGCGGTCCCCCGAGGGAGAAGTTGATGACGTCGACGCCGTCGGACACGGACTGGTCGATGGCCGCGACGAGGTCGGAGGCGTACCCGCCGGCCGAGCCGACGGCCTTGTACGCGATGACCTGGGCGTCGGGGGCGATCCCCGAGATGACACCACGGTCGGCGCCGAGGACGGTGGCGCGGACGTCGGCGTTGCCGGCGGCCGTCGTCGACGTGTGCGTGCCGTGTCCGTCGTCGTCGCGGGCGGAGTCGAACTCGGTGTCGCGCAGGCCGGTCGCGGCCTCGTACGTGTCGAGGAACTCGCGCGCGCCGACGAGCTTGCGGTTGCAGGTGAACGCCGCGTCGGCTGCGTTCCAGGCGGTGTTGCCGAAGGCGCACGCCGAGCGCTCGTCCTCGTCGAGGTCGGGGCGGGCCGGCAGGCCGGGGCGTGGGGCGAGGCTCGGGTGCTCGGGCCAGACGCCCGTGTCGATGACGCCGACGACGACGCCCTTGCCGGTGATGCCGGCGCCGTACGCCTCGTCGCGCCCGGTGAGGCCGAGGTCGTCGTTGAGGGCGTTGCGGGACCTGGGGGCCGAGGACCTCGTGGCCACGGACGTGGTCGCGGGTGTCGAGGGGGCCCGGTGGAGCTGGCGCAGGGCGTCGGGGACGACGAGGGCGACCGAGCGGTCGCGGGCGAGCCGCTGGGCCCCGGCGAGGTCGGTCTCGACCGCGAAGCCGTTGAGCGCCGTCGTGTACTCCTGCTCCTTGCTCGAGCGGGAGAGCCCGGCCGTGCGCAGGGCGGCGTCCTGCCCGGCGCGCAGCGCGGTGGCGCGCGAGGTCGCGGCCGAGGTGTGGAGGCGGTCGGCGCCGGTGGACCGCACGACGGGGTCCTGGCGCATGACGACGACGTACCGGTCGTCGGGGCTCGCCTCGACCGGGGCCGCCGCGCGAAGGGCGATGGCGACGCCGGCGGCACCCGCGGGCGGCGACGGGGCCGGCGCCGGTGCGGCACCGGCGCCCACGGCGGACGTGGTGCCGGCGAGTGCGAGGGAGCACGCGGCGGTGGCGACGACGGCGATGGATCGCCTCATGACGAAGACCTCCTGCAGAGGTCCGGCGCTCCCGGCGCGGACCACGGGTGTGAGCACCTGCCGGCCAGGTCCTGACCGATGGAGGTGTGCTCGAACGGTAGGGCATGCCCGCAGGGGGCGGGGCGGCGCACGAGGACCGGGAGGGCGGCATGATGACGCGCATGAGCCCGGATCCCGCGGTCGTGAGCGCCTCGCTGGCGGACGCGGCCCCCGACGTCTTCTGGACCGACCGGCCCGGGCTGCGTCCGGACCCCCGCCCTGCCCTGACCGGCGCGGGCCACCGGGCCGACCTCGTCGTCGTGGGTGGCGGCTTCACCGGGTTGTGGGCCGCGGTGCAGGCGAAGGAGGACGACCCGTCGCGCGACGTCGTCCTCCTCGAACGCGGTCGGCTCGGGGTCGCGGCCTCCGGTCGCAACGGCGGCTTCGTCGCGCCCTCGCTCACCCACGGGCTCGCCCAGGGGCTGGCCTGCTGGCCCGACGAGGTCGAGACCCTCGAGCGCCTCGGCGCCGAGAACTTCGCCGCCCTCGCCGACACCCTGGTGCGCCACGGCATCGAGGCCGACTTCCACGTCCCCGGTGAGCTGACCCTCGCCCTCACCGAGCACCAGGTGCCGACGGTCCGCGCGGCCTACGAGCTGCACCGCGCGCACGGCATCGACGTCAGCCACCTCACCGCGCAGGAGGCCCGGGCCCGGGTCGACTCGCCGCGCTACCTCTCCGGGGTGTTCGACCCGACGGTCGGCCTGCTCGACCCGGGACGCCTCGTCTGGGGCCTCGCGGCAGCCGCCGAGCGGCTCGGCGTCCGCATCCACGAGGACAGCGCCGTCACCGCCGTCGACCGCGAGGACGGGGCGCTCGTCGTGCGCACCGGGTCGGGGAGCGTGCGCACCGACCGCGTCGTGCTCGGGACCGGGGCCTTCCGCGGGCTGCTGAAGCGGCTCGCGCTGTGGACCCTGCCGGTCTACGACCACGTCCTGATGTCCGAGCCCCTGTCGGCCGAGCAGCTCGGCCGGATCGGGTGGGAGGGCCGCGAGGGCCTCGCCGACGCCGGCAACCAGTTCCACTACTACCGCCGCACCCTCGACGACCGGGTCCTGTTCGGCGGGTACGACGCGAACTACCACTTCCCCGGACGCATCGACCCGCGCCTCGAGCAGTCGGCCTCGCACGACCTCCTGGCGCGGCACTTCCTCGAGATCTTCCCGCAGCTCGAGGGCGTGCGGTTCACCCACCGCTGGGGGGGTGTCATCGACACCACGTCGCGCTTCACCCCGGTCTTCGGGACCGCCCTCGGGGGGCGGCTCGCCTACGCCGTCGGGTACACCGGTCTCGGGGTGGCCTCGACCCGCTTCGGCGCGCGCGTCGCCCTCGACCTCGTCGACGGCCGCGACACCGAGGTGACCCGGCTCGGGATGGTGCGGCGCAAGCCCGTCCCGTTCCCGCCGGAGCCGATCCGCTGGGCCGCGGTCCGGGCGACCCGGGCGAGCCTGGCCGCCGAGGACCGCACCGGGCGGCGCAACCTCTGGCTGCGCGGCCTCGACGCCGCCGGCGTCGGCTTCGACAGCTGAGGTCTACCGGCCGGGGTCGTGGACCGACCAGCCGACGCCGCGCTGCCAGCGCAGGAGGGGCGAGCCCGACCACGCGGTCGCGAGCCAGAGGTGGGTGAGGGCCTCGTGCTCGACGTCGGGCTCGTCGTCCGGCAGAGCCGGGCCGGGTCGGCCGAGGGCGAGGTAGAGGGGCCGGGGGAGCCCGCCGTCGCCGATCCCGATGAAGAGGTGTCGTTCGTCGACCTCCGCCACCGCGGCGACCTTGGCGGCGCGGCGCGCGATGTGCGGCACCCGGAACAGGTCGCTCGTCGCGGCGGCCAGCCCACCGAGGCCGTGGACGCCGTCGAGCTCGAGGCGGGGCGCCCGCATCCCCCGTCCTCGCGAACGGGGGCCCAGGAGCGAGTCGTGGTGGCGCACACCGGGCCCCGCCACGGTCGTGACCTCGACGGCCGCTCGGCGTCCGCGGGGAAGGCTGAGGTCGAGGTCGTAGGCCCCCTGGAGCCGCCCCACGTCGTGGGCCCGCGCCACCCCGCCGGTGACGTGCTCGAGGGCCAGCGCGGCGTACGCCTCGTCGCCGCTCAGCCCCTCGAGGCGCTTCGGGTCCGATCCCACCCGAGCAGGCTAGGCGCTGGGTCGGACGATCCCGTCGACGACGAGCTCGAGCATCGGGCGGACGGCGATGCCCGCGCGGTTGGTGTCGGAGACGCTCGCGACGCCGCTGACGAGGCGCATGACGGTGACCGGGTCGACGCCCTCGCGGATCCCGCCCTGCGCGTCGAGGTGCTCGATGACGCGGCGGTTGGCCTCTCCCATGACGCTGCACTTGCGGTACATCGGTGAGGCGGGGTCGTCCATGGCCGCGCAGATCTTCGTGGCGGCACCCCGGTGGAGGGTGATGTGCTCGACGAAGTGCTCGAACCAGTCGAGGAGCATCACGGGGGCCGCGGCGCCGGTCGCGATGGCGGCGTCGGCGTCGGCGGTCACCCGGTCGGTCCAGTCCTGCATGAGGGCGTCGACGAGGGCCTCGCGGGTGGGGAAGTGGCGGTAGAGCGTGCCCGGGCCCACCTCGGCCCGCTTGGCGATGTCGTCGAGCGAGGCGTCGGTCCCGCGCTCGGCGAACACGACGCGGGCGGTGGCGAGGATCTTGTCGTGGTTGCGGCGCGCGTCGGCCCGCATCGGTCGGTGGCTCGTGGCGCCGGTCTCGGGCTCGCCGGGGGAGGCCGGGACCGTCGCTGCGGCACCGGTGTCCGGCGCTGGCTCGAGGGTCGACCTGCCGGTGTCGGCAGCCGTCACGAGATCTCTCCTTTGCTAAATGGAGGCAGTCTCCGTATGGTGGTCAGCAGAAGCGGAGTCAGTCTCCGCTCATCGTAGCGCGGACCATCGTGCAGAGGGAGCCAGCAGCCATGACCACCACGATCCAGCCCACCCGCGAGGCGCGTCGCCTCCACCTGTCCCACCTCGCGACCACCCACCGCGCGCCGCTGTCGGGCCGCACCCCCACCGGTGTGCCCACCCGCCTCACCGTCCCGCCGATGACCCGCGAGCAGCCGAAGCCCGGCCTCGGGGGCCAGGTCCACGCGCACGGCCGCGAATCCTGAGGACCTGACGGTGGGGCGTGTCGGGCTTGAACCGACGACCGACGGATTATGAGTCCGCTGCTCTGACCGACTGAGCTAACGCCCCTCGAAACAGCGCCGATTGTGTCACGGGCTGCGAGGGTCTCCCAGCGGCGCCGGGGACCGTCGAGTACCGTCGGTGGCGTGCTCGACCCGGTCCCGTCGCCGTCCGCGACGCTCCCTGACGGTTCGAGCCCCGTGGGGGGTGCTGTGCTCCCCGACGGGGTCGACCGTGCCGCGACGCCACCCCAGCGGGTGGCGGTGCTGTGGTGCCGTCGCACCGCCGACACGGCGCTGCGCGCGCTGACCGCCCTCGACCTCATCCCGCTCCTGCTGGCCCCGGCCGAGACCGAGGAGTTCGTCGCGACGAGCGGCGAGCCCTCCGTGCTCGTCGTCGACTGCGACGCCCTCGACGACGACGCCGCGGTCGTCCTCGCCCGGATCCGCGCGGCGCACCCCCGGCTCAGCGTGTGTGCTCTCGCCGGCCCCGAGGCCTCCCGCGACGGACTGCTCCACGCCCTGCGGATCGGCGTGGCCCAGGTCGTCGACCCGGCGAACCCCGACGACCTCGCCGCCGTCCTCACCAAGGTCGTCGAGGCGCCGGCCCACGTCCGGGTGCTCGCCGTCGGGGCGCACCCCGACGACGTCGAGATCGGCTGCGGCGGAACGCTCCTGCGTCACCGCGACGCCGGCCACGCCGTCACCGTCCTCACCCTCACCCTCGGGGACCAGGGCGGGCGCCCGCAGGACCGGCGGCGCGAGGCCGTCGGTGCCGCGACGCGCCTCGGCGCCGAGCTGCTCCTCGCCGACCTCGCCGACACCCGGCTCGACGAGGAGGTCGGCCTCACCCGGCTCGTCGAGGACGTCGTCACGACGGTCCGCCCCACGGTCGTCTACGTCCACAGTGCCGCGGACCAGCACCAGGACCACCGGGCGGTGCACGAGGCCGTCGTCGTCGCGACCCGGCGCGTCCCGGAGGTCTACTGCTACCAGTCGCCGTCCTCGCGGGTCGGGTTCTCGCCCACCCGTTTCGTCCGCGTCGACGACACGGTCGACGAGAAGGTCGACCTGCTCGGCGTGTACCGCAGCCAGTCGGCGCGGCACTACCTCGAGCCCGACCTCGTCACGGCGACGGCCCGGTACTGGGCCCGCCAGCTGCCGCACATCCGTCACGCCGAGCCCTTCGAGGTGCACCGCGCGAGCGGGGACGGCGCCGACCTGCCCTGACCTGCGCCCGCCGCCCCTGTGACGGGTGGGGGACCCGGGACCCACGAGATGCGTGGTTTCGCTGGTGCAGCCGGGGCCGATGGGGCATGATGACGACCACAACGGCACCCAGGTGCCCTCACAGCTGAGCCGTACGGCATCCGGACGCGGGAGACCGCCCACCCGGCAGACCGACCAGGCCACCACCTCGTGCACCGGCGTTGGGGAAGACGTCCCTCGCACGCGAAGGAGGCCAGGATGTCTGTCGTGATGCCGCGCACCGTCACGCGGGGAGTGGTCTATGTCCACTCCACCCCGAAAGCGCTGTGCCCGCACGTGCTCTGGGCGGTCGAGAACATCCTCGGCGGCCGGGTCACGGTCGACTGGACCCCCCAGCCCGCCGCTCCCGCGTTCGTGCGCACCGAGCTCAGCTGGTCCGGCGAGCCCGGGACCGGCGCCCGGATCGCCTCGGCCCTGCGCGGCTGGGAGAACCTGCGCTACGAGGTCACCGAGGAGCCGAGCCAGGGCTCGGACGGCTCCCGGTGGTCGCACACGCCCCGCCTCGGCATCCACCACACGTGGACCTCGGCGAGCGGCGACGCCGTCATCAACGAGGACCGCCTGCGCGAGGTCGTCGTCCTCGCCCAGGGCAGTGCCGAGGCGATGCAGGAGATGATCGAGGAGCTGCTCGGCAGCGAGTGGGACAGCGAGCTCGAGCCGTTCCGCTACGCCGGCGAGGGTGCCCCGGTGCGCTGGCTGCACAAGGTCGGCTGAGGCCGGGCGCTCACCGCTCGACGAGCCGCGAGCCGAGGGCGGCCCGCACGACGCCGAGGGCCTCGGGTCCGAGGAGCTCGTCCGGCACGATCCACGACGGCTGGTCGTCGTCGCCGGTGAGCAGGAGCACGCCGCCGCCGTGCACGGCCTCGGTGATGCCGGACAGGGGCACGCAGACCCGGTGGCTCGGCAGGCCGAACTCGACCTCGTCGGACCGGTACACGGCGCGGACGACGGTTCCCGGCGGGCACCCGGCGCGGGTGACGGCGAGGTGGGCCCTGCGGGTCCGGCGTCGGATCATCACCACGTCGAGGGCCACGAGCAGGACGTAGGCCGGCACGAGGACGACCCCGGCGCGCAGGGCACCGCCGGGTCCGCCGACCTGGGCGACCTCGACGACGACCAGCAGCACGGCGATGACGACGCCGAGCGCGACGCGACGGCGCACGAAGCCTCGCCAGAACCCGTCCTGGCCGAGCTGGCGGCGCCACAGCACGTCGGCCTCGCGCTCGATGATCTCCTCGGTGGAGACGTACGACGTGGTGACCTCGTGGGGAGCGTGGTCCGGGGCGTCGGTCACGAGACCGTTCTCACCCGTGAGCCCAGGGTCGGCGCGAGGAGTGCCCACCCGTCGGTCCCGACGAGGTCGGCGGGCAACCCGAGGACGAACTCCATCCGGGTCTCGAGGACGAGGACGCCACCGACCCAGGCGCCGCCGACGACCGACCGGGTGCGGATCCGGTGGACCGAGTCCGCGTAGGCCGCGACGACCTCCGTGGGGGTGATCGTCACCGTCGTGACGTTCCCGACGACGATCTGGGCCCCCACGACGCGCCGGACCAGCCGGCGGACCCGCCACCAGCGGGCGACGACCTCGAGGCCGGCGAGACCGGCGAGCAGGGCGAAGGTCCCGATGACGAGGAGCGGCAGACCCAGGACGACCTCGCCCACCGGTTCGCCGGAGGAGAGGTCGAGCACGGACAGCCCCCCGACGACGAGGATGAAGACGATGGGGTAGGCGATGAGGAGGGAGCGCCACGTCCGGGGGCGCCGCACCATCCACCAGGTGAGGGCGCGCATGACGTCGGCGCCGTCGTCACCCGGCGTCGTCACCGACGAGTGGGTCACGTGCGGGGTCGGATCCGTCTCGGACGCGGGCTCTCCCGGCTGGGCGGACACGGGCGTCAGCCCCTCCCGGGGTGGTCGAGGTCGACGAGCCGGTCGCCGAGGACCTCGCTGACGACCATCCAGGCCGAGGGCGAGAGGAGCTCGCCGGCGACGAGGTAGAACTTGTCGGTCGTGGTGTCGATGACGAGGACGTCCTCGACCCAGGTCCCGCGGGTGACCGAGGACGTGGCGATCGTGTAGGTCGCGGCGTACGTGCCGATCGACCACGAGTCGAGCGACCAGGACGCGTGGATCGGCGTGCCGGGCGGGGCCTGGGCGGACACCAGGCGGCGGAACATCCGGCGGGTGCGCCAGGGGAGCGCGACGAAGCCGTCGAGGCAGACGAGGGCGACCGCGGCGACGAGCACGGCGAGGCCGACGAGCCAGGGGTGGTCCGGGGGCGCGGTGGGCATGACCCACTGGACGAGGGCGACGAGGACGAACCCGAGGACCCAGGTCGCCGCGAAGCTGCGCCACACCGCGTGACGGCGCAGGTGCCACCGGGTCGCGGCGCGCACCTCGCGCTCGACGACGTCGGTCGTCATCACGGTCCCGGTCTCGGCGACGCCGGACGATCGGACGGGGACGGGCTGTTCGATCACCCTCGAACGGTAACGGCGTCGACCCCACGCGCGGACGGGGATCGGGCCGGTCGGACCGAACGGCTGAGGCCCCCTCGGCGCCTGTGCGCCGGCGGCCTCAGCCGTTCGTCGTCGAGGCTCAGACGCTCTTGACCACGAGGGCGACGTTGTGCCCGCCGAACCCGAAGGAGTTGTTGAGGGCAGCGATGTCGCCGTCGGGCAGGGTGCGGTGCTCGCCGCGGACGACGTCGAGGTCGATCCGCTCGTCGAAGTCGTCGATGTTGATGGCGGCCGGCGCGAGCCGGTGGTGCACCGAGAGGACGGTGAGCAGGCCCTCGAGGGCTCCGGCAGCACCGAGGAGGTGGCCCGTCATCGACTTGGTCGCGGAGACGGCCATGCCGTCGGCGGCCGCGCCGAAGGCCCGGCGGATGGCGTTGGCCTCGGCGACGTCGCCCACGGGGGTCGACGTCGCGTGGGCGTTGATGTGGCAGATGTCGGTGTCGGTGAGGCCGGCGCGCTCGACGGCCTCCCGCATCGCGCGCGACGCGCCGGCGCCCTCGGGCTCGGGAGCGGTGATGTGGTGGGCGTCGGCGGACATGCCGATCGAGGCGAACTCGGCGTAGATCCGTGCGCCGCGGGCCTTCGCGTGCTCGTACTCCTCGAGGACCATGACGCCGGCACCCTCGCCCATGACGAACCCGTCACGGCCGGTGTCGTAGGGGCGCGACGCGGCGGCCATGTCGTCGTTGCGGGTCGACAGCGCCTGCATCTGGGCGAACCCGGCGAAGCAGATGGGGTGCGTCGCGCACTCGGTGCCGCCCGCGACGACCATGTCGGCGCGGTCGGTGCGGATCATGTCGTACGCGGTGCCCATCGACTCGGCGCCCGACGCGCACGCCGAGACCGTGGTGTGGGCGCCGGCGCGCGCTCCGAGGAGCAGCGAGACGTTGCCGGCGGAGGTGTTGGGCATGAGCATCGGGACGGCCAGCGGGAAGACACGGCGCAGGCCCTTCTCCCGCAGGATGTCCCACTGGTCGAGCAGGGTCCAGACCCCACCGATGCCGGTGCCGATGGCCACGCCGAGCCGCTCGGGGTCGACCTCGGGGGAGCCGGCGTCCTCCATCGCGGCCAGGGAGGCGATGACGGCGTACTGGGCGCTCGGGTCCATCCGGCGCACCTGCACCTTGGTGAGGACCTCGAGAGGGTCCTGCGCGATGAGGCAGGCGAAGTGCACCGGCATCTCGTACTTCTCGACCCAGTCCGCGGGCAGGGGCTTGGCGCCCGAGCGTCCCGCGAGGATGCCCTCCCAGGTCTCTGCGATGGTGCCGCCGAGGGGCGTGGTGGCACCGAGGCCGGTCACGACGACGCGTCGATCGCTCATGGGTCCTGCTGCTCCTTGTGGGACGTGGACAGGCACGTGCTGGGTGGGGCGGGGTCCGCCCCCTCCTCGACCCTAGGCCCGTGAGGGCCGGGTGGGGAGGGGGCGGGACGAGCGGCTGCTCAGCCCTGGTTGTTCGCGATGAAGCTCACGGCGTCGCCGACGGTGGTGAGGTTCTTGACCTCGTCGTCGGGGATGCGCGTGCCGAACTTCTCCTCGGCGTTGACGACGATCGTCATCATCGAGAGGGAGTCGATGTCGAGGTCGTCGGTGAACGACTTGTCGGACTGGACCTCGGCCGGGTCGAGGCCGGTCTCCTCGTTCACGATCTCGGCGAGGCCGGCGAGGATCTCCTGCTCAGACAGTGCCATGGGTGCTGCTCCTTCGGTCTTCTCGGGGACTCTTGGTGGTGGACTCGTGCGGTGCTGCTGGCCCGGGTGACCCGTGGGCCCACGGGAGTCAGGGGATGACGACGACCTGCGCCGCGAAGGACAGGCCCGCGCCGAAGCCGATCTGCAGGGCCAGGCCGCCGCTGGGTGCCTCGCCCTCGCGCACCATGCGTTCCATGGCGAGCGGGACCGACGCGGCGGAGGTGTTGCCCGTGTAGTGGATGTCGCGGGCGATGGCCACGCCCTCGGGGATCTGCAGCTTCTTGGCCATCGCGTCGATGATCCGCACGTTGGCCTGGTGCGGGACGAACGCGTCGAGCTGGTCGACGGTGACACCGGCGGCGTCGAGCGCCTGCTGCGCGACGGGCGCCATGCCCCACACGGCCCAGCGGAACACCGTCTGTCCGGCCATCCCGATGTGCGGCCAGTCGAGCTTCTGCTCGTGGACGTCGATCCAGCTCTCGGTCTGCGAGATCGCCCGCCACTGGGCGCCGTCGGAGCCCCACACCGTGGGGCCGATCCCCGGGGTGTCGGACGGGCCGATGACCGCTGCGCCGGCGCCGTCGCCGAAGATGAAGGCGGTCCCGCGGTCGTCGCGGCTCGTGAAGTCGGAGAGCCGCTCGACCCCCACGACGAGGACATACCTGGCGGACCCTCCGCGCACCATGTCGGCGGCCACCGCGACGCCGTGGCAGTAGCCGGCGCACGCCGCGGACAGGTCGAAGGCGGCGCCGTGGCTGCCGAGCTGCTCGGCGACGATCGGGGCGGCGGCCGGCGTCTGGAACGGCCAGCTCACCGTGGCGACGATGACCGCGTCGAGGTCGGCCCCGGTGATGCCGGCCTTCTCCAGCGCCGGGGCGGCGGCGAGGATGGACATGTCGATGACCGACTCGCCCTCGCCGGCCCAGCGGCGCTCGATGATGCCCGACCGCTCCTGGATCCACTCGTCGGAGGAGTCGATCCGGTCGACGATCTCGGAGTTGGGCACGATGCGCCGCGGCCGGTAGCCGCCCATGCCGAGGATGCGGGCGTGCCCGCGCGGCTCGGCGGTGCGCAGGGAGGAGGCGAAGCCCTTGGAGGTGGCGGTCATGCCGAGTGCTCCTGGATGAGGGTGCGGGCGGCGTCGAGGTCGTCGGGCGTCTTCACCGCGAGGAGCTCGACGCCCTTGAGGGAGCGCTTGGCGAGGCCGACGAGGGTGCCGGCCGGGGGCAGCTCGATGACGGCCGTGACGCCGAGCGTGGCGAACCGCTCCATGCACAGGTCCCAGCGGACCGGGTTGGAGACCTGGGCGACGATCCGGTCGAGGGCCTCGCGGCCGTCGGTGATGGTGGCCCCGTCGCGGTTGGAGACGAGGGTGACGCCCGGGTCGGAGACGTCGTGGTCGGCCGCGGCGGCCGACAGCGCGTCGACGGCGGGGGACATGTAGTGCGTGTGGAAGGCGCCGGCGACCTTGAGCGGGATGACGCGCGCCTTGGCGGGCGGGTCCTCGGCGAGTGCCGCCAGGGCGGGCAGCGCGCCCGCGGCGACGACCTGGCCCGCGCCGTTGACGTTGGCAGGCGTGAGGCCGTGGCGCTCGATGGTCGCGAGGACGTCGTCGGGGTCGCCGCCGAGGACGGCGCTCATCCCGGTGGGGGTGGCGGCGCTCGCCTCGGCCATGGCCCGGCCGCGCAGCGCGACGAGGCGCATCGCGTCGGCCTCGTGCAGGACGCCGGCGGCGGCCGCGGCGGTGATCTCGCCGACCGAGTGACCCGCGAGGGCGCCGACTCCGCCGGTCCCACCGAGGGCCCGCAGCGCGAGCAGCCCGGCGCCGACGAGCAGCGGCTGGGCGACGGCGGTGTCCTTGATGGTGTCCTCGTCGGACACGGTGCCGTGCGCCACGAGGTCGACCTCCGCGGCGTCGGACAGCTCGGTCAGGTGCTCACGCAGTCCGGGCAGCTCGAGCCACGGGCTGAGGAAGCCCGGGGTCTGGGAGCCCTGGCCGGGGCAGACGATGACGATCACGGGTCCAGCCTGACGCCGAGGGCGTCATCGAACCGTGACGAGTGAAGACGAACCTCGGGTCGCGGATTTGGAGGGTTCCTCCAAATCGCGCACGGATCACTGCCTCGGTGTGGCGCGCGCCACGGGCCCCAGCCGGTGGAGGGCGAGGGCGGTCCGGACGGTCTGGGCGTCGTGGGCGTCGGTGAGGTCGTAGCCGATCGCCCTGGTGATGCCGGCGAGCCGGTACCGCACGGTGTTGGGATGGACGATGAGGGTGCGCGCCGTGCCCTCGACACCCTGCTCGCCGTCGAGCCACGCCGCCGCCGTCTCGAGCAGGGTGCCGCCGGGGCTGTCGAGGAGTGGCTGCACGACGCGGGCCACGAGCGCCCCGCGCGCCGGGAGGTCGCCGATGAGGGCGCGCTCGGCGAAGAGGTCGTCGGAGTGGACCGGGCGCGGGGCCGCGGGCCACGCCGGGGCGGCGGTGTGGCCGGAGATCGCGGCGCGGGCGCTGCGGCCGGCGGCGAAGAGGTGGGGGACGGTTGGCCCGATGACGAGCGGACCGTCGCCGAGGTGCGGGTCGAGGGCCGTCGCGAGGGCGTGGGCGTCGGTGACCCCGCCCCCGATGCAGATGGTCCGCGGTCCGTGGATGGCGACGAGCAGCTCGGAGCCCGCACGTCGGGCCGCCCGGTGGAGGTCGGTGACGACGGGGGCCGGTGCCGCACCGACGGGCGTGGAGCCGACGACGACGACGACCGTGGTGACGGCGCCCCAGCCGAGGGCGGCGGCGCGCGACTGCATCGAGTCGTCGGCCTCGCCGCGGATGACGGCGTCGACGACGAGCGACTCGAGGCGGGCGTCCCAGGCGCCGCGGGCCTCGGCCGCCTGGGCGTAGACCTCGGCGGCCGAGAAGGCGACCTCGCGGCTGTAGCGCAGCACGGCCTGGAGGGCGAGGTCCCCCTCACCGGGTGCGGCGAGGTCGGCGATCTCCCGTTCGACGACGCCGATGACGGTGCGCAGGAGGTCGAGGGTCTGGGCGAGGCTGATCGAGCGGGTCAGCTCGCGCGGGGCCGTCCCGAAGACGTCGGCCGTCACGGCGGTGTGCTCCTGGTCGCCGCCGAACCAGTCGAGGAAGCTGCTGATGCCGGCCTGGGCGACCAGGCCCACCCACGAGCGGTTCTCGGCCGACAGGCCGCGGTACCAGGCGTGGTCGGTCTCCATCTGCTGGACGGCGGCGGCCCCGAGGTCGCCGGCAGCGCGGGCCACCCGGGCTCGGGTGGCCTCGGAGGGGGCCCGGCGCTCGGCACTCATGCGGCCGAGTCTATTTGTGCGCCCCGGACAATCCGGTCGCCGTCCCACGCGTCGCAGGTTTTCGGGGGAACCCCGAGAACCGGCTCTTCCCCCCGGAAGGGAACCGGGGGGAAGAGCGGGTGTCCGGGGTGAAGCGCGGTCTCAGTCGGTGCCGGACTCCATCGCCGCGCGGTCGAGGGCGTCGTCCCCGGCGCCCGCGAGCGGGTTCGCGGTGATCTGGGCGGCACCGCCGGGCTCGAGCTCGCCGACGAGCTCGACGTGCCCACGGCTCAGCTGGCCCTGGGCGGCGTACAGCTCGAGCTTGGCGCGGCTGTCGGCGATGTCGAGGTTGCGCATCGTCAGCTGGCCGATCCGGTCGACGGGGCCGAACGCCGCGTCCTCGACCCGCTCCATCGAGAGCTTGTCGGGGTGGTAGCTGAAGTTCTCGCCGCGGGTGTCGACGATGGAGTAGTCGTCGCCGCGGCGCAGCCGCAGGGTGACCTGGCCGGTGACCGCCGAGGCGACCCACCGCTGGAGGGCCTCGCGCATCATCAGGCTCTGGGGGTCCAGCCAGCGGCCCTCGTAGAGCAGCCGGCCGAGGCGGCGGCCCTCGGCGTGGTAGTTGGCCAGGGTGTCCTCGTTGTGGACGGCGTTGAGCAGGCGCTCGTAGGCGATGTGGAGCAGCGCCATGCCGGGGGCCTCGTAGATGCCGCGCGACTTCGCCTCGATGATCCGGTTCTCGATCTGGTCGGACATGCCGAGCCCGTGGCGCCCGCCGACCCGGTTGGCCTCGTCGACGAGGGCGACGGGGTCGAGCTGCACGCCGTTGACGGCGACCGGCCGGCCCTGGACGAAGGCGACGGTGACGTCCTCGGTCTCGATGGCGACCGCGGGGTCCCAGAACTTCACGCCCATGATCGGCTCGACGACGTCCATCGACTCGTCGAGGTGCTCGAGGGTCTTGGCCTCGTGCGTCGCGCCCCAGATGTTCGCGTCGGTGGAGTACGCCTTCTCCTGGCTCGACCGGTACGGCAGGTCGCGCTCGGTGAGCCACGCGCTCATCTCGTGACGGCCGCCCAGCTCGGCGACGAAGTCGGCGTCGAGCCACGGCTTGTAGATCCGCAGGTTCGGGTTGGCGAGGAGGCCGTAGCGGTAGAACCGCTCGATGTCGTTGCCCTTGAAGGTCGAGCCGTCGCCCCAGATCTCCACCTGGTCGGCGTGCATCGCGCGCACGAGCAGGGTGCCGGTGACGGCGCGGCCCAGGGGAGTGGTGTTGAAGTACGTCCTGGTGCCGCTGCGGATGTGGAAGGCGCCGCACGCGAGGGCGGACAGGCCCTCCTCGACGAGCGCGCTGCGGCAGTCGACGAGGCGCGCGACGTCGGCGCCGTACTGGCCGGCGCGGGTCGGCACGGTGTCGATCTCGGGCTCGTCGTACTGGCCGAGGTCGGCCGTGTACGTGCAGGGCACGGCCCCCTTCTCGCGCATCCACGCGACGGCCACGGAGGTGTCGAGACCCCCGGAGAAGGCGATGCCGACGCGCTCGCCGACGGGCAGGGAGGTGAGGACCTTGGACACGATGCAAGAGTATACGGAGCCCTGCATAAGTACCAATTGGCTCCGGCACCCACCGGGGCCCTCGCGGGACGGGTGGGGTCAGCCGGTGGCGAGGACGTCCTCGACGCGCGCGACCTTGCCCTCGAGCATCCCGACGTGCCCCGGGCGGATGTCGGCCTTGACGACGAGGGAGACGCGCTCGGCGCCGGCGTCGGTCATCGTGTCGACGCACCGCCTGAGCACGTCCATGACCTCGTCCCACTCGCCCTCGACCGTCGTGAACATCGACGTCGTCTCGTTCGGCAGGCCCGACTCGCGGACCACCCGCACGGCACCGGCGACGGCCTCGGCGTAGGAGCCGCCCTCGGCCGGGGTGGCCGGGGCGATCGAGAACGCGAGCAGCATCAGCTGTCGCCGCCCTCGTTGCCCGAGGAGCCCGCGGTGACGTCGGAGAGCCGGTAGCGGCGCGCGGCCTCGAGCGGCACGGAGCGGTCGACCTCGCCGCGCTCGGCCAGGGACTGCAGGGCCCGCACCGCCATCGACGGGCCGTCGATGTGGAAGAAGCGACGGGCGGCGGGGCGGGTGTCGGAGAACCCGAACCCGTCGGCACCGAGGGAGGTGAAGTCGCCCGGGACCCACTGGCGGATCTGGTCCTGGACCGCGCGCATGTAGTCGGACACCGCGACGACGGGGCCCTTGCGGTCGCGCAGCTTCTGGGTGACCCACGGGACCGGCGCCTCGGACTCGGGCTCGAGGAAGGCCTTCTCGTCACAGCGCAGGCCGTCGCGGCGCAGCTCGTTCCACGACGTCACCGACCACACGTCGGCGATGACGTGCCAGTCGTTGCGCAGCAGCTCCTGCGCCTCGAGCGCCCACGGCATCCCGACGCCCGACGCGAGCAGCTGCACCCGCGGCGCGTCGTCGGACAGGCCCTCGGTGGAGCCCTCGGCGTAGAGGTAGAGGCCCTTGAGGAGGCCCTCGCGGTCGAGGTTCTCGGGCTCGGCCGGGTGGACCATCGGCTCGTTGTAGACCGTGAGGTAGTAGATGACGTTGCGCTCGTCATCGGTGAGCGACTCGTCGGTGCCGTACATCCGGTGCAGGCCGTCCTGCATGATGTGCGCGATCTCGTACGAGAACGCCGGGTCGTAGTGCACGACAGCCGGATTCGTCGAGGCGAGCAGCGGGGAGTGGCCGTCGGCGTGCTGCAGACCCTCGCCGGTGAGCGTCGTGCGACCCGCGGTGGCACCGATGAGGAAGCCGCGCGTCATCTGGTCGGCGGCCGCCCAGATGGAGTCGCCGGTCCGCTGGAAGCCGAACATCGAGTAGAAGACGTAGATCGGGATCATCGGCTCGCCGTGCGTGGCATAGCTCGACCCGACCGCGGTGAACGCCGCCATCGACCCGGCCTCGTTGATGCCGAGGTGGAGGATCTGCCCGTCCTTGGCCTCGCGGTACGCGAGCATCAGCTCGGCGTCGACCGGGGTGTAGTTCTGGCCGTGCGGGTTGTAGATCTTGATCGTCGAGAAGAAGCTGTCCATCCCGAAGGTGCGCGCCTCGTCGGGGATGATCGGCACGATGCGCCGGCCGAACTCCTTGTCGCGCATGAGGTCCTTGAGGAGCCGGACGAACGCCATCGTCGAGGCGATGGCCTGCTTGCCCGAGCCCTTCTTCACGTGGGCGTAGGCCGAGTCGTCGGGCAGGTGCACGGGGGCGTGCTTCACCCGGCGCTCGGGCACCCCGCCGCCGAGCTTGGCGCGGCGCTCGAGGGCGTACTTGATGACCTCGTCGTCGGCGCCCGGGTGGTAGTACGGCGCGTTGTACGGGTCCTTCTCGAGCTGCTCGTCGCTGATCGGCAGGTTCAGGCTGTCGCGGAAGTTCTTGAGGTCGTCGAGGGTGAACTTCTTCATCTGGTGCGTCGCGTTGCGCCCGGCGAAGCTCTGGCCCAGGCCGTAGCCCTTGATGGTGTGGGCGAGGATCACGGTCGGCTGGCCGGTGTGCTCCAGCGCGCCCTTGTAGGCCGCGTAGACCTTGCGGTAGTCGTGGCCGCCGCGCTTGAGCTTCCACCAGATGTCCTCGTCGGACCAGTTGGCCACCATGGTGCGGGTGCGCGGGTCGCGGGCGAAGAAGTGGTCGCGGACGTACTTGCCGTCGTTGGCGCGGAAGGTCTGGTAGTCACCGTCGCTCGTGCTGTTCATCAGGTGGGTGAGGGCGCCGTCGCCGTCGGCGGCGAGCAGCGGGTCCCAGCCACGGCCCCAGATGACCTTGATGACGTTCCAGCCGGCGCCGCGGAAGAACGCCTCGAGCTCCTGGATGATCTTGCCGTTGCCGCGCACCGGGCCGTCGAGCCGCTGGAGGTTGCAGTTGACGACGAAGGTGAGGTTGTCGAGCTCCTCCTGGGCCGCGAGCTGGAGCAGGCCGCGCGACTCGGGCTCGTCCATCTCCCCGTCGCCGAGGTAGGCCCACACGTGCTGGTCGCTCGTGTCCTTCAGGCTGCGGTTGTGGAGGTACTTGTTGAACTGCGCCTGGTAGATCGCGTTCATCGGCCCGATGCCCATCGAGACCGTGGGGAACTCCCAGAAGTCGTTCATGAGGCGGGGGTGCGGGTAGCTGGGGAGGGCGAGCGGCGAGCCGTCGACGAGGTGCGACTTCTCCTGGCGGAAGCCGTCGAGGCGGTCCTCGCTGATCCGGCCCTCGAGGAAGGCGCGGGCGTACATGCCGGGGGAGGCGTGGCCCTGGAAGAAGACCTGGTCGCCGCCGCCGGGGTGGTCCTTGCCGCGGAAGAAGTGGTTGAAGCCGACCTCGTACAGGGTCGCCGCCGAGGCGTAGGTGGAGATGTGGCCACCGACGCCGATGCCGGGGCGCTGGGCGCGGTGGACGATCATCGCGGCGTTCCAGCGCAGGTACGCCCGGAAGCGGCGCTCGACGTCCTCGTCGCCCGGGAACCACGGCTCCTGCTCGGGGCTGATCGTGTTGACGTAGTCGGTGGTCGTCAGCGAGGGGACACCGACCTGCATCGCCCGCGAGCGCTCGAGGAGGCGCAGCATGAGGTAGCGCGCCCGCATCCGTCCCGGTCCGTCGATGACGGCGTCGAGGCTGTCGAGCCACTCCTGGGTCTCGGCCGGGTCGATGTCCGGCAGGTGAGTCGGGATGCCGTTGAGGATGGGACCGACGTCTTCGCGGGAGGCCACGCGCTCGTCCTTTCGACAGTGACGGTCGCGCCGGGTCGGGCGCGTCTCCCGCCCATCCTTCACCCAGAGAGCGCCGGGCGCCCAATCCGGTTCACGCTACTGACCGGTATGCGGGAGCGGGCCGTCAGGAGAGGCGGTCCGGCCGGCTGTAGACCGAGAAGCGCGGCGGCCTGGTGAACGCGACGAGGGTGATGCCGGCCTCCGTCGCGAGCTCGACGGCGAGCGAGCTGGGTGCCCCGACGGCCACCACGGCGGGCACCCCGGCCATCGCGGCCTTCTGGACGATCTCGAAGCTCGCCCTGGCGCTGACGACGAGGATCGTTGCGGTGAACGGGAGCTCGCGGTCGCGCGCGACGGCGCCCACGACCTTGTCGACGGCGTTGTGCCGGCCGACGTCCTCGCGCACGGCGAGGAAGCGCCCGTCCGCGCTCGCCAGCCCGGCCGCGTGGACACCGCCGGTGCGGTCGAACACGGGCTGCTGCTCCCGCAGGGCGTCGGGCAAGGAGGCGATGACGCCGGGGTCGAGGACGAGCGCGTCGTCGGCGACGGCGAACCGCGACCGGGTGCGCACGTCGTCGATCGACGCCGAACCGCAGACCCCGCAGGCGCTCGTCATCGTCTCGGTCCGCTCGCGGGGCGCCCGGTGCAGGACGGCGCCGGGGGAGAGGGTCACCTCGACGACGTTGAACGTCGGCGAGCCGTCCTCGTCGACGTCGGTGCAGTGCATGAGGGTGGCCACCTCGTCGGCGGCGTGGAGCAGCCCCTCGGTCAGCAGGTGGCCGATGGCGAGGTCGAAGTCGTCGCCGGGGGTGCGCATCGTCGTCGTCAGCGGGTCGGGCCCGACGCGAACCTCCAGCGGCTCCTCGACGGCGATGGTGTCGGGGCGCTCGACCCGCGCGCCGGAGGCGACGTCCCAGCGGGTGCGGCGCACCCGTGTCGTGACCCGGCCCATGCGCGTCATCCAAACACACGGGGACCTCGCGGTCACCGGTGCCGACGACGGCACGATCGCTCTCGGGCAGGATGGGGTCATGGCCGACACCGCCCCCGGGCCCGCCGCACCCGTGCCGACCTCCGCTGGGACACCCGTCGTGACGTTGCGCGGGGGTGACCTGCCGTGGCGGCCGGTGTCCCCGGCGCTGGCCAGGGTGCGCCTCATCGTCCTCGCCGTGTCCCTCGCCCCGCTGCTCCTGGCCTGCCTCGTCGTGGGGTTCCTCGTGACCCGGTGGGTCCTGCTCGGCCTCGTCGTCCTCCTCGCGGTCGGGCTCTGGGGCGCCTGGCTGATCCGCCGGCAGGTCACGGCCGTGTCGTGGGTCGAGCTCGACGAGGAGATCGTCATCCGCAAGGGGCGCCTCTTCCGGTCGCTCGTCAGCGTCCCGTACGGACGGCTCCAGTACGTCGACATCCAGTCGGGTCCGCTGGCGCGGGCCCACGGCATCGCGTCGTGCGAGATCCACACGGCGTCGCCCGAGAGCGGTGGCTCGATCCCCGGGCTGCCCGTCGAGGAGGCCGAGGCCCTGCGCACCCGCCTGTCGGGGCGGGGCGAGGCCCAGCGGGCGGGCCTGTGAGCGATCCGGTCGTGGCACCCCCCGAGGGCGTCGACGGGGACTGGCAGCGGATGCACCCGCTGTCGCCGCTGTTGCGCGGCGGGGTCGTCCTCATCGCGATCCTCGGCTACGCCGTGTCCCAGATCGGCGACCGGCTCCTCTCGGGCTGGGGCCTGGGCTGGGTCACCGGGTCCGACCCCGGGGACGACGACGACGCGAGCGAGGCGATCGCGAGCCATCCGCTCCTCGCCCTCGGTCTGGTGCTCCTCCTCCTCGCGGTCGTCGGCCTCGTCAGCTGGGTCGCGTGGCGCTTCACCCGGTTCCGCGTCGCGCCCCACCAGGTCGAGCTGCGCTCGGGGGTGCTGTTCCGCCAGCACCGCCAGGTCCCCTTCGAGCGCGTCCAGGCCGTCGAGCTCTCGCGCCCGATCCTCGCCCGGCTCCTCGGGCTGGCCCAGGTCGTCGTCCAGTCCGCCGGCGGCTCCGACTCCCAGCTCACCCTCGCCTTCCTCCCGCTCTCCCGTGCCGAGGGGCTGCGCGACGAGCTGCTCGTCCTCGCGGGGCACAGCGACGAGCTCCCGCAGGAGCGCGCGACCGACCGCGCCGGGGACGCCGACCCCACCGCCCCCGCCGCGAGCCCCGGAGACCCTGCGGCCGTGGTGCCCGAACGGGCCGGCTCCACCGGCGGGCGGCCCGTCCTCGCGGTGCCCAACGGCCGCCTCTTCGTCGCGACGATCCTCCACGGGTCGACGATCGTCCTCGGGGTGCTCGCCGTCGTGGCCCTCCTCGGGGCCGGGATCGAGCGCTTCGGCGTGGTGGCGTTCGCGGCGCTCCCCGCCCTCGTGCCGGCGGCCTTCGCCATCGGGATGAACCGGGTCAAGGAGCTCCTCGTCCACGGCAACTTCCGGGTCGCCGACACCGGGACCGGCGTGCGCGTCCAGGAGGGCCTCACCGACCTGCGCACCACGACGATCCCCATCCACCGCGTGCAGGCCGTCGAGCTGATGCAGCCGCTGTGGTGGCGGCCCTTCGGCTGGTGGCGGATCCGGGTCAACGTCGCAGGCGTCGGCACGGGCGGCGAGGGGGAGGGCCAGAAGGAGACCGTCGTCCTGCCCGTCGGCACCTTCGAGGAGGCCGTGGCCGTCCTCGACGTCGTCGCGCCCCAGGTGACCCCCGACGGCTGGTTCTCCGGGGCCCACGGCGAGGACCACGAGCCCGGCTGGAACCCCGTGTCCTCCCGCACCCGCCGCCTCGACCCGCTCACCTGGCGCCGCAACGCGTGGCGTCTCGAGGCCGCCGCCGTCCTCCTGCGCTCGGGCCGGATGAGCCGCAGCGCGGTCGCGGTCCCGCACGCGCGGATCCAGTCGGTCTCCCTGCGGCAGGGCTGGCTCGAACGCCGCTTCGGCGTCGCGTCGGTCCACGTCGTCCCCGCGCCGGGGCCCGTCTCCCCGGACCTCTCCCACCTCGACCTCGCCGACGCCGAGGGCTTCCTGGCCCAGGTCGGGGCCCGGGCCCGCGACGCGCGACGCCGTCGCCCCGACATCGGCGGTTCTCTTGCAGACGACCCGTCCGGGTTGGTCAACTTGACCCACCCCGCAGCACCGCAACCACCAGAACGAGGAGCAGTGACCACGTGAACAACGCCGTGCCTCCCCCGGTCGACCCCGGGTCGTCCGGCTCCGGAGTCGCCCAGCGCCTCGGGTTCGCCCGTGACCAGGTGGTCCAGGAGTTCGGCTACGACACCGACGTCGACGACGAGTTCCGCTTCGCGGTCGAGGACGTCTGCGGCGCCGAGGTCGAGGACGAGGACTTCACCGGTGCGGCCGACGCCGTCCTGCTGTGGTGGCGCGAGGGCGACGGCGACCTCGGCGACGCCCTCGTCGACATGGTGGGGGTGCTCGAGGACGGCGGCTTCGTCGTCCTCCTCACGCCCAAGGCGACGGGCGACGAGGTCGAGGCCAGCGACATCGACGAGGCAGCGGTCACGGCGGGCCTGCACGCCGCCGGCACGTTCAACCCCTCCACCGAGTGGCGGGCCCACAAGCTCGTCTCACCCAAGGCCAAGGCCCGGCGCTGAGGCCCCGTCGTGGCTGGCAGGATGGTCGCCATGACGTCGTCCTCCCGCACCCCCCTCGCCGTCGGCGAGGTGGCGCCCGACTTCACGCTGCGTGACCAGAACGGCGTCGAGGTCTCGCTCACGGGGCTGACGGCGGAGAAGAACGTCGTCGTCGTCTTCTACCCGTTCGCCTTCTCGGGCATCTGCACCGGCGAGCTCGACGAGATCCGCGACCACCTCGAGCGGTTCGTCTCCGACGACCTCCAGGTCGTCTGCGTGTCGACCGACCCGATGTTCTCGCTGCGCGCGTGGGCCGACATCCAGGGCTACTTCTTCCCCCTCCTGTCCGACCACTGGCCGCACGGCGTGGTCACCGAGGGGTTCGGGGTGCTCAACAGGGCCACCGGAGCGCCGGTGCGCGGCACCTTCCTCGTCGACCGCGACCGCGTCGTGCGCTGGAGCCTCGTCAACGGGCCGGGGGAGAAGCGCGACTTCAGCGAGCTGCCCACCCAGGTCGCGGCCCTGTCCTGATCGGCGCACCGGCGCGCACCTGCCACAATGGCCGCTGGCCGAGCCGCCCCACCCGGGTGCGGGGGCTCGCCGAAGGGCCTGTAGCTCAGCTGGTAGAGCGCCGCGTTTACACCGCGTCGGTCGTCGGTTCGATCCCGGCCGGGCCCACATGAGCGACGACCTGACCCTGCGCGAGGTGCTCGAGGTCGTCGAGCGCCTCTACCCGCCGTCCACCGCCCAGTCGTGGGACCGGGTCGGCCTCGTGACCGGCGACCCGGGGCAGCCCGTGCGGCGGATCCACCTCGCCGTCGACCCCACCCTCGCGGTCGTCGAGGAGGCACGCGACCTCGGCGCCGACCTCCTCCTCACCCACCACCCCCTGCTCCTGCGCGGGGTCCACGCCGTTGCCACGACGACCGCGAAGGGTGCCACCGTCACCCACCTCGTCGTGGGCGACGTCGCGCTCTACGTCGCGCACACGAACGCCGACGTCGCCGCGGAGGGCGTGTGCGAGGCCCTCGCCGAGGCTGCCGGGCTGACCGCGACGACCCCGCTGACCGTCGTCGAGGACCAGCCGCTCGGCCGGGTCGGCGACCTCCCCGACGCCGTGCCGCTGCGCGCCTTCGTCGAGGCCCTCGCCGACCGGTTGCCGCGCGCGGCCGGGGGCATCCGGGTCGCCGGTCCGCCGGACGGGCTCGTCCGCCGGGTCGCCGTGCTCGGGGGCGCCGGCGACGACCTGTTCGACGCCGTGCGCGCGAGCGGCGCCGACGTGTACGTCACCGCCGACCTGCGCCACCACCCCGCCCTCGAGGCCCGCGAGGAGGCGCGCGGCGGCACCCCGTACCTCGTCGACGCGGGCCACTGGGCCAGCGAGCAGGTCTGGCTGGCCCGGGCCGAGACGGCGCTGCTCGCGGGGCTCGGGGAGCGCGCCGCTAGGGTGGGCACCCACATCAGCACAGTGCGCACCGACCCCTGGACCTTCGTCGTCGGTGCCGACCCCGGAGGAGCACCGTGAACGCCGAGCCCACCCGCCAGCTGCGGCTGCTCGACCTCCAGGCCATCGACACGCGGCTCGACCAGATCGGCCACGCGCGCACCCACCTGCCCCAGCTCGCCGAGCTCGCCGACCTCGGGGGCAAGGCCCGCCTCATCGACGACCAGCTCGTCCGCTCGCGCACCGAGCTCGACGACGTCCAGCGCGAGGTCGCCAAGGCCGAGTCCGACGTCCAGCTGGTCCGCGACCGCGCCGCCCGCGACCGGTCCCGGCTCGACGCCGGCACCGGCACCGCGAAGGACCTCCAGGCCCTCCAGCACGAGCTCACCTCCCTCGCCCGGCGCCAGTCCGAGCTCGAGGACATCGAGCTCGAGGTGATGGAGCGCGCCGAGGCCGCCGAGTCCGACGTCAACGAGCTCGCGCGCGGCCGCGGTGAGCTGACGGCGCGCATCACGGCGCTCGAGACCGACCGCGACATGGCCCTCGCCACGCTCGAGGAGGAGGCGGCCCGGATCGGCCGGCCCCGCCCCGAGGTCGTCGTCGAGGTCGGCGACGACCTCGTCGCGCTCTACGAGAAGATCCGCGCGTCCTCCGGCGGGACCGGGGCCGCAGGGCTGCGCCAGCGTCGCTGCGGTGGTTGCCAGCTCGAGCTGAACCCCACCGAGATCCAGCGGATCCGCACCGCCCCCGAGGACGAGGTGCTGCGCTGCGAGGAGTGCCGCCGCATCCTCGTGCGCACCCCCGAGTCCGGGCTGTGAGCCGCCGGCTCACCGTCGAGGCCGACGGCGGGTCGCGCGGCAACCCCGGCATCGCCGGCTACGGCGCGCTCGTGCGGGACACCGACACCGGCGCCCTGCTCGCCGAGCGGGCCGAGCCGCTGGGCACGGCGTCGAACAACGTCGCCGAGTACCGCGGGCTCATCGCCGGGCTCGAGGCCGCCCTCGCCGTCGACCCCACGGCCGACGTCCTCGTGCGGATGGACTCCAAGCTCGTCGTCGAGCAGATGTCGGGGCGCTGGAAGATCAAGCACGAGGACATGCGCCGCCTCGCCCTGCAGGCCCGCGACGTGTCGGCGGACATCAGCGCCGCCGGAGGCTCGGTCACCTACACGTGGATCCCGCGCGAGGAGAACAAGGACGCCGACGCGTTGTCCAACGTCGCGATGGACGGGCAGACCGTCGACCGCCGCCTCGACCTCGGGTCCGCCGATGACGACGCGGCCGAGGTCGCTCCTGCCGCGCGCGCGACCACCGACGCCTGTGAGCCGGTGCCCGCCCTGCCCGGCACCCCGGTGCGGGTCGTCCTCGTGGCCCGGGGCCCCTCCGACGCCAGCCGCACCGCGGCCGCCGCGGTCGCCCACCTGCTCGGCAGTGCCCCCCGCTGCCTGCTGACGGCTGCCGACGACGCCGCGGTCGAGACCGCCGCCGAGGTCGGAGCGGCCCTGGGGGCCGATGCCGTCGTCGACGCCGCGTGGGACGGGCCCGACGACCTCGTCGACGCGTGGGAGCGCGTCGTCGCCCGGGGCGGCACCACGGTCGTGGTCTGCGGCGCCGAGGCGGTGCGCGCCGTCCTCGGCCACCTCCTCGGCGTGCGCGCCGGGCACCAGGAGCGGATCGCCGTCGCCGCGGGCTCGCTCGCCGGGGTCGAGGTCTGGTCCGACGGCCGGGTGTCGGTCGCGTTCACCAACCGCACCTGAGACGGCCCCGCCCCGCGCTCGGGCGTCCGCCTAGGCTGAAACGCATGAGCTACGCAGGAGACGTGACGCCCGCGGAGGCCTTTGCCGCCGCGTCCGAGGAGGACGCCCTCCTCGTCGACGTCCGGACCCGGGCCGAGTGGACCTACGTCGGCGTCCCCGACCTCGCCGCGTCCGGCCACCGGGTGGCGTTCGTCGAGTGGTCGACCTTCCCCGACGGCCGGGTCAACGAGCGCTTCGTCGACGAGGTCCGCGCCGCCGGCCACACCGAGGGACGCCCCGTCTACCTCATCTGTCGGTCGGGCGTGCGCTCCGTCGCCGCCGCGACCGCGCTCACCGCGGCCGGGCTCGGGCCCGCGTACAACGTCCTCGAGGGCTTCGAGGGACCGCACGACGCCGAGGGCCACCGCACCGTGGCGGGGTGGAAGAACGCCGGCCTCCCGTGGCGGCAGGGCTGACCATGGGCACGAGCGACTGGGGCCCGCAGACACGGGCCGTGCGGGGAGGGTTGTCCCGCAGCGGTTTCGACGAGACCGCGGAGGCCCTCTACCTCACCTCGGGCTTCGTCTACGAGTCGGCCGAGCAGGCCGAGGCCGCGTTCAAGGACGAGGTCGAGCACTACATCTACAGCCGCTACGGCAACCCCACGGTCACGACCTTCGAGGAGCGGATGCGCCTCGTCGAGGGCGCCGAGGCGTGCTTCGCGACGGCGTCGGGGATGGCAGCGGTCTTCACGGCGATGGCCGCGCTCTGCGGCGCCGGTGACCGCGTCGTCTCGAGCCGGGCGCTGTTCGGCTCGTGCTTCGTCATCCTCGACGAGATCCTCCCGCGCTTCGGGGTCGAGACCGTCTTCGTCGACGGCACCGACCTCGACCAGTGGCGCGAGGCCCTCTCGGTCCCGACGACCGCGGTGTTCTTCGAGACGCCGAGCAACCCCATGCAGGAGCTCGTCGACATCGCCGCCGTCAGCGAGCTCGCCCACGCGGCCGGCGCGACGGTCGTCGTCGACAACGTCTTCGGCACCCCGGTCTTCTCGCACCCGCTGGCCCACGGCGCCGACGTCGTCATCTACTCGGCGACCAAGCACATCGACGGCCAGGGACGGGCGCTCGGGGGAGCGATCCTCGGACCCCGCGACTTCATCACGGGCCCGGTGAAGAACCTCATGCGGCACACCGGTCCGTCCCTGTCGCCGTTCAACGCGTGGGTCATGACCAAGGGGCTGGAGACGATGGACCTGCGGGTGCGCGCGATGGCGGCGTCCACGCTGACCGTCGCGCACACCCTCGAGGAGTGGCAGGCCGCCGGTCGCGGCCTGAACCGGGTCGTCTACCCGCACCTGACGAGCCACCCGCAGCACGAGCTCGCCCTGCGCCAGCTCGAGGGGGGCGCCGGGACCGTCGTGACCTTCGAGGTCGAGGGTGGCAAGGAGGCGGCGTTCGCGCTGATGAACGCGCTGCGCCTCGTCGACATCTCGAACAACCTCGGCGACGCCAAGTCCCTGTCCACCCACCCCGCGACGACGACCCACCGCCGCCTGTCGCCCGAGGACCGCGCCGCGGTCGGGATCACCGACGGCACGGTGCGGGTCTCGGTCGGCCTCGAGGACGTCGCCGACCTCCTCGAGGACCTCGACGCGGCCCTCGACGCGGCGGCCGCCGTCCGCGGCTGACCTGTGCGTTTGTTAGCGTCACGGGCATGACCCCCACCCCCGACCAGCTGTCCGTCGAGCGATTCGTCCCCGCTCCGCCCGAGGCGGTGTTCGACCTGCTCGTCGACCCCGACCGGCACGCCGACATCGACGGGGGAGACAGCGTCAAGGGCGCGCGCAGCGGCGGGCGACGGCTCGGCCTCGGCGACCGGTTCGGCATGGACATGCACCTCGGCACCACGTACTCGACCCTGAACACGATCGTGGAGTTCGAGGAGAACCGCCGCATCGCGTGGCAGACGACGGCCACCGGCCCGCTGTCGAAGGTGCTCGGCGGGCGGATCTGGCGCTATGTCCTCGAGCCGGTCGACGGTGGCACCCTCGTCACCGAGACCTGGGACATCCGGGCCGAGCGGACCCCGAGCAAGCCGTTCGTCCGGAGGATGGCGACGATGACCCGCCGCAACATGGAGCGCACCCTCGCGAGGATCGAGGAGGTCGCCGGCGGGACCGTCGCCGACCCTCAGGCCTCCGACGCGACCTGACGCTCCTCGGCCACACCGGCCATCGCCCAGCGGACCGCGCGGGTGCCGAGGCCGCCGACCCCGCGCGCCGCGACGGCCACCGGACCGAGCACGGGCAGGCGCAGGGCCACCCGGGCCCACACCGGGAGGATGGCGACCCCGCCGGTCGCGATGAGCCCGTAGCCCGGCCGGGCGGCCCACGGCAGCGGCGGGTCGAGCAGGAGGAAGCGCGCGGCCTCGCGGGCGGGCGTCGTCGCCTCGAGCTCGGGGCGGTAGGCCTGAAGCGCCTCGTGGAGGCCGGCGACGGTCAGCGGGAGGTCGGTCGCGCCGAGCCGCTCGGCCACGACGGCGGACTGCCTCACGTAGGTGTCGGCCTCCGCGGGCGTCAGGGGCTCGTCGGCCCAGCGCTGGAACGCGGTGAGGAAGCCGTGCGCCTCGGCGACGTGGACCCAGCGCAGGAGGTGCGGGTCGGACGCCCGGTAGGGGCGCCCGCGCTCGTCGGTGCCCCGGACGCGCTCGTGGACCGAGCGGACCCGCGCGATGGCGGCCTCGGCGTCCTCGACCGTGCCGAAGGTCGTCGTCGCGAGGAAGCCGGAGGTGCGCTGGAGGCGCCCCCAGGGGTCGCCGCGGTAGCCGCTGTGCCCGGCGACGCCGGCCATCGCCAGCGGGTGCAGCGACTGGAGGAGGAGGGCGGCCACGCCGCCGGGGAACATCGCCGCGTCGGCGTGCACCCGCCAGACCGGGTCCTCCGGCGTGAACCAGCGTTCGCCGCGCTTGCCCCAGATCACGGCCGCGCGCTCGGTGGCGTCGTCACCCGCGACCCGCGCCCGCAGCGCGTGGCCGAGGCGCTGTTGGGGGATGCGGGTGAGGTCGGAGAGGAGGGACACGTGCCCATCCAACGTCACGTGGTGGAGTTCCCCGGCCTCGGCGGCGTTCTTGTCGAAGGTCGGGCGAGGACCGCAGGCAGGACGAGGGTCCTCACGGGGCCGTGACGTCGAGGACCCAGGGGGCCCCGGTCCGCTCCGGCTCGTGGAGGTCGACCGCGAACGCGCCGGCGACGACGTCGGCGAGGGCGGGGACCGACCGGGGCGCGACGCCGGCGACGCAGAGGTGCCGGGCGACCAGCCCGCGGGTGTGCTTGGCCATGTGGCTCGCGCCGGGGACCCGGACCTGGACCCAGCGGTGGGCGAGGTCCCTGCCGGGCCGCCAGGCCGCGGCATAGGCCGCCGAGCGGCAGTCGACGACGACCCCGCGGCCCACGACCTCGGGCAGCACGGCGTCCAGGGCGGGCCGCCAGACACCGGCGAGCGGACCGACCCCGGGGAGGGTGACGCCCATCGAGAGCCGGTAGGCGGTGATGCGGTCGGTGGGACGGACGCCGCCGTGCAGCGCCGACACGACGACGAGCCACCGGTTGGCTCGGCGACGGGCCGCGGTGTCGAGCGTCGCGAGGTCGAGGGCGTCGTAGAGGACGCCGGTGTAGACGTCGGCGGCGGGCGTCGCAGGGGCGGTCCCGAGGACGAGGTTGCGCGCCACCTCCTCGCGCAGGCCCTCGGTGACCCCGAGGACCTCGAGCGCGTCGGGGGAGCGGCTGGCCTCGGCGAGGGCGGCGGCGACGCGCTCGCGGGTGGGCCCCAGGGAGGGGAAGGACCACGTCGACGGGTCGGCCGGCCTCCCGCGGCGACGGTTCGACTTCGACTCCGACGGTGGGAGCAGGATCAGCACCGGGACAGCCTACGGAGGTTAGGTTGGTCGACGTGCCGCACCCCAGGGTCGTCCTCGCCCCCACCGACGCCGATGTCCCCGAGGGGAGCCTCGCGGCTCTCCGCGCCCGGTTCGAGGCGGTGCGCGCCGAGCTCGACCTCACGCTCGAGTACCCGCCCGACGCCCGTGCCGAGGCCGAGCAGGTCGCGGCCACCCCGCCCTCGCTCCCGGAGCGGGACGAGACCGACCTGCCGTTCTTCACCATCGACCCGCCGGGGTCGATGGACCTCGACCAGGCGATGCACCTCGAGCGCGACGGCGAGGGCCACCGGATCCGTTACGCCATCGCCGACGTCCCCGCCTTCGTCGTCCCCGGTGGCGCCCTCGACCGGGTGACCCGCGAGCGGGGCCAGACCGTCTACTGCCCCGACGTCCGCGTCCCGCTCCATCCCGAGGTGCTGTCCGAGGACGCGGCGAGCCTGCTTCCCGGCGTCGTGCGCCCGGCCTTCGTGTGGGACCTGCGTCTCGACGCCGAGGGCGTTCTCACGGGCGCCGAGGTGCACCGGGCGATGGTCCGCAGCGTCGAGCGGCTCGACTACGAGACCGTCCAGGCCGCCATCGACGGGGGCACCGACGACGAGCGCTTCCTCATGCTGCGCGAGATCGGTGAGCGACGAGTCGCCCAGGAGAAGGCCCGGGGCGGGGCCAGCCTCCCGATGCCCGAGCAGCAGGTCACCCAGCTCGCCGACGGTGGCTTCTCCCTCGAGTTCCGCCCGCCCGTCCCGGCGGAGGAGTGGAACGCCCAGATCTCGCTGGCCACCGGGATGGCGGCCGCGACGATGATGGTCGATGCCGGTGTCGGCATCCTGCGCACCATGCCGGCCCCCACCGACGAGGCGCTCGCCCGGTTCCGCCGGGCCGCCCGCGGGCTCGGGGTCGAGTGGCCCGAAGGCCGGTCCTACGGCGACCTCGTCCGCGGCCTCGACCGCACGAACCCGCGCCACCTCGCCCTCATCCACGAGGCGACGACGCTCTTCCGCGGAGCGGGCTACACGGCCTTCGACGGGCCTGCTCCCGAGGAGCGCGAGCACGCCGCGGTGGCGGCGCCCTACGCCCACGTCACGGCGCCCCTGCGCCGGCTCGTCGACCGGTTCGTCCTCGTCGTCTGCGAGGCGGTGTCGCAGGGCGACCAGGTCCCCGACGAGATCCGCGCCGCACTGCCCGGGGTGCCCGAGCTCATGGCCTCCTCCGACAAGGTCGCGCGCTCGGCCGAGCGGGCCTGCGCCGACGCCACCGAGGCCGCCCTGCTCCACGGCCGGGAGGGCGAGACCCTGCGCGCCGTCGTCGTCGACCACGCCGAGAAGGGCATGGACGTCCAGCTCGTCGACGTGCCGGTGCTGGCCCGGGTGTCCGGCGACCGGGCGGCGCTCGGCTCGGAGGTCGAGGTCCGGCTGGAGAGCGCCGACGTCGGCGCCGGCAAGGTCGTCCTCACCCGGGCCTGAGCACCCCTACACTGGCGGCGGACGAGTCGGGCGGACGGTCGCGTCGGTGGGCAACCACCGCCGAGGAAGGTCCGGGCTCCGAAGGGCAGGATGGTGGCCAACAGCCACCCGGGGTGACCCGCGGGACAGTGCCACAGAGAACAGACCGCCGCTCCACCGGTGCGAACCGGGGGAGCGGTAAGGGTGAAACGGTGGTGTAAGAGACCACCAGCGGCCTGGGTGACCAGGTCGGCTCGGTAAACCCCATCCGGAGCAAGCCCAGACAGTGTGCGTTCGAGGGCGGCCCGCCCGAGCACACGGGTAGGGCGCTGGAGGTGGTCGGCAACGGCCACCCGAGATGGATGACCGTCACCGCGTGGCCGGCAACGGCGGCGCGGGACAGAACCCGGCCTACAGCCCGACTCGTCCACTACGCATAGATTGACCTTCGCAAACGCTCCTACGGCACGGCTGAGGCCGCAGATAGTCCGCAGGTTCCGAGCCTCAGCTCCAAGCTGCGAGTCGACGGCTTCCCGGGTCTTGTCGTCGGAGTCCGACCACAGGTTGCTATAGGTGTCGAGCGTCTCGGCAGCCGTGGCGTGCCCAGCCGCGCCTGACCGTGTCGACACTCTCCCCTCAGCGGATGGGCAGCGACGCGGCGCTAGTAGTACCGCAGCCGGTACAGCCCCGGTTCCCTTTGGTAGCCCCGCAGCTTTCGCCTTTGGAAGTTGAGCCGGCGCCGTGCGCGTTGGCCCTCGACCTTCTGGCAGTAGATCTGTCTCCTCGACGTTGCGCACGATGCAGCCTGTCCGGCATTCCGCAGACAGCTGCGGCCCACGGTCGGGGTGAACGGTGCAGCCGGCCACGGCCGGTTGGTCACCGCGTCGGGTCACGACCCCGGTCAGGGCGTCAACGGCCGGGTGTGAGGTCATCGTGGAGTCGATGGATCAGCACACGATGCGGCGTGTTCCGACGTCCTTGACGGCGCACAGGTACAGCTTGCCCTCGCCGGTGGGTGCTCGGTGAGGCCGGTGAGCCGTAGCCGGTTCGGTGTGGTCGCGGGGGAAGTCGCCCTCAACACGGTCGTCGTGCACCGGCGCGCCGGGGAGGCACCGGGTGTTTCTTCACGGTCCTCACCAACTTTGGCTCCGAAACGTCAGTGCCGCGCCTTGATCCTCTGGCCGTCACAGCGCACCAGACCAGACGGGCGATGGGTCAGATTGCCGTCCGGCCACCCATGACACCGACTGTTCGGCTGGTCCTGGCGACGAGGGAAGGTGTCCTCGGCGTGTGATCCTTCGCCAGCCGTCCTTACGCCCGAGCCGTTACTGCCTCGCCCTGAGATAGAGGCGACGCATTCATGTAGCTGCCGTGTTACGACGAAGTGAAATCGGCTGATGCCCCTTGACGGCCTCGATATGCCGACCTACCGTTCGTAGGAACGAAACGCTGTTCTGCTAGGCCGAACGAAGGTCACCGTCATGGATCCCACGTTGCAGCGGCTTCTCGAGCCACTCGAGTTATCAGGGATCCGACTGCGCAACCGCGTTGTCATCCCCGGCCACACGACCAACTTCGGCCACGCCAACCGCCCGACCCGACGCCACGTTGCATACCACGCGGAACGAGCGGCTGGCGGGGCCGGGCTGATCGTCACCGAGGCGATCCGGGTGCACCCGACGAGCGCGGGACGCCACCTCAGCCTGGGGAGCTTCGACGACGGGTCGATCCCCGCCTATGCCGCTATCGCCGATGCCGTCCACGAGCATGGTGCCGCGATTTTTGCCCAGCTGATGCACGCCGGACGACAGGCCAACGGTGACGCCACGCGCACGGCTGCCTGGTCGGCCTCCCCGATCCCGTGGGCCAGCGGTTCGGCCACGCCGCACCAGATGGGTCGCACCGACATCGCCGTCCTCATCGAGAGCTTCGCGGCTGCGGCTCGCCGCATGGTAGCCGCCGCGTACGACGGCATCGAGCTCCACCTCGGCCACGGTCACCTCCTTCAGCAGTTCCTCTCGCCGGTGACGAACCAGCGCACGGACGGCTACGGGGGGTCGTTCGCCAACAGGCTGCGCCTGTCCCTTGAGGTCCTGTCGGCAGTAGGGGAGGCCGCGCCCTCACTGCCAGTCGGTCTGCGCGTCAGCGCGGACGAGTTCCTCGAAGGCGGGCTTCGCCCCGACGACGTCATCGAGGCGGTCTCCGTGGTTCGCGCGGAGCACCCGCTGGCATACGTCCACGTGAGCCACTCCGCGTACCACGGCAGCTGGTCTCTCTCGACGCAGATTGCCGACATGAGCTTTCCACACGCCCCCTTTCGGCACCACGCCCGGCAGTTCACGGATGCGTTGCCGGGCCTCCCGGTCATCGCCGTATGCCGGCTAGACAGTCTGGAGGAGGCCGCGGAGCTAATTGCGGACGGCGACGCCGACCTTGTGGCCCTCGCCAGGCCCCACATCGCCGACCCGCACCTCGTTCGCAAGGCCGTCGAGGGCCGCTCTCACGAGGTGACGTCCTGCCTCGCGTGCAACCAGGGGTGCATCGGCCGCCTCGAGCAGAGCCTGCCGATCTCCTGCGTCGTTAACCCCGAGGTCGGTGCCGAGGACGAGTGGAAGGAGGCCTGGGCAACCCTGGCCGAGCGTCCCACCCGACGTGTCCTCGTCGTCGGGGGAGGGCCGGCCGGGCTCCAGGCGGCCGTCGCTGCGGACCGTGCAGGCCACCGGGTCACCCTCGCCGAGTCGTCCGCTCAACTCGGAGGACAGATCGCCGGTGCCGCAAAGGTTCCTGGGCGCGAGCGACTCTCGCTGCTCGTGGACGACTTGGTCCGCGACGCGCGTGGTCGCGGCATCGACCTCCTGCTCGGGGTGACCATGACGCTCGAGCAGGTGCTCAACGGCCAGTGGGACGACGTCATCGTCGCCACGGGTTCCGTGCCCAGCCGGGCAGACCTCGGAGCGGGCGTCCCCATCGAGACAACGCTCGAGGCCGCCTCCCGCGTCGCCTCAGGTGAGGCCTTGGCGGGGCGCCGCGTCGTCGTCCTTGACGAGGAGGGCGGCTGGACCGGTGCCTCACTCGCGGAGGCGTACGCAGCGCTTGGTGCCGAGGTGCACTTGGTCTCGCCCACTGCCGGTCTCTCGCACCGGATCACCACGTACTCACGCCTCGCCCTCATTCCTCGGCTGAAGGCCCTCGGCGTGCGTGCCCACCTGATGCGCACCGCCCAGATCACCGGAGCAGGACGCGTCACGCTCACCGACACCCTCTCAGGCGACACGAACGTCCTCGAGGGCGTCGCCATCGTCGTTGACGCCGGCCGGCCCACGGCCCGCGATGACCTATACCAAGCCCTTGACGCTGCCCCCGGCGGACCCCGGGTGCACGTCGTCGGCGACGCCAACTCCCCACGCACGGCTCTTGAGGCCGTCTACGAGGGTCGCATCGCCGGCGCGTTCCTCGACGGCCTCGACACTCCAGAGGGCCGCCTCGTCACGTCGGCCACCTGACCGCACCACCTCACGACACCTGGGCCCACGCCCACCGCACCCTGGAAGGGAACTGCGAATGATCGATATCGAGGACCGACTGACGCTCGACGAGCGTGCCACGGTCGACTTCATCCTCGCGCTGCGCAAGCGCTGGTCCGACACCGTGTACCCCGCGCTCGTCGACGAGTTCGAGGCCACGGGTGCCAAGCCCGCGACGTCCGCCGACGCCGAGCCGACCCTGCACGAGCTCGCCTCGTACCCGTGGTTCAGCCACTTGGAGCGCGTGCAGCAGAAGATGCTCTGGCGCGCCGCGGGCGACGCGGTGATCCGACGCCGCGGCGAGCTGGTGGCCGACCTCGACGCCTCCGCCGCCGACGGCTTGGGCTCGCTGCGCCTCGACCCGGACATCGAACTGCCGGACTGGTACACGGAGTTCGACATCCACATCCAGCCGGGCGGCTTCTCGTCCGATGACCTGTCGGCGTTCGTCTACGAGTTCGGTGCCCGCATCGTCATGCTCCGTGACAACGACGGCTACAAGTTCCACAGCCTGTTCACCCAGACCGCCCTGCCGGAGAACCCAGGGGCGAGCCGCGTCCTCGACATGGGCTGTGGCTTCGGCAAGAGCACCCGCCCCCTGGCCCTGCACTACCCGGCGGCGGAGGTCATCGGCATGGACCTCGCCGCGCCCGGCCTGCGCCTCGGGCACGCCGAGGCCGAGGATGAGGGCCTGGCCATTAGCTACGTTCAGGGCGACGCCCGCCGGACCGGGCTGGAGGACGGCTCGTGCGACGTCGTCACCGGCACGATGGTCCTGCACGAGATGCCGCCTGAGGCGATCGTCGAGACGATCACCGAGGCCGCGCGCCTGGTCAAGCCCGGCGGTGAGGTGCACTTCCTCGAGTTCATGATGACCGGTGACCCGCTGCGCGACGCCACGATCATCGAGCACGCCGAGCGCAATAACGAGCCCTTCTTCCGCGCCCTGTTCGCCACGGACACCATCCAGGCGTGCAAGGACGCGGGCCTCATCGACGTGAAGTGGCGCCCGTTCGACGAGCGCAACCTCGGCGTCCAGCCCGACGGCTGGGGCGAGCGCACCGAGTGGCACTTCCCCTGGGCCGTCCTGTCGGCTACGAAGGCGGCGTGATGGCCGACGAGTTCCGCTACCTCAGCTCGCCCGAGACCTCGAAGCTATTCGACCTCGTGCTTCAGCTCGCGACCGACCTCCACGTCGCGACCCACCGCGTTCGGGCCCTTGAGGCGCTCCTGGTCCGTCAGGGCGTCCTTTCCGAGGGTGAGCTCGACGCCTTCACCCCCCAAGAGAAGGAGGCGCGCGTCCTGGACGACACCCGTACCGCCTACATGGCCCGCCTGGTGCGGATCATCACCGAGAACGGCCCCGCCGAGCACCCGCTGCGCGAGCAGTGGGATTCGGCCCTCGCCACCAAGTCGGAGTCGTGAACGACGCCGCCGCCCTCGTCGACCGGTACCTCCAGCTCTGCGAGGACCGCGAGGTCGAGGCCGCGGTAGCGCACCTTGCCCCCTCGGTCCGCATCCAGTTCCCCGCCGGGGAGGTGTACGGGTCCTTGGCCGAGCTGGTTGCCGCGCCGAAGTCGTACACGTGGGTGCGGAAGAACCGCGACCGGTTCGCCGTCGGCACCGAGGGCGACTCGACTGTCGTCACGTCGATCGGCCGCCTGTACGGCGAACGGCTCGACGGCACCACCTTCGAGGACATCCGGTACGTCGATGTCTTCGTCGTCCGGAACGGCCTCATCGTCGAGCAGCTCGTCTGGAACGACCTTAGTGAGTACGGGTTCCGTGTCCCCGTCCTCGCAGCACCGCCACCCACCGCACCACCCGCCACGGACGGCACCACAAACGACAGCACCACGCCCCAGACCCCGGCCCACACCACACCCGTTTCCTGACCCGAAGGAATCTCCACTATGTCCATTCGCATGCGCACCACCGCCGTCCTCACGGCGCTGGCGGTCTCCGCCCTCTCGGCCTGCGGCAGCGGCTCCGAGGAGCCCGCAGCCTCCGGCTCCGCCGGTGGCGTCCAGCCCGCCGACCTGACGTTCGCCATCGCCTCCGCCGTCATCGGCCCTAAGGAGGAGGTCGCGATGTACGCCGTGGCCCAGGAGCTCGGCTACTACAAGGAGGAGCAGTTGACCGTCAAGACGATCAACACCGACGGCTCCATTGCGGCCGTCCAGGCCGTCGGCAACGGGCAGGCCGACGTCACCGCGGCCGACACCGGCTCCATCCTCGCGGCCGTCCAGAAGAACGTGCCCGTGACGGCCGTCGGCGGGCTGGTCCAGAACTGGCCGTGGCAGATCGCGACGCTGCCCGGCAGCGCGCTCACCACACCCGAGTCCTTCAAGGGCAAGAAGATCGGTGTCATCTCGCTCGCGTCGGGCAGCGCCCCGTTCGCCCGGGCGTTCGTCAAGGCCGGCGGCCTGAACCCCGAGAAGGACGTCCAGCTCCTCCCGGTGGGTGTCGGCGCGCAGGCTGCGGCGGCCCTAACCGGCGGCGACGTCGACGCGCTCGCGCTGTACTCGCAGGCCTACACCGTCATCGAGAACAGCGGCACCCAGCTCGCCTACCTCGATAACCCGGACGTCTTCACGGGCATCCGATCGCTGAGCTTCGCTGTGACCAGCAAGACCCTCAAGGAGAACAAGGGCGTCTATGAGCGCTTCCTGCGCGCCGGCTACAAGGCGATGCTCTTCTCCGCGAAGAACCCCGAGGCCGCGATGAAGATCGGCTACAAGGTCTACCCGCAGATCCTCGGCGGCGACAGCGCCGACGCCCGCCTCACCAACGACGTCAAGAGCCTCACCACCTGGCTGAAGACCGCGACGCCGAAGACCGGCGACCCGTCGTCCTTCAAGGACTGGGGCGCCATCCCGGACTCCGACTGGACCGCGACGCAGGCCTACACCCAGTCGGCGGGGCAGATCCCCGCTCCCGTCGACGTCAGCAAGGTCTGGGACCCCAGCCTGCTCGCCGCGGTCAACGACTTCGACTCCGCTGCCGTGCTCAAGCAGGCCGACGAGTGGACCCCGTGACCTGAGCGTCACACCCCGTCATGACCCCACCCCCGAAGGAAGTGACCCGATGAGCCAGGTCGTTCTCTCGAGCAGCACCTCCGGTGCCGCCGCAGACGCCACCGGCGACGCCTCGTGGATCGAGGTGTCCGGACTCCACAAGGTCTACCGGCCCAAGCGGTCGGAACCCACCCACGCGCTGTCGGACATCAACTTCAGCGTCCGCCGTGGGGAGTTCGTCTCGATCGTCGGTCCCTCGGGCTGCGGCAAGACGACCCTGCTGAAGATCCTCGCGGGGCTCAGCCCCCGGACGGAGGGGAAGGTGTCTATCGCGGGTACCGACGTAACCAGGCCCCTGCGCGAGGTCGGGATGGTGTTCCAGGCAGCGACCCTGCTGCCCTGGCGCTCCATCATCGACAACGTCATGGTGCCGGCCGAGATCCAGAAGCTGGACCGCACCAAGCACCGGCAGCGGGCTCAGGAGCTCCTCGACCTCGTGGGGCTCACCGGCTTCGAGGACAAGTACCCGTTCGAGCTGAGCGGGGGGATGCAACAGCGAGCCGGGATCTGCCGGGCGCTGGTGCACGACCCCGCCGTCCTCCTCATGGACGAGCCGTTCGGCGCCCTCGACGCCATGACCCGCGAGTACATGAACGTCGAGCTGCTCCGGATCTGGAAGGAGAGTGAGGCGACCATCGTCCTCGTCACCCACTCCATCCCCGAGGCGGTCTTCCTCTCCGACCGGGTCGTTGTCATGAGCCCTCGGCCCGGTCGGATCGCCGAGGTCATGGAGATCGACATCCCCCGCCCCCGGTCGCTCGGCGTCATGTCGAGCGACCAGGCGGGGGTCTATGTGGACCGCATCCGCAAGTACTTCAACGCGCAGAGCGTCATCGACTGAGGACGGCCATGGACACCAACGTGACGAACCAAGAGCCCGCCGACACCGGCGACATCACCGACAGCGCTGCGGCCGACGCCCCTACCGCCGCGACCCCGAGCCGCTGGAGCCGCCTCGACCCGCGAGAGCGGCCCGAGGTCTGGCTCATCCCCGGCCTGTTCGTCCTCGTCATTGCGGTGTGGGAGTTCGGCGTCGACCTCCTCGGCGTCGAGGACTTCGTCCTGCCGCCCCCGAGCCAGGTCTTCGAGAGCTTGCTCATGCAGCTGGAGAGCGCTCTTTTCTGGCGGCACCTGCTCGTGACGAGCCAGGAGGCGCTGCTCGGTTTTGCCATCGGCGTCGCGACGGCCCTGATCCTCGGCACCGCCATCTCGCAGGTCAGCCTCCTCGAGAAGACCCTGATGCCCTACGTCGTCATGTTCCAGACGGTGCCCAAGGTCGCCCTCGCCCCGCTCTTCGTCGTGTGGTTCGGCTTCGGCCTGACGAGCAAGGTCGTCATGGCGGCGGTCATCTCCTTCTTCCCGATGCTCATCAACGTCATCGAGGGCCTGCGCTCGGCCGAGGCGGACCGGGTCCAGATGCTCACGGTGTTCGGGGCCAGCCGGACCCAGATCTTCCGGATGGTGCGGCTGCCCAGCGCGATGCCGTTCATCTTCGCGGGCCTGGACATCGGCATCGTCTTCGCCATCCTCGGCGCGGTAGTCGGCGAGTTCATCGGCGCGCAGGAGGGCCTGGGCTACCTGTTGCTCCAGACCAACTACAACTTCGACATCGCGGGCATGTTTGCGGTGCTGGTCGTCCTGTCCCTCATGGGACTTATCGCCCACACGCTCATCCGCTTCATCCAGCGCAAGGTGGCCTTCTGGGCGGAGGAGAGCCGGGTGATCGCGGCGTGAGCACGATCGAGAGCGGTCGGCCCGACCCATACGACTTCACGGGCCGCGTGGCGCTCGTGACGGGGGCCGCACGTGGCATCGGAGCCGTCGTGGCGGCGACCCTCGCGGGTCGTGGTGCGACGGTCGCCATGGCCGACCTGCTCCCCACCAACGCGTGGGAGCACGGCCTGGGCGCGGAGGAGGACGGACACAGCCGCCATGCGGTCGACGTCCGTGACGCCGCGTCGTGCCGGGCCCTCGTCGCCGAGGTCGTCGCGACCCACGGCCGGCTGGACCACCTCGTTAACAACGCCGGGATCGTTCGCCGCGGCCTCGCCACACAGATGTCGGACGAGGACGTCTCCACCGTCCTCGACGTCAACGTGGTGGGCACGTTCCGGGTCACCACCGCCGCCTACCACGCGCTGCGTAAGGCCCACGGGACCGTGGTGAACCTCGGCTCCACCAACGGCTACATCGCGGTCACCAACACCCTCGGGTACTGCGTGAGCAAGGCGGCCGTCATGCACATGGCACGTGTCCTCGCCCTGGAGTGGGCGCCCGACGGCATCCGCGTCAACGCCGTCGGCCCCACCATCGTCCCCACCGACATGACCTCGGACGTGCGCGGTGACGGCGCGTATATGGACGACAAGCTCGGCTCGATCCCCCTCGGCCGGATGGCCGAGGCACAGGACGTCGCCGACACCATCACCTACCTGCTGAGCCCCGCCGCGTCGATGGTCACCGGACAGACCGTCTTTGTCGACGGCGGCGCCACCATTCACTGACAGGAGTCCCCATGTCCTTCGACAAGGCCGCCGCCCTCGCCGCGGTCGACGAGCACCTCGACGAGTTCGTCGCCGAGCTCCAGGAGCTGTGCCGGTTCCGTAGTCGTCGGCACGAGCCGGAGCAGATGGCGCTGACCGCCGACTTCCTCGCCGCGTCACTGCGCCGCTGGGGCGGGACGTCGTCGGTCGTGCCTTGGGACGACTCCCACCCCTACGTCATCGGCGAGGTGGCCGGAGGCCCCGTGCGCCTGCTGCACTTCACCCACTACGACGTCGAGGTCGAGCCGACCGGTGACGACGACGCGTGGATCGTGCCGCCGTACGCCGGCGAGGTCGTGGACGGCCGGCTCTACGCCCGAGGTGTCGCCGACGACAAAGGAGCGATCATGTCGCGCATCCACGCCGCCGCGGCGTGGCGCCTGTCGGGGCAGGAGGCGCCCGTCACCTCGCGCTTCATCATCGAGGGCAAGCAGTGGCTGCACAGCCCCGGCCTTGGGAGCTTCGTCGAGGCGCACCACGAGCAGCTCGAGAGCGATGCCGCCCTCTGGGAGAACTCGTGGGTCGACAACGAGGACCGGCTCCTGCTCAAGTTGTCCGAGAAGGGTGTCCTCTACCTGCGCCTCTCGGTGCAGACCATCGCCCGCGAGCTAACGAGCCAGAACACGGCCCTGCTGCCCTCGGCGACGACCCGCCTCGTCGGCGCGCTCGGCACCCTCGTAGACGAGCACGGCGACTGCGCCGTGCACGGCTTCGCCGACGGGGTCGAGGAGCCGACTCCCGAGGAGGCCGCCCTCCTCGCGGCGCTTCCGTTCGACGTCGACTTCCTCAAGGGCCGCGCCGGTGTCGACACCTTCCGCCATGGTGAGGACGGCCCGGCCGCTGCAGCCGCCATCCGCACGAAGCCGACCCTCACCATCGCCGGTATCGAGGGTGGAGACCGCCGGGACGACGTGACCCTCGGGATCCCCGCCACCGCTTGGGCGAAGGTCGAGATCCGCCTCGTCCCTGGTCAGGACCCGGAGACCGTCCTGGCATCGGTGCAGAAGCACCTGGTCGAGGAGAGGTACGACGACGTCGCCGTCGACGTCATGGCGATGAGCCGGCCGAACCGCACGGCCCACGACCACCCGTTCGTCGGTCTCGTCGCCGACACGGCACGGGAGATCTACGGCACCGAGCCGGTGATCGAGCCGTGGACCCAGTGGATCGGCAACCAGGGAGTCCTCGCCGGGCTGCCCATCGTCGGGGTGGGCGTCTCGCGCGCCGACGCCGGCATCGACGGACCCAATGAGAACATCCGCCTCGACGACTACCGCGACGGGATCCGCCACGTCATCGCCGTCATGGCTGCGATGGCAGTGGAGCAGGACCGATGAGGAACCTCCGAGGGAGCTCCGAGCGTTCCTACGTCCGGATGCCGTGGGGACAGGTGCACGTCCGCCGGGCCGGTGACGCTGATGGCGCGACCCTCCTCCTGCTCCACCAGTCGCCGCTGTCGTCGGCCACCTTCGAGGTCGTGCTTCAGCCCCTGTCCGACCAGGGGATCCACGCGGTCGCCATCGACACTCCGGGCTTCGGCATGTCCGACCCGACCCCAGAGCCGTGGTCGATCGAGCAGTACGCCGAGGCGACCTGGCAGGTGGCCGACGCCCTCGGGCTCGGCGACCTCACCATCCTCGGGCAGCACACCGGCGCCGTCGTGGCCTGCGAGGCCGCCGTGCAGCAGCCCGACCGCGTGCACGGCCTGGTCCTCCAGGGCCTGCCGCTGTACTCGAGGGCCGAGCGTGAGGAGAAGAAGCGGACCTACGCGCCGGGGTACGAGCCGTCGCTGGACGGGTCCCACCTGCGGGTGATCTGGGATCGGGTCCAGGGCCTCTACCCCGAGCTGGCCCTCGACGAGTGCAACCGCCAGGTGCTCGAGTACCTGGCCACCGGACCCGACTACGCCACGGCCTACCGCGCCGTCTTCGAGTACGAGGTGGACGCCGAGGCCCTACGCGCGGTGCCGATCGCCCTCGTGCACGGCGACCGTGACCTCGTGGACCGCTTCACGGACGTCGTCACCGCAGCACTGCCCTGGGCCGAGCTCGACGTCGTCCCGGGCACGGACTTCTCCCCGGACGAGCACCCCGCGGAGTTCACGCGGGCCGTCGCGCGCTGGACCCACGCGTTCAACCGCTCCCGTGTCCCCGGGGGTGCCTCATGAGCACCGACACGACGACGCTGTACACCGCGGTCGTGTCCGTCTCTGGGGGACGGGGCGGTCGTGCGGTCTCCGAGTCCGGCTCGCTGGACCTCTCGCTCTCCCGCCCCGCCCAGCGCGGCACCGCAGGCGGCACCGATCCGGAGGAGCTCTTCGCGGCGGGTTATGCCGCGTGCTTCGACAGCGCCCTCGCGGGTGCGGCTCGGCGCCGAAGCGTGTCGCTCGGGCAGTCGACGACGACCGGCGCCGTGTCGCTCCATGCGACCCCGGACAACCAATACTCGATCTCGGTCGTCCTCACCGTCACGGCGCCAGAGTGCGACCAGGCCGTCCTCGAGGAGCTCGTCGCCCTCGCGGACACGATGTGCCCCTACTCGAAGGCGACCCGCGGCAACGTCCGTGTCGAGACCACCGTGGTGGGCCGTGCCTGAGACGACGAATGCCACCCACCTGACCCCGCACCCCTCGGCGCGGGGTGGGGCAGTGGCGCTCGCGCTCATGGGGGTCTACCTCCTGTGGGGCGGGACGTACGTCGGCAACAAGGTGGCGCTGGAGTCCCTGCCCCCGATGCTGCTCACGAGCTCACGCTTCCTCACGGCCGGCACCCTCATCCTCGTGGCGCCGCCCTGCTCGGCCGCCGCGTCTGGCCGGACGCCAGGGAGGTGCGGTCGGCCGCGCTCGTGGGGCTCCTCCTCGTGGGGGGCGGCAGCACCCTGCTCACCTTGGGACAGCAGCACGTCGACAGCGGGCTCGCCTCCCTCCTCATTGCCAGCATGCCGTTGTGGGCGCTCGCGATCGGGCTTGCCCTCGGCTCGCGCCCCTCGCGGACCGCGCTCGTCGGCATCGTCGTCGGGTCGGGCCTGGTGCTCTCGTGGCGCAGCGCCGTGACGTCACGCGCGCCGAGTTGTGGGCAGCCCGACAGGTCGTCGCCTCCTACCAGGCGGGGCTCGCGAGTGGCGACGGTGCCGTCCGGGGTGCGGATGGGGCGATGCTCGACCGGCGACGGTCCGCCAGGCCCGCGAGACCTTGTCCCGGGCAGGCGACCTCCTCGAGCCGCCTCCCTGACCTGGCCGGGTCAGGGTTCTGACGCCCGTGGGGCGCTAGGGACGACCTGGCTTGCCTTATTCGCGCCGCCGTCAGGAAGCGCCGGCGACGAGTGTGGGGACCCGGCCCGTGGGCGCAGGAGGCCGAATGTCAGCCACGACACGAGGTACAGCCATACCGACGTCTGCGCCAACACCTCGGCCCGATGGGCGATCGCGGCGGGAACTGGCGCCGCACTCCTATGGCCCTCGGCCACCGGCCTCGCGGCACACGCACGGGCCCGGTTTCGCCCGCCGGCCGTGTGGCGCGTCCTGGACGGCATCAATACCAACCGTGTTGAGCCAAACCCGGCCTACAGCCCGACTCGTCCACCAGGGCGCCGTACCGGACCACGAGCGCAGGGCGTCCTCGCCTCGCCTCGGGTCGGGTGGTGGTTCCGGGCCCGGTGCCACCGTCCGGAGGCGCCGCACCTCTCACCCGTTCGTGGTCGGCCTGCCTCACCCAGCCAGGGATCCAGCGAAGATCTGCCAGGCGAGCGCGGACTTCGCGCCCAGGCTCAGCACCAGGTACACCTTCTCCCCGAAGGCGTAGGAGCGCCATGGACCGACTTGGCGGTACTGCAGGTACTGGTTGAGGGCGAAGGACATGAAGAACACGAACAGCGAGATGAAGATGCCGTAGACGAAGCCGGGGACCGTCTCGGACCCGACGATGTTGAGGGTGATCGCGACCCACGGGGCGGCACCGGCGATGCAACCGAACCAGAACGGCAGCATCGTGGTCGACGCGCGGCCGGGCGGGTTCATGCGCTCCTGGAGCCACCCGAAGAGGATCATCGCCACGTTGCTCCCGATGATCGTGATCGCAGCGGCAACCTGGGTGATCCCGGCGTAGAAGGCGATGAGCAGGATCATGATCGTGGCGCTGAACGAGTACTCGACCCAGCGGAACCGGTTGATCCCGGCCGTCAGGTCGCCCTCGTAACGGGAGCGGAGCACCGTGGCCGTCACGCCGTGGTCGAGGGCAGCCAGCGCCAGGAAGGCGGCGACGGCCACGCCGATGGGCACGCTGAAGGCAACCGAGGGTTGTGGGACACGGCTGCCGGGCGGGCCCTCGGGGAAGGCCGTGGACACGTCGATGGCGAAGTCCGAGGCGAGGACCAGCACGGCGAGCGCCTGAACGGCGTGGAGCACCGTCAGACCCAGGTTCCACCGCCTGACGTCGACCAGCCGGGCCTCGTCGACCCCCGAAGCGGCGTCCAGCGACGTGCGGAGGGGATGCTCGTTGCTCGTCATCCGGTCAGTATGGGCGACCCGCCGACCGCCCGCGCCAGGGGGAAGTCTGGGCGCTCACCTGTCGAGCGTGATGGTGATGCAGCGGCCGCTCGCTGGTCCTCGCCCCGGGCCCGGACAGCGGTCGACCCCGGTGCGTCGGTTTGGTGTCGCCGCGGGCAGGGGGAACGCGGCGACTCCGGCGCACCGGGGTCCTTGACCGGACTGGTGCCGGTCGGTGGTCGACGTCCGGTGCAGGGGGTCCGTCGGTCGACCTGAGGAGGACTGTTCCACCTCGGCGGGCGAGAACGGCGACTTTTTCCCCGCAGATCGTCCGAACGGCGGCCCCCTTCGGCCGAGTGGACGAGCCCGGACCCCCGTGTCGAGGCGCTGTCGGGGGCCCTGACCTGCGATGACCCGGACGGCGACAAGCGTTCAGGGGGGTGTTCGTGCCGTACCGTTCAGGCGTGGAACCCAGCCAGATCGCGGGACGCCGATGAGCGAGTCGCCGCACTTCGGCCCCGCCGACGCGCGCGCGACGGTCATGGCCGCGGTCCGCGACCTCGACGGCGGGACGGTGCGCGACGCCCTGCTCCAGTCCCTCCTCGTCTCCGGTGTCGACGACACCGTGACCCGCGTCATCATGCCGGTGCTCAAGGAGGTCGGGGACGGCTGGGAGAGCGGCGAGCTGGGGGTGCTCCACGAGCACTTCGTCTCCAGCGCCTTCCGTGGCGTCCTCGGCGAGCTGCGAATGCCCGTCCAGGGCGGCCAGGTGCGCACCGTCGTCCTCGCCTGCCCTCCGCGCGAGCTGCACGACCTGCCGCTCGAGCTCTTCGGCGCGATGCTCCACGCCCGGTGGTGGCGCGTCGTCAGCCTCGGCGCCAACACCCCGATGACGGCGGTCGCCGATGCCGTGCGCTTCCTCGGCGCCGACGCCGTCGTCCTCGCGGGGGTGCGGCGCTCGGCCTTCGAGTCGCGGGTGCCGTCGCTGTCGCGGCTCGGCGCGCGCGTCCCGCTGTTCCTCGCCGGTGAGGGCGCCCACGCACTGCCGACCCCCCCTCCCTCGACGACCGTGCTGCCCCGCGACCTGCGGCTGGCCGCGGTCACCGTCGACGCCGTCAGGAGCGCGACTCCTCCCGGCGCCGCACGGGACCGCTCGGGCAACGGCGCCGAGCCGGTCGTCGGCTGACGCCTTCCGGCGCCGCCTGACCTCGGCTCGCCCTCGGCGGGACCCTCGGCCGCTGCGGCCGTGCTCGGCGGCCTACGGTGGGGACATGCTGCTCACCCACCTCGGTCACGCCTGCCTCCTCGTGGAGATGGCCGACACCCGCATCCTCATCGACCCGGGCGCCTTCTCCGACGACCTCTCCGGGGTCACCGACCTCGACGCCGTCCTCGTCACCCACCAGCACCCCGACCACCTCGACCCCGACCGGTTCCCGTCGGTCGTCGCGGCCAACCCGGGCGCCGTCGTCCTCTGCGACCCGCAGAGCGTCGAGGTGCTGGCGAAGCTCGGCATCGAGGCGCGCGAGCACGCCGGGGGTGCGAGCACGGTGGGGGGCGTCACCGTGACGCCCTTCGGCGAGCAGCACGCCCTCATCCACGACGACATCCCGCGGATCAGCAACGTCGGGGTGCGCCTCGACGCCGACGGCGAGCCGTCGTTCTTCCACCCGGGCGACGCCCTCGACGCCGAGCCGGGTGACATCGACGTGCTCGCGTTCCCGCTCCAGGCTCCGTGGCAGCGCAGCCGCGACATGACGGCGTTCCTGCGCCGGTTCGGTTCACCGCACGCGGTGCCGGTGCACGACGGGCTGCTCCAGGCGCGCGGTCGAGGGCTCTACCTCGGCCAGGCGGGGCAGCTCGGGTCGCCCGACACGCGGGTGCACGACCTGGCTGGGCAGGGCGCGACCGAGTTCCGCGCAGGGGAGTAGCGCGTCGGGCGGGCGGCCGCCGGTCAGGTGGTGTGGCGCCCGCGCTCGTTCTGCACGCCGGTCGCGAGGACGGCGGCGCCGATGATGCCCGCCTTGTTCTTCAGCGTCGCCGGGATGATCTTCGTGCGGAGGTCGAGGAGCGGCAGGAACTGGTCGGCGTCCTTGGACACCCCGCCGCCGACGACGATGAGGTCGGGCCACAGGAGGTCCTCGAGGCGCCGGTAGTACTGCTGGAGCCGCTCGGCCCACTGCGGGTAGGTGAGCTCCTCACGGGTCTTCGCCGACGACGCGGCGATGGTCTCGGCGTCGACGCCGTCGATCTCGAGGTGCCCGAGCTCCGAGTTCGGCACGAGCACACCGCGGTTGAAGATGGCCGTGCCGATACCGGTGCCGAGGGTCGTGAGGATGACCAGGCCCTCGTGGCCCTTCGCCGCACCGAAGTGCAGCTCGCCGACCCCCGCGGCATCGGCGTCGTTGACGACGACGACGTCGTGCTGGAGGCGGTCCTCGAGGAGCTTCTCGATCTCGCAGCCGACCCAGGACTTGTCGATGTTCGCCGCGGTCTTGACGACACCGTGCTGGACGACGCCGGGGATCGTCACCCCGATGGGGGAGTCGCTGCGGACCTCGTCGAAGTGGTCGACGACCTGCGCGATGACGTCGCAGACGGCCTCGGGGGTCGAGACGTCAGGGGTGTCGATGCGCAGCCGCTTCCGGGCGAACTCGCCCTTGTCGAGGTCGACGGGTGCGCCCTTGATGCCACTGCCGCCGACGTCGATGCCGAGGGGGTGTCCGGTGCTCATGCTGCGTCTCCCTGGGTGAGGATCTCGGGTCCGTGGTCGGTGACCAGGATGGTGTGCTCGAACTGTGCCGACCGGCGCCGGTCCTTCGTGACGACCGTCCACCGGTCGTCCCACATGTCCCACTCGTGCGTGCCGAGGTTGAGCATCGGCTCGACCGTGAAGGTCATGCCCGCCTCGATGATGGTGTCGTACCGCGGCGCCGCGTCGTAGTGCGGGACGATGAGGCCGCTGTGGAACGCCGTGCCGATCCCGTGCCCGGTGAAGTCGCGCACGACGCCGTAGCCGAACCGCTTGGCGTAGCTCTCGATGACCCGGCCGACGACGTTGATCTCGCGGCCCGGGCGCGCGGCGCGGATGCCGCGCATCATCGCCTCCTCGGTCCGCTCGACCAGCAGGCGCGACTCCTCGTCGACCTCGCCGACGAGGTAGGTGGCGTCGGTGTCGCCGTGGACGCCCCCGATGAACGCGGTGATGTCGATGTTGACGATGTCGCCGTCCTCGAGGCGCCGGTCGTCGGGGATGCCGTGGCACACGACCTCGTTGACCGAGGTGCACAGCGACTTCGGGAACGCCTTGTAGCCCAGCGTCGAGGGGTAGGCGCCGTGGTCGAGCAGGTACTCGTGGCCGACCCGGTCGATCTCGTCGGTCGTGACGCCCGGCTCGATGACGGCGGCCGCCGCGGCCATCGCGTTGGCCGCGATCCGGCCGGCGACGCGCATCCGCTCGATCGTCTCGGCGTCCTTGACCTCGGGGCCGGTGTAGCGGGCAGGGCTCGGCCGGTCGACGTACTCGGGTCGCTCGATGCTCGGTGGGACGGGTCTGCGCGGAGAGACCGTCCCTGGGGCGACGGAGGCGTACGTCAACGGCATACGGTGAGTCTAGGCACGACCGCAGCACCCGATTCGAGGAGGAACCGATGCCCTACTGGTACAACGTCGACTCCGGCCAGGTCGAGACCGACGACGACCGCAGCCAGGACGCCAACGTCATGGGTCCGTACGACAGCGAGGAGGCCGCGGCGAACGCGCTCCATTCGGCCCGCGAGAACACCGAGAAGTGGGACCGCGAGGACAAGGAGTGGGCCTCCGGCAGCAGCTGGGACCCCGAGTCGCAGGAAGACTGACTCCCACCCCGCACCATGCGCACCTTTCCCGCCGCATCCCGGAAGCCCCAGGTTCACAGGGCTTCCTTTGTGGGGCGAACCTCCCACTTCCGGGATCCGGCGGGAAACGTGCCCGGGGCGAGGGTCAGCCGGCGCGGCGCCGGTGCACCGAGACGGCGTAGTCGCCGCCCTCGGCGAACGGCTGCTTGTCCCACGTCGACCAGCGCCCGATGAAGGACAGCCCGGCCGCGTCGGCGAGCCGGTCGTAGGACCGCAGGTCGACCGCGGCCGCGGCCCGGGGGAGCGACCCGCCGAGGGCGAACCCCGAGACGAGGTGGCCGTGCGGCGCGAGGTGGGCGGCGAGCCGCTCCAGGGTCGCGCCCAGGGTCCCGTCGGCGAGGTAGGGCACGACGTTGCCGGCCATGACGACACAGTGGAACTCCTGCTCGGTCCGCAGGTCCATCCGCGACAGGTCGGCGACGACGAAGCGGGTGTCGACGTCCTCGGAGCGCGCGATGGCCACGAGGTCGGCGTCGGCGTCGACGCCGATCGCGGTGTGCCCCAGCCGGGTCAGCTCAGAGGCGACGCGGCCGAAGCCGCACCCGGCGTCGAGGACGCGCGAGGGGGGCGGGGCGAGCTCGGTGACGAAACGGGCCTCGCCGTGGAGGTCCTCACCGGCGCGTTCGAGGTCGAGGAAGCGGCGCCGGTAGGCGGCGGCCGCCTCGGGTCCGCTCTGGAGCGCAGACCAGCGCGTGGGCGACGGGGCGTTGGGGGTGTCCATGGGCCACATGCCGGTTCGACGTCCTCTCGGTGCTCGTGGTTTCAGGCGTCGAAGGAGTGCTCGGCCGCGGGGAACGTCCCGCCGGCGACGTCGGCGGCGTAGGCCGCCGCCGCGTCGTGGAGCGAGCCCCGCAGGTCGGCGTACTTCTTGACGAACCGGGGGGCCCGGCCACCACGGAGCCCGGCCATGTCCTGCCACACGAGGACCTGGGCGTCGCAGTGGGGGCCCGCCCCGATGCCGATCGTCGGGATCCGCAGCGCCTCGGTGACCCGGGCGGCTGCGGGAGCGGGGACCATCTCCATGACGACCGCGAAGCAGCCGGCCTCCTCGAGGGCGAGGGCGTCCTCGAGCAGCCGGTCGGCGCCCGACCCGCGCCCCTGCACCTTGTACCCACCGAGGACGTGCTCGCTCTGCGGCGTGAACCCGATGTGGCCCATGACGGGGATGCCCGCCCGCACGAGGAGCTCGACCTCCGGGACCATCGGCTTGCCCCCCTCGAGCTTGACCGCGTGGGCCAGCCCCTCCTTCATGAACCGGGTCGCGGTGGCGAGCGCCTGCTGCGGGCTGGCCTGGTAGGAGCCGAACGGCAGGTCGGCGACGACCATCGCGTGGCGGGCCGCGCTCGTGACGGCCTTGACGAGGGGGACGAGGTGGTCGACCGTGACCGGGACCGTGGTCTCGAAGCCGTAGACGTTGTTGCCGGCGCTGTCGCCGACGAGGAGGACGGGGATGCCTGCCCCGTCGAAGATCTCGGCCGTGTACATGTCGTAGGCCGTGAGCATCGCCCACCGCTCGCCGCGCTCCTTCATCTGCAGCAGGTGCGGGATCCGGACCCGGCGCTGCGGCGCGGCCTGCGCCCCGGTGCCGTACGGCGCCGTGGTCTCGGGCGCGGGCGTGGTGGACGACGGCGTCGGCTCGCTCATGGGGACAGCCTAGGAGGCGCGGCTGCGGGCGGGAGCGGCCAGAGGGCACGCACACCGCCAGATGTCCGGCGGGCACGGGCCGACACCGGAAATCAACCTGCTCCTCGCCGCGCGAACCGGGCCGATGAGGTCTAACGTCCCGGATGGCAGTGTCGCCGCGTCTACCTCGTGTGCGGCACGGTCCCACCACCACACCGCAGGAGGACCACGTGCGCAGAACAACCGTGGGGCTACTCGCAGTAGCCCTCGCCTCGGGACTCGGGACGGCCATCGCCGCACCCGGTGTCGCCGCACCAGCACCGACACCGAGCCGGGGGGAGCCGGCAACGGCGCCGCCGAGCGACTCGCTCCCTGACCCGATCGCCGACAAGCGCTCGGCGCTTGCGGGAGCAGGCCATCGCCTCCGTCCTCAAGGGGGATGCCAAGGCCGAGAGGCGCGGCGGCAGCACCGTCGTCAAGGTCGGCGAGAGCGAGACCGCGGCCAAGGCCAAGAACTCGAGGCGCGCGGCCACCAAGGCCAAGAAGAAGGACCAGTACGTCGAGGTGGCGCGCGAGGCCACCGACAAGCTCTTCGTCCTCGTCGTCGACTTCGGGAACCAGCGGCACCCGAGCTACCCCGACCAGGACACCGACCCGGACATCCCCGGCCCCACCCGGTTCGACGGTCCCCGGTTCAACGAGATCCCCGAGCCCAACCGTGCCCTGGACAACAGCACCGACTGGGACGACGACTACGACCAGGCCTACTACCAGGACCTGTACTTCGGCACGGGCAAGGTCACGGGCCGTGAGTCGATGCGCCAGTACTACGAGCGCCAGTCCTCCGGCCGCTACTCGGTCGCGGGCATGGCCACCGCGCCGGTCATGGTGCAGTACAACGAGGCGAGGTACGGCCGGAGCGACGGCTTCCCCTGCGCGTCGAACGTGTGCAGCAACACCTGGAACCTCGTGCGCGACGGGATGAACGCCTGGGTCGCCCAGCAGAAGGCCGCCGGCAAGACCGACGCCCAGGTCGACGCGACGCTCAAGCAGTACGACATCTGGGACCGCTACGACAAGGACGCCGACGGCAACTTCAACGAGGCCGACGGCTACATCGACCACCTGCAGATCGTCCACGCGGGTGGCGACCAGGCCGATGGCGACCCGTACCAGGGTGAGGACGCCATCTGGTCGCACCGCTGGCGTGCCTTCCAGGCGGCCGACCCGGCCGCTCCGTACCCGGCCCTCGGTGGAACCCGGATCGGCACCAGCTCGGTCTGGGCGGCGGACTACACCGTCCAGCCCGAGAACGGCGGCGTCTCGGTGGTCGCGCACGAGTACGGCCACGACCTCGGCCTGCCCGACCACTACGACACCTCGGGGCCCTCGGCCCGCAACGAGAACCCCGTCAACTGGTGGACCCTGATGGCCCAGAGCCGCGTGTCGGCCAAGGGTGACAACGCCATCGGCTCTCGGGCCGCTGACCTGTCCGCGTGGGACAAGCTCCAGCTCGGCTGGCTCGACTACGAGGTGGTCGTCCCCGGCCAGAACCGCGTGCTCGACCTCGGCCCGCACGAGTACAACTCCGCCAAGGCCCAGGCCGCCGTGGTCGTCCTCCCGGACAAGACCGTCACCGCCGAGCTCGGTGCCCCGTTCGCGGGCACCAAGCAGTGGTACTCCGGTGCCGGCGACGACCTCAACGCGACGATGTCCCGTTCGGTGACCCTGCCGGCCGGTACCTCCACGCTGTCCTTCCAGGCCCGCTGGAACATCGAGGACTGCGCGGCCGACCCGTGTGACTACGCGTTCGTCGAGGTCGACGACGGGACCGGCTTCAAGGCCGTGCCCGGGTCGATCACCAACCCCGCCGAGGGCAACGGCATCGACGGCGAGCAGGCCGCGTGGACTCCCGCCACCTTCGACCTGTCGGCCTACGCCGGCACGTCGGTCGGGCTGCGCGTGCGCTACGCGACCGACGGTGCCGCCCAGGGGCAGAACCCGGACGCGCCGTCGGGCATCTTCGTCGACGCTCTCAAGATCACCAACGGTGCCACGGTGCTGTTCGAGGACGGCGCCGAGTCCGGCTCCAACGGGTGGACGCTCGACGGCTTCTCGGCCGTGGAGGCCAGCTCGTCGACGGACTACCCGTGGTTCTACATCGCGAGCAACCGCGAGTACGTCTCGTACGACAAGTACCTCAAGAGCGGCCCGTACAACTTCGGGTTCCTCAACAAGCCGGACTTCGTGGAGCACTTCCCGTACCAGGACGGCCTGCTCATCTCCCTGTGGGACACCTCCCAGGGCGACAACAACACGAGCCAGCACCCCGGTGAGGGTCTCGTGCTCCCGATCGACGCACACCCGCGCTCGATCTACACGCTGGACGGCGACCCGTGGCGGCCGCGCATCCAGATGTACGACGCGACGTTCGGTCTGCAGAAGGCCGACTCGTTCACGCTGCACAGCCAGTTCACCGGCAGGGCCAGCTACATCCGTGGCCAGGCCGCCCAACCGCTGTTCGACGACAGCAGACCGAACCGCTACTTCAAGACCGACCAGCCCTCGGGTGGCGTCACGGTCGCGGGCAGCGGCACGAAGATCCGGGTCCTGAAGGAGAGCGGCACCTCGGTGCGCATCCGGATCGACACGCGGGCGGTCACGCCCTGACGGGCTGACCCCACGCAGTGACGAAGGGCCCCGGGCACCAGCCCGGGGCCCTTCGCCCTGTCCGGAGCATGTCGGTGTCACCCGCAGGACTCACCGGTGCGGCAGGATCGGACCATGGACCGTCAGCAGGAGTTCGTCCTCCGCACCATCGAAGAGCGCGACATCCGGTTCGTCCGGCTCTGGTTCACCGACGTGCTCGGCACGCTGAAGTCGGTGGCCATCGCGCCGGCCGAGCTCGAGGGGGCGTTCGCCGAGGGCATCGGCTTCGACGGGTCGGTCATCGAGGGCTTCGCGCGGGTCTACGAGGCCGACATGCTCGCCAAGCCCGACCCGAGCACCTTCCAGGTCCTGCCCTGGCGCGGCGAGAGCCCCGGCACGGCCCGGATGTTCTGCGACCTCACGATGCCCGACGGCACGCCGAGCATGGCCGACCCGCGGCACGTCCTCCAGCGGGCCCTGACCAAGGCCGCCGACCAGGGCTTCACCTTCTACACCCACCCCGAGATCGAGTTCTTCCTCCTCAAGCAGGGCTGGGTCCCGGGGCAGCGACCCGAGCCGATCGACGAGGCCGGCTACTTCGACCACGTCCCGCACGGCAACAGCCACGACTTCCGTCGGGCCGCGATCTCGATGCTCGAGACGATGGGGATCTCGGTCGAGTTCAGCCACCACGAGGGCGCCCCGGGCCAGAACGAGATCGACCTGCGCTACGCCGACGCGCTGTCGACCGCCGACAACATCATGACCTTCCGCGCCGTCATCAAGGAGGTCGCCCTCGAGCAGGGCATCTTCGCCTCCTTCATGCCCAAGCCGTTCGCCGAGCACCCCGGGTCGGCGATGCACACCCACCTCTCGCTCTTCGAGGGCGACACCAACGCCTTCCACGAGCCGGGGTCGCCCTACCAGCTGTCCAAGGTCGCCCGGCAGTTCATCGCGGGCCTGCTCCACCACGGGGCCGAGATCACCGCGGTGACCAACCAGTGGGTCAACTCCTACAAGCGGCTCTGGGGCGGCGGCGAGGCCCCCGCCCACCTCACGTGGGGCCACAACAACCGGTCGGCCCTGGTCCGGGTGCCGATGTACAAGCCGAACAAGGGCAACAGCAGCCGCGTCGAGGTCCGCAGCATCGACCCCGCGTGCAACCCCTACCTCTCCTTCGCCGTCCTGCTCGCCGCAGGCATGAAGGGGATCGAGGAGGGCTACGAGCTCCCGCCCGAGACCGAGGACGACGTCTGGAGCCTCACCGACGCCGAGCGCCGGGCCATGGGCATCAAGCCGCTGCCCGCCAGCCTCAGCGAGGCCATCACGGTGATGGAGAGCAGCGAGCTCGTCGCCGAGACGCTCGGGGAGCACACCTTCGACTTCTTCCTGCGCAACAAGCGGGCGGAGTGGAACGACTACCGCAACACCGTGACGGCCTTCGAGCTCGAGCGCTACCTGCCCCGACTCTGACGGGCATGAGCTCCCGCGGTCCCGGCTCCATCCCCGTCGCCATCGCGCGGCTGGGATTCGACGACCCCGCGCGCGCCCACGCCCTCCTCCAGGACCCGGCGGTGGCCGGCCTCATCCGCTCCCGCGAGCACATCGAGGAGCACGGGCTCGCCGCCGCCCTCGCGTCGGTGTCCGACCCCGACGGCGCCCTCCTCGGGCTCGTCCGATTCATGGAGGTCGCGACCCGCCGTCCCGAGCTGCGGGGGCCGGTCACCGACGCCCTCGCCGACCCCGGCCCGGCCCGTGACCGCTTCCTCGCGGTGCTCGGCAACTCGGCGGCGCTCGGCGACCACCTCTGCGCGCACCCCCACCACTGGCAGGCCGTCACCGAGGCGACCCGGCTCACCGTCGAGCAGCGGGCCGAGCGCCTCGTCGGCGCGGTCAGCGAGCCGGGGGAGACCCCTGCCGTCGACGTGCTGCGCACCGCCTACCGCGAGCAGCTCCTGTCGATCGCGGCGCTCGACCTCACGGCGCCCGACCCGGTCGAGACGCTGCCCGAGACCGCCGGCGCGCTGGCCGACCTCGCCCAGGCGGCGCTGGAGGCCGCCCTCGTCATCGCCCGTGCCGAGGTCGGGGAGGACGCCTCGCGCACGCGCCTGGCCGTCATCGCGATGGGCAAGACGGGGGGCTGCGAGCTCAACTACATCTCCGACGTCGACGTCATCTTCGTCGCCGAGCCGGCCGACGGTGTCGCGGAGGAGGACTCGACGGCGGTGGCGACCGACCTCGCGACCCGCCTCATGCGGATCTGCTCCGCCTCGACGGCGACCGGGTCGCTGTGGCAGGTCGACCCCGCGCTGCGCCCCGAGGGCAAGAACGGTCCGCTCGTGCGCACGGTCGCCAGCCACCGTGCCTACTACGAGCGCTGGGCCAAGACGTGGGAGTTCCAGGCGCTGCTCAAGGCGCGTCCCGTCGCCGGGGACGCCGAGGTGGGACGCGCCTACCTCGACGCCGTCCAGCCGATGGTGTGGCAGGCCTCCACGCGGGACAACTTCGTCGACGACGTCCAGGCGATGCGCCGACGCGTCGAGCAGCACATCCCCGCCGCCGAGGCCGAGCGCCAGATCAAGCTGGGGGCCGGTGGGCTGCGCGACGTCGAGTTCTCGGTCCAGCTGCTCCAGCTCGTCCACGGCCGCGCCGACGAGTCGCTGCGCACGGGGACCACCCTCGACGGCCTCGCGGCGCTCTCGGCGGGCGGCTACGTCGGCCGGGAGGACGCCGCCACCCTCGGGTCGGCCTACCGGCTGCTGCGCACCCTCGAGCACCGCATCCAGCTGTTCCGGCTTCGCCGGACCCACCTGATGCCCACCGCGGAGTCCGACCTGCGGCGCCTCGGCCGCGCCCTCGGCCACCGCTCGTCCCCGGGGGAGGCGGTGCTCGCCCAGTGGCGCACCCAGAAGCGCGAGGTGCGCCGGCTCCACGAGCGCATCTTCTACCGGCCCCTCCTCGCCGCCGTCGCGCGGCTGTCGGACTCCGAGGTCCGGCTGACCCCCGAGGCCGCGCGCGAACGGTTGTCGGCCCTCGGCTTCCGCGACCCGCGCGGGGCCCTCAAGCACCTCGAGGCGCTCACCGACGGCCTGAGCCGCCGCGCCGCCATCCAGCGCCAGCTCCTGCCCGTCATGCTCGGCTGGTTCGCCGACGAGGCCGACCCCGATGCGGGGCTGCTCGCGTTCCGACGGATCAGTGACGAGCTCGGCTCCACCCACTGGTACCTGCGTCTGCTGCGCGACGAGGGCTCGGCCGCCGAGCGGCTCGCGCACACCCTGGCTCGCAGCCGGTTCGCCGCCGACCTCCTCGAGCAGGCCCCGGAGTGCGTCCAGTTCCTCGGCGACTCGGCCGGCCTCACGCCGCGTTCGCGGGACGACGTGCTGCGCCGGATGCGCTCGGCGGCCGGACGCAAGGACGACCGTGAGGCAGCCGTGCTGGCCGCCCGGACGGTGCGCCGGTCCGAGCTGTTCCGGATCGCGGTGGCCGACCTCTCGGGGGCGCTGACCCTCGACGCCCTGGGCGCGGCCATGACCGACCTCACGTCCGCCCTGCTCGAGGTGACCCTCGAGGTGTGCCTGCACGACGCCGAACAACGTTCCGGCGCACCGGCGCTCACGCGCCTGCTCATCGTGGGGATGGGGCGCCTCGGTGGAGCCGAACAGGGGTACGGGTCCGATGCCGACGTCATCCTCGTCCACGACCCCGTCCCCGGCGCCGACGAGAACGAGGCGCAGGCCCAGGCGATGGAGGTCGTCAGGGAGCTGATCCGGCTGCTCGGGCTGCGCGGTCCCGACCCCAACCTCGACGTCGACGCGTCCCTGCGCCCCGAGGGCAAGAGCGGCCCGCTCGTCCGGTCCCTCGCCTCGTACCGCGAGTACTACGGGCGCTGGTCGCTCGTGTGGGAGGCGCAGGCCCTGCTGCGCGCCACCCCGGTCGCCGGCGACGAGGAGCTGGGCCGGCGCTTCCTCGGGCTCATCGCCCCGCTCCGCTGGCCCGAGGGAGGCCTGACCGCCGACCAGGTCCGCGAGATCCGCACCCTCAAGGCCCGGATGGAGGCCGAGCGCCTCCCGCGCGGCGCCGACCGCAAGACGCACTTCAAGCTCGGCCACGGCGGCCTGTCCGATGTCGAGTGGGTCGTCCAGCTCGTCCAGCTGCGCCACGCCCACGAGCACCCCGAGCTGCGGACCACCTCGACGATGGGGGCGCTGCGGGCCGCCGAGCACCTCGGCCTCGTCGACCCCCAGGTCGCCGTCGACCTGTCGGCGGCGTGGCGGCTCGCGTCGTCGATGCGCAACGCCGGGGTGCTCTTTCGCGCCAAGTCGCTCGAGGCCGTGCCGAGCGACCCGCGCGACGCCGACGGCATCGCCCGCATCCTCGGCCTGCCCGGAGGATCGGGCCACGAGCTGGGGGAGCGGTACCGACGGGTGGCGCGCCACTCCCGGGCGGCACACGAGGCCGCGTTCTACGGCACCTGAGCCCTCCCTAGACTGGTCGCCATGTCCGACACGACGACCGGCGTCATCCCGCGGCTCGACCTGCGCGGGCGCACCCTCGGGCTGCGCGAGCTGCGGGCTGTCCTCCCGCGGGCCGAGTTCGACGTCGAGGCGGCGCTCGGCACCGTGCGCCCCATCGTCGAGGACGTCCGCGACCGCGGGGCCGCGGCGCTCTACGACGCGGCCGAGCGCTTCGACGGCATCCGCCCCCCGCGGCTGCGGGTGCCGGCCGAGGTCATCGAGGACGCCCTCACGGCCCTCGACCCCGCCGTGCGCGCCGCCCTCGAGGAGTCGATCCGGCGGGCCCGGATCGTCCACGCCGACCAGCGCCGCACCGACGCCACGACCCGCGTCGTCGACGGCGGGACCGTCACCGAGCGCTGGGTGCCCGTCGACCGGGTCGGCCTCTACGTGCCCGGTGGCCTGGCGGTGTACCCGAGCAGCGTCGTCATGAACGTCGTCCCGGCCCAGCTCGCCGGGGTCCCGAGCCTCGCCGTCGCGAGCCCGCCCCAGCGCGACCACGGTGGCTGGCCGCACCCGACGATCCTCGCCGCGTGCGCCCTCCTCGGGGTCGACGAGGTGTGGGCGATGGGTGGTGCCCAGGCGGTCGCCGCCTTCGCCCTCGGCGTCGACGACGGCGACGACGCCTGCGACCCCGTCAGCCTCGTCACCGGCCCCGGCAACATCTACGTCGCGGCGGCCAAGCGGATGCTCAAGGGCGTCATCGGCATCGACGCCGAGGCCGGTCCCACCGAGATCGCCGTCCTCGCCGACGACTCCGCCGATGCCGAGCACGTCGCCTCCGACCTCGTCTCGCAGGCCGAGCACGACCCCCTCGCCGCCGCGGTCCTCGTCACCGACAGCCCCGCGCTGGCCGAGGCCGTCGAGGAGGCGCTCGTGCGACGCGTCGCCGCCACCAAGCACACGCAGCGGGTGGCGACCGCCCTCGCGGGACGGCAGTCCGCCGTCGTCCTCGTCGACGACCTCGAGGCCGGCCTCGCGCTCGTCAACGCCTACGCCGCCGAGCACCTCGAGATCCAGACGCGCGACGCCGAGGCGGTCGCCGCGCGGGTGCGCAACGCCGGCGCCGTGTTCGTCGGGCCGTGGTCGCCCGTGAGCCTCGGCGACTACTGCGCCGGCTCCAACCACGTCCTGCCCACCGGAGGGTGCGCCTGCCACAGCAGCGGCCTGTCGGTGCAGTCGTTCCTGCGCGGGATCCACGTCGTCACCTACTCGTCGGAGGCGCTGCGCGACGTGGGGGCTCACGTCGTCACCCTCGCGCGGGCCGAGGACCTCCCCGCGCACGGCGAGGCCGTCCTCGCCCGCCACCCCGAGGTCGAGCCGAGCGCCTGACCGCGCCGACACGCCACACCATGTGGGTCCCGCGCCGGGTCCTGACCCCCACATATGGTGGGTCACGCAGCTGGTCCACCTCCCGGCCGTCAGGGCGGGTGGTGGGGCAAGAGGGAACCCGGTGAGAGTCCGGGACTGCCCCGCAGCGGTGAGTGGGAACGACCCCCGTCACGAGAGCACTGGGCCTTCGGGCCTGGGAAGCGACGGGCAGTAGGAGGCGCGAGCCACGCCCACGAGTCCGAAGACCTGCCAGTCGCGCCGCGCCCGCCCGGGTGCGGCATCTCCACGGTCGCGCGGGACGGCCGACGGGAGCTGGTGGGTCCTCGGGTGGCGGTCTCCGCCGCCCTCCTGCCGTCCTCGTCACCCCTCGTGCGCCCGCGGAGCAGTTCCAGCTCGCGAGGAGAGAGCATGACGACCATCACGCAGGCCCCGGCCCCCACCCGCACGATGCAGGTCCGCAAGCGCAACGGCGACGCCGAGCCCGTCGACGTCAACAAGATCGTCCGGGCCGTCGACCGGGTCAGCGACGGTCTGGCCGAGGTCGACCCGCTGCGGGTCGCCACCCGCACCATCAGCGGCCTCTACGACGGCGCGACGACCGCCGAGCTCGACCGGCTCTCGATCCAGACCGCCGCCGAGCTCATCGGCGAGGAGCCGGAGTACTCGCGGCTCGCGGCCCGTCTCCTGTCGGCCTACGTCGACAAGGAGGTCCGCGGCAACGGCGTCGCCTCGTTCTCCCAGTCGGTCGCGCTCGGCCACGCCGAGGGGCTCATCGGCGACACCACGGCGGCGTTCGTCGCCGCCAACGCCCGCAAGCTCGACGTCGCCGTGGACGCCACGAACGACCGGCGCTTCGAGTACTTCGGGCTGCGCACCGTCGTCGACCGCTACCTCCTGCGCCACCCGACCACCCGGCACGTCGTCGAGACACCGCAGTACTTCCTCCTGCGGGTGGCCTGCGGCCTGGCGCACACGCCGCGCGAGGCCATCGACCTCTACCGCCTGATGGCGAGCCTGGCCTACCTCCCGAGCAGCCCCACCCTGTTCAACTCGGGCACCCGCCACACCCAGATGTCCTCCTGCTACCTCGTCGACAGCCCTCGCGACGAGCTCGACTCGATCTACGAGCGCTACCAGCAGGTGGCCCGGCTGTCGAAGTTCGCCGGTGGCATCGGCATCGCCTTCTCGCGCGTGCGCGGCCGTGGCGCCCTCATCCGCGGGACGAACGGCACGAGCAACGGGATCGTGCCGTGGCTGCGCACCCTCGACTCCTCCGTCGCGGCCGTCAACCAGGGGGGCCGGCGCAAGGGAGCGGCATGCGTCTACCTCGAGCCGTGGCACCCCGACATCGAGGAGTTCCTCGAGCTGCGCGACAACACCGGGGAGGACGCCCGCCGCACCCACAACCTCAACCTCGCCAACTGGCTGCCCGACGAGTTCCTCCGCCGGGTCGAGGCCGACGAGGTGTGGAGCCTCATCGACCCGAGCGAGGTGCCCGAGCTCCCCGACCTCTGGGGCGAGGAGTTCGACGCCGCCTACCGGGCCGCCGAGCGCGAGGGACGGGTCGTCCGCGAGGTCCGGGCCCGCGACCTCTGGGGCCGGATGATGCGCACCCTCGCGCAGACCGGCAACGGCTGGATGACGTTCAAGGACGCCGCGAACCGTGCCTGCAACCAGACCGCCGAACCCGGCAACGTCGTCCACCTGTCGAACCTGTGCACCGAGATCGTCGAGGTGAGCAGCGACGACGAGACCGCCGTGTGCAACCTCGGCTCGGTCAACCTCTTCCGGCACCTGACCGCCGACGGCACCGAGGTCGACTGGGAGCGGCTGCGGGCCACGGTGCGCACCGCCGTGACCTACCTCGACCGGGTCATCGACATCAACTACTACCCGAGCGAGGAGGCCGCGCGGTCCAACCCGCGCTGGCGCCCGGTGGGGCTGGGCTCCATGGGGCTGCAGGACGTGCTGTTCGCCCTGCGCCTGCCGTTCGACTCGCCGGAGGCGCTCGAGCTGTCGACCCGCGTCGCCGAGGAGATCCAGCTCTCGGCCCTCGAGCGCTCGGCCGAGCTCGCCGAGGAGGTCGGGGCGCACCCGGCGTTCGGGCAGACCCGGGCCGCGCGCGGCGTCCTCCACCTCGACCACTTCGAGACCTCGCCGACCCAGCCGGAACGGTGGGCGGCGCTGCGCGAGAGGGTCGCCCGCACCGGGCTGCGCAACTCGCTGCTCGTCGCCATCGCGCCGACGGCGACGATCGCGTCGATCGCCGGCTGTGGTGAGTGCATCGAGCCGCAGGTGTCGAACCTGTTCAAGCGCGAGACGCTGTCGGGGGAGTTCCTCCAGGTCAACGGCCACCTCGTGCGCGAGCTGAAGGCCCGAGGCCTGTGGACGCCCGAGACGCGCGACGCCGTCAAGCGCGCCGAGGGGTCGGTCGCCGGTGTCACGGCCCTGCCCGATGACGTCCGGCACCTGTTCCGCACGGCGTGGGAGCTGCCGCAGCGCGCCCTCATCGCGATGGCGGCCGCCCGCCAGCCGTACGTCGACCAGAGCCAGTCGCTCAACCTGTTCATGGCCAGCCCGACGATCGGGAAGCTGTCCTCGATGTACCTCCACGCGTGGAAGTCGGGCCTGAAGACGACGTACTACCTCCGGTCGCGTCCCGCGACGCGGATCCAGCAGGCGACCGTCACCCAGGTCGCCGCGACCACCCCGTCACCCACCCCCACCACCACCCCGGTCCCCGCTGCGGAGGCGCTCGCGTGCTCCCTCGAGAACCCCGAGAGCTGCGAGGCCTGCCAGTGAGCACCACGACCACCACCGAGGCCCTGCTCCTCGACCCGGGCCTGAGCCTGACGCTGCGGCCGATGCGCTACCCGCACTTCTACGACCGGTACCGCGACGCCATCAAGAACACGTGGACGGTCGAGGAGGTCGACCTGCACAGCGACCTGGCGGACCTGAGGAGGCTGAGCGCGGCCGAGCGGCACCTCGTCGGCCGGCTCGTGGCCTTCTTCGCGACGGGCGACACGATCGTGGCGAACAACCTCGTGCTCAACCTCTACACCCACGTCAACGCCCCCGAGGCGCGGCTGTACCTCTCGCGCCAGCTGTTCGAGGAGGCCGTGCACGTGCAGTTCTACCTGACCCTGCTCGACACGTACGTGCCCGACGAGGCGGAGCGGCACGAGGCCTTCGCGGCCGTGGAGAACATCCCGTCGATCAAGGCCAAGGCGGACTTCTGCTTCCGGTGGATCGACTCGCTGACCGAGGTCCGCAGCCTGCAGACCGCGGCCGACCGCAGGGCCTTCCTGCTCAACCTCGTCTGCTTCGCCGCGTGCATCGAGGGCCTGTTCTTCTACGGCGCCTTCGCCTACGTGTACTTCCTGCGCTCGCGAGGGCTGCTCAACGGGCTCGCCTCGGGGACGAACTGGGTCTTCCGTGACGAGTCGATGCACATGGCGTTCGCGTTCGACGTCATCGACACCGCCCGCGAGGAGGAGCCCGACCTCGTCGACGACGAGTTCGCGGACACGGTGCGGCAGATGATGGTCCAGGCCGTCGACGCCGAGGCGCAGTTCGCCCAGGACCTGCTCGGCGGGGGAGTGGCGGGGCTCTCGAGCGCCGACATGCGCTCCTACCTCGAGCACGTCGCCGACCGGCGGCTCGAGCGGCTGGGGTTCCCGGCCGTCTACGGGTCGCGCAACCCGCTGGCGTTCATGGAGCTGCAGGACGTCCAGGAGCTCTCGAACTTCTTCGAGCGACGGGTGTCGGCCTACCAGGTGGGGGTCACCGGCGCGGTGACCTTCGACGACGACTTCTGAGCCGACGTGCCCCGGTGCCGACGGGGGCCGGTCATGGGGGCGTCTCCCCCCGTGACCGGCCCGTCGGCGCCCTGCACCCGCTGAATAGACTCGGGGCATGGACCCCCGCGCGACCGTCGAGGCGATGCTGCGCCCCGACCTGCGCGGTCGGACGGCCTACGGCGCCCCGCAGCTCGACGTCGCCGTCGCGCTCAACACCAACGAGAACTCCTACCCGGTGCCGGCCGTCGTCGTCGAGGCGATCACCGCGGCCGTCGGCGAGGCGGCGGCCGGCCTCAACCGGTACCCCGACCGCGAGTTCACCGCCCTGCGCGTCGCCCTCGCCGGGTACCTCTCGCGGTCCGGCACCGCCGTGTCGGCCGACCAGGTCTGGGCCGGGAACGGCTCGAACGAGGTCCTCCTCCACCTCCTCCAGGCGTTCGGCGGTCCCGGCCGCCGCGCCCTCGGCTTCACCCCGGCGTACTCGATGCACCCGATCATCACGACGACGACGGGCACGACGTGGATCGACGGGATGCGGGGTGTGGAGGGTGCGGGCGCCTTCGACCTCGACGTCTCCTCGGCCGTCGGTCAGGTCGTCGTCCACCAGCCCGACGTCGTCTTCCTCTGCTCACCGAACAACCCCACGGGGACCGCCCTCGGCCTCGACGTCGTCGACGCCGTCCAGGAGGCCGCGCCCGAGGCCCTCGTCGTCGTCGACGAGGCGTACGCGGAGTTCGCGCGACCCGGCACCCCGAGCGCGCTCACCCTCCTCGAGGGGCGGCCGCGGGTCGTCGTGACCCGCACGATGTCCAAGGCCTTCGCCCTCGCCGGGGGACGGCTGGGCTACCTCGCGGCCGACCCCGCGGTCACCGACGCCCTGCGCCTGGTCCGGATGCCCTACCACCTCTCGACCCAGACCCAGGCGGTCGCGCTCGCGGCCCTGGCCCACGCCGACCTCATGCTCGAGACCGTCGACGCGATCAAGGAGCAGCGTGACCGGCTGGTCTCCGGGCTCCGCACCCTCGGGCTCGAGCCGGTGCCGAGCGACGCGAACTTCGTCCTCTTCGGGCACCTCCCGGACGCCCACGAGACGTGGCAGGGACTCCTCGACCGGGGCGTCCTCATCCGGGACGTCGGCATTCCCCACTATCTTCGTGTCACGGCCGGCACGCCCGAGCAGACCACCGCGTTCCTCGAGGCCGTCGCCGACCTCGTCCCGACCCGAACAGGAGCCGCTCCGTGAGCACCGACGCCCACCGCACCGCCACGGTGCGCCGCGGCACGTCCGAGAGCACCGTCGAGGTGACGGTCGACCTCGACGGCACCGGCCGCGGCGACGTCAGCACCGGGGTCCCCTTCTACGACCACATGCTGCTCTCGCTGGCGAAGCACTCCCTCCTCGACCTCACCGTGCGCGCCACCGGCGACACCGAGGTCGACGCGCACCACACCGTCGAGGACGTCGCGATCGTCCTCGGCCAGGCCGTGCGCGAGGCCCTCGGCGACAAGACCGGCATCGCGCGCTTCGGTGACGCCACCGTGCCGCTCGACGAGGCCCTCGTCCTCGCCGTCGTCGACGTCGCGGGCCGGCCGTACTGCGTCCACGAGGGCGAGCCGGCCGGGCAGGAGCACGTCGTCATCGGCGGGCACTACATCGGCTCGCTGACCCGCCACGTCCTCGAGTCGTTCGCGTTCCACGCGCAGATCGCGCTCCACGTGCGAGTGCTCGGCGGCCGCGACCCGCACCACGTCGTCGAGGCCCAGTTCAAGGCGCTCGCGCGGGCCCTGCGCGCCGCCGTGGCCCGCGACCCCCGGGTCGAGGGCGTGCCGAGCGCGAAGGGCGCGCTCTAGCCCGTGGCTGCCGACCCGCTGACGGGTGTCGGGCACGGGCTCGTGCTCGTGCGCCGGTCGCCGACCCCGGTGGCGCGGTGGCTGCGCCGCGGCCTCGTGTCGGTCACCGTCGCGCCCCTCGGGCCGTGGACCGGGATCACCCTGGCCGACGACCGCGCCCACAGCGCCGCGCCCTACGACGTCGGGCTCGAGGTGCTCGCCGCGCGCCCGACACCGGGCCGGGCGCGTCCCTCGATCGGGCTCTTCGACATCCACGGCCGGGCCGCCATCACCGTGCACCCGCGCGGGCTGCGCAGCGAGCACCAGTGGGTCGTGTGGGAGCCCCGGCGCGGCGTCGTCGAGACGCCCGACCTGCCCCGGCTGCGCCTGCCCGTGCTGCTCTCCGCGGCCGGAGCGGCCGGCCGGGTCCGGGAGGAGGCGCTCGCCGAGGTGCTGCGCTCGGGCCACGGCACGCCCATCGACCTCCTCGTCACGGTCCTCGGCCTGCTCGGCCTGCCCGGCAAGGACCTCCTCCTGCGGGGTGACTGCCCGGGCGCCACCGACATCGAGCCGTCGAGCCGCGGCGTGCTGGCCTTCGACCGCCTCGTCGCCGAGGAGTCCTCGCACCGCGAGGAGACCGAGCGACTCGGCGGGGGAGGCCGCCGGTGACCGCTCGCGTCGTCGTCCTCGACTACGGCAGCGGCAACGTCCGCAGTGCCGTGCGCGCCCTCGAGCACGTGGGGGCCTCCGTGACGCTGACCGCCGACCGCGAGGCGGCGCTCGGGGCCGACGGGCTCTTCGTCCCCGGCGTCGGCAACTTCCACGCCTGCATGGCGGGGCTCGTCGCGGCCGACGGCCCCCGCCTCATCGACTCCCGCCTCGCCGGAGGGCGTCCGGTCCTCGGCGTGTGCGTCGGGATGCAGGTGCTCTTCGAGGGGTCCACCGAGCCCAGCCTGATGCCGATCGACGGGGTGGGTGAGTGGCCCGGGCACGTCTCGCGGCTGCTGGCGCCCGTGGTGCCGCACATGGGGTGGTCGACGGTGGAGGTGCCCGAGCGATCGGTGCTCTTCGACGGCATCCGCGACGAGCGCTTCTACTTCGTGCACTCCTACGCCGCCCACACGTGGGACCTTCCCGAGCCCGACGGCCCCTTCGCGGCCGTCGCGCCGTCGGTCACCTGGGCCACGCACGGCGAGCGGTTCGTCGCGGCGGTCGAGAACGGGCCACTGACCGCCACCCAGTTCCACCCGGAGAAGTCCGGAGAGGCCGGGCTCGCTCTCCTGCGCAACTGGGTCCGCTCCCTTCGCTCCCTCTGACCCCTCCATCCCGTACCCGGATCGACCAATAGGTCACGTCAGGTACGGGTGGACCGGCTCACGGCGCGCGGCGCGGGCCCGGCAGACTGGGGGCGACCCGTGTCGTGTGCCCAGGTGGCTGCCCGGGCGACCACCTGGGCACACGACTCCGAGAGAAGACCCGGAGGACCCCCCGCCGTGAGCGACACCGCCGCAGGCCAGCCGCGCCTCGAGCTCCTTCCCGCCGTCGACGTCGTCGGAGGGCGGGCGGTCCAGCTCGTCCAGGGCGTCGCCGGCACCGGTGGGGACTTCGGCGACCCCCTCGAGGCCGCGCTCGCCTGGCAGGAGCAGGGCGCCGAGTGGCTCCACCTCGTCGACCTCGACGCCGCCTTCGGCCGGGGAAGCAACGCCGACCTCCTCTCCTCGATCGTCGGCGCCCTCGACATCCAGGTCGAGATGAGCGGCGGCATCCGCGACGCCGCGTCGCTCGAGCGGGCCCTGGCCAACGGCTGCCGGAGGGTCAACCTCGGCACGGCCGCGCTCGAGGACCCCGAGTGGACCGCGCGCGCCATCGCCGAGCACGGCGACCGGGTGGCCGTCGGCCTCGACGTGCGCGGCACCACGCTCGCCGCCCGGGGCTGGACCTCGGAGGGCGGTGACCTCTGGGAGACCCTCGAGCGCCTCGACCGGGAGGGCTGCGCGCGCTACGTGGTCACCGACGTCGCCAAGGACGGCATGCTCCAGGGCCCGAACCTCCAGCTCCTGCGCGACGTCTGCGCCCGCACCGACCGCCCCGTCGTCGCCTCCGGCGGGATCTCGACCCTCGAGGACGTCGCCGCCATCCGCACCCTCGTCGCCGACGGGGTGGAGGGCGCCATCATCGGCTCGGCCCTCTACCGCGGCGCCTTCACGTTGCCCGAGGCCCTCGACACCGCCGGCCGCCCGTGACCGGCGCCGGCCCGACGGGCCCCACCGACTCGGCCGAGGTGCCGTGGGCCGGCCGCGACCTCGGCCCGAGCGGCTTCGAGGCCGACACCGGTGAGGCCGACGGCGCACTCCGCGCGGTCCTCGCCGACCCGGACGCCGACGACAGCGCCCTCATGGCCGCCGTGTCGGCCGCGCGGTTCGTCGTCCCCATCGTGGCCGAGCCGACGCCCGGCACGGTCGACATGGCCGCGGTCACCCTCGTCGCCCCTGACGGCCAGCGCGCCCTGCCCGTCTTCACCGGAACCGACGCCCTCGCCGCGTGGGACCCCGGCGCCCGTCCGGTCCCCGTCACCCCGGCCCGCGCCGGACAGGCGGCGGTGCAGGAGCGGTGCGAGGTGGTCGTCGTCGACGTCGCCGGACCGGTGACCCGCGTGCTGCGCCCCTCGATGGTCTGGGCCCTGGCCCAGCAGCGCGAGTGGGTCCCGCCGCACACCGACCCCTTCGTCGCCCGCGGCGTCGAGGCCGCCACCGACGGCGAGGAGGACGTCGCGTCCGTCGGCGTCGAGGAGGGGCAGCCGCTCGGTGAGGGTGTCCTCGGCGTCGTCCTGCACCTGCGCGCCGGCCTGGCCCCCGAGCAGGTCCGCACCGTCGCCACCCGCGTGGGGGAGCGGCTCGCCGCCGACGGCGAGCTGCGCGCCCGCATCGACGGCCTCGCCTTCCGGATCGTCTGACCTCCCCGAGGCGACGATTTCAGCCCGACGGGCCCTCGCTGGTAACCTCATGTGTTGACCGACCGCTCCTCACGGGGCGGTGTGCAAGAGAAGCCCAGCTTCCACCCGCGTCACCCGCAAGGGTGCCGGGTCCGAACGAGGTCCGCGACGCGTTGTCGTGCCAGCCCGCGAGGGTCTGGCGACGCCATCGGGTGGTGGCTCCCGGACGGATCGGACCAGGCTCCTCGCGCACGTGGCGTGAGGAGCCTTTCTCGTGCCGCGGTCGGGTCCGTATTCGCGAATGTCAGGAGAAGCACATCAGCGAGCCACGCATCAACGACCGCATCCGGGTTCCCGAGGTGCGGTTGGTCGGCCCCAACGGCGAGCAGGTCGGCATCGTCCGTGTCGAGGACGCCCTTCGTCTGGCGGCGGAGGCCGATCTCGACCTCGTCGAGGTCGCCCCGATGGCCAAGCCGCCCGTCGCCAAGCTCATGGACTTCGGCAAGTACAAGTACGAAGCCGCCATGAAGGCCCGTGAGGCACGCAAGAACCAGGTCAACACGGTCATCAAGGAGATCAAGCTCCGCCCGAAGATCGACCCGCACGACTACGGCACGAAGAAGGGCCACGTCGAGCGGTTCCTCAAGGGCGGCGACAAGGTCAAGGTGACGATCATGTTCCGCGGCCGCGAGCAGAGCCGCCCCGAGCTGGGGTACCGGCTCCTGCAGCGCCTGGCCGAGGACATCCTCGAGCTCGGCATCGTGGAGTCCTCGCCCAAGCAGGACGGCCGCAACATGGTCATGGTGATCGCGCCGACGAAGAAGAAGGCCCAGGCGATGGCCGAGCAGCGCCGCAAGCGCGACGAGGACCGGGCACCGGGCCACGACGACGAGCAGTACGGCGAGGTGACGCAGACCGACGAGGTCCTCGAGGTCACCGGGACCGACGAGGGCACCGAGGTCGAGCCGACCACCGAGACCGCGGAGGTCGAGCCGACCACCGAGACCGCGGAGGTCGAGCCGGCCACCGAGACCGCGGAGGTCGAGCCGGTCGCCGAGACCCCGGAGGCCGAGCCGGTCGCCGAGGTCGAGCAGAGCACCGAGACCCCGAAGGCCCAGCCGGCCCCCAAGCCCGCGAAGGTCGCCAAGAAGACCCCCGCGGCACCCAAGCCGCCGGCCTGACCGCCGGCCCACGAACCAGCAAGCACCACCGAACCACCACAAGGAGATCGGCACCATGCCGAAGAACAAGACGCACAGCGGCGCCAAGAAGCGCTTCCGGGTGACCGGGACGGGCAAGATCATGCGCGAGCAGGCCGGCCACGTCCACAAGTTCCACGAGAAGACGCCGCAGAAGGCCCGCGCCCTGTCCAAGGACATCCTGGTCTCCAAGGGCGACCTCAAGAAGGTCAAGAAGCTCCTCGGCCGTTGAGCCGTCCCCACCCCCAAGTCTGACCAAGCACAAGGAGTACTCACGTGGCACGCGTGAAGCGGGCGGTCAACGCCCAGAAGAAGCGCCGGGTCGTCCTCGAGCGGGCCAGCGGTTACCGCGGGCAGCGCTCGCGGCTCTACCGCAAGGCCAAGGAGCAGGTCCAGCACAGCCTCGGCTACGCCTACCGCGACCGCCGGGCCCGCAAGGGTGACTTCCGTCGCCTGTGGATCCAGCGGATCAACGCCGCGGCCCGTGCGAACGGGATGACCTACAACCGGTTCATCCAGGGCCTGAAGGTCGCCGAGATCGAGGTCGACCGCCGCATGCTCGCCGAGCTGGCCGTCAACGACGAGGCCGCGTTCACCGCGCTCGTCGAGATCTCGAAGGCCAACCAGCCGGCCCGCGAGCCCGCCCAGGCCTCCGCCTGATCCAGGTGCCCCTGATGGACAACCCCCGGTCCGACCGGGTGCGGTCCGTCGCGGCGCTGTCGAAGCGGTCGGTGCGCACGCGCACCGGCCGCTTCGCCGTCGAGGGACCCCAGGGGGTCCGCGAGGCCGTGCGCCACGCGGCGCCGCTGGTCCGCGACGTCTACCTCACCCCCGAGGCGATGGAGCGCTACGCCGACGACATCGTCGAGCCCGCGCGAGCCGCCGACCGGTGGGTCCACGAGGTGACCCCGGAGGTCCTCGCCGCGATGGCCGGGACCGACACGCCCCAGGGGGTGCTCGCCGTCGTCGACGCCCCGGCGCCGTCCCTCGACGACGTCCTCACCGCGGGTCCGCGGCTGCTCGTCCTGCTCACCCACGTCCGCGACCCCGGCAACGCCGGCACCGTGATCCGGGGGGCCGACGCCGCGGGGGCCGACGCCGTCCTCGTCAGCGAGGCGTCGGTCGACGTCCACGCGCCGAAGGTCGTGCGCTCCACCGCGGGGTCGCTCTTCCACCTCCCGGTCGTGACCGGCCTCGACGTCGGCGCCACCCTCGCGCGCCTGCGCGAGGCGGGCATCCGCACCTATGCGGCCGACGGCGCCGGGAGCACCCTGCTGCCCGACGCCGACCTGTCGGTGCCGCACTGCTGGGTCATGGGCAACGAGGCCTGGGGGCTCGAGGACGTCGTGCGCGAGCGCTGCGACGACGTCGTCCGGGTCCCGATCCACGGCCTCGCGGAGTCGCTCAACCTCGCGATGGCGGCCACGATCTGCCTGTACGCGTCGGCGGGCCGCCGCTAGCACGGGCCCTCCGGCGGGTAGCCTGCGCCCCATGGCGCCTCGGTTCAGGGTCCCCGACGACCTGGCCGCGAACGGCCTCGAGTTCATCCCCGACGGCCTCGTGGCGGCCATCGGACCCGGTGCCGAGGTCCGGTTCATGAACGGCCGGGCCGAGCAGATCACCGGCCTGGACGCCGACGACGTCCTCGGTCGGCCCCTGCGCGAGTCACTGCCGCTGCAGGACCTCGAGGGCGGATCCTGGTGGGAGCTGGCCAACCCGTGGGAGGGCCTCGCCACCCGCACCGGCCACCGCGAACGCCTGCTCATGCTGCCGACGGGTCGAGAGGTCCTCGTCACCGCGAAGTACGTGCGCGAGGGCCGGGGCCAGCCGGTGATCGCCGTCGTCCTCGGGCTGCGCGACGCCGAGGCCCGCCGCCGCGTCGAGCAGGAGAGCGCGGCCCTCCTGACCGCCGTCGCCCACGAGCTGCGCTCGCCCCTGACCGGCGTCAAGGGCTTCTCGAGCACCCTGCTGCGCAACTGGGACCGCTTCACCGACGACCAGAAGCGGCTCATGCTCGAGACGATCGAGGCCGACGCCGACCGGGTGACCCGTCTCATCACCGAGCTGCTGGACACCGCGCGGATCAACGTCGGACGGCTCACCGTGCACGCGCAGCCCCTCGACGTGCGGCCCCGGCTCGAGGCCCAGGTCGAGCGCCGCGTCGCCGCCGGCGCCGACCGCAGCCAGTTCGTCATCGACGTGTCCGACGACGTCGACGTCCTGTGGGCCGACCCCGACCGGCTCGAGCAGGTCGTCGCCAACCTCGTCGAGAACGCGGTCCGCCACGGCAAGGGGACCGTGACGATCCAGGCCGCGCGTGCCGTCCACGACGGCGAGCCGGCCGTCGACCTCATGGTGGGCGACGACGGCGAGGGGATCCGCCCGCAGCACCGGGAGCTCGTCTTCTCGCGGTTCTGGCAGGCCGGCACCAAGCACGGCACCGGCCTCGGGCTCTACCTCGTCCGTGGTCTCGTCGAGGCGCACGGCGGAACGGTCCGGGCGGAGGACTCGCCGAGCGGCGGTGCGCTGATGCGCGCCACGTTCCCCGACCACGAGTGACCTCGTGCCCGCCGTCGACCTCGCGCCCTACCGCCGTGCCCTGACGAACCGGCCGCTGCGCACCGCGCTCGTCCTCGGGGCCCTCGTGCGCGGGCCGATCTTCGCCAGCGGCGTCCTGCTCACCGTCCACGTCGTCACCTCGCTCGGCCGCACCTACGCGGAGGCCGGACTCCTCGCGGCTGCCGCGACGGTGGCCATCGCCGTCTCGGGGCCCTGGCGTGGCCGGCTCCTCGACCGGCTCGGCCTGCGGAGGGTCGTCGCGCCCTCGCTCGTCATCGCGCTCGTGTGCTGGAGCATCGCGCCCTTCGTGGGCTACCTGCCGCTGCTCGTCCTCGCCGTCGTGGCCGGGCTGTTCGTCATCCCGACCTTCTCGATCATCCGGCAGGCCGTCATCGCCGCCGTCCCCGACGACGACCGGCGCAGCGCCATCGCCCTCGACGCCGCGGCGCTCGAGCTGTCGTTCATGGTGCTGCCCGCACTGGCCGTGTGGGCCGCGTCGGTGTGGGACACGGCCTGGGTGCTCTTCGCGACGCAGATGCTCGGTGTCCTCGGTGGTGTCCTCGTCTACGTCGTCGACCCGCCCATGCGGAGGTCGGGCGAGGAGCAGGCCGGCGCGCCCAGGGTGCCGTGGCGGTCGTGGTTCGGCCTGTCCTTCCTCGCCGTCTGCCTGGGGGCCGCGGCCTCGGTGGTCGTCCTGTCGGGCACCGACATCGCGGTCGTCGCGGTGATGCGCGAGGCCGGGACCCCGGGCCAGATCGGGGTGGTGCTGGCCCTGTGGGGACTGGGGTCGCTCGTCGGCGGTCTCGCCTACGGAGCGCTGCACCGGCCGATCTCGGCGTTCTGGCTGCTCGCCGGGCTCGCCGTCGTCACCGCGCCGATGGCCCTGGCGCACACGACGGTCAGCCTGTCGGCGCTGGCGTTCGTGGCAGGGCTGCTCTGCGCCCCGACGATCACCGCGACGATCGACCAGGCCTCTCGCGCGGTGCCGGCCTCGGTGCGCGGTGAGGCCATGGGCTGGCACGGCTCGTTCATGACGGCCGGGGGAGCGACGGGCGCGCCGGTGGCCGGGCTCGCCATCGACCGGGCCGGGGCCGGGTCGGGGTTCGTCGCGGTGGCGGTGGTGGGCCTCGTCGTCGCCCTCCTCGGCATCGGGGCGTCGACGGTGGTGCGCCGAGGGCGGGCCGGCGGCGCCTCCTACGCGTCGCCGGTGTGACAGACCGCCTCGACGTTGTTGCCGTCCGGGTCGCGGACGAAGGCCCCGAAGTAGCGCTCGTGGTACTCGGGCCACAGCCGCGGCTCGTGGAGGACCTCGGCGCCCTCGGCGACGGCGGTGTCGAACCAGCGGCGCACGGCCGCGGCGTCGGGCGCGGTGAAGCCGACGTGGACCTCGCGGTTCGGCCCGGTCGCGACCTCACCGCCGCTGATCCAGAAGTCGGGGGCGTCGGTGCCGTACCCGATGGCGACCCCGACGTCCATGACGCGCCGGTGGCCGAGGGTGCCGAGGACGGCGTCGTAGAAGCGGGCGCTGGCCTCGAGGTCGGCGCAGTTGATACCGAAGTGGTCGATCATGGCGGCGACGCTACGCTCGGGGGTGACACCAGGCGTGCGTCGATTTACCGGGCCCCCGGGCCCGGAGCTCCGCGCGCACTGACCGCGGACCCGCCACGACGGCACCGCCGTCCACGCACCCGGGGGCCGCACCTCGTCCGACCCCGCGTGTCGCGCCCACCTAGACTCGGGCGCGCCCGACCCCTCGTGAAGTGGACACCATGTCAGGACCCAACACCAGCTACGACCCCGTCGAGGTCGCCGCCCTCGACCCGGCAGCGATCGACGCCGCCGTCGCCGAGGCCCTCGCGGCCGCGGCCGCCGCGACCTCCCTCGACGACCTCAAGGCCGTGCGCAGCGCCCACCAGGGCGACAGGAGCGCCCTCGCCCTCGCGAACCGCGAGATCGGGGCGCTTCCGCCCAGCGCCAAGGCCGAGGCGGGCAAGCGCGTCGGTCAGGCCCGCGGCCAGGTCGCCCAGGCGCTGGCCGCCCGCCAGGTCGAGCTCGAGGCCGAGCGCGACGAGCGCATCCTCACCGAGGAGGCCCTCGACGTCACGCTGCCCACCGGCCGGCGCCCGCTCGGCCGGCGCCACCCCATCGAGCTGATGAGCCAGCGGATCGCCGACCTCTTCGTCGGGATGGGCTGGGAGATCGCCGAGGGGCCGGAGATCGAGGCGGAGTGGTTCAACTTCGACGCGCTGAACTTCGACGCCGACCACCCCGCGCGACAGATGCAGGACACGTTCTACGTCGACCCGCCCGAGGACGGCCTCGTCCTGCGCACGCACACCTCGCCGGTGCAGGCGCGCACCCTCCTCGAGCGCGGTGTCCCGGTCTACGTCGCGGCGATCGGGCGGGTCTTCCGCACCGACGAGCTCGACGCCACCCACATGCCCGCCTTCCACCAGGTCGAGGGCCTCGCCGTCGACGAGGGCATCACGATGGCGCACCTCAAGGGCACCCTCGACCGCCTCGCCGCCGAGCTGTTCGGCGACGGCATCACGACGCGACTGCGGCCCTCGTTCTTCCCGTTCACCGAGCCGAGCGCCGAGATGGACCTGCGCTGCTTCGTCTGCCGCGGCGAGGACCCCGACTGCCGCACCTGCAAGGGCACCGGCTGGATCGAGTGGGGCGGCTGCGGGATGGTCAACCGCAACGTGCTCACCGCGTGCGGAGTCGACCCCGACCGCTACACCGGGTTCGCGTTCGGCATGGGCATCGACCGCGCCCTGATGTTCCGCACGGGCGTCAGCGACATGCGCGACATGATCGAGGGAGACGTGCGCTTCGACGCGCAGTTCGGGATGGAGATCTGATGCGGGTTCCCGTCGACTGGCTGCGCGAGTACGTCGCGGTGCCGGAGGACGCGACCGGCGAGGCCATCGCGGCCTCGCTCGTCGCCGTCGGCCTCGAGGAGGAGGGGCTGCACACCGGTGGGGTCACCGGCCCCCTCGTCGTCGGCCGCGTGCTCACTCGCGAGCCCGAGCCGCAGAAGAACGGCAAGACGATCAACTGGTGCACCGTCGACGTCGGCGACGCCAACGGCACCGGCGAGCCCCAGGGCATCGTCTGCGGCGCCCACAACTTCGAGGCCGGCGACCTCGTCGTCGTCATCCTCCCCGGCGGGGTCCTCACGACTCCCTCGGGACCACTCGAGGTGTCGGCGCGCAAGACCTACGGCCACGTCTCGGCCGGGATGATCTGCTCCGAGCGCGAGCTCGGCATCGGCGACGACCACGACGGCATCCTCGTGCTGTCCCGGAGGTTCGCGGGTGACGACGAGCTCCTCGGGTCCCTCGTCCCCGGCGCCGACGCCCTGCCGCTGCTCGGGCTCGACCGCGAGACCGTCGAGGTCAACGTGACCCCCGACCGCGGGTACTGCTTCTCGGTGCGCGGGGTCGCCCGCGAGTACGGCCACTCCACCGGCGCCCAGTTCACCGACCCGGCCCTCGACCTCGCGTCCGCGGCGCCCGAGCCCACCGACGACGGGTTCGAGGTCGTCCTCGCCGACGAGGACCCCATCCGCGGCCGTCCCGGCTGCGACCGCTACGTCGCCCGGGTCGTGCGCGGGATCGACGTCTCGGCACCGACCCCCCGCTGGATGGCGACGCGGCTCACCGAGGCGGGCATGCGGACCGTCTCGCTGCCGGTCGACGTCACGAACTACGTCATGCTCGGCCTCGGCCAGCCGCTCCACGCGTTCGACCTCGCCACCCTCGAGGCGCCGATCGTCGTGCGGCGTGCCCGCGCCGGCGAACGGATCACCACGCTCGACGACGTCGTCCGCGCCCTCGACACCGGCGACCTGCTCATCACCGACCGCGGCGGCGAGCGAGCCGTCGCCGTCGCGGGCGTCATGGGCGGCGCCGAGACCGAGGTCGGCGGCGCGACGCGCGACGTCCTCATCGAGGCAGCGCACTTCGACCCCGTGTCGGTCGCCCGTTCCGCACGGCGGCACAAGCTGGCGTCCGAGGCCTCGCGCCGCTTCGAGCGCGGTGTCGACCCGGCCCTGGCCACGGCCGCCGCCCAGCTCGCCGTCGACCTCCTCGTCGAGCACGGTGGCGGGGTCGCCGACCCCGACGTCACCGACGTCGGGTCACCGGCCGCCCCGGAGCCCGTGACGATGGCGCTCGCGTTCCCCGCGCGCATCGTCGGCGTCGACTACGACGCGGCCGAGGTCACCTCGATCCTGGAGGCGATCGGCTGTGCGGTCTCGCGGGAGGGCGAGTCCGTCGTCGTCACCCCGCCGACCTGGCGTCCCGACCTCACGACCGCAGAGGACCTCGTCGAGGAGGTCGCCCGCATCCACGGGTACGAGCGCATCCCCTCGACCCTTCCGACGCCGCCGGGCGGCGCCGGCCTCACCCACGCGCAGCGGGTCCGGCGGACCGTCGCCTCCACCCTTGCGGGACAGGGACTCTCCGAGATCTGGAGCGCTCCCTTCGTCGCCGCCGACCGGTACGCGGCCCTCGGCCTCGACCCGGACGCCGAGGTCGCCCGCTCGGTGCGGCTCGCCAACCCGTTGTCCGACGAGGCTCCCCTCATGCGCACCCGGCTGCTCGCGACGATGGTCGACGCGTTGCGGCGCAACGTCGCCCGCGGCTCGCGGGACGTCGGCATCTTCGAGCTCGGGCTCGTCGTCGACCTCGAGGGTGAGCAGCGCTCGGCACCCACCGAGGACGTGGGCGTCCGTCCGGCGGATGACGTGCTCGCCGCGATCCGGGCCGCCGTCCCGCGGCAGCCGCGGCACGTGGCCTTCCTCCTCGCGGGCGACCGCGACCGGGCCGGCTGGTGGGGTGGTGGCCGGGCGGCCGACGTCTCCGACGCGCTCGAGCTGGCGCGCGTCCTCGCGGAGGCCCTGGCGGTCGAGGTCGTGACGGCGGCCTCCGCGGACGCGCCGTTCCACCCGGGGCGGTGCGCCGCGGTCACGCTGGCCGACGGCACTCCCGTCGGGCACGTCGGCGAGCTGCACCCCAAGGTCGTGGCCGCGCTCGGGCTGCCCGCGCGCACGGTCGGCGGCGAGCTCGACCTCGACGTCCTCACGGCCGCGGCCGAGGAGACCGTGCAGGCGCGCACGCTCGTCACCTTCCCGATGGCGCAGAGCGACGTCGCGCTCGTCGTCGAGGAGTCCGTCCCGGCCGCCGCCGTCGAGGGCGCCCTGCGCTCGGGCGCGGGGGAGACCCTCGAGTCGGTCGCCCTGTTCGACGTCTACCGCGGCGACCAGGTGGGCTCCGGGCGCAAGTCGCTCGCGTACCGGCTCACCTTCCGGGCGCCCGACCGGACCCTGACGACCGACGAGGTCAGCACCCTGCGCGACGCCGCGGCGAAGGCCGCCGGTGACGCCGTGGGTGCGGTGCAGCGCACGTGAGCCAGCCCGCCGACGTCCCCCTCGACGACGAGGGCGACGTCGCCCCCGACCCCGACGTCGAGGAGGGGCGCGGGGGTCGACCCGTCGCCGTCGTCACGGGTGCGTCACGCGGCATCGGCCGGTACGTCGCGATGGCCCTCGAGGACGCCGGCTGGCTCGTCGAGCGCGGCTCGACCGCCGTGGCGCCGGTGACCGACCGGGAGGCCGTCGAGGCGTGGGTCACCGAGGTGATCGAGCGGCAGGGTCGCATCGACCTCCTCGTCAACAACGCCGGGGTGCTCGACGCGGAGGTCGACCTCCTCGAGTCCGACCCCGAGGACTGGTGGCGCTGCATCGAGGTCGACGTCCTCGGGCCGTACCTCGTGACGCGCTCCGTCGTCCCGCACATGGTCGCGGCGGGGGGAGGGCGGGTCGTCAACGTCAACAGCGGCGTCGCGCAGCGGCCCTCGCGGTCGATGAGCGCGTACACCGTCGCCAAGACCGCCCTGGCCCGCCTCACGGGAGCCACCCACCTCGCCGGGTGGGAGCACGGGGTGCGGGCCTTCGACCTCATGCCCGGCGTCGTGCGCACCGACATGACCGAGGGGATGGCGTTGCACGCAGGCCGCACCGAGTGGACCGACCCCACCGAGGTCACCGACCTCGTCCTGGCGCTGGCGTCAGGGGAGCTCGACGCCTGGTCCGGGCGGTTCGTCCGCGCCGGCGCCGACACCCCGGCGTCGTTGCGGGCGCGCGCCGACGCGGGCCTGCGACCCACCGAGCGCACCCTCGTCCTCGACCTCCCCGACCCGGCGGACCCCCTCCACCCCTGACCCGCCCCCCGGGCGCACCTTTCCCGCCGGATCCCGCATCGTCCAGGTTCGCCCCACTTCCTACCTGGTGCGAACCTTCATCTTCCGGGATCCGGCGGGAAAGGGGCACCACCAGAGCGAGCGTGCATGAACGTGCAGAAGTCTGTATGATCATGCACATGCTGAGGGTCGCGGTCGCCGGAGCGAGCGGGTACGCCGGGGGAGAGGTCGTGCGCCTCCTCCTCCAGCACCCCGAGCTCGAGGTCGGCGCGCTCACCGCGTCCTCGAACGCCGGCCAGCCGCTGGGAGCGGTCCACCCCCACCTCACGCCGCTCGCCGACTGCATCCTGCAGGACACGACGCCCGAGGTCCTCGCGGGCCACGACGCCGTCGTCCTCGCCCTCCCGCACGGCCACTCCGCCGCCCTGGCCGCGCAGCTCGGCGACGACGTCGTCCTCGTCGACTGCGGCGCCGACTTCCGCCTGCGCGACGCCGACGCCTGGACCGCGTTCTACGACACCCCGCACGCGGGCTCGTGGCCCTACGGCATGCCCGAGCTCCCGACGGCCGACGGCCCCCAGCGCGCCGCCCTCGACGGCGCCCGCCGCATCGCCGTGCCGGGCTGCTACCCGACGGCGGTCTCCCTCGCCCTCGCTCCCGGTCTCGTCGCGGGCGCCGTCCTCCCCGACGACATCACCGTCGTCGCCGCCTCGGGCACGTCCGGCGCCGGCAAGGCGCTCAAGGCCCACCTGCTCGGCGCCGAGGTCATGGGCGCGATGTCGCCCTACGGGGTCGGTGGCGTGCACCGGCACACCCCGGAGATCGAGCAGAACCTCACGGCGGCCGGGGCCGGCGACGTCACCGTCTCCTTCACCCCGACCCTGGCGCCGATGCCGCGCGGCATCCTCGCCACGTGCACCGCCAAGGTCGTTCCGGGCACGACCGCGGCCGCGGTCCGTGAGGCGTGGTCGAGCGCCTACGCCGACGAGCCCTTCGTCCACCTCCTGCCCGAGGGCCGCTGGCCGAGCACCGGCAGCGTCCTCGGCAGCAACTGCGTCCACCTCCAGGTCGTCCTCGACGAGCGGGTCGGCCGGGTCGTCGTCGTGGCGGCCGTCGACAACCTCACCAAGGGCACCGCCGGCGCCGCCGTGCAGTGCCTCAACCTCGCCCTCGGCCTCCCGGAGGCCACCGGCCTTCCCGTCGCCGGAGTCGCACCGTGACCGCCATGCCGCGCCACCTCATGGAGCACCCCGAGGACGTCGCGATCGTCCGGCTGCCCGGTGGGCAGGAGCCCCGGTTCGACTGGACCGCAGGACCGTTCGCCTCGCTCACCCGAACCCCCGACGAGACCTCGATCGTCTGCCTCGCCGCGGCCGTGCCCGCAGGGTCGCGCACGGAGGGGCCGTTCAAGGTCGTCGAGGTCGCCGGCCCCCTTGCGTTCGGGGCCGTCGGCGTCTTCGCCGAGATCCTGCGCCCGCTCGTCGAGGCCGGCATCTCGGTCCTCGGGTTCTCGACCTTCGACACCGACTGGGTCCTCGTGCCCGCCGCCGACACCGCCGCGGCCACCGAGGCGTGGCGTCGGGCGGGGATGTTCGTCACCCCCACCTCGCTGACCGGAGGCACCCGCTGATGTCCGTCACCTCCCCGCGCGGGTTCCGGGCCGCCGGCGTCACCGCCGGACTCAAGGCGTCGGGCCGGCCCGACGTCGCCCTCGTCGTCAACGACGGCCCCGACCGGCACGCGGCTGCGGTCTTCACGAGCAACCGGGTCGAGGCCGCGCCGGTCACCTGGTCGCGCCAGGTCGTCGCCGACGGTGAGGCCACTGCCGTCGTCCTCAACAGCGGCGGCGCCAACGCGTGCACCGGCGCCCCCGGGTTCCAGGACACCCACGCGACGGCCGAGCACGTGGCCGGGCTGCTCGGTGGGTCGGCCGGCGACGTCGTCGTCTGCTCGACGGGTCTCATCGGCGAGCGCCTCCCGATGGAGCGCCTGCTCGCCGGTGTCGACGCCGCGGCCGCCGCCCTCGCCCCGGACGGCGGACCCGCCGCCGCGGAGGCGATCATGACGACCGACACCGTCGCCAAGGTCGCCGCGGCCCGCCGCGACGGCTGGTCGGTCGGTGGCATGGCCAAGGGTGCGGGGATGCTCGCGCCGGCCCTCGCGACGATGCTCGTCGTCGTCACCACCGACGCCGTCGTCGTCGACCCCACCGTCCTCGACGGCGCGCTGCGCGCCGCGACGGCCGAGACCTTCGACCGGGTCGACTCCGACGGCTGCATGTCGACGAACGACACCGTCGTCCTCCTCGCCTCGGGCGCCTCGGGCGTCGAGGTCGGCGCCGACGACCTGCGCGACGCCGTCACCGAGGTCTGCGCGAGCCTGGCCCGCCAGCTCGTCGCCGACGCCGAGGGCGCCCACCACGACATCGCCGTCGAGGTCGTGAACGCCGCCAGCCTCGACGACGCCCTCGAGGTCGCCCGGTCCGTCGCGCGCAACAACCTCTTCAAGTGCGCGGTCTTCGGCAACGACCCGAACTGGGGCCGCGTCCTCGCCGCCGTCGGGACCACCGCGGCCGCCTTCGACCCCTCGACCCTCGACGTCGAGATGAACGGAGTGCAGGTCTGTCGTGCCGGAGGCGTGGGGGAGGACCGCATCCTCGTCGACCTCACCGGACGCGAGGTCCGCGTCGTCGTCGACCTCCACGCCGGCGACACCACCGTCACCGTCTGGACCAACGACCTCACGCACGACTACGTGCACGAGAACTCCGCCTACTCCACCTGAGGACCACCGGACCGATGACACCTCCCGAGCAGTCCCTCCGTGGCGCGATCGACGCCGCGGCGCTGCGGGTCGCCCAGGGCAAGGCGAGCACCCTCGTCGAGGCACTGCCCTGGCTCGAGCGGTTCCGCGGGGCTCTCGTCGTCGTCAAGTACGGCGGCAACGCGATGGTCGACGACACCCTCAAGGCGGCCTTCGCCCAGGACATCGCCTTCCTCCGCTTCGCCGGCCTGCGCCCCGTCGTCGTCCACGGCGGGGGTCCGCAGATCAAGGAGATGCTCGACCGGCTCGGGCTCGAGAGCGAGTTCAAGGGCGGCCTGAGGGTCACGACGCCCGAGGTCATGGACGTCGTGCGGATGGTCCTCACCGGCCAGGTGGGCCGCGAGCTCGTGGGCCTCCTCAACCAGCACGGCCCCGTCGCGGTCGGCCTCTCCGGTGAGGACGCCGGCCTGTTCGGCGCCCGCCGCCGCGGGGTCGTCGTCGACGGCCAGGAGCACGACATCGGCCTCGTCGGCGACGTCGTCGAGGTCGACCCCGCCGCGGTCCTCGACCTCCTCGACGCCGGCCGCATCCCCGTCGTCTCGACGATCGCGCCCGACCTCGACGTCGACGGCCAGGTGCTCAACGTCAACGCGGACACCGCCGCGGCGGCCCTCGCCGCCGCCCTCGGTGCCCGCAAGCTCGTCGTCCTCACCGACGTCGAGGGCGTCTACGCCGCGTGGCCCGACCGGTCCTCGCTGCTCTCCGAGCTGCGGGTCACGGCCGCGAAGCGCCTCCTCGAGACCGTCGACGCGGGGATGATCCCCAAGCTCGAGGCCTGCATCCGCGCCGTCGAGGCCGGGGTGCCGCAGGCGCACGTCGTCGACGGACGCCAACCGCACAGCCTCCTCCTCGAGGTCTTCACCTCAGAGGGGATCGGCACCATGGTCCTGCCCGACGAGGAGACGCCCGATGAGTGACCCCGGACCCGCGACCGCGCCGTGGCTCGACCGCTACGAGGGCTCGCTGCTCAACCTCTTCGGCCGCCCGGCGCTCGTCCTCGAGCACGGTGACGGTGCCTGGGTGTGGGACGTCGACGGCAGGCGCTACCTCGACCTCGTCGGCGGCATCGCCGTCAACGCCCTCGGCCACAACCACCCCGCGCTCGTCACGGCGATCTCCAAGCAGGCCGGGCAGCTCGTCCACGTGTCGAACTTCTTCACCTCGATCCCCCAGGTCGAGCTCGCCGAACGGCTGCTCCTTCTCGCCGGCGCACCCGAGGGCAGTGCGGTCTTCTTCTGCAACAGCGGGACCGAGGCGATCGAGGCCGCGGTCAAGCTCGCGCGCCGCACTGGACGCACCGGCATCGTCGCGGCCGAGGGCGCCTTCCACGGGCGCAGCACGGGGGCCCTCGCCCTCACCCACAAGAAGGCGTACCGCGAGCCGTTCGAGCCCTTGCTCCCCGGCGTCAGCCACGTCCCGTGGGGCGACGTGGCCGCCCTGCGCGCCGCCGTCACCTCCGCCACGGGCGCCGTCGTCCTCGAGCCGGTCCAGGGGGAGGGCGGCGTCCTCACGGCCCCCGCCGGCTACCTGCAGGCGGCCCGCGACATCACCCACGAGGCCGGCGCCCTGCTCGTCCTCGACGAGATCCAGACCGGCATCGGCCGCACGGGGGCGTGGTTCGCCTTCCAGGAGGCGGGCATCCTCCCCGACGCGATCACCCTCGCGAAGGGGCTCGGGGGCGGGGTCCCCATCGGCGCCCTCGTCACGTTCGGTCCCGAGGTCAGCGGGATGCTCACCCCGGGCATGCACGGCTCGACGTTCGGCGGGAACCCGCTGGCCTGCGCGGCCGGGCTCGCGGTCCTGGAGACGATCGCGAACGAGGGGCTGCTCGAGCACGCCCGGGAGGCCGGCGCGCACCTCGTCGCCCGGGTCGAGGCGCTCGGTGACGACCGCGTCGTCGGCACCCGCGGCGCCGGCCTGCTCCGGGCCGTCGTCCTCGCCGGCGACTGGTCGGCCGCCGTCGTCGCCCACGCCCGCGATGCCGGCTTCATCGTCAACCCGGTGGCGCCGAACGCGATCCGGCTCGCCCCGCCCCTCGTCGTCACGACCGGCGAGCTCGACCTCTTCGTCGACGCCCTCCCGGGCCTCCTCGACGCCGCCACGACGTACCGGACCCCCGAGGACGCCTGATGACGACCCGCCACTTCCTCGCCGACGACGACCTCACGGCCGCCGAGCAGGGCGCCGTCCTCGACCGCGCCCTCGCGCTGAAGGCCGCGCCGTTCTCGGACCGCTGCCTCGAGGGTCCGCGCACGGTCGCGATCCTGTTCGACAAGCCCACCCTGCGGACCCAGGTGTCCTTCGTCGGTGCCGTGGCGGGGCTGGGGGGCTTCCCGATGGTCGTCGACGGTCGCCTCGCCGGGGTCGGGACCCGCGAGTCGGTCGCCGACGTCGCGCGCGTCCTCGGCCCGCAGTCGGCCGCCGTCGTGTGGCGCACCTTCGAGCAGTCGCACCTCGAGGAGATGGCGCAGTTCGCGGGCGTCCCCGTGGTCAACGCCCTCACCGACCTCTACCACCCGTGCCAGATCCTCGCCGACCTCCTCACCGTGCGAGAGGCCCTGGGCGACACCGCCGGCCGGACCTTCGCGTACGTCGGCGACGGGGCCAACAACATGGGGCACAGCTACCTCCTCGGCTGCGCCCTCGCGGGGATGCACGTGCGGATCGGCACGCCGTCCACGCACCAGCCACTCGCTGACGTCGTGGCCCGCGCGCAGGCCATCGCCGCCGCGCAGGGCGGATCGGTCCTCGTGACCGACGACGCCGTCGCGGCCGTGCAGGGTGCCGACGTCGTCGCCACCGACACCTGGGTCTCGATGGGCCAGGAGGGCGAGTCCGCCGAGCGCAAGGGCGTGGGAGGGCCGTTCGAGAAGTACCGGGTCGACGAGGCGCTCATGGGCCACGCCGGCGCCGGCGCGGTCTTCCTCCACTGCCTGCCCGCCTACCGCGGGTCCGAGGTCGACGCCGAGGTCATCGACGGCCCACGCTCGCTCGTCTGGCAGGAGGCCGAGAACCGGCTGCACGCCCAGAAGGCACTCCTGTCGTGGCTCGTGGAGCAGAGCGGCGCGCCAGCCGAACCCGAGGAGCAGCGATGACCGTCTCCACCAGCCGCGCCGGCCGCCAGCAGCGGATCGTCGAGATCCTCGCCGCCACCGCGGTCCGCTCGCAGACCGAGCTGCTCGACCACCTCGCCGCCGACGGGATCGAGGTCACCCAGGCGACCCTGTCGCGCGACCTCGTCGACGTGGGCGCCGAACGGGTCCGGGTCGGCAAGAACCTCGTCTACGCGGTGCCGGGGGAGGGCGGCGACCGCACGGTCCGGCCCGCCGCGGACGCCGAGGAGCGGGTGACCCGCCTCCAGACGCGCTGCCACGAGCTCCTCGTCACGGCCGACCACTCGGCCAACCTCGTCATCCTGAGGACGCCGCCCGGCGCCGCGAACTTCCTCGCCTCGGCGCTCGACCACGCCGCGATGGAGGGGGTGCTCGGGACGATCGCCGGCGACGACACCATCATGGTCGTGACGCAGGGCGCCGCCCGCAGCCGCGAGGTCGTCGACCGCCTCATGTCCTACACCCGGAGGGACCCCTCGTGACCCAGCCCGACGCTCCTCCCGCCTCCGCGGCCCTGTGGGGCGGACGGTTCGCGGGTGCACCGGCCGACGCCCTCGCCGCCCTGTCGAAGTCGACGCACTTCGACTGGCGCCTCGCGCTCCACGACATCGCGGGCTCGCGGGCCCACGCACGGGTCCTGCACCAGGCGGGCCTGCTCGACGACGCCACGCTCGACGCGATGCTCGCGGCGCTCGGGCAGCTGCGCGCCGACGTCGAGTCCGGAGCGTTCCTCCCCGCGGAGTCCGACGAGGACGTCCACACCGCCCTCGAGCGCGGGCTCATCGAGCGGGCCGGGGCCGACGTCGGGGGACGCCTGCGCGCCGGACGCTCCCGCAACGACCAGATCGCCACCCTGTTCCGGATGTACCTGCGCGAGCACGCCCGGCTCGTCGGCGGCCTCGTCCTCGACGTCGTCGACGCCCTCGTCTCCCAGTCGACCCAGCACCTCGGTGTCGCGATGCCGGGCCGGACCCACCTCCAGCACGCCCAGCCGGTCCTGCTGTCGCACCACCTGCTCGCCCACGCCTGGGCCCTGCTGCGCGACGTCGACCGCCTCCGCGACTGGGACGCCCGGGCCGCGGTGTCCCCGTACGGCTCCGGCGCGCTGGCCGGCTCCTCCCTCGGCCTCGACCCCGAGGCCGTCGCCGCCGACCTCGGCTTCGACTCCTCGGTCGAGAACTCCATCGACGGCACCGCCGCCCGCGACGTCGTCGCCGAGTTCGCCTTCATCGCCGCGATGACCGCGGTCGACGTCTCGCGCCTCGCCGAGGAGGTCGTCCTGTGGGCCACGAAGGAGTTCTCCTTCATCACCCTCGACGACGCCTACTCCACGGGGTCGAGCATCATGCCGCAGAAGAAGAACCCCGACGTCGCCGAGCTCGCCCGGGGCAAGGCCGGCCGGCTCGTCGGTGACCTGGCGGGCCTGCTCACCACCTTGAAGGCGCTCCCGCTCGCCTACAACCGCGACCTCCAGGAGGACAAGGAGCCGGTGTTCGACGCCGTCGACACCCTCGAGGTCCTCCTCCCGGCGTTCTCCGGGATGGTCGCCACACTCGTGTTCGACACCGAGCGGCTCGAGTCCCTCGCCCCGCAGGGCTTCTCGCTCGCCACCGACGTCGCCGAGTGGCTGGTCCGTGAGGGCGTGGCGTTCCGCGTCGCCCACGAGGTCGCCGGGGCGTGCGTCCGCGCCTGCGAGGAGCGCGGCATCGAGCTGTGGGACCTCACCGACGCCGACCTCGCCGCCATCAGCGAGCACCTGACGCCGGGGGTGCGTGAGGTCCTCTCGGTCGAGGGGTCGCTCGCGTCGCGGTCCGCCCGCGGAGGCACGGCCCCCGTGCGGGTCGCCGAGCAGCTCGAGCGGGTCGTGGCCACCGCGGCCGACCACCGCCGCTGGTCCGCCGTCCAGCCGACCGTCCGCTGAGGTCCGCGCGAGACGGGAGACTGGGGTCGTGACGACCACCCTCCCCGCCGCCTTCTTCGCGCGCGACGTCCTCGACGTCGCGCGCGACCTCCTCGGCTGCCGGGTCACCCACGCCGGGGTCACGGTGCGGCTCACCGAGGTCGAGGCGTACGCCGGCACCGCCGACCCCGGCTCGCACGCCTTCCGCGGACGCTCGCCCCGCACCGAGGTGATGTTCGGCCCGCCCGGCCGCCTCTACGTCTACTTCACCTACGGGATGCACTGGTGCGCCAACGTCGTCACCGGCCACGAGGGAGCGGCGTCCGCCGTCCTCCTGCGCGGGGGCGAGGTGGTCGCCGGCCACGACCTGGCGGCGGCCCGACGACCCGGGGTGCGCGAGCGCGACCAGGCGCGAGGACCGGCGCGCCTGGCGACGACGCTCGAGCTGCGGCGGGAGCACAACGGGCTCTCCCTCGTCGGGCCCCGGTCGGGTGGCCGGGTCGAGCGCCCGGCGGACGCCGTCGACCCGGCGCTGGTCCGCACCGGCCCTCGCGTCGGGGTCAGCGGGGCCGGGGGTGACGGCGACGCGTTCCCGTGGCGGTTCTGGCTCGACGGCGAGCCCACCGTGAGCGCCTACCGTCGCGCCACGCCACGGAACCGGGCGGCCCGCCCCGGCGTCGCAGGCCCATGAGAGTGATCCGCGTCACCACCGCCGCCGTCGTCGTCGGCCTCGTCGTCTCGCTCACGGCGTGCGGCTCGGCCATCTCCCCCGGAGGGAGCGGCACGGCCCCGTCCTCGAGCAGCGCCCCGGCGCCGCCGGATGCCGTGCCTCCCGCCACCGGTCCGGTCACCGGGCTCGGCACGGTCATCGAGGTCCCCGAGACGGGACCGCAGCTCTGCCTCGGGCCGGTCCGCGAGTCCTTCCCCCCGCAGTGCGAGGGCGTGCCTCTCTCCGGCTGGGACTGGGCGAGGGCCGGCATCCAGGACGAGTCGCCCGCCGGCACCGGGACGAAGGTCCGGTGGGGGACCTACGCGGTGACCGGGACCTTCGACGGGCTGACGATGACCGTGACGAGCAGCGTCCCGCTCGCCCTCTACGACACCGTGGCGCCGCCCTCACCCCGGCCGATGGCACCACCGGAGCTCAGCGACGACGAGTGGGCCGCCGTCGAGTCGGGGGTCCGGATCCTCCCCGGGATGCTGTCGAGCCTGCGCGAGGGTGACACGGGGCCGGTCCTCGTCGAGGTCGTCCACGACGACGGCACCCTCCAGGACTGGGCCGACGTCGCCTTCGGCGTGGGCGCCGTCCGGGTCACCTCGATGCTGCGCTGACCTCCACGTGGGCCGCGATCTCGGCCCGCAGCGCGGCCTTGAGGTCGTCGGGCGCGAACGAGGCGTCGACGGCCGCCAGCGCCAGGTCGGCCACTCCGGCCTCGTCGAGGTCCAGCAGTCTCGCGGCGACCTCGTACTCGCGGTTGAGGGTCGTGCCGAACATCGGCGGGTCGTCGCTGTTGACGGTGACGACGACGCCGGCATCGACCATCGCGCGGATCGGGTGGTCCTCGATGCGCTCGACGACCCGGGTCGCGACGTTGCTCGTCGGGCAGACCTCGAGCGGGATCCGGTGCTCGGCGAGGTGGTCGAGGAGGCGGGGGTCCTGCACGCTCGAGGTCCCGTGGCCGATCCGCTCGGCGCCCAGCAGCGTCAGGGCGTCCCACACCGACTGCGGGCCGGTGGACTCCCCGGAGTGCGGCACCGAGTGCAGCCCGGCCGCGCGGGCCGCCGCGAAGTGCGACTCGAACTGCGCGCGAGGGACCCCGACCTCGGGGCCGCCGAGGCCGAACCCGACGAGCGCGTCGGGCCGGTGGTCGAGCGCGTACGACAGGGTCGCGTCGGCGGCGGGCGTCCCCGACTCGCCGGGGATGTCGTAGATCCACCGGAGGACGACGCCGTGGTCGCGCTCGGCGGCGGTGCGCGCGTCCTCGATGGCCTCGGTGTACGCCTCGATGGCGATCCCGCGCTCGACGGAGGTGTAGGGCGTCATCGTCAGCTCGGCGTAGCGCACCTGCTGGCCGGCGAGGTCGCGGGCCACCTCGTAGGTGAGCATCCGCACGTCCTCCGGGGTGCGCAGGAGGTCGACCGTCGCGAGGTAGAGGTCGATGAAGTGGGCGAAGTCGGTGAACGTGAAGAAACGTGCCAGCTCCTCCGGGTCGCTGGGCACGCTGCTCCCCGGATGACGGGCCGCGAGCTCGGCGACGATCCGTGGGGAGGCCGACCCCACGTGGTGCACGTGCAGCTCGGCCTTGGGCAGACCCCCGACGAACGTGGTGAGGTCGGGGCGCGGCGACGCGGGGGTGCTCATGGCGCGCCAGTGTGCCGCACGGCCGGAATTGAGGTGGAGGCCGACGGGCCGAGCGGGTAGGCAGGGCCCATGACCTCTTTCGAGCTGGGCTGGCCGCGCCACACCGGGCAGCTCGTCCTCCGGCCCCCGACCGACGACGACCTCGACCGGCTCCTCGCCTGGCGCAACCACCCCGACGTCGCCCGCTGGCTGCTGCGCACCGTCGTCGACCCCGACACCTACCGCGCCGCGTGGCGGGCGAGCTCGGACGACCCGTGGGACCACTCGGTGGTCGCGGTCGTGGGGGAGGAGGTCGTCGCGACCGTCTCGCTCGAGGTTCGCGACGGCATGGGGCAGCTGCTCGAGGGGAACCCGGCCCCCGGCAGCGAGGGGCTGCTCGGCTACCTCGTCGACCCCGCCCACCACGGGCGTGGCTACGCCACCGAGGCGGTACGGGCGATCCTCGACCTCGCCTTCGACGACCTCGGGCTGCGCCGCGTCACCGCCGGCTGCTTCGCCGACAACGTCGGGTCGTGGCGGGTCATGGAGAAGTGCGGCATGCGCCGCGAGCAGCACGGGGTGCGCGACTCGTGGCACGCCGACCTCGGCTGGATCGACGGGTACACCTACGCCGTCCTCGCCGACGACCCGCGCTGACGGCCCGCACCTTCGTGGCCGGGCGCGCGGACCGGGACGAGACGGAGCCCGGCCCCGTGGCAGGCTTGGCGCGGCCGGGACCGCACCGGCACCGGACCGACGGAAGGACCGACGACGTGACCGACATCCTCGACGAGCTGCAGTGGCGGGGGCTGGTGGCGCAGACCACCGACGAGTCCGCGCTGCGCCGGGCACTCGCCGACGGGCCGATCACGGCGTACTGCGGGTTCGACCCGACCGCCCCGTCGCTCCACTTCGGGAACCTCGTCCAGCTCGTCCTGCTGCGCCACCTCCAGCGGGCGGGCCACCGCGTCATCTGCCTCGTCGGCGGGTCGACCGGGCTCATCGGCGACCCCCGGCCCTCGGCCGAGCGGGTGCTGAAGACCAAGGAGCAGACCGCCGAGTGGGTGGGGAACATCCGCGCCCAGGTCGGGCCCTTCCTCGAGTCCTCCGGTGGCAACCCGGCGGTCTTCGTGAACAACCTCGACTGGACGCAGGGGATGTCGGCGCTGGACTTCCTGCGCGACATCGGCAAGCACTTCCGGGTCAACCAGATGGTGAGGAAGGAGGCCATCGCGGCGCGGCTGAACTCCGACGAGGGGATCTCGTACACCGAGTTCAGCTACCAGCTCCTCCAGGGCCTGGACTACCTCGAGCTCTACCGCCAGTTCGGCTGCACGCTGCAGACCGGCGGCAACGACCAGTGGGGCAACCTCACGGCGGGCTCCGACCTCATCCACCGCGTCGAGGGGGCCTCGGTCCACCTCCTGACGACCCCGCTGCTCACCGACAGCTCGGGGGAGAAGTTCGGCAAGAGCGCCGGCAACGCCATCTGGCTCTCACCCGACATGACGAGCCCGTACGCCTTCTACCAGTACTGGCTCAACGTCGAGGACGCCTCGGTCATCACCCTCGTCAAGGTCTTCACCGACCGCACGGAGTCGGAGGTCGCCGAGCTCGAGCGGCAGGTCGCCGAGGAGCCGTTCCGCCGCGCAGCCCAGCGGGCCCTGGCGGCCGACGTCACCACCCTCGTCCACGGTGCCGACGCCACGACGGCGGTCCAGGCGGCGAGCGAGGCCCTGTTCGGCAAGGGCGACCTGCGGGCGCTCGACGCGGCCACGCTGCGCCAGGCGACCGCCGAGCTCCCGGGTGGCGCCGTGGCGGTGGGTGACTCGCTCGTCGACGCCCTCGTGGCGGTCGGCCTCGTCGACTCCCGCAACGCGGCGCGACGCGCGATCGGCGAGGGGGGTGCCTCGGTGAACGGGGAGAAGGTCACCGACCCCGAACGCGTCCTCGGCGACGCCGACCTGCTGCACGGGGAGGTCGTCGTGCTCCGTCGCGGTCGCCGCAACCTCGCCGCCGGACGGGTGCAGGCTCAGCCCTGACGCCCGATCCGTCTCGGTGGCCGTCGGGATCCACTGTCCTGCAGCGGAACCGGACCTGTTCTCAGGTGGGAGCACCCCCCGATTTGGTGAGCGTCCGAGGCGTCGTCTAGTGTTCTCGACGTCAGCCCGCGAGGGAGGAACGGACGCCAAGCGGTTCGGGTCGCCACCCGATCACCAAGCAGGCCGGTCCCGCCGAGCTGACACCCCCCGCGGATCGCCTGGAGCACACTCGTGCGCCGGCCCCGAGAGGGAGTCCCGAACCCCCACGATCCAGCCCGATCCGCAGCGCGGAGCGAGTTTGACCGGGACGGGGAGGGACGGGTAAGTTGGAGTGGTTGCCCCCGGACGGAAACGGCCGAGGCGACACACTCCGAACGGCAGCCCCCGACCTCGTACCCCTGGTACGGCGTCCGGTGCGCGTCCGATCCTTGAGAACTCAACAGCGTGTCAAAAATCGATGCCAAGTTTTACCTCGTCGCGTCGCGTCTTGTCTTCCATCGTTGTGGTGGGGGGTGGGGTGTGGTGCACGATTTTTATCCTTTGGTTGATGACGGACAGACAGCGAAGATTTTGTTTTTGCTGGTTGTTTGTGCTCAGCCGGGGTTTGAACCCTTTATGGGGTGTAGTTGTTTTCCCTGCTTTTGGGTGGGGGATGAAATACATCAACGGAGAGTTTGATCCTGGCTCAGGACGAACGCTGGCGGCGTGCTTAACACATGCAAGTCGAACGGTGATCCATGGTGCTTGCATCGTGGTGATCAGTGGCGAACGGGTGAGTAACACGTGAGGAACCTGCCCCAGACTCTGGAATAACCCCGGGAAACCGGAGCTAATACCGGATATGACATCGGACCGCATGGTCATGGTGTGGAAAGTTTTTCGGTCTGGGATGGCCTCGCGGCCTATCAGCTTGTTGGTGAGGTAGTGGCTCACCAAGGCGACGACGGGTAGCCGGCCTGAGAGGGCGACCGGCCACACTGGGACTGAGACACGGCCCAGACTCCTACGGGAGGCAGCAGTGGGGAATATTGCACAATGGGCGAAAGCCTGATGCAGCGACGCCGCGTGAGGGATGAAGGCCTTCGGGTTGTAAACCTCTTTCAGCAGGGAAGAAGCGAAAGTGACGGTACCTGCAGAAGAAGCACCGGCTAACTACGTGCCAGCAGCCGCGGTAATACGTAGGGTGCGAGCGTTGTCCGGAATTATTGGGCGTAAAGAGCTTGTAGGCGGTTTGTCGCGTCTGCCGTGAAAATCCGGGGCTCAACCCCGGACTTGCGGTGGGTACGGGCAGACTAGAGTGTGGTAGGGGAGACTGGAATTCCTGGTGTAGCGGTGAAATGCGCAGATATCAGGAGGAACACCGATGGCGAAGGCAGGTCTCTGGGCCACTACTGACGCTGAGAAGCGAAAGCGTGGGGAGCGAACAGGATTAGATACCCTGGTAGTCCACGCCGTAAACGTTGGGAACTAGGTGTGGGTCTCATTCCACGAGATCCGTGCCGCAGCTAACGCATTAAGTTCCCCGCCTGGGGAGTACGGCCGCAAGGCTAAAACTCAAAGGAATTGACGGGGGCCCGCACAAGCGGCGGAGCATGTGGATTAATTCGATGCAACGCGAAGAACCTTACCAAGGCTTGACATGTACCGGAAACATCCAGAGATGGGTGCCCCGCAAGGTCGGTACACAGGTGGTGCATGGTTGTCGTCAGCTCGTGTCGTGAGATGTTGGGTTAAGTCCCGCAACGAGCGCAACCCTCGTTCCATGTTGCCAGCAGCACCTTCGGGTGGCTGGGGACTCATGGGAGACTGCCGGGGTCAACTCGGAGGAAGGTGGGGATGACGTCAAATCATCATGCCCCTTATGTCTTGGGCTTCACACATGCTACAATGGCCGGTACAAAGGGCTGCGATACCGCGAGGTGGAGCGAATCCCAAAAAACCGGTCTCAGTTCGGATTGGGGTCTGCAACTCGACCCCATGAAGTCGGAGTCGCTAGTAATCGCAGATCAGCAACGCTGCGGTGAATACGTTCCCGGGCCTTGTACACACCGCCCGTCAAGTCACGAAAGTCGGTAACACCCGAAGCCGGTGGCCCAACCCCTTGTGGGAGGGAGCCGTCGAAGGTGGGACTGGCGATTGGGACTAAGTCGTAACAAGGTAGCCGTACCGGAAGGTGCGGCTGGATCACCTCCTTTCTAAGGAGCACTGGCCCCCTGTTGGGGGTCCAGGCCCTGGTTTGTCCCCGTTCGTGGGGCACCGGGTGCTCAAGGGTGGAACATCGGTTATTTGGCACTGCTGGTCTTGCCGGCTTTCTCAGTACTGCCCCTCACGTGTGGGGGGTGTGGAAGGGGGGTCGGGGAGGGTGGTGGTGCTTGACACGTTGTTGGGTCCTGAGGGCTCGGCCGCCGCGCTTTGGCGTGGTGCCGTTGCTTTTCAGGCCAGCCGAGCTCAGCGCCGTCATGGTGGTGGGCTCGTGTGGTTGGGACCTTCGCCTCGTGCGAACCGCTGGCTCTGTTTCGAGCTGGTAGGCGCCGGTGGTGGTGGGGGTGCCGCCCGTATGTTGAGAACTACACAGTGGACGCGAGCATCTTAAAATCTTTGTGCATCAAGTTTTTAAGGGCAAACGGTGGATGCCTTGGCACCAGGAACCGAAGAAGGACGTAGGAATCTGCGATAAGCCTCGGGGAGTCGATAACCAGACTGTGATCCGAGGATTTCCGAATGGGGAAACCCGGCTGGAGGCAAGTCCAGTCACTCCCGCCTGAACACATAGGGCGGGTAGAGGGAACGTGGGGAAGTGAAACATCTCAGTACCCACAGGAAGAGAAAGCAACCGCGATTCCGTGAGTAGTGGCGAGCGAAAGCGGATCAGGCTAAACCGTATCTGTGTGATACCTGTCAGGGGTTGCAGATGCGGGGTCGTGGGACTTCTCAGTCAGTGCTGACACGCTGGCATGGAGTCAGAAATGTGCGTCATAGTCGAAGGGCATTGAAAGGCCCGGCACAGAGGGTGCGACCCCCGTAGACGAAATGGCGTGCACTCCAGAGGACCATCCCAAGTAGCACGGGGCCCGAGAAATCCCGTGTGAATCCGGCGGGACCACCCGCTAAGCCTAAATATTCCCTGGTGACCGATAGCGGACAAGTACCGTGAGGGAAAGGTGAAAAGTACCCCGGGAGGGGAGTGAAATAGATCCTGAAACCGTTTGCCTACAATCCGTTGGAGCCTCCTTGTGGGGTGACAGCGTGCCTTTTGAAGAATGAGCCTGCGAGTTAGTGCTCAGTGGCGAGGTTAACCCGTGTGGGGAAGCCGTAGCGAAAGCGAGTCCGAATAGGGCGCCAGAGTCGCTGGGTCTAGACCCGAAGCGGAGTGATCTACCCATGGCCAGGCTGAAGCGACGGTAAGACGTCGTGGAGGGCCGAACCCACTTAGGTTGAAAACTGAGGGGATGAGCTGTGGGTAGGGGTGAAAGGCCAATCAAACTCCGTGATAGCTGGTTCTCCCCGAAATGCATTTAGGTGCAGCGTCACGTGTTTCTTACCGGAGGTAGAGCTACTGGATAGCTAATGGGCCTCACCAGGTTACTGACGTTAGCCAAACTCCGAATGCCGGTAAGTGAGAGCGTGGCAGTGAGACTGCGGGGGATAAGCTCCGTAGTCGAGAGGGAAACAGCCCAGACCACCATCTAAGGTCCCTAAGCGTGTGCTAAGTGGGAAAGGATGTGGAGTTGCATTGACAACCAGGAGGTTGGCTTAGAAGCAGCCACCCTTTAAAGAGTGCGTAATAGCTCACTGGTCAAGTGATTCCGCGCCGACAATGTAGCGGGGCTCAAGCACACCACCGAAGCTGTGGCATTGACACATTGCCCGGCCACGACTCCTGAGGGATCGTGGTCCAAGCGTGTTGATGGGTAGGGGAGCGTCGTGTGGCCAGGGAAGCGGCGGAGTGATCCAGCCGTGGAGGCCACACGAGTGAGAATGCAGGCATGAGTAGCGAATGACGGGCGAGAAACCCGTCCGCCGAATAACCAAGGGTTCCAGGGTCAAGCTAATCTGCCCTGGGTAAGTCGGGACCTAAGGCGAGGCCGACAGGCGTAGTCGATGGACATCCGGTTGATATTCCGGAACCGGCGAAGAACCGCCCATGACGACCTTCGTGATGCTAAGCGCCTGAAGCCGGCAACTCGTCGACTCCCTTTCGAGGGGGTTGGCGTCGTCGGTGGAGCGCGCGAACCGAGCGGGTAGTAGTCAAGCGATGGAGAGACGCAGGAAGGTAGCCTCCGCGTGGCGATGGTTGTCCACGTCCAAGGGTGTAGGGAGTGACATAGGCAAATCCGTGTCACACATGTCCTGAGACCTGATAGTGACCGCGTATGCGGGAAGCAGGGTGATCCTATGCTGCCAAGAAAATCTTCTAGCGAGGTTCGAGCCGCCCGTACCCCAAACCGACTCAGGTGGTTAGGTAGAGAATACCAAGGCGATCGAGTGAATCGTGGTTAAGGAACTCGGCAAAATGCCCCCGTAACTTCGGGAGAAGGGGGGCCCAGACCTTGAAGGACTTCACGTCCTAGGGGAAAGGGCCGCAGAGACCAGGGAGAAGCGACTGTTTACTAAAAACACAGGTCCGTGCGAAGTCGCAAGACGATGTATACGGACTGACGCCTGCCCGGTGCTGGAAGGTTAAGAGGACCGGTTAGACCCTCGTGGTCGAAGCTGAGAATTTAAGCCCCAGTAAACGGCGGTGGTAACTATAACCATCCTAAGGTAGCGAAATTCCTTGTCGGGTAAGTTCCGACCTGCACGAATGGCGTAACGACTTCTCCACTGTCTCAACCGCGAACTCGGCGAAATTGCACTACGAGTAAAGATGCTCGTTACGCGCAGCAGGACGGAAAGACCCCGGGACCTTTACTATAGCTTGGTATTGGTGTTCGGTACGGCTTGTGTAGGATAGGTGGGAGACTGTGAAGCCGGCACGCCAGTGTCGGTGGAGTCAACGTTGAAATACCACTCTGGTCGTTCTGGATATCTAACCTCGGTCCGTGATCCGGATCAGGGACAGTGCCTGGTGGGTAGTTTAACTGGGGCGGTTGCCTCCTAAAAGGTAACGGAGGCGCTCAAAGGTTCCCTCAGCCTGGTTGGCAATCAGGTGTCGAGTGTAAGTGCACAAGGGAGCTTGACTGCGAGAGAGACATCTCGAGCAGGGACGAAAGTCGGAACTAGTGACCCGGCGGTGGCTTGTGGAAGCGCCGTCGCTCAACGGATAAAAGGTACCCCGGGGATAACAGGCTGATCTTGCCCAAGAGTCCATATCGACGGCATGGTTTGGCACCTCGATGTCGGCTCGTCGCATCCTGGGGGTGGAGTTGCTCCCAAGGGTTGGGCTGTTCGCCCATTAAAGCGGTACGCGAGCTGGGTTTAGAACGTCGTGAGACAGTTCGGTCCCTATCCGCTGTGCGCGTAGGAAACTTGAGAAGGGCTGACCCTAGTACGAGAGGACCGGGTTGGACGAACCTCTGGTGTGTCAGTTGTCCTGCCAAGGGCACCGCTGATTAGCTACGTTCGGAAGTGATAACCGCTGAAAGCATCTAAGCGGGAAGCACGCTTCAAGATGAGGTTTCCATGCACCGTAAGGTGTGAGAGGCTCCCGGCCAGACTACCGGGTTGATAGGCCAGACGTGGAAGTGCAGCAATGCATGCAGCTGACTGGTACTAATAAGCCGACAACTTGATACACACCCAAAGAATTCAAAGCGTGTTCGCGTCCACTGTGCAGTTCCCGAGATACGGTCGGGAACCCACCCCCCACCCGGGGGTGGACACCACACCCACGACATATCTCCATAGAGTTTCGGCTGTCATAGCGAAGGGGAAACGCCCGGTCCCATTCCGAACCCGGAAGCTAAGCCCTTCAGCGCCGATGGTACTGCACTGGTGACGGTGTGGGAGAGTAGGACGCAGCCGGACAAACATTCCCAAAAGGGGAGGGCCCACACGCCCTCCCCTTTTGCATTCCCCGGTGCATGGTGGGCTCGAGGCGCATTCACGGCACGGGGCGCGACCGTATGCTGACGCTCGGCCCGAGGGTCACGCCACGACGAAGGAGACGAACACGTGCCGGACAACGACCAAGGCCGAGGTGGTGGCCGCGACGGCTCCCGTGGCGGCGGGTCGGGTCGTCCTGCGCGCGGTCCCGGACGCGCGTCCTCCGGCGACGGTGACCGACGCTCCTTCGGCGACCGCCCGGCCCGCGCCGGCGGTGCGCCGCGGGGTGACGCCCCCCGGCGCGGTACCGGGCCGCGCCCGGCGGGGCGCGGCCGCGACGGTGACCGCCAGGGTGGTGCGCGCGATGCCCGGGACGGGCGCGAGGACCGCGACCGCGAGCGGGGCGCCAGCCGTCTCACCCCCAAGGGGCCCAAGCTGCCCGAGCCCTCGATCCCGGAGGGCGTGACGGGCAAGGAGCTCGACCGCTCCATCCACCAGCAGCTGCGGACGTTGTCGAAGGAGAACGCCGAGGGCGTCGCCCAGCACCTCGTCATGGTGTCGGCCCACCTCGAGGCCGACGACATCGACGCGGCGATGGCGCACGCCGAGACCGCCGTGCGCCGGGCGGGGCGCGTGCCCGCGGCCCGTGAGGCGCTCGGGATGGTGGCGTACCGCAGCGGTGACTTCGCCCGCGCCCTCACCGAGTTCCGGACCGTGCGTCGGCTCAGTGGCTCCTCGCACCTGCTCCCGCTCATGGTCGACTGCGAACGGGGGCTGGGACGCCACGGGCGCGCCCTCGACCTCGCCGTGACCCCCGAGGCGCGCACGCTCTCGGAGTCCGAGCGGCTCGAGCTCGCCATCGTCGTGTCGGGCATCCGCCGTGACCTCGGACAGGACGACGCGGCGCTGCTCGCCCTCCAGGTCCCCGCCCTCAAGCGGGGCCCGCAGGCAGGGGTGTTCCGCCTCCACTACGCGTACGCCGACGCCCTCGCCGAGCTCGGGCGGGCCGACGAGGCGCGGGAGTGGTTCCTCAAGGCGCGTCGAGGGCGACGTCGAGGGCGAGACCGACGCGGTCGAGCGCCTCGAGGAGCTCGACGGCATCTCGATCACCGACTCCGCCGACGACGAGCTCGACGACGTGTACGACCTCGACGAGCTCCTCGGCTCGACGCCGTCGGAGGCCCCCTGCGGGCGACACCGAGGCCGGGCCGGCCGACGGCTCCTTCGACGGCACCCGACCCGCCGGGTGAACGGCCCTGCCGAGGGGCACCCCCTCCTCGCCCGCTACGAGGGCGTCGTGTGCGACCTCGACGGCGTGGTCTACCGCGGGCCGGCCGCCGTCGAGGGGGCGGTCGAGGCGCTGTCGAGCGTCCCCCTCCCGGTCCTCTACGCGACGAACAACGCGTCCCGTCCGCCGGAGGTCGTCGCCGGGCACCTGCGCGAGCTCGGGCTCGCCTGCACGGCCGGCATGGTCGCGACGAGCTCGGAGGCGGGTGCCTGGCTGCTCGCCGACCGGGTCGACCCCGGAGCCGAGGTGCTCGTCGTCGGCGGGATCGGCGTCGGCCTCGCCCTCACCGCCGCCGGGCTCGTCCCCGTCACACCGGAGCAGCGGCGGTCGGGTGCCGCCGTGCCCGTCGCCGTCCTCCAGGGGTACGGACCCGACGTCACCGCGGCCGACCTCGCCGAGGTCGCCTACGCGGTCCAGGACGGAGCCCTGTGGGTCGCGACGAACACCGACGCCACGCTCCCCACCGACCGCGGCGTCGCGCCCGGCAACGGCTCGCTCGTCGCTGCGGTGCGCACCGCCGTCGGCCGCGAGCCAGACCTCGTCGCCGGCAAGCCCGAGCCGCCCCTGTACCTCCTGTGCGCCCGGCGCCTGCGGGTCGCGGTGTCGTCGGTGCTGGCCGTCGGCGACCGCCTCGACACCGACATCGAGGGCGCCGTGAACGCAGGTGCCGACTCGCTCCTCGTCCTCACGGGTGTCGACGACCTCACGGCGGTCCTCGAGGCGCCACCGCACCGTCGTCCGACGTGGGTCGCGCCCGACCTCGCCGCCCTCCACACCGACCCCGGCTCCGCCGCCGCGGGCGGTGCGAGCCTCGTCGACCTGGCGGCCGCGGTCGCCGCGGTGCACGCCGCCCGGGACCGCGGGGCGGATGCCTCGACCGTCGCCCACCTCACCTCGAGCGCGGAGGGCGTGCTCGCCCGGGTGGCCCACCGGTAGCGTGGGCTCGAAGAGGGGGCCGATCGGCCACCGAACCGAGGAGGACCCATGGCCAAGCGATCGATCCACGGCTTCGTCGAGCTCGCATCCGGGCTCGGGGAGCTGACGCGCAGCCGCGCGAAGGAGGCCGCGACCGAGCTGCTGGCGCTCACCGGCGTCGAGGGCTCGAGCAAGAAGGTCGCCAAGCAGGCGAGCAAGCTCGCCGACGACCTCCTCGTGGCGGCGGAGACGAACCGCAAGCAGGTCGTGCGGCTCGTGCGCAGCGAGGTCGAGGCCGCCCTCGGTCGGGTCGACGTCGGCCGCCTCGTCGGTGAGGTCCAGGGCCTCGGGGCCACGGTCGCCGCGCTGGCCGCCCAGGTCGACGACCTGGCGCGCTCCGCCGCCGGCCGTCCCGCACCGAGCGCCCCGGCCCGGGTCGTCGAGCCCGAGCCGGCTCGCGTCGCCTCGCGACCGGCGCCGGCGAAGAAGCGGCCCGCGAAGAGGACCTCCTCGTCGGCGACCGCCACCCCGGCGGCCACGACGGCGCCCGCCAAGAAGGCGCCCGCGAAGAAGGCGCCCGCCAAGAAGGCGGCGACCACGGCGACGAAGAAGGCGCCCGCCAAGAAGGCGACGTCCACGGCGACGAAGAAGGCGCCCGCCAAGAAGGCGCCCGCGAAGAAGGCGGCGACCACGGCGGCGAAGAAGGCGCCCGCGAAGAAGGCCACGACGAAGACCGCCGCGAAGAAGGCGACGTCCACGGCGGCGAAGAAGGCGCCCGCCAGGAAGGAGCCCGCGACGAAGGCGTCGGCGCCGGCTGCCACGACGGGCACCGCGTGACCGATCAGCACCCCGACACCGAGCACCTCGGGCCCACTGCCCCGGACGAGGTCCCGACGCCCCCCGAGACGGGCGACATCGTCATCGACGCCGCCCTGCGCGACCTCGCGCAGGCGGACCCCGACGACCTCGATGCCCAGCTCGCGACCGGCGAGGCGGTGCACCGGACCCTGCAGTCACGGCTGTCCGACCTCGGCGGCTGAGATCGCCCGACTCGACGCCGAGCTCGTCCGCCGGGGCCTGGCCCGCTCGCGCGGGGAGGCCCACGACCTCGTCACCGCCGGCCTGGTGACCGTGGGCGGGCGCCCGGCCCGCAAGCCCTCGCACCCGGTGGGGGACGACGACGCCCTCGCGGTCACCGACGAGGGACCGCGGTGGGTCGGCCGTGCCGCGCACAAGCTCGCCGCCGCCCTCGAGACGTGGGGGCCGGAGGGCCTGCGCCCGCAGGGACGTCGTTGCGTCGACGTCGGCGCGTCGACCGGCGGCTTCACCCAGGTGCTGCTGGCTGCCGGAGCAGCCACCGTCGTCGCGGTCGACGTCGGCCACGACCAGCTCGTCCGGGAGGTCGCCGACGACCCGAGGGTCCAGGAGCGCAGCGGCACGACGGTGCGCGGCCTGACCGCCGACGACCTGGGCGGACCGGCCGACCTCGTCGTCGCCGACCTCTCCTTCATCTCGCTGACGATCGTCATGGCGGACCTCGCCGGGCTCCTCACCGCGGAGGGCGACCTCGTCGTCCTCGTCAAGCCGCAGTTCGAGGTGGGGCGGGGCCGGTTGAACCGGCAGGGCGTCGTCACCTCGGTCCGCGACCGGGAGGGCGCGCTGGCCCGCGTCCTGGACGCCGTGGGGGAGCAGGGCCTGCACGTCCACGGCCTGCGGACCAGCCCGATCAGCGGCACGACGGGCAACACCGAGTACCTGTTGTGGGCGCGGTCGGTCCCGTCGGACACAATGAGCGGTCAGCAGGTGCGTGCCCTCGCGCGCGCCCTCACGACCGACACCCCGGGAGGACGCCGATGACGACACCGTCGCGCCGTGTCCTGCTCGTCACCCACATCGGTCGGCCCGAGGCGCAGCAGCTCGCGGCCGAGGTCGCGACACGGCTCCTCGCGTCCGGCATCGGCGTCGTCGCGCCCGCCGACGAGCGCAGCGGCACCCTCCTGGGCGCGGTCGAGGGGGTCGAGGAGGTCGCCCACGACCACGCGTCCACCGGCCCCACGACGTCGGCGGCCGAGGGCTGCGAGCTCGTCGTCGTCCTCGGCGGCGACGGCACCATCCTGCGCGGTGCCGAGCTGTCCCGGGGCTCCGGGGCGCCGCTCCTCGGGGTCAACCTCGGGCACGTCGGGTTCCTCGCCGAGGCCGAGCGCGAGGACATCGACGCCACCGTCGAGCGGATCTGCGCCCAGGACTACACGGTCGAGGAGCGCACCACCCTCGAGGTCACCGCCCGCGAGGACGGCCGCGTCGTCTTCGAGTCGTGGGCCCTCAACGAGGTCACCGTCGAGAAGGCCTCCCGCGAGCGGATGCTCGAGCTCACCGTCGAGATCGACGACCGGCCCCTGTCGACCTGGGGCTGCGACGGCGTCGTCATGGCCACCCCCACCGGCTCCACCGCCTACGCCTTCTCCGCGGGCGGTCCCGTCGTGTGGCCCGACGTCGAGGCGCTGCTCGTCGTCCCCATCAGCGCGCACGCGCTCTTCTCCCGCCCGGTCCTCGTCGGGCCCCGGTCACGGATCGCGGTCGAGGTGGTCCCCGGCACCGCGGGCAGCGGCGTCGTGTGGTGCGACGGCCGGCGCGCGGTGGGCCTTCCTCCCGGCGCCCGCATCGAGGTCCAGCGCAGCAACCGGCCGGTGCGGCTGGCCCGGCTGTCGGCCGGCGGCTTCACCGACCGGCTCGTCGAGAAGTTCGCCCTCCCCGTGCAGGGCTGGCGCGGTGCGGCCCGGCGGCAGCAGGCCCAGGAGGACGCCGCCCCGTGATCGAGGAGATCCGCATCCGCGACCTCGGGGTCATCGACGAGGCCGTGCTGCCGCTCCACCGCGGGCTCACGGTGCTCACCGGCGAGACCGGCGCCGGCAAGACGATGGTCGTCACCGCCCTCGGACTGCTCCTCGGCGGCCGAGGAGACAGCGCCCTCGTGCGCACCGGTGCCGACCGCGCCGTCGTCGAGGGGGTCCTGGACCTCCCTGCCGACCACCCGGCGCTCGTCCGTGCGGCCGAGGCCGGCGGTGACACGACCGACGGGCTCGTCCTCGTCCGCTCGGTGGCCGCCGACGGCCGCTCCCGGGCCCACGTCGGAGGGCGTGCCGCCCCCGTGGGCCTGCTCACCGAGCTCGCCGAGCACCTCGTCGCGGTCCATGGCCAGGCCGACCAGTGGCGCCTCAAGCGGGCCGACCAGCACCGGGAGGTCGTCGACGCCTTCGGTGGGGTGCCCGTCTCCGACGCCCTCGCCGCCTACCGCGACGTCCACACCCGCCTCACCGAGGCCGGGGCCGAGCTCGAGCACCTGCGCGGCGCCGCGGCCGAGCGGGCCCGCGAGGCCGACGGCCTGCGCGTCGGCCTCGAGCGGATCGAGGCCCTCGACCCCCAGCCGGCCGAGGACGAGGCGCTGCGGGTGGAGTCCGAGCGGCTCGGCAACGCCGAGGAGCTGCGGGCCGGCGCCGGTGACGCCCACACGGCCCTCGCCGGAGACGACGACACGATGGCGGCCCCCGGGGTCCTCGAGGCGCTCGGCACCGCCTCGGCGCGGATCAACGCCGTCAGCGGCAGCGACCCCGCCCTCGCCGCCATCGGCACCCGGGTCGACGAGCTGCGCTACCTCGTCGCCGACGTCGCGGCCGACCTCGGGTCCTACCTCGCCGACGTCGACGGCGACCCCGCCCGGCTCGAGCACGTCGAGCAGCGCCGGTCCGCGCTCGCCGAGGTGACCCGCCTGTACGGCCCGAGCGTGAACGACGTCCTCGCCTGGGGCCAGGAGGCCGCCCGTCGTGTCGACGAGCTCGAGGGCACCGGCGACCGGATCGGCGAGCTCGAGGAGCACGTCGCCACCCTCACGACCAACCGCGAGACCGCCGCCGCCGCGCTGACGGCCGCCCGCACCACCACCGCCGCCACCCTCGGCGCGCGGATCACCGAGGAGCTCGCGCACCTCGCGATGGGCTCGGCGACGGTGACCGTCGCCGTCGACGACTCCGGTCGCTTCGGCACCGACGGGCGCGACGACGTCGAGCTCCGCCTCGCCTCGGGACCGGGGACCCCGCCGCGGACCGTGACCAGGGCGGCCTCCGGCGGGGAGCTCTCGCGCGTCATGCTCGCCATCGAGGTCGCCACCGCCACCGACACCTCGGCCGTCCCCACCTTCGTGTTCGACGAGGTCGACGCCGGCGTCGGTGGCCGCGCCGCCCTCGACGTCGGGGCCCGGCTGGCCGCGCTCGCCCGGCACGCGCAGGTCGTCGTCGTCACCCACCTCGCGCAGGTCGCGGCCCACGCCGACCGGCACCTCGTCGTCGAGCGCTCCGACGACGGCCACGTCACCCGCAGCGGCGTCCACGCCGTCGAGGGCGACGACCGGGTCGCCGAGCTGGCCCGGATGCTCGGCGGCACGGGCACCGACGCCGCCCTCGAGCACGCCCGCGACCTGATGGCGCGCGCCCGGCCCTGACCCGACGTGCCAAGATGGTCAGGATGTCCATCCGCCTCCCCGCCCGCAGAGACCGTGGCCCCGTCGACGGGCTGAGCGGTCCCGCGCGCGTCGACCGCCGGACCAAGGACCTCACCAAGCGCCTGCGCCCCGGCGACGTCGCCGTCATCGACCACGAGGACATCGACCGGGTGAGCGCCGAGGCCCTCGTCGCCTGCCGCCCTGCCGCCGTCGTCAACGCCTCGCCCTCGATCTCCGGGCGCTACCCGAACCTGGGCCCCGAGATCCTCGTCGCCGCCGGCATCCCGCTCGTCGACCACGCCGGCCCCGAGGTCATGGGGCTCAAGGACGGGGCCGTCCTCACCCTCGAGCACGGGGCCGTCGTCGCCGCGGGTCGCACCGTCGCCACCGGCACCGTGCTGGACACCGAGCAGGTGCAGGCCGCGATGACGGCCGCGCGGGCCGGGCTGTCCGACCAGCTCGAGGCGTTCGCGGCGAACACCATGGACTACCTGCGCCGCGAGCGAGAGCTGCTCTTCGACGGCGTCGGCGTCCCCGACATCACGACCGACCTCGACGGTCGCCACGCCCTGATCGTCGTGCGCGGCTACCACTACAAGGAGGACCTCGAGACCCTCCGCCACTACATCCGCGAGTACAAGCCGATCCTCATCGGTGTCGACGGCGGGGCCGACGCCCTCATCCAGGCACGGCACAAGCCGCACCTCATCGTCGGCGACATGGACAGCGTGTCCGACGACGCCCTGCGCTGCGGCGCCGAGATCGTCGTGCACGCCTACCGCGACGGACGCGCCCCGGGGCTCGAGCGGGTCCGCTCGCTCGGCGTCGAGCCGGTCGTCTTCCCCGCGACGGGGACGAGCGAGGACGTCGCGATGCTCCTCGCCGACGACAAGGGCGCCTCGCTCATCGTCGCGGTCGGCACCCACGTCACCCTCGTGGAGTTCCTCGACAAGGGCCGCTCCGGGATGGCGAGCACCTTCCTCACCCGCCTGCGGGTCGGCGGCAAGCTCGTCGACGCCAAGGGCGTCAACCGGCTCTACCGCGCCCGGATCTCCGGGATGAGCCTGGTTCTCATGCTGTTCGTGGGGCTGCTCGCGCTCTTCGCGGCCCTCTGGTCCACCGACGGTGGCCGAGCCCTGCTCCAGGTGCTCGGTGCCCGCATCGACGACGTGTGGTCGTCCATCCAAGGAGTGTTCGGGTGATCGACTTCCGGTACCACCTCGTCTCGATCGTCTCGATCTTCCTGGCCCTGGCCGTCGGCATCGTCCTCGGTGCCGGACCCCTCCAGGGCGAGATCGGTGACACGCTCGGGCGCGAGGTCGCCGGGCTGCGCGAGGACAAGGCCCAGCTCAACGCCGACCTCGCGGAGTCCAACGCCGCCCGCGACGGCCTGAACGGCTACATCGGCGAGACGAACCCGCTGGTGCTGGCCCGGACCCTCCAGGACCGACGCGTCGGGATCGTCGTGCTCCCGGGTTCGGACGCCGCCATGGCCGAGTCCACCGGTGCCGCGCTGCGCTCGGCGGGGGCGGCGGTCGTGTCGACGACGGCGGTGAGCGACGCCTGGGTCTCCACCGACGAGTCCACGGCCGCAGCCCGCGACACCACGGTCTCCGAGGCCGCCCGCGCCGCGAACGTCGACCTCACCGAGACCGGGGCCGTGGCGCCGCGCGACGTCCTCCTCGCCGCGCTGCTCGCGGCGCCCCCGCAGGCCGGGGTGGAGCCCGTGGGCGCGGCGACCGCCGTCGAGGCGCTGCGCGCGCTCGCCGACGCGGACCTCGTCGAGATCGACACCGAGGGCTTCCAGACCGCCGACCTCGTCGTCGTCGTCTCGGGCGTCGTGACGTCGGGGGAGACCGAGGCGCGCGCCACCGCCGCGGAGCGCTGGGTCGACCTCGCCATCGCCCTCGACGACCGCAGCGCCGGCACGGTCGTCGCCGCCGAGACGACCACCGCCTCGGCCGGGGCCCAGGTGCTCGAGGCCCTGCGCAACGACGCCACCGCCACCCGCGGCGTCAGCACCGTCGACAACGCGGGCTCGGCCCTCGGCCAGGCGAGCGTGGTCCACGGGCTGCTCGAGCAGTCGGCGGGGGAGGTCGGCCAGTACGGCTTCGCCGGCGGAGCGGACGCGCCGTACGCGCCGCTGCCGGCGTCGTGAGCCCGCTGCGGGTCCTCGCGGCGGGGGCGCTCTCCGCGGCTGCCGCCCACGGGGCGTACCGCCTGCTCACCGCCACGGTCACCAGCGCCCGCTGGGAGCGGACGAACCACGCCGGCGAGCCGGTCACCCTCCTCGAGGGTCCGTCGTACGTCGCGGGAGCAGCAGTGGGGGCCGTGGCCGCCGGACCGGCCGGCGTGCTCGCCGTGCTCGGAGCCGGCGCGTTCGGGGCTCTCGACGACCTCGCGGGCGACGGCGCGAGCAAGGGCCTGAAGGGCCACCTCGGCGCGGCGGCCCGCGGCGAGGTCACGACGGGCTTCGTCAAGGTCGTCGGGATCGGTGCCACCGGGCTGGCCGCAGCAGCCCTCGCCGACCGGACCCGTGACGACGTCGGGTGGCTCGACACCCTCGTCGGGGGAGCGGTCGTCGCCGGCGCCGCCAACCTCGCCAACCTCCTCGACCTGCGGCCGGGCCGGGCGGTGAAGGCCACCGCCCTCGCGAGCCTGCCCCTCCTCCTCTCCTCGACCGGCCCGGCCGCGCTGCGGGCCGCTGCCGCGACGGGCACCGCCCTCGGCGTCGCCGCCCCCGACCTCGCCGGCCGCTCGATGCTCGGCGACACGGGGGCCAACGCCGCGGGGGCCCTCGTCGGCACCGCCGTGCTCGAGGCCACGGGCCGCCGGGGCCGGCTCGTCGCCCTCGCGGTCCTCACGGCCCTGACCCTGACGTCCGAGAAGGTCAGCTTCACCCGGGTCATCGAGTCGACGCCCGGCCTGCGCGAGCTCGACGCGTGGGGTCGCCCCGCCCGATGACCGGACGCCGCCTCGCCACGGGGATCGCGGGAGCCGCCGGGCTCATCGCGCTGACGACGCTGCTCGCCCGCGCCGCCGGGTTCGCCCGGATCCTCGTCTTCGCCGATGCCGTGCGTGCCGGAGGCGTCGGCGAGGTCTACCAGAGCGTCAACGCGCTGCCCAACGTCCTGTTCGAGGTCGCGGCCGGCGGGGTGCTCGCGGCCGTCGCGGTCCCGCTCATCGCGCACCGGCTCGGCGCGGGGGAGCGCGACCGGGCCGACCACCTGGCGTCGGTGCTCCTCACCTGGGCCGTCGTCGTCCTCGTGCCGCTCGGGGCCCTGCTGGCGCTGGCCGCACCGGGGCTCGCGGCGTGGCTCGTCGACGACTTCGACCCCCGGGCCCACGAGGTGGCGACGACCCTCCTGCGGATCTTCGCCGTGCAGGTACCGCTCTACGGGATCGGGATCATCCTCGCGGGCCTCCTCCAGGCGCACCGACGGTTCCTCGCCGCTGCCCTGGCCCCGCTCGTCTCCTCGGTCGTCGTCCTCGGCTCCTACCTCTGGTACGGCTCGCTGACCGGGGGCGAGACCTCGCCCTCCCTCGTCGGCGACGACGCGATCCGGGTCCTGGGCTGGGGCACCACCCTCGGGGTCGTCGTCCTCTCGCTGCCCCTCGTCGTCCCGGCCCTGGCGACCGGGTGGCGGTGGCGGCCGGCGCTGCGGCTCGACCGTGAGGACGCCACCCGCGTCGGCACGCTCGCCGGGGCCGGTGTCATCGCCCTCGCCGCGCAGCAGGGTGCCGTGCTCGTGACGATGTGGCTCGCGAACCACTCGAGCGACCGGGGCGCCTTCCCCGTCTACCAGTACGTCCAGGCCGTCTACCTCCTGCCGTACGCCGTCATCGCGGTCCCGATCGCGACGAGTGCCTTCCCGGCCCTGGCGTCGCGGACCGGTGCGGGGGAGGACACGACCTCGACGCTCGCCCAGGCCCTGCGCGCGGTCCTCGTCCTGGTCGGTCTCGCCGCCGGGGTCCTCGTCGCGGCCGCGCCGGCCGTCGGCTCCTTCTTCGCCGTCCTCGACGCCAACCGGGGGAGCGACGGCGCCAGCCCGACCGCGCTGTCCGCGCTCCCGGCGGCGCTCATCGCCTACGCGCCCGGCCTCGTGGGCTTCGGCGTCACGGCCCTGCTGACCCGCGCCCTCTACGTCAGGGGGCGCCCGATGGACGCCGCCCTCACCACCGCGTTCGGCTGGGGCCTGGCCGCGATCGTGCCGCTCGTCGTCGTCGGGTCCGGGCAGGGACCGGGGGTGACCCTCCGCTGGCTCGGGTTCGCCTCCACGGTGGGCATGACCGCGACCGCCGTCGGCCTCGTCCTCCTCGTCCGCCAGGCCTGGGGCCGCGAGGCGACCCAGGGCGTGGGCCGGACCGCAGGCGTCCTCGTCGTCGCGCTCGCCGTGTCGCTCCTCGTCGGCGACCTCGTCACCCACCAGCGCGAGATGGACACCCTCGTCTCGGCGACCCTGTGGGGCCTGGCGGCGGGGTTCGCGGCGCTCATGGCGGGAGTGGTGACGCTCGTCGTCGGCGACCGCGCCATGATGGGTGAGGTCCTGCGACGCGGCAGGACGCGACGAGGCGGAGGCGGCTGACGTGAAGGTGCTCGTCGTGCTCGGGACGAGCACGGGTGGCGTGGGGCAGCACGTCCGGGGGCTGGTCCGCCGGCTCACCGAGGCCGGTCACCAGGTCGTCGTCGCGGCCCCGGCCGACGTCTGCGCGCACTTCGGCCTCGCCGAGGTCGGGGCAGGGGTCGTCTCCCTCGACGTCACCGACCGCCCGCACCCGGCCCGCGACGCCCGGGCGCTGCGCGTGCTCTCCCGCGTCGTGACCGGCGCCGACGTCGTCCACGCCCACGGGCTGCGCGCCGCGGCGCTCGCCGTCCTCGCGACCGCCCGCAACGGACCTCCGGTCGTCGCGACCCTGCACAACGCCGCTCCCTCCGGCGCCCTCACCGGTGCCGTCTACGCGGTCCTCGAGCGGGTCGTCGCCCGAGGGAGCGCCCTCGTCCTCGGCGTCTCGGCCGACCTCGTCGACCGGATGCGGGCGCTCGGCGCGCGGCGCACCGGCCTCGCCGTCGTCCCGGCCCCGCCGCCGCGCGAGGCGGTCCGGGAGCGGCACGAGGTGCGGGCCGCCCTCGACGTCGGACCCTCGGCAGCCCTCGGGGTCGTCGTCGCCCGGCTCGCCCCGCAGAAGGGGCTCGACGTCCTCCTCGACGCGCACCGCGAGCTGCGCGACGACCCCGAGGTCGACCTCCTCACCGTCGTCGCGGGTGACGGACCCCTGCGTGACGGGCTGGCCGCCCGGATCCGTGACGAGCGACTGCCGGTCCGCCTGCTCGGCCGGCGCGACGACGTCCCCGACCTCCTCGCCGCCGCCGACGTCGTCATCTCGAGCGCGGTGTGGGAGGGACAGCCGGTGGGCCTCCAGGAGGCCCTGCACGCCGGCGCCGCCATCGTCGCCACCGACGTCGGGGGCACCGGGGCCGTCGTCGGCGACGCCGCCCTGCTCGTCCCGGCCGGTCAGGCCGCGGCGCTGGCCCGGGCGGTGCGCGACGTCGTCGTCCACGGCTCCGTGCGCGACGACCTGCGCTCGCACGCGGTCGAGCGGGCGGCCCTGCTCCCGACCGAGGACGACGCCCTCACCGCGGCGCTCGCCGCGTACCGCTCGGTGCTCCCGCGAGGGCTGCTCGGCACCTGACCGGGTGTCCACGGACCGGATTCGTGCGCCCTGATCTGGGGTGTCGGTCGGTGGGGGCCCCCGTCATCACCTAGAGTTGAACCCCGTGGTGCTCCAGACGACGAAACAGATCTTCGTGACCGGAGGCGTCGCCTCCTCGCTCGGCAAGGGGCTCACGGCCTCCTCCCTCGGGCACCTGCTCCGGGCCCGTGGCCTGCGGGTGACGATGCAGAAGCTCGACCCCTACCTCAACGTCGACCCCGGGACGATGAACCCGTTCCAGCACGGCGAGGTGTTCGTCACCGACGACGGGGCCGAGACCGACCTCGACATCGGCCACTACGAGCGCTTCCTCGACGTCGCCCTCAAGGGCAGCGCCAACGTCACGACCGGCCAGGTCTACAACCGGGTCATCCAGCGCGAGCGTCGCGGCGAGTACCTCGGCGACACCGTCCAGGTCATCCCGCACATCACGAACGAGCTCAAGGAGCGGATGCGGGCGCAGGCCGCCGGCTCGCCCGGGGTCTCCGACGCCGACGCCCCCGACATCATCATCACCGAGATCGGCGGCACCGTCGGCGACATCGAGTCGCTGCCCTTCCTCGAGGCCGCCCGCCAGGTCCGCCACGACCTCGGCCGCGACAGCGTCTTCTTCCTCCACGTCTCGCTCGTGCCCTACCTCGCGCCGAGCGGCGAGCTGAAGACCAAGCCGACCCAGCACTCGGTGGCCGCGCTGCGCCAGGTCGGCATCCAGCCCGACGCCCTCGTCCTGCGCGCCGACCGCGAGATCCCCGAGTCGATCAAGCGCAAGATCTCGCTGATGTGCGACGTCGACACCGAGGCCGTCGCGGCCGCCGTCGACGCCCCGAGCATCTACGACATCCCCAAGGTGCTGCACCGCGAGGGCCTCGACGCCTACGTCATCCGCCGGCTCGGCCTGACCTTCCGCGACGTCGACTGGACCGACTGGGACCTCCTGCTCGACCGGGTCCACGAGCCCGAGCACGAGGTCGAGGTCGCCCTCGTCGGCAAGTACATCGACCTCCCCGACGCCTACCTCTCGGTCACCGAGGCGCTGCGCGCCGGAGGGTTCCACCACGACGCGAAGGTCCGCATCCGCTGGGTCGCCTCGGACTCGTGCGAGACCGAGTCCGGCGCCACCAGGGCCCTCGGCGGGGCCGACGCCGTCCTCGTGCCCGGTGGCTTCGGCGTCCGCGGCATCGAGGGCAAGGTCGGCGCGCTGCGCTGGGCCCGCGAGCGCGGTGTCCCCACCCTGGGCATCTGCCTGGGCCTGCAGTGCATGGTCATCGAGTACGCGCGGGCCGTCGCCGGCATCGAGGGCGCCAGCTCCACGGAGTTCGACCCCGACACCCCCGCCCCCGTCATCGCGACGATGGAGGAGCAGAAGGCGTTCGTCGAGGGCGCCGGTGACCTCGGCGGGACGATGCGGCTGGGCAGCCAGCGCGCCTCCCTCCTCGAGGGCTCGGTCGTCGCCGGGGCCTACGGTGCGACCTTCGCCGACGAGCGGCACCGCCACCGGTACGAGGTCAACGAGTCCTACCGCTCGCAGCTCGAGGACGCGGGCCTGGTCATCAGCGGCACGCACCCCGAGCTCGGCCTCGTCGAGTTCGTCGAGCTGCCCAAGGACGTGCACCCGTACTACGTCTCGACGCAGGCGCACCCCGAGTTCAAGTCGCGCCCGACCCGGGCCCACCCGCTGTTCGCCGGGCTCATCGGCGCGGCCATCGAGGAGCAGCGCGCCTCGCGCCTCGTCGAGGTCGAGCGGCACCGCACCCACGAGCACGCCGAGGCGCATGCCTGACCCCGACGTCGGGCCGCTGCGCGACGAGCTGTCGCCGCGGCCGGTCGTCGAGTCCGTCGTCTCCTTCGCGGGCCGGGTCTGGGACGTGCGCAGCGAGCACGTCGACCTCGGTGCGGCCGGCGTCGTCGTGCGCGACTTCGTCGACCACACCGGTGCGGTCGCCGTGATGGCGCTCGACGAGGCCGACCGGGTCGTCCTCGTCCAGCAGTACCGCCACCCGGTGGGGGCGTTCGAGTGGGAGCTGCCCGCCGGGCTCCAGGACGTCGACGGCGAACCGCCGCACCTCACGGCGGCGCGCGAGCTCGCCGAGGAGGCCGACCTCACCGCGGGGGAGTGGCACCTCCTCCTCGACCACTACGCCTCGCCCGGTGGGTCGAGCGAGGCGCTGCGCGTCTACCTCGCCCGCGACCTCGCCGACGTGCCTGACGACGAACGCCACGAGCGCGACGGCGAGGAGATGGGGATGCCGGTGCGCCGCGTCCCGCTCGACGACCTCGTCGAGTCGGTGCTGGCCGGCGACGTCCACAACGGCACCCTGATGATGGCGGCCCTGGCGGCGGCCCGGCTCCGCGACCGGGGGTGGCAGGGGCTGCGGTCGGTCGACGAGCCCTGGCCGACGATGTCGCGGTCCCGACGGCGGCCGTGAGCAGTCTCGGCGGCGCGGTGCCGGCCGGAGACGGACCCTGCCCGTGCGGCGGTCTGCCGCAGGGAGCCTCGTACGCCGGTTGCTGCTCGCCCTTCGTGTCCGGTGAGGTGGTCGCGCCGACGGCGGAGCGGCTGATGCGCTCGCGGTACACCGCCTACGCCGTCCACGCGGGTGACCACCTGTTCAGGACGTGGCACGCCCGCACCCGCCCACAGGACGTCGAGCCCGACGAGCGGGTCCGGTGGGTCGGGCTCGACGTGCTCGACGTCGTCGCCGGAGGTCCCGACGACGCCGAGGGCGTGGTGGAGTTCCGCGCGCACTGGGTCAGTGACGACGACGGACCCACCCGCCGTGGCGAGGTCCACGAGCGCAGCCGGTTCACCCACCGGGCCGGCCGCTGGGTGTACGTCGAGGCCCTCTGAGGCCGTCCGTGCAGGGGTGGCGCGCCCGGAGCGGAACCGGGCCATGGTCCGACCAACGGCCCGACCTCCCTCGGACGAACGGCCGATGGCCCACCGGTCCTGTGAAAACCACGGTGCGGTTCGTGCCACAGTTCTGCCATCGCCCGGAAGGACCCCCCTGCACCGACCGGTCGACGAGCACGGGAGCTCCCTGCATCCCCCGTCTCACCGCACGGACTGACGTCCCCTGTGGCCCTCGGCCACGGGGGACGGCTCCGTTCCGGACCCGCTGCTGTCGGTGCTGTCGGTGCTGTCGGTGGTCGTGGCTACGGTCGGCGCACCGGTCCGGTACGGGCCGCCGACCGAGGAGGACCCACGCCATGAGAACGTCGCTCAACCCGTCGTCCGTGCCCCACTCGCCGTTCTACGCCCAGGGGGTCGAGGTCGCCCCGGGTGGGCGCACGGTCTACGTCTCCGGCCAGGTCGGGGTCGGCCCCGACGGGTCTCCCGAGGAGGGTGTGGCCGCCCAGGCGCGCCGCGCCGTCACGAACGTCCACGCGGTGCTCGCCGAGGCGGGCATGGGGCCCGAGTGCGTCGTGTCGCAACGGGTCTACCTCACGAGCGCCGAGGCCGTGGCGGTCGACACCGCCTGAGCGCTCTCGCGAGGCCGCAGCCTGCGGCTACTGGTAGGAGACGAACTGCGGTGTGGGGTGGACCCGTTCGAGGGTCTGGGCCGGGGTGAGCATCGGGGTGTCCTCGTGCTCGAAGTTCTTCCAGCCGAGCCACACGCCCTCGGGGAGGTCGCGCCGCAGCGCCCGCCAGGTGTCCTGCTTGGCTCCTTGGCCACCCTGACCGTCGACGTGGACGAGCCACTGGACCTCATCGAGAGAGGTGTCGAGGCGGTCGCGACCGCGGACCATCGACGGGCGGAACTGGTGGAGGGTGAGGACCTTCGGCGGCAGGTCGTGGTCACGGACGAGCCGGGCGAGCCAGGCCCCGACCTCGTTGACCTCCTCGACCGACACCGAGCCGATCTGGTCGAGGTGCTTCTCGTCGGGACGCAGGCGCCACTCCGGGTCGAGCGCGAGGCCGACCCACGGACGGCGGAGCAGCTCCTCGTAGGCCTTGGCCTGGGTGAGGAAGTGGCTGCGGCCGGGCTGGAGGTCGAGGATGACGTAGGCGCCGGCGCGCTCGGCGCTGCGCACCCACGGCAGCAGCCGGCGCACGGGGGTGGTGGAGGAGTAGTCGCCGTCGGGGCCCTTGGACCGCGAGGCGACGGTGGCGATGAGCTCGAACGCCGGGACGACCCTGGTCCGGGTCAGCGTCGCGTACTCCTCGGCGACGGACCGGGCACGGGTCGCGGCGTCCTCGGCCGACTGCTCGCCGAGCATCCCGAGGGAGGCCGTGCCCGGGTGGCCGTAGAGCGCCACCATGAGCCGCCCGGGGAAGGGCAGGAGCCCGCCGCCGGGAAGGTCGGGGGCCTTGCGGGCCGTCCTGACGCGCTGGGCGAGCCGAGCGGCGTCACCGAAGCCGGCCCCCACGCCGAGGACGGCGACCTCGGGGTGCTCCTTGAGGGCCTCGCGCGCCTCGTCGCTCCCGCGCGGGTCGGGGTCACGCACCGGGACGGTCTCGGCGCCGACGGCCGACAGGGTCGCCTCGAGGACGGGGGGCAGGGTCGTGCCCTGCCGGAGGAGGACGGTCGCGCCCCGACGCCCGGGCCGGTGCGGCAGCCCCGGCAGGGCCGAGACGGAGGCTGACGCGTCGAGCACCTCGCGCGACCCGAACCGGTCTGGCACCGGGGGCGCTGACGCCGTGGCGGAGGGGGAGGCGACCACCCGGACGACGGTGCGGACCTGCAACCGCCCCAGCTCGGCCTCGAGCTCAGCGGCTTCCTCGGGGTTCGTGTGGTCGCCGCTGACGAGGAGCGGGACGCCCAGCCGTCGGGCGGTGCGCGCGCCCTCGACGAGGTCGTCCGTCGCCGCGGAGGTGACGACCACGGCCGTGGCCCGCTCCACCAGGGCGCGGGTGGCGGCGACGGTCGCCGCGGCCAGGCCCGCGGCGTCGTCCATGGTGGCCGGGTCGACCGCGCCGGCGCCGTCGTCGGTGCGGGCGAGCACCTCGTGCGACCCCGGGGTCGGGGTCCTGCTCGACGTCCGGCGCGCGGTCCGGTCGCCGGAGCACGCCGTCGTCCCGGCCGCACCGACCCCCACGACGAGCACGGCGCCGGACCGCAGCAGGGTACGGCGCGGCACCGGGGTCGGCGGGGCTGAGGGGGCGGACGTCATCGGACCCAGCGTGGCACGCCGGGGGGTGCCGTCGTGCCACCCGTTCCTGTCGGTCCGAACTGGTAGGCAGGGGGCATGGACCTGGAGAACGTCGTCGTCGACGCCCTCGACCCGCAGCGGCTCGGGCGCTTCTGGGAGGGCCTCCTCGGCGGCGAGCCCCTCACCGACGAGCCCGCGAACTACGAGACCCGGCTCACCGTCCCCGACGGGCCGGTCCTCGACCTCTGCTTCGAGCGGGTGACGCACCCGCCCACCCCGGGCCCGCGCCTCCACCTCGAGGTGAGCGGGGGCGACCGGCAGGACGAGGTCGTCGCGCGGGTGCTCGCCCTCGGTGGTCGCCACCTCGACATCGGGCAGCGCGACGTGCCGTGGGTCGTCATGGCCGATCCCGAGGGCAACCCGTTGTGCGTCATGGAGGCTCGCCCCGAGTACGCCGTGTCGGGACCGCTGTCCTCGCTGCCCCTCGACAGCGCCGACGTCGAGCGGGACACCGCGTTCTGGTCCGAGCTCTCCGGCTGGGTCCCCGCGGAGAGCTCGATGTCGAGCGCGCTGCGCCACCCGAGCGGGCGCGGGGTGCTCCTCGAGCTGTGCCCCGAGCTGTCGCCCAAGCCCGCCGGCGCCAAGAACCGCGTGCACCTCGACCTCCGCCTCGAGGCGTCCGACGACGCCGACGAGGCGGTCACCCGCATCCTCGACCTCGGGGGCAGCGAGTTCCACCACGACTGGGGCGACCTGCCGTGGCGGATCTTCCGCGACCCCTCGGGCAACGAGGTCTGCCTCCTGCCCGCCCGTCGGGGGTGACGGGAAACGCGGTCGAGGACGGCCCTGCCGCCTCCGTAGACTGTCCCGAGTGCCCGGGCGCCCCACGCGCGGTCGGTCCGGGCGCGGCACCCCGCACCCGAACCCGAAGGACCCCCCGTGCTCCGCACCCACGAGGCCGGCACCCTGCGTGCCGCCCAGACCGGCCAGACCGTCACGCTCACCGGCTGGGTGGCCAGGCGGCGCGACCACGGCGGCGTGGCCTTCATCGACCTGCGTGACGGCAGCGGTGTCGTCCAGGTCGTGGCCCGTGACGAGGTGCTCACCGGGGCCGCGCACGACCTGCGCAGCGAGTTCGTCGTCAAGGTCGTCGGCGAGGTCGCCGCGCGCGAGGAGCGCAACGTCAACGCCGACCTGCCCACCGGAGAGGTCGAGGTCGTCGCGTCCGGCATCGAGGTCCTCAACGCCTCGGCACCGCTGCCGTTCCAGCTCGACGAGCGGGTCACCGTCGGCGAGGAGGCGCGCCTCAAGCACCGGTACCTCGACCTGCGCCGCCCGGGCACCCAGTCGGCGGGGCACGCCATCCGGCTGCGCTCGAAGGTCAACGCCGCGGCGCGCGCCGTCCTCGGCTCCCGCGACTTCGTCGAGATCGAGACCCCGACCCTGACCCGCTCGACCCCCGAGGGCGCCCGCGACTTCCTCGTGCCCGCCCGCCTCGCGCCGGGGTCCTGGTACGCCCTCCCGCAGAGCCCGCAGCTGTTCAAGCAGCTGCTCATGGTCTCGGGGATGGAGCGGTACTACCAGATCGCCCGCTGCTACCGCGACGAGGACTTCCGCGCCGACCGCCAGCCCGAGTTCACCCAGCTCGACATCGAGATGAGCTTCGTCGAGCAGTCCGACGTCCTCGAGCTGGGGGAGGCCGTGGTCCGCGAGATCTGGCAGCTCATCGGCGTCGAGCTCCACACGCCGTTCCAGCAGATGACCTACGCCGAGGCGATGCGTCGCTTCGGGTCCGACAAGCCCGACCTGCGCTTCGGCGTCGAGCTCGTCGAGTGCACCGACTACTTCAAGGACACCCCGTTCCGGGTCTTCCAGTCCGAGTACGTCGGCGCGGTCGTCATGCCCGGCGGCGCGAGCCAGCCGCGCAAGCAGCTCGACGCGTGGCAGGAGTGGGCCAAGCAGCGCGGCGCCCGCGGCCTCGCCTACGTGCTCGTCCAGGAGGACGGCACGCTCGGCGGGCCGGTCGCCAAGAACCTCTCCGAGGCCGAGGTCGCGGGGCTCGCCGCCCATGTCGGCGCCGAGCCGGGGGACTGCGTCTTCTTCGCCGCCGGCGCCACGAAGTCGTCGCGCTCGCTGCTCGGGGCAGCCCGCCTCGAGATCGGGAAGCGCGGCGGCCTCATCGACGAGTCGGCGTGGAGCTTCCTGTGGGTCGTCGACGCCCCGCTGTTCGAGCCGGCTGCCGAGGCCGTCGCCGCCGGTGACGTGGCCGTCGGTGCGGGCGCCTGGACCGCCGTGCACCACGCGTTCACCTCGCCGAAGGAGGAGTTCCTCGACTCCTTCGACACCGACCCCGGGCCGGCGCTCGCCTACGCCTACGACATGGTGTGCAACGGCAACGAGATCGGTGGCGGCTCCATCCGTATCCACCGTCGCGACGTGCAGGAGCGGGTCTTCGCCGTCATGGGCCTGGCGCCCGAGGAGGCGCAGGAGAAGTTCGGCTTCCTCCTCGACGCCTTCGCCTTCGGCGCGCCGCCGCACGGCGGCATCGCCTTCGGCTGGGACCGGATCGTCATGCTCCTCGGCGGGTTCGAGAGCATCCGCGACGTCATCGCCTTCCCGAAGTCCGGTGGCGGCTACGACCCGCTCACCGACGCGCCGGCCCCCATCACGTCGGAGCAGCGCAAGGAGGCCGGCATCGACAGCACGCCCGAGCCGAAGCCCGACGCGGCTCCCGACCCCGCCTGACCCTCCCCACCCGCAGCACCTTTCCGGCGGGAAGGGTGCGCAGGCGCCGTGGTCAGCGGGCGAGGAACTCCACGAGGACGCGGTTGAACTCCTCGGGGTGCGAGTCGTTGATGCCGTGCGGCCCGTCGGTGATGACGTGCAGCTGCGCGCCGGGGACCTGCTCGGCCGTGCGCCGGCCCGACTTCTCCAGCGGCACGATGGCGTCGGAGTCGCCGTGGACGACGAGCGTCGGCACGGTGACCTTGCCGAGGTCGCCGCTGAAGTCCTCGACCCACGAGCGGATGCACTGCACGGCGGCGTGGACGTCGGCCTGGCTCGCGAGGCCGACGGCGGCCTGCCGCTGCTCCTCGCTGACCTTGAGGTCCTCACCGGCCGTGTAGAAGTTCGTCAGGAACTGGTCGAGGAAGCCGTTGGGGTCGGCGGCGAGGTCGCGCTGCATCCCCTCGACCGTGTCGTCGTCGAGCGCGCCGTCGGGGTGGGCGTCGTCCTTCTTGAGGTGCGGCGGGATGGCGGACGCGAAGACCGCGCTGTGGACGCGCTCCTCGCCGCGGGTGCCGAGGTAGCGGGCGACCTCGCCACCACCCATCGAGAACCCGACGAGGCTGACGTCACGCAGGTCGAGCTCGGTGAGCACGGCGTCGAGGTCGCCCGTGAGGGTGTCGTAGTCGTAGGTCGAGTCCTGCCCGGGCTTCGACGACTGGCCGAACCCCCGGCGGTCGTACGTGATGACGCGGTGGCCGGCCTCGGTGAGGGCGGGGACGGTCGAGGCCCAGGAGGCGCCGCTGAGGGGCCAGCCGTGGATGAGGACGACGGGGCGGCCGTCGCCGCCGGTGTCCTCGACGTGGAGGTCGACCGAGCCATTGCTGATGGTGCTCATCGTTCACCTTTCGTGGGGGGAGTTCGACGCCACCGTAGGCAGATCTTCCGGTGGCGCGGACTGGTTGCGACGCAGGAATATCGGTCGGTCACGCGCTGTTCGTCCCGGCCGCCTCGGGCGACGTGAGGCGACCTCAGGCGAACCAGCGGCTCGTCCACTCCATCCCGGTCACGAAGCCGAGGCGGTGGTACAGCGCCCGTGCGACGTGGTTGTCGGCGAACATGCCGAGTGCGCAGGCCCCGTTCGACGCCACGGCGTCCCGGGTGAGGCGGGCGGTGACCGCGGCACCCCACCCCTCGCCGCGCCGATGGCGTGCGACCGCGATCCCGGCGAGCGTCGGGGTGCCCGCCTGTGAGGGCTCGCTGCCTCCGAGGGCGACGAGCGACCCGTCCAGGTCGTCGCGCACCGCGACCCACCGCTGGCCCGGGCGGGCGAACGGCTGGCCGTGGGTCGCGGGGCTGTGCGCGGTGAGGAAGGCCTCGGCCTCGGCGCGGTGGCCGGGTCCGAGGTCGAGCACGCGTGCTTCGCCGGGCACCGGAGGCGGCGTGGCGCGCGTCCACATCCAGTCCCACTCGCCGCCGCGGTCACCGAGGTCGAGCCGGTCGAGGGCGACGTCGACGAGGCCGCGCGGGACGCTGAGGTGCCGGTTGCCGGCACCGCGGACCCAGTCGCGGACGCGCGGGTCGTCCAGCAGCGCGGCGAGCCCGTCGCGCGAGCCGAGGACGGCCGACCCCGGCACCCCGTGGTCGGAGCGCCGGTGCAGCGCGACGGCGCCGTCGGGGAGGTCGCCGACGGCCCAGCCCGGTGCCACGAAGCCCGCCCCGACGTCGAGCACGACGACGGGGTGGTCGCCCGTCGCGGCGGCCGCCTCCGACACGTCGTCGAACGTCCGCACCCCCCCTGTCGCCACGGATCCAGCCTGCCACGCGGCTCGGCTCGCTCGGTGCGTCGGCTCGCTCGATGCGTCGGCTCCGGTGGCGGTGTCGGGCCGGCGTGGCAGCGTGGACGCATCCCTGCGAGCCGCACCCGCCCCCCGACGGACGCCGACGAACAGACCGCCCTCCTCGGCTGGTACGACCTCCAGCGCGGCATCGTCCGCCTCAAGTGCGCCGGGCTGTCCGATGCCGATGCGCACCGGGCGGTGATCGCCACGTCGCCGCTCATGACGGTGGCGGGCGTCGTCGCCCACCTGGCCCACTGCGAGGACCTCTGGCGAGGTTGTCCCCAGGTCTGCCCGTCGCGCGGTTGGTTGTCGGTGGACACGTGTACGATTGGCGGCATGGCAGGGGGAGCGGCGGGGGTCGGGCCGGGTGGTGCGGGGACCACCGCGGCTCGGTCCTTGCGGTGGTCGTTGGACGGGGGGTCGGTGGTGGGGGTTCGTGCCTTCCGTGAGTCGCTGGTCGAGGTGCCGGTGGAGGCGCTGTCGGATCGGCAGCGGGTGGATCTGGTGGCGGAGCTGGAGCGGGTGAAGGGGGCGTGTTCGGCGGCGCAGGCGCGGTTGGTGGAGGCGGTGCGGTGCTCGCGTGAGGTCGCGGCGCCGCGGGATGCGGTGCGCTCGGTGGGCTCGGAGGTGGCGTTGGCGCGGCGGGAGTCGCCGTCGTGTGGTGACCGGTTCGTGCGGGTGAGCCGGGCGCTGGTGCATGACCTTCCGCAGACGATGGCGGCGCTGAGCGCGGGGGTGTGTTCGGAGGCGCACGTGGTGCGGGTGGTCGAGGCGACCTCGGTGCTGGGGGTGGCCGACCGGGTGGAGGCGGACCGTCGGCTGGGTCCGTTGTTGGGGCGGCTGGGGGTGAGGGCGGCCGACACCGCGGCGCGTCGGGTCGCGGCCGAGCTGGATGCGGCGGCGGTGGTGGCGCGGATGGAGGCGGCGGTGCGCTCGCGCCGGGTGACGTTGCGGGCGGCGGTGGACGGGATGGCGTACCTGACGGTGCTGGGGCCGATGGTCGAGGTCGCCGGTGCGCACGCCGCGCTGACGGCGCGGGCCCGGTCCGTGGTGGCGGGGCACTGCGACGACGAGCCGCACCAGGGCAGGGGTGTCGGTGCGGTCGCGGCCGACACCGCGCTCGCAGCGTTGTCGGGACGTTCGCCGGGTCAGGTGCAGCCGGTGGAGGTGCACCTGGTGATGACCGACCGCGCCCTGCTCGGTAGCGGGGACGAGGGCCGGTCGGTGATGGAGCCCGCCCGGGTGCCCGGTCACGGGTCGGTGCCGGCACCGACGGCTCGGTGGTGGTTGCGGGACGCCGACGAGGGGTCGGTGTGGCTGCGCCGGTTGTACACCCGTCCGAAGGGGCGCGACCTGGTCGCGATGGACTCGCGGCGGCGGACCTTCACCGGGTTGTTGCGGCGGATGCTGGTGCTGCGTGACGACCTGTGCACCACCCCGTGGTGCGGTGCCGCGATCGCCCACGCCGACCACGCGAAGCCCTCACGCGACGGTGGCCTCACCGACTACGCCACCGGCAACGGCAAGTGCGTGCGCTGCAACCACGTCAAGGAAGCCCCCGGCTGGGTCACCACCGCGACCACGCGGCCCTCGCGCGAGCGGCCGAGCCCACGTCCGCCAGGCGCCCCGCCCGACGAAGCGCGCTCCCTCGCCATCCGCACACCCCTCGGCCGGACCTACTCGTCGCCCCCACCTCCGCTCCTCGGCTGGGGAAGCGACGCAGCGTCGGATCCTCCGACTCCACGACAGGCCCGTGCCTTGACGAATGCTCATCCCCGGAACCGGCGCCCACGACGTGCCCTCCGGCGACCACGCACAACGCGCGGGCCGGTCACGGGTCGGCGGGTTCGGCTCACCAGCCGACTCGAGCGTCAGCTGTGCCGGTACCTCACGTGACCGGGCCCGGTGAGCGTCCGCGGTGACGACTAGCCTCGGTCGGGTGACCCAGGACGAGACCGACCTCTTCGGCGCGGCGAGCGCCGAGGCCGGCGGCACGTCGATGGCGACGATCCCACCCCTCGCGGTCCGAATGCGCCCGCGATCGCTCGACGAGGTCCGCGGCCAGGCGGAGGTGCTGCGCCCCGGCAGCCCGCTCCGGCGGCTCATCGAGGGCAGCGGGGGAGCCGCGGGCCCGCTCTCGGCGATCCTCTGGGGTCCACCCGGGACCGGGAAGACCACCCTCGCCCATCTCGTGGCCAGCTCTGCCGACCGCGAGTTCGTCGAGCTGTCCGCCGTGACGGCCGGCGTCAAGGACGTGCGCACCGTCATGGAGGGCGCCCGCCGGGCCCGCGACCTCTACGGCCGGCAGACCGTCCTCTTCCTCGACGAGATCCACCGCTTCACCAAGGCCCAGCAGGACGCCCTCCTCCCCGGCGTCGAGAACCGGCAGGTCGTCCTCGTCGCGGCCACGACAGAGAACCCGTCGTTCTCGGTCATCGCCCCCTTGCTGTCCCGGTCGGTCCTCGTCACCCTCGTCCCGCTCACCGACGACGAGGTCGCCGACGTCCTCACCTCGGCCACCTCCGACGGGCGTGGGCTCGACGGCGCCTACGACCTCGCCGAGGAGGCTCGCGAGCACCTCGTCCGCCTCGCCGGGGGCGATGCCCGTCGTGCCCTCACCTTCCTCGAGGCGGCAGCAGGGGTCACCGAGGACGCCCTCGCGCCGGGCGCCGAGCGACCAGACGTCCTGCCGATCACCCTCGCCCAGGCCGAGCAGGCGGCGGCCCACGCCGCGGTGCGGTACGACCGCACCGGCGACCAGCACTACGACGTCGCCTCGGCACTCATCAAGTCGATGCGCGGCTCCGACGTCGACGCCTCGCTCCACTACCTCGCGCGGATGCTCGAGGCGGGGGAGGACCCGCGCTTCATCGCCCGGCGGATCGTCATCGCGGCGTCGGAGGACGTCGGCCTCGGCGACCCCACGGCGCTGCAGACCGCCGTGGCCGCGATGCACGCCGTCGCGCAGATCGGCATGCCCGAGGCGCGGATCATCCTCGCCCAGGCCGTCGTCCACAACGCGCTCGCCCCGAAGTCGAACGCCGCGTACACGGGCATCAACGAGGCGATCGCCGACGTGCGGGCCGGCAAGGGCGGCCCGGTGCCGATCCACCTGCGCGGCAGCGGCTACGGCGGCTCGAGCCGGATCGCCGAGTCGGTGGCGAAGGCGTCCGGCAAGGGCAAGGCCCCCAGCTACGTCTACGCCCACGACGAGCCCGACGGCGTCGCCCGCCAGCAGTACCTGCCCGACGACCTCCACGACTCCACCGACTACTACCGCCCCACCGACCGCGGCTTCGAGGCCCGGCTCCAGGAGCGGTGGCGCTGGCTGCGCGAGCGGCTCGGGCGGGGCTGAGCGGTCCGAGTGGCATGCCGAAACGTGGTGCGTCCCAGCCTCGCCCCACGGGTAGGGTCGATGCCATGACGGTGACGCTCGGTGGGATCGCAGGACTGGTGGCGGCGCTCGCGTTCGCGTTTCTCGTCGTGCGCATCGCCTTTCTCGTCGGCAAGGCCGGGCGGATCCTCGACGAGACCGCCGCGAGCGTGCGCGAGACGAGTGACAACATCCAGCCCACGCTGAAGTCGCTCACCGACACCATCGGCCTCACCAACGACCAGCTGACCCGCGTCGACGCCATCACGAGCTCGGTCTCGACGATGACGACGAACGCCTCCGCGCTGACCTCTGTGGCCGCCGCGACCGTCGGCTCGCCCCTCATCAAGGTCGCGGCGTACAGCTACGGCGTGCGCACCGCGGTCAAGGGCCTGCGCAAGGCCAGGTCATGAGACTGCGCACCGTGCTGCTCACCGCCGCCGCGGTCGGGGTCGGCTACGCCCTGTGGCGCCTGCCCGCGACGAAGCGATTCGTCGCGACCGTGCGCGACGCCTCTGCCGAGCGCGAGGCCGAGCTGCGCGAGGCGGTCGAGGTGGCCGTCCGCACCGACGCGACGACCCGCGCCCCGCGCCACGCCGCAGGTGCCGAGACCCCCGACCTCGACGTCACCGCCGGCTGGGACCGGCCCTCCACCGGCCCCCGCGCGGCGGCGGCCCTGGGGGAGGACGACCCCGGTCGCTCGCTCTCCCCCGAGGAGGCCCGGGCCCTCCTTCGCGACCCGAGCGGCGAGCGAGCTCCGTAGGGGCCCCCGCGCCCCCGACTCCCACCCACCACCCGACCGGCCACCTTCCCGGGCGGCATACGATGTCGCGTGCCCGTGCCCGGTGGCACCCCGGACGACCAAGGACTGATTCCCCATGGAAACCGCTGAGATCCGGCGACGCTGGCTGGCGTTCTTCGAGAAGAACGGCCACACCGTCGTCCCCTCCGCGCCGCTCATCCACGACGACCCGAACCTGTTGTTCGTCAACGCCGGCATGGTGCCCTTCAAGCCCTACTTCCTGGGTCAGCAGAGCCCGCAGTGGGACCGCGCGACGAGCGTCCAGAAGTGCGTTCGCACCCAGGACATCGAGGAGGTCGGCAAGACCTCGCGGCACGGCACGTTCTTCCAGATGAACGGCAACTTCTCGTTCGGCGACTACTTCAAGCAGGACGCCATCGCGTTCGCGTGGGAGCTGCTCACCCGCTCGCAGGACGACGGTGGCTACGGTCTCGACCCCGACCGCCTCTGGGCGACCGTCTACGAGGACGACGACGAGGCCGAGCGCCTGTGGGCGGAGCACACCTCGATCCCGCTGGAGCGCATCGTGCGCCGCGGCAAGCTCGACAACTACTGGCACATGGGCGTCCCCGGTCCGGGCGGCCCGTGCAGCGAGATCTTCTACGACCGTGGCCCCGACTACGGCCGTGAGGGCGGCCCCGCCGTCGACGAGGACCGCTACATGGAGATCTGGAACCTCGTCTTCATGCAGGAGGAGCTCTCGCAGGTCCGCGCCAAGGACGACTTCGACATCGTGGGTCCGCTCCCGGCCCAGAACATCGACACCGGCATGGGCCTGGAGCGCATCGCCTCCGTCCTGCAGGGCGTCGACAACCTCTACGAGATCGACGAGGTCTACCCCGTCCTCGCCAAGGCCGCCGAGATGACCGGCAGGACCTACGGCGCCCACTCCGGCCACGCGGCCGAGGGGTCGCACCCGGACGACGTGCGGCTGCGCGTGGTGGCCGACCACGTGCGGACCTCGCTCATGCTCATCGGCGACGGCGTCACCCCCGGCAACGAGGGCCGCGGCTACGTCCTGCGCCGCCTGCTGCGCCGCGCGGTGCGGTCGATGCGTCTGCTCGGGTTCGAGGAGCCGGCGCTCCCGCACCTGCTGCCCGTCTCGATGGAGCGGATGCAGCAGTCCTACCCCGAGCTCGGGACCGGCTTCGACCGGATCAGCCAGATCGCGTACGCCGAGGAGGAGGCCTTCCGCCGCACCCTCGCCTCGGGCACCACGATCCTGGACACCGCGGTGTCGCGCACCAAGGAGGCCGGCGGGTCCACGCTCGCGGGCGACCAGGCGTTCCAGCTGCACGACACCTACGGCTTCCCGATCGACCTCACCCTGGAGATGGCGGAGGAGCAGGGACTGTCGGTCGACCGCGAGGGCTTCACCCGCCTCATGCAGGAGCAGCGCGACCGCGCCAAGGCCGACGCGAAGTCCAAGAAGTCGGGTCACGCGAACACCGAGGTGTGGCGTGACCTCCGCTCGGCCGGTGCGACCGACTTCCGCGCGTACGAGGAGCTGACGAGTGAGGCGAGCGTCGTCGGCCTCGTCGTCGACGGCGACCGCGTCCCCGAGGTCGAGGAGGGCCAGCGCGCCCAGGTCGTCCTCGACCGCACCCCGTTCTACGCCGAGTCCGGCGGCCAGGTCGCCGACGAGGGCCTCATCACCGCCGACGGCGTCGTCCTGAAGGTCCTCGACGTCCAGCGACCGGTGAAGGGCCTCATCGCACACACCGTCGAGGTCGTGTCCGGGTCACTGGGCGAGGGCGCCGCCGTCCTCGCGAGGGTCGACCCCGAGTGGCGGCTCTCCGCGTGCCAGGCGCACTCCGGCACCCACGTCGTCCACGCGTCGCTGCGCGAGGTGCTCGGCCCCACCGCGCTGCAGTCGGGCTCGTACAACAAGCCCGGCTACCTCCGCCTCGACTTCGCCTGGGGTCAGGCGCTCTCCCCGGCGACCCGCAGCGAGATCGAGGACGTCGCCAACCTCGCGGTCCGCAAGGACCTCCCGGTGTCGGCGACGTCGATGCCCCTGCCCCGGGCCCGCGACCTCGGCGCCCTCGCGCTGTTCGGCGAGACCTACGGCGACGACGTGCGCGTCGTCGAGATCGGTGGCCCGTGGAGCCGCGAGCTCTGCGGTGGCACGCACGTGCAGCACTCCAGCCAGGTCGGCGCGATCACCCTCACGGGGGAGTCGTCGATCGGGTCCGGCGTTCGACGGGTCGAGGCCTTCGTCGGCATCGACGCCCTGCGCTACCTCGCACGGGAGCGCGCGATCGTCGCCGAGCTGAGCGGCCTCGTCGGCGCCCGCCCCGACGAGCTCGCCGACCGCGTCGGCGCCATGGTGCTGCGCCTGAAGGAGGCCGAGCGCGAGCTCGACCGCGCCCGCAAGGAGCAGGTGCAGGCGGCCGCAGGCAACCTCACCGAACGGGTCCGCGACGTCAACGGCGTGACCTTCCTCGGCCACGACGCCGGTGACGCCGGCGCCGACGACGTGCGCACCATGGTCCTGGACCTGCGTGGTCGCCTCGGCAACGAGCGTCCCTCCGTCGTGGCGATCACCGGTGCGGCCAAGGGCCGCCCCGTCGTCGTCGTCGCGACGAACGACGCCGCGCGCGGTCGCGGCATCAAGGCGGGAGAGCTCGTGCGCGTCGCGGCCGGTGCCCTCGGCGGCGGTGGCGGCGGCAAGGACGACATCGCCCAGGGTGGCGGACAGGACGCCTCGAAGGTGGGGGAGGCCCTCGCGGCCGTCGAGTGGCGCCTCGGGGAGCTCGCCGGCTGATGCCGGACCCCGACGCGCGACCGGCCCCCGGCCCCGCCCCCGCCCCGGCCCCCGCACCGGGGGTGTGGCTCGGGGTCGACGTCGGGTCGGTCCGCGTGGGCATCGCCGTCAGTGACCCGCGCGGCATCCTCGCGACCCCGGTCGAGACGCTCGCGCGCACGGCCCCGACGCCGCCCGCCGCCGGTGACTCCGACGTCGAGGCCGTGGCCGCCCTCGTCGTCGAGCACGCCGCGGTCGGCGTCGTCGTGGGGCTGCCACGCTCACTCCGCGGGGACGAAGGTCCCGCTGCGGAGCGGGCCCGCACGTATGCTTCGGTGGTTGCGGAACGCATCGCACCCGTCTGGGTCCGTCTCGTGGACGAGCGGCTCAGCAGCGTCGACGCGCACCGCGCACTCCGGGACAGCGGGGTCGCAGGAAGGCGGCAGCGCGCCGTGGTCGACCAGGCCGCGGCCGTGATCATCCTCCAGACGGCCCTCGACACCGGCCGCAGCACCGGCGCCCCTCCCGGGGAGCGCGTCGGACCACGACGGCGGAAGCCACGGACGAAGGACACGAGGGCGTGACGCAGCAGCACGACTTCACCGAGACCATCTTCGGTGGCTCGGAACCCGAGAACCGGCGGGGCCGCAGCCGCAGCGAGCGGCACCAGCGCCCCGGCCGACGGGGTCCGCGCCGCTGGATCGTCCTCCTGCTCGCCGTCGTCGTCGTCGGCGGAGCGGCCTGGGCCGCCGTCGGCGCCCTCGCCCCCGTCGTCTCGGGGATCCTCGGCGGCTCCGACGAGGCCGAGGACTTCGCCGGACCCGGTGAGGGCGAGGTCACCGTCACGATCAAGACCGGCGAGACCGGCGAGGACATCGCGACGACGCTGCGCGATGCCGGCGTCGTCAAGACGCGCTCGGCCTACCTCGCCGCCGCCGCCGGCGACCCCAAGGCCGCCGCCGCCATCCAGCCGGGCAGCTACTCGCTCCTCAAGGAGATGCGCGCCTCCGAGGCGTTCGACCACCTCAGCGACCCCGCCAACCGGGTCGTCGCGCGCACGACGATCCGCGAGGGCCTCTGGGTCAGCGAGGTGTTCGCGACGCTGTCGAAGTCGACCGGCATCCCGGTCAAGGACTACGAGAAGGCCGCCGAGGACACCGAGGCGATCGGCCTGCCCAAGGAGGCCGACGGCCGCATCGAGGGCTGGCTGCACCCCCTCACCTACGAGTTCCCCGACAAGTCCACCGCCGAGCAGCAGCTGAAGGTCCTCGTCGGCGAGACCGTCAAGGCGCTCGAGGACTCCGGCGTCAAGCGCGCCGACTGGCTGCGCACCCTCACCATCGCCTCGATCATCGAGGGCGAGGTCAACGGCGACGCCGACCGCGCCAAGGTCGCCCGCGTCATCCTCAACCGCCTCGAGGGCGGACCGCCCAGCTACGGCCTGCTCCAGATGGACTCCACGGTCCACTTCGTGGCGCAGGAGCGCGGCAAGGCCGGGACCACCGACGCCCAGCGCGACAGCGACAGCCCGTACAACACCTACAAGGTGCAGGGCCTGCCGCCCGGCCCCATCGACAGCCCCGGTACGGCGTCGATCGAGGCCGCGGCCAACCCCGAGGACGGCAGCTGGTTCTTCTTCGTCACCGTCGACCCGGGCACGGGCGAGACGAAGTTCGCCGAGACCCAGGGCGAGCACGACCGCAACGTCAAGGAGTTCCAGGCCTGGTGCCGGGCGAACGCCGGCAAGTGCTGAGGGCGTCGGTCCTCGGCTCGCCCATCGCGCACAGCCTCTCACCGCTCCTGCACCGGGCGGGCTACTCCGCCGCCGGGCTCACCGACTGGGAGTACGACGCCCACGAGGTCGACGCCGCGGGTCTGCCCGCGTTCGTCGAGGCCCTCGACGCGTCGTGGCGCGGGCTGTCCCTGACGATGCCCCTCAAGGAGGCGGCGCTCTCGGTCGCGACCACCGTGTCCGCGGTGGCGACGAGGGCCGGGGCGGCCAACACCCTCGTCCGCCGCGCCGACGGCGCGTGGGACGCGACGAACACCGATGTCGTGGGGATCGTCCGCGCGCTGCGGCCGCACCTGGGCGCCGACGCCCGGCGCGCCCTCGTCATCGGGGCGGGCGCCACCGCCCGGTCCGCCGTCCTCGCGCTCGCCGAGCTGGGGGTCACGACGCTCACCGTGCGGGCGCGCGACACCGCGAAGGCGGCCGACCTCCTCGCCTGGGCGCTCGACCTCGGGGTCGGCGTCGTCAACGGCTCGGTCGCCGAGATCGGCCCGTGGGTCACGAGGAAGGACGACGTCGTCGTCTCGACCGTGCCGCCGTCGGCCGGCGAGGCCGTGGCGGCGAGCGTGCCGTCGACCCACGCCGGCGTCCTCCTCGACGTGGTGTACGCGAACTGGCCGACCCCGCCCGCCCGGGCCGCCGCGGCCGCGGGGATGACCGTCGTCCCCGGCCTCGACATGCTCGTCCACCAGGCCGCGGAGCAGTTCACCCTCTTCACCGGGCACCCGGCTCCGGTCGAGGCGATGGGTGCCGCCGGTCGGGCCGCGCTGAGGTCCCGATGACGCCGTGGTGGGTCGTCGCGGCGTGCGCGCTGGCTCTCGGCGTCGTGGGGCACGTGACCGGGCGCGAGCTCGCCACCGGCGGGTACCGCATCCCCGAGGACGAGGCGACCCACCCACCCGGCAACCCCTGGTGGACCGGGCCGGCGACGGCCCTGTTCGCCGGCGTCGCCGCCTCAGCCGTGGGAGGCCAGGCCCGCTGGGCCGCCCTCCCGGCGTTCCTCCTCCTCGCGTGGCTCACCGTCGCGCTCATCTGGATCGACCTCGACGTCCACCGGCTGCCGGTGGGGCTCGTCGTCCCGGGCGGCGCCGCCATCGCGGTGCTCCTCGCCGTCGCGTCGGTGGCCGAGGGCGGCCGCGCCTGGCTGTCGGCCCTCATCGGTGCCGCGGTCATGGGGCTCACCTACCTCGTCCTCGCGTTCCTGCCCGGCGGTGGGGTCGGCGGCGGCGACGTCCGGCTGGCCCCGGTGCTCGGGGCCCTCCTCGGGTGGCTGTCGATCGGGCACCTCGTCGTCGGACTCGCTGCGGGCTTCCTCGTGGGCGGTGTGGCAGCGGTCGCGCTGCTCGTCGGGGGGCGGGTCGGGCTCAAGTCGTCCATCGCGTACGGCCCGGCGATGTGCCTCGGGGTCTGGGTCGCGGTGCTGTGGACGTCCCGGATCCTGACCGGGCTGCTCGATGGCTGAGACGGCCGTGGAAGGATCGTCGACATGCTGCGTTGGCTGACGGCCGGGGAGTCGCACGGGCCCGCGCTCGTCGCGACCATCGAGGGCGTGCCCGCGGGCGTCGAGGTGTCGACGGCCGACGTCGCCGCCGCGCTGGCCCGCCGCCGCCTGGGCCACGGCCGCGGGGCTCGCCAGAAGTTCGAGCAGGACGAGCTCGAGATCCTCGGCGGGGTCCGCCTCGGGCGCACGCTCGGCTCGCCGATCGCGCTGCGGATCGGCAACAGCGAGTGGCCCAAGTGGCGCACCGTCATGAGTCCCGACCCCGTGACGACCTCCGAGTACGAGGCCTCCGACGACGTCAACGCCGAGAAGGAGGTCGCCCGCAACCGGCCGCTCACCCGGCCGCGCCCCGGGCACGCCGACCTCGTCGGGATGCAGAAGTACGGGTTCGACGACGCCCGACCGATCCTCGAGCGCGCCTCCGCTCGCGAGACCGCGGCCCGGGTGGCACTCGGCGCGGTGGCGTCGCGCCTCCTCGAGCAGGCCTACGGGATCCGGCTCGTCTCGCACACCGTCGCCATCGGCGCGGCCGCCGTCCGCGAGGACGCCCCGCTGCCCACCGCCGACGACGTCGAGGCCCTCGACGCCGACCCGGTGCGCGCCTTCGACCCCGAGGGCTCGGCCGCCATGGTCGCCGAGGTCGACGCCGCCCACCGCGACGGCGACACCCTGGGCGGCGTCGTCGAGGTCGTCGCGACCGGGCTGCCCCCGGGCCTGGGCTCGCACGTCCACTGGGACCGCCGGCTCGACGCCCGCCTCGCCGCGGCGCTCATGGGGATCCAGGCGATCAAGGGCGTCGAGGTCGGCGACGGCTTCCGCACCGCCGCCCGCCGCGGGTCGGCCGCCCACGACGAGATGGAGCGAGGTGCCGACGGTGTCATCCGCCGCCGCACCGGCCGCGCCGGCGGGACCGAGGGCGGCATGTCGGTCGGAGGCCTGCTGCGCGTGCGCGCCGCGATGAAGCCGATCTCCACCGTGCCGCGCTCCCTCGCGACCGTCGACGTCGCGTCCGACGAGCCGGCCACGGCCATCCACCAGCGCTCCGACGTGTGCGCCGTGCCCGCCGCCGGCGTCATCGCCGAGGCGATGGTCGCCCTCGTCCTCGCCGACGCCTGCCTCGAGAAGTTCGGCGGCGACTCGGTCGCCGAGACCGCGCGCAACCACGCGGCGTACCTCGCCGCGATCCCCGCGTCGATGCGCACGTGGGACGACGCCTGATGCCGCGCGTCGTCGTCATCGGCCCGCCGGGGTCGGGCAAGACCACGATCGGCGCGCTCGTCGCCGCGCGGCTCGGGATCCCGTTCCACGACACCGACGCCGCGGTCGAGGCGGCGTCCGGGCGCACCATCGCCGACATCTTCGTCGAGGACGGCGAGCCCGCCTTCCGCGCGCTCGAGCGGGCCGAGGTGGCGCGCGCGGTCGTCGAGGAGGCGGGCGTCGTCGCGCTCGGCGGGGGCGCTCCGATCGACGCCGGGACCCAGCAGGTCCTCGCCGGCCAGACCGTCGTCTTCCTCGACGTCGGGATCGCCGACGCGGCCAGGCGGGTGGGGTTCGACGTCAGCCGGCCGCTCCTCGCGGTGAACCCGCGGGCCTCGTGGGTGCGACTCATGGGGGAACGGCGCCCGGTCTACGAGGCGCTCGCCACCCACCGCGTCGACACGGCCGGGCGGGCTGCCGAGGACGTCGCCGCCGACGTCGTCGCGCTCCTGGAGGCGTCGTGACCGGTGCCGCCCGTGCCGCCGGGGCCGACGCCACCGTCATCCCGGTCGGCACCGCCTACGAGGTCGTCGTCGGCCACGGGGTCTCGGACCGGGTGGTCGACCTGCTCGGGGCGGGGGTCGAGAAGGTCCTCGTCGTCCACCCCGAGGGGTTCGGCACCTACGCCACGGCCGTGGCCGACGCGCTGGCGTCCTCGGGTCACGCCGTCCACCTGGCCGCCGTGCCCGACGACGAGTCGGCCAAGGACGTCTCGGTCGCGGCCCGCCTCTGGGCCGTCATGGGCGAGCTGGCCTTCACCCGCACGGATGCCGTCGTCGCCGTCGGGGGTGGCACGGTCACCGACCTGGCGGGCTTCGTCGCCGCCACGTGGCTGCGCGGGGTGCAGGTCGTCCAGGTGCCGACGACCCTCCTCGCGATGGTCGACGCGGCGGTCGGCGGCAAGACGGGCATCAACACGGCCGAGGGCAAGAACCTCGTCGGGTCCTTCCACGAGCCATCCGGCGTCCTCTGCGACCTCGACGTCCTCGAGACGCTGCCCTCCGCCGACCTCGTCGCCGGGCTGGCCGAGGTCGTCAAGGCCGGCTTCATCGCCGACCCGCGGATCCTCGAGCTCGTCGAGGCCGACCCGTCGGGGGCGACCCGCTGGGACGGGCCGCACAGCCGCGAGCTCGTCGAGCGGGCCATCCGGGTCAAGGCCGAGGTCGTCGCGGCCGACCTCAAGGAGTCGTGGCTGCGCGAGATCCTCAACTACGGGCACACCTTCGGGCACGCGGTCGAGCAGGTCGAGTCCTACCGCCGTCGCCACGGCGAGGCGGTCGCCATCGGGATGGTCTTCGCCGCCGAGCTCGCCCTGCGGTCGGGACACCTGTCCGAGGAGGTCGTGGCGCGGCACCGGTCCGTGCTCGCGTCCGTGGGGCTGCCCACCTCGTACGCGGGAGCCACGTGGGCGGACCTGCTCACCGTGATGCGGCGGGACAAGAAGTCCCGGGGGGCCATGCTGCGCTTCGTCGTCCTTGAGGACGTCGGCCGGCCCGTGCGCCTCGAGGGCCCCGACGACGCGTGGCTCGCCGCCGCCTTCGCGGCCGTCACCACCGCCTGACGCCCGCTCACAGCACGGGCACGGCGGGCTCACCGAGGACACCCCACGACGTCCACGACAGTCCTCGTCACGAGCCACCCCACCCCTTCCCGGGCTGCGACGACGGCCGATGGCCGCACCTGCACGTCGAGGTCCACCGTCGCCAACCTCACGATCGGCGTCTGACGCCCCGGGACGGCCGTGGGCACCGGCGGCCGGACGGGACGAGGCCGTGGGCGCGATAGGATCTGACGCGATCCCTGGCCCCCTCACGGGGGTGACGCGCGCCCGCGGCCGACCCACGGCCTCACGAGCTGACGAAAGCGAAGACCACCCGTGGCATCGACCAACGACCTCAAGAACGGCCTCGTCCTCAACATCGAGGGCCAGCTGTGGACCGTCGTGGAGTTCCAGCACGTCAAGCCCGGCAAGGGCCCGGCGTTCGTGCGGACCAAGCTGAAGAACGTCCTGTCCGGGAAGGTCGTCGACAGGACCTTCAACGCCGGCGTCAAGGTCGAGACCGCGAACGTCGACAAGCGCAACATGCAGTACCTGTACAACGACGGCTCGTCCTACATCTTCATGGACGGTGACACCTTCGACCAGGTCGAGGTCAGCCCCCAGGTCGTGGGCGACGCCGCGAAGTACATGCTCGAGAACCAGGACGCGATCGTGGCCCGCCACGACGGCAACGTCCTGTTCATCGAGCTCCCGGCCTCGGTCGTCCTCGAGATCAGCTACACCGAGCCGGGCCTGCAGGGTGACCGCTCGACCGGCGGCACCAAGCCCGCGACGCTCGAGACCGGCGCCGAGATCGCCGTCCCGCTCTTCCTCGAGACCGGCACGAAGATCAAGGTCGACACCCGCGACGGCTCCTACCTCGGTCGGGTCAGCTGACCCGTGGCTGCCCGCACCAAGGCCCGCAAGCGTGCGCTCGACCTCCTCTTCGAGGCCGAGCAGCGTGGGGTCGACGTCGCAGACCTGCTCCGCGAGCGGCTGGCGGCCCCCGTCACCGAGGCCCCGCTGCCCGAGCTGACCGCCGTGCTCGTCACCGGCGTCGTCGAGCGCTGGACCCAGATCGACGAGCTCCTCACGACGTACTCGCAGGGCTGGACCCTGCAGCGGATGCCCGCGGTCGACCGCGCCATCCTGCGCCTCGGCGCCTACGAGATCCTCTGGTCGGCCGACGTTCCCGAGCCGGTCGCGGTCAGCGAGTGGGTCGGCCTGGCCACCGAGCTGAGCACCGACGACAGCCCGCGCTTCGTCAACGGCCTGCTCGGTCGCCTCGTCGAGGTCAAGCCGACCCTGGCCTGAGCCGGGAAACCGGTTGCCCGCCGGTCCGTCGGCGCGTCACGCTCCACGGATGAGCACCGTGCGCCCGGCCACCGTCGACGACCTCCCCTTCCTCGCTCCCATCGAGGACGCGGCCGACCGGCTCTTCGCCGAGCGCTTCGGCGGGGTCGACTGGCCGCCCGCGGACTCGGGGGAGGACCGCGCGGCCGAACCCGGCTTCCTCCTCGTGGCGGTGGAGCCCGATGACGGCGCCCCCGGTACCGAACGGGTCGTCGGGTTCGCCCACGTCCTCGACCTCGACGGGCACTGGCACCTCGAGCAGGTCGCGGTGCACCCCGACCACGGCCGGCGCGGCCACGGCGCCGCACTGCTCGACGCGCTGACCCGTGAGGTCGCGGCCCGCGGGGGCGACGAGGTCACCCTCACGACGTACGCCGACGTCCCGTGGAACGCGCCGTACTACGCCCGCCACGGCTGGGTCGAGCTCGACCCGTGGCCCGACCGCCTCGCCCCGTTCGCCGCCGCGGAGGCGCGGATGGACATGGCGCGACACGGTCGCCGGGTCGCCATGGCGCGCCGCGCCACGCCGGGCTGAGCAGGCCGGTCGTCCCTCCGGGGTGCCGTCGGGCGCAACCCCCGGTACTGTCGATGCGACGACCACGCCGGACTCACCCCCCGGCACGGGTCGAGACAAGTCCCCGGCGCAGTACCCATGAGGTCCCTCCATGACGTCCACCCGCACTCGATTCCTGACGTCGGCGGCTGCTGTCGTCGCCCTCGCCGTCACCGGGTTCGTCGGAGCGCAGAGCGTGCGTGCGGTCGACCAGGTCGACTGCTCCAGCTTCCGCTCCGAGGTGCGCCAGCTCGTGCGCCCGCAGACCCAGGCCAACCTGCTGACCCGCTGGCCCTCCGAGATGCGCGGTGCGGCGGCCTACGGGTTCACCGAGGACCGCAGCGTGCTGGTCCGGGTCGCGAGCCGGACCGGCAAGGGCCTGTCACCCGTGTGGCGGCTCTACCGCAAGGGCGACTTCGTCTGGGCGACCGAAGGGGCCGACGCCGACGCGTACGTCACCGAGGGCTACCGGCGCCAGTTCGTCGAGTTCTACGCCTCCGCGGCACCGCAGCGCTGCCTCGTGGCGGTCAACACCCTCGAGCGCGACGGCATCCACCGGCAGGCGACCGACGCCGAGACCGAGGCCCTCGTGCGTGAGGGCTGGTCGAGCTCCGGACCGGGCTTCTTCGCCGCCGTCCCGCGGGGAGCCCAGACCCCGCCGGTCCCGCGGCCCCCCGCCCCCACCCCGACGACGCCGGCCCCCACCCCGACACCCACCCCGACGGTGACGCAGACCCCCACTCCCACCCCCACCCCGACGCCCACGGCGACGCCGACCCCCACGGCGACGCCGACTCCCACCCCGACGCCCACCCCGCCACCGGCCGGCGAGGACTCCACGTTCACCATCGCCGTCATCCCCGACACCCAGGACGAGACGTCCTCGCCCTACGCGACCCGCTTCGCCAACCGGGTGTCCTGGCTCGTGGACCACCGCCGTGAGCTCGACCTGCGCTACGCCATCCAGATCGGGGACCTCACGAGCTGGGGCCACGTCGCCCCGGCGCAGTTCGAGAAGGCGAGCACCGAGATCAAGCCGCTCGAGGCCGTCATCCCGTGGAGCGTCGCCGCCGGCAACCACGACACCGGTGCCGTGTGCGCCGGCGGTTCGGCCTGCCCGGGCGCCGACGCCACGAAGACGGTGCGTGACGTCTCGACGTTCAACCGCTACTTCCCGGCCTCTCGCTTCGGCGCGCTGAGCGGCACCTACGAGCCGGGCAAGGCCGAGAACTCGTACTCGAAGTTCTCTGCCGGAGGCAAGGACTGGATGGTCCTGACCCTCGAGCTCTGGGCCCGACCCGAGGTCGTGTCCTGGGCCGCCGACGTCGTGAAGGCGAACCCGAGCCGCAACGTCATCGTCAACACGCACTCCTACCTCGAGGGCGACGGGTCGATCAGCGGCAGCAACGGCGGCTACGGGTCGACGTCGCCGCGCTACCTGTTCGACCACCTCGTCGGGGTCTACCCCAACGTCGTGATGGTCGTGTCCGGCCACGTCGGCCAGGCTGCGGTGCGCACCGACACCGGGAAGTCCGGCAACACGGTCGTGTCGTTCCTCCAGGCCTTCCACAGCTCGACGAACCCGGTCCGGCTCATCGAGATCGACACCGCGCGCGGGAAGATCGGCTCGCGCGTCTACGCGCCCGGGACCGACACCTCCTACCCGCAGTACACGACCTCGACGGGCGGTCTGACCTTCCGCTGAGACCCGTCCCGCGCCCCGCCGTGCGCCGCGGCGACGAGACCTCGTCGACCCCGGCGAGTATGGTCGCGAGCTGACGGGCGAGGGGCCCGTCCCGGTGCCGTGACCGGACCCCCTGCTCCCACGGCGCGCGACGGACGAGGCTGACATGGCGCCCATCACGAACCGCTTCCTGACCGTGACGACGACGGTGGCCGTCCTGGCCGGGACCGTGCTGACCGGCGCATCGACGGCCAGCGCCGCCCCCGCTGCCTGCACGAGCTTCCAGGCCGAGGTGCGGCACCTCGTGCGGCCCACCGACGGGGCCAGCATGCTGGCCCGGTCGTCGTCGGAGGCGACGACCGCGATGAGGACGTACGGCTTCACCGACGATGCTGGGGTGCTCGGGAGGGTCGCGTCGGCGACGGGGGCCGGGCTCACCCCCGTGTGGCGCCTGGCTCGCGGGAGCGACTTCGTGTGGGCGCTCGACGGCGCGGACGCCGACCGCATCGCCGCCTCCGGCTACACCCGCCAGCGGGTCGACTTCCATGCGGGGACGACGGCGCAGTCGTGTCTGACCGCCGTGTACCGCCTCGTGCGCGACGGGGTCCACCGGCTCGCCACCCGGGCCCAGACGCCGGGCCTGTCCGCGCAGGGCTGGGTCGGCGACGGTGCCAGGTTCTACCTCGCTCCCGGTGGCGTGGACCCGAAGTTCTCCATCGCCGTCATCCCGGACACCCAGAACGAGACGGGCAGCACGACGTCGACCCGGTTCGCCAACCGGGCCAACTGGCTCGTGGCCAACAAGGCCGCCCTCGACCTCCGATACGCGATCCAGATCGGCGACCTCACGAGCTGGGGCCACGTCGCGCCGGCGCAGTTCCAGAAGGCCAGCACCGGGATCGCGCCGCTCGAGGCCGTCATCCCGTGGAGCGTGGCGGCGGGCAACCACGACACCGCCGCCGTGTGCTCGGGTGGGTCGGCCTGTCCCGGCGCCACCACGAGTGTGACCGTCCGTGACGTCTCGGTGTTCAACCGCTACTTCCCGCCGAGCCGGTTCCCCGCCCTCGGCGGCACCTACCAGTCGGGTGACTCCGAGAACTCGTGGTCGACCTTCTCCGCCGGCGGCCGGAGGTGGCTGGTCCTCACCCTCGAGCTGTGGGCCCGACCCGCCGTCGTGACGTGGGCCAGGGGGGTGGTGGCCGGCCACCCCGACCACAACGTCATCATCAACACCCACGCCTACCTCGAGGGCAACGGGGCGATCAGCACGAGCAACGGCGGCTACGGCGCGACCTCGCCGCGCTACCTCTTCGACAACCTCGTGCGGCGCTACCCGAACATCGTCATGGTCGTGTCCGGCCACGTCGGGCAGGCTGCCGTGCGCACCGACACCGGCGATGCGGGCAACAGGATCGTCTCGTTCCTCCAGGCCTTCCACAGCACGACGAACCCCGTCCGGCTCGTGGAGGTCGACACCGCGGCCGGCACGGTGACCTCGCGCGTCTACGCGCCCGCGACCAACACGAGCTACCCCGCGTTCACGACCTCGACGACGGGGATGCGCTTCCGCTGACCGCGCTCGCTCCCGGATGACCGGGACAGGTCACGAGCCGCGGACCTCCAGGGCGTCCCAGTGGATGGTGACCGGCAGGCCGCTCGCCGCACCGTGGCTGTACGCGTAGAGCCCCGGGGAGCCGGCGGTCTGCAGGACCGCCGCGGTGTCGGTCCCGGTCAGCCACCAGCCCGACGGCTCGGGTGTCCCCGCCACCCAGGCCTTGGCCTGGAGCGTGCTGGTGCCCTGGCCGGAGACGCGCAGCCGGAGGAGGAGGGTCTGGCCGGTGGGCACGCGCACCGTGGGGTGCACCGCCGAGGACAGGACCGTCTCGGTGGGGCCCACGCGGCGCACGAGCCAGGCCGCCACCGTGCCGTCGGCCGAGGTGCGCACCTTGATGCGGTAGTCGCTGCTCCCCGACGCCACGGAGCGACCGATCACCGAGACGAAGTGGCCGACCTCGTCGGGCACGCTGTCGGCCGACGTGGCCACCGTCAGGTCCGTGGTCGTCAGTCGCAGGGCGTCGAGCCGGGCCACGAAGCCGTCACCGGGTCGCAGGCGGATCTGCCCGCCACCAGCGGCGGTGGCGAACGACGCGTCGCTGACCGGGACGGTCCACGCGCCGCCGATGTCGGCGCTGCCCCACCCGGGGTGCACGGTGCGGGTGAAGGTGTCGCGTGCCACGACGCCGCCCGTGGCGACCGGCGGCGGCGCCGGGGTGGTGGGCGTCGGAGCCGGGGTGGTGGGGACCGGCGTGGGTGTGGGCACCGGCGTGGGGACCGGCGTCGACGGCGGCGGAGTCGTGCCGGCTCCGTCGACCCAGGCCCCGAGGTGCCGGGTGCCGGCGGCCCGCCCCGCGTGGGTCGCGAGGTCGGCAGGAAGGGGGAGGGCGACCTGGTCGGTGGCAGCCGTGACGGTGGGGCTCAGGACCCCGGCCGCGGTGACGACGGTGCCGACGTACTCGCGACCTCGCGCCTCACGGCCGGTGGCTGCGCGGAAGGAGTCGAGGGTGGTGTGCACCGACGGGTTCGTCGCGCCGCGGGACCAGATGGCCAGCCACTGCGGTCGGGTCGACGCGGTGCGGTTGTAGACGTTGCCGTTGGCGACGATCCGCATCGCCTCACCGCTCTCCTTGCGGCTGTAGTCCTCCACGCACAGAAGGCAGTTCGCCGTCCCGCTCGGCAGCCCGATGACGTTGTTGGAGAGCTCCACGTCCTGCAGCTCCCACGGCATCTCGGGGTCCGGGAAGGGCACCCGGGGGTCGACGGCGGGATCGGAGCGGTTGGTGTTGCGGCGGGCGTCCTGGGCGAGCCAGACCGAGCGGCTGTTCCCGATGAAGGTGTTGTTCCAGATCTTGACGTTGCTGACGTTGTTGACCTTGATGCCATCCATCGCGTTGTGGAGGAAGAGCGAGTCGACGACGACGGCGCGTGCGGAGATCTCGAGGAAGAGCCCGTCGCCGGTGTTCCTCGTGAAGTCACTGCGGCGGATGGCCGTGTTGTAGACCGACAGGTCGGTCCAGAAGCCGTGGCCGAGGTTGTCGACGAAGGCGCTCTCGGTGACGGTGACCCCTCGGGTCTGACCGATCTTGACCCCGCCGGAGACGGGAGCCACGTTGAAGCGCTCGACGTTGTTCTGGCTCGACCGGACCCGGAGGTAGGAGATGTTGTCGGCGAACCGGTTGTGGATGCCGAGCATCCCGGCCTTCTCGACCGTGAGGTTCGTGAGGCGGACGTCGCGAGCCAGCACGCTGAGTCCGGTCGTCGACATCTCCGAGACGACGACGTTCTCGATCCGGGCGCCGGGCTGCTCCATGACGACGCCGGCCAGCTGCCACACCGAGGGGGCGTAGCGGCGGATGCCGATGCCGCGCAGGGTGACGTTCGGTGCCCGCACGCTCAGGGCCTGGGCCAGCACGCTCGCCCGGACCTCCTTGCCGGTGGGGTCGGAGCCCACGTACAGCCTCGAGGTGGCCTCGTCGAGGTAGAAGGCACCGGCACCGACCTCGGCGAGGGTCTTCTTCTGGGCCTGGCGCGCCCCGCCGACCCAGACCTGGTCGGGGTGCGCGGCCATCGGGGCCCGGACCGGGTCGACGAACTGCCAGTTGGCGTTCGTCGAGTCCGGCGCCCCCTTGGTGTAGGTCGGGCTGTGGTCGAAGCGGGTGGTCCAGCCGTCCCGGCGCCAGCGCGAGCCGTCCTTGACCCAGCCGGTGACGGGGGTGCTGCCGTCGAGCCAGACCTCCTCGCCCGGGGCGTTCTGGATCGTCACGCTCTTGGTGAGGACGAGGTACTCCTGGTACGTCCCGCCCCGCAGCACGACGGTGCCGCCGCTGGGGGCCAGCGCCACGGCCCTGGCGAGCGAGCGCACGGGTGCGGCGGCGGTTCCGGCGGCCGAGTCGGAGCCCGACGGGGAGGCGTGGACCGCCGCACTCGGCGCCGCGTAGGAGGCGGACCCCACGCGGGCGGATCCCGCCGTGTCCGCTGCCCTCCCCGCCGCGGCGGCCGGTGGCGCGGCGATGGTCGCACCGAGGATCACGGCGAGGGAGGTCGCCAGGAGGAGGGCAAGGGGGCGCGAATGACTACTACGGCTTCGGGGCACCGGCGGACGGTATCAGCGAATTGCGACCGAATCGTTATCGGACGGCGATCTCTCGGCCCGTGGACATGCCCCTCGGGCCGGGGCGGAGCTAGTCCTCGAGGCGGAAACCGAGCTTGAGGCCGACCTGGTAGTGAGCCACGGCACCCTCCTGGATGTGGCCGCGGATCTCGGTGACCTCGAACCAGTCGAGCCCCCGCACGGTGCTCGACGCGCGCGAGACCGCTGTCGTGATCGCGTCGTCGACCGATGTCGTCGACGTGCCGACGACCTCGCTGATGCCGTAGGTGTGTGCCATGGGCCGATCCTCCGTCCGGGGGGTGGCCGCGACCGGTCACCCGCTCCGGCCGATCATCCTCGGGCGCGCGTGTCGTGGCCACCGCTCGCCCTCGCAGCGGCGTGGCTCAGCGGTGCCCGGCTGCCGCGAAGACCACCTCGGGCCAGGGCGACGCGGCGATCCACGCCCGGTAGGTCTCGGCGTCGGCGTCGCGGGGCGGGAAGAGGGGCGCGCGCTGCCCGGCGACCGCCGGGGCGGCGATCGCGTCGGCACAGGAGGCGTCACGACGGGGGACGGGCGGGACGGGGGTCTGCACGGTGGCCTCCTCACGGCGCAGGCGTGGACGGGAACGCCATTGCATCACATGGTGTTGGGTGAAACATAGTCATACGTTATGGATGGTCCGCGCCTTGGACGGGGCGGGGGACGGCGTCATGGGGGAGGAGCGCCGCACCCTCGCCCTGATACCGGCGTCGACAGGGCGGGCCCGCGGTGCTCCGATGGCACCCGTGCAGAGCCTCGGGGAACGCCTCGCCCGCGCCGTCGCCGCCAAGGACCACGCAGCCGTGCGCGCCGTCCTCGCCCCCGACGACGTCGTCGACACCTTCGAGCCCGTCGAGGACATCGAGCGGGTCGGCCACCGCCTGGCCCTGCGCACCCCGTCGGGCTTCCGCCCCACCCGTCCCACCCGGCGGGCCGACTCGGACGAGGGGCCCACCACCGGTTAGAGTGGCGCCCGCCAGACATCCTTTAACGACCTGTCCCGTGAGGCAGGGAAGGAGGTCCGCGTCGATGACGCGCGCCGACAGCAGCAGCGTTCCCCCGGGGCACCCCCTCGACCCCAGTGGCCGTGACGTCCTCAGCTCCGCCGACGTCGCCCGGGCCCTGCGCCGCATCGCGCACGAGATCCTCGAGCACAACAAGGGCGCCGAGCAGCTCGTCCTCCTCGGCATCCCGAGCCGCGGCGTCGAGCTGGCCCACCGCCTCGTCGACCTCATCCGCGAGGTCGAGGGCGCCGAGGTCCCCGTCGGGTCGCTCGACATCACGATGCACCGCGACGACCTGCGCTCGCAGCCCACCCGGGCGCCGATGGCCACCCGCATCCCCACCGGTGGCATCGACGACAAGGTCGTCGTCCTCGTCGACGACGTCCTGTACTCGGGCCGCACCATCCGCGCCGCCCTCGACGCCCTCTCCGACCTCGGCCGGCCCCGGGCCGTCCGCCTGGCGGTGCTCGTCGACCGCGGCCACCGCGAGCTGCCGATCCGGGCCGACCACGTCGGCAAGAACCTCCCGACGAGCCACACCGAGAAGGTCCAGGTGCGCCTGTCCGGGCACGACGGCATCGACGACGTCGTGCGGATCGCGGGCGGTGAGACCCGGTGAAGCGCCACCTGCTCTCCAGCGCCGACCTCACCCGCGACGACGTCCGGATGCTCCTGGCCACCGCCACCGAGATGCACGAGGTCCAGCGCCGCGACGTCAAGAAGCTCCCGACGCTGCGCGGCCGCACGATCATCAACCTCTTCTTCGAGGACTCCACCCGCACCCGCAGCAGCTTCGAGATCGCGGGCAAGTGGATGAGCGCCGACACGATCAACATCACGGGGAAGGGCAGCAGCGCGAGCAAGGGCGAGTCGCTGCGCGACACGGTGCGCACCATCGACGCGATGTCGGTCGACGCGCTCGTCATCCGGCACATGGCCAGCGGCGCGGCCCACCAGGTCGCGCAGTGGGTCGACGCGAGCGTCGTCAACGCCGGCGACGGCACCCACGAGCACCCCACCCAGGCCCTGCTCGACGCCTACACGATGGAGCAGCGGATCGGTGACCTCGAGGGAGCGCGCGTCGCCATCGTCGGCGACCTCACCCACAGCCGGGTCTTCCGGTCCAACGCGATCACCCTGCGCACGCTCGGGGCGCACGTCACCCTCGTCGCCCCGCCGACCCTGATGCCGAGCGGCATCGGCCCGTGGGCCGCTGCCGAGGGGCTCGAGACGACCGACGACCTCGACGCCGTCCTCGCCTCGGGTCCCGACGCCGTGATGATGCTGCGCGTCCAGCGCGAGCGGATGAGCGGCGGGTTCTTCCCGACGGCCCGCGAGTACACGGTGGGCTTCGGCCTCACCCGCGACCGCCTGCGGGCCCTGTCCGACGCCAACGAGGAGGCCGTCATCTGCCACCCCGGTCCGATGAACCGCGGACTCGAGATCAGCGCCGACGCCGCCGACGCCGCGCGCAGCCTCGTCCTCGACCAGGTCTCGGCGGGGGTGGCGGTGCGGATGTCCGTCCTCTACCACCTCCTCGCGGGAGAGGGGGTCGCGGCATGAGCGACCTGCTCATCACCGGGGCGACCTGGTACGCCGAGGACGGCACCGCCACGACGGGCGACGTGCTCGTCCGCGAGGGCGCCGTCGCCGGCACGGGAGCGGTCGACCCGCCGCGCGGCGCCGAGCGCATCGACGCCGACGGCCTCGTCCTCCTGCCCGGCCTCGTCGACCTCCACACCCACCTGCGCGAGCCGGGCCGCGAGGACGCCGAGACGATCGCCACCGGCTCCCGGGCCGCGGCGGTGGGCGGCTACACCGCCGTGCTCGCCATGGCCAACACCAGCCCGGTCACCGACACCGCCGAGGCCGCCGAGCGCGTCCTCGACCTCGGGCGCGCGGCCGGCTGGGCCGACGTCGTGCCGGTCGGGGCGGTGAGCAAGGCCCTCGAGGGCGCCGAGCTCGCCGAGCTCGGGCTGATGCACCGCAGCCGCGCACAGGTCAACGTCTTCTCCGACGACGGCCACTGCGTCGCCGACGGCCGCCTGATGCGCCGGGCGCTGGAGTACGTGCGCGCCTTCGGCGGCGTCGTCAGCCAGCACAGCCAGGACCCCGCGCTCGCCGGACCGCAGGCCTGCTGCCACGAGGGCGAGGTCTCGGGCCGCCTCGGGCTCCCCGGCTGGCCGAGCGTCGCCGAGTCGAGCATCATCGCCCGCGACGCCATGCTCGCCGAGCACACGAACAGCCGGGTCCACGTCGCCCACGTCAGCACCGCCGAGGGGCTCGACGTCATCCGCTGGGCCAAGGCCCGCGGCATCCGGATCACGGCCGAGGTCACGCCCCACCACCTCGCGCTCGGGACCGACCTCCTCACCGGCTACGACCCGGTCTTCAAGGTCAACCCGCCACTGCGGCCCACCGAGGACCAGGAGGCGCTGCGCGAGGCGCTCGTCGACGGCACGATCGACGCCGTCGCCACCGACCACGCGCCGCACGCCCGGCACGACAAGGAGCACGCCTTCGTCGACGCCGCCTTCGGGATGCTCGGCCTCGAGACCGCCTTCTCCGTCGTCCACGACCTCCTCGTCGCCGACGGCCGCCTCGGTTGGGGCGACCTCGCCCGGGTCATGTCCATCGGCCCGGCCCGCATCGCCGGCCTCGTCGACCACGGCCGGCCCGTGGCCGAGGGCGAGCCCGCGAACCTCGTCCTCGTCGACCCCGCCGCGTCGGTCACCGTCGACCGCGCGACCTCGCAGTCCCTGTCCCGCAACACCCCGTGGCACGGCCGGTCGCTGACCGGCGCGGTCCACACCACGATCCTGCGCGGCCGCGTCACCGCGCACGAAGGGGAGCCCACCGCATGCTGACCACCCGGGAGCCCGCCGTCCTCGTCCTCGAGGACGGCCGCACCTTCACCGGCCGCGCCTACGGCCACCGCGGCACCACCGTCGGCGAGGCCGTCTTCTCCACCGGGATGACCGGCTACCAGGAGACCCTCACCGACCCGAGCTACCACCGCCAGGTCGTCGTCATGACCTCGCCGCACGTCGGCAACACCGGCTGGAACGACGAGGACGACGAGTCGGGTCGCATCTGGGTCGCCGGCTACGTCGTGCGCGACCCCGCCATCCGGCCCTCGAGCTGGCGCTCACGCCGCTCGCTCGAGGACGAGCTCGACACCCAGGGGGTCGTCGGGATCTGCGAGCTCGACACCCGGGCGCTGACCCGTCACCTCCGCGAACGCGGCGCGATGCGGGTCGGCATCTTCTCGGGCGAGGGTGCCACGGCGTCGCTCGAGGAGCTCCTCGCCCAGGTCACCGCGGCCCCCGAGATGACCGGCGCCTCGCTCGCCGAGGAGGTCGCGACCGCCGAGGCCTACGTCGTGCCGGCGGTGGGGGAGAGGCGGTTCACCGTCGCCGCCGTCGACCTCGGCATCAAGTCGATGACGCCCCGGATGATGGCCGAGCGCGGTATCGAGGTCCACGTCCTCCCGGCCACGACGACCATCGAGGACGTGCGCGCCCTCGCCCCCGACGGCGTCTTCCTCTCCAACGGCCCCGGTGACCCCAGCACCGCCGAGCGCCAGGCCGAGCTGGTGCGCGGAGTCCTCGCCGACCGCATCCCCTACTTCGGCATCTGCTTCGGCAACCAGATCCTCGGCCGGGCCCTCGGGTTCGGCACCTACAAGCTGAAGTACGGCCACCGCGGCATCAACCAGCCGGTCATGGACCGCACGACGGGCAAGGTCGAGGTCACCGCCCACAACCACGGCTTCGCCGTCGACGCACCGCTCGACCGCGACAGCGACACCGACTTCGGCCGCGTCCGGGTCAGCCACGTCTGCCTCAACGACGACGTCGTCGAGGGCCTCGAGTGCCTCGACGTCCCGGCCTTCTCGGTCCAGTACCACCCCGAGGCCGCGGCGGGACCGCACGACGCCTCCTACCTCTTCGACCGGTTCACCACGCTCATGGAAGGACGGTCCTGAGATGCCGAAGCGCGACGACATCAAGAGCGTGCTCGTCATCGGCTCCGGCCCGATCGTCATCGGCCAGGCCTGCGAGTTCGACTACTCCGGCACCCAGGCGTGCCGGGTGCTGCGCGAGGAGGGCATCCGCGTCGTCCTCGTCAACTCCAACCCCGCGACGATCATGACCGACCCCGAGTTCGCCGACGCGACCTACGTCGAGCCGATCACCCCCGAGGTCGTCGAGGCGATCATCGCCAAGGAGCGCCCCGACGCTGTCCTCGCGACCCTCGGCGGGCAGACGGCGCTCAACTGCGCCATCGAGCTCCACGACCGCGGCGTCCTCGAGAAGTACGACTGCCCGCTCATCGGCGCCAACGTCGAGGCGATCCAGCTCGGCGAGGACCGCGAGAAGTTCAAGGGCGTCGTGCAGCGCTGCGGCGCCGAGTCGGCCCGCTCCTTCATCTGCCACTCGATGGACGAGGTGCTCGCCGCCGCCGACGACCTCGGCTACCCGGTCGTCGTCCGGCCCTCCTTCACGATGGGTGGGCTCGGCTCCGGCTTCGCGTACACCCCCGAGGAGCTGCGCCGGATCGGCGGCGCCGGCCTCCAGTACTCGCCGGTGACCGAGGTCCTCCTCGAGGAGTCGATCCTGGGGTGGAAGGAGTACGAGCTCGAGGTGATGCGCGACCACGCCGACAACGTCGTCGTCGTCTGCTCCATCGAGAACCTCGACCCGATGGGCGTGCACACCGGCGACTCGATCACCGTCGCGCCGGCGCTCACCCTCACCGACCGCGAGTACCAGCGGCTGCGCGACATCGGCATCGCGGTCATCCGGGAGGTCGGCGTCGACACGGGGGGCTGCAACATCCAGTTCGCGGTCAACCCCGCCGACGGCCGGATCATCGTCATCGAGATGAACCCGCGCGTCTCGCGCTCCTCGGCGCTGGCCTCGAAGGCCACGGGGTTCCCGATCGCGAAGATCGCCGCGAAGATGGCGATCGGGTACACCCTCGACGAGGTGCCCAACGACATCACCCGCGAGACCCCGGCGTCCTTCGAGCCCTCGCTCGACTACGTCGTCGTCAAGGTGCCGCGGTTCGCCTTCGAGAAGTTCCCGGCCGCCGACGACACCCTGACGACGACGATGAAGTCGGTCGGCGAGGCGATGGCGATCGGGCGCTCGTTCACCGAGGCGCTGCAGAAGGCGCTGCGCTCGCTGGAGAAGACGGGCAGCAGCTTCCACTGGGAGGGGCCGCCGCCCACCACCGAGGAGGCGCGTGCCCTCCTCGACCTCGCCCGCCGACCCACCGACGGGCGGATCGTGCAGGTCCAGCAGGCGCTGCGCGGCGGGCTGTCGGTCGAGGAGGTCCACGAGGCCACCGGGATCGACCCGTGGTTCCTCGACCAGATGCGCCTCATCGAGGACGTCGCCGAGCACGTCGTCGCCACGCCCGAGCTCACCCCCGACCTGCTCCGCCTCGCCAAGCGGCACGGCTTCAGCGACGCCCAGCTCGCGTCGCTGCGCTCGATGCCCGAGGCCGTCGTGCGCGGGGTGCGCCACGCCCTCGGGGTGCGTCCGGTCTACAAGACGGTCGACACCTGCGCGGCCGAGTTCGCCGCGAGCACGCCGTACCACTACAGCTCCTACGACGAGGAGGACGAGGTCGCCCCGCGCGAGCGGCCGGCCGTTCTCATCCTCGGCTCGGGGCCCAACCGGATCGGGCAGGGCGTCGAGTTCGACTACTCCTGCGTCCACGCCAGCTTCGCCCTGCGCGACGCCGGCTACGACACCGTCATGGTCAACTGCAACCCCGAGACGGTCTCCACCGACTACGACACGAGCAGCCGGCTCTACTTCGAGCCGCTCACCCTCGAGGACGTCCTCGAGGTCGTCCACGCCGAGACCAGGGCGGGCCCGATCGCGGGCGTCATCGTCCAGCTCGGCGGGCAGACGCCCCTCGGCCTGGCCAAGGCGCTCAAGGCCGAGGGCGTGCCGATCGTCGGCACCTCGCCCGAGGCCATCGACCTCGCCGAGGACCGCGGTGCCTTCGGCCGCGTCCTGGCCGAGGCCGGGCTGCCGGCGCCGAAGCACGGCACGGCCTACAGCGCGGCCGAGGCCGTCGTCATCGCCAAGGAGATCGGCTACCCCGTCCTCGTGCGGCCCTCGTACGTCCTGGGCGGCCGCGGCATGGAGATCGTCTTCGACGACGTGACCCTCTCGGGCTACGTCGAGCGGGCGACGATCGCGAGCCCCGACCACCCGGTGCTCGTCGACCGCTTCCTCGACGACGCCATCGAGATCGACGTCGACGTCCTCTACGACGGCGAGGAGATGTACCTCGGCGGGATCATGGAGCACATCGAGGAGGCCGGCATCCACTCCGGCGACTCCTCGTGCACCCTGCCCCCGGTCACCCTCGGCGCCGGCGAGCTCGAGCGGGTCCGCGACTCGACCCTCAAGCTCGCGCAGGGCATCGGGGTCCGCGGCCTGATGAACGTCCAGTTCGCCCTCGCCCAGGACATCCTCTACGTCCTCGAGGCGAACCCGCGGGCGTCGCGCACCGTGCCCTTCGTCGCCAAGGCGACGGGCGTCCCGCTGGCCAACGCCGCCGCCCGGATCATGCTCGGCACCTCGATCGCCGAGCTGCGCGCCGAGGGCGTCCTCCCGGCCCACACCGACGGCGGCCGGATGCCGGCGCACGCGCCGATGTCGGTGAAGGAGGCCGTCCTGCCGTTCAAGCGGTTCCGCACCAAGGAGGGCCTCGTCGTCGACAGCCTCCTCGGTCCCGAGATGCGCTCGACCGGCGAGGTCATGGGCATCGACAAGGACTTCGGGCGGGCCTTCGCCAAGGCCCAGCTCGGCGCGATCAGCGGGCTGCCCACCGAGGGCTCGGTGTTCGTCTCGGTCGCCAACCGCGACAAGCGCGCGATCATCTTCCCCGTCAAGCGCCTGCTCGACCTCGGCTTCCGGATCGTGTCGACCTCGGGCACCGCAGACGTGTTGCGGCGCAACGGGATCGAGGCCGAGGTCGTCCTCAAGCACGCCGAGCGCGGCGACGACGGCCGCAGCATCGTCGACTGGATCAACGCCGGCGAGATCGACATGGTCGTCAACAGCCCGAGCGGCCCGAGCGCCTCCGCGCGCGCCGACGGGTACGCGATCCGGGCGGCCGCCGCGGCCACCGACACCCCGATCATCACGACGGTCCAGCAGCTCGCCGCTGCCGTGCAGGCCATCGAGTCGCAGATGACCGGCGAGCTCGAGGTGACCTCGCTCCAGGACCATGCGGCCGCCCTCGACCTCTACGGCGTGGAGGCCACGGCGTGAGCGGGGTCGTCCAGGTCACCGGCGAGCTCGTCGCCACCCGCAGGGTCGGCGCGTACCACCACCTCACCGTCGTCGCGCCCGGCCTCGCCGAGCTCGCCCACCCGGGCCAGTTCGTCGCCCTGGCGGTCGGCGGGGAGACGTCGGCGAACCTCCTGCGCCGCTGCTTCTCGATCCACCGGGTCAAGCCGTCCGGCACGTTCGGCGGCACGGTCGACGTCGTCGTCGCGGCGCACGGCCCGGGGACCCAGTGGCTCACGACACTGCGAGCGCACGACCCCGTCGACGTCGTCGGGCCGCTCGGACGCCCGTTCCCGCTGCCCGCCGAGCCCGTCGCGTGCGTCCTCGTCGGCGGGGGCTACGGCTCGGCGCCCCTGTTCTGGCTCGCCGAGTCGCTGCGCGAGCGGGGCTGCCACGTCGAGATGGTCCTCGGCGCGGCCTCCGAGGACCGCCTCTTCGGCGTCGTCGAGGCCCGCCGGACCGCCGACGGCGTCAGCGTGACGACCGACGACGGGTCCGCCGGGCGCCGCGGATGGGTCAGCGACGTCCTCGGCGAGGTCATCGACCGCACCGGGGCCGGGGTCGTCTACGCCTGCGGTCCGATGGCGATGCTGAAGTCGGTGTCCGACATCGCGACCGCGCACGGCGCCGTCGCCCAGGTGGCGGTCGAGGAGTCGATGGCGTGCGGCATCGGGGTCTGCATGACCTGCGTCATGCCGGTCACCGGCAACGACGGGGTGACCCGGATGGTGCGCTCCTGCGTCGAGGGACCGGTGTTCCGCGGCGACCGCGTGCGCTGGGACGCGTTCGGCGACGGGATCGGGCGGGTGCCGTCCGACACCCTCGGTGCGCCGCGGGCGGGAGGTCACTGATGGTCGACATGCACGCCGACCTCGGCGGGATGTCCCTGCCGAACCCGGTGATGACGGCCTCCGGCTGCGCCGCGAACGGCAAGGAGCTGCACCGGTTCTTCCCGGTCTCCGAGCTCGGCGCGTTCGTCACCAAGACCGTCATGGCCGACCCGCGGTCGGGTCGCGGCACGCCGCGGATGGCCGAGACGTCGTCGGGGATGCTCAACTCCATCGGACTCCAGGGGCCGGGCATCGAGGGGTTCCTCGACACCGACCTCACCTGGCTCCACGAGGTCGGGGCACGGGTCCTCGTCTCGATCGCCGGGAACACGGCCGAGGAGTTCGGCCACGTCGCCGAGCGGCTCGGGGGCCACCCGGCCTTCGCGGCGGCCGTGGGGGTCGAGGTCAACATCTCGTGCCCGAACGTCGCCAACCGCGGCCTCGTCTTCGCCTGCGACCCGGTGTCCTCGGAACGGGTCGTGCGGATCGTGCGCGAGAAGCTGCCGCCGGGGACCACGGTGTTCGCGAAGCTGACGCCCGACGTCACCGACATCGTCTCGATCGCCGAGGCGTCCCTGAGGGCCGGGGCCGACGGCCTGACGATGATCAACACCCTCCTCGGCATGGTCATCGACACCGACCTGCTCCGGCCGCAGCTCGCCGGTGTCACCGGCGGGCTCTCGGGCCCCGCCGTGCGCCCCGTGGCGGTGCGGGCCCTCTGGCAGGTCACCGCGGCCATGCGCGCCGGACGCCTGCCCTGGGCACCCCTCATCGGGGTCGGGGGAGTGCGCACCGGCCGCGACGCCCTCGAGCTCGTCGCCGCCGGCGCGTCGGCCGTCCAGGTCGGGACCGCCACCTTCAACGACCCCTCCCGGCCCCGGCGCGTCGTCGACGAGCTCGAGGCCGAGATCGCCCGCCACGGCTTCGGCCGCTTCGCCGACGTCGTCGGCATCGCCCACGAGAGGACGGCTGCGCCGTGACCACCATCCCCTTCGGCACCCGCCTGCGCGCCGCCATGGACGCCCACGGCCCCCTGTGCGTCGGCATCGACCCGCACCGCGCCCTCGTCGAGTCGTGGGGCCTGACCCACGACCTCGCCGGGCTCGAGCGGTTCGCGATGACCTGCGTCGAGGCGTTCGGCGGCCGGGTGGCCGTCGTGAAGCCGCAGTCGGCGTTCTTCGAGGTCTTCGGCTCGCGCGGGGTCGCCGTCCTCGAGCGCACCGTCGACGGGCTGCGCGAGGCCGGCACCCTGACGATCCTGGACGCCAAGCGCGGCGACATCGGGTCGACGATGAGCGCCTACGCGGAGGCCTTCCTCGGCGCCGACGCCGTCGCCCCCGCCGACGCGCTCACGGTGAGCCCCTACCTCGGGTACGGCTCGCTCCGGCCGGCCATCGACCTCGCTGCCGAGACCGGTCGCGGGGTCTTCGTCCTGGCCCTGACCTCGAACCCCGAGGGGCCCACCGTCCAGCACGCCGTGCGCGACGGGATCACGGTGGCGCAGGCGGTCGTCGCCGGGGCGACTGCCGACAACGCCGACGCCGCCTCGCGGGGCGGGCTCGGCCACGTCGGGCTCGTCATCGGGGCCACCGTCGGCGACGCCGTCTCGCGCCTGCGGCTCGACCTCCGGAGCTCTGCCGCACCGGTCCTGGCTCCGGGTCTCGGTGCCCAGGGCGCAGGCCCCGCGGACCTGCGCACCGTCTTCGGCGACGCCGTCGGCCAGGTCGTCCCCAGCGCCTCGCGCTCGGTGCTCTCGGCCGGTCCCTCGGCCACCGCCCTGGCCGACGCGGCGACCCGCGAGGCCGAGGCCGTGCGCGCCGCGCTCTGAGCGCGTCCCGGCGGTTCCCGGGCTGGTCAGGGGGGTGCGCAGGGTCGGTGCGCTGGGTCGGCCTGCGCGATAGGGTCGAGGCGTCCCGCCGGGTGTTGAGCAGCCAGCACCTGCACGTCCACGAAGGAACGACCCGTGGCCCTTCCGCCGCTCACCCCAGAACAGCGCAGCGCAGCCCTCGTGAAGGCTGCGGCCTCCCGCCGCGAGCGCGCTGAGCTCAAGCACCGCCTGAAGCACTCCGGTGCCTCCCTCTCCCAGGTCATCGAGACCGGCAGGTCCAACGACGTCATCGGCAAGATGCGCGTGTCGGCCCTGCTCGAGTCCATGCCCGGCGTCGGCCGGGTCCGCGCCCGCCAGATCATGGAGGAGGTCGGCATCTCCGGGAGCCGCCGCGTCCGTGGCCTCGGGCAGAACCAGGTGTCCGCGCTCCTCGACCGCTTCGGGCGGTCGTGACCGCGCGTTCCCGTCTCACCGTCCTCGCCGGGCCGACCGCGGTCGGCAAGGGGACCCTGGCCGCGTACGTCCGCGAGCACCACCCCGAGGTGTGGCTCTCGGTCTCCGCGACCACCCGCCGGCCCCGACCCGGCGAGGTCGACGGCGTGCACTACCACTTCGTCGACGACGCCGAGTTCGAGCGGATGGCCCGTGAGGGTGAGCTGCTCGAGTGGGCGGTCGTCCACGGCCGGGCGCACTACGGCACCCCGCGACGACCCGTCGAGGACGCGCTCGAGGCCGGCCGACCCGCCCTCCTCGAGATCGACCTCCAGGGCGCGCGGCAGGTCCGCGCCTCGATGTCCGACGCGTTCTTCGTCTTCCTCGCGCCCCCGAGCTGGGACGAGCTGGTCCGCCGCCTCGTCGGCCGGGGGACCGAGGACGCCGAGGAGCGCGAGGCCCGGCTGGCCACCGCACGCACCGAGCTGGCGGCCGCCGCGGAGTTCGACGCCACGGTGACGAACGACGACGTTCGTCGTGCGGCCGAGGAACTCGTATCATTGATGAGATCCCCCGTCACCGAGTCGAAGTGAGCCCCAGCGTGTCCGGAACCGTGGCCGACCCCATCGGCATCACCAACCCCCCGATCGACGAGCTCCTCGAGCGCGCCGACAGCAAGTACGCGCTCGTGCTCTACTCCGCCAAGCGGGCCCGCCAGATCAACGCGTACTACGCCCAGCTGCAGGAGGGCCTGCTCGAGTACGTCGGCCCGCTCGTCGACTCCGAGGTCCACGAGAAGCCGATGTCGATCGCCCTCCGCGAGATCAACGAGGGCCTGCTCACCTCGACGCCCACGGAGGAGTGACCCCGTGAGGGTCGTCCTCGGCGTGGCCGGGGGCATCGCGGCCTACAAGGCCTGCTCGCTCCTGCGGCTGCTCACCGAGGGCGGCCACGACGTCACCGTCGTGCCCACCGCCTCCGCCCTGCGCTTCGTCGGCGAGGCCACCTGGTCGGCGCTGTCCGGCAAGAAGGTCCACACCGACGTGTGGTCCGAGATCACCGAGGTGCCGCACGTGCGGATCGGCCAGCAGGCCGACCTCGTCATCGTCGCGCCGGCCACCGCCGACCTCCTCGCGCGGGCCGCGACGGGCCAGGCCGACGACCTCCTCACCACGGTGCTGCTCACCGCCCGCTGTCCGGTCGTCATGGCCCCGGCGATGCACACCGAGATGTGGGACCACCCGGCCACCCAGGCCAACGTCGCGACGCTCAGCGAGCGGGGCGTGCACGTCGTGCCCCCCGCGACGGGCCGCCTCACCGGCCGCGACACCGGCCCCGGTCGCCTGCCCGAGCCGGAGGAGCTCTACGCCGTCTGCGAGCGCGTGCTGGCGAAGGTGTCGGCGTCCTCCTCGACCGCGGCCTCGACCCGGCCGTCCGCGGGCGGCGACCTCAGCGGTCGTCGTGTCGTGGTGTCCGCCGGCGGCACCCGCGAGCCGCTCGACCCCGTGCGCTTCCTCGGCAACCGCTCGTCCGGCAAGCAGGGGCACGCCCTCGCCGAGGCCGCCGCCCGCCGCGGCGCCTCGGTCGTCCTCGTCTCCTCCTCGTCGCTGCCCGTGCCGGCCGGGATCGAGGTCGTCGCGGTCGAGACCGCCCTCGAGCTCGAGGCCGCGGTGACGCAGGCCGCGCGCGGGGCCGACGTCGTCGTCATGGCCGCCGCCGTCGCCGACTTCCGCCCGGCGAGCTACGCGGGGCACAAGATCAAGAAGTCCCACGTCGCCGGCCCCGACGGCGCGGCCGACGAGTCGGCCCCGGTCGTCGAGCTGGTCCGCAACCCCGACGTCCTCGCGGACCTCGTCGCGACCCGGGGTGAAGCGACGTCGCCGGTCATCGTCGGGTTCGCCGCCGAGACGGGCGACGAGGCCGGCTCGGTCCTCGAGCACGGCCGGGCCAAGCTGGCCCGCAAGGGCTGCGACCTCCTCGTCGTCAACGAGGTCGGGGTGGGGGTCACCTTCGGGCAGGACGCGAGCACCGTGCACATCCTCCGGCAGGGCTCGCAGGACGTCGTCGACGTCGGCCCGGCGCCGAAGTCGGTCGTCGCCGACGCGGTCTGGGACGCCGTCATCGCGCTGCTCTGACGCCCACCCGTCGCTCCGGCGGTGCGTCGCCGAGGGTTTGTCGCGCGCCGGGCGGGGCAGGGAGTGGTCGAGGCCGTCCACGCTCACGGGTCCCGTCCGGGCCCGGCGAAAGGAGCACCCATGAACCACGACGAGACCAATGACGAGCGCACCCGCGCGCTGCCGCACGCCGACCGACCCGGCCACGACGACCGCCATGACGCCCCGGCCGCCACGGCGCCGGCCGCACTCGGCCGCCGCGACGTCGTGGCAGCCGAGCGTGAGCAGTTCGGTGGCGTCAAGCTCGGGTCGGCGTTCTTCGGCTGGCTCACCGCGATGGGGACCGCAGTCCTGCTGACCGCGCTGCTCGCCGCGGCCGGGACGGCCGTGGGCCTGGGGTCAGGCACCTCGCCGGGCGAAGCGGCCTCCGAAGCCGCGAGCGACCTGTCGACCGTCGGCATCGCCGGGGCCGTGGCCCTGGGGGTCGTCCTCTTCGTGTCCTACTACTGCGGCGGCTACGTCGCGGGTCGGATGGCGCGCTTCGACGGTGCCCGCCAGGGCGTCGCCGTCTGGTTGTGGGCGCTCGTCGTGGCCGTCGTCGTCGCCGTCCTCGGCGCCGTGGCCGGGAGCGAGTTCAACGTCCTCGCCCGCGTCGACGGCTTCCCGCGGCTGCCGGTGGGCGAGGGCGACCTCACGACGGCCGGCATCGTCGCCGCCGTGCTCGTCGTCGTCACGAGCCTCGCCGGGGCTATCCTCGGAGGGCTGGCGGGGATGCGCTTCCACCGCAGGGTCGACCGGGCCGGACTCGGCGACTGACCCACCGGTCGGTGCGCCGCCCCGACGCCCGTGCCCGTCGAGAGCGGAGGTCACCCGTGGAGGTGAGCAGGCAGGAGATCATCGAGGCGCTGCGCGGCCGGGACGAGCACGAGCTCGCCGACCGTGCCGAGGCCGAGCTGCCCCAGGAGGTCGACACCGAGGACGACGCCGAGGTGCTCCACGGCCTCGGCATCAACCCCGCCGACCTCATCGCGGGGATCGGTGGCGGCTTCGGCTGACCCGGGTCAGCGGCGGGAGCCGGCCTTCTCGCCCTTGCCGCCCTTGCCCTGGCGGGGTGTCGGCTGCTCGTCCTCGGGCGCCGTGTCGGTCTCGGGCGTGCCGTCGGTCTCCACGACCGCGTCGGTGACCTCGACCTCGTCGGTCGCCACCTCGTCGGTGACGTCCGCCTCGGGAGCGTCGTCCTCGGGTGCCTCGAGCACGTCGTCCTCGACGTGCTCGTCGTGGACCTCCACGGGGGGCTCGTCGGCCGCGGGGGCCTCGTCCTGCGCCGGCGCGTCGGCGAGGGCGCCGAGGGCGGCCCCGCCGCCGAGGGTCGCGAGCATGTTGCGGACGTTGGAGAGCTGCGCGGTGATGCTGTCGCGGCGGGCCGTCGCGGCGGCGAGCTCGCGCTCGGAGTCGCGGCGGATCCGCTCGGCCTGCTCCTTGGCGGAGCCGACGAGCTGGGTCGCCTCGGCCTTGGCGCCCTCGAGGAGGCGGGTGGCCTCCTCGGAGCGCGACGAACGCTCGGTGTCGGCCTCGCGGGCCAGGAGGTCGGCGCGCTCCTGGACGGCGGCGAGGGCCTGGTCCTGCGTGGCCATCTGCGCGGTGAACTCGGCGGCGGACTTCTCGCGGCGCTCCCCGAGGGTGCGCTCGAAGTCGGCGGCCTGCGCGGCGGCGGTCGCGCGCTGCTTCTCGAAGTAGGCCTCGGCCTCCTCCCGTCGGGCCGCGGCCTCGCGGGCGGCGTCGTCGATGATCGAGTCAGCCTCCTGCTTGGCCCGCGTCAGGGTCTCGGTGGCCTCGACGTCGGCGCGCGAACGGACGTCCTCGGCGTAGCGGTCGGCGTCGGTGCGGACCTGGGCGGACGCCTCCTCGGCGAGGCGGCGGTGCTCGCCGACGTCGTCGGTCGCCGACTGGCGGATGGCCGCGGCCTCCTCGTCGGCGAGGCCGAGCATCGTGCCGATCCGCTCGCCGAGGTCGGCGAAGGTCGGGGTCGACACCTTGCGGGTCTGCTCCTCGAGGTCGGTCGAGCGGGAGCGCTCGGCCTCGAGCTGACGGGCGAGGGCGTCGTGCGACTGGCGCAGCTTGGTCAGCTCGACGCTCCCCGACGCCGACTCCTGGCGGGCCGACTCGGCGGCCTGCTGGAGCGCGGCGAGATGCTGGTCGACCTGGACGGGGTCGTAGCCGCGGAAGACGGTCGGGAACTCCGGCTGGTTCATCAGGACTCCTGGGCGGGGGTGAGGGGCGTCGGCACGGAGTGCTCCGCGTCGGGGGTGTCGTCGGCGTCGTGGGTCTCGGGGGTCTCCGGGACCGAGAGGGCGTCGATGACCCCGGAGAGGTTGCCGAGCTGGGCCGTGATCGCGTCACGGCGCGCTGCGAGTGTATGCACCTCGGCGCGGGCCCGCTCGACCGCGGCGTGGGCCTCGGCCCGGGCGGCGTCGGCCCGGTCGCGGGCCTGCTCGGACTGGCGGACGATCTCGGCGCGGGCGGCCCGGTGCGACTCGTGGGCCTCGCGCTGCATCCGCTCGACGTCCTCGGCGGTGCGCTCGCGGACGAGGCGGGCCCCCTGCTCCGCCTCGAGGAGGCGGCGCTCGGCCCGCTCGGTGGCCTCGGTCTCGCGGGTGCGGGCGTCGGCGAGGACGCGCTCGGCCTCCCGCTGCGAGGCCTCACGGGTGCGCTCGGCGTCGGCGACGGCCTCGGCCAGGACCGACTCGGCCTGCTGGCGCAGCCGCGTCGACTCGGACTCGGCCTCCGCGAGCCGGTCGTGGCTGCGGGCGCGGGCACTGCCGAGGACGGCCTGGGCCCGGTGCCGGTGCACCCGGGACCGCTCGGTGAGCTCCTGGTGGTGGCCGCGGGCGCGGGCGGTGGACTCCGCCTCGGCCCGGTCGAGGATCTCGCGCACGGTGCCCTGGGCCCACGCGAGGTGGGCCTGCGCGGCCGCGATGACCGACTCGGACTCGGCGGTGGCGTCGGCGACGATGGTGGCGGCCTCGTCGCGCGCCGACCGGAGCAGCGCCTCGGCGTCGGAGCGGGTGCGGTCCTCGTGGGCGGTCAGCTCGTCGAGGCGGCTCGCGACGTCGCGCTCTGCGGTGCCCCGGTGGTCCTCGGCGTACTCCTCGGTCTCGCGGCGCAGCCGGGCGAGGTCGGCGAGGGTGGTCTCGCGCAGCCCCGAGAGCTCGGCGGCGTGCGCCTCGTGCTCGTGCGCCCAGCGCTCCTGGTGGGTGCGCTCCTCCTCGGCGAGGCGCGTCATCGTGCTCTCGTGCTCGAGCCGGGCCCGCTCGAGCACCTCGTCGGCGCGGGCCTGGGCGTCGGCGAGCTGCCGCTCGGCCTGCTCCTCGGCGATGGAGACGGCCTCGTCGCTGGTCTTGGTGGCCCGGGCCCGAAGGAGGGAGGCCTGGTCGGCCGCGTCGGCGAGCATGTGCTCGACCTCGGTGCGGGTCTCCTCGAGGCGGCGCTCGGCGTCCTCGCGGTGCGTGGACAGCGTGGTGCGCAGCTCCTCGAGCTCGTGGCTCGTCGCCTGCGACTCGCCCCGGAGGCGGGCGGCCTCGGCGCGCGCCTCGGTCACCTCGCGGTTGGCGTCGGCGCGCAGCTGGTCGGCGAGCGACTGGGCGCGGGTCAGCAGACCGAGCGCCTCGTCGACCGGACTGGCCGTGGCCCGGGCGGGCGGCAGGGACGCGTCGGCGCCCACGTCGGCCGTCGCGTCGTCCGTCGCCTCGCGCGTGGACCCTTCTGACACGCGCCACATCTTCGCAGACGCCCGGACGCGCCGCTGGACGGCCGTCCTCCCGCGGACAGCGGTGCCGGTAGATTGTCCGGCGGACCGCGGCCGGGAAGGCGCGGTCGTCCCGTTCACCGAAGGAGATCCGCGTGTCCGCACGCCTGTTCACGTCCGAGTCGGTCACCGAGGGTCACCCCGACAAGATCTGTGACCAGATCTCGGACTCGATCCTCGACGCGATGCTCGCGCAGGACCCCCGGAGCCGCGTCGCCGTCGAGACGATGGTGACCACCGGGCTGGTCCACGTCGCCGGCGAGGTCACGACCGAGGCCTACGTCGAGATCCCGAAGATCGTGCGCGACACGGTGCTCGGCATCGGCTACGACAGCTCGACCAAGGGCTTCGACGGCGCCTCGTGCGGCGTCGAGGTCTCGATCGGCCAGCAGAGCCCCGACATCGCGCAGGGCGTCGACACCGCGTTCGAGAACCGCAGCGGCGGCATCGACCCCCGCGACAAGCAGGGTGCCGGCGACCAGGGCCTGATGTTCGGCTACGCGTGCGACGACACCCCCGAGCTGATGCCGCTGCCGATCTTCCTCGCGCACCGCCTCGCCGAGCGCCTCACCGAGGTCCGCAAGACCGGCGAGCTGTCCTACCTGCGCCCCGACGGCAAGACCCAGGTCACCATCGCCTACGAGGGCGACCGGGCCGTCTCGCTCGACGCCGTCGTCCTGTCGAGCCAGCACGCCGAGGACATCTCCCTCGACGGCATGCTCGAGCCCGACGTCCGGACCCACGTCATCGAGCCGGTGCTCGCGGGCCTGGCCGACTCCGGCACCACGCTCGACACGAGCAGCTACCGCGCCTACATCAACCCCACCGGCAAGTTCGTCATCGGTGGCCCGATGGGCGACGCCGGTCTCACCGGTCGCAAGATCATCGTCGACACCTACGGCGGCATGGCCCGCCACGGCGGCGGCGCCTTCTCGGGCAAGGACCCCTCGAAGGTCGACCGCTCCGCCGCGTACGCGACCCGCTGGGTCGCCAAGAACGTCGTCGCCGCGGGCCTGGCCCGTCGCTGCGAGGTCCAGGTCGCCTACGCCATCGGCGTCTCGAAGCCGGTGGGCCTGTACGTCGAGACCTTCGGGACCGAGACCGTCGCGGCCGAGAAGATCCAGGCCGCCATCCTCTCGACCTTCGACCTGCGCCCCGCCGCGATCCTCGAGGAGCTCGACCTCCTCCGCCCGATCTACAAGGCGACCGCGGCCTACGGCCACTTCGGCCGCACCACGGTCGAGGGGGTCGAGAACCCCTTCACGTGGGAGCGCACCGACCGCGTCGAGGCGCTGCAGCGGGCCGTCAACGGCTGACGCCCGCCTCGTCCACAGACGGAGCCCACCGACCCGCGCCGGGTCGGTGGGCTCCGCTAGGTTCGGGGCCGTGACGGAGGTGGCGGGGGAGGCGGGGGAGGTCGCCGACGGCGGGGGCGAGCAGCTCGCCCTCCTCACGCCGCGGGCGTCGGGCCGGCGCCCGCGCCGGCTCGCCGGTGACGACCCGGTGTCCGAGCACCTGCCGGTCGCCCTCGTCCAGGTCGACACCGGGCTCGCCCACCTCGACCGCGCGTTCGAGTACCTCGTGCCGGAGTCGATGGACGCCACGGCCCTGCCCGGGGTGCGGGTCAAGGTGCGCTTCGCGGGGCAGGACCTCGACGGCTTCGTCCTCGGGCGGCGCGGGTCGGCCGAGCACGCCGGGCGGCTGGCACCCGTGCGGCGGGTCGTCTCGGCCGAGGCCGTGCTGGCGCCGTCGGTGCTGGAGGCCGCCCGCGCGGTCGCCCAGCGGTACGCGGGGACGCTCGGCGACGTGCTGCGCCTCGCCGTGCCCCCGCGGCACGCCGCCGCCGAGAAGGCCCTGGCCGTCGAGGCCCCCGAGCGTGGCGACCTGCCGGCCCGTGACGGCGCGGCCGGCGGCTCGACGTGGACGGCGTTCGCCGCCGGCCCGGCCTTCCTCGGGCACGTGGCCGAGGGTGGCGGCCCCCGGGCCTCGGTGCTGGCGCTGCCGGGACCCGTCGGCGCCGACTGGCCCGTGCTCCTCGCCGAGGCCGCTCGGTCGGCGGTCGAGGCAGGGCGCGGTGTCGTCCTCGTCGTCCCCGACCACCGTGACGTCGTCCGTCTCGAGGCCGCGGTCGTCGCCGCCGTCGGCAGGGACCGGATGACGCGGCTCACCGCCGACCAGGGGCCGCAGGCGCGCTACACCGCGTTCCTCAAGGCGCTCCGGGGCCACGTCGACGTCGTCGTCGGCACGCGGGCGGCGGCGTTCGCGCCGGTGCACGACCTGGGCCTCGTGGCCTGGTGGGACGACGGCGACGACCTCCTCGACGAGCCGCGCGCGCCGTACCCGCACGTGCGAGAGGTGCTGTTGGCCCGGGCCGAGATCGAGGGCGCCGCGGTGCTCGCGGCCGGGCACACCCGGTCGGTCGCGGTCGCCGAGCTCGTCGAGGCGGGCGTGCTGGCGCCCGTCGAGGCCGCGCGGGCCGTGGTGCGGGCCGCGGTGCCGTCGGTCCGGGTGGCCGGCGAGGGGCACGACGCCGACCGCGACCCCGCCGTCGCCGCGGCCCACCTGCCCTCGATCGCGTGGCGCACGGCCAAGGAGGCGCTCGCCCAGGGACCCGTCCTCGTCCAGGTGCCCCGACGCGGATACCTCCCGTCGCTGTCCTGCCAGACCTGCCGCCGGCCGGCGCGCTGCCGGGCGTGTGCCGGGCCGCTGGGGCTCACCGGGCCCCAGGGGCCACCGGCCTGCCGCTGGTGCGGGCGGGTCGAGACCGCGTTCGCGTGCCCCTCGTGCGCCGGGACACGGCTGCGCTCCTCGGTCGTCGGTGCCCGCCGGACCGCCGAGGAGCTGGGCCGGGCCTTCCCCGGCGTGCCGGTCGAGCGGTCCGGGGCGGGCGTCGTCCTCGAGGAGGTGGCGGGCGGGCCGCGCCTCGTCGTGTCGACCCCGGGCGCCGAGCCGGTCGCCGCCGAGGGCTACGCCGCCGCACTGCTCCTCGACGCCTGGGCGCTCCTCGAGCGGCCGAGCCTGGCAGCGGGGGAGGAGACCCTGCGGCGCTGGACGACCGCGGCGGCGCTCGTGCGCCCCGCCTCCGAGGGAGGGAGGGTCGTCCTCGCCGGGGCGCCCACCGAGGTCTCGGTCCCAGCGGTCGAGGCGCTGGTCCGCTGGGACCCCGCCTGGTTCGCCACGCGCGAGCTGGCCGAGCGGCGCGAGCTCGCCCTGCCGCCCACGGCCCGGATGGCGGCGCTCACCGGGTCGCGTGCGGCGCTCGAGGCCGCGCTCGCCGAGCTGCCGCTGCCGGGGTCGGCCTCGGTCCTCGGTCCCCTCCCGCACGTCCCCCTCGGCGGCGGAGGTGGGTCCCCGGGGACCGCGCGTGCCGCCGGGCAGGAGGAGCGGTGGCGCGTCCTGGTCACGGTGGCGCCCGGCGACGCCCTCGACCTCGCCCGTGAGCTGGCGGCCCTGCGGGCCCGGGCCTCCGCCCGCAAGGACCCCGACCCGGTCACCGTCCGCGTCGACCCACCCGACCCCACCGCCTGACCCCCCGCCGGGCGACCTGACCGCCGCGGCCCCCTCCGCGGTTCGAGGTGAAACCCGACCCTGAGGGGGTCGCCTTTCACCTCGACCCAGCGGACGACGGGGGGATCGGGGTGGGCACCTAGACTCCCGGGCGTGAGCGTCACCCCCATCCGCCTCTTCGGCGACCCCGTGCTGAGGACACCCGCCGCGCCGGTCGTCGACTTCGACGGCGAGCTGCGCCGCCTGGTGCGGGACCTCACCGACACGATGCTCGACGCCGGGGGAGCCGGGCTGGCCGCGCCCCAGCTCGGCGTGGGCCTGCGGGTGTTCACCTACCGCGTCGACGACGTCGTCGGCCACCTCGTCAACCCCGACCTCACGCTCGGCGAGGAGGAGGAGGTCGGCCCCGAGGGATGCCTGTCGTTCCCCGGCCTGCGCGTCGAGACGCCGCGGTCGGTCGAGGTCGTCGCCCGCGGCTGGTCGATGCACGGCGAGCCGGTGACGGTCGAGGGCACCCACCTCCTCGCCCGGGCCGTCCAGCACGAGACCGACCACCTCGACGGCATCCTCTTCGTCGACCGCCTCGACCCCGAGAGGCGCAAGGAGGCCATGCGCCTGGTCCGAGAGGCCGACTGGGGCACGGCCCGTCCCGTCGTCCGGACCAGCCCGCACGCCGGGGCCTTCGGGAGGCCGTGAGTGCGCCTCGTCGTCGCCGGCACCCCCGACACCGCCGTCCCGTCGCTGCAGGCCCTGCTCGGCTCGCGCCACGAGGTTCTCGCCGTCGTCACGCGTCCTGATGCCCGCGCGGGCCGCGGCCGCACCCTCGCGCCGTCGCCCGTCAAGGAGGTCGCGACGGCCGCCGGCATCGAGGTCCTCTCGCCCCCGTCACCCCGCGATCCCGCGTTCCTCGACGCCTTGCGCGCCCTCGACCCCGACTGCTGCCCCGTCGTCGCGTACGGCGCCCTGGTGCCCCGCGCGGCCCTCGACGTCCCGCGTCACGGCTGGGTCAACCTCCACTTCTCGCTGCTTCCCGCCTGGCGCGGCGCTGCCCCGGTGCAGCGCGCCATCATGGCCGGCGACGACGTCACGGGGGCCAGCACCTTCGTCCTCGAGGAGGGGCTGGACACCGGGCCCGTCCTCGGCACCCTCACCGAGACGGTGCGCCCCGACGACACCTCCGGCACCCTCCTCGACCGCCTCGCCCACGCCGGCGCCGGCCTCCTCGTCGCGACCCTCGACGGCCTCGAGGACGGCGCGCTCCACGCAGTGCCGCAGCCCGAGGACGGCGTGAGCCACGCGCCGAAGCTGACGACAGCGGAGGCGCGGGTCCGCTGGGACCTGCCGGCCCACGTCGTCGACCGCCACGTCCGCGGGTGCACCCCGGCCCCCGGCGCGTGGACGACGGTGCACGGCGAGCGGCTCAAGGTGGGTCCCGTCGGCGTGCGCGGCCCCGGTCCCGAGGACGCCGCACCCCTCGCGCCCGGTGAGCTCCACGTGACGAAGCGCGCCGTCCACGTCGGCACCGCCTCGACCGCCGTCGAGCTGCGCGAGGTCGGCCCGCTGGGCAGGCGACCGATGCCGGCCGCCGACTGGGCGCGCGGCGCCCGCCTCACGACAGGAGACCGGCTCGATGGCTGAGGGACACGACCGCACCCGTGGGGGCGGCACCGGCCGGGGCGATCAGCGCGGGCCCCGACGGCGCAGTGTCACCGCTCCCTCCGAGCGCACCCGCCGCGCCGAACCGACCCGGTTCGCCGCGTTCACCCTCCTGCGGGCGGTCGCCGACGGCGGCTACGCCAACCTCGAGCTCCCCGACATCCTCCGGCGGCACCGGCTCGACGGGCGTGACGCGGCCTTCGCGACCGAGCTCGCCTTCGGGACGATCCGCTGGCAGGGCCTCTACGACGCCGTCGTCGCCGACGCCGCGGGACGCCCCATCTCGCGCATCGACCCCCAGGTGCTCGACGTCCTGCGCCTCGGCGCGCACCAGCTGCTCGGGATGCGCGTCCCCACCCACGCGGCCGCCGACCAGACCGTCGGGCTCTCGAAGGTCGTCGCGGGCGCCGGCGCCGGAGGCTTCGTCAACGCCGTGATGCGGCGGATCAGCGAGCGGTCGGTCGAGGAGTGGCAGGACGCCGTCGAGCCCGAGGGCGGCGGCGTGCCGGCCCTCGCCGTGCGGCACAGCCACCCCGAGTGGGTCGTCACCGCCCTGCGCGGGGCCCTCCTCGCCCACGGCCGCGCGACCGCCGCCACCGTCGACACCGAGCTCGAGGCGCTCCTCGAGGCCGACAACGTCCCCCCGCGCGTCCACCTCGTCGCGCGTCCGGGCCTGAGCACCGTCGACGAGCTCCTCGCCGCCTCCGACTCCGAGCCGAGCACCCTGTCGTCCCTCGGCGTCGTCCTGCGTGCCGGCGACCCGGGCGGTGTCTCCGCCGTCCGCCAGGGCAGGGCCTCGGTGCAGGACGAGGGCTCGCAGCTGCTCGCCCTCGCGATGGCCGCCGCCGAGGTCGGCCCCGACGTCCCCGACCGCTGGCTCGACCTCTGCGCCGGTCCGGGGGGCAAGGCCGGTGTCATGGGGGCGCTCGCCATCGAGGCCGGTGCCGACCTCACCGCGGTCGAGGTCAGCCCGCACCGCGCCGACCTCGTCCGCACGACGCTCACCGCCCTGGCCCGCCGCGCCGACGAGCTCGGCCGCCGCGTCGACGTCGTCACCACCGACGGCCGCGAGGTCGGCGTCGACGAGCCCGGGGCGTACGCCCGCGTCCTCGTCGACGCCCCGTGCACCGGCCTCGGCGCGCTGCGTCGCCGGCCCGAGGCGCGGTGGCGCCGCCAGCCCTCCGACGTCACCGGCCTCGCCCCGCTGCAGCGCGCCCTCCTCGCGTCCGCCCTCGACGCCGTCGCGCCCGGAGGGGTCGTCGGCTACGCGACGTGCAGCCCGCACCTGGCCGAGACCCGCTTCGTCGTCGGCGACGTCCTCAAGAAGCGGTCCGACATCGAGGTCGTCGACGCGCGGCCGCTCTTCGTGCGCGCCGACGGCAGCCCGGTTCCCGAGCTCGGTGAGGGCCCGTACGTCCAGCTCTGGCCGCACGTCCACGGCACCGACGCGATGTTCCTCGCGCTGCTGCGCAAGAGGGCCTGACCGAGCCGCCCGGGCGCCGCTCGCTAGGGTCGACCCGTGCAGATCTCCCCGTCGATCCTGTCGGCCGACTTCGCCAACCTCGAGCGCGAGCTCCACGCCATCGGCAACGCCGACTGGGCGCACGTCGACGTCATGGACAACCACTTCGTCCCGAACCTCACCCTCGGGCTGCCCGTCGTCGAGGCGCTGCTCAGGGTCTCGCCGATCCCCGTCGACTGCCACCTGATGATCGAGGACCCCGACCGGTGGGCGCCCGGCTACGCCGAGGCCGGGGCGGGCTCGGTGACCTTCCACGTCGAGGCCGCCGCCGACCCCGTCGCGACGGCGCGCGCCATCCGCTCCGCCGGCGCGCGGGCCGCTGTCGCCCTGAAGCCCGGCACCGACTTCGCGCCGTACGAGGACCTGCTCCCCGAGGTCGACATGGTCCTCGTCATGACCGTCGAGCCCGGCTTCGGCGGCCAGTCCTTCATGGTCGACCAGATGGCCAAGGTGCGCCGGGTGCGCGAGGCCGTGTCGCGGCATGGCGGCGAGGTGTGGATCCAGGTCGACGGCGGGGTCAGCGCCGCGACCATCGAGCAGTGCGCGGAGGCCGGCGCCGACGTCTTCGTCGCAGGGTCGGCCGTCTACGGGCACGAGTCCGCCGCCACCGCCGTCGACGAGCTGCGGGCCCTGGCCGAGCGGCACCGGCACCCCGCCTGATGCCCTCCCTCGCCGAGCGGCTCGCGGAGGTCGACGGGTGGGCCGTCGACCTCGACCTCACCGAGGGCCTCCAGCCCGGTGAGGTCCTCTCCGGCGTCGAGCTCGAGGGCTGCCGCCTCGACGGCAGCGTCCTCGAGAAGGCGGTCCTGCGCGGGTGCCGGTTCACCGAGGTCACCTTCACCGGTTGCAACCTGTCGATGGCCGACCTGTCCGGGTCGCGGTTCACCGACTGCCGGTTCGTCGAGTGCAAGGCGCTGGCCGTGGCGTGGAGCCGGGCCGACCCGGCCCCGCTGTCGCAGCGCCCGTGGGAGATGGAGCGCTGCCGCCTCGACCTCGGCTCGTTCCGCGACGCCGCCCTGCCGGGAGCGCGCTTCCTCGACTGCTCGATGCGGGAGGTCGACCTCGGCGGCGCCGACGCGCACGGGGCCGAGCTCGTGCGGTGCGACCTGACCGGGGCCACGGTAACCGGGACCGACCTGCGCGACGCCTCCCTCGTCGGCTCCTTCGGCTACGCCTTCGACCCGGCCGAGAACCGGGTCCGCGGCCTGCGGGTCGACGCCCCCGGCGCCGGCGGCATCCTGCGCGCCATCGGCCTCGTCGTCGAGGACTGACCCCACGCGACGCGCGGTTCGAGGTGATCCACCGGCAGATGAAGCCCGCCGAGTACCTCGAGCCACGGATGGGACGACCGGTTCGAGGTGAAACCCGACCGGATCCAGGTCGCCCTTCACCTCGAAGCGACACGACCCCGGTTGGTTCGAGGTGATGTCCGACCATATCCGGGTCGCTTTTCACCTCGACCCAGGGAGAGGGGAGGCGACGGCGGGAGGAGGTCGACGTGGACCCCGACGTCAGCGCTCGGGGAGAACCACCTCGTCGTCGACGGCGATGACGTCGACCGAGAAGCCGCGCCCGACGTGCTCGCCGTCGAGGTGCTCGACGTGGACGCACACCCCGGTCGCGACGTCGAGGCCGACGAGGTAGCGCGACGCGAAGCGGGGTGAGTCCGCCGGCGCAGCGACGCCGCGGACGGCAGCGTCGACCCCCTCACTGACCCGGCCGAGGAGGAGCGGGCAGCACGAGCAGCGCGGGTCGTACCCGGGGAGCGGCGACACCTCGGCCCACCACGTCTCGCGCCCACGGCGCGTCGTGGCGTCGAGGTGGTGCACCTCGAGGGCCGGCGGGCGCGGGCCGCCCACCTCCCACGGGGCGTCGTCCGGCGGCGAGCCGTCGGCCAGCTCGACCGGGTCGAGCATCGCGACGAACTGGTAGTCCTGCCACATCGGGTCGTCGGCGGTCGACCAGCGGTCCCGGACGACGACGAGCCCGGACTCGTCGACCACCGGCTCGCGCTCCCAGGCGTAGGGCAGGGGCACGGCCGACCCGCTGCCGGGGCCGCCGACGACCTGCGCCTCCGGTCGCACCTCGAACCGGTCGTCGACCTCGCCCGACGGCGACACGATGACGAGCCGACCCGGCCGTGCCACCGAGGCGCGCACCGAGTGGTCGGGGCCGTGGAGCGGGCGGCGGTGCAGGTCGAAGGACAGCGTGCGCCAGCGCCACGGGCTGGACCGGGCCAGGCCGCGCCAGGTGGTCTCGGTGACGTCGGGCACGCAGCCATGGGAGCACCCGACCCCCGCACGGCGCCACGGGGTTTCTCCGCCGGGTGTGGGGGAGGCCACGCCGGACCGGCATGGCTCGCGATGCCCGCGCGGGTGCATACTGGACGGGTACGTGCTCCGGGGTCGGTGCAATTCCGAGCCGGTGGTGACAGTCCACGACCCGACCGCAGCCAGCGGCCGGTTGACTCGGTGAAACTCCGGGACCGACGGTGAAAGTCCGGATGGGAGGCAGCACGTGTCGGCGACAGCCCTCGGGCCGTCGTCGGCGGCCGATGCGACGGTGTACCCCTCGGGGTACCCCGTCCACGAAGGCCATCCGCCCGGAGCCCGACCGAGAGACCGGTTCGAGGCACGAGGGCAGGATCCATGGGCGAGCACACCGCGCTGATGCAGCGGGCTCTCGATGCCGCGCGCCTCGGCCCGGAGGCCGACCCCAACCCCCGCGTCGGCTGTGTCGTCACCGACCGCGCCGGACGCGTCGTCGGCACCGGCCACCACCGTGGCGCGGGCACCCCGCACGCCGAGGTCGACGCGCTCGCCCGGGCCGGTGGGGCCGCCCGGGGCGGCACCGCCGTCGTGACCCTCGAGCCCTGCGACCACACCGGTCGCACCGGGCCGTGCACCGCGGCCCTCCTCGACGCCGGCATCACGAGCGTCCGGTACGCCGTCGCCGACCCCGACGTGGCGGCCGCCGGGGGAGCGGACCACCTCGCCGCAGCCGGACTGGACGTCCGGGTCGAGGACGACCCGGCCCTCCGCTCCGCCGCCGAGGACCTCAACGCCACCTGGCTGCACGCCCGCCGCACCGGCCGCCCGTGGGTGACGTGGAAGACCGCGACGACCCTCGACGGTCGCACCGCCGCGGCCGACGGGACGAGCCGCTGGATCACTGGTGCGGCCGCCCGCGCCGACGTCCACGCCCTGCGGGCCCGCGTGGGGGCCGTCCTCGTCGGGACGGGCACCGCCCTCGCCGACGACCCCGCCCTCACCGTGCGAGACGCCGACGGCGCCCCGTCCGCACGGCAGCCGCTCCGCGTGGTCGCCGGCACCCGCTCGCTGCCCGAGAGCGCCCGCCTCCTCGACGCGAGCGCGCAGACCCTCGTCGTCACGAGCCACGACCCCGCCGAGGTGCTCGCCGCGATGACCGGGCGCGGCATCCACCACGTCCTCCTCGAGGGCGGCGCCACCCTCGCCGCCGCGTTCCTGCGCGCCGGCCTCGTCGACGAGGTCGTCGCCTACCTCGCCCCGGCCCTGCTCGGCGCCGGCGCCTCCGCCGTCGGCGACCTCGGCATCAGCACGATCGGCGACGCCATCCGCCTCGAGGCCACCGACGTCACCGTCCTCGGCGGCGACGTCCGGGTCACCGCCCGCCCCGTGAGGAGCTGACCGTGTTCACCGGAATCGTCGAGGAGCTCGGCACCGTCGCCGCCCTCGAGCGCGGGGCCGACAGCGCCCGCCTCACCGTGCGCGGACCCCTCGTCACCTCGGACGCCGAGCACGGCGCGTCGATCGCGGTCAACGGCGTCTGCCTCACCGTCACCGAGCACGGCGAGGGCGCGTTCACCGTCGACGTCATGGCCGAGACCCTGCACCGCACCAGCCTGGGCGCCCTCCGCACCGGCGACCCGGTCAACCTCGAGCGCGCGATGTCCGTGTCCTCCCGCTTCGGCGGCCACGTCGTCCAGGGCCACGTCGACGGCACCGCGACGATCACGTCCCGCGAGCCGGGGGAGCGCTGGGAGGTCGTCCGCTTCACCCTTCCCGCGGACCTCGCGCGCTACCTCGTGGAGAAGGGCTCGATCACCGTCGACGGTGTCTCGCTCACCGTGATGGACGTCGAGGACGACGCCTTCTCGGTCTCGCTCATCCCGACGACGCTCGCGCTGACGACCCTCGGCACCAAGGGCGTCGGCGAGGCCGTGAACCTCGAGGTCGACGTCCTCGCCAAGTACGTCGAACGACTGCTCGCCACCCGTCTCGCCCCGAAGGAGGCCACGGCATGAACCGCACCTCGCGCCTCGCCACGGTCGAGGAGGCCCTCGACGCCCTGCGCGAGGGCCGCCCGGTCCTCGTCGTCGACGACGAGGACCGCGAGAACGAGGGCGACGTCGTCCTCGCCGCGCAGACCCTCACCGAGCGCTGGACCGCGTGGGCCGTGCGCCACAGCAGCGGCTACCTCTGTGCCCCGGTGACCGAGGAGGTCGCCGACCGCCTCGGGCTGCCCCTCATGGTCCCCGACAACCGCGACCCGCTGCGCACCGCCTACACGGTCACGGTCGACGCCGCCGTCGGGGTGACCACCGGGATCTCGGCCGCCGACCGCACCCTCACCGCGCGCGTCCTGGCCGACCCGACCTCGACCGCGGCCGACCTGCGCCGCCCCGGCCACGTCGTGCCGCTGCGGGCCCGGGAGGGCGGCGTCCTCTCCCGCCCCGGCCACACCGAGGCTGCTGTCGACCTCTGCCGCCTCGCGGGCCTGGCCCCGGTCGGGCTCATCGGCGAGCTGGTCGAGGACGACGGCTCGATGACGCGGCTCCCCGGCGTCCTCGCCCTCGGCGACCGCGAGGGGCTGCCGGTCCTCACCATCGCGGCCCTCGTCGCGTGGCGGCAGCGCCACGACCGTGTCGAGCGGGTCGCCGACACCGTCCTGCCGACGCGCCACGGCGAGTTCCGTGCCGTCGGCTACCGCGACACCATCACCGGCGAGGAGCACCTGGCCCTCGTCAGCCCGCTGGGCGTCCCCGACCCGGCGCCCCTCGTCCGCGTCCACAGCGAGTGCCTCACCGGCGACGTCCTCGGCTCGCAGCGCTGCGACTGCGGGCCGCAGCTGGAGCGGTCCCTCGAGCGGGTCGCGGCCGAGGGCGGCGTCGTCCTCTACCTGCGCGGTCACGAGGGCCGTGGCGTCGGCCTCGCCGGGAAGCTGCGCGCCTACGCCCTCCAGGACCGGGGGTTCGACACCGTCGACGCCCAGGTCGAGCTCGGGCTGCCCGTCGACGCGCGCGAGTACGTCGCCGCGGCAGCCATCCTCGCCGACCTCGACGTCGACGGGATCCGGCTGCTGACGAACAACCCGGCGAAGGTCGAGGGCCTGCGCTCGTTCGGGGTCGAGGTCGTCGCCGTCGAGAGGCTGCGGACCGCGCCCCTGTCGACGAACGCCGGCTACCTGCGCACCAAGCGCGACCGGCTCGGGCACGACCTGGTCCTCGACCCGCTCGACACCGGGAGCACCGCGTGAGACCCGACACCCGACTCCTGAACACCGTTGCACACGAACCCCTTTCCGAGGAGCGCCCCAGATGAGTGGACCCGGAGCCCCGGCCGTCACGGCCGATGGCCACGACCTGCGGGTGGCGGTCGTCGCGGCGTCGTGGCACGAGGAGGTCATGGGCGGTCTGCTCGACGGCGCGCTGCGCGCCCTGACCGAGGCCGGCGTCGAGGACCCCCTCGTCGTCCGGGTCCCCGGCACCGTCGAGCTGTCGGTGGCCTGCGCCCGCCTCGCCCCGACGCACGACGCCCTCGTCGCGCTCGGTGTCGTCGTCCGCGGCGGCACCCCGCACTTCGACTACGTCTGCCAGAGCGCGACCGCGGGCCTCACCGAGGTCGCGGTGCGCACCGGCGTGCCCGTCGGGTTCGGCGTCCTCACCTGCGACGACGACGCCCAGGCGCGCGACCGTTCGGGGCTGCCCGGCTCCCGCGAGGACAAGGGCCACGAGGCCGCCACCGCCGCCGTCGCGACCGCGGCGACCCTGCGCGCCCTCGCCCCGCGCCCGCTCCGCCCTGCGGTGGTGCCCGCGTGAACGTGCTGCGCGAGCTGCTCGCCTGGGTCCAGCACGAGGCCATCACCGTGGGCGGCTACCAGCTGCCGTGGATCGAGGTCGTCGGCAACGTCTTCGGCTTCGCCTCCGCGATCCTCGGCATGCGCCGCCGCGTGTGGGCGTGGCCGGTCGGCATCGTCGGCAACGTCCTCCTCTTCCTCATCTTCGTCTCGGCCACGTTCGACGAGGGCGCCCGCACCCCGCTGTTCGGTCAGGCCGGCCGCCAGGTCTTCTTCGTCATGACGAGCCTGTACGGCTGGTACCGCTGGGACCAGCACAAGAAGGCCCGCCTCGCCGCGGGTGCCGCCGACGACACCCCGGCCATCACGCCCCGCTGGTCCACGGCCCGCGAGCGGGTCGGCTACGTCCTGGCCTGGGTGGGGCTCGTCCTCGTGGCGCAGTGGGCGCTCGCCGGGATCGGTGCCGCCTGGCCCGCGCCCCGGTGGTACTTCTGGTGCGACGCGTGGATCCTCGTCGGCTCGATGATGGCGACGTACGCGATGGCTCGCGGCTGGAACGACTTCTGGCTCATGTGGGTCGCCGTCGACCTCGTCGGCGTCCCGCTCCTGTGGCACAGCCAGTACTACCCGACCGCCGTGCTCTACGCGGTGTACGGCGGCCTCGTCCTCTACGGCTTCACCGTCTGGCTGCGCGCGTCGCGCGTGGAGCAGCCCGACGCCGTCGTGGAGGCCCGTGCGGACGAACCGGTCCGCACCCCCTGAACCCGGCCGGGCGGGCCCGCCACCCCTCCGGCGGCCCGTCCGGTCGGCCCTCGTGCCGCCCGGTGTGGTGGACGGGCGGCGAGCCGTCGGGCGGCGCCTCCTAGACTGTGCCGACGTGAAGACCTTCGACTCCCTGTTCGCCGAGCTCGCCGAGAAGGCGCGGACCCGCCCCGAGGGCTCCGGGACCGTCGCAGCGCTCGACGCCGGCGTCCATGCGATCGGCAAGAAGATCGTGGAGGAGGCCGCGGAGGTCTGGATGGCGGCCGAGCACGAGGGGCGCGAGCGCACCGCCGAGGAGGTCAGCCAGCTGCTGTACCACCTCCAGGTGCTGATGCTCGCCGCCGACCTCACCCCTGACGACGTCTACCGCCACCTCTGACCGGAGGATCCTCCATGCTGCGCATCGCCGTTCCCAACAAGGGCTCGCTGTCCGAGCCCGCCGCCGCCATGCTCCGAGAGGCGGGGTACCGAACCCGTCGCGACCTCAAGGAGCTCGTCGTCAGCGACGCCGACAACGGCGTCGAGCTGTTCTACCTGCGTCCTCGTGACATCGCCGTCTACGTCGGGTCCGGCACCGTCGACTGCGGCATCACCGGCCGCGACCTCCTCCTCGACTCCGGCTCGGCCGCCGTCGAGCTCATGGGGCTCGGGTTCGGCGCCTCGACCTTCCGCTACGCCGCTCGTCCGGGCACGGCGTCGGCCCTCGCCGACATCGGCGGGCACCGTGTCGCGACGAGCTACCCGGGCCTGGTCGAGAAGCACCTCGCCGACCACGGCGTCGTCGCGTCGGTGACCCGCCTCGACGGCGCGGTCGAGACCGCGATCACGCTCGGCGTCGCCGACGTCATCGCCGACGTCGTCGAGACCGGCGGGACGCTGCGCTCGCAGGGACTCGAGGTGTTCGGCGAGCCGATCCTGCGCAGCGAGGCCGTCCTCGTCCGCCGCGAGGGCAGCGAGGAGAAGGCCGGTGTCGAGGTGCTGCGCCGTCGCCTCCTCGGCGTCATCACGGCGAGCCACTACGTCATGCTCGACTACGACGTCCCGGTGCCCCTCGTCGACCGCGCCTGCGCGATCACCCCGGGCCTCGAGTCGCCCACCGTCTCGCCGCTCCAGAACCCCGAGTGGGTCGCGGTCCGCGCCATGGTGCCGCGGTCCGGGACGAACGCGGTGATGGACGAGCTCTACGACCTCGGGGCGCGCGCCATCCTCGTCACCGACATCGCCGCCTGCCGGCTGTGACCGGCGACCGGGTGCCGCCGCGAGCCGCGGCGGAACCCGACGCCCCGTTCCGGCCGCGTCGGGGCCGGGTGCTGCCGCTCGTCATGGCTGCGGTCGCCCTGGGGATCTGCCTCGTCTCAGCCGTGCTCCTCGGTCAGGGGCGCGAGTGGGGTCCCGCCGACCAGCTCGCGCTCGTCGGCTTCGGCACGGCGATCGCCGCGTTCCTCCTGCGCTACGCGTCGATCCGCGCCGTGCCCGACGCCGAGGGGCTGACGGTGCGCAACCTCGTGGTCACCCGCCGCGTCCCGTGGGGCGAGGTCGCCGACGTCCGCTTCGACGACGGCGCCCCCTGGGTCACCATCGACCTCTCCGACGACGACGAGCTCGCCGTCATGGCGATCCAGCGGGCCGACGGCGAGACCGCGCGGTCCGAGGCCCGACGGCTCGGTTCCCTCGTCGCCCGGCACCGGGCGTCCGGACGGCAGGCCCCGAGCGGACCGTCAGGACCCGACGCGGGCCAGTGACGGCCGCAGCCGCAGCGCCAGGAGCACCTGCGGCACCATGACGAGCGTGAGCAGGGCCCACACCGGCCGGAAGCCGCCGGCGAGGTCCTCGACGGCCCCCGAGGCCGCCGGACCGAAGGCGGCGACCGAGTAGCTGACGAGGAAGCACATCGCGGTGAGCCGGGCGCTGTCGCGCGAGGTCACGGCGTAGCGGACGAGGAGCCCGAGGCCGAGGGCGAACGCAGCGCCCTGACCGGCCCCCAGGAGCAGGGCCCAGACCCACGGAGCGGCGCCTGGCGCGAGCCAGACCCCCACCTCGCCGAACCCGCCGAGGACGCCGGCCACGACGAGGAGGCCGCGGGGGTCGAGCACCTTGTCGAGCAGGGCGGGGGCGACGAGCCCGGAGACGAGCTGCGCCCCCGTGAAGACCGCCATGAGGAGGCCGGCGTCGCGGGCGGTCCAGCCCTGCGACTCGTACGTCGGGGCCAGCCAGGCGAGCGAGGAGTAGAACTGCCAGGACTGGGCGGTGAGGTAGCCCGCGAGGAGCCAGGCGGTGGCGCTGCGCCAGGGCAGGGCGTGCGACCCGCTGGCGTCGACGGCGTCGGCGGTCGTCCGCGCCCGGATCCCACGGCGCACGGCGACCCAGGCGAACAGGCCCGCGGCGGCCAGCGGCGCCCACGACAGCATCGAGGGGGCCCACCCGCCGAGGGCGTCGGCGAGCGGCACCGACCCGGCCGACGCGAGGGCCGCCGCCCCCATCATCGAGCCCATCGTCAGCCCGGTGCCGAGGCCGGAGCGGTGGGCGGGGAAGACCGCCTTGACGATGCCGGGAAGGAGCGTCCCCGTGAGCGCGATGCCGGTCCCGGCGACGAACGTCCCCGCGTAGAGGGCCGGCACGGAGCCGTCGCCGAGACCGCGCACGAGAAGTCCCACGAGGACCGCCGCGAGCCCGGAGCCGACGGCCGCCCAGGGTCCGACCCGCCGGGCCACCTGGACCGCCCCCGGCGCGAGCAGTCCCATGAGGAGCACGGGGAGCGTGGTGAGCACGCCCATCGTCAGGCTCGACAGGCCGAGGTCGGCGCGCACGGCCTCGGCGAGCGGCGGCAGGCTCGCCATGAGGGTGCGCAGGTTCGCGGCGCCCAGGACGATCGCGGCGACGAGCGTCCACCGGGGCGTGAGAGGCGTCGAGGACGACGGCACGGGGCGGCCGGGCGGTGGGGTCACCGTGCCGAGGATTCCAGAGGGCTCAGGGCAGGTGGGACTCGGGGACCAGCTGGAGCGCCTCGTCGTCGTCGAGCCCGGCGACGACGAGGAGGTCGACGACCATCGAGCGGACCTGCCCACGGATCATCTCGGCCGACAGGCCGGCGGACGGGTCGACCCGGGCCGACAGCCCCGCGACCCGCGCCAGGACGGTGCGGGCGGCCGACGGCGTGGAGTGCTCGTCGAGGACGCGGGCGAGGTCCCCCGCGGCGTCGGCCAGCGCCTCGACGAGGTCGACGTAGTGGTCGGGCACGGGCTCCGGGCGTGCGATCGCCACCGACGCCCGCCGTGCGAGGACCCGCAGGTTGCGCACGCACCGGTCGAGCGGGACGACGAGGCTCTGCGCCGCGTGGGCCGTCGGCGCGTGGTGCCGCTGGAACGGCGACTGCCGGACGATGGCGACGCCCTCGGCCGCTGCGGTGCGCAGCTCGCTCAGCTGGCCCTCGAGGTCGCGCGCCTCCTCGAGCGCCGCGGTGGCCAGGGCGCGGTCCCGTCGCCGCAGGGCGGCGACGACGTCGCGAAGGGTCGCCGCGACGTCGCGGACCGTGCGCGCGGCCTCGGCGCGCGGCCGGCGGATGGGCGAGGTCGGGGCGAGCGCGCCGATGACGAGCGCCACCATCCCGCCGACGAGGGCGTCGAGCCAGCGCGAGAAGGCCCCGCCCTGGTTCGCGACGAGGGCGACGATGAAGACCGACTGCACCCCGGCCTGGATGATGAGCAGCTGCCCGCTCGAGAGCACGACGGCGATCCCCATCGCGAGGACGACGACGACCGACAGCTGCCACGCCCCGTTGCCGAGCGCGAGGACGATGACGTCGCCGACGAGCACGCCGATGGCGACGCCCACCGTGACCTCGACGATCCGACGCAGCCGCTGGCCGTAGGTGAGGCCGAGGCAGAGGATCGCGGTGACGGGCGCGAAGAACGGGACCGCGTGGCCGAGCACGTGGGTGGCGATGAGCCAGGCCGCCAGGACGGCCACGCCGATCTGGAGGATGAGGGGCCACCGGTCGCCCAGCCGCCGCAGCCCCCGGTCGAGCGCGGGCCGGAACGCGGCCGCCGTCACGGCGCGTCCGTCCGCAGGACGAGGTCGGCGTGCTCCCACGGGCTCGAGGCGTAGGCGAGCTGCTCCTGGGCGGCCCACCGGTCCCAGTGCGGGGCGTAGGTCTCGCCGTCGCGGGCCAGGGCGCGCCGGCGGCGCTCGTCGTCGGGCGCCTCGACCCAGACCCGGACGGTGGCGTGGCTGCCCGCCGGCTCGACGAGGACGCCGCAGCCCTCGACGACGAGGACGTCGGCGGGAGGCACGGGCACGACGCGGCCGGGGCGCGAGCGCATCCAGTCCCAGCGGCGGTAGCTCCCCGCCCCACCCCGGGAGACCGGCTCGAGGAGGTCGGTGGTGAGGAGGGCGACGCCCTCGGCCAGCCCGTCCCAACCGGGGTAGACGTCGTCGAGGTGGACGACGGGACAGGCGAGGACCGCGGCGACGGCGGTGCCGAGGAGGGTCTTGCCCGAGCCGCTGCGTCCGTCGACGGCGACGACGACGGTGTTGCCGGGGGGCCGGGTGCCGGTGGCGAGGGCGGCTCGCGCGGCCTCGACGACGGCCACGACGTGGGCCGGGTCGGCCCGGTCGGTGCGCTCGTGCTCGAGGGACGGGGCGGCCATGGTCGCGAGCCTAGTGCTGGCTAGGGTGGGCACATGTCCGTGGCGGTGCGCGTCATCCCGTGCCTCGACGTCGACGCCGGGCGCGTCGTCAAGGGGGTCAACTTCGAGAACCTCCGCGACGCCGGCGACCCCGTCGAGCTCGCCCGCCGGTACGGCGAGCAGGGCGCCGACGAGCTGACCTTCCTCGACGTCACCGCGAGCAGCGGCGCGCGGGACACGATGTACGACGTCGTCGCGCGCACGGCCGACGAGGTCTTCATCCCGCTGACCGTGGGCGGGGGAGTGCGCACCGTCGACGACGTCGACCGGCTGCTGCGGGCCGGCGCCGACAAGGTCGGTGTCAACACGGCAGCCATCGCGCGACCGAACCTCATCGCCGAGACGGCCGACCGGTTCGGCGCACAGGTGCTCGTGCTCTCGGCCGACGTGCGCCGACGCCGCCACGAGTCCGGTTCTCCGGGTGGTGGTTTCGAGGTGACGACCCACGGGGGACGCACCCGCACCGGCCTGGACGCCGTCGAGTGGTGCGCCCGGGCGGCCTCGCTCGGCGCCGGCGAGATCCTCCTCAACTCGATGGACGCCGACGGCACGCGGGACGGCTTCGACCTCGAGCTCATCGCTCTCGTGCGCGCCGAGGTCGACGTGCCGGTGATCGCCAGCGGCGGTGCCGGGGCGGTGGGTCACTTCGCGCCGGCCGTGCGCGCGGGGGCCGACGCGGTCCTGGCGGCGAGCGTCTTCCACTTCGGTGAGCTGAGCATCGGCGAGGTCAAGGACGCACTGCGCGCCGACGGCCACCCCGTGCGCTGAGGGTCGGCCGCGTCAGGCGAGGCCGAGCCGGGCGGTGCGCAAGGGGGCGACGAGCTGCACCCCGACGCGGGAGCGGCGGAACGCGAGCCCGGCCGACCTGCGCAGTGCGGTGAGGACGGCGTCGACCCGGTCGGCCCGCGCGGCGTCCAGGTCCCAGGGCAGGAGACACGGCGGTCCTAGGCTGCGCAGCGTGACGACATCTCGAGCCCGCGTCCTCCACCTCGTCGTCGCCGTGGTCGCCACGGCCGCCCTCGTCCTGCAGACCGTCCTCGTGTTGCAGGGCGGGAGGGTCCTCGACGAGTCGGAGGTACCCGGCCTCGGCATCAGGCTCGCCCGCCTCGTCTCGTACTTCACGATCCAGAGCAACCTCCTCGTGGCGGTCACCGGCTGGCAGCTGTGGCGGGACCCGGCGCGCGACGGCCGGTGGTGGCGCGTCGCCCGCCTCGCCGCCGTCGCGGGGATCACCATCACCGGGCTCGTCCACTTCGTGCTCCTGCGGCCCCTGCTCGACCTCGAGGGTGCGGACTGGTTCGCCGACAAGCTGCTCCACATGGTCGTGCCCGTCCTCGCCGTCGTCGTCTGGGTCCTCGTCGGGCCGCGCCCCCGGGCGAGGTGGAGCGTCGTCGCGACGGCCCTCGCCTGGCCGCTGGCCTGGCTCGCGTGGACGCTGGTCATCGGCGCGACCACCGGTTGGTACCCCTACCCCTTCCTCGACAGCCGGGAGGACGGCGTCGAGGCCGTCGTGGTCGCGGGCGTGGGCATCACGGTCCTGTTCGTCGCCGTCCTGGCCGGTGCCCTCGGGCTGGACCACCGTCTCGCCCCCGCCCCCTCCGGCGAGGGCCACGACGACGCGACCGCGAGCTCGCACCGGCGCTCCTGAGGAGCGCGGGCGCGAGGGGTCAGCCCGGCCAGTCGATCCGGCTGACCGTGCCGCCGACGACGGTGGCCGTCGCAGCGACCCGGCCGCTCGGCAGCGGGCACAGCTCGTAGTCGCCCTCGACGACGTCGGGGTAGACGAGCGAGAGGTGCGTCCCCTCGGGCGTGCGACGCTCCACGACGCCGACGTGCGGGTAGTGCGGCGCGGCGTGGGGATGGGAGTGGTCGTCACCGTGCGGGTGGACGTGGGAGTGCTCGTGGGTGTGGGGCTGGGCGTGGTCGTGGGCCGCGGCGGTGGCCCCGGCGGGCCGGATCTCGACCTCGAGGCCGCGGGTGTGCTCGGGCATGGTCACGATGAGGGCGCCGACGTCGCCGCCGATGTCGAGCAGCACCGGCCCCTCGCCGGCGGTGGGGTTCTCCGTGGTCGTCATCTGTGCTCCTCCGTGCGGGTCGTCGACAGGGACCGGCCCGCCCGGCCGGGCGCCTGGGGCGCCCGGCCGGTCGGTCCGGTGGGGTGCTGCTAGGACGCGCCGCCGGGGGTGCCGGGGGTCGTCTGGTAGCCACCTGCGGGGGTTCCGAGGTACGGGAACTCGCTGAGGAACGGCGGGTTGGTGTTGGAGGTCCCGTCGTTCAGCACGGCGGCGGCGCCGTCCGGGGTGAACGAGGGGTCGACCAGCGGGATGGTCGCGCCCGCCACGGCGCGCAGCTCGATGGCCACGACGTCGTCGACGAGACGGCGGCCGTTGGGGAAGCCTGCCGCGTCACCCGCGACGAGACCGATGGGGTTCGGCTTCGCAGTGGGCGGGACGGCGAGGTTGAGCCGGAGCATGTCGGCCTCGTTGGGTCCCGTGTAGTTCTGGAACCCGGGGACGACGCCGGCCGGGATGCCGGTCAGCAGGATCGCCAGGAGGTCGGCTCGCGGCTTGGTGTAGGCCGCCAGCTTGGGGAAGACCCCCGGGTAGAGCACCGGGAGCAGCCCCGCGAGCTCGGGCTTGGCGACGTACTTCGCGTAGTACCTGTCGTCGCTCGGCTCCATGGCGTTCCAACGGTCCTTCTTGGCCATCGGCGTGATGACCTCGTTGAACAGCGGGTTGCCCAGACGCGAGACCTGCTGGTACGGACCGAAGTTCGCGGACCCGTAGCCGTCGCGCCTGATGACCCTCGTCTTCTGCCGGCTGGCCGAGGCCCACACGCCGATGACCGAGCTCGCCGCACCGACGTCCTTCGGCTTGACGTGGTCGACGGTGAGGTCGGTCTTGGGCACCTGGATCGCGATGCTGTGCACGTTCAGGCCCTGGGTGCCGTTGACCCCGGCGGCCGCGGCCGACGGGATGAGGTGCGCCATCTGGAAGGGACGCAGGGTGCCGAGGTCGAAGATGCTCCCGAGGTCGACGTGGAAGCCGTCGGCTCGCTGGCCGGCGAAGACCGTCCGTCCACCGGCGATGCGGTGGACCGCCTGCTTGGCCAGCGCCGAGTACTTCGGGGTGCTGCGCGGGCCGACGTTCACCGGCGGGCAGGGCAGGCGCTCCGCGAGCTCCCGCCACCCGCCGCGGCGCGACCAGCGCGACACGCTGTAGAACTGCGGCCGGTTCCAGGCCTTGTCCGAGATCGAGCTGATCGGCCCGGTGTTGTAGAGGAACGTGGCGTCGTTGCGGATCTTGGTGTGGAAGTTGAACCGGTAGATGACGTCCGGGTCACCGGCCTTGCCCGAGTTGCTGATGTTGATCTCGTAGCGCACGTCGTCGCCGAACTCGTAGAAGTTCGGCCCGCCCTGGGGGTTCTGGAACGGGATGAAGTTCGCGATGAGGGTGACGGTGTCCGGCTTGTCCGGGCTGACGAACGCGTAGACGTCGGTGTTGTCGGCGACCGGGTCCTTGGAGATCTCCGGGGCCTCGCGGTGGGAGGACATCAGGCCTTCCCCCCTGACGCCTTGACGAGTCGGCGGACGAGGGCGGGGTCGTGGATCTCGACCTCGTCCTCGCCGACCATGAGGGAGAGGACTCCCGACCGCGGGTCGTCGATGTACGCGACGAGCACGGCGCCGTCGAGGGCCTCGAGGGCCTCCTCGCTCGACCGGGGTGACGCGCTCGCTCCGCCCGCGGTGGCGACGACGGCGACGGCCGTCCCGCTTCCCGCGGCGGCGAGGAAGCCGCGTCGTGTGGTACCTGCCATGGTGTGTCCCTTCAGAGGGCGCAGGGCAGCCCCTGCGCTGCGGTGGGACGACAGCGCGGACCCAGACGGTCCACATCGACCCGTGGGAGTTCGGAGCCCGCGTCCGATCGGATGGGACCCACGTCACATTTTATCCGAGCGGCGGGGAGGTCGACATCCGCGACAGTGCCCACTGACGGGGTCGGCGCCGCCCGCGCGGCACAATGACCGGGTGTCCTCCAGCCCACAGCCGTCCCTCGACCCCGGCGTCGCCGCCCGCCTGAAGCGCGACGAGCAGGGCCTCGTCGCCGCGATCGTCCAGCAGCACGACACCGGTGACGTCCTCATGCTCGGCTGGATGGACGACGAGGCGCTGCGCCGCACCCTCACCGAGGGCCGCGTGACGTTCTGGTCGCGCAGCCGGTCCGAGTACTGGCGCAAGGGCGACACGAGCGGGCACGTCCAGCACGTGCGCTCCGTCGCGCTCGACTGCGACGGCGATGCCCTCCTCGTGCGCGTCGACCAGGTCGGCGCGGCCTGCCACACCGGCGACCGCACCTGCTTCGACGCCGACGACCTCCACGCCGCCGTCGCGCCGGCAGACCCGGCCGCCCCGACCGCTCCCGGCGGCGGCGCGTGAGCACCACCGGCGCCGCCCCCGCCGCGGAGGCACCGAGCCTGGGCTACGGCCAGACCTGGCCCACCCTCGACGTCTTCGGCGTCCTCGCCCGCGACCGCCGCGTCATCCCCGTCGTGCGCCGTCTCATGGGCGACGCCGAGACACCGGTCGGGGTCTACCGCAAGCTCGCCGGCGACCGTCCGGGGACCTTCCTCCTGGAGTCCGCCGAGCACGGCGGCGTCTGGTCGCGCTGGTCGATCGTCGGCGCGGCCAGCCGCGCGACCCTCACCGAGAAGGACGGCGAGGTCCACTGGATCGGCGAGCCCCCCGTCGGGGTCCCGACGACCGGACCCGCCACCGACGCCCTGCGCGCCACGATGGAGGCGCTGGCCACCGAGCCCGTCGCCGGGCTGCCGCCGCTCACCGGAGGGATGGTCGGGGCCATCACCTACGACGCGGTCCGCCGCTGGGAGCGGGTGCCGAGCACCACCCCCGACGTCCTCGGCCTGCCCGAGGTCGCCCTGATGCTCGCCACCGACCTCGCCGTCCTCGACCACACCGACGGCTCGATCCTGCTCGTCGCCAACGCCGTGAACTACGACGACACCGACGACCGGGTCGAGCAGGCGTGGGCCGACGCCGTCGAGCGCCTCGACACCATGACGCGCGCGCTCGCCGCGCCGGCCGACAGCACCGTCGCCGTCGTCGACACCGAGGCCGTCGGCCTCGCGATGGCCGGGGTCACCTCGAACACGACGCCCGAGCGCTACGAGGAGGTCGTCGAGCTCGCGAAGGAGGACATCCGGGCGGGTGAGGTGTTCCAGGTCGTCCTGTCGCAGCGGTTCTCGATGGCGTGCCCCGCCGACCCCCTCGACGTCTACCGCGCGCTGCGCGCGGGCAACCCCAGCCCCTACATGTACCTCTTCCGGTTCCCGGCGCCCGACGGCTCCGACTACGCCGTCGTCGGCAGCAGCCCGGAGGCCCTCGTGCGGGTCACCGGGGACCGCGCGATCACCCACCCCATCGCCGGGTCGAGGCCGCGCGGGAAGACGCCGGAGGACGACGTCCGCCTCGCCGACGAGCTGCTCGCCGACCCCAAGGAGCGCGCCGAGCACGTCATGCTCGTCGACCTCGGGCGCAACGACCTCCAGCGGGTCTGCCGCCCCGGGACGGTCGACGTCGTGGAGTTCATGGACGTGCGCCGCTACAGCCACGTCATGCACATCGAGTCCACGGTCGTGGGGGAGACCCGCCCGGGCACCAGCGCCTACGACGTCCTCGTCGCCACCTTCCCCGCGGGCACCCTCTCCGGCGCACCGAAACCGCGCGCCCTGGCCCTCATCGAGCACTACGAGCCCTCGCGGCGCGGCGTGTACGGCGGGGTCGTCGGCTACCTCGACTTCCACGGTGACCTCGACATGGCCATCGCCATCCGCACCGCGGTCGTCAAGGACGGCGTCGCGCACGTGCAGGCCGGAGCCGGCATCGTCGCCGACTCGCACCCCACCCGCGAGCACGAGGAGTGCGTCCACAAGGCCACCGCTGCGCTGCGGGCCGTCGCGACCGCGGGCGCGATGCGGACCGTCACGTGAACCGCCTCGGCCGCAAGGGTCCCGTCGCCCTCCTCGGGCTCGTCGGGGCCTTCGCCCTGCTGGCCGTGACCTTCCGGCCCTGGGTGACCGGCGCGGTCGACGACGCCGTCCTCGGGGCGACCCGGATCAGCGCCACCGGCGTCGAGGTCGCCCCGGGCCTGACCGCCGTCGCGCTCGCCCTCGCCGCGGCCGCCGTCGCGACGGTCGCGAGCGGTCGGGTCACCCGCGTCGTGGCCCTCGTCGGCTGGGCGGGCCTGCTCGTCGTCGCCGGCCTGCTCACCGTCCGGGTCCTCCTCGGCCCCGACGGCGCCCTCGGACCCGTCGGGGCCGCCCGGGTCGGGCGCACCGGCTCGGTCGAGACGGTCGCGGATCCCACCGGGTGGCCCGTCGCCGCGCTCGTCGCCACCGCCCTCTCGCTCGTCGGGCTGGTGGCGGCCGTCGCCGGGATGCGCGGCTGGTCCGGGCCGAGCAGCCGCTACGAGGTTCCCGGCACCGAGGGCGGTGACGTCGCCGGTCCGCGCGGCGAACGGGTCGGCAGTGCCTGGGACGAGCTCTCCGCCGGTCGGGACCCGACCGATGTCGGCCCCGACCGCCCGACCTGACAGAATCGGCACGAGACCACGTCAAGGGTCGCCCGACCCCGTCCCCGAGGAGTGACGCCATGAGCCAGCACGAGGAGCACGAGGACCACGGGCACAGCACCGCCGCCTGGACGGCGGTCGGCATCCTCCTCGTCGCGTCGGCCATCATGTCCCTCGCGGTGCTCTTCCCCAACCTCTGGCTCTTCGTCGGTGGCGTGGTCCTGGCCGTCGTCGGCGTCGTCGCGGGAAAGGTGTTGTCGATGGCCGGGTACGGCGCGGCCGGACGCCCCCGCGACGAGGCCCCCTCGATCCACTGACGGGCGTCACGTCGTGACGACCGTCCTGGACGCCATCGTCGCCGGGGTCCGCGAGGACCTCGCGGCCCGGCAGCGGCTCACCTCGCGCGCCGACGTCGAGTCGGCCGTCGCCGCGGCGCACCCCGCCGTCGACGCCGAGTCGGCCCTGCGCCGACCGGGCCTCTCGCTCATCGCCGAGGTCAAGCGCGCGAGCCCGAGCAAGGGGGCGCTGTCCGCCATCGCGGACCCCGCCGCCCTCGCCGCGCACTACGCCGCCGGGGGAGCGAGCGCCGTCTCGGTCCTCACCGAGCAGCGGCGGTTCGGGGGCAGTCTCGACGACCTCGACGCCGTCCGGGCCGCCGTCGACATCCCGGTGCTGCGCAAGGACTTCATGGTCACCGACTACCAGCTGTGGGAGGCCCGCGCGCACGGCGCCGACATCGTCCTGCTCATCGTCGCGGCCCTCACCGACGCCGAGCTGACCTCGATGCTGCAGCGGGCCGGCGAGCTCGGGATGACCGCCCTCGTCGAGGTCCACGACGAGGTCGAGACCCAGCGCGCGGTCGACGCGGGGGCCACGGTCATCGGCGTCAACGCCCGCAACCTCAAGACCCTGGAGATCCACCCCGACACGTTCTCCCGGCTGCGCCCCCTCATCCCCGAGGGCGTCGTCACCGTCGCCGAGTCCGGCATCGCCGGACCCGATGACGCCGCCGCCTACGCCGCTCAGGGGGCCGACGCCGTCCTCGTCGGCGAGGCCCTCGTGCGCGACGGCGACCCGCGTGCCGGCGCCGAGGCGATCATCGCCGCCGGCGCACCCACCCCGAAGGACTGAACCGTGCCCGACGACACCCCCTCCGTCTCCGACCTCGTCCCCGAGGAGCTGCCCCGGCCCGGCCGGTTCGGTCCCTTCGGCGGACGCTACGTGCCCGAGGCGCTCATCCCCGCGCTCGAGCAGCTCGACGAGGCCCGCCAGAAGGCGATGGTCGACCCCGACTTCCTCGACGAGCTGGCCCGGCTGCACCGCACCTACACCGGTCGGCCGAGCATCATCACCGAGGTGCCCCGGTTCGCGGCCCACTGCGGCGGCGCGCGCGTCGTCCTCAAGCGCGAGGACCTCAACCACACCGGCTCGCACAAGATCAACAACGTCCTCGCCCAGGCGCTGCTCACCCAGCGGATGGGCAAGACGCGCGTCATCGCCGAGACCGGGGCGGGCCAGCACGGCGTCGCCACCGCCACCGCCGCCGCCCTCATGGGACTGGACTGCACGGTCTACATGGGCCGGGTCGACACCGAGCGGCAGGCCCTCAACGTCGCGCGGATGAAGATCCTCGGTGCCGAGGTCGTGCCCGTCGAGCACGGGAGCGCGACGCTCAAGGACGCCATCAACGAGGCGCTGCGCGACTGGGTCGCCAACGTCGGCTCCACGCACTACCTCATCGGCACGGTCACCGGTCCGCACCCGTTCCCCGAGATGGTCCGCGACTTCCACGCGGTGATCGGCGAGGAGGCCCGCGAGCAGGTCCTCGAGCTCCACGGCCGGCTCCCCGACGCCGTGATCGCCTGTGTCGGAGGCGGATCCAACGCCATGGGCATCTTCCACAAGTTCGTCCCCGATGCGGGCGTGCGGCTCATCGGCATCGAGGCCGGCGGGTCGGGCATCGAGACCGGCAAGCACGCCGCCCGGTTCGCCGAGACCACCACCCGTCCCGGCGTCCTCCACGGCGCGATGAGCTACCTCATGCAGGACCACGACGGCCAGACCGTCGAGTCACACTCGATCTCGGCCGGCCTCGACTACCCGAGCGTCGGTCCCGAGCACGCCTTCCTCCGCGACAGCGGGCGGGCCGAGTACCGCTACGCCACCGACGTCCAGGTGATGGAGGCGTTCTCGCTGCTGTGCCGCACCGAGGGGATCATCCCGGCGCTCGAGTCGGCCCACGCCCTCTGGGGCGCCATGGAGGTCGGGCGCGAGCTCGGCCCCGACGCCCTCCTGCTCGTCAACCTCTCCGGGCGCGGCGACAAGGACATGCACACCGCCGCCGAGTGGTTCGGCCTCGTCGACGGGAGCGGCTCGTGACGACCACGGTCGGCACCCTCGACGACGTCCTGCGCCGGTGCCGCGACGAGGGGCGCGCCGCCCTCGTCGGGTACCTGCCCGTGGGCTACCCCTCGGTCGAGGGCTCGATCGAGGCGATGCGGGTCCTCGTCGAGGCGGGCTGTGACGTCGTCGAGGTCGGGATCGCCTACAGCGACCCGGTGATCGACGGTCCGGTGAACCAGGAGGCCATGTCGGTCGCGCTGGCGGGTGGCGCCACGGTCGACGACGCCTTCACCGCCGTCACGGCGGTCCGCGAGGCCGGGGCCGTCCCCGTCGTCATGACGTACTGGAACCTCGTCCTGCGCCGGGGGGTCGAGCAGTTCGCCGCCGACCTCGCCGCGGCCGGGGGAGCGGGGCTCATCACCCCCGACCTCATCCCCGACGAGGCCGACGACTGGATCGCCGCGAGCGACCGGCACGGCCTCGACCGGATCTTCCTCGTCGCGCCGTCGTCCACCCCCGAGCGCCTCCAGAGGGTGACCTCCGCGTGCCGCGGGTTCGTCTACGCCGCCTCGACGATGGGCGTCACGGGCGCCCGCACCAGCGTCGACGCCGACGCCCGGGGCCTCGTCGACCGGGTCCGTGGCGTCACCGACCTCCCGGTGTGCGTCGGGCTCGGGGTGTCCACGGGCGCCCAGGCGGCCGAGCTGGCCGCCTACGTCGACGGCGTCATCGTCGGGTCCGCCCTGGTGCGCACCCTCGGCGGCGACGGGGAACTCCGCGACCGCCTCGGCGCGTTGCGCGAGCTGACGGCCGAGCTGGCCGAGGGAGTGAGGAACGGGCGCAGGTGAGCGCGGGCACGAAGCCGGACACGGAGACCACCTCGGTGGTCGGTCCGGACGACCGGCGCACCCGGGTCCGCGACCTCGTCGGGTTGCTGGCGCGCCTCTTCCTCGGGGCGGTCCTCGTCTACGCCGGGGCCGTGAAGGTCGGCTCGCCGCTCACGGCGCAGCGGGCGGTCCAGGCCTACGAGATCCTCCCGGCGGGCCTCGCCGGCGCCATCGGGCTCGCGCTGCCGTTCGTCGAGATCGTCCTCGGGCTGCTGCTCCTCGTCGGACTGTTCACCCGGCCGGTCGCGGTCGTGTCGACCCTGCTCATGCTCGCGTTCGTCCTCGGCATCGCGCAGGCGTGGGCCCGCGGGCTGACCATCGACTGCGGCTGCTTCGGCGGCGGCGGCCAGATCGGCGCGGAGGCCACGCGCTACCCGCAGGAGATCGCCCGCGACCTCGCCTTCGCGGCGGCCGGCGCGTGGATCGCGGTCCGACCCCGCTCCCTCGCCGCGCTCGACCAGCGGCTCTTCCGCCACTGACCACCTGACCTCCGAGAGGAACCGACCACCCCATGGGCAGCACGACGTCGACCCCGTCCACCGACCGACAGGCCAAGATCCGGGCCGCGAGCTCGGGCGCGGGCGGCGGGGCCAACAAGATCGTCGTCGGGGCGGTGGTCCTCGTCGTCGCGATCGTCGCCGTCGTCGGCGGGGCCATCTGGTCGCAGCGCTCCGAGGGTGGTTCCCCGGGTGGGACCGCCCTCCCCAGGGGCGTCGCGGCGATGGGGGAGGGCTACCGGGCCTTCGCCGACGTCACGCCGCAGCCCGGCGCACCGAGGGTCGACCTCTACGAGGACTTCCAGTGCCCGGCCTGCAAGCAGTTCGAGGAGCTCACGGGCTCGACGGTCACCAGCCTGGCGAAGGAGGGGAGGATCGTGCTCGTCTACCACGTGAAGAACTTCCTCGACGACAACCTCCGCAACGACAGCTCGACCCGCGCCGCCAACGCCGCCTTCTGCGCCGCCGACGCCGGCCGGTTCCAGGAGTTCCACGACCAGGTGTTCCCGAACCAGCCCGCGACCGAGGGCGCGGGGTACACCGACGCGCAGCTCGGCCGGCTTCGCGCAGGCCGCAGGCATCAACGGTGCCGCGCTCACGACGTGGCAGGACTGCGTCGAGGCGGATCGCTACGACGCCTACGTCGACTCGGTCGAGCAGCAGAGCTTCACCGACGGCGTGCGCGGCACCCCGACGGTGCGCATCGACGGCAAGGACCAGGAGCTCGGCGCCCTCGCGTCGCCCGACGGGTTCACCGCGGCCGTCGAGGCGGCGTCGAAGTGAGCATCCTCGCCGCCGCGCTGCCCGCGAGCATCCCGAGCCCCACGGTCGGGGTGCTCCACCTCGGCCCCCTCCCGCTGCGGATGTACGCGCTGTGCATCCTCCTCGGCATCGTCCTCGCCGTCTGGCTCACCGGGCGCCGCCTCGTCCCGCGCGGGTACGAGAGGGAGCAGGCCCTCGACGTGGCGGCGTGGGGCGTCCTCTTCGGCATCGTCGGTGGCCGGATCTACCACGTCATCACCACGCCCGGGCCGTACTGGGGAGAGGACGGGCGACCGCTCGACGCCCTGAAGATCTGGCAGGGCGGGCTCGGCATCTGGGGGGCGATCGCCCTGGGAGCCCTCGGCGTGTGGATCGGCTGTCGTCGCAACGGCATCTCCTTCCTCGCCTTCACCGATGCCGCCGCACCCGGGGTCGCGCTGGCCCAGGCGGTCGGCCGGTTCGGCAACTGGTTCAACAACGAGCTCTACGGCGGCCCCACCGACCTGCCGTGGGGACTGACGATCCACGAGTGGGACAACGGCACCGGACGAGCCGTCGTCGACGCGGCCGGCGACCCGGTCGTCCTCGGGACGTTCCACCCGACGTTCCTCTACGAGGCGCTCTTCCTCGTCGTCCTCGCCGCCTTCCTGCTGCTCCTCGACCAGCGGCGCCGGCTGCACCCGGGAGCCCTCCTCGGCCTCTACGTCGCGGGGTACCCGGTCGGGCGGGTCGTCATCGAGCGGATGCGCACCGACGAGGCCGAGCTGATCTGGGGCCAGCGGCTCAACGTCTGGACGAGCATCGTGGTCTTCCTCCTCGGGGTGTGGATCGTCTGGTTCACGGCCCGGCGTGCGGCCCGGGACGGCGGTGCCGGGACACCCCTTCCCGAGGGCGTCCGAGAACCCCTCGGAGGCCGAGCCGAAGTCCCAGGATGTGGGATAGCGCCGCTCGAAATGCAAGACGGCGAGGGCCGGGGCTACGATTCCGTGACGTGGCCGACGCCGTCCGCGCCTGACCTTGCCGTGCCCGGTCCCCGTGGGATCGACGACCCCTGAGGACGGTGATGCGACGTGACCGTCGCCCGCTTCTCCGCCCAGCCCGCCGACACCGGCCTCTACCGCCGCGAGCACGAGCACGACGCCTGCGGCGTGGCCATGGTGGCGACGATGCGGGGGACCGCCGGACACGACATCGTCGCCCACGCCCTCGACGCGCTGCGCAACCTCGACCACCGCGGAGCCACCGGCGCCGACCCCCTCGTGGGTGACGGCGCGGGCATCCTCACCCAGGTCCCCGACGCCTTCCTGCGCGCCGTCCTCGACGTCGAGCTGCCCGAGGCCGGGGCCTACGCGGTCGGCATGGCCTACCTGCCGACCGACGACACCGAGCGGGCCGAGGCCGAGCGCCGGATCGCGGAGATCGCCCTCGAGGAGGGCCTGCGGGTCCTCGCCTGGCGCGACGTCCCCGTGACGCCCGACCTCGTCGGCCGCGCCGCCCGCGAGTGCATGCCGACCTTCCGCCAGCTCTTCGTCGCCGCCGAGACCGGGACCACCGGTGTCGAGCTCGACCGTCTCGCCTTCTGCCTGCGCAAGCGGGCCGAGCGCGAGGTCGAGGTCTACTTCCCGTCGCTGTCGTGCCGCACCGTCGTCTACAAGGGGATGCTGACCACCGGCCAGCTCGAGCCGTTCTTCCCCGACCTGTCCGACGAGCGCTTCGCCACCGAGCTGGCCCTGGTCCACTCGCGCTTCTCCACCAACACCTTCCCCAGCTGGCCGCTGGCCCACCCGTACCGGCTCATCGCGCACAACGGCGAGATCAACACCGTCAAGGGCAACCGCAACTGGATGATGGCGCGCGAGTCGCAGATCACCTCCGACGTCATCCCGGGCGACCTCGACCGACTCTTCCCCATCTGCACCCCCGACGCCTCCGACTCGGCGACCTTCGACGAGGTCCTCGAGCTGCTCCACCTCGGCGGGCGCTCGCTGCCGCACTCGGTCCTCATGATGATCCCCGAGGCCTGGGAGAACCACGAGTCGATGGACCCGGCCCGCAAGGCCTTCTACGAGTTCCACTCCACCTTCATGGAGCCCTGGGACGGCCCGGCCTGCGTCACCTTCACCGACGGCACCCTCATCGGCGCGGTCCTCGACCGCAACGGCCTGCGCCCCGGGCGCTACTGGGTCACCGACGACGGGCTGGTCGTCCTGGCCTCGGAGGCCGGCGTCCTGGACATCGAGCCCGAGAACGTCGTGCGCCGCGGCCGCCTCCAGCCGGGTCGGATGTTCCTCGTCGACACCGCCGCGGGGCGGATCGTCAGCGACGAGGAGGTCAAGACCTCGCTCGCCGCCGAGAACCCCTACGAGGAGTGGCTGCACGCGGGGCTCATCGAGCTCAAGGACCTGCCCGAGCGCGAGCACATCATCCACACCGCCGCCTCGGTCACCCGCCGCCAGCGCACCTTCGGGTACACCGAGGAGGAGCTGAAGATCCTCCTCGCGCCGATGGCGAGCGGTGGCCTCGAGGCCCTGGGCTCGATGGGGACCGACACCCCGCTCGCGGTGCTCTCCGAGCGCCCCCGGCTCGTCTTCGACTACTTCACGCAGCTCTTCGCCCAGGTCACCAACCCGCCGCTCGACGCCATCCGCGAGGAGCTCGTCACCTCGCTCGGCTCGAGCATCGGTCCGGAGGGCAACGTCCTCGACGCGTCGCCGGCCCACGCGCGCCAGGTGCTCCTGCCGTTCCCCGTCATCGACAACGACGAGCTCGCGAAGGTCGTCCACATCAACGCCGACGGCGACCTCCCGGGCTACAGCACCGTCGTCGTGCGCGGCACCTACGACGTCACCGGTGGCGAGGCCGCGCTGCGCGCCCGCCTCCACGAGATCTTCGACGAGGTCTCGGCCGCCATCGCCGAGGGCGCGCGCTTCGTCGTCCTCTCCGACCGCGACTCCGACCGCGATGCCGCACCGATCCCGTCGCTGCTGCTGACCTCGGCCGTGCACCACCACCTGATCCGCCAGAAGACCCGCACCCAGGTCGGCCTCCTCGTCGAGGCCGGCGACGTCCGCGAGGTCCACCACGTGGCCCTCCTCGTCGGGTACGGCGCCGCCGCGATCAACCCCTACCTCGCGATGGAGACCGTCGAGGACATGGTGCGCAGCGGCGCCATCACGACGGTCACCGAGGAGAAGGCGGTCGCCAACCTCATCAAGGCGCTCGGCAAGGGCGTGCTCAAGGTGATGTCGAAGATGGGCATCTCCACGGTGGCGTCCTACCGCGGCGCGCAGGTCTTCGAGGCCATCGGCCTCTCGCAGGACCTCGTCGACGAGTTCTTCACCGGCACGGTGAGCCAGCTCGGCGGGGTGGGCCTCGGCGTCATCGCCGCCGAGACCTCGGCCCGCCACGCCATGGCGTACCCGCCCGACGGCATCCGCCAGGCGCACCGCAAGCTCGCCGTCGGCGGCGAGTACCAGTGGCGCCGTGAGGGCGAGCCGCACCTGTTCGACCCCGACACGGTCTTCCGCCTCCAGCACGCGACGCGGGCGAAGCGCTACGACGTCTTCAAGCAGTACACCGCGCGCATCGACGAGCAGGCCGGGCGCCTCATGACGCTGCGTGGGCTCTTCGAGCTCGGCGGCTCCGGGCGCCGGCCCGTGCCGATCGAGGAGGTCGAGTCGGTCGCCGAGATCGTGCAGCGGTTCAACACCGGGGCGATGAGCTACGGCTCGATCAGCATGGAGGCCCACGAGACGCTGGCGATCGCCATGAACCGGCTCAAGGCCCGGTCCAACACCGGCGAGGGCGGCGAGGACCCCGAGCGCCTCATGGACCCCGAGCGCCGTTCGGCGATCAAGCAGGTGGCCTCCGGCCGGTTCGGCGTCACCTCCCTCTACCTCACCCACGCCGACGACATCCAGATCAAGATGGCGCAGGGCGCCAAGCCCGGGGAGGGCGGCCAGCTGCCCGGCCCGAAGGTCTACCCGTGGATCGCGAAGACGCGGCACTCCACCCCGGGCGTCGGCCTGATCAGCCCGCCGCCGCACCACGACATCTACTCCATCGAGGACCTCGCCCAGCTGATCCACGACCTCAAGAACGCGAACCCGGCGGCGCGGGTCCACGTCAAGCTCGTCTCCGAGGTCGGGGTCGGCACCGTGGCCGCGGGCGTCAGCAAGGCGCACGCCGACGTCGTCCTCATCTCGGGGCACGACGGCGGCACCGGAGCCTCGCCGCTCACCTCGCTCAAGCACGCGGGTGGTCCGTGGGAGCTCGGCCTCGCCGAGACCCAGCAGACCCTCGTCCTCAACGGGCTGCGCGACCGGATCGTCGTCCAGGTCGACGGGCAGATCAAGACCGGGCGCGACGTCGTCATCGCGGCCCTCCTCGGTGCCGAGGAGTTCGGCTTCGCGACGGCGCCCCTCGTCGTCTCGGGCTGCATCCTCATGCGGGTCTGCCACCTCGACACCTGTCCGGTCGGCATCGCCACCCAGAACCCCGAGCTGCGGGCGCGCTTCTCCGGGGCGCCCGAGTTCGTCGAGACCTTCTTCGAGTACATCGCCGAGGAGGTCCGCGAGCACCTCGCCGCCCTGGGCTTCCGGAGCATCGCCGAGGCCGTCGGCCAGATCGAGCACCTCGACACCTCGAAGGCCGTGCGGCACTGGAAGGCGAGCGGGCTCGACCTCGCCCCCATCCTCACCAGGGTCACGAGCCCCGACGGGTCCGGCGTGCGCCACGCCATCGCGCAGGACCACGGCCTCGAGAAGGCCCTCGACCACCAGCTCATCGCCGCGACGCGCGACGCCATCGACAGCGGGGTGCCGGTGCAGGCGCGCTTCCCGGTCCGCAACGTCAACCGCACCGTCGGCACGATGCTCGGCCACGAGGTCACCAAGCGGCACGCGCAGGGCCTGCCCGACGGCACCATCGACCTCACCCTCACCGGCTCGGCGGGCCAGAGCTTCGGCGCGTTCCTGCCGGCGGGCATCACGCTGCGCCTCGAGGGCGACGCCAACGACTACGTCGGCAAGGGCCTGTCCGGCGGTCGCGTCGCGGTCCGCCCGGCCCCCGGGTCGGCGCTCGTCGCCGAGGACAACGTCATCGCCGGCAACGTCATCGGCTACGGCGCGACCTCCGGGGAGCTGTTCCTCCGCGGCCGGGTCGGCGAGCGCTTCTGCGTCCGCAACTCCGGCGCCACGGCGGTCGTCGAGGGCGTCGGCGACCACGGCCTCGAGTACATGACCGGCGGGACGGCGCTCATCCTCGGGCCCACGGGGCGCAACGTCGCGGCGGGCATGAGCGGGGGCGTCGGGTACGTCCTCGACCTCGACCGCGGCCACGTCAACCCCGAGCTCGTCGACCTCCGGCCGCTGCGGCCCGAGGACGAGCTCGTCGTCCACGACCTGCTCGAGCGCCACGTCCGGTGGACCGACTCGGCCGTCGCGGCGCGGCTCCTCGCCGACTGGGACACCGCCCGCTCGGCCTTCACCCTCGTCCTCCCGCGGGCCTACCAGCGCGTCCTCGACGTGCGGGCCAAGGCCACGGCGGAAGGGCTCGACCCCGACGGCACCCAGGTGTGGGAGCGGATCATGGAGGCGTCCCGTGGCTGACCCCCAGGGCTTTCTGAGGACGCGCGAGCGCGAGCTGCCTCGTCGCCGCCCCGTCCCGGTCCGGATCAGGGACTGGAAGGAGGTCTACGAGGAGCAGTCGTCGACCGAGCTCCAGCGCCAGGCCGGACGCTGCATGGACTGCGGGATCCCGTTCTGCCACAGCGGATGTCCGCTCGGAAACCTCATCCCCGAGTGGAACGACCTCGCGTGGCGCGGTGAGTGGCGCCAGGCCATCGACCGCCTCCACGCGACGAACAACTTCCCCGAGTTCACCGGCCGCCTCTGCCCGGCACCCTGCGAGGCGTCGTGCGTCCTCGGCATCAACCAGCCGGCCGTGACGATCAAGCAGGTCGAGGTCTCGATCATCGACCGCGCCTTCGCCAACGGCACCGTCGACCCCGAGGCTCCCGAGCGGCTCTCCGGCAAGACCGTGGCCGTCGTCGGGTCCGGTCCCGCCGGGCTCGCCGCCGCCCAGCAGCTGACCCGCGCCGGGCACACGGTCGCCGTGTACGAGCGGGCCGACCAGCCCGGTGGCCTGCTGCGGTACGGCATCCCCGAGTTCAAGATGGAGAAGTCCGTCGTCGACCGCCGGATCGCCCAGATGAAGTCCGAGGGCACCCGCTTCCGCACCGGGGTCGAGGTCGGTCGCGACCTCACCGGGGCCGACCTCCGCAAGCGGTTCGACGCGGTCGTCGTCGCCATCGGCGCCACGGTGCCGCGCGACCTGCCCGTCCCGGGCCGTGAGCTCGACGGCGTGCTCCAGGCGATGGACTTCCTCCCGCCGGCCAACCGGGTCGCCCTCGGCCAGAGCGTCGAGGGCCAGGTGACCGCCGAGGGCAAGGACGTCGTCGTCATCGGCGGCGGCGACACCGGGGCCGACTGCATCGGGACCTCGCACCGCCAGGGCGCCCGGTCGGTCACGAGCCTGGAGATCATGCCGCAGCCGTCGGTCGACCGTGCGTCGGCCCACCCGTGGCCCACCTACCCGATGCTCTTCCGCGTCGCCTCGGCGCACGAGGAGGGCGGCGACCGCGTGTACGCCGTGTCGACGAGCGAGATCCTCGGCGACGAGCAGGGACGGGTCCGTGCGCTGCGCCTCCACGAGGTCGTCATGGGGGAGAGCGGCTTCGAGAAGGTCGAGGGCTCGGACCGCGAGATCCCGGCGCAGCTCGTCCTCCTCGCGATGGGCTTCCTCGGCCCGCAGCAGGAGGGGCTGCTCGCGCAGCTCGGCGTCGAGACCGACCCGCGGACCAACGTCGCGCGTGACGGGCGCTTCATGTCCACCGTCCCGGGCGTCTTCGTCGCCGGTGACGCCGGGCGCGGGCAGTCGCTCATCGTGTGGGCCATCGCCGAGGGTCGCTCGGCGGCCCACGAGGTCGACGCGTGGCTCATGGGCAAGCCCTCGCGCCTCCCGCGCCCGGTCAACCCCACCGACCGGCCCCTGACCGCCTGACCCCCAGACCGCCCGGCCCCCAGACCGCCTCGCCCCCGCCCGCCCCAGGGCGCGCCCTCCATCGCGTGCTACGGCGCAGTAGGTGCTGTGATCACGACACGTACTGCGCCGTAGCGCGCGCCGTGGGGGCGGTGGGAGCGGCGGAATGGTTGCGCTCACATCGGCGGTCCGGGATGTGGCCCCGGTCACTGGTGCAAGCGGTTCCACCGCTAGGGTTCGAGCATGCGCCGAGCCAAGATCGTCTGCACCCTGGGCCCCGCCACGACCTCCTCGGAGAACCTCCGCGAGCTCGTCCGGTCCGGGATGGACGTCGCCCGCCTCAACCTCAGCCACGGCGACCACGCCGACCACGAGCGCGTGTACCGCGACGTGCGCAAGGCCAGCGACGAGACCGGCCGTGCGGTCGGGGTGCTCGTCGACCTCCAGGGCCCGAAGATCCGCACGGCCCGCTTCGAGAACGGGCCCGTCCAGCTCGTCAAGGGCACGAGCTTCACGATCACCACCCGTGACGTCCCGGGCGACGTGAAGGAGGTCGGCACCACCTACTCCGGCCTCCCGGGCGACGTCACGCCCGGCGACCGCATCCTCATCGACGACGGCAAGCTCGCCCTCGTGGCCACCGCGGTCACCGAGACCGACGTCGTGTGCGACGTCGTCGAGGGCGGCCTGCTGTCCAACAACAAGGGCATCAACCTGCCCGGCGTCGCCGTCTCGGTGCCGGCCCTGTCCGAGAAGGACAAGGACGACCTGCGCTGGGCGCTGCGGATGCGGGTCGACATGATCGCCCTGTCCTTCGTCCGCTCGGCCGAGGACATCGTCGACGTCCACGCGATCATGGACGAGGAGGGCGTCCGCCTCCCCGTCATCGCCAAGATCGAGAAGCCCCAGGCCGTCGACAACCTCGAGGAGATCGTGCGCGCCTTCGACGGCCTCATGGTGGCCCGTGGCGACCTCGGCGTCGAGATGCCGCTCGAGGAGGTCCCGCTCGTCCAGAAGCGAGCGTGCGAGCTCGCCCGGCGCCAGGCCAAGCCGGTCATCGTCGCGACGCAGGTCCTCGAGTCGATGATCGAGAACAGCCGCCCCACCCGCGCCGAGGCCTCCGACGCCGCCAACGCCGTCCTCGACGGTGCCGACGCCCTGATGCTCTCGGGGGAGACGAGCGTCGGGAAGCACCCGTTCGCCGCGGTGCTGACGATGGCCCGCATCATCGAGAACACCGAGGACCACGGGCTGCACCGCATCCCGCCGCTCGGCAGCCGCCCGCACACCAAGGGCGGCGCCGTCACCGCGGCCGCGGCCGAGATCGGCGAGCTCCTGGGGTGCACCTACCTCATCACCTTCACGATGAGCGGCGACTCGTCCCGGCGCCTGTCGCGCGTGCGGCCCCGCATCCCCATGCTCGCGTTCACCCCGAGCCAGTGGACCCGCAGCCAGCTCGCCCTCACGTGGGGCGTCGAGACCTTCCTCGTCCAGGACGCCAAGCACACCGACGAGATGGCGATGCAGGTCGACGAGGTCCTCCTCGCCGCCGGCCGGGTCGTCGAGGGCGACCTCGTCGTCATCGTCGCCGGCTCGCCCCCCGGGATCCCCGGCTCGACGAACGCGCTGCGCGTCCACCGGATCGGCGACGCGAGGAACCGGGTGGCCCCGGCGTACAGCGAGCTCGCCACCTGAGCGCCCCCCGGACCGGCCCCGACGCGTCGGTATGCTGACGACGCGCCCCGGCCGGGGTGGTGGAATGGCAGACACGGAGGACTCAAAATCCTCTGCCCGCGAGGGCGTGCGGGTTCAAGTCCCGCTCCCGGCACATGAGTGAGACCACTGCTGCCCCGGCCCCCGGCACCGCCCGACGCGTCCTCGTGGCCGAGGACGAGGCCATCATCAGGCTCGACCTCGCCGAGATGCTCGGCGAGGCCGGCTACGACGTCGTGGGTCAGGCCGGTGACGGCGAGCAGGCCGTCGCCATGGCCATCGACCTGAAGCCCGACATCGTCATCATGGACGTGAAGATGCCCGTCATGGACGGCATCACCGCCGCCGAGCAGATCGGCAAGGAGCGGATCTGCCCCGTCGTCATGCTGACGGCCTTCAGCCAGACCGAGCTCGTCGAGCGGGCCCGCGACGCCGGGGTCATGGCCTACATCGTCAAGCCGTTCACGGCCGGCGACGTCACCCCCGCGATCGACATCGCGCTCTCGCGCTGGTCCGAGGTCAAGGCCCTCGAGGCCGAGATCGCCGACCTCGGCGAGCGCCTCGAGACCCGCAAGGCCGTCGACCGGGCCAAGGGCGTCCTCATGGCCAAGCTCAAGATCACCGAGGCCGACGCGTTCCGCTGGATCCAGAAGACGGCCATGGACCGCCGGATGGGGATGAAGGAGGTCGCCGACGCGGTCGTCGCCGGCATGGAGAAGGCCTGACCCGCCTCGGTCGGACGGGCCCGACGACGGGCCTGACCGCTAGCGCAGCCAGACGACGAGCTGGGTGAGCAGGGGGGCGACGAGCAGGGCGGGCAGCATGTCGCCCACGGGCACCTCACGCACCCGCAGGAGGCGCAGCGCGATGCCGACGAGCATGAGCCCGCCGGTGGCCGTCAGGGCCGCGATGTGCGCGTCGGGGACGACCGAGCCCAGCACGACGCCGACCAGCGTCAGGAGTCCCTGGACCACCGCCACCGACACCGCCGACATCAGCACGCCGACACCGAAGCTCGCGGCGAAGGCGAGGGCGGCGAACCCGTCGAGCACCGACTTCAGCGCCAGCTGGTCGATGCCGCGTCCGAGGCCGTCGTTGAGCGCGCCGAGGATCGTCAGCGGGCCGACGCAGAAGAGCAGCGAGGCCGTCAGCCATCCCTCGATGAAGCGCTCCCGGGCCGCGTGGTCGGTCCCGCCCTCGGAGCGCGAGCGCCGCGAGACCCAGCCCTGCACCGAGCCGGCGAGTCCTTCGAGCCGCTCCTCGACGCGCAGCAGCGACCCGGTGACCGAGCCGATGACGAGGGAGCCGAGGACGACGAGGACGGGGGCGCCGGAGCCCACCGCGGCAGCCAGCGAGGCGTCGGTGACCGCGAACGCCGACAGCCCGGCGACGAGGAGCGTCACGAGGCCGAGGCAGTCGGTGACGACGTCACGGGTGTGGGCGCGCAGCCGGTGGCCCACGGCCATGCCGAGACCCGCCCCGACGACGACGGTGAGGACGTTGAGGACCGTGCCCGCACCGGGGAAGAGGCTCGTCACCGTCGCAACCTACCGAAGTGGTTCGACCATCATCCATCCGGGCTTCCGCCCGAGGCTGCGCACGGCTACTGTCGGGTGCTTGGGAGTGCTCCCACGCCCCGGGTCCGCGAGGTCCTGACAACGATGACGGAGGTTGCCGTGGCCAGGCGGGCGGTTGATGTCTCCGTGGTGGATCCCGACGACCTCCGCGACATCACGGGGCTCTGGCTCGCCGCGCGGATCGACGCCGGCTCGAGCAAGGAAGCCGCCGCCCGCGCGGTCACCGACGGGCGCCTCACGACGGCGCTGCGCCGACCCGGCGTGCTGGCCTTCGTCGCCCGCGTGGAGGGCGAGGCCGTGGGGTACGCCATCGCCACCGAGAACCCCTTCGGGCTCAGCCCCGGTGCCGAGCTCGCCATCGAGCAGCTGTGGGTCGGGCCCGACGTCCGCCGGCACGGGGTGGCCAAGTCGCTCATCGGTGCCGTCCTCACCTCGGCCGAGCGCGCCGGCTGCGAGATCGTCGTGTCGAACGTCCCCACGACGAGCCGCGACGCCAACCGGTTCTTCGCCCGCCTCGGCTTCACCTCCACGATCGTGCGACGGGTCGTCCCCACGAGCACGCTGCGCCGCAAGCTCATGCCGGAGACGTGCGAGACGGGCAACGAGCTGATGCGTCGGCGGCGCTCGCTGCGCAGCCGCGCGTTCGCGGCCACCCGCACGCTCTGAGCGAGCAGGCGCACCGGGCGCACCGAGCGCACCGGGGGGTGCGGAGGGTCAGGCCTGCCTGACGATCCCGAGCCGGTCCGCCGGCAGCCCGGGCAGCACGGTCCCGGCGGTGAGCCCGCACCGCTTCTCGAGGATCTCGCCGAGGACGACGCGGTAGTCGGTCGTGACCTTGAGGTCGCCCGCGAGCGTCTCGGCCGGGGCGATGCCCGGCCAGGTCCCGTACACGGTCCCGCCGTTGACGCCGCCGCCGAGGACGAACGCGACGTTCCCCGACCCGTGGTCGAGCCCGCCGGAGCCGTTCTCCGCGACGCGCCGCCCGAACTCCGACTGGGTGACGAGGGTGACCTTGTCGGCGGCGGAGCCCAGGTCGGTCATGAAGGCCGCCAGGGCGGCGCCCACCTCGGCGAGCTGCCGGTACATCCAGCCACCGTCACTGCGACCGAGGTCGGCGTGCATGTCCCAGTTGCCGGAGTCGATCGTCACGGCGCGCAGGCCGACCCCCGCCTTGACGAGCCGGGCGGTGTCGCGCAGCGCGTCGCCGAGGGCACCCCCGGGGTAGGTGGCGCCGTTCGCGGGGGCGTAGCCGGCCGCGCGCAGCGTCGTGGCGGTCCCGAGGGCGTCCAGGGCGGTGGCGGCCGGTGCTCCCACCGACGCCGGGGCGCCGGTGTGGAGACGGCGCAGCGCCGTCGCCCAGCGGGTGGTCTCGGTCGCGTCCCAGGCACCGCTCAGCGAGAACGAGTCGACCGACCGGAGGGCGAGGTCGGGGGAGGTGCCGATGAACGAGCGCGGCGCCGTCGAGCTGCCGACCGCGGTCGCGGCGAAGGGCCCGGGCGTCGTCGTGGCGCCGACCATCCGGTCCAGCCAGCCGGTCCGCAGCGACGAGCCGGGCGCCGCGCGCTCCATCTCGTCCATGTCGGTGAAGTGCGACCGGGTGGGGTTCGGCTGGCCGAGCGCGTGCACGACGGCGAGCTTGTTGGTGTCCCACAGCGGCTTGAGGGCTGCCAGCGCGGGGTGCAGCGCGAAGCGCGAGGTGATGGCGATGCCGCGCGACTGGGGGACGGCGATGTTCGGCCGGGCGGCGACGTACGCGGGGTCCGCGACCGGCGCCACCGCGGAGAGACCGTCGAAGCCGCCGCGGAAGGACAGGACGACGAGGGTGTCACCGGTGTAGCCGGCGTCGGCGAAGGTGAGCCGGGTCGTCGCCTCGGCCGACGAGGCGAACGCGAAGGAGGCGGCCAGGCCGCCCAGTCCCGAGGCTCCCGCGAGGACACCGCGGCGCGAGAGGCCCTGTGCCGCGCGGGTGTAGTCGGGGCAGCCGCAGGGCTCCGTGGCGGGAGCGGCCGGGACGGTGGCCGTTCCCTCGGCGGGGGCGAGGGTCGTGAGGTCGTGGTCGGTCATCAGGTCCTCAACGGGTGGCGAACTCGGGGCTGTCGAGCACGAGGGCCACGACGTAGGGCAGGCGCCAGCCGACGGCGGCGTCGGTGGACTTCAGCGGTGACGCGGCCGTCTTGTCGAGGAAGGCGCACACGGCGTCGCGCTTGGCCGCAGGGAGCGCGACGAGGAGGAGCCGCTTGGCCAGGGCGTCGACGAAGCCGCCGTAGGTCGTCGGCAGGGTCGCCGGCAGGAGCGCCCGGAGGGCGGGGTAGGTGACCTTCGCCGATGCGGGGTCGCTCGCGGTCCACCCCTGGCCCATGTGGAAGTTCCAGCGGGCCAGGGTGGTCCCGGTGCTCGACCAGGCAGCCGCGACGTCGGGGTAGCCGTTGGGGGCCGGCCAGCCCATCGGGGCCTGGCCGGCGACCCGCGCGCTCCACAGCACGTCGTTGAGCCAGCCCCTGGTGTCCTTCCCCGGGGTGACGCCGAGGACGCGGACCGTCGAGGTGATGTCCTCGAGCGGTCGCTTGGTCTTCTGGCCGGCCGACGCCGCGAACTCGGCCGAGGTGAGCAGCGCCCTCAGCACGGGGGCGATGCGGGTGTCGTTGTCGAGGTAGACCTGGGCCAGCCGGTCGACGAGCGCGGTGGGCGGGGTGTCGGCGACGAAGCGCGTCGCGAGCTTCGTCGCGATCCTGCGTGCCGTCTTCGCGTGGCGTGCCAGGTGGGTGAGGTACTGCACCCCGACCGCCTCGCCGAACGCCGACGCGTTGGCGTTCGTCCAGCCCAGGACGGTCAGCGACCCGCGGTGGTGGCGGATGTGCCGGTACTGGTACTCACCCGACTCCTGGTCGACGGACATGCCGGTGAGCGCCTGGGCCGACCGTCGGATGTCGCTCTCGAGGTAGCCGCCCGCGACGCCGACGGTGTGCAGCTCGAGGACCTCGCGACCGAAGTTCTCGTTCGGGGCGCGCTTGGTCGACGAGGCGTTGTCGAGCTGGAGCAGCATCGCGGGGTGCTTGGCGGCCGCGACGAGCATGTCGGCGTAGCGGCCGAGGGCGTGCTTGCGGATGACGTCGATGTGGAACCGGTGCGCGCTGTCCCACGCCTCGCCCCAGGGGGCCGTCACGACGAGGTGGTTGGTCCAGAGGTCGACCATGACCTCGAGCAGCTGCCGCTTGGACCAGATGGCCCGCGCCAGGTACGCCTGGGTGAGGTCGTACCCGAGGTCGCCCGTCGAGCTCGGGTGGTAGGTGTCGCGCACCTCCCACGTGGCGAGCTTGAGCCGCGGCCACTGGGCGGCGACGAGCGAGTCCGCCATCGTGTCGGCCACGGCGCCGGGGTCGAGCTGCGCGTCGATCCAGGCCGTGCTGCCGACGGCCTTGATCTCGGCGACGAGGGCGGGCGTGGCGCCCCACGAGGCCCGGCGGGCGAGGTGGGCGGCGTCCACGGCGACCGGGGTGGTGGTCGCCGCCGCGGTCCGGCCGGCGATGGGCGCCCGGCCCCACGAGGTGCGCACCGGTTGGGGGGCCCCGACAGCCGGGCGGGGGGTGTAGGCGCGGTCGACGGCGGCGGCGCTGGGAGCCGTCTCGACGACCGGCTCGTCGTCGGTCGCGGCCGTGCGGGGTGCGGTGGGCTCGGGCACCGAGGCGACCGCGAGGGCCTGGGCCCGGCGTGCGGCGGCCTTCGGGTCGGGGGTCACGGACTGCACGGCGGAGGCCAGGAGTGCGCTCGCGGCGGACCGGCGGGGGAGGGCGATCGGGGACACGCTTCGATGGTCCCCGCGGGCCGGGGGACCGGCGTCAACCGTTCAGCCAGCGCCGGATCGGCCCATCGGGCCGCGGATCGGCGTTCTTGACCATCCCTTGACCAGCTGCTGGAGAACGTCTGGGGAAACGTTTGCCTCCGCTGGAGAACGGCCCGGTTCTCGGGGTCGGCGCTCGGGCCGGGCGGTCAGGCGCCGGGGGCCGCGTCGCGGACCAGGCAGGTGATCCGGGAGGTGCAGATGCGGCGACCCTCGTCATCGGTGACGACGACCTCGTAGGACACGAGGGTGCGGCCGAGGCTGAGCGGGGTCGCGGTGCCGGTGACGAGGCCCGACCGCGCGGCGCGGTGGTGGGTGGCGTTGATGTCGAGGCCGACGACGGCCCGGCCCGGTCCGGCGTGGAGGGCCGCGCCGATCGAGCCCAGGGTCTCGGCGAGGACGACCGACGCGCCCCCGTGGAGGAGGCCGTACGGCTGGGTGTTGCCCTCGACGGGCATCGTCGCGACGAGCCGCTCCGGTGTCGCCTCGAGGACCTCGATGCCCATGCGGTCCATGAGCGAGTTCGGGTTCATCGCCCGCAGCGCGGCGACGCCGTCGGCGACGGCCGGGGTCGGTGCCGGGGCGGGGTCCGCGGCGGGGTCCGCGGCGGTGGGGGTGTCGGTCATGGTGGATAGGCTGCCACGCGTGAAGCTCCTCCTCCTCGACGGACACTCGCTCGCCTACCGGGCCTTCTTCGCCCTCCCGGTCGAGAACTTCTCCACCAGCACCGGGCAGAACACCAACGCCGTCTACGGCTTCACCTCGATGCTCATCAACGTCCTGCGCGACGAGGCGCCCACCCACGTCTGCGTCGCCTTCGACGTCTCGCGCCAGACCTTCCGCCTCGAGGAGTACGCCGAGTACAAGGCGGGCCGCAACAAGACCCCCACCGAGTTCTCCGGGCAGCTGCCGCTCCTGCGCGAGGTCCTCGACGCCCTGCGGATCAAGCACGTCGGCATCGAGGGCTTCGAGGCCGACGACGTCATCGCCACCATCACCCGCGAGGCCGTCGCCGAGGGTGCCGAGGTCGTCATCTGCACCGGTGACCGCGACGCGTTCCAGCTCGTCTCCGAGCAGGTGACGCTGCTCTACCCGGTCCGCGGCGTGTCCGAGGTCTGGCGGATGGACCCCGCCACGGTCGAGGAGAAGTACCTCGTGCCGCCGAACCGCTACAGCGACCTCGCCGCACTCGTCGGCGAGTCCAGTGACAACCTGCCGGGCGTCCCCGGCGTCGGTCCGAAGACCGCCGCGAAGTGGATCACCCAGTACGGCGACCTCACCGGCGTCGTCGCCCACGCCGACCAGATCAAGGGCAAGGCCGGCGAGAACCTGCGCGAGCACCTCGACGGCGTGCTGCGCAACCGCCGCCTCAACCGCCTCGTCGACGACGTCGAGCTCCCGCTGCGCGTCGCCGACCTCGAGCGCCACACGTGGGACCGCGAGGAGGTCCACCGCGTCTTCGACGGCCTCGAGTTCCGGGTCCTGCGCGACCGGCTCTTCCAGACCTTCGAGGTCGAGGCCGACGAGGTCGAGGGCGGCTTCGACGTCGGCGACGAGGTCTTCGGCGCCGACGACCTCGCCGTCCGCTTCGGCGACGGTGCACCGGGGCGCCGGGTGCCGCACGGTGTCGTCGTCGTCGGCTCCTACCGCAGCGGCTCGGGCGACGCCGGTGCCGTCGCCCTCGCGGGCACCGACGGCGCGACCGGGTACGTCGACCTCACGACGCTGACCCCCGAGCAGGAGGCCCTCCTCGAGTCCTGGCTCGTCGACGAGGCCGCGCCCAAGGTGCTCCATGACGCGAAGGAGCAGATCCAGGCCCTGTCGACCCGCGGCCTCGACCTGCACGGCGTCACGAGCGACACGGCGCTGGCCGCCTACCTCGTGCGTCCCGACCAGCGCTCCTACGACCTCGAGGACCTCGTCGTGCGCCACCTCGGCCGCGAGCTCAAGGCCGAGGCCGGGCAGACCGACCAGGGGATGCTGGACTTCGCGACCGACGACGACACCGCCGAGCGCGACGCGATGGTCCGGGCGCGCGCCGTCCTCGAGCTCTCCGGTGTCCTCGCCGAGAAGCTCGACGAGACCGGGGGCACCGGGCTCCTCGCCGACCTCGAGCTGCCGCTCGTCGACATCCTCGCGACGATGGAGCGCACCGGCATCGCCGTCGACGAGCCGGCGCTCACCGCGCTCGAGGCCGACTTCGGCACCAAGATGCGCCAGGCGCAGGACGACGCCTGGGACGCCATCGACCGCCGCGACGTCAACCTCGGCAGCCCGAAGCAGCTGCAGGAGGTCCTCTTCGACCAGCTCGGGATGCCGAAGACGAAGCGCACGAAGACCGGGTACACCACCGACGCCGACGCCCTCGCCGACCTCTTCGCCAAGACCGAGCACCCCTTCCTCGAGGCGCTGCTGCGGCACCGCGACACCTCGCGCCTGCGGGTCACGGTCGAGGGCCTCATCAAGTCGGTCGCCCCGGACCGGCGGATCCACACGACCTACATCCAGACGATCGCGGCCACCGGGCGCCTGTCGTCCACCGACCCGAACCTGCAGAACGTGCCGATCCGCACCGAGGAGGGCCGGCGCATCCGCGAGGTCTTCGTCGTCGGCGAGGGCTACGAGTCGCTGATGTCGGCCGACTACAGCCAGATCGAGATGCGGATCATGGCCCACCTCTCCGGTGACGAGGGCCTCATCGAGGCGTTCCGCACCGGCGAGGACCTCCACCGCTTCGTCGGCGCGCGGGTCTTCGGCGTCGCGCCCGCCGACGTCACCTCCGAGATGCGCAGCAAGGTCAAGGCGATGAGCTACGGCCTGGCGTACGGGCTGTCGGCGTTCGGGCTCTCGAAGCAGCTGACGATCAGCACCGGGGAGGCCCAGGGCCTCATGGACGAGTACTTCGCCCGGTTCGGCGGGGTCCGCGACTACCTGCGCGAGATCGTGGCCGAGGCCCGCGCCACCGGCTACACCGCGACGATGCTCGGGCGGCGCCGCTACCTCCCCGACCTGATGAGCGACAACCGCCAGCGGCGTGAGGGCGCCGAGCGGATGGCGCTCAACGCCCCGATCCAGGGGTCCGCCGCCGACATCATCAAGCTCGCGATGAAGGGCGTCGACGCCGCGCTGCGGGCCGAGGACCTCCGCTCGCGGATGCTCCTGCAGGTCCACGACGAGCTCGTCCTCGAGGTCGCACCGGGTGAGCGCGAGGCGGTCGAGGCGCTCGTCCGCCGCGAGATGGGCGCGGCCCTCGACCTCGGCGAGGTCCCGCTCGACGTCAGCGTCGGGGTGGGCCGCTCCTGGCACGACGCCGCCCACTGACCGGCTGCTCCGCGCGACCCGCCGGGTCGGGGCTAGCCGGGTAGCAGGCGGACATGGAATGTCGAAACTCCGATGACCGCAGACTTTCGTGGAAGGGGGGCTACTCTGCGGTAGCCAGCGCACCTGCCGTCGATGTCGGGTGCCATTCTTGCGAGGTGGGAAATGCGTCGAAGTCTCATCGCCGGGCTTGTCCTGGCTGTTCTGGTGGCTCTGGCCACCGGCCTGGGGGGCCTGATGGGGCTCGACGTGGAACAGGTAGCCCTGTTGGGCGGTGCGATCGGCGGTGCCCTCGGGCTCTTGCCACATCAGCACACTTGGGGGCGGATTGGCGGTTTCTTCGTCGGCTTCGTCGTTGCCTGGATTGGTTACGCGTTGCGAGCAGCCCTCCTGCCTGACTCCTCGAACGGCCGGGCGGTCGCGGCGTTCCTCGTCGTCGCTCTCTGTGCCGTCGCATGCGCTGTCAGCGCGAGGCGACTCCCCCTGTGGAGTGCTCTTCTCGGTGTGACGGCACTCGTCGGTGCGTACGAGGAGATCTACATCAACGCACCTTCGCAGTTCATCGCCGAGTCCCTAGAGGCGGGGACCACAGTGCTGTTGGCTGTGGCACTGGGTTACCTCGCAGCCTCCGTGGTGACCGAGCTGTGGACGGAGCCTGAAGCGGATGACGACGGGAATCACCGCGAAAACCATTCCCTCACCGATAGCGATCAGGAAACGTCGACCAACGAGCTAGGCCGCCTCGACGGCCTCATGGCAGGAGACAAGAAGTGATGGGCTCCCGACAGGCGATCCACATCGGAGCGGTCCTCTCAGCCGGGGCTGCTGCCGTCGTACTCGTCGCCGGGCCGGCCGCTGGGGCGAGCGTCATGGCAGCGGACGGCAACGTCGTCGTCACGAACACGGAGACGGTTCAGGCGTACCTTGACGCCTCCGGCGGCCTCGACGTGGCACGCGTGTACGAGCAGGTCGACTTCCACGGCAAGGGCACTGTCGACCTGAAGAACCCGGTGGAGACGCAAGGACTGCGCAATCTCGACGAGTTCGGGGGATTCGACGTCCTGGACGGCCAGATGGTGGGAACTTACGACATCGACGGCGACATGCGCCTTCGCTCGGTGAGCAGCTTCCCTGGCACGCTGCCCCTGTCAGTGGACGTCGCGTACACGTTGGACGGTAAGGAGATCGAGCCTTGGGACGTCGTCGGTAAGTCGGGCCTTTTGGAGGCCAAGTACACAGTGCGCAACGTCACGGGGAGGCCGACGGAGGTGGCGTTCGACGACGGAACTGGAAACACGGTGACGTCGACCGAAGAGGTCGTGATCCCCATGGTGGGCTCCCTGTCGACCGTCCTCCCCCCCAACTTCACGGACGTTCGGTCGGCGGAGGCGAACATGGCCGGAGACGGCCGCGGCGGAACGAAGATGTCCTTCACCATGACGCTCTTCGGGCCGATCGGGAAGCCGGCGGCGGCCTTTGGGTACACGGCCAACATCAGCGACAGCATGATCCCCAAGGCTTCGATCTCGGCACTCCCGGTCAGCCCTCTCGACAGCCCGTCGTTCAAGGGCGGCGCCGCCTCCTACCAATCCGGTGCCATCACAGGCGTGACCCTGACGGCCGGGGCCACCGAGATCGACTCCAATCTGCTCAAGCTGCGCGATGGTGCCGGAGAGCTCCTCGCAGGCCTCATCAAGCTGCGCGATGGTGCGCAGGAGCTCAATGCCGGTCTTGCGGGCACAGCCGCTCCGGGGGCCGCCACCTTGGCTGCTGGTGCCGACGAGGCGGCTGCCGGGGCGGGTGAACTGAGCACCGGCGTCAAGAAGCTCGACGACGGTGCCAACCAGATCGCAGACGGCACGGCGGAGGCAGGAGACGGGGCGGACGCACTGGCGGACGGCTCGGCGCAGGTGGCCGATGGCCTGCTCACCGCCACCGACCAGGCCCCGGCGCTCATTGACGGTCTTGGTGAGGTGGCCGGCGGCCTCGCGCTGCTCGACGCGGGTTTGGTGAAGATGCAGCAGACCCTCAGCGACCCTGACACCACGCAGGGCGTGGGCAAACTTCGAGCCGGGATCAAAGCGCTGATCGCCGGGATTGGCACCAAGGGCAATGCCGCGACGCTTCTGGGTGGAGTGGAGGCGATTCGGTCAGGCTTGGCGGGTGCAACCGCGACGGACGGCCCCATCGACGACCTGAAGGCCGGGATCGACAAGGCGGCTGGCGGCGCGAGCGCCATCGCGGCGGGCCTCCAAAACGCCCTTGCTGGCGTGAACGCCGTCAGCGCCGGAAACACTGCCGCCTTGGACGCGGGTGGGAGCATCGACGATGTCGAAGCAGCGATCCGGGACATTGCGTCCGTACCGGCATGTGCTGCGGACGCGCTGTGTGCCGGCACAGTCGCCGCCACGGCCGCCGGTGTGGAGACCCAACTCCGCGACAGCGCGTCGGCTTCAGTGTCAGCGCTGGGCCAGGTGTCGGGTGGGCTCTCCGGCCAGGCCATCCCCGGCCTGTTGGCCATCGCAGACGGTCTCGCCGACGAGGCCTCTCCCGGAGTGGCCCAGCTCAAGACCCAGCTCGTGACGGCCGCCGGAGGGCTGGCCAAGGTCGAGTGCGGACTCAGCAACCAGAGTCTCCCTGGGATCTGCCCGGGTACCCCTGGGCTGCTGGAAGGCCTGCAGCAGGTCGATGACGGAGTCGGTCTTCTCGTCAACACCGTGGTCAGTGCCATTGGTGATGACAACGACACCAAGGCCGACGGGACCCTCCGTGGCGGGGTGCATTCCATCCAGGAGGGTGTTGGGCAGCTCAGCGCTGGAGGAGCCGGTCTCATCGACGGTCTCATGCAGCTCTCCTACGGTGCCAACCTCGTAGCCGAGGGCAACTCCGAGCTCTCGGCTGGGCTCGGCCTCCTGTCCACCGGCGCGGGTCAGCTCGCGGACGGCACGGGTCAGGCGAGCGACGGTGCAGCACAACTCGCGGATGGCAACGGCCAGATCGCCAACGGGGCAAATCGGCTGACCGACGGTCTCGGCGAGGCTGCCGATGGTTCAGGACAGCTGGCTGACGGCCTTGGCACTGCAGCCGAGGGAGCCCCCGCGCTGGAGGACGGCGCCCAGCGCCTTTCCGACGAGGGAACCAAGAAGCTGATCGAGGCGGGCAAGGCGACAGCTGCCGACTACGGTGCGAAGTACGCCCTCATCGAAGCGGGCGCGGCTCGAGCGCAGGATGAAGGGATGGCGTACGGCGCTCCGCAAGGAGCGGCCGGAGCCACCGCGTACAGCTACGAGCTCGCCAGCGCCGAGGGCAGGGCCGGGCAGAACATTGGGCGTGGGCTCGGTGCCGCAGCCGCGTTCGGGCTTGCGACCGGTGCTGCGCTCTTGCTACGGCGGCGGGTGGTCTGATCTCGGCTGACGACCCGAGCGCCTCGCTCGAGGAGCTCACGGCCTCGCGCCGATTACGCTGACCCGGTCCCGGGCACGGCGAAGGCCCCTCCCGACCACGTCGTCGGCAGGGGCCTTCGCCGTTCGGCCGGAAGGCTCGCCGTCGGATGCCTCAGGCCGTGGACGGCGCCGGTGACCTCGGGCCGTCGGCGGTCGGGCCGGTCCCGGGGGCGTCGGCGTCCTCGACGGTGAGCGGCTGGGCGATGCTCTCGAGCGACTGCCCCTCGGCGTGGACCCCGAGGAAGGCGGCGACGAGTCCGGCGGCGACCATCAGGGCGGCGCCGAGGAAGTAGCCGGGCGCGATGCCTGCGATGTCCTTGGCCTCGCCGGCGTCCTCGATGAGCCTGCCGAACAGGATCGGTCCGCTGATGCCGCCTGCGGCGGTGCCGATGGCGTAGAAGAACGCGATGCACAGCGCACGGGTCTCGAGCGGGAAGACCTCGCTGGCCGTGAGGTAGGCGGCGCTCGCGCCGGCGGAGGCGAAGAAGAAGATGACGACGCCGAACGCCGTGAGCGTCGCCGCGGTCAGCGAGCCGAGCATCATCCCCGCGACGGCGAGCAGGACCCCGGACACGATGTAGGTGCCGGCGATCATCCGCACCCGCCCCACGGTGTCGAACAGCCGGCTGAGCAGCAGCGCCCCGAGGAAGTTGCTCACCGCGAACACCGCGAGGTACCAGCCGGTCTGCTTGACGTCGAAGAAGGTCGTCAGCGAGTCGCCGTAGGTGAAGAAGAAGGCGTTGTAGAGGAACGCCTGCCCGACGAAGAGCGAGAAGCAGAGGATGGTGCGCTTCGGGTAGAGGGTGATGACGGTGCGGGCGATCTCCCCGAGGCCGATGGTGCGGCGCTGGCGGATGGTGATCGGCACGTCCTCGATGTCCGGCAGGCGCCCGTCGTTCTCCTGCTCGACGGTCTCCTCGATGGAGCGCACGATCTGCTCGCCCTCGTCCTCGCGGCCGTGGATGAACAGCCAGCGCGGGCTCTCGGGGACGTGGCGTCGCACGACGAGGATGCCGATGGCGAGGATGCCGCCGAGGCCGAAGGCGAGCCGCCAGCCCAGGCCCGGGTCGAGGAGCTGCGGGTCGAGCAGCGGGATGGTGAGGAGCGAGCCCAGGGCCGCACCGACCCAGAACGACCCGTTGATCGCGACGTCGACCCGGCCGCGGTACTTCTTGGGGATCAGCTCGTCGATGGCGGAGTTGATCGCCGCGTACTCGCCGCCGATGCCGGCGCCGGTGAAGAACCGGGCGATGAAGTACCAGAGGGGGCTCGGGGCGAAGGCGGTCGCGACCGTGGCCACCGTGTAGACGCCGAGGGTGATGAGGAAGAGCTTCTTGCGGCCGAACCTGTCGGTGAGCTGGCCGAAGAACAGCGCCCCGAGGCAGGCGCCGGCGACGTAGATGGCGCCGGCGAGGCCGATGTCCGAGCTCGTGAGCCCCAGCCCGGTGTCAGCGGGCTTGAGCGCCTCCGACATCGAGCCGACGATCGTGACCTCGAGTCCGTCGAGGATCCAGACCGTTCCGAGACCGATGACGACCATCCAGTGCCATCGCGACCAGGGCAACCGGTCCATGCGGGCGGGGATGTCCGTGGTGATGCGACCTGTCTCGGCTCCTGAAGACACGGGCGTGACCTCCTCGTCGACGGGCCACCGACGGCGTCGGCGGAGCGGCCCGCCGGACGTTCTACCCCGCGTCCGGCCCCTGAAACCGTCCGAGGAACGCGCGAGATCTGCGGGATCAGACCGATCCGCGAGCTCAGCGGGGGCGGTCGCAGACGAGGATGGCGGTGCCCGGCAGCAGGGCCCCGCGCAGCGGCGACCAGCCGCCCCACGTCGCCTCGTTGCGCTCGGGCCACTCGGGCTCGACGAGGTCGACGAGGACGAGGCCGGCCGCGTGGACCTGCCGGACGAGGTCGCCGAGCGTGCGGTGGTGCTCGGCGTAGGTGACGACGCCGGCCTCGCTCTCGACGTAGGGCGTGCGGTCGAAGTACGACGTCGTCGCGGTGAGCCCGCGCTCGCCCGGGTCGTCGAGGAAGGCCCACCGCACGGGGTGCGAGGTGGAGAAGACGAAGCGGCCGCCGGGTCGCAGCACCCGAGCGGCCTCGCGGAGCACGGCCTGGCTGTCGGCGACGAACGGGACGACCCCGTAGGCGGTGAAGACCCGGTCGAGGCTGTCGTCGGCGAAGGGGAGCACCGTCCCGTCCACCTGGAGCAGGGGGAGCGGGCCGGCCGAGCCGGCGTCGATGACGCTCGCGCGGCGCAGCATCCCCATCGACAGGTCGCTGGCGACGACCCTGACGTCGTGGTGAGCGGCGAGCCAGCGGGAGCACTGGCCGGCGCCCGCGCCGATCTCGAGCACGGTCATCCCGTCGCGGACCGCGAGGAGGCCGAGCTCGTCCTCGGTCCAGCCCTCGGGGCCCCACACGAAGGAGGAGTCACCGAGGAAGCCGCCGTGCTCGGCGTAGTAGTCGTCGGCCTCGCCGTCCCACCACGAGCGGTTCGCGGCCCGGGTCTCGGCGCCACCGACCGGGCGCCGGCCGGCCTCGCTCATCGGCCGGTCCGGTGGGCGGGGGCCCCGCGCGAGGGGGTTTTGGCCCCTCCGCGCGCGTGCCGGTAGGCTGTGCGAGCACCCGTGTGACCTTCGTGGGTCACGCGTGCGCTCGTACCATCCCATCGAAGCCATCTGTCCACATCGGAGTTCCTACTACATGACTGCCAGCACGGTCGAGAAGACCGCCCCTCAGATCGCGATCAACGACATCGGTTCTGAGGAAGACCTCCTCGCCGCCATCGACGCGACGATCAAGCACTTCAACGACGGCGACATCGTCGAGGGTGTCATCGTCAAGGTCGACCGCGACGAGGTCCTGCTCGACATCGGCTACAAGACCGAGGGGGTCATCCCCTCGCGCGAGCTGTCCATCAAGCACGACGTCGACCCCAACGAGGTCGTCAAGGTCGGCGACGAGGTCGAGGCCCTGGTCCTCCAGAAGGAGGACAAGGAAGGTCGTCTGATCCTGTCCAAGAAGCGCGCCCAGTACGAGCGCGCCTGGGGCACGATCGAGAAGATCAAGGAGGAGGACGGCGTCGTCACCGGCACCGTCATCGAGGTCGTCAAGGGTGGGCTCATCCTCGACATCGGCCTGCGTGGCTTCCTCCCCGCGTCCCTCGTCGAGATGCGCCGCGTCCGCGACCTCCAGCCGTACGTCGGCAAGGAGATCGAGGCCAAGATCATCGAGCTCGACAAGAACCGCAACAACGTGGTCCTGTCGCGCCGTGCGTGGCTCGAGCAGACCCAGTCCGAGGTCCGCACGACCTTCCTCAAGGAGCTCGGCAAGGGCCAGGTGCGCACGGGTGTCGTGTCCTCGATCGTCAACTTCGGTGCGTTCGTCGACCTCGGCGGCGTCGACGGTCTCGTCCACGTCTCCGAGCTGTCCTGGAAGCACATCGACCACCCCTCCGAGGTCGTCGAGGTCGGCGACGAGGTCACCGTCGAGGTGCTCGACGTCGACATGGACCGCGAGCGCGTCTCCCTGTCGCTCAAGGCGACGCAGGAGGACCCGTGGCAGCACTTCGCCCGGACCCACGCGATCGGTCAGGTCGTCCCGGGCAAGGTCACCAAGCTCGTCCCGTTCGGTGCGTTCGTTCGCGTCGACGACGGCATCGAGGGCCTGGTCCACATCTCCGAGCTGGCCGAGCGCCACGTGGAGCTGCCGGAGCAGGTCGTCACGGTCGGCACCGACATCTTCGTCAAGGTCATCGACATCGACCTCGAGCGTCGCCGCATCTCGCTGTCGCTGAAGCAGGCGAACGAGGACGGCGCCAACCAGGTCGAGTTCGACCCGACCCTCTACGGCATGGCCGCCGAGTACGACGACAAGGGTGACTACAAGTACCCCGAGGGCTTCGACCCGGAGACCAACGAGTGGCTCGAGGGCTTCGAGTCGCAGCGCGAGACCTGGGAGAAGCAGTACGCCGAGGCGCACTCGCGCTGGGAGGCGCACCGCGCCCAGGTCGAGGCCTTCGCCAAGGCCGACGCCGAGGCAGCCGGCAGCAGCGAGTCCACCTCGTACTCCTCGGAGTCGGGTAGCTCGTCCTCGTCCTCGTCGTCGACCGACGACGAGCAGGACGACACCGGCAGCGCCCCGCGCCCGCCGGCCGCCACGAACGAGGGCACGCTGGCCTCCGACGAGGCCCTGGCCGCCCTGCGCGAGAAGCTCACGGGCAACTGAGCCCCCGCGCCGTCACGGCGCACCGGCTCGGCCGCACCGAGGCCCGGTCCCCGCGAGGGGGCCGGGCCTCGGTGCGTTCCTGGGGCATGGCGCCACGGCGAGTGTGCGGCGCATGCCCATCACACCCCGGCCGACGTGGTGGCGGTCCTCCCGCTGTCGGGTCGACGACGACCGTGGGTCGCAGTACCTCAGTGGACGCGACTGGAGATCCTGCTCTTCGGTGCCGTCACCCGCGGTGGGCTGGCCGCAGCCGGCGGCCTGGCGGTGGTGTGCGTCCTCTGGCAGGGCCGGCGCTCGTCCCGCACCGGTGGAGTCTTCGTCAGCGGGAGGTCAGTCGGGCGATCCGACGCCAGCCGAACACCCGGTGAACGAGTGCCTCGACCACGGGGACGACGACGGCCTCGACCACCACGGCCACGACCACGAGGATGCCGATGGCGACGAGCGTCCGCGGAACCGAGTGCCACTCGGCAAGGTGGCGGCGGACGAGCTGGAAGACCGGCATGTGCCAGAGGAAGACCGTGAGCGAGGCGCGCCCAAGGATCCCCAAGGGCCGCCACGAGAGCGCCCGAGGCGTGTAGCTCGAGTCAGCCGCACCGTGGCGCAGCGCGACGACCAGCACGGTCGTGACCAGCGTGGCGACGATCCCCTGGATGCCGAAGTACCCGTCGATCTGGACGAAGGCGCAGCTGACGACGACCGCGAGGAGCAGGCACCCCGACGCGCCGGCGAGGGCGGTCGCGTGCCGGGTCAGCCAGGGCGGAGCCGCCCGACCGTGCAGCACCGCCGCCGCGGCGGACCCGGCGATGAGCCCATCCATCCGCGAGGTGGTCGTGAGGGCAGCGCGGTACCACCCTTCGTCCAGGTAGAGATGCCACCGCCACCAGAACGTCGCGACGAGGGCAATCACCGCGACGCCGATGAGGACCCGACGCCAGCGGGCCAGGAGGACGATGACGACCGTCGCTGCGGCGAAGTACTGGACGTCGATGCTGAGGAAGTACAGGGGGCCGATGTCGGAGCGGGCAGCCAGGGCGTGGTCGCGGACGTACGTGTTGAACGAGAACGTCGCCGCCGCGACGAGCGAGCGGCGCGTGGCTTCCTCCGGTGTGGTGTCGGTCGGGTCGACGCGCGACACCACGAGGACGACGAGGAGGAGGACGTAGACCTGCAGTGCGATCCGCACGGTGCGCTGCTCGAGGTACACGAGCGGCCCCCACACCCGATGGCGGGAGGCGCTCGTCAGGAGGCGGTCCGTGACGAGGAAGCCGCTGATGACGAAGAACGCGCTGACCGCGACGTTCCCCGCCTGGAAGATCGCGTCGAACGAACCGAGCGTGCGTCTCGCTCCTGTCGGCCAGATCACCACCGCGTGGTAGAGGACGACGAGAGCGATGGCGACACCGCGCAGGCCGTCGATCGACGAGGTGCGCCGCACGGCAGCGCGGCCGGAGGTCCGCGCGAGAGTCGCCACGGCGGTCATCGCGTGGCTCCGTGGCTCGCGGTGTCGTCGACCGGCGGTGCGGTGACGGCCTCCGGCGGACGGAGGTTGGCTGCCAGCCACCGTCGCGCCGGCTGCTCGACCCAGCGGTAGGACGCCCACGTCACGGCGACGAGCAACGCGAGGGCGACGATCGTCTGCGCCGTCCAGGTCCACGTCCCGGTGTGCCGCCCGACCCAGAAGATGATCGGGTAGTGCCACACGTAGACGACCAGGGAGGCCCGGCCGAGCCACGAGAGCCAGCGCGTCCCGAGGGCCCGCGCCAAGGAGGACAGGGGGTCGAGGACCACGAGGCAGGCGACGACGAGCGTCGCGACGAGCGCGAAGACGACGCTCCACTCCTCGAGGAACGCCAGCGGTCCGATCTCCTTGTTGACGAGGACGAGGCCGAGGAGCGCGAGCAGCCCGACCCACCCGACGAGTGAGGCCCGTCGGCCGAGGGGTCGCAACCACGGCGCCGCGAGGGCGACGGCGACGCCAAGGAGGAGGGCATCGGCCCGAGCGAAGGTGTCGACGGAGAGGGCGAACCACGTCGTGTCCGAGATCGTGGTGACGCGGTAGACCGCCGAGGCCGAAGCGGTGGCGAGGACGAGGAGGAGGAACAGCCTGCGCCGTCTCGCGAGCACGATGACGACGAGGGGCAGCACGAGGTACCACTGCTGCTGGATCGACAGGAACCAGAGGTGGCCCATGTCGTCGCGGGCCCCGAGGGGGTTGAGCGCGTACAGCCAGTTGTTCGTGTACGTCAGGGTGTTCGTGACCGTCCGCATCGTCGTGTCGGCGGTGAACGGGTCGAGGGCGTCGGTCGTCGCGACGACGACGATGGCCGCGCAGAGGGGACCGACCTGCGCGCCGACCCGCACGAGCCGGCGGGTGAGGAAGCGGAGGGGATCGAGCTGGCCCTGCCCCTCGTCGCGGAGGAGCCCTCGCGTCACGAGGTAGCCGCTGACGACGAAGAAGACGGTGACGGCTCCACCGCCCACGAGCCCGCGCAGGTAGGGGATCGACCGGATCCCGTCCTCGGGCCAGAGGAACGCGCTGAAGTGACCGACGACGACGAGGATGATCGTCACTCCCCGCAGGCCGTCGAGCCCCGAGATCCGGCTCACCGGGCGCTGCGTGTCGGTCGTGGCCCCCGGGTCGGGGGTCGTCGCGGTCGTCACGGATGGGAGGTTACCCGCCGGTCAGTACAGGGCGTGTCGCCTCCCGAGGTTCCGCGCGCCCGTCCGGTGATCTCGCGGCCCGCGGGCATCAGGGCGCCCGTGACCTGCGACGTCGCTCCGGCCGGTGGGGTCGCCTCCCCGTGGCAGGGTGGGCGACATGGCACGCACCATCGCGACGACCACCACGGTCGACCTCGACGACCTCCTGGACTTCGTCCGCCCGCGGCACCACTTCGTCCTCGTGACGACCCGGTCCGACGGCACCCCACAGGCGTCGCCGGTGACCGGCGGGGTCGACGACGCCGGCCGGCTCGTCGTCACGAGCTACCCCGAGCGGGCCAAGACCGTCAACGCGCGGCGTGACCCACGGGTCAGCGTCGTCGTCCTGTCCGACGACTTCGGAGGTCCGTGGGTCCAGGTCGACGGCACCGCCGAGGTCGTCGACGCGGTCGACGACGTCGAGCCCTTCGTCGAGTACTTCCGCAACATCTCCGGCGAGCACCCGGACTGGGACGAGTACCGCGCCGCGATGGTCGCGCAGGGCAAGTCGCTGTTGCGGGTGACTCCCACGCGCTGGGGGCCGCTCGCGACCGGTGGCTTCCCGGCCCGGCTCGCGGAGGCCTGAGCGGTGCTCGGCCGCGACGACGCCGCCCCGGCGCTGCGCACCCCTCGCCTCGACGCCCTGGCCGACGACGGCACCCTGCCCGGGTTCTCGGTGGCCGTGCGCACCGCCGACGGCACCACGACCGTGCGCACCCGCGGCGTCACGGCACCCGATGGCGACCGCCCCGTCGGACCCTCGACCTCCTACCGCCTCGCGTCGGTGTCGAAGCCGGTCGCCGCGCTCCTCGCCGGGATCCTCGCGTCCGAGGGTGCCCTGGCCCTCGACGACGAGATCCGCCGCTGGGTGCCCGAGCTCGACGGGCTCCGGGTGCTCCGGCGTCCCGACGGACCCCTCGACGACACCGAGGCCCTCGCCCGCCCCATCACCGTCCACGACCTCCTCACGATGACGAGCGGCCTCGGCATCCGCTTCGTCGAGACCCCGCTCACGAGCGCCATGGACGACTCCGGCGTCCACCCGGGGCCGGTCGGTCCGGCGATGGACGACGTCACCTTCCTCGCCCGGCTCGGGTCCCTGCCGCTCGCCTTCCAGCCGGGCACGGGCTGGGCGTACCACACGTCCACCGACGTCCTCTCGGTCGTGCTCGCCCGCTCGTCGGGCGTCCCGCTCGACCGGCTCGTCGCCGACCGGATCACCGGACCCCTCGACACCCCGTCGCTGGGCTTCGCGACACCGGCAGTGGAGGACCGCGCCGACGCGTGGCACGTCGAGGACGACGCCTGGGCCCGCATCGAGCCCGACGGGCCGGCCGACCCGCAGATGCTGACCCTGTCGTGCGGCCTCTGGGGGAGCGCGGCGGACACGGCCAGGGTCCTCGGTGAGCTCGTCCGGCCCACGGTCGTCCCCGAGGCCGCCGCCCTCCTCGTCCGCACCGCCGCGCTCACCCCTGAGCAGCTCGGGGCCGCGCGCCCGATCGTGCCGGAGGGCTACTCCTACGGCCACCAGGTGTCGGTCGCGACCGTCGACGACCCACAGGGTCCGCGCGCGGGATCCGCCGGGTGGAGCGGCGGGACGGGGACGCTCGGCATCGCTGACCCCGCGGCCGACCGGACCGTCGTCCTCCTCACCAACCGTGGGCTCGACGGGCCGTTCGGCACGGGGGCCTTCGACGCTGCCCTCGACGACCTGTGGTCCGACGTGCGCGACGACGCCCACTAGGGTCGGCGCATGCTGCGTGTGGGCCTCACCGGCGGGATCGGGTCGGGCAAGTCGACCGTGTCGGCCCAGCTGGCCGCCCTCGGCGCCGTCGTCATCGACGCCGACGTCGTGGCGCGCGAGGTCGTCGAGCCCGGGACACCCGGACTCGCCGCCGTCGTCGACCGCTTCGGCACCGACGTCCTCGCCAGCGACGGGACCCTCGACCGCCCCGCCCTCGGACGCATCGTGTTCGGTGACCCTGCGGCCCTGCGCGACCTCGAGGCGGTCACCCACCCGGCGATCTGGGCCCGCACCGCGGAACTCGTCGCCGCGGCCCGCCCCGACGCCGTCGTCGTCCACGACATGCCCCTGCTCGTCGAGAAGTCGTTGGGCTCGCAGTACCACCTCGTCGTCGTCGTCGGCTCGACCGAGGAGACCCGCCTGCGGCGCCTCGTGGACCTCCGCGGGATGACCGAGGACGACGCCCGCGCAAGGATGGCGGCCCAGGCCGACGACGACGCCCGCCGGGCCGCCGCCGACGTCTGGCTCGACAACGAGGGCACCACCAGCTCCCTGCGCGCTGCTGTCCTGCGGCTCTGGCACGAGCGGCTCGAGCCCTTCGAGCTCAACGTGCGCCACGGCATCCGGTCGCGGCTCTCGCACCCGACGCTGGCGGCACCGGACCCGAGGTGGCCCGCCGAGGCCGCCCGCCTCCTCGAGCGCATCCGGCATGCGGTCGGCGGCACCGCGGTCACCCTCCACCACATCGGCTCGACCGCGGTCCCGGGGCTCGTCGCCAAGGACGTCGTCGACCTCCAGGTCGGGGTGCGCTCCCTCGAGGACGCCGACACCGCGGCCTTCGTCGACGCCATGGCCGCCGCGGGGTTCGTCCGGCTGCCCGGTGAGTGGCACGACAACGCCAAGGACGGGCGGACCTGGCCCAAGCGCTTCCTCGGCTCGTGCGATCCCGGACGGGTCGCGCACGTCCACGTCCGGGAGGCCGGCTCACCCGGCTGGGAGTGGGCGCTCGTCTTCCGCGACTGGCTGAGGGTCGACGCCGACGAGCGGGTCGCCTACGCGCGGATGAAGACCGAGCTGGCCGGCCGGGTCGCCAGCACCGGGGACTACGCCGAGGCGAAGGAGCCCTGGTTCGAGGCGGCCGACGTCCGGGCGCGGGTCTGGGCGGGCGAGAACGGTTGGCATGCAGCCGAGTCCGACGTGACCCCCCGTTCCTGACGGCTCACCTCTCGGCGACGACCTCGCGACCGTGGCGGACGAACTCCTCGAGGAAGAGGTCGAGGTCGGCCTCGAGGGTACGGTGGTTGGCGATCGCGACCCGGACCGCGACCGAGCCGCGCAGCACCGTGTCGGTGACGACGGCGATCCCGCTCTCCTGCACCCGGATGACGACCTCGTGGTTGAGGTCGTCGAGGTCACCCTCGGCCATCCCGGTCGGGGCGTAGCGCAGGCAGACGATGTCGCAGCCGACCGGCGCCATCCGCTCGACCTCGGGATGCGCGTCGACAGCCTCACCCAGCCGGCGGGCGAGCGCCGTGGTCCGGTCGATGACCGCACCGAACGCGTCGGCGCCGTACGCGAGGAAGCCCATCCAGACCCGCAGCGCCCGAAAACCACGCGAGAGCGCCAGCCCGTACTCGGTGAACCACACCTCGCCGGCGGCGATCCCACGGGCGGCGTGGGCGAGGTAGGTGGGGACGACCGAGAACGTCGCGCGGTGGGCCGGCTCGTCGCGCACGAGGACGAGACCGACGTCGATGGGCGCCTGCATCCACTTGTGGAGGTCGAGGGCGAGCGAGTCGGCCCGCTCGATGCCCCGCACCGCGCCGGCTGAGCCGCTGAGGGCGAGGAAGCCGCCGATCGCGCCGTCGACGTGGAACCACAGCCCCTCCCGCTCGCAGAGGTCGGCGATCGCCTCGAGGTCGTCGAGGGCGCCGGTGTTGACCGTCCCCGCGGAGGCGACGACGGCGAGCGGCTCGACCCCCGCCTCGCGGTCGGCGGCGACCGCGACCGCGAGGGCCTCGACGTCGAGGGTGAAGTCGTCGTGGACCGGCACCTGTCGCAGGGCGGCGGCACCGAGACCGAGGAGCTCGCAGGCCTTGCGGTGGCAGCTGTGCACCTCGGTGGACGCGTAGACGGCGAACCGGCGCCCGGACGGCATCCCCTCCTCGCGCAGCGACGGCCCGAGTCGCGCCGAGCGGGCGACGGCGAGACCGACCATGTTCGCCTCCGACGCTCCCCCGACGAGGAGCCCGCTCGCGCTCGTGGGGTAGCCCGCGGCCTCGGCGCACCAGCGGACGACCTGCTGCTCGACGAGGACGGGGGAGTGGTCGGCACCCCCGAGGTTGGGGTTGATGACGCTGGCCACGAGGTCGGCGAGGTTGCCCACCGGGTGGCCGGCGCCCATGTACCAGCCCCAGAAGCGGGGGTGGTCGTTGCCCATCGAGTAGGGGACGACGCGGTCGAGGACCTCGCGGTACGCCGCGTCGGCGCCCGCGGGGACGCGGGGGAGCGGGCCGTCGAAGGACCGCCGCACCTCGTCGGGCATGGGCCGCCAGACCGGCTCCTCGCGGCGACCGGCGAGGTGGTCGACGAGGTCGTCGACCACCCGGTGCGCGAGAGAGCGGAAGGAGTCCCAGTCCTCGGGGTCGAGCCCCGTGCTGCCGTCGGGTGCGGGGAGGGCGCGCTCGTCCGGCGGTGACATGGCTGGATCCTCCCACCGCGCACCGACGGGCGACAGTCCCCGGGTCCGCTGTCGGTGGCGCGGCATACCGTAGGGGCATGCGTCCGATCACCGACCTCCAGCGCCGCGTCGCGCCCTTCCAGGTCGTCTCCGACTTCGAGCCCGCCGGTGACCAGCCCGCGGCGATCGCCGACCTCGCGACGCGGGTGCGCGCGGGCGAGCAGAACACGGTGCTCCTCGGCGCCACCGGTACCGGCAAGTCGGCCACCACCGCGTGGCTCGTCGAGCAGGTCCAGCGCCCCACCCTGGTCATGGCGCCGAACAAGACCCTCGCCGCCCAGCTCGCCAACGAGTTCCGCGAGCTGCTCCCGAACAACGCCGTCGAGTACTTCGTCAGCTACTACGACTACTTCCAGCCCGAGGCCTACGTCCCGCAGACCGACACCTACATCGAGAAGGACTCCTCGATCAACGACGAGGTCGAACGGCTGCGGCACAGTGCCACGAACAGCCTGCTCACCCGCCGCGACGTCATCGTCGTGGCCTCGGTGTCGTGCATCTACGGCCTCGGCACCCCGCAGGAGTACGTCGACCGCATGGCCCGCCTCAAGGTCGGCGAGGAGATCCCGCGCGACGACCTCCTGCGTCGCTTCGTCCAGATGCAGTACACCCGCAACGACCTCGCCTTCACCCGCGGCACCTTCCGGGTCCGCGGCGACACCGTCGAGATCATCCCGATGTACGAGGAGCTGGCGCTGCGGATCGAGTTCTTCGGCGACGAGATCGAGGCGCTCTACACCCTCCACCCGGTCACCGGTGAGGTCGTGCGCGACGAGACGGAGATGTACGTCTTCCCCGCCTCGCACTACGTCGCCGGCCCGTCCCGGATGGAGCGGGCGATCGCCGGGATCGAGACCGAGCTCGAGGACCAGCTCGGGCTGTTCGAGAAGCAGGGCAAGCTCCTCGAGGCCCAGCGGCTGCGGATGCGGACCACCTACGACATCGAGATGATGCGCCAGGTCGGCTCCTGCTCGGGCATCGAGAACTACTCGATGCACATCGACGGCCGCCTTCCGGGCACCGCCCCCAACTGCCTCATCGACTACTTCCCCGAGGACTTCCTCCTCGTCATCGACGAGTCGCACGTCACCGTGCCGCAGATCGGGGCGATGTACGAGGGCGATGCGTCCCGCAAGCGCACCCTCGTCGACCACGGCTTCCGGCTGCCCTCCGCGATGGACAACCGACCGCTGAAGTGGGAGGAGTTCCTCGACCGGATCGGCCAGACCGTCTACCTCTCCGCCACCCCCGGGCCCTACGAGCTCGCGAAGGCGTCGGGCGTCGTCGAGCAGATCATCCGGCCCACCGGCCTCATCGACCCCGAGATCATCCTCAAGCCGACGAAGGGGCAGATCGACGACCTGCTCCACGAGATCCGCACCCGCGCCGACAGCAACGAGCGCGTCCTCGTCACGACCCTGACGAAGAAGATGGCCGAGGACCTCACCGACTACCTCCTCGACAAGGGGATCCGGGTCCGCTACCTCCACTCCGACATCGACACGCTGCGTCGCGTCGAGCTCCTCCGCGAGCTGCGCCTCGGCGAGTACGACGTCCTCGTCGGCATCAACCTGCTCCGCGAGGGCCTCGACCTCCCCGAGGTCTCGCTCGTCGCGATCCTCGACGCCGACAAGGAGGGCTTCCTCCGCTCGGCCCGCAGCCTCATCCAGACGATCGGTCGCGCGGCCCGCAACGTCTCCGGCCAGGTGCACATGTACGCCGACAAGGTCACCCCGTCGATGGCTGCGGCGGTCGAGGAGACGACCCGCCGCCGCGAGAAGCAGATCGCCTACAACACCGAGCGCGGCATCGACCCCCAGCCGCTGCGCAAGAGGATCAACGACATCACCGACATGCTCAACCGCGAGGACGCCGACACCGAGGAGCTCCTCGGGTCCGGGCGCGCGCGCTCGCGCGGCAAGAGCGACGGTGGGCGGGGAGGTCGCGGCGCCGCCTCGGCCGACGTCGCCCTCGCGGCGCGCCGCACCGAGCCGGTGGCGGCGGCCGACCTCGCGACCCTCATCCAGGAGCTCAGCACCCAGATGCACCACGCCGCGGGCGACCTCCACTTCGAGCTCGCCGCGCGCCTGCGCGACGAGATCGGCGACCTCAAGAAGGAGCTGCGCCAGATGAGCGAGGCCACCCGGTGAGCGCCGCCGGACCCACGTCCGACCCAGACCCGACCCAGCGGCTCGCCGCCCACGCGTTCGGGAAGCCCGGTGCGTGGGCCGACCAGCCCTGGAATGGCCATCCCCGAGGGAGACCCTGCGCGAAGCCGTCGACACGTCCTACGACCTCGTCGTGCCGAAGCTGCCGAAGAGCCGCCGCCCGGCGGGATGGTCCGCCGGCTGACCTCGCCGCGCGGGGGCGCCGGGCCCATCGGTAGGCTGACGCGGTGTTCCCCACGATGATTCCTGCCGCGACCCCCACGCTCGACCTCCCGGGCTGGGTGTGGTGGGCGACCATCGGCGTCGCCGTGGCCGTCCTCGCGTTCGACGTCGTGTGGATCGCGCGCAACCCGCACCGCCCCTCGAACCGTGAGACCGGTCTCGCCCTCGGCGTCTACGTCGGCGCGGCGATCCTGTTCGGCCTCGGCATGTGGGCCTTCGCCGGGGGGCAGCTGGCCGGCGAGTACTTCGCGGGCTGGCTCACCGAGTACTCGCTGTCGGTCGACAACCTCTTCATCTTCCTGCTCATCATGGCGAAGTTCGCCGTGCCCGAGAAGCTCCAGCAGTTCGCCCTCATGGTCGGCATCATCATCGCGATCGTGCTGCGCGGCCTGTTCATCTGGCTCGGCGCCACGGCGATCAACAACTTCAGCTGGGTGTTCTACATCTTCGGCGCGTTCCTCATCTACACCGCCGTCAAGCTCGCCCGCGAGGGCGAGAGCGACGACGAGGAGTACGAGGAGAACGCCTTCATGAAGGCGGTCGAGGCGCGCTTCCCGGCCACCAAGGACTACGTCGGCACCAAGCTGTTCACCGCGGAGAACGGCAAGCGCCTGGCGACCCCGCTCTTCTTCGTCATCGTCGCGCTGGGCACCACCGACCTGCTCTTCGCCCTCGACTCGATCCCCGCGATCTACGGGCTCACCCGCGAGCCGTACATCGTCCTCGTCGCGAACCTGTTCGCGCTCATGGGGCTGCGGCAGCTGTACTTCCTCCTCGGTGGCCTGCTCCAGAAGCTCGTCTACCTCAGCATCGGCCTGGCCGTGCTGCTCGCCTTCATCGGCGTCAAGCTGCTGCTCCACGCGCTGCACGAGAACGAGCTGCCCTTCATCAACGGTGGCGAGAACGTCCCGGTCCCGGAGATCCCGATCGTCGTCTCGCTCGGGGCCATCGTCGTCATCCTCGGGGTCACGACGATCGCCTCGCTGTGGAAGACCAAGCGCGACCCCGACGCCGCCATGGACCTGCCCGACCCCACGGGTCACGACCACCAGGACTCCTGACCGGGGCCGCCGGCCTCAGGTCGACGCGGCCTCAGCGGGGTCCTTGCGGGCACCCAGGCCGAGGACGAGGGCCGAGGCCCCCACGACGAGCGCCATCCCGGCGAGCTGCGTCGGGCGCAGCACCTGGCCGAGGACGATGAGCCCCGCGAGGGCGGCGGCCGCCGGCTCGAGGCTGAGCAGGATGCCGAAGACCTTCGCGGTCAGCCGGCGCAGCGCGAGCAGCTCGAGGCTGTAGGGCAGCACCGACGACAGCACCGCGATGCCGAGCCCCTTGACCAGGGTCCCGGCGTCCCACTGCGGGATGCTGCCGATGCCGAGGGGCAGCGTCACGACCGTCGCGACGACCATCGCGAGCGCCAGTCCCTCGAGCTGGGGGAACTCGGCCCCGGTCCGCCCGGACAGCACGATGTAGGCGGCCCAGAACGCGCCCGCGGCCAATGCCAGGCCGATGCCGGTCCACGGCAGCTCGGCCAGGGGCACGTGGAGCGCCTCGGAGATGAGGACGACGCCACCGGCCGCCGCGGCGACGGCGACGACGTCGAGGAGCCGTCGCGACAGCGCCGCGGCGAGGGTGAGCGGCCCGATGAACTCGATCGTGACGGCGACGCCGATGGGCAGGTGCGCCAGTGAAGCGTAGAAGGTGAAGTTCATCAGACCGAGCGCGACGCCGAACGCGATGACGGTGAGCCAGGCCCGCCGCGAGTGGCCGCGCCAGCGGGGCCGGACGAGCGCGAGGAGGAGCAGCGTCGCGAAGATCAGCCGCATGACGACCGACCCGCCGGCGCCGATGACGGGAACGAGGGTCGCGGCGAGCGCCCCGCCGAACTGCACCGAGACGATGCCGGCGAGGACGAGGACGGGCGCGGGGACCCGGTCGGCGGCGTTCGTCACCGGGTCAGGCTAGCCAGCGGTGCCGACGGACCGCAGAGACGGGTCGAGGGCACCCTCACCAGCCGCGCTCGCGCCACTCCTCGAGGTGGGGACGCTGCGCCCCGATCGTCGAGTCGTCGCCGTGGCCCGGGTAGAACCACGTGTCGTCGTCATGGGTGGCGAAGACCCGCTCGGTGACGTCCCGGTACAGCGACGTGAAGCTCTGCCCCTCGTTCCTCGTGTTGCCGACGCCGCCCGGGAAGAGGCTGTCGCCGGTGAAGAGGTGGGTCCCGCCGTCGGGGTCGCTCCACGACAGGGCGACCGATCCCGGCGTGTGGCCGCGCAGGTGGATGACGTCGAGCTCGAGCTCCCCGACCGTGACGACGTCGCCGTGGGCCAGCCGGACGTCGGGGGCGAGGGGGAGGGCGTCGGCGTCGTCGGCGCCGGCGTAGGTGGTGGCACCCGTGGCGGCCGCGACGGCCTCGAGGGCGCGCACGTGGTCCCAGTGCTGGTGCGTGGTCACGAGGTGGTCGAGGCGCCCGGTGCCCTCGGCGACGAGGGCGAGGCAGCGGCCGGCGTCGTCGGCCGCGTCGACGAGGAGCTGCTCACCCGTCGTCGTGCACGTCACGAGGTAGACGTTGTTGTGCATCTGCGACACCGCCATCTTGCGGATGCTCGCCCGCCCGAGCTCGCGCACGTCCGTCGCTCCGCCGGGAGCCACCGATCCCGTGTAGGCCATGTCCGTCACCGGCCGGCAGGGAGCTGGGGGAGGGGGTCGCCCGTGACGCCCGTGGTGAGGCCGCGCGCGAGCCAGCCGAGGAGGGCCGCGCGCTCACCCGACACCTCGGTGGTCCCCAGCCCGAGGGTCCACTCGTCGCCCTCGGTGGAGCGCAGCGTGACGTCGGGGACGTCCTGCGCCCCGCGGACCCGCTCGACCTCCTCCTCGAGGAAGAGGGTGACGAGCTCGGGCTCGAGGTCGGCGAAGCCGAACCCCGCGTCGAGGTCGACGTGGTGCCACGTGAGCTCGCGCAGCCGCATCAGGACGATGTCGGCGCCGGTGCCCCGCAGCTCACCGGGCGTGCGCTCGAGCGGGTGGTCGTCGTGCTCGGGGCCCAGGCGGGCGAGCTGGGGCACCAGGGCCTCGGCGGTGGCCTCGACGTCGGTGACGAGCTCGTCGCGGGACAGGGAGGCACCGGCATCGATGTCGGCGTCGCGCTTCGGGCGGCTGTCGTACATCGTCTCGCCGGAGCCGTCGACCACGGCGCGGACGAGCCGGACCAGGGCGTCCGCGTTGCGGGCGACGTGCGCGAGGACGTGGCCACGGGTCCAGCCCTCGCACAGGCTGGGTCGTGCCGTGTCCTCGAGCCCGCGGGCGGTCTCGAGGAGGAGCGCGGTGTGGCGGTCGACGAGGGTCAGGATCTCGGGGGCGCGGGCGTCCATGGCGGCGACGCTACCCCCGGCCGGCCTCCGCCACGAGCGCGCGGGCCTCCCTGATGGCGACCGCCGCCCGGATGAGGGAGAGGTGCGAGAACGCCTGCGGGAAGTTGCCGAGGAGCTCACCCGTCGCGGGGTCGTACTCCTCGGAGACGAGGCCGAGGTCGTTGGTGAGGCCGACCAGCCGGTCCATGAGGGCGGTCGCGTCGTCGACCCGCCCGCAGCGCGCGTACGCCTCCGCCAGCCACCACGAGCAGGCGAGGAAGGGGTTCTCGTCGCCGTCGAGGCCGTCGACACCGGATTCCGTGCGGTAGCGCAGCACGAACCCGTCGCGCAGCAGGTCCTCCTCGACGGCGCGGATCGTCCCGTGGACCAGGGGGTGGTCGGGTGGGAGGAAGCCGACGGTCGGGGCGAGGAGGAGGGCCGCGTCGACCTCGGTGGTGTCCTCGTGCTGGACGAAGCAGCCGCGCTCGTGGTCGACACCCTTCTCGAGCACCTCGGCGTGCACGCGGTCGCGCAGCTCGCGCCACCGCTCCACCGGACCCTCGTGCCCGCCCTCCTCGACGGCCCGCACGGCGCGGTCGAAGGCCGCCCACACCATGATGCGCGAGTGGGTGAAGCGACGGCTCGGACCCCGGATCTCCCACAGGCCGTGGTCGGGCTCGTCCCAGTGCTCGGCGAGGTCCTCGACGAGGGCGCGCTGGACGGCCCACGTCTGCGAGGACTCCTCGACCCCGAGCCGGCGGGCGTCCTCGAGGGCGATCATCACCTCGCCGAGGACGTCGGCCTGCCGCTGGCCGACCGCTCCGTTGCCCACCCGCACGGGGAGCGAGCCGGCGTATCCCGGGAGGTGGTCGAGCTCGCGCTCGGGCAGCTCGCGGCCGCCGTCGACCGCGTACATGATCTGGAGGTCGGCGGGGTCACCGGCGACCGCGCGGACGAGCCAGTCCCGCCACAGCCGCGTCTCCTCGACGTAGCCGCACGAGAGGAGCGCCTCCAGGGTGAGCGAGGCGTCGCGCAGCCAGCAGTAGCGGTAGTCCCAGTTGCGCTCCCCGCCGACGTCCTCCGGAAGGCTCGTCGTGGGGGCGGCGACGATCCCGCCGCGCAGCTCGTCGGTGAGGCAGCGCAGGACGAGCAGCGAGCGGTGCACCGCGTCGGACCACGGACCGTCGTAGTCGCAGTGACCCGACCACTGCTCGAAGGTGGCGACGGTGTGCTCCACCCGCTCCGCCACGTCGAGGCGATGGGGGACCGGCGCCCAGGAGGGGACCCAGGTCGTCGAGAACTCCAGGCGCTCCCCGGCGCGCACGGTGAACCGGTCGCGGTGGTGGTGGTCGTCGGGCCGGGGCAGGCGAGTCCCGCGCAGGACGAGCATGTCCGGCCCGGCGACGGCCCGGATCACCTGCTCGCCCCGGTCGTCACGGGAGCGCGAGACCCACGGCACGACCTTGCCGTACCCCGTCCGCACGACCCACTCGTGCACCATCTCGACCTCGCCCTCGAGGCCCTCGACGACCCGCAGGAGGTCCGCGCGGCCGTCACCGAGCGGCATGAGGTCGGTGACGCGCACCCGTCCGGTCGCGGTGGCGTGCTCGGTGTCGAGGACGAAGCTGTCGCCGCGGTAGGACCGGGTGGAGGTCGCCTCCCCCGCGGGGCCGAGCAGCCACCGGCCGTGGTCGGCGGTCCCGAGCAGGGCGGCGAAGCAGGCGGGGGCGTCGAACCGGGGGAGGCAGAGCCAGTCGACCGAGCCGGCCCGGCTGACGAGGGCGGCCCGCTCGGTGTCCCCGAGGAGGGCGTACTCGGCGATGGGGGTGCTCACGCACGTCACGCTAGCCGCGCCGGGTCCCCGGACCCACCGGCGCCCCGCTGCGGTGCAACCCTCGACAACCGCCGATAGGGGGTCTGTCGGTGCGCCCACCTAGGCTGGGGACCGTGAGTCATGACCACCTCGTCGTCCGTGGTGCCCGCGAGCACAACCTCAAGGACATCAGCATCGAGATCCCCCGCGACGCCCTCGTCGTGTTCACCGGCCTGTCCGGGTCGGGGAAGTCGAGCCTGGCGTTCGACACGATCTTCGCCGAGGGCCAGCGGCGCTACGTCGAGTCGCTGTCGGCCTACGCCCGGCAGTTCCTCGGCCAGATGGACAAGCCCGACGTCGACTTCATCGAGGGGCTGTCGCCGGCGGTCTCCATCGACCAGAAGTCGACCAACCGCAACCCCCGGTCCACGGTCGGCACCATCACCGAGGTCTACGACTACCTGCGCCTCCTCTTCGCCCGGGCCGGCCGCCCGCACTGCCCGGTCTGCGGGGAGCCCGTGGGGCGCCAGACGCCGCAGCAGATCGTCGACCGGCTCCTCGAGCTCCCCGAGAAGACCCGCTTCCAGGTCCTCGCGCCGGTGGTCCGGGCGCGCAAGGGCGAGTACGTCGACCTCTTCGCCGAGCTCCAGTCCAAGGGCTTCTCCCGGGCCCGGGTCGACGGCGAGGTCGTGACCCTCACCGACCCGCCGAAGCTCGAGAAGCAGGTCAAGCACACGATCGACGTCGTCGTCGACCGCCTCGTGGCCAAGGGCTCCGAGAGCTCGGCGAAGCGTCGCCTCACCGACTCGGTCGAGACCGCCCTCGGCCTGGCCGGCGGGGTGCTCGTCGTCGAGTTCGTCGACCTCGAGGAGGGCGACCCCGACCGCGAGCGGCGCTTCTCCGAGAAGATGGCCTGCCCCAACGACCACCCCCTGTCGATGGACGAGGTCGAGCCCCGCTCCTTCTCGTTCAACAGCCCGTTCGGCGCCTGCCCCGAGTGCACCGGCATCGGCACCGAGCTCGAGGTCGACGCCGAGCTCATCGTCCCCGACGACGACCTCACCCTCGCCGAGGGCGCCATCGCCCCCTGGGCCACCGCGTCGGGCGCCGCCGACTACTTCCAGCGGGTCATGGCGGCCCTCGCCGACGACCTCAAGTTCTCGATGGACGTGCCGTGGCGCGCCCTGCCGCAGCGGGCCCGCGACGCCCTGCTCCACGGCAAGAACCACAAGGTCCACGTCCGCTACAAGAACCGGTTCGGGCGCGAGCGCTCCTACTCCACCGGGTTCGAGGGCGCCGTGCCGTTCGTCAAGCGCCGCCACGGCGAGACCGACTCCGAGTGGAGCCGGGAGCGCTACGAGGGTTACATGCGCGAGGTGCCCTGCCCCGTGTGCCAGGGGGCCCGCCTGAAGCCCGAGTCGCTGTCGGTGACCATCGGCGGCCGGTCCATCGCCGACGTGAGCCGCCTCGCCATCGGTGAGGCCGCCCACTTCCTCGACACCGTCGACTTCACCGAGCGCGAGCGCCAGATCGCCGAGCGCGTCATCAAGGAGATCAACGCCCGGCTGGGGTTCCTCCTCGACGTCGGACTCGACTACCTCAGCCTGTCCCGACCGGCCGGCACGCTGTCCGGTGGGGAGGCCCAGCGGATCCGGCTCGCGACCCAGATCGGGTCCGGCCTCGTCGGCGTCCTCTACGTCCTCGACGAGCCGAGCATCGGCCTGCACCAGCGCGACAACCACCGCCTCATCGAGACGCTCACCCGGCTGCGCGACCTCGGCAACACGCTCATCGTCGTCGAGCACGACGAGGACACGATCGCCACCGCCGACTGGGTCGTCGACATCGGCCCGGGGGCGGGGGAGCACGGCGGACAGGTCGTCCACTCCGGCACCGTCCAGGGACTCCTCGAGCACCCCGACTCGCTCACCGGGATGTACCTGTCCGGCCGTCGCGAGATCGCGGTCCCCGAGGTCCGGCGCCCGCAGGAGAAGGGCCGCCAGGTCACGGTCGTGGGGGCCAAGGAGCACAACCTCGACAACGTCTCGGTCTCGCTCCCGCTCGGCAACCTCGTCGCCGTCACCGGCGTGTCCGGGTCCGGCAAGTCGACCCTCGTCAACGACATCCTCTACAACGTCCTGGCGAACAAGCTCAACGGCGCCCGCCACGTGCCCGGGCGGCACAAGACGGTCACCGGTCTCGAGCACCTCGACAAGGTCGTCCACGTCGACCAGAGCCCCATCGGGCGCACGCCGCGGTCGAACGCGGCCACCTACACCGGCGTCTTCGACCACGTCCGCAAGCTGTTCGCCACGACGACCGAGGCGAAGGTCCGCGGCTACCAGCCGGGCCGCTTCTCGTTCAACGTCAAGGGCGGCCGCTGCGAGGCGTGCTCGGGCGACGGCACCATCAAGATCGAGATGAACTTCCTCCCCGACGTCTACGTCCCGTGCGAGGTCTGCCACGGCGCTCGGTACAACCGCGAGACGCTCGAGGTGCACTTCAAGGGCAAGACGGTCGCCGACGTCCTCGACATGCCGATCGAGGAGGCCGCCGACTTCTTCGCCGCCGTCCCCGCGATCTCGCGGCACATGCGCACGCTCAACGAGGTCGGCCTCGGCTACGTCCGGCTCGGCCAGCCCGCGCCCACCCTCTCCGGTGGCGAGGCGCAGCGCGTCAAGCTCGCCTCCGAGCTCCAGAAGCGCAGCACCGGGCGGACCATCTACGTCCTCGACGAGCCGACGACCGGCTTGCACTTCGAGGACATCCGCAAGCTGCTCAAGGTGCTCCAGGGCCTGGTCGACAAGGGCAACACCGTCATCGTCATCGAGCACAACCTCGACGTCATCAAGAGTGCCGACTGGGTCGTCGACCTCGGTCCCGAGGGCGGCAGCGGTGGTGGCCTGGTCATCGCCGAGGGCACGCCCGAGGAGGTCGCCGCGATGGAGCACTCGCACACCGGGCGCTTCCTCGCGCCGATCCTCGCCCGCACGGCCCGCACCGTCGACCGCAAGCCGGCCTCGGCGCGCAAGAAGGCGCCCGCCAGGACCGCGGCGAAGAAGTCACCCACGCGTCGGGCGTCCTGACCCGGGAACGACGACGGGCCGGGTGACCTCGTGGTCACCCGGCCCGCCGTGCGTCTCGACTCAGTCCTCGCCGAGGTAGGCCTTGCGGACGTCCTCGCTGGCCATGAGCTCCTTGCCCGTGCCGGCCAGGACGATCTTGCCCACCTCGAGGACGTAGCCCTTCGTGGCGCGCTTGAGCGCCGCCTGGGCGTTCTGCTCGACGAGGAGGATCGTCGTGCCCTGCTGCTGCAGCGTGGTCACGGTCGACATGATCTTCTTCATCATGAGCGGGGACAGGCCCATCGACGGCTCGTCGAGCATGAGCAGCTTGGGGCGGCTCATCATCGCCCGACCCATGGCGAGCATCTGCTGCTCGCCGCCGGAGAACGTGCCGGCGGGCTGGGACCGACGCTCGCGGAGGATCGGGAAGAGGTCGAAGGCCGCTTCGAGGTCGCTGGCGATCTCCTTGTCCCTGCGGGCGAACGCGCCGAGGTTGAGGTTGTCCTCGACCGTGAGGCGGGGGAAGATCCGCCGACCCTCGGGGGAGTGGGCGAGCCCGAGCTGCACGATGTCGTGGGCCGCCACCGTGGTGAGGTCCTTGCCCATGAAGGTCACCGAGCCCGACGTGGGGCGCAGCAGCCCGGAGATGGTGCGCAGGGTCGTCGTCTTGCCCGCACCGTTGGTGCCGATGAGCGTGACGACCTCGCCCTCGTCGACGTCGAAGCTGATGCCCTTGACGGCCTTGATCTTGCCGTAGGCCACCTCGAGGTTCTTGACCTCCAGCATCGCGGTCATGCGCCCTCCTCCTCCTCGTCGGCGTCGTCGCCACCGATGTAGGCCTCGATGACCCGGTGGTCGGACTGCACCTCGCCCGGGGTGCCCTCGACGAGGAGGGACCCGCGCACGAGGCAGAGCACCCGGTCGCAGAGGTTGAAGATGAACCGCATGTCGTGCTCGATGACGACGACGGCGAGGCCGCTGGCCCTGATCTTCTTGATCAGGTGCATCGTCGCCTCGGTCTCCTTGGGGTTCATCCCCGCGGTCGGCTCGTCGAGGAGGAGCACCTGCGGGTCGGTGGCCAGCGCCCGCGCGATCTCGAGCCGGCGCTGGTCGCCGTAGGGCAGGTTGCGCGCGAGGATCTCGGTGGACTTGCCGAGCCCGACGTAGTCGAGCAGCTCCTGGGCCCGCTCGCGCGTCGCCGCCTCCTCCTTGCGGAACTTCGGCCCGCGCAGGATGGAGGTGAGCGCCATCGAGGAGGTGCGGCAGTACCGGCCCACCATGACGTTCTCGAGCGCGGTCATGTTGCCGAAGAGCCGGATGTTCTGGAACGTGCGAGCCATCCCGGCGCGCACGACCTTCAGCGGCTTCGGCGGCAGCGTCTCCCCGTTGAGGGTCACCCGCCCCTCGGTGGGGATGTACATCCCGGTGAGGCAGTTGAAGAACGTCGTCTTGCCCGCGCCGTTCGGCCCGATGAGGCCGACGATCTCGCCCTCGTGGACCTGCATCGACACGCTGTCGACGGCGGTGAGGCCGCCGAAGCGCATGGTGACGCCGGACGCCTCGAGGACGACCTTCTCGCCGACGTGGTGGCCGGGGGCCTCGGTATCGGTGACGGTGGTCACTTCGCCTCCTGCAGGTGCTGGGACTGGACGATCTCACTGAGCTCTTCGTCGTCCTCGTGGAACTCCAGCTGGCGCCGCTTGTTCGCGATGAGGCCCTCCGGGCGGAAGCGCATCATGACGACGAGGAGCAGGCCGAAGACGAGGAGCCGGTAGTCGTTGACCTCACGCAGCTTCTCGGGGAGGAGCTTGAGGATGGTGGCACCGACGAGGACGCCGACCACCGTCCCCATGCCGCCGAGGACGACGGCCGCGAGGAGGAACGCCGACTCCAGGAAGATGTACTGGTCGGGACTGACCGAGCTGTCCTGGTGCGCCTTGATCGTGCCGGCGAGACCCGCGAGGGCCGCGCCGACGGCGAAGGCGAGCAGCTTGAGGCCGAAGACGTTGACGCCCATGGCCTCGGCCGCGCGCTCGTCCTCGCGGATGGCCACCCAGCCGCGCCCGATCCGGCTGTCGTTGAGCCGGGTGAACACGAGCATGACGAGGGCGATGAGCACGAGCAGCAGGAAGTAGTAGTTGCTGAACCGGCCCAGCGGGATCCCCGCCAGCGTGTGCACCTGGCCGAAGTCGAACCCGAAGAAGTTCAGGTCGGGGATCGCGGGGATCCCGTTCGGGCCGTTGGTGAGCAGCGGCCCGTTGGTGCCGTCGAGGTTGAACATCGCCAGGCGGAAGATCTCACCGAAGCCCAGGGTGACGATGGCGAGGTAGTCGCCCGACACCCGCAGCGTCGGTGTGCCGATGACGAGGCCGAACGTGGAGGCCACCACCATGCCGATGAGCATGACGACGATGAACGGCGGCTTGACGTCGATGGTCGCGAACGCCGACGTCGAGAGCATCGCCCCGACGTAGGCGCCGGTCCCGAGGAAGGCGATGTAGCCGAGGTCGAGCAGGCCGGCGAGGCCGACGACGATGTTCAGGCCGAGGGCGGTCGCCGCGAAGATGAGGATCTGCGTGGCGATCGACATGTTGGCGTCGGAGCCGTCCTGGGTGAACGGGAAGAGGAACGCGACGACGAACGCCGCGAGGAGCAGCGGTCGCCGGTTGTTCGCCCCGATGAACCCGAGGTAGCCGCCGAAGCCGCTGCCGACGGCCCCTCCCGCGAGCGAGAGCAGCGCGACGAGGAACAGGCCGAAGGTGGCGCCGTCCTCGATGGCGAGCGTGTAGGCCGTGGTGAACAGGACGATGGCCATCATCACGACGATGACGAGGATCTCCAGCGTGCTGCTCAACCGCGGCCAGGCCCGCACGTCGAGGTCGACCTCGGGGGAGAGGCGGCCGGAGACGGCGACGAGGAGCGCACCGACGAGGGCGATCCAGCCGCCCTCGTTGGCGTTGACGAGCCCGTCGGCCTGGATGGCGATGGCGAACAGCGCCCCGAGGACGAAGACGAGGCTGCCGACGCCGAGGATGCGCAGCCCGCGGGCCGGGCTGAGCCAGGCCGGGCGGCGCAGGAGCAGGACGCCGAGGGCGACGGCGACCACGCCGAGGAGGATCGCGTAGATCTGGATGCCGAGCGGGAAGAACCGCACCGACACGTCGTCGAGGATGCGGTCGTCGTACGACCACGACAGCAACCCGCTGAGGATGAGGAGGGCACCGCCGCCGATGGCGAGGAACGGGGCCTTGGCCCCGTGCGTCTCGCGCACCGCGTCGGGGAACGAGAGCCGGCTCATGCCCGGTCCACCACCTTCGCGCCGAGGAGGCCCTGCGGTCGGAAGACCAGGACCAGGATGAGGAGGGCGAACGCCCAGACGTCCTTCCAGGAGGAACCGCCGAAGGTGCCCGGGATGAACTGCACGGCCATGGCCTCGACGATGCCGAGGGTGAGGCCGCCGACCACGGCGCCCCACACGTTGCCGATGCCGCCGAGGACCGCCGCGGTGAAGGCCTTGAGGCCGGCGAGGAAGCCCATCTTGAAGTTGATGTTGGTGACCTGCAGGCCCTGCGCGACACCGGCGATGGCGGCCAGGGTGGCGCCGACGACGAACGCGATGACGATGATCCGGTCGACGTTGATGCCCATGAGGCGGGCGGTGTCCGGGTCCTGGCTCACGGCCTGCATCCCCCGACCCGTGCGGGTGCGGTTGACGAAGAACCAGAGGCCGGCGGCGCAGACGACGAGCGAGCCGATGGTGAACAGCGCCGAGCGCTGGATCGTGATGTTCCCCAGCTGGAAGGCCGGCCCGGTGACGAGCTCGATCTGCGGGAAGGGGACGCGCTGCTTGGCGTCCGGGAAGTCCGCGAAGGGGACGCGGCCGTAGAACAGGCGCACGAGCTCCTGGAGGAACACGGAGATGCCGATGGCGGTGATGAGCGGTGCGAGCCGTGGCGCGTGGCGCAGCGGGCGGTAGGCGATGCGCTCCATGAGGACGGCCGTGGTCACCGATGCCGCGATGGCACCGATGATCATGATCGGCAGCGTCCAGACCGCGGTCTCGCCCTCGAAGAAGAGGAGCCACGTCGACAGGGCACCGAACGCGCCGATCATGAAGATCTCGCCGTGGGCGAAGTTGATCAGCTGGACGATGCCGTAGACGACCGTGTAGCCGACGGCGATCAGGGCATAGAGCGATCCCAGGGTCAGCCCGTTGACGAGCTGCTGGGCGAAGGCATCCACCGCGACCTCCTGTGTGTGGGGATGAACTGGGGGGAGCGTAGTGGCGCGGGGCCCGTGGTGTCTGCAACCACGCGAGAGGCGGTGAAGGTTGCTCGGCTCGGCCCGTGCCGGGACGCGAACAGCGGGGGTGGTCCGCTGAGGGACCACCCCCGCTGTCGTGTCAGTGCGTCACGGACGAGCCGTCAGGACGCCTGGGTTTACTTGAACTCCTCGGTGCTGACCGGCGCCCACGCGCCACCCTTGACCCCGTAGACGGTGAGGACGCGGGAGGTGGTGTCGCCGTACTCGTCGAAGGACACCGTGCCGGTGACGCCCTCGAACGAGACCGAGCTCATCGCCTGGACGGTCGCCTGGCGGGCGGCGTCGGCCGACGCGGCGTCCTTGAGGGAGACCTTGAGGGCGTTGATGATGGAGTTGGCCGCGTCGTACGCGTAGGCACCGTAGGCCTCGTACGGCTCGGGGTAGCTCGCCTTGGCGTAGGCGTCGACGAAGGACTTCGCCGACTCCAGGGTGTCGGTGGGGGCACCGATGGCGGTCGCGAGGTCACCGTCGGCGGTGGCACCGGCGAGCTTGGTGTACTCACCCGAGTAGATGCCGTCGCCACCCATGAGCGGGACGTTGAGGCCGGCGGCCTTCATCTGCTGGGAGAACGGACCGGCCTGCGGGAACTCGCCGCCGTAGTACACGGCCTTCGGGTTCGAGGGCTTGATCTTGGTGACGACGGCGTCGTACTTGTCGTCGTCGGGGTTGATCGTCTCGGCGGCGACGATCTTGCCACCGAGCTTCTCGAACTCCGCGGAGAACGCCGCGACGAGGCCCTGACCGTAGGTCTTCTTGTCGTGGACGGTCGCGACCTCCTTGATGCCGGCCTTGTCGAACAGGTAGCGCGCCGCGAAGGGGCCCTGGATCGAGTCGGTCGTGCAGGTACGGAAGTAGGTCGGGTAGGTGCGCTTGGGCGCGGTGGCGAAGTCGGCGCCCTGGGTGAGGGCCGGGTTGGTGTTCGCCGGGGAGACCTGGACGATGTTCGCCGCCGCGAGGACCGGCTGGACCGGCTGCGCGACGCTGGAGTTCAGCGTGCCGACGACACCGACGACGTCCTTGTCGGACGCGAGCTTGGTGGCGGCGTTCTTGCCGACATCGGGGGTGGCCTGGTCGTCCTCGGCAGCGAGCTCGAGGGTCCAGCCCGGGATCGCCTTGGACTCGTTGGCCTGCTTGATGGCGAGGTCGACCGAGTGCTCGATGCCCTTGCCGAGAGCGGCGAGGTCGCCGGACAGCGGGGCGATGACGCCGATCTTGGCGACCTTGTTCTCACTGGCACCGCCAGTGGCGTCGTCCTCGCTGCCGCCGCGCGTACCGCACGCGGACAGGGCAAGCGATGCGACGAGCAGCGAGGCGCCAGCGGCAACCACGGAACGCTGAGGCACGTTTCCTCCTGAGTTGTTACAGAAAAGTGAGCGGGTGTGCTCGAGCCCGCGGGTGTGGCGAGCAAGCGCACTGTAACCACAGCCGCCACAGGTGGCCCAGCATCCCGGGCAGAGTGCGGCCGAGTTGTTACCTCACGGTGACCTGCGCGGACGCCGCGGATTCCGTCGTCTCGGGAACCATGGGCGGGACGTCGTTCGCTGACGCAGTGGTCGGCGACACCACCGACACAGGCCGCTCCGCCGGCACCGACGACCCGACAGGACGACGATGAGCAGCGACCAGATGACCGGGACCACCGGGGCCAGCACGACCACGGAGACCGGAGCCGAGGGCGCGGTGCCCACGTGCGGATGCGTGTCCCGACGACAGTCCTTCGTCGTGGCCGGGGCCGCCGTCGCGGGCACCGCGGGGCTGACCGCGTGCGGTGCGGCCGAGGACGCGGCGAAGGGAGCGGCCTCGTCGGCCGCCTCGGCAGCGGGGTCGGCGGCGGGCGACCTCGTCAAGGCCGCGGAGATCCCCGTGGGCGGGGGGAAGGTGTTCGAGTCGATGAAGGTCGTGGTGACGCAGCCGACCTCGGGTGACTTCAAGGCCTTCTCGGCCACGTGCCCCCACCAGGGCTGCTCGGTCGGCAGCGTCAAGGACAACGTCATCACCTGCCCCTGCCACGGCAGCCAGTTCGACGCCGCGACCGGCGAGGTCAAGCAGGGCCCCGCCACGAGCGGCCTCGAGGCCAAGTCCGTCTCCGTCGGAGCCGACGGCATCACCATCACCTGACTGACCCACCCCGCCCCGCCCCCCACCCTCGGGCCTCGGGGTCGGGCGTCGGGCGGATTTCGGGGTTCCCCGGAGAACCGGCTCTCTCCAGGGGAAGCCTTCCCTTGGGAAGGGCCGGTTTCTCGTGGGGGGCCGGTGGTCGGCGGGCCGGACAGGCCCCTCGGCGTCTGGTCGTCCACAGGGTGGCGTGGCCGCGGCGGTCGTCCACAGGATCGGACCTTCTCGTTCATGACCTGACCCGGGTGGACACCCTGTGCAGATGGACACGACCGACCTGTGGCGCGAGCGCGTCGACGACCTGTTCACCACATCCTTCGCTGCGAGCCGTGGGATCGGTGAGAGGGAGCTGCGCCGGGGTGTCGCCTCGGGAGCCGTACGCCACCTGGCCCGGGGCCTCTACGCCTGCGGTCCAGCTCCGGTGAGGTCCGAGGATCGCCATCGTGAGCTCTGTCGAGGACTCCTTCTCCTGTATCCCGATGGCGTGCTGTCGGGTCGGTCGTCAGTCGTGGCCCACGGCCTTCCGGTGTGGAACGTCCCACTCGGCGAGGTGCTCCTCCTCCGCCGAGTCGCCAGCCAGGTGCGACGATCTGGCGCCGTGATCCGTCCCCTGGAGACGCCGACCTCGTGGGCGTCATCGGACATCGGCCCGTGTGAGCCCTTGGCCACGGCGCTCGTCCAGCTGGCCATCGATCACGGCGCCCCCTCCGCCGTGGTGTCGGCCGACGCCGCGCTGGCCCGACGGCTCGTGGCGCATGACGACCTCACCGAGGAGGTCGAGGCCCGTCGGGGACATCCTCGGTGCCAGCGGGCCCGGGCACTGCTCTCCTTCGCCGACGCGAAGTCCGAGAGCCCCGGCGAGAGCCGGCTGCGCTTCATGCTCGCCTCGTTCGGGATCGACGTCGTCAGCCAGGTCGTCGTGCGCGACGGGGACTCGGTGGTGGCCCGGGCCGACCTCGGGGTGCGGGGGACCCGGGTCCTGATCGAGTTCGACGGAGCCGTGAAGTACCGCGAGGGCGGCGCAGAGGCGCTGATGAGGGAGAAGCGCCGCGAGGACCGTTTGCGCGCCCTGGGCTACATCGTCCTGAGGTTCACCTGGGCCGACCTCGAGTCCCCGAGGGCGGTGCTCGCGGCCGTGCGGGCGGCCGTCGCCCGGGACCTGGCTCTCCAGTTCGCGACGTCCTGAGACGCCTGGCGCCGTCGGCAACACTCTCCACGGGAAACCCGCTCATTCCACGAGGAGCCTTCCGGTGGAGAGGACCGGATTTCCGGGGAACCCCGAAAAGCGCCGGGCCGGAGGGGAGGCGGGTGCGCGGGTGGAGGTGTCGGGTGGCGGTCGTAGGGTTGAGGGCGTGGCTGACCCGTCGTCGTACCGTCCTCGGCCCGGGGAGATCCCGACCGAGCCGGGGGTCTACCGGTTCCGCGACAAGGACGGCCGCGTCATCTACGTCGGCAAGGCCAAGAGCCTGCGCCCGCGGCTGTCCTCGTACTTCCAGGACCTCTCGGCCCTCCACCACCGCACGGCCACCATGGTGCGCACCGGCGCCAGCGTCGAGTGGACCGTCGTCTCCACCGAGGTCGAGGCCCTCCAGCTCGAGTACAGCTGGATCAAGGAGTTCGACCCGCGCTTCAACGTCCGCTACCGCGACGACAAGTCCTACCCCTACCTCGCGGTCACCCTCGGCGAGGAGTTCCCGCGCGCGCAGGTCATGCGCGGCGCGAAGAAGAAGGGCACCCGCTACTTCGGGCCCTATGCCCACGCGTGGGCCATCCGCGAGACCCTCGACCTCGCGCTGCGCGTCTTCCCGGTCCGCACCTGCTCCGCCGGCGTCTTCACGCGCGCGAGCCAGGTGGGCCGACCCTGCCTGCTCGGCTACATCGACAAGTGCAGCGCCCCGTGCGTCGGGCGGGTCGACGCCGACGCCCACCGCCGCATCGCCGAGGACTTCTGCGACTTCATGGCGGGGGAGACCGGGCGCTTCCTCGGCCGCCTGACCAAGGAGATGAAGGAGGCCGCGGCCGAGCTCGACTACGAGCGCGCCGCCCGCCTGCGCGACGACATCGGCGCCCTCGAGAAGGTCCTCGAGAAGTCGGCCGTCGTCCTGCCCGACGCCACCGACGCCGACGTCTTCGCCCTCGCCGAGGACGAGCTCGAGGTCGCCGTCCAGCTCTTCCACGTCCGAGGGGGGCGCGTCCGGGGCCAGCGCGGCTGGGTCGCCGAACGCGACGCCGAGACGACCCCCGAGGTCGTCGAGCACCTCGTCCAGCAGGTCTACGGGGGTGAGACCGGGGAGGCGGTGCCGCGCGAGGTCCTCGTCCCGGTCCTCCCCGACGACGCCGACGCCCTCGCCGCGTGGCTCTCCGGGATCCGGGGCAGCCGGGTCGACCTGCGGGTCCCGCAGCGGGGCGACAAGCGCACCCTGATGGAGACGGTCGCGCGCAACGCCTCGCAGAGCCTGGCCCGCCACAAGGTCGCCCGGGCCGGCGACCTCACGACCCGCAGCCAGGCCCTGCAGCAGCTCCAGGAGTTCCTCGACCTCGAGGACGCCCCGCTGCGCGTCGAGTGCTTCGACATCAGCCACGTGCAGGGCACCCAGGTCGTCGGCTCGATGGTCGTCTTCGAGGACGGCCTGCCCCGCAAGTCCGAGTACCGCCGCTTCATCGTCCGCGGCGACGAGACCGGAACCACCGACGACACCGCGGCGATGCACGAGGTCCTCACCCGCCGCTTCCGGCGTGGACAGAAGGAGGAGGCCGAGGTCCGCGAGCGCGAGGGCCGCGCCGCCGCCGACGACCGCCACGACCTCGACGACGGACCCGTGACCCCCGAGGACGGCGCCCGCCCGGCGCGCTTCGCCTACCGCCCCAACCTCGTCGTCGTCGACGGCGGCCTGCCCCAGGTCAACGCGGCGGCCCGCGCCCTCGAGGACGTCGGCGTCGTCGACGTCCAGGTCGTCGGGCTCGCCAAGCGCCTCGAGGAGGTCTGGCTCCCGGGGGTGGAGCACCCGGTCGTGCTGCCCCGCACGAGCGAGGGCCTCTACCTCCTCCAGCGCCTGCGCGACGAGGCGCACCGCTTCGCCATCACCTTCCACCGCCAGCGCCGCAGCAAGGCGATGACCGCCAGCCAGCTCGACGGCATCCCGGGGCTGGGGGAGAAGCGGCGCAAGGCGCTGCTCAAGCGGTTCGGCTCGGTGAAGCGGATCCGGGCGGCCTCGCTCGACGAGCTGGCCGACGTCCCGGGCATCGGGCCTGCGCTGGCAGCCGTCGTTGCGGCAGAGTTGGGCTCGGCCGCCGACCTCACGCCCGCGGTCAACCTCGCCACCGGTGAGGTGGTCGACGACGAAGGAGCACCAGGTGTCAGTGGAGCAGGGGACGACCGCGACGCCGGACGCCGGCGGGCCGACGCCTGACGGCACGCCCGACGCGTCGCCCGACGCGTCGCCCGACGCCGACGAGGCGCCCGTCCCACCGCTTCCCGTCCCCGCCGACACCGACTTCGTCATCGTCACGGGCCTGAGCGGCGCCGGGCGCTCGACCGCGGCGAACGTCATCGAGGACCGCGGCTGGTACGTCGTCGACAACCTGCCCCCGCAGCTGCTCTCGCCGATGGCGGAGCTCGCCAGCACGGTGCGCGACTCCGGGGTCACCGACCTGAAGATCGCGGCGGTCGTCGACGTGCGGGCGCGCGCCTTCCGCTCCGAGCTGCGCCTGGGGCTGGCCGCGCTGCGCGAGGCCGGGTGGCGACCCCACCTCATCTTCCTCGACGCCACCGACGAGGCCCTCGTCCGACGGTTCGAGAGCGTCCGCCGCCCCCACCCGCTCCAGGGTGACGGCCGCCTCCTCGACGGCATCCAGGCCGAGCGCGAGATGCTGCGCGACCTCCGGGCCGAGGCCCAGGTGGTCATCGACACCTCCGGCCTCAACATCCACCAGCTCGGCCGCAAGATCGCCCCCCTCCTCGGCGTCGAGGGCGGCCCGAGCGTCCGCCTCGCCCTCATGTCCTTCGGGTTCAAGTACGGCGTCCCGCTCGACGCCGACTTCGTCCTCGACATGCGCTTCCTGCCCAACCCGTTCTGGGTGCCCGAGCTCAAGGCGCTCACCGGCGCCGACCAGCCCGTCGCCGACTGGGTCATGGGGCAGGAGGGCGCGGGCGAATTCCTCGAGCGCGTCGTCGCGATGCTCGAGCCGGTCGTCGACGGCTACCACCGCGAGGGCCGCCGCTATGCCACCGTCGCCATCGGCTGCACCGGCGGCAAGCACCGCTCGGTCGCGATGACCCAGGCCCTCGCCGCCCGCCTCACCACCGACCGCGTCGCGACCTTCATCGTCCACCGCGACCTGGGCCGCGAGTGAGCGGGCCCGTCGTCGCGGCGCTCGGCGGGGGTCATGGCCTGGCGGCCACCCTCACCGCGCTGCGGTACGTCACCGACGAGATCACCGCGATCGTCACCGTCGCCGACGACGGCGGCTCGAGCGGCCGGCTGCGCGACGAGTTCGGCGTCCTGCCGCCCGGCGACCTGCGGATGGCGCTGGCCGCCCTCTGCGGCGAGAGCGAGTGGGGCCACACCTGGCGCGACGTCCTCCAGCACCGCTTCGCGGGTGACGGACCCCTCGGGGGGCACGCCCTCGGCAACCTCCTCATCGTCGCGCTGTGGGAGCTGCACGACGACCCCGTCGCCGGGCTCGACCTCGTCGGCCGGCTCCTCGGGGCCAAGGGCCGCGTCCTGCCGATGGCCGCCGTCCCCCTCGACATCGAGGCCGACGTCAGCGGGCTCGACCCCTCCGACGCCACCGCGCTGCAGCTCGTCAGCGGCCAGGCCCAGGTCGCGGTGACCCCCGGCACCGTCGAGGCCGTGCGCCTCGTCCCCGCGGCCCCCCCGGCCTACCCCGAGTCGGTCGCGGCGATCCGCAGCGCCGACTGGGTCGTCCTCGGCCCCGGCTCGTGGTTCACCTCGGTCATGACCCACCTGCTCGTCCCCGAGGTCCGCGAGGCCCTCGAGGTGACCCGCGCCCGACGGATGCTCGTGCTCAACCTGGACCCCGGGTCGGGGGAGACCGCCGGCTTCAGCGCCGAGCGGCACCTCGAGACGTTCGCCGAGCTGGCGCCCCGGCTGCGCCTCGACGTCGTCCTCGCGGACCCCGCCGTCGTCGAGGACGCGTCCTCGCTCTCGGAGCACTGCGCCCGGCTCGGAGCGAGCCTGCTCGTGACTCCCGTGTCGCACCGCGACCGTCCCGGCGAGCACGACCCATTGCGCTTCGCGGCCGCGCTCCGCGACGTCGTCACCACCGCCGGAGGGCACCCATGACGCGTGGCAGGATGACCGGCATGGCGATGACGGCGAAGGTGAAGGACGAGCTGAGCAGGTTCGCCGTGACGAAACCCTGCTGCCGCAAGGCCGAGGTCGCAGCGACCCTGAGGTTCGCCGGAGGGCTCCACATCATCGGGGGACGCATCGTCGTCGAGGCCGAGCTCGACACCGCGAACGCGGCGCGACGGCTGCGGCGCGAGCTCGCCGAGGTCTACGGCCACACCCCCGAGGTCCTCGTCCTCGCGGCCGGAGGGCTGCGCAAGGGCAGCCGGTACGTCGTGCGCGTCGTGCAGGACGGTGAGGCGCTCGCGCGCCAGACCGGCCTCATCGACAGCCGCGGCCGCCCGGTCCGCGGTCTGCCGCCCAAGGTCGTCAGCGGCTCGGTCTGCGACGCCGAGGCTGCGTGGCGCGGCGCCTTCCTCGCCCACGGCTCGCTCACCGAGCCCGGCCGGTCCAGCGCGCTCGAGGTGACCTGCCCCGGGCCCGAGGCCGCCCTCGCGCTCGTCGGCGCGGCGCGCCGGATGGGCATCTCGGCCAAGGCCCGCGAGGTCCGCGGGGTCGACCGCGTCGTCATCCGCGACGGCGACGCCATCGGCGCGATGCTGACCCGGCTCGGCGCCCACGACGCCGTCCTCGCGTGGGAGGAGCGCCGGATCCGGCGCGAGGTCCGCGCCACCGCCAACCGCCTCGCGAACTTCGACGACGCGAACCTGCGCCGCTCGGCCCGCGCGGCCGTCGCGGCCGGCGCCCGCGTCGAGCGGGCGATGGAGATCCTCGGCGAGGAGATCCCCGACCACCTGCGCGAGGCGGGCAGCCTGCGCCTGGAGCACAAGCAGGCGAGCCTCGAGGAGCTCGGCCAGCTGGCCGACCCGCCGATGACCAAGGACGCCGTCGCGGGACGCATCCGCCGGCTGCTCGCGATGGCCGACAAGCGGGCCCAGGACGAGGGGATCCCGAACACCGAGGCCGTGCTCACCGCCGACATGCTCGAGGGCTGACCGGCTCGCTCGCGCGGCCGCGGAGGACCCCCGGGAGCCCGCCTCCGAGCGTGCGGAAGCGGTTACCCGCCCGTACCCCGGACGGTGTCTCCCGTCACAACGGCTGGGTCTAGGGTGGACGACGACACCAGGTGCCGCGACTCCCGTGGCACTCCCGCATGAGTGGAAGGCAGCACCCCCGTGACCGTTCGCGTAGGGATCAACGGCTTCGGCCGGATCGGCCGCAACTTCTTCCGGGCCGTCCAGGCGTCCGGTGCCGACATCGAGATCGTCGCCGCCAACGACCTGATGGACAACAAGAGCATCGCCCACCTCCTCAAGTACGACTCCGTGCTCGGTGTCCTCGACCACGACGTCAGCGCCACCGACGACTCCATCACCGTCGGCGGCCAGACCATCAAGGTGTTCGCCGAGCGCGACCCCGCGGCCATCGCCTGGGGCGACGCCGGCGCCGACATCGTCATCGAGTCGACGGGCATCTTCACCGACGGCCAGAAGGCCCACGCCCACATCGACGGTGGCGCCAAGAAGGTCATCATCTCGGCCCCGGCCTCCAACGAGGACGCCACCTTCGTCATGGGTGTCAACCACGACACCTACGACCCGGAGAAGCACCACATCATCTCCAACGCGTCGTGCACGACGAACTGCCTCGCGCCGATGGCCAAGGCGCTCCACGACGAGCTGACCATCGTCAAGGGCCTGATGACGACGATCCACGCCTACACGCAGGACCAGAACCTGCTCGACGGCCCGCACAAGGACCTGCGCCGCGCCCGCGCCGCCGCCCTCAACATCATCCCGACGAGCACCGGCGCCGCCAAGGCCATCGGCCTCGTCCTGCCCGACCTCAAGGGCAAGCTCGACGGCTTCGCCCTGCGCGTCCCGGTCCCCACCGGCTCGGCCACCGACCTCACCTTCGAGGCCGGCCGCGAGACCTCGGTCGAGGAGGTCAACGCGATCGTCAAGGCGGCCGCCGAGGGCTCCCTCAAGGGCTTCCTCAAGTACACCGAGGACCCGATCGTCAGCTCCGACATCGTCACCGACCCGGCGTCGTGCATCTTCGACTCGGGGCTGACCAAGGTCATCGGCAACCAGGTCAAGGTCGTCGGCTGGTACGACAACGAGTGGGGCTACTCCAACCGCCTCATCGACCTCACGGTCCTCGTCGGCAACAGCCTCTGAGCCGGACGGAACCGACACTCGATGGCTGACATCGCCTCGCTGGGCGACCTGCGCGGCAAGCGCGTCCTCGTCCGGTCCGACCTCAACGTGCCCCTGGACGGCACGACGATCACCGACGACGGCCGGATCCGCGCGTCGGTGCCGACCATCGAGCAGCTGTCCGAGGCGGGCGCCCGCGTCATCGTGTGCGCCCACCTCGGGCGTCCCAAGGGTGCGCCCGAGGAGAGGTACTCGCTGAAGCCGGTCGTCGACCGCCTCGCCGAGCTCCTGGGCAGGCCCGTCGCCTTCGCCGCCGACACGGTGGGGGAGAGTGCGCGGGCCGCGGTCGGAGAGATGGCCGACGGCGACGTCGTCGTGCTCGAGAACCTGCGGTTCAACGCCGGCGAGACGGCCAAGACCGACGAGGAGCGCGCCGAGTTCGCCGACGCCCTCGCCGGGCTCGCCGACGCCTTCGTCTCCGACGGGTTCGGGGTCGTCCACCGCAAGCAGGCCTCGGTCTACGACGTGGCCACCCGGCTGCCGTCGGCGATGGGAGGCCTGGTCGCCACGGAGGTCGACGTCCTCGAGCGGCTCACCCGGGACCCCGAGCGGCCGTACGTCGTCGTCCTCGGTGGGGCCAAGGTCGCCGACAAGCTCGCGGTCATCGACAACCTGATGCAGACCGCCGACCGCCTCCTCATCGGCGGCGGGATGCTCTTCACCTTCCTCGCGGCCCAGGGCCACGAGATCGGCACGAGCCTGTTCGACGCCGAGAGCCTGAAGGCCTGCCAGGGCTACCTCGCCCGGGCGGAGGAGTCCGGCGTCGAGATCGTCCTGCCGGTCGACGTCGTCGTCGGCAAGGAGTTCTCGGCCGACACCGAGGTCGAGACCGTGGCGGCCGACGCCATCCCGGCCGACGCGATGGGCCTGGACATCGGGCCGCGGTCCGCCGAGCTGTACGCCGAGAAGCTGGCCGACGCGCGCACGGTGTTCTGGAACGGCCCCATGGGCGCGTTCGAGATGGAGCCGTTCGCCGCGGGGACCCAGCGCCTCGCCCAGGCCCTCGTCGAGGCGACGTCCGCCGGGGCGCTCACCGTCGTCGGTGGCGGCGACTCCGCCGCGGCCGTGCGCCAGCTCGGCTTCTCCGACGACCAGTTCGGCCACATCTCCACCGGAGGAGGTGCCTCCCTCGAGTACCTCGAGGGCAAGGAGCTCCCCGGTATCGCGATCCTCACGAAGGAGCACTGACCCATGGCCTCCGGCCGCACCCCGCTCATGGCGGGAAACTGGAAGATGAACCTCGACCACCTCCAGGCGACGCACCTCGTGCAGAAGCTCGACTGGACCCTCAAGGACGGCCGTCACGACCACGGCAAGGTCGAGGTCGCGGTGCTCCCGCCGTTCACCGACATCCGCAGCGTCCAGACGCTCATCGACGGTGACCGCCTCGAGCTCAAGCACGGCGCGCAGGACCTGTCGGTCCACGACGCCGGTGCGTACACGGGCGAGATCAGCGGCGCCTTCCTCGCCAAGCTCGGCTGCGCCTACGTCACCGTCGGCCACAGCGAGCGTCGCGAGTACCACGACGAGGGTGACGACGTCGTCAACGCGAAGGTGCAGGCCGCCTTCCGGCACGGCATCACGCCGATCTTCTGCTGCGGCGAGGGCCTCGAGGTCCGCCAGGCGGGCACGCACGTCGAGCACGTCCTCGCGCAGGTCGAGGCCGGGCTGAAGGACGTGCCCGTCGAGCAGGCGAAGAGCGTCGTCGTCGCCTACGAGCCCATCTGGGCCATCGGCACCGGCGAGGTCGCGACCCCCGAGGACGCGCAGGAGGTGTGCGCGGCGATCCGCACCAAGCTCGCCGAGCTGTACTCCGGTGACGTCGCCGACGGCATCCGGGTCCTCTACGGCGGATCGGTCAAGTCGGGCAACGTCGCGGCCATCATGGCCAAGGAGGACGTCGACGGCGCGCTCGTCGGCGGCGCCTCGATCGACCCGGCCGAGTTCGCGGCGATCTGCCGCTTCCGCGACCACCTGTCGACGTCGTGACGACCGTGTCGACACCCGCCTGACCCGACCTGTCGGGTGCCGCCACGACGAGCGGTTATCCTGTACCGGTTGTCCCCCCGACCCCGCACGAAGGATTGCCCGTGGACGCGGTTCGCATCGGCCTCCAGGTCCTCCTGGTCCTCGGAGGCCTGTTCCTGACCCTCCTCATCCTGCTCCACAAGGGCAAGGGTGGCGGGATGTCCGACATGTTCGGTGGGGGGATGTCGAGCTCGCTCGGCGGCTCATCCGTGGCCGAGCGCAACCTCGACCGGATCACCGTCGCCGTCGCCGTGGTGTGGTTCACCTGCGTCGTCGGCCTCGGCGTCCTCGAGCGATTCGCGTAAGGAGAGGACGACCATGGCTGGTGGCAATGCGATTCGTGGCTCGCGCGTCGGCGCGGGCCCCATGGGAGAGGCCGAGCGTGGCGAGGTCGCCCCGCGCGTCCACATCTCCTTCTGGTGCTCCAACGGACACGAGACCCGTCCGAGCTTCGCCCAGGACTCCGGGGTCGCCCTGCCGGAGCAGTGGGACTGCCCGCGCTGCGGTCTGCCCGCCGGGACCGACCGCGACAACCCGCCGGCGGCCGTGAAGGTCGAGCCGTACAAGACGCACCTCGCGTACGTGAAGGAGCGTCGATCCGACGAGGACGGGGCCGCCATCCTCGACGAGGCGCTGAAGACGTTGCGCGACCGCGGCCTCATCCAGTAGGCCCCGCACTCGCTCACACCGAAGGTCCTCGTCCGTCACGGACGGGGACCTTCGTGGGTCAGCGGCGGCCGGAGCGGGCGAGGTGCTCGACGACCCCGGTGACCCAGCCGGTCTCGCGCGCCATCCACCGCACGGCGACGAGCATCCGGGTCACGACGGGCACGCCCTGGCGCGGGGGCTCGACGGCGAGGTCGGTGCCGAACGGGTCGCTGCTGACGACCCAGCGGTAGCCGGCGGTGACGAGGTGGTCGCCGACGGCCGTGCCGATGACGTCGACCACCTCGGCCGCGGCGTCGTCGTCGGGAGCGGCGACCGCTCGCTCCCAGGCAGCCGCGATCGTCGCGAGGTCGGCGGGGTCGATGCCGTGGTCGGCGTAGCGCGCCCGCACGGCCGCCAGGCCCGCCTCCTCCTCGACGGTGAGCGGCCGGGTGCCGATCTCCTCCACCGGCTCGAGGTGCTCGAGCGCCCCACCCTCGTCATCTGGCGCCGTGGTGGCCGAGGCGCCGGCGACGGGTGCGTCGTCGCCACCGTGTCCGCGCAGCCGGTCGAGGAAGCCCATGGCGGACTCAGGCCTCGAGCTCGTCGGCGGCGTCGGCATCCAGGAGCCAGAGGGTGCGCTCCTCGCCGTGGACGTGAGCGGCGGGGGTCGTCTCGAACGACGCCCCGCCGACACCACGACGCACGGCATCGGCCTTGTCGGCGCCGCTGACGAGGAACCACACCTCGCGCGAGCGCTCGAGGCACTCGAGGGTCAGGGAGACCCGGGTGGGCGGGGGCTTGGGGGAGTCGTGGACGGCGATGGCGATGGCGTCGGTGGTCCCGGAGGCGGGGTGGCCGGGGAACAGCGAGGCGATGTGGCCGTCGGGCCCGACCCCGAGGACCATGACGTCGAACGAGCCCCCGTCGACCTCGCGGACCGTCGCCGAGTAGGCCGCGGCGCCGTCCTCCGCCGAGTCGCTCGTGTCGGGACCGGGGACGCGGTGGACGTTGTCCGGGTCGAGCCCGAGCGAGCGCAGGCCCGCCTCGTCGTTCTGGGTGTCGTTGCGGTCGGGGTCACCGGCCGGCAGCCAGCGCTCGTCACCCCAGAACACGTGGACCCGTGACCAGTCGACGGCCGCGCGGGCCGGGGAGGCCACGAGCGAGCGCACGATCTCGGAGCCCATCGAGCCGCCCGTCATCGAGATGTGCGCGACGCCGCGGGCGGCCTGGGCGTCGAGGACCGCCAGGACGAGCCGGGCGGCGGCCGCGTCGGCGAGCGACTGCCGGGTGGGGTGGACGACGACGACCGTGGTGCTCACGAGGACCCCTCCTGCCGTTCCTTCTTGACCTTGACGAGCTTCTTGGTCGCAGCGGCCTTGACCGTGGCCGGGTCGTCGGCCTTCGGGGGCATCGCGAGGTCGACCATGGTGCTGCTGCCCCCGGCCCGGGCAGCGCGACGGATCCGCTCGACCTTGCGCTCGGCCTCGGTGACCGAGGGCGCGCGGCCGGCCTTGACCGCCTCGCTCGCCGTCTGACGGGAGAGGGTGACCTTCGGCAGGCCCTTGGTCAGCGCGTCGGCGTAGACCTCGTCGGGGTCGAGCCGCCGCAGCTCGTCGGCGAGGCACTCGGCGTCACCGCGGTGCGGGAGGGCGATCGCGCGGTCCGGCTGGGCGGGCTGCGAGAGGGTGGCCGTGTTGCCGTCGAGCGGGCGCACGAGGTCGACGCTGCCGCCGGCGCGTTCGAGCCGTACCGAGATGATGCCGCTGCGGTTGCGCGAACGGGCCAGCGAGACAGGGCACTTCAGCCGCACCGCGAGCCAGCCGGCAAGGAGCTCGCCGCTGGGGGAGTCGGCCCCGGCGACGACGGTGACCGCCGTGACCTGCTCGTAGGGCGGCTGGTCGAGGGCGGCGGCGAGCAGCCCTCGCCACAACGTGATCCGCGACCAGGCGAGGTCGCTGTCACCGCTGGCGTAGGTCGCGGCGAACCGGCGCAGCACCGAGCGCGGCGTCCCCGAGCAGCGGGAGGCGTCGGTGACCCGGCGCTGCGCGATGACGCCGATCGGGTCCTTCGACGGGTCCTTGGGGGCCGCGGTCGGCCACCAGGCGACGATGGGGGAGTCGGCGAGGAGCAGCGGGGTGACGACCGCGCGTCCGTGGGCCGCGAGCGTGCCGTACAGCCGCAGCACGACGACCTCCGACGCACCGGCGTCGCCGCCGATCCGGATCTGGCCGTCGAGGCGGGCCGCGCCGCGCTTGTTGCCGAGGACGACGACGATGATGCGGCACGGGTGCTGCCGGCTGGCGTCGTTGGCCGTCGCGATGGCCTCCTCGGCCTCGTCCTCGTCGACGACGACGATCAGGGTGAGGACGCGCGAGAGCGCCATCGACCCGGTGTCGGAGCGGAGCCGGACCAGCTTCTTGGAGATGGCCGCGGTCGAGGTCGCGGGCAGGTCGACGATCATCGGGGTCCCCGATCGGTATCGGAGACGGGTCCCACGCTCTGCGTGGGCGGGACGAGCGCGGGACCCAGGCTCTGCCTGGGCGAACTGGTCGGGGTGGTGATCACGGCAGCCTCCACTCCCGCCCGTCACGGCGCATCATGTCGTCAGCCGCCGCTGGACCCCACCCACCGGACGGGTACCGCTGTGGCGCAGCGCCCCTGGACTCCCAGAACTTCTCGATGGGGTCGAGGATCTGCCACGACAGCTCGACCTCCTCGTGCCGCGGGAAGAGCGGCGGGTCGCCGAGGAGGACGTCGAGGATGAGCCGCTCGTACGCCTCCGGCGAGGACTCGGTGAAGGCCCGGCCGTAGCCGAAGTCCATCGTCACGTCGCGGACCTCCATCTGGGCGCCCGGCACCTTCGCGCCGAAGCGGAGCGTGACGCCCTCGTCGGGCTGCACCCGGATGACGACGGCGTTCTGGCCGAGCTCCTCGGTGGCGGTGTTCGAGAAGGGCAGGTGCGGCGCCTTCTTGAAGACGACGGCGATCTCGGTGACCCGCTTGCCGAGGCGCTTGCCGGTGCGCAGGTAGAACGGCACGCCGGCCCAGCGGCGGGTGTCGACGTCGAGGCGGACGGCGGCGTAGGTCTCGGTCCGGCTGCCCTTGCCGACGCCCTCCTCCTCGAGGTAGCCGACGACCTCCTCGCCGCCCTGCCACCCGGCGGCGTACTGGCCGCGTGCCGTGCCGTGCGCGAGGTCGGAGGGGATCCGCACCGCCGAGAGGACCTTCTCCTTCTCGAGCCGCAGACCCTGGGCGTCGAAGGAGACCGGCTCCTCCATCGCGGTGAGGGCCAGCAGCTGGAGGAGGTGGTTCTGGATGACGTCGCGCGCCGCCCCGATGCCGTCGTAGTACCCGGCCCGACCGCCGATGCCGATGTCCTCGGCCATCGTGATCTGCACGTGGTCGACGTAGTTGGCGTTCCACACCGGTTCGAACATCTGGTTGGCGAAGCGCAGCGCCAGGAGGTTCTGGACCGTCTCCTTGCCCAGGTAGTGGTCGATCCGGAAGACCGCGTCGGGCGGGAAGACGTTCTCGACGATGGCGTTGAGGTCGCGGGCCGACGCGAGGTCGTGGCCGAACGGCTTCTCGATGACGACCCGGCGCCAGGATCCCGCCTGCGGGGTCGACAGGCCGGAGCGCTCGAGCTGCTGGCAGACCGTCGCGAACGACGACGGTGGGATCGAGAGGTAGAAGGCGTGGTTGCCCGCGGTGCCGCGCTGCTCGTCGAGCTGCTGGACCGTCTCGGCGAGGAGGTCGAAGGCGTTGTCGTCGTCGAAGGTCCCCGGGACGAACCGGATGCCCTCGGCGAGGGTGCGCCAGACCTCCTCGCGGAACGGGGTGCGGGCGCGCTCCCTGACGGCCTCGTGGACGATCTTGCCGAAGTCCTGGTCGGCCCAGTCGCGGCGGGCGAACCCGATGAGCGAGAAGCCCGGCGGGAGCAGGCCGCGGTTGGCGAGGTCGTAGATGGCCGGCATCAGCTTCTTGCGGGCGAGGTCGCCGGTGACGCCGAACATCACCATCGAGCAGGGCCCCGCGATCCGCGGCAGCCGCTTGTCGCGGGGGTCGCGCAGCGGGTTGTTGCCCGCGCCGACGCGTGCCGGGCTCACCCGGTCGCCCGTCCGAGCGCCTCCCGGACCTGCGCCAACCCCCGGTCGTGGTCGGTGAGGTGCAGGCGCAGCACCGGACGGCCGTGGTCGGCGAGCACCGTGGCGTCGCCCGCGGCCTGCGAGGCGATGAACTGGCCGAAGGTGAAGTCGCGTCCCGGGACCTCGAGGTCCTCCGACGGGGTCGTGGTCACCTGGACGTAGACCCCGGTCGCCGGGCCGCCCTTGTGGTACTGCCCGGTGGAGTGGAGGAAGCGGGGTCCCCACCCGAACGTCGCCGGCCGGCCGGTGCGGTCGAACAGGTCGCGGGCGACGTGCTCGAGATCGGCGTCGGCCTCGCGGTCGAGGTAGGCCATGACCGCGACGTAGCCGTGCTCGGGGTCGAGGCCTGCGAGGAGGGCGTCGACCGCCCCGTCGACGCTCGACGCGTCACCGAGCCACTCGCCCCCGAGGGCCCGGACCTCGACGGCACCGTCGGTGAAGGCCGCTGCGTCGCCGGCACCGATGCCGGCGTCGAGGAGCTCGCGGGCGGCCGACTTGGCGCTCTCGACGTCGGGCTGGTCGAACGGGTTGATGCCGAGCAGGCGGCCCGCGACGGCGGTGGCGGCCTCCCAGAGGAGGATCTGTGCGCCGAGCGCTCCGGCGACGGTGAGGAGGGACGATGAGGTCGCGGAGCCGGCGCCGTCGGCGGCCCCCACGGGACCCCCGTCGTCGTCGGAGGCGACGAGCCGCACCACGGTGCCGTCGGGGTAGAGGTGGGCCGGCTCGGAGCCGATGGCGACGACGGGGAGGATTCCGGTGCCGTCCTTGCCCGTCGACTCGGCGATGAGCTGCTCGGCCCAGGCGCCGAACCCCACGTTCTCGGTGCCGTCGTCGACGAGGACGAGCTTGTCGCGCAGCGGCGACGTGCCGCCCATCGCGGCGCCGAGCCGCAGCGCGGGGTTGGCGTCGTCATCGGCGGCGAGGACGTCGGCCACCGCCTCGGCGTCGTCGAGGAGGGCCGCGACATCGACCCCGGCGAGGCCGCTCGGCACGAGGCCGAAGGCGGTGAGGGCGGAGTAGCGACCGCCGACGTCGGGGTCGGCGTTGACCACGCGGAACCCGCGCGAGCGGGCGTCACCGTCGAGCGGTGAACCCGGGTCGGTGACGACGACCACCCGGGTCGTCGGGTCGATCCCGGCCTCCGTGAAGGCGGCCTCGAAGGCGCGGCGCTGGCTGTCGGTCTCGACGGTGGAGCCCGACTTGCTCGACACCACGACGACGGTGCGCTCGAGGTCGGTGAGCTTCGCGCGCACGACGTCGGGGTCGGAGGAGTCGAGGACGACGATGGCCACCCCGGCGGTGGCGCAGATGACCTCGGGGGCGAGCGACGACCCGCCCATCCCGCACAGCACGACGCGGTCGTAGCCGGTCTCGTCGAGCTCGGCCTTGAGGGCCGCGATCTCCCCGACGAGGTGGCGCGAGGTCCGGGGGAGCCCGGTCCACGACAGGCGCTTCGCCGACTCCTCCTGCGCCGCCTCGCCCCAGAGCGTGGCGTCCTGGGCGAAGAGCCGGCTCGCGACCCGGTCGGCGACGAGGGTCGGGACGTGCGCCGCGATGGCGTCGGCCGCGGCACCGGTGGCCGCGACGGCGAGGGTGCTCACGCGGAGGCCTTCTCGAGCTCGCGGGTCACCCCGGCGAGCAGCTCCTCCCACGACTTCACGAACTTGTCGACGCCCTCCCTCTCGAGCTGGGCGGTGACGTCGGCGTACGAGATGCCGAGCCGCTCGAGGCTGTCGAGCACCTCGGCCGCCTCGGCGTAGTACGGCGTCACGGTGTCCCCCGTGACCTCGCCGTGGTCGGCGGTGGCGTCGAGGGTCTTCTCGGGCATCGTGTTGACGGTGCCGGGCGCCACGAGCTCGGTGACGTAGAGCGTGTCCGAGTACTCGGGGTCCTTGACCCCGGTGGACGCCCACAGCGGACGCTGCGGGTGGGCGCCGGCATCGGCGAGCGAGGTCCAGCGCGGGGTCGAGAAGACCTCCTCGTAGGCCTGGTAGGCCAACCGGGCGTTGGCGACGGCCGCCTGGCCGCGCAGTGCCCTGGCCTCGTCGGTGCCGATCGCGTCGAGCCGCTTGTCGATCTCGCTGTCGACGCGCGAGACGAAGAACGAGGCGACGGAGCGGATCTTCGACAGGTCGTGGCCGTTCTCGCGGGCCTGCTCGAGCCCGGTGAGGAAGGCGTTCATCACGGCGCGGTAGCGGTCGAGCGCGAAGATCAGCGTGACGTTGACCGAGATGCCCTCGGCGAGAACCCGGCTGATCGCCGGCAACCCCTCGACGGTCGCGGGGATCTTGATGAGCACGTTGGGGCGGTCGACCTCGTCGCGCAGCGCCTTGGCCAGCTCGACCGTGTGGTCGGTGTCGAAGGCGGCGCCGGGATCGACCTCGATGGAGACGCGTCCGTCCTCGCCTCCGGTCCGCTCGAACGTGGGGAGGAAGACGTCGCAGGCGTCCCGGACGTCGCGCGTGGTCAGCGCGAAGACGGTCTCGTCGACCGTCTTGCCCGCCGCTGCGAGCTCGCCGACCTGCTCGTCGTACGCGTCGCCCTCGGCGAGTGCCGCCTGGAAGATCGACGGGTTCGTCGTGACGCCGACGACGCCCTTGGTGTCGATGACCTCCTGGAGGTTGCCCGAGCGCAGCCGCTCCCTGGAGAGGTCGTCGAGCCAGATGGAGACGCCGTTGTCGGCGAGGTCCTTCAGTGCGGTACTGGTCATGCGAGTCCTACTTCCCGGCCGAGGCCGCGCTCTTGCGGCTCGGCGCCTTCGTCGTGCGGACGTCGGTACCGGTGTCCTTGCGAGCCCGCGGTGCGGTCTCGTTCACCGAGGGGACCTGACCGGCCTTCTTCGCCGCGGTGAGGGAGTCCTTTGCGGCCTTGACGACGGCTTCGGGGGTGAAACCGAACTCGCGGAACAGGGTTGCGGCATCGGCAGAGGCACCGAAGTGCTCGATGCTGATGCAGCGACCCGAGTCACCGACGAGGTCGTGCCATCCCATCGCGACGCCCGCCTCGACACTGACGCGAGCACGCACGGAGGGCGGCAGGACCTTGTTCTGGTAGGAGCGCGGCTGCTCCTCGAACCATTCCCGGCACGGCATGGACACCACACGGGTTCCGATACCCGACTTCTCGAGGCGCAACCGTGCCTCGAGCGCCAGGGCGACCTCGGACCCGGTGGCGATGAGGACGACGTCGGGGTCGCCGCCCTTCGCGGTGTCGATGAGGACGTAGGCGCCCTTGGCGACCCCGGTGGCCTTGCCGTGCTCCGTGCGGTCGACCGTGGGCAGTGGCTGGCGCGACAGAGCGAGGCCCGCGGGGCGTCCCCGGCGCAGCACCTCGGCCCAGGCCTCCGCGGTCTCGTTGGCGTCGGCAGGGCGCACGACGGCGAGACCCGGCATGGCACGCAGCGCCGCGAGGTGCTCGATCGGCTGGTGCGTGGGCCCGTCCTCGCCCAGGCCGATGGAGTCGTGGGTCCAGACGAAGGTGACCGGCACCTGCTGGATCGCCGCGAGGCGCACCGCCGGACGCATGTAGTCGGAGAAGACGAGGAAGGTGCCGCCGTACGGGCGGGTGAGCCCCTCGAGCGCGATCCCGTTGAGGATCATGCCCATCGCGTTCTCGCGGATGCCGAAGTGCAGGGTGCGGCCGTAGGGGCCGCCCTTCCACTCGGCGGTCTGCTTGCCCTTGGGGATGAACGAGGGCTCGCCGCCCATCGTCGTGTTGTTCGACTCGGCGAGGTCGGCGGACCCACCCCACAGCTCGGGGAGGACGGGGGCCAGGGCCCCGAGGACCTTGCCCGAGGCGGCGCGCGTGGCGATGCCCTTGGCGTCGGTGTCGAAGACGGGGAGGGACTTCTCGAAGCCCTGGGGGAGCTTGCCGTCGACGACGCGGTCGAGGAGGGCCGCGCGGTCGGCGTTGGCCTTGCGCCACGCGGCGTAGGTCTTGTCCCACGCCTTGTGCGCGGCCTTGCCGCGGGTCCGCACCTCGCGGGCGCGCTTGAGCGCGTCCTTGTCGACCTCGAAGGTCTTCTTCGGGTCGAAGCCGAGGAGCTCCTTGGTGGCGGCGATCTCGGCGTCGCCGAGGGCCGAGCCGTGCGACTTGCCCGTGCCGCGCGCGTTCGGCGACGGCCAGGCGATGACGGTCTGGAGGCGGACCAGCGTCGGCTTGCTGCGTGAGCCCTTGCTCTTCTCGAGGGCCGCGAGGAGGGCGTCGACGTCCTCGACGTAGTCGGCCGTGCCGGCGGGGTCGTCCGAGCGGCGCCAGTCGACGTCGACGACCTCCCAGCCGTACGCCCGGTAGCGCATCGCGACGTCCTCGCTGAACGAGATGTCGGTGTCGTCCTCGATGGAGATCTGGTTCGCGTCGTAGACGACGGTGAGGTTGCCGAGCTCCTGGTGGCCGGCGAGCGAGGAGGCCTCGGAGGCCACGCCCTCCATGAGGTCGCCGTCGGAGGCGAGGACCCACACGTGGTGGTCGAAGGGGGACGTGCCGGGCTTGGCGTCGGGGTCGAGGAGGCCGCGCTGGCGACGCTGCGCCATCGCCATGCCGACGGCCGAGGCGAGGCCCGAACCGAGCGGCCCGGTCGTGATCTCGACGCCCTTGGTGTGGTGCACCTCGGGGTGGCCGGGGGTGAGCGAGCCCCAGGTGCGCAGCGACTTGAGGTCGTTCAGCTCGAGGCCGTACCCGCTGAGGTACAGCTGGATGTACTGGGTGAGGGAGGAGTGCCCGCACGACAGGACGAAGCGGTCACGGCCGAGCCACGCGGGGTCGGACGGGTCGTGCGTCATGACGTTCTGGAAGAGGAGGTAGGCCGCGGGCGCCAGGCTCATCGCGGTGCCGGGGTGGCCGTTGCCGGCCTTCTGCACGGCGTCGGCGGCGAGGACGCGGACGGTGTCGACGGCCCGCACGTCGTCGTCGGTCCAGCCGGCCCTGCGCGCCTTCGGACGAGCGATCTCGGTGCTCCGTCCGGCGGCCTTCTTCGCGGTGCGGCTGGTGGTGGTCTTCGTGCTCACTGGTGCCTCTCTCACAGGGGTCGTGCACGCCATGGAACGGTCCGCTGACCACCCTAGTGTCTGGTGGGACCCGGCGGTTCGGGGTGCCCGGGGGGCGGAGGATAGAATCGCCGCGCACCCTCCAGGCCGACCCGAAGGACGACGTGGCCACCACCCCGATCGCGACCGACCCGACCACGGTCACCGGTCCTCGGCGACGGAGCACGGCGGCCGCGTACCTCGCCCTCACCAAGCCGCGCATCATCGAGCTGCTGCTCGTGACGACCGTCCCCGTGATGTTCCTCGCGCAACGCGGAGTCCCCTCTCTCTGGCTCGTTCTCGCCACCCTCGTCGGCGGCACGCTGAGCGCCGGAGCGGCCAACACCTTCAACTCCGTCTACGACCGCGACATCGACCGGCTCATGCACCGCACGAGCAGCCGCCCGATGGTCACGGGTGAGATCTCACCGCGCAACGGACTCCTCTTCGGGGTGGTCCTCACGGTCGTCTCCACGGCCTGGTTCGCCCTCGTCGTCAACGTCCTGTCGGCGGTGCTGTCGGTCGTCGCGATCGTCCTCTACGCGGTCGGCTACACCGTGCTGCTCAAGAGGCGCACGTCGCAGAACATCGTGTGGGGCGGCATCGCCGGGTGCATGCCGACGCTCATCGGCTGGTCGGCCGTGACGGGCACCGTGGGGTGGGCGGCCGTCGTCCTCTTCCTCGTCATCTTCTTCTGGACGCCGCCGCACTACTGGCCGCTCTCGATGGCCTTCCGCGACGACTACTCCGCGGCGGGTGTGCCGATGCTCCCCGTCGAGAAGGGGCCGGTCGCCGTGGGTCGGCAGATCGTCGCCTACTCGTGGCTCATGGTCGCGGTGTCGCTCGTCCTCGTCCCGGTCGCGACGATGGGGTGGGTCTACACGGTGACGGCGGTCGTCGCCGGCGCGGTGTTCGTCGCCGAGGCGCACCGGCTGCTGCGGGCTGCCGGTCGCGGGGTCGTGGGCCAGGCGCTCAAGCCGATGCGGCTCTTCCACTACTCGATCACCTACGTGACGGTCGTCTTCCTCGCCGTCGCCGTCGACCCGCTGCTGCACCTGCCGATCAGCTGACCGCGGGCCCGCCGCTGGCGGAACGCCGAGCGGGGACACTCGGGGGTGTCGGCCGGAGCGGGAGCGGCCGGGGGAATGAGGTACCTCAGGCGGTGGGGCGAGCCCGAGAGATACGGCTGGCGCCCGATGTGGGGGGCCACCTCAGGCGACGACGGTGGATGCAGTCGCCGGGACAGGCCCGGGACACCAGCAAGGAGAACACCGTGAGCATCCACGCAGACCCGCTGTTCATCAACGCCGAGGTCGAGCGCCGCCTCGAGCTCGCCGGCGTCACCCGCCCCGGGCGCCACCACGAGCCGGCCCCGGTCGCCCTCGGCATCCACCCCTTCGCGGCCGTCATGGCCCGGTTCGTCCGCTCCCGCGGAACCCGGCCCACCACGTCGAGGACGTCCGCCCCGGCGGCGAGCCGCCGCCCCCGGCACCCGTGACCGCCGTGGCGACGGTGCCGGGTGCCATGATCGGGCCCGTGCCGCCCCGTCCCGTCATCGAGCTCGTCGGTCGCGACGACGAGGTCGAGCGCGTCTCGGCCGCCCTCGGGAGCGACGGAGAGGGCGGCGCGGTCCTGCTCGGCGGTGACGCCGGCATCGGCAAGACCGCCCTCGTCGGGCGACTCGTCGCCCGGGCCGGCGACCGCCGGGTCCTCGTCGGCCACTGCGTCGGCGAGGTCGGGACGAGCCTGCCGTACCTGCCCTTCGTCGAGGTCTTCGCCGGGCTCGACGCCCGCGAGCGCACGCTCGTCGACGACCTCGTCGAGGCCCACCCGGGCCTGGTGCCCCTCGTGCCCCGGCTCGCCGCCGGTGCCCGGGACGACGCCGTCCGGGCCGACCTCGTCGAGGCCGTCCACGGCGCGCTCACCGACCTCGGACGCCGCGGCCCGGTGCTCCTCGTCGTCGAGGACGTCCACTGGGCCGACGAGTCGACCCGCGAGCTCCTCACCCTCCTGTTCACCCGTGGCGGACCCGACGGGGTCGGGCTGCTCGCCACCTACCGCACCGACGACGTCCACCGAAGGCACCCGCTCTCCTCCGCCCTGGCCGTGTGGTCGCGGCTGCCCGGCCTCACCCGGGTCGACCTCGGTCCGCTCGCCGACGCCGCGGTGGGACGGATCGTCCGGCGCGGCGGTCAGGCCCTGTCCCCGCGCGTCGTCGACGACCTCGTCCGCCGGGCCGAGGGCAACGCCTTCTTCGCCGAGGAGCTCGCAGCCGCGGTCCGGTCGGGCACCCGCGACGCCGAGGACCTCCAGCGACTCCTCCTGGCCCGGGTCGACCAGCTCACCGAGGCCGCCCAGGGCGTGGTCCGGGTGGCGGCGGTCGTCGGGCGCCGGGTCCCCCACGTCCTCCTCGAGCGGGTCGCCGGGGTCGAGGCCTCGGTCCTGCACGACGCCCTCCGGGCCGCCGTCGAGCACCACGTCCTCGAGCCGTGGGGCGACCGCGGCTACGAGTTCCGGCACGCACTCCTCGCCGAGGCCGTCCTCGACGACCTCCTGCCCCACGAGCGGCTCCAGCTCCACCGGGCCTGCGCCGACGCCCTGCTCCAGGACCCGTCGCTCGGCAGCGAGGCCGACCTCGCCCGGCACGCCCTGGCCTCCGGCGACCGCGACCTCGCCCTCACCGCTGCGGTCCGCGCCGGCGACACCGCCCGGCGGATGGGCGGCCCCGCCGAGGCGCTCGCGCACTACGAGGCCGCCCTCGGCCTGCTCGGGCCCACCCCCACCGACCCGCGCGAGGGACACGACCTCACCCTGAAGGCCGCTGCCGCCGCCAACGCCGCCGGTCGCCCGATGCGCGCCGCCGCCCTGCTCCGCGCCCGGCTCGCCACCGACGACCCGACCCCGCACGAGCGGGCCGCCCTCCTCGGGGGCATCGCCTTCGCCTCGCGGATGACCGAGGAGCGGGTCGACCGGCTCGCCCTCACCGCCGAGGCGCTCGAGCTGCTCGACGACGACGCCCCGGTGGAGCTGCGGGCCGGGGTGCTGACCCGGCGGGCCGAGGCGCTCATGGACTCCGACGCCACGGCCGAGGCGCTCGCGGTCGCCGACGAGGCGATGGCCCTGGCCGTCGAGCACGACCTCAGCGTCGACCGCACCGACCTGTCGTCGATCCTCGCGCGGCTCAGTGAGGTCGCCGGGGACCCCGTCGAGTCGATCCGCCGGCTCGAGGGCGTGGTCGCCGAGTGGCGTGACGCCCCCGACCTCGCCCTGCTGCGGGCCATGCACGTCCTCGCAGGGGTCCACTACCGGCAGGGCCAGTTCGAGGCCGCCCTCGCCGGCTTCGAGCGCACCGTGGCCGAGGCGCGCCGCGTCGGCCTCGCGTCGTCGGTGTGGGGGAGCGACGCCCGGTCCTTCGCCGTGACGACCGCCTACGAGATGGGCGACTGGGACCGCGCGCTCCTCCTCGCCGACGACGCGGCGAACAGCGGCCTGTCCTCCTCGGCCCTCGCGGGCGTCGAGGCCGCGGCCGCCACCGTGCGTGCGGGCCGGGGGAGCGCGACCGCCGACGAGCTGCTCGCGGCGTCCCGCCCCTGGTGGGGGGAGGACGGTCGCATCGCGGTCCAGGCGGGGTCGGCGGCGTTCGAGGTCGCCGGTCACGACGGCGACGTCGACCGGATGCTCGAGCTCCACGACGAGCTCGTCACCTTCCTGCGCGACCTCTGGGGTGTCGGGCGCGTGGCGGCGGAGGTGCGCCTCGCCGCCGTGGCCCTCGGGCACCTCGCGGGCGCCGTCCGGGGCGCGACCCCTTCCCGCCGCGACGCACTGCTCGCCCGGGCCCGCACCCTCCACGAGGCCGCGACGGCGGTCTGGGGGCCCGGGTCGAGCCTGCCCGCACCGACCCCCGAGGGCCGCGCCTGGGAGGCCCGGGCGCGGGCCGAGTGGCTGCGGGTGCGCTGGGCCGGTGGCGACGACGTGCCGCCCGACGAGCTCGTCGGCGCCTGGCGGGAGACCGTGGCCCTCTTCGAGGAACGCGCGGAGCCCTACGAGGTCGCCCGCTCACGGCTGCGGCTGGCCGAGGTGCTCGCGGCCTCAGGCGACCGCGGCGCGGCTGAGGTCGTCGAGCTGGCCCGGGCGGGCGCCCGGGCCCTCGGTGCCCGTCCGCTCCTCGCCGAGCTCGACCGCGTCGCCGCCCGGCCGGCGACGGCCGGCGGGCTGACGGCCCGCGAGTCCGAGGTGCTGGCACTCCTCGCCGAGGGCCGGTCGAACGGCGAGATCGGCCGTGCCCTCTTCATCAGCACGAAGACGGCGAGCGTGCACGTGTCGAACATCCTCGCCAAGCTCGGCGTCGCCTCGCGCGGTGAGGCCGTGGCGGTGGCCCGGACCGAGGGGCTGCTCGACGGCTAGGGAGGTCAGCGCCCGGCGTTGCGCGGGTGGTCGCGGGCCGTTCGCTCGTTGCCGTGCCGGTAGTTGCCGGTCACCCGCGCCATGAGCTCCTGCGGGTCGCCGCGCTCGACGTCCTCGAGGAAGGCCGCGGCCCGCGTGCCCCGCAGCACGGTCGCCCGACCGCCGTGGTGGGTGATGACGACCTCGGTGCCGCGCCGGGTGAACTCGAAGCCGGTGGGCCCGGGCACGGCGCTCAGCGCTCCCTCAGGGCCAGCTGTCCCCGGGTCAGGGCGACGACGAGCAGGGTCGCGCCGAGCATGTGCGCGACGACGAGGGCCTCCGGGCAGCCCGGTGAAGTACTGGACGTACCCGATCCCGCCCTGGGCCAGGGTCACCCCGAGGACGACGAGCCAGGCGCGGCCGGGGCCCGGGTGGTCGGTGCTCGTGAGCCGCGCGGCGAGCCAGGTGGCGACGACGAGGCCGAGGAAGAGCATGACGACGTCGGCGTGGACCCACGAGATGGTGCGCGCGTCGAGCCCGAGGCGGGCCGGCTCCTCGGCGTCGCCCGAGTGCGGGCCGGACCCCGTGACCAGCGTGCCGAGGAGGAGGACCACGCCGCCGACGGCGGTCGTGACCCACGCGAGGCGCCCGACGAGCGGCGGGACGAGCGGACGGCGGGGAGCGCCGGCCTCGTGGCGGGCGAACCAGAGGTAGGCCGAGGCCGCGACGAGGACCATCGAGACGAGGAAGTGCGCCGCGACCGTGGCCGGGTTCAAGCCGGCGAGGACGGTGATCCCGCCCAGGACCGCCTGGCCGACGACCCCGACGAGGACGAGCACGGCGGCGAGCCTTCATCGGCCGGCGGGCGGCCCACCGGTACACGACGAAGACCGTCGCGAGGGCGAGGATCCCGAGGACGCCGGTCAGCGTCCGGTTGCCGAACTCGATGTACTTGTGGAAGCCCTCGGCCTGCTCGACGGTCGGGGTGATCGAGCCCTCGACGCACTCGGGCCAGGTGGGGCAGCCGAGGCCGCTGCCGGTCACCCGCACGAGGCCGCCGGTCACGACGATGCCCACCTCGGCGACGAGGTTGGCGAGGAGGACCGGTGCGAGCCAGATCGACGGTGCGGCGGTGCCCGTCGGGGCGTCGACCGTGGTGCGGGTGCTCGTCACGGCGTCAAGACTACGGCGCGTCGTGGACCGCGCCGCCGGGGCCCCGGCCTCCCCGTGCGGTCGGTGCGCCCCTGCCTCAGAGGGTGGGGGAGGCGTTCTCGACGAGCTCGCGGGCGAGGGCGGGGAACCAGGCACCTGCGGCGGGGTCGACGGTGCCGCGGACCGGGTCGGTCGGCCCGGCGGTGCCGCGGTGGCACAGGCCGTCGGACTCTCCGGGCACCTTGACCCAGAGGAACGCGTCGGCGAGGGGGTCTCCCGTGATGGTGCTCGGGCGGGCCCCGAGCCCTCGTCCGACGGGGTTGCACCAGGACTCGGGCTCGGACAGCGACGGGTCGGGGATCCACGGGCCCTGGCCGTTGCGGCTCGTGTCGATGACGAAGTGCGGCATCCGCGCGGGGTCCGGGGCCAGCCGGGCGGCGGCGTAGAGGGCGGCGAAGGCGGCGTCGGTCCGGTCCCAGGTGGACTCGTCGTCGGGCGAGGCGGGGCCGTACTGGCTGGGGCACGCGGCCGGGTCGAGCCCACCGCGCCGCACGAGGTCGACGCACTGCGAGACCCAGCGTCCGAACCGCAGCTGCCGCGTCGTCGTCTCGAAGTTCGACACGTTGAGGAAGAAGCCGTCGGCCGCACCGATGTTCGCGCGAATGAGACGGTCGGCGACGTCACCCACCGACAGCCACCCGGAGTGGGTCCCGTCGAGGTAGACCGAGGTGCGCTGCAGGTTCAGCAGCGAGACCGCCCGGCTCAGCGCCGAGAACCGCTCGCCGGGGGCCCTCACGGGGTCGGCGCCCTCGGGACGGCACCAGCCCTCCTCGCCGGTGACCGACGTGAACCACGGGACGACGCCGAGGCCGTCGGGCTCGAGGACGACGACGGCGGGGTCGCGGCCGATGCCCTTGGCGAACGCCGACACCCACGCGAGGTACTCGGCGGTGGTGCGGGCGCCCCCTGCGGAGTACGCCCCGCAGTCGCGGTGGGGCAGGTTGTAGGCGACGAGCACCGGGCACGGCTCCGGCGTCCTTCGCGCGAGACACCACGGAGGCCACCTCCGAGCGGACCTGGCTCGGGCTGCCGCCGGTGAACCACGTGGCGCCGGGGACGGACGAGAGGGCGAGCGCGTCCTCGCGGGCCTGCCCGGTGAGGCCGGCGGCCGCGGACGCGGTGGTGCTGCCCGGGTTGGTCCACAGCGGCGTTCCGGGGGCGATCACGGGAGCGTTCCCGCCCCGGGTCGGGGCCGCGGCGGCGGTCGGGGCGCTGTGGGCCTCGGTCCCGAGGACGGCGGCGAGCACGGCGAGACACCCGGCGACGACGGCAGCGCGAGGCCGCGGTCGAGTGAGGTGTGTGAGCACGTGGCCCCTCCGTGGGTCAGCCCCCTGCCCCGGTGGTGTCGTGCGCCGAGCGCCCCCCGGGCGGCACGACGGCACTGCCCAAGGGTCGGTCCTTCCCTCCGGCCGCGCAACCGAATCCCCGTCCTCGTCGCAAAGCTGACCGTTCGGTTGACCGTCAGCCCGACCAGCGGAAGGTCCGCGCCGCCAGCGCCCCTGCGATGACCGTCCAGACGGCGAGCACGGCGAGCGACGCCCAGGCCCACGTCCCGTCGAGGAGGGCCGCCCGGAGGGCGTCGCCGAGCGCCCCGGAGGGCAGCAGGCGCGCGACGGTGTCGAGGGGCGCGGGGAGCGAGAGCGTGGGGACGAGGGTCCCGAGCCCGAGGAGGACGACCCACACGAGGTTCGCCACGGCGAGGACCGCCTCGGCGCGCAGGGCACCGGCGAGGAGGAGGGCCGACGCCACGAACGCCGCGGCCCCGACCAGGAGGGAGAGCGCGGCCGGCAACAGCCCGCCGACATCCGGGCGGGCGCCCAGGGCCAGCCCGAGCAGGCCGAGGACGATGACCTGGACTCCGAGAACCGCGAGAACGGCGAGCACCTTGCCGGCGAGCAACCCGTCGCGCCCGAGGGGCGTGGAGCCCAGCTGGCGCAGCACCCCCGCGCGACGGTCGAACCCTGTGGCGATGGCCTGCCCGGTGAAGGCCGTCGACACCACCGCGAGGGCAAGGGTCCCGGCGAGGGCGAGGTCGGGGCGCCGACCCGGCCCGAGGTCGGGGACCGAGGCCAGCGAGAGCCCGAGCAGGGCGAGGGCAGGGAGGAGGAGCGAGACGAGGAGCTGCTCCCCGTTGGCGAGGAGCGTGCGCGTCTCGAAGGCCGCGCGCGACAGCACCCGGCGACGCGGGGGAGCGGCGGCGCTCACCGCGCCACCCCCGAGGTGAGCGAGAAGTAGACGTCCTCGAGGGACCGCTCCCCGCGCACCGCTGCCAGGGTTCCGTCGGCGACGACGCGTCCGGCGGCCATGATGACGACGTGGTCGGCGAGGCGCTCGGCCTCCTCGAACGAGTGGGTCGTGACGACGACGGCCGCCCCGCGGTCGGCCTCCTCGCGCAGCAGCGACCAGACGTCGAGCCGGGCGTGCGGGTCGAGCCCTGCGGTCGGCTCGTCGAGGAACGCGACATCGGGCCGGGCCAGCAGTGCAGCGGCCAGGGCGACCCGCTGGCGCTGGCCCCCGGACATCCGGCGGACCGTCGTGCCGGCGAAGCCGTCGATGCCGAGCCTGGCCACCAGCTCGTCGACGCGGCGCGGTCCGGTGTAGAGGTCCGCGAGGTGCCCGAGCAGCCGGAGCGGGCGGACCGTCGTGGGCAGCCCGCCGTCCTGGAGCATGACGCCGACACGGGCGCGGTGGTCGGCGGAGGCGCGCCACGGGTCGACGCCGAGGACGCGGACCTCGCCGGCGTCGGGGCGGCCGAGCCCCTCGAGGCACTCGATCGTCGTCGTCTTGCCCGCGCCGTTGGGGCCGAGGAGGGCGGTGACCTCCCCGGCGGAGGCACCCCACGAGGCGCCGTCGACGGCGGTGACCGGGCCGAACGAACGACGCAGCTCGCGCACGTCCACTGCACCGGCCATGGTCGGACATCCTAGGCTGGCGCCCATGCCACGCATCGACCGGGAGGCCGCCCCCGCAACCGCGGTGGCCGCCGCACCCGCCGCTCTCGCCCTGCTCGCCGGTCGACCCAGGACGGCGGCGGTCCTGGCGCTGCTCCCGGCTGCGGTGGCGGCGTTCTTCCGCGACCCCGACCGCACTCCCGACTCGCGCACCGTCCCCGTCGACGACGTGCTCTCGCCGGCCGACGGCAAGGTCATGTACACCGGGGCCGGCCAGGACGGCGTGGCGCCGGCGGGGGAGTGGCAGCAGGTGAGCATCTTCCTGTCGGCCTTCGACGTCCACATCAACCGCGCCCCCTACGGCGGCCGGGTCGTCGAGGTCGTCGAGCGGCCGGGTCAGTGGCTGGCCGCCTACAAGCACGAGAGCGCGCACCTCAACGAGCGCAGCGACATCACGGTCGAGCGGGTGGTCGGTGACGAGGTGCGCCGCGTGCACTTCCGCCAGATCGTCGGCCTGATGGCCCGCCGGGTCGTCACCCGCGTCTCGGTCGGCGACGAGCTCGCCACGGGTGAGCGGGTCGGCCTGATGAAGTTCGGCTCGCGGATGGACGTCTTCGTCCCGCCCGAGTGCGACCTCCTCGTCCGGCAGGGCCAGCGGGTCGTCGCGGGGGAGACCGTCATCGCGCGGTGGACGCGACCGGCGCGGGTGCAGGCGTGACGGCCGCCTCGGGCCCGGGTCGACGGCGCATCCTCGAGCGATGGCGGCTCGTCTCCCCGACGGGGGCGAAGGTCGTCTCGCTGCGCCAGCTCCCCAAGCGCGAGCGGGCCCGGCTGCTGGCCCCGAGCGCGTTCACGACGCTGAACATGATGAGCGGGCTGTCGTCGGTGCTCCTCGCCTTCCGCGGGAACTTCACCCTGGCCGCCGCCCTCATCGCCGTCTCGATCGTCCTCGACATCGCCGACGGCTTCGTCGCCCGGCTCATCGGGGCCACCTCACCCTTCGGCCTCCAGCTCGACTCGCTCGCCGACCTCATCTCCTTCGGCCTGGCGCCGGCCGTCCTCATCCACACCTGGGCCCTCGACGAGTGGCCCGTCCTGGCCTGGCTGGCCGCCTTCCTGTGGCTGTCCTGCGCGGCGTTCCGGCTCGCCCGGTTCAACGTGACGATCGACCCGACGGCCGACAAGCGCTACTTCGTCGGGCTGCCCTCACCCGGAGCGGCGGCCGTGGTGATGGCCACGATCCTCGCCCTCGACTCACCCCACTGGGGGCCCGGATCCGGGCCGTGGCGGGCCTGGTTCCCGTTGCTCGTCGTCGGTCGTCCCGGCGCTCCTCATGGTGATGACGGTCCGCTTCCGCTCCTTCCGCAACCTCCTGGCCCCGCAGACCGCCCGCGCCCGGGCCGGGACGGCGGCCGTCGTGCTCGCCATCGCCGTGGGGCTGGTCCTCGTGCCGGGCCTGACGGCGCTCCTCGTGGCCTACGGCTACGTCCTCACCGCGCCGCTCGGGGTCCTCTCGGCGCCGCTGCGCGAGCGGCTCCTCGGTGCCGCCTCGGTCGCGCCGCCGCGCCGCCGGATGCCGTCGGTGTTCCTGCCGATCGACGAGGACGCCGAGGAGGACGACGGCCTCGACGACGACCTCGACGACCTCGACGACGAGGCGTACCGCCCGCCGGAGGACGGGAAGGACAGCCCTCCCGCGACGCCCTCGGCGACCGTCTAGGCACCGCCCGGGCCACCCGCCCGGCGCCGCGCCAGGACTTAGGTGAACCTTGCTTTGACCTGTGCCGGCAATTACCTAACATGGGTGTGTGGTTAATGCCGATGTGCACGTCCTCGAGTCGCGGACCCGCGACCGGGTGCTGCGTGTCGTGAGCCAGGAGGGTCCGGTGAGCATCACCGGCCTCGTCGAGCGGCTCGGGCTCACCGAGACCGCCGTCCGGCGCCACGTCGACGGCCTGGCCGCCGACGGCCTCGTCGAGTCCCGCGAGGCCTCGGGCCCCCGCCGCCGGGGTCGTCCCGCGCGCGCGTGGGTCGTCTCCGAGCAGGGCCACCGCGCGCTCGTCAGCGACTACGACCACCTCGCCGGGGAGGCGTTGCGCTTCATGCGCTCCACCGTCGGCGAGAGCGCGGTCAAGGCCTTCGCCGAGCAGCGTGTCGCCGCCCTCGAGGAGCGCTACGCCGACCGGCTGGGCGCCGCGGGCGACTCGACCGCCGAGCGGGCCGACGCCCTCGTCGAGGCGCTGAACGCCGACGGCTTCGCCGCCTCGGCCCGCCCCGTGGGCCTGCCCGGGAACAGCGGTCCCGGCGCCGGGGTTCAGCTCTGTCAGGGGCACTGCCCCGTCCAGCACGTCGCCACCGAGTTCCCCGAGCTGTGCGAGGCCGAGACCGAGGCCTTCTCCCGCCTGCTCGGCGTCCACGTCCAGCGGCTCGCGACCCTCGCCCAGGGCGACCACGTCTGCACCACCTTCGTCCCCACCTCCATCACGACCACGTCCACGCCCAGAACCACCGAGAGGTCCTCGTCATGACGAGCCACATCGAAGAGCTCAACCCGGGTCTGAAGGACCTCGGCACCTACGCGTTCGGCTGGGCCGACAGCGACACGGCCGGCGAGACCGCGCGCCGTGGGCTCAACGACGAGGTCGTCAGCGACATCTCGGCGCGCAAGAGCGAGCCGCAGTGGATGCTCGACCTCCGCCTGAAGTCGCTGCGCCTGTTCGGCAAGAAGCCGATGCCCAACTGGGGCTCGGACCTCTCGGGCATCGACTTCCAGAACATCAAGTACTTCGTGAAGTCCACCGAGAAGCAGGCCACCTCCTGGGAGGACCTGCCCGAGGACATCAAGAACACCTACGACCGGCTGGGCATCCCCGAGGCCGAGAAGCAGCGCCTCGTCGCCGGTGTCGCCGCCCAGTACGAGTCCGAGGTCGTCTACCACCAGATCCGTGAGGACCTGGAGGAGAAGGGCGTCATCTTCGTCGACACCGACACCGGCCTGCGCGAGCACGAGGACCTGTTCCGCGAGTACTTCACCTCGGTGATCCCCGCCGGCGACAACAAGTTCGCGTCGCTCAACACCGCGGTGTGGTCGGGCGGCTCGTTCATCTACGTCCCGCCGGGCGTCCACGTCGACATCCCGCTGCAGGCCTACTTCCGGATCAACACCGAGAACATGGGCCAGTTCGAGCGGACCCTGATCATCGCCGACGAGGGCTCCTACGTGCACTACGTCGAGGGCTGCACCGCGCCGATCTACAAGAGCGACTCGCTGCACTCCGCGGTGGTCGAGATCATCGTCAAGAAGAACGCCCGCGTCCGGTACACGACCATCCAGAACTGGTCGAACAACGTCTACAACCTCGTCACCAAGCGCGCCACCTGCGCCGAGGGCGCGACGATGGAGTGGATCGACGGCAACATCGGCTCCAAGGTGACGATGAAGTACCCGGCCGTCTTCCTCCTCGGCGAGCACGCACGCGGCGAGACCCTGTCCATCGCCTTCGCGGGTGAGGGCCAGCACCAGGACGCCGGCTCCAAGATGGTCCACGCCGCCCCCAACACGAGCAGCTCGATCGTCAGCAAGTCGGTCGCCCGTGGCGGCGGTCGCACGTCGTACCGCGGCCTCGTCCAGATCCTCGAGGGCGCGCACGGCTCGAAGAGCTCGGTCGTCTGTGACGCCCTGCTCGTCGACACGATCTCCCGGTCCGACACCTACCCCTACGTCGACATCCGCGAGGACGACGTCCAGATGGGTCACGAGGCCACGGTCTCCAAGGTGTCCGAGGACCAGATGTTCTACCTCATGTCCCGTGGCATGTCGGAGGAGGAGGCCATGGCGATGATCGTCCGCGGCTTCGTCGAGCCGATCGCCAAGGAGCTCCCGATGGAGTACGCCCTCGAGCTGAACCGGCTCATCGAGCTGCAGATGGAAGGAGCAGTCGGCTGATGTTCACCCCACGAAGTTCTTCCTCCCACGCGGAGCGTGGGACCCGCGCTGCGCTCCCCCAGATACTTCGCGAGGTCCCCGAACAATGTCCCTGCTGACCCCCCAGCGCCCCTCCGCGGGAGCGCACACCGACAGCGCCGCGACGATGGTCCCGAACCAGTCGCGCGCCGAGCGGACGACGTCGTTCACCGTCGCCGACTTCCCGACGCCCCACGGGCGCGAGGAGGAGTGGCGGTTCACGCCCGTCGACCGTCTCGGAGTGCTGTTCCGCGACGAGCCCACCGGCCACCGGCTGCGGCACGACGAGGACCTCCCCGCCGGTGTGACCACCTCCACCCTGACCCTCGCCGAGGCGCGTGCCGCGGGCATCCCCGCCCCCGGTGACCGCGCGGCGGCCGTCACCGCCGCCCACGCCGACGGCGTGCTCCTCGTCGACGTCCCCGCCGACGCCGAGCTCGACGCCCCCGTGCGCCTGCGCCTCACCGGCGAGGGGCTGGCCGCCCACGGCCACGTCCTCGTGCGGGTCGGCCGGTTCGCCCGGGCCACCGTCGTCCTCGAGCACGCCGGCACCGCCGAGTACGGCGAGCTGCTCACCGTCCTCGCGGGCGACGGCAGCCAGGTCACCCTCGTCTCCGTCCAGGAGTGGACCGACGCGAGCCACCACCTCGCGCAGCACGACGTCGTCGTCGGGCGCGACGCGACGGTCCGGCACATCGCCGTCACCATCGGCGGCGGCATCGTGCGGATGAACACCAACGCGTCCTACACCGGTCCCGGGGGCTCCTTCGAGGGCCTCGGCGTCTACTTCGCCGACGCCGGCCAGCACCTCGAGCACCGCCTCTTCGTCGACCACGAGGCCCCGCGCTGCACGAGCAACGTCGAGTACAAGGGCGCGCTCCAGGGCGAGACAGCCCACACCGTGTGGGTCGGTGACGTCCTCATCCGCGCCGCTGCCGAGGGCACCGACACCTACGAGCTCAACCGCAACCTCGTCCTCACCGAGGGGGCCCGCGCCGACTCGGTCCCGAACCTCGAGATCGAGACCGGCGAGATCGTCGGGGCCGGGCACGCCTCGGCCACGGGGCGGTTCGACGACCAGCAGCTCTTCTACCTCATGGCCCGCGGCATCCCCGAGGACGAGGCCCGTCGCCTCGTCGTCCGCGGCTTCTTCGCCAGCGTCGTCGCCCGGATCGGCGTCCCCGAGATCCAGGACCGCCTCATGGAGGCGATCGAGCTCGAGCTCACCGGGGGCGTTGCATGAGCGAGCAGCTGACCGACACCGACTTCACCCGGGTCTGCCGTCTCGACGAGCTGCCCGCCGTCGGGGCCTCCCTCGCCGAGATCGAGGGCCGCCGCGTCTCCATCGTCCGCACCGACGACGGCGCGGTGCACTGCGTCGACGACACCTGCACCCACGCCAACGTCTCGCTCTCGGAGGGCGAGCTCGACGGCTGCACCCTCGAGTGCTGGCTGCACGGCTCCCGCTTCGACCTCCGCACCGGCCAGCCCACCGGCCCGCCGGCCATCGTCCCCATCGCCGTCCACACCGTCCGCATCGAGGGCGACGACGTCTACGTCGCCCTGTCCGAGGAGAGCTGAGCCAATGTCCACCCTTGAGATCAAGGACCTGCACGTCAGCGTCGACACCGAGGAGGGTGCCAAGGAGATCCTCCGCGGCGTCACCCTCACCATCGAGTCGGGCCAGACCCACGCGATCATGGGCCCCAACGGGTCCGGCAAGTCGACCCTGGCCTACTCGGTCGCCGGCCACCCCAAGTACACGATCACCTCGGGCACCGTGACGCTCGACGGTGAGGACGTCCTCGCGATGAAGGTCGACGAGCGCGCCCGCGCCGGCCTCTTCCTCGCGATGCAGTACCCCGTCGAGGTCCCCGGCGTCTCGGTGTCGAACTTCCTGCGCACCGCGAAGACCGCGGTCGACGGTGAGGCCCCCAAGCTGCGCACCTGGGTCAAGGACATGAAGGGCGCCATGACGAACCTGCGCATGGACCCCTCGTTCGCCGAGCGCAACGTCAACGAGGGCTTCTCCGGTGGCGAGAAGAAGCGCCACGAGATCCTCCAGATGGAGCTGCTCCGCCCGAAGATCGCGATCCTCGACGAGACCGACTCCGGCCTCGACGTCGACGCCCTGCGGGTCGTCTCCGAGGGCGTCAACCGCGCCAAGGAGAGCACCGGCGCCGGCGTCGTCCTCATCACGCACTACACGCGGATCCTGCGCTACATCAAGCCCGACTTCGTCCACGTCTTCGTCGACGGCCGGATCGCCGAGGAGGGTGGCCCCGAGCTGGCCGACCGCCTCGAGGCCGAGGGCTACGACCGCTTCCTCCCCGAGCCGGCGACGGCAGCCGTCGAGGCCTGAGATGACCGCCGCCCCCTTCACCGACGAGGAGCTGACCGCGCTGCGGTCCCAGTTCCCCATCCTGGCGCGCACGGTGCGCGGGGGGCACCCGCTCGTCTACCTCGACTCGGGTGCGACCTCGCACAAGCCCGTTCGCGTCCTCGACGCCGAGCGCGACTTCTACGAGCGCACCAACGCGGCGGTCCACCGTGGTGCCCACCAGCTCTCCGAGGAGGGCACCGACGCCTACGAGTCCGCCCGCGAGACCATCGCGCGCTTCATCGGGGCGCCCGCGGACGAGGTCGTCTTCACCCGCAACGCCACCGAGGCGATCAACCTCGTCGCCTACGCCTTCTCCAACGGCGCGGCCGGTGGCGGCGGCGGGCACGGCGACCGGTTCACCCTCGGTCCCGGTGACGAGGTCCTCGTCACCGAGATGGAGCACCACGCCAACCTCATCCCGTGGCAGGAGGCGTGCCGGCGCACGGGGGCGACCCTGCGCTGGGTGCCGCTGACCGACGACGGCCGGCTCGACCTCACCGACCTCGACGCGCTCCTCACCGCGCGCACCAAGGTCTTCGCGTTCACCCACGTGTCCAACGTGCTCGGGACGCTGAACCCGGTGCAGGAGCTGGCCGCGCGGGCGCACGAGGTCGGGGCGCTCGTCGTCCTCGACGCGTGCCAGTCGGTGCCGCACCTGCCGGTCGACGTCGCCGACCTCGACGTCGACTTCCTCGCGTTCTCGGGGCACAAGATGTTCGCCCCGCTCGGCATCGGGGTCCTCTGGGGCCGCGCCGGGCTCCTCGACGAGATGCCCGTCTTCCTCACCGGCGGCTCGATGATCGAGACCGTGACGATGGAGGGCTCCACCTACGCCCCGGCGCCGCAGAAGTTCGAGGCCGGGGTGCCGGTCGCGGCCCAGGCCGTGGGCCTGGCCGCCGCGTGCGACGTCCTCACCGAGCTCGGGCTCGACCGGGTGCACGCCCACGAGCAGGCGCTGACCCGCCGGCTCGTCGACGGGCTGAGGTCCCGCTCGTGGGTCACCGTGCTCGGACCCGACGACTTCTCCGAGCGCGGGGGAGCCGTGGCCTTCGTCGTCGACGGCGTCCACGCGCACGACGTCGGCCAGGTCCTCGACGACCGCGGCGTCGCCGTCCGGGTCGGGCACCACTGCGCGTGGCCGCTGCACCGGGCGCTCGGCGTCCAGGCCAGCTCGCGCGCGTCGTTCGCCGCGTACACGACCCCCGCCGAGGTCGACGCGCTCCTCGAGGCGCTCGACCGCGTCCCGGCGATGTTCGGGCTCGAGGTGGCGGTCTAGTGGACCTCTACCAGGAGCTCATCCTCGAGCACTACAAGCGCCCCGTCCGGGCGGGTCTGCGCGACCCGTACGAGGCCGAGGTGCACCACGTCAACCCCACCTGCGGCGACGAGGTGACCCTGCGGGTGCACCTCTCCGGCACCGGCGAGGAGGCCGTCGTCGAGGACGTCTCCTACGACGCCATGGGCTGCTCGATCAGCGTCGCCGCCACCTCGATCCTCGCCGAGGAGCTGACGGGCGGGTCGGTGTCCCACGCCCGGGAGACCGTCGAGGCGATGCGCTCGATGCTCACGAGCAAGGGGCAGGACCCCGGCGACGAGGAGCAGATCGGCGACGGCGTCGCCCTGTCCGGCGTCGCGAAGTACCCCGCCCGAGTCAAGTGCGCCCTCCTGTCGTGGATGGCCTTCACCGATGCCCTGCACCAGGCGCAAGGAGCGAACCGATGACCCAGACCAGCAGCCCGGCCAACGTGGCCGACGTCGAGGAGGCCCTGCGCGACGTCGTCGACCCCGAGCTCGGGATCAACGTCGTCGACCTCGGCCTCGTCTACGGGATCACCGTCGACGGCCAGAACCACGCCGTCATCGACATGACGCTCACCTCCGCCGCGTGCCCCCTCACCGACGTCATCGAGGACCAGACGCAGCAGTCCCTCGAGGGCCTGGTCGCCTCCTACCGCGTCAACTGGGTGTGGATGCCGCCGTGGGGTCCCGACAAGATCACCGACGACGGCCGCGAGCAGCTGCGCGCCCTCGGTTTCAACATCTGAGGTGAGCACCCGCCTCGTCGAGGTCGCGCCCGCGCGGCTCGACGGCTGGCTCGCCCGCTTCGCGGAGAACAACCCCGACGGCCCCCAGCGGGTCGCCGGGGTTGCCCGTTTCGACCACGAGCCCCTCGCCGTCCTGCTCGTGCGGCGCGGTGGCTATGCCGTCGGCCTGGCCGTCGACGGCGAGCTGACCGCCCGCAAGGTCGGGAAGCGTCACGTCCAGTCGCGCACGGCCGCCGGCGGCTGGAGCCAGCAGCGCTTCGCCCGCCGCCGGGCCAACCAGGCCGACGCCCTCGTCGGCGCGGTCACCGAGCACGCCGTGCGGCTGCTCGCCGGGTCGCGGACCAGCGGCCTCGTCGTCGGAGGCGACCGGGCGCTCGTCGCGGCGGTCCTCGAGGACGAGCGCCTCGCCGTGCTCGTCGACCTGCCCCGCCGCGAGCTGTTCGACCTCCCCGACCCGCGGGCCGACGTGCTGCGCACCGCGGTCGAGCGAGGGCGAGCCGTGCGGGTCACCATCGAGGAGTGAGCGCGGGCTAGCCTTCCGGCATGAACCGCACGGTGGCTCTCGTCCTCGGAGTCGTCCTCCTCCTCACCGGCCTGCTGTGGACCCTCCAGGGTCTCGGGGTCGTCGGGGGCAGCCCGATGTCCGGCGTCACGCTCTGGGCCGTCGTCGGTCCGGTCGTGGCGCTGCTCGGCCTCCTGCTCGCCGTCATCGGCGGGCGGCGGGGGTCCGGACCGCGCTGACGCCGGGGGATTGACCGCCTGCCGGGGCGTTGGGACGCTGGCTGCGACGGTCGGCGGTTCGCACGACCCGTGGGAAGGGATGCCCGATGCCTCCGGTGACACGACGCAGGACCGGACGGGCGCGCGCCCTGACCGTGACCATCGACGACGTCGCGGTCCCCGGAGTCACGGGGGTCTCGGGACTCGGGGTCGAGTTCGACGCGATCGAGGTCCGCGAGGGCAGCGACCCCACCGGGGGAGTGCGACGGCTCCCCGGTCGGCTCCTCGGCGGCGAGGTCGTGCTCACCCGCGCGCTGACGACCGACCCGACGTTCGAGGCGTGGATCCGCGGCCCCGGACCCGGAGAGGTCGCGCCGCTGCGACGCGACGTCCGGGTCCTCTTCTTCGACCGGCACGGGTCGCCCGTGCGCCGCTACCGACTCGTCCGGGCGTGGCCGCGGCGCCTCGAGCTCACCGGCTCGACCCTCCCGGGCACGGTCGGGCTCCTCGAGCTCCTCGTCGTCTCGTACGACGCCTGCGTGCCGGAGTCCTGAGCCGTCAGGTTCGAAGAAGCGGTGACCGGTCGTCAGCGGACAGCATGGGGGCACCACACCGGACGAGGACCCGAGGGAGCAGCACCATGAGCCCGACCGCGAAGAAGACCACCGCCAGGAAGACCGCCGCGGCGACGACGGCGACCGAGCGTGGCACCGGCTCGTTCACCGCCGAGGAGAAGGCGGCGATGAAGGACCGCGCCGCCGAGGCACGCGCCGAGAGGCGCAGCGGGAGCGCGGCGACGAAGGCCGCCGAGGCCGCCGAGGCGTGCCTGGCGAAGATCGCCGAGATGCCCGACGCCGACCGGGTGCTCTGCGAGAAGCTGCACGCGGTCATCACGACGGCAGGGCCCGAGCTTGCTCCCCGGCTGTACTACGGGATGCCGGCGTACGCCAAGGACGGCACGGTCCTGTGCTTCGTGCAGCCGGCCGAGAAGTTCGGCACCCGCTACGCGACGCTGGGCTTCCAGGACGTCGCGGCGCTCGACGAGGGCTCGTTCTGGCCCAACGCCTGGGCGATCACGACGCTCACCGCCGCCGACGCGACGAAGGTCGCGGCGCTGGTCCGGCGCGCCGTCGGCTGACCGCCGGGCCGGCCGTCGGACACGCGACGGGCCGCGACCGTCACCGTCGGTCGCGGCCCGCGCGGTGCTGCGTCAGAAGATGTAGATGAGCAGGGCGATGATGAGCAGCACTCCCACGATCGTCCAGATGAGACCTTGGTTTCGCATGACGGTCCGCCTCTCGGTAGGGGTCACGGGCGGGTCGCCCGGACCCCGACGATAGGGCTCGTCCCGTGTCCGCGGGGGTTCCGTGCACACCAACGCCCCTGCAGGTCAGAGCTCTCTCAGCGAAGTCGTGGCAGGGAGAAGGGTCCCGGGTCAGTTGACCGAGTCGACGGCGAAGGTGTCGCACCGGTTGAGGTCGCCGTTCTCGTAGCCCTGGAGGAACCAGCGCTGGCGGGCCTCGGCGGAGCCGTGCGTCCAGTTCTCGGGCGACACCCGCCCCTGGGTCTTCTCCTGGATGCGGTCGTCACCGACCGAGGCGGCGGCCGACAGGGCGTCCTGGATGTCGGTGTCGGTGAGCGGCTTGAGGAAGGGGGTCCCCGTGTCCTCGTCCTTGACGGTCGCCGCGTGGTTGGCCCAGACGCCGGCGAGGCAGTCGGCCATCAGCTCGATGCGCACCCCACCGGACTCGGGTCCCTGCGGGTCCTGCTGCGCGCGACCGAGCAGGCCGAGCTGGTCCTGGAGGGCGTGTCCGTACTCGTGGGCCACGACGTACTCCTGCGCGAGCGGGCCTCCGCTGGAGCCGAACTGGCTCTCGAGGATGTCGAAGAAGCTCGCGTCGATGAAGACGCTCTTGTCGAGCGGGCAGTAGAACGGGCCCACCTGGTTGCTCGCCGTCCCGCACGCCGACTGGGTGCTGCCGGTGTAGAGCACGGTCTGCGTCGGCTGCCACTTCTTGCCGAACCGGGGCAGCTCCTCGGTCCAGAAGGCCTGCACCGAGTTCACCGTGGCCACCATGCGGCACTCGACGCTGCGGTTGGCGTCGGCCCCGGTCCTGCAGTCGTCGAAGGCGCCGGTGTCGGTCCCTCCACCCGGCTGGACCTGCCCGGGGTCGGCCTGCCCGCCGCCGGTGGGCAGGTCACTCGGGTTGATGCCGAAGACGAGGGCGAGCACGAGCATGATGATGCCGCCGATCCCGCCGCCGACGGCGAGCCCACCCGGGCCGCCACCGCCACCGCCCGAGCTCACCTGACCGGTGTCGAGGGTGACGTTGTCGTTGAAGCTCATGCGGGCCTCCGTCGCCGAGGTGGGTGGACCGCGGACCGTGCGGCGACACCTAGACTAGGGGGCGCCACCGCCCGCCGTGTGCTCCCGCAGCACCGGTGCCGAGCGTGTCCGAACTCCCCACCGAAGGGCCTGACCGTGATCACCGCTGCCTCCGTCGAGCTGCGTGCGGGCTCCCGCCTGCTCCTCGACGACGCGACGTTCCGCGTGGCGCCCGGTGACCGCATCGGGCTCGTGGGGCGCAACGGCGCGGGCAAGACGACGCTGACCAGGACCCTGGCGGGCGAGACGATCCCCGCCGCGGGCTCGATCACCCGCAGCGGCGAGGTCGGCTACCTCCCGCAGGACCCGCGCGGCGTCGACCTCGCCCTGCTGGCCCGCGACCGCGTGCTGTCCGCCCGGGGGCTCGACACCATCGTGCGCGACCTGCGGGCTGTCGACCGTCGCGATGGGGGAGGAGACCGGCGAGAAGCAGGAGCGGGCGATGCGCCGCTACGCGCGCCTCGACGCCGAGTTCACCGCCGCGGGTGGCTACGCCGCCGAGTCGGAGGCCGCCTCGATCGCCGCTGCACTCGGACTCGACGAGCGGGTGCTCGGCCAGACGCTCGGGACCCTCTCGGGTGGCCAGCGCCGCCGGATCGAGCTGGCCCGGATCCTCTTCTCCGGCGCCGAGACGCTGCTCCTCGACGAGCCGACGAACCACCTCGACGCCGACTCCATCGCGTGGCTGCGCGACCACCTCAAGGGCTACCGGGGCGGCCTCGTCGTCATCTCGCACGACGTCGACCTCCTCGACGCCGTCGTCAACAAGGTCTTCCACCTCGACGCGAACCGCGGCGAGCTCGACCAGTACTCGCTGGGCTGGAAGGCCTACCTCCAGCAGCGCGAGACCGACGAGCGCCGCCGCAAGCGGGAGCGTGCCAACGCCGAGAAGAAGGCCGGGGTCCTCATGGCCCAGGCCGACAAGATGCGGGCGAAGGCGACCAAGACGGTGGCCGCGCAGAACATGGCCCGTCGCGCCGAGCGCCTCCTGTCCGGCCTCGAGGCCGAGCGCGCCCACGACCGCGTGGCGCGGCTGCGCTTCCCCAAGCCCGCCTCGTGCGGCAAGACCCCGCTCCGGGCCACCGGCCTCTCGCGCTCCTACGGCTCGCAGGAGGTCTTCACCGATGTCGACCTCGCCATCGACCGCGGCTCGCGCGTCGTCATCCTCGGGCTCAACGGTGCGGGGAAGACCACGCTGCTGCGGATGCTCGCGGGCGTCGACGACCCCGACACCGGCCAGGTCGAGCCGGGCCACGGCCTCAAGATCGGCTACTACGCGCAGGAGCACGAGAACCTCGACGTCGCGCGCTCCGTGCTGCAGAACATGAAGAGCGCGGCACCCGACCTCGGCGAGACCGACGTCCGCAAGGTGCTCGGCTCCTTCCTGTTCACCGGTGACGACGTCGACAAGCCGGCGGGCGTGCTCTCCGGTGGCGAGAAGACCCGCCTGTCGCTGGCCCTGCTCGTCGTGTCGTCGGCCAACGTCCTGCTCCTCGACGAGCCGACGAACAACCTCGACCCCGCCTCGCGCGAGGAGATCCTCGGGGCGCTGCGGACCTACGAGGGCGCCGTCGTCCTCGTGACGCACGACGAGGGAGCCGTCGACGCCCTCGAGCCCGAGCGCATCCTCCTGCTGCCCGACGGCGTCGAGGACCTGTTCAGCACCGACTACCGCGACCTGGTCACCCTCGCCTGAGCCGGCGGCGGCTCGCCACGGACCGCGAGCACCGGAGAGTTCGGCGACGAGCTCGGGCTCGAGCAGTCGACAGATAGGTAACTGTATGGTTACCTATCTGTCATGGACGCCTTCGACGCGATCGCCGACCCGGTCCGGCGCGACCTCCTCCTGACGGTCTCGCGGGGGAGTGCTCGCGTCGCCGACCTGGCAGCGGCCCACCCCATCAGCAGGCCCGCGGTGAGCCGGCACCTGCGGGTCCTCACCGAGGCCGGTCTCGTCACGGCCGACACCGTCGGGCGGGAGCGGCACTACCGGCTGCGACCCGCGCCGCTCGACGACGTGCGCGTCTTCCTCGACGCCCTGGCGTCGACGTCCCGGCGCCCACCCGTGACGCCCGACGTCCTGGACGCCCTCGACCTCGAGGTCCGCCGGGTCGGCCGCGACCGTCGCGCCACGCAGGCACACCCCACGACCACCACCACGGAGGAGACCGCATGAGGACCGACGACCGCACCACAGGCACCCGCACCACCCCGGACACGCCGACGCCCGAGCCCGCCGGCAGTCGTGAGACCCGTGACGGGAGCCCGTTCGTCGTCCTCGAGCGGACCTTCCGCGCGCCCGCCTCCGACGTCTGGGCCGCCGTCACCGAGCCCGAGCGCCTGACGCGCTGGATCGGCACGTGGTCGGGCGACCCCGCCACGGGCGAGGTCGAGTTCCTCATGACGGCAGAGGGAGACGACGTCGACCCGGCGACGACGACGATCCACGAGTGCGACCCACCGCGGCGCCTCGTCCTCAGCTGGGACGCGGGCAGTGGCGGCGGCGGCCTCTGGCACGTCGAGCTCGACCTCGCCGAGGACGGCGGGGTGACGACCCTGACCTTCGCCCAGCGGATCCCCGACCTCGCCACGGGTCGCGACGTCGGACCCGGTTGGGAGTACTACCTCGACCGGCTCGTCGCCGCGGAGACCGGTGGCGACGTGCCGGCGGTGGCGTGGACCGAGTACGAGGGCATGTCGGGGTACTACGCCGACCTGTTCGCCGACCTCGGCTGACCCCGCGGGCCTCGGGCCCGGGACTCAGACCGGGATCGACGGCAGCTTCGTCAGCGCCCGGGCCACGGCCTCCTGCAGCTCGGTGTCCTCCCACGTGTGGTCGACGAGGTCGCCGCGCAGGTAGGCGTCGTACGCCGGCAGGTCGAGGTGCCCGTGGCCGCACAGCGCGGTGAGGATGACCTTCTCCTCGCCCGTGTCGATGCAGCGGATCGCCTCGTCGACCGCGGCCGCCAGGGCGTGGGTCGGCTCCGGCGCTGGGACGATGCCCTCCGTGCGCGCGAAGAGCACGCCGGCGGCGAAGCAGTCCTTCTGGGTCTTGGCGACGGCCTCGATGTGGCCCTGGTCGTAGAGGTGGCTGATGAGCGGGCTCATCCCGTGGTAGCGCAGGCCGCCGGCGTGGATGGGGTCGGGGATGAAGTCGTGCCCGAGCGTGTGCATCTTCAGCAGCGGCGTGAGGCCGGCGACGTCACCGAAGTCGTAGGCGTAGGTACCCTGGGTCAGCGACGGGCACGAGGCCGGCTCGACGGCCCGGATGACCGGGCCCGTGCCGCCCGCGGCGAACTTCTCGCGGAGGAAGGGGAAGGTCAGCCCCCCGAAGTTCGAGCCGCCGCCGGTGCACCCGACGATGAGGTCGACCGTCTCGCCGATCTTCGCGAGCTGGAGCAGCGCCTCCTCGCCGATGATCGTCTGGTGGAGCAGGACGTGGTTGAGGACCGACCCGAGGGCGTAGTTCGCGGTGGGGTCCTGGGCCGCCATCTCGACGGCCTCGCTGATCGCGACGCCCAGGCTCCCGGGTGACGACGGGTCGGCGGCGAGGATGGCACGGCCGGCCTCGGTGAGGTCCGACGGGCTCGGGTGCACCGTGCCGCCGAAGGTCTCCATCATGATCTTGCGGTAGGGCTTGGCGTCGTAGGAGGCCCGCACCTGCCAGATCTCGCACTCGAGGTCGAACTGGGCGCAGGCGAACGCCAGCGCCGTCCCCCACTGGCCCGCCCCGGTCTCGGTCGTCAGCCGCCGGATCCCCGCCTTGGCGTTGTAGTACGCCTGCGGCACGGCGGTGTTCGGCTTGTGCGACCCGGCGGGGGAGACGCCCTCGTACTTGTAGTAGATCCGTGCCGGGGTGCCGAGGGCCTTCTCGAGGCGGTGCGCGCGATAGAGCGGCGACGGCCTCCACAGCCGGTAGACGTCCTGCACCTCCTGCGGGATGTCGACGTACTGCTCGGTCGTCACCTCCTGCGCGATGAGGTCCATCGGGAAGATCGCGGAGAGGTCGTCCGGGCCGACCGGCTGGCCCGTGCCGGGATGGAGCGGCGGCGGCGGGGGCGTGGGCAGGTCGTGGAGGATGTTGTACCAACGCGTCGGCATCTCGTCCTCGTCGAGCAGGACCTTGTGGCGCAGCGGTGCGGGCACGGGCGTCTCCTCCGTCTCGGTCCGCCACCGTCGGCGGGCGCCGCCATCCTCCCGAGGTGGTGCGGTCGGCCACAAGGGCGTGCCCACCCCGCGGGTGGCCGGGAGCCCGGTGGCGGAACAGGCGTCGGTGCCCGGTGGTTGACTCAGCCGCACACGACGACGAGGAGCAACCAGCGGTGAGCATGCAAGGGTGGCAGGCGCTGCACAGCCTGAGCAGGGACGCGAGCGTCAAGGAGCGTCGCCTGACCCCCGGCACGACCCGGCGGGTTCTCGGCTACGCCCGCCCCTACAAGGCGGCGATCGGCTGGTTCCTCGGGCTCGTCGTCGTCGAGTCCGTCCTCGTCGTGGCGACGCCCCTGCTCCTCAAGTCCCTCATCGACGACGGCATCGTCCCGGGGGACTCCGCGGTCGTCGTCCGCGTGGCGCTCGTCGTGGCGGCGATCGCCGTGGTCAGCGGGGCGCTCACCCTCGTCGAGCGGTGGTTCTCGGCCCGCATCGGCGAGGGCCTGATCTACGACCTGCGCACCGAGGTCTTCTCGCACGTGCTGCGCCAGCCCGTCGCGTTCTTCACCAGGGCCCAGACGGGCGCCCTCGTCACGCGCCTGGGCAACGACGTCATCGGGGCACAGCAGGCGTTCACGTCGGTGCTCTCCAGCGTGGTGAGCAACGCCATCACCCTCGTCCTCATCGTCGGGGCGATGGCCTCGCTGTCGTGGCAGCTCACCGTCGCGGCCCTGGCCCTCGTGCCGTTCTTCCTCCTCCCGGCACGCTTCATGGGTCGCCGGCTCGCGAGCCTGGCCCACGACCAGATGGTGACCAACGCCGACCTCGGCACGCGGATGACCGAGCGGTTCAACGTCGCCGGCGCGCTCCTCGTCAAGCTCTTCGGCCGCCCCACCGTCGAGGACGCCGAGTACGCCGTGCGCGCCGCCCGGGTGCGCGACATCGGGGTCCGCATCGCCGTCAACCGCTCCGTCTTCTTCGTCGCCCTCACCCTGGTGGCGTCCCTCGCGACGGCGATGGTCTACGGCTTCGGTGGCGTCATGGCCGTGAGTGGCAGCCTCAGCGTGGGCACCCTCATCGCCCTCACCGCGCTGCTCGCGCGGCTGTACGGGCCGCTGACGGCGATCTCCAACGTGCGCGTCGACGTCATGACGGCGCTCGTGTCCTTCGAGCGGGTCTTCGAGGTCCTCGACCTCCAGCCGCTGGTCGCCGAGTCTCCCGAGGCCCGAGCCGTCCCGGCGGGGCCGGTACGGGTCGAGGTCGAGGGCGTCGCCTTCGCCTACCCCTCGGCCGACGAGGTCTCGCTCGCCTCGCTCGAGAGCACCGCCAGCGGCGACCGCCGAGGCAGCGGCCCGGTGCTGCGCGACGTGTCCTTCACCGTCGAGCCCGGCACCCTCGTGGCGCTCGTCGGGCCGAGCGGCGCCGGCAAGACGACGATCACCTCGCTCGTCGCCCGCCTGTACGACCCGTCGTCCGGCACGGTGCGGATCAACGGCCTCGACCTGCGCGACGCGACCCTCGAGTCGCTCCACGAGGCGGTCGGGGTCGTCACCCAGGACGCCCACCTCTTCCACGACACGATCCGGTCCAACCTCGAGTACGCGTCGCCCGGCGCCACCGAGGAGCAGATGGTGGCCGCGCTGCGGGCCGCGCAGGTCTGGTCGCTCGTCGACTCCCTCCCGGCCGGCCTCGACACCGTCGTCGGCGACCGCGGGCACCGGCTTGTCCGGCGGCGAGAAGCAGCGGCTGGCCATCGCCCGCCTCCTGCTCAAGGGTCCGGGCCTCATCGTCCTCGACGAGGCCACCGCCCACCTCGACAGCGAGTCCGAGCAGGCGCTCCAGCGGGCCCTCGACCACGCGCTGCGCGACCGGTCGGCCCTCGTCATCGCGCACCGGCTGTCCACGGTCCGCCACGCCGACCTCATCCTCGTCGTCGACGACGGACGCATCGTCGAGCGAGGCACCCACGCCCAGCTCGTCGACCGGGGCGGCCTGTACGCCGAGCTCTACCGCACCCAGTTCTCCGAGGACTTCGAGGAGGTCCTCGACGGGGCCTGAGCGCCTACTCGTCCTCCTCGTCCCAGATCCGGACCTTCTTCGCCGTCGGCGGATGGCCTACGGGATCCTCCGCCCGCAGCTCGCGGCGGATGCCGAACCAGACGAGGACGAAGCCCAGGACGGTCGTCAGCCACCACTGGTAGGCGTAGGCGAGGTGGGGGCCCAGGCTGCGGTCGGGGGACCCCAGGGGGACCGGGCGCTCGGGGGAGGTCCCGTCGGGCAGACGCTCGGACTCCAGGAGCACGTAGCCGGGCAGCACCGACGGCGAGCCCAGCGCCTCGCCGGCCTCGCGGAGGTTGAGGCTGGCGAGCTGGTCCGGGGCCTCGTCGCGACCCCTCGACGCCTCACCCCGGCGCACCCACCCGGTGACCGTCACCTCGCCCGTCGGGGCCGGGGTGACGGCGGGAAGGGCGCTCGCCCCTCGGGTCGAGACCGCCACCCAGCCGCGGTCGACGACGACCTCGGGCCCGCCGTCCTCGTCGCGCATCGACCACAGGACCTCGTAGCCCGCCTGCTTGTCGTTGGTCCGGTTCCGCACGTACACGGGGCCGTCGACATAGGTCCCGGTCAGGGTCACCCGGGTCCAGTCGTCCTCGAGGGCCAGACCGCGCGGTGTCACCACGGAGTCGAGCGACACCGGGTCGGCGCGGTAGTGGGCGTCGAGCCGCGCGTTGCGCTCGGCCTTCGCCTCGTGGCGGTGGTACTGCCACCAGCCGAGGTGGTAGCACGCCACCGAGAACAGCGCGGCGAGGAGCAGGGCGCCCAGCCACCTGGGGGTGAGCAGCCGCCTGAGCACGTCGTCACGCTACGCGACGTACATTAGGGACTGTGACCACCCTCCCGATGCCCCGCCTGCACGACCGATTCGGTCGGGTGGGTCGCGACCTGCGCGTCTCGGTCACCGACCGCTGCAACCTGCGCTGCACCTACTGCATGCCCGCCGAGGGCCTCGACTGGCTCGACAAGCCCGAGATGCTCACCGACGACGAGCTCGTCCGGCTCGTCCGGGTCATGGTCGGGCTCGGCGTCACCAACGTCCGCCTCACCGGGGGCGAGCCGCTCCTGCGCCGCAGCCTCGTCGGCGTCGTCGGCCAGATCGCGGCCCTCGAGCCCCGGCCCCGGATCGCGATGACGACGAACGGCATCGGCCTCGACCGGCTGGCCGCGCCGCTCGCCGCCGCAGGCCTCGACCGCGTCAACGTCAGCCTCGACACCATCGACCGCGCCCGGTTCCAGGACCTCACCCGCCGCGACCGCCTCGGCGACGTCGAGGCCGGTCTCAAGGCCGCCTCCGACGCCGGGCTCACCCCCGTCAAGGTCAACGCCGTCGCCATGCGCGGCGTCAACGACGAGGGCGTCGCCGACCTCCTGCGCTGGTGCCTCGACCGCGGCTACGAGCTGCGCTTCATCGAGCAGATGCCGCTCGACGCCCAGCACGCGTGGGACCGCTCACTCATGGTGTCGCAGGCCGAGATCCTCGAGCGCCTGGGGGAGCGGTTCTCCCTGGCCCCGGTGGAGGAGCGGGGCAGCGCCCCGGCCGAGCTCTTCCTCGTCGACGGCGGACCCGAGACGGTCGGCGTCATCGCCAGCGTCACGGCCCCGTTCTGCGCCGCCTGCGACCGGGTCCGGCTCACCGCCGACGGCCAGCTGCGCAACTGCCTCTTCGCCCGCCACGAGGTCGACCTCCGCGGCCCGATGCGCGAGGGCGCGACCGACACCGAGCTCGCCGACCTCGTCATCGGCGAGATGTGGGCCAAGAAGCCCGGGCACGGCATCGACCGGCCCGACTTCGAGCAGCCCGAGCGGCCGATGTCCGCCATCGGCGGCTGAGGCGCCGACCGCCGCGCGACCCAGCCGCGCGACCCAGCGGTGAGGAGGTCAGCGCTCCGGCGGGAGGGTCTCGTCGTCGTGCGGTGCCATCGTGAGCCGCCGGGTGCGGTCGACGGTCGGGACGACGGGGCGCACCCGACCGACGACACGGGGGGCGACGGCGTTGGCCGCGACGACCGCGATGAAGGGCAGGAACACGGCGAGGAACGCGAAGACCCAGCGGATCGGGTGGTCGATGACGACGAGGAGGACGAAGCACGCGGTGCGGATGCCCATCGTCACGAGGTAGTGCTTGAGCCGACGGGCCTGGTCCTCGGTGCGGGACTCGGGCGCACTCGTCACCGACTGCGGGGAGTCGTCGCGGTGACGGGTCAGGGGCACCGTTCCACTGTATGTCGCCCGCCTCCGACTACCCAGCGGTAGTCCACTAGGTTCGACGACATGAGCGAGCCACGCACCGTCCTCGTCACCGGTGGCAACCGCGGGATCGGCCTGTCGATCGCCCGGTCCTTCGTCGAGGCCGGCGACAAGGTCGTCGTGACGCACCGCTCCGGCGACGCTCCCGAGGGGCTCGACGGCGTGCGCTGCGACGTCACCGACAGCGCGTCGGTCGACGCCGCGTTCGGCGAGGCGGAGGAGAGGCTCGGCGGTCCGGTCGAGGTCCTCGTGGCGAACGCGGGCATCACCAAGGACGGCCTGCTCATGCGGATGTCCGACGACGACTGGGACTCCGTCATCGACACCAACCTCGCCGGCGCCTTCCGGTGCGCCCGCCGCGCGAGCAAGGGGATGATCCGCCTGCGCCGTGGCCGGATCATCCTCATCTCGAGCGTCGTCGGGCTCTACGGCGGCCCCGGGCAGGCCAACTACTCCGCGAGCAAGGCGGGTCTCGTGGGCCTCGCCCGGTCGATCACCCGCGAGCTCGGCGGTCGCGGCATCACGGCCAACGTCGTCGCGCCCGGCTTCATCGAGACCGACATGACCGCCGCACTGCCCGAGGAGACCCAGAAGACCTACAAGGCCGCGATCCCCGCCGGGCGCTTCGCCAGCCCCGAGGAGGTCGCCGCCGCCGTCCGCTTCCTCGCCGGGCCCGACGCCGCCTACATCTCGGGGGCCGTCATCCCCGTCGACGGCGGCCTCGGCATGGGTCACTGACCACCCCGGACCCCTCCACCGACCACCCCGACCGACCACCGACCCCAGCGAAAGGGCCCGTCATGTTGCTCGAGGGCAAGAAGCTCCTGGTGACCGGCGTCCTCATGGACTCCTCGATCGCCTTCCACATCGCCAAGCTCGCGCAGGAGCAGGGGGCCGAGGTCGTCCTCACCTCCTTCGGCCGGACGATGAAGATCACCACCGCCATCGCCCGGCGGCTGCCGCAGACCCCGCCGGTCGTCGAGCTCGACGTCACGAGCGACGACGACCTGGCGGGCCTCGCCGACCGGGTTCGGGAGCACGTGCCGCACCTCGACGGCGTCGTGCACTCCATCGGCTTCGCCCCCCAGGGCGCCTTCAACTTCATGGAGGCCGGCTGGGACGACGTCGCGACCGCCGTGCAGGTCTCCGCCTACTCGCTCGCCTCGCTGACCAAGGCCGCCCTGCCCCTGATGTCCGAGGGCGGCAGCGTCGTCGGGCTCACCTTCGACGCCCGCTTCGCGTGGCCGGTGTACGACTGGATGGGCGTCGCCAAGGCCGCCTTCGAGTCGACGAACCGCTACCTCGCCCGCGACCTCGGTCCGAAGGGGATCCGCTGCAACATCGTCGCGGCGGGGCCCATCCGCACGACCGCCGCGAAGTCGATCCCCGGCTTCGAGCGCTTCGAGGAGGAGTGGGGGAGCCGCGCCCCGCTCGGCTGGGACGTCAACGACGCGGTGCCCGCCGCCCGGGCCTGCTGTGCCCTGCTGTCCGACTGGTTCCCGGCGACGACGGGCGAGATGGTGCACGTCGACGGTGGCTTCCACGCCATGGGGGTCTGAGCGCCGGGACGACCCCGCAGCCCGGCTAGGCTCCCCGTTCGTGACCAGCGACCACGCCGCGACCGGCCCCGGGGTGCGGACCCGCGAGGTCCGCCTCCTCGAGGGCCCCAACCTGTACTTCCCGCGCCCCACCGTGAAGGTGACGCTCGAGCTGCCGGGTCTCCTGGAGGCCCCCACCGACGCGATGCGGACGCTGACCGCGGCCGCCGGGCTCCGGCGCGGCCAGCCGGGTGCCCCGGGCAGCGAGCAGCGGCAGCGGGCGCTCCTGCGCGTCGTCGAACGCGCGGCACGCGCGGTCGCGGTCGAGGCCGGGACGCGCCGCCTGGGTGTCCGCACCCGGGCCGCCTCGGAGACCGACGTCGTCGTCTGCGCGTTCGTCTGGCGCCACCGCGGTCGCGCGGAGGCGCTCGGTGACGCCATCGGCCGGGTCCTCGCCGAGGTCCACGAGGGCCGGGACTGGGCCGGCGCCGTGTCGGCCGCCGCCGAGGTCGTCTCCGCGGCACCGAAGGGGGACGCGCCGCGCATCCTCACGCCGCACGTCCCCGTCGTGTCCGTCACCGGCACCAACGGGAAGACGACGACGACCCGGCTCCTCGCGCACATCGCGATGACGGCCGGCCTGCGCACCGGGTGGAGCTCGACCGACGGCGTCCTCGTCCAGGGAGAGGTCGTCGAGACCGGCGACTACTCCGGGCCGGCCGGCGCCCGTGCGGTGCTCGAGGCTCCCGGCGTGGAGATCGGCATCCTCGAGACGGCGCGCGGCGGGATGCTGCTGCGCGGGATGGGCGTCACCCACAACGACGTCTCCGTCGTGACGAACGTGTCGGCCGACCACCTCGGCCTCCAGGGGATCGACACCGTCGACCAGCTCGCCGAGGTCAAGGCGATCGTCACGAGGGTCACCAAGCCGGCCGGCTGGGTCGTCCTCAACGGTGAGGACCCGCGGGTGTGGGCGATGCGCAGCGGTGCCCGGGGGCGCCCGTGGGTGTTCGCGGCCGACCCCAACGCCCCCGCGGTCCGCGAGGCGCTGGGCGCCGGTGGCCGGGCCACGACGATCCTCGACGGCCACGTCACGGTCCTCGCCGCCGACGGGGCGCCCGACCGGCTGCTGCCCGTCGTCGACCTCCCCATGGCGCTCTCGGGACTGTCGCACCACAACGTCCTCAACGCCCTCGCGGGGGCGTCAGCCGCCCTGGGGCTCGGCCTCGACCGCGACAGCGTCGTCACCGGGCTGCGGTCCTTCCGCCCCGACGACATCCAGAACCCCGGCCGGATGAACACGTACACCGTTCCGGTGGAGGGGGGTTCGGCCACCGTCATCGTCGACCTCGCGCACAACGAGGCGGGGCTCGAGGCGCTGCTCGACGTGTGCCGGGGACTCGTCGCGCCCTGGGGACGGGTCCATCTCGCCCTGGGCACCGGCGGCGACCGTACCGACGACATCCTCGAGACGCTCGGTGAGATGGCCGGGCTGCGCGCCGACCACGTCGTCGCGGCGCACAAGGAGCACTACCTGCGCGGGCGGTCGATGGAGGACCTCGAGGCCCACCTGCGGGTCGGCCTCGCCCGGGCGGGCGTGGCCGACGTCGCGTCGTACCCCACCGAGGTCTCGGGGCTGCAGGCCCTCGTCGTGGCCGCCACCGACGGCGACGTCTGTGCCGTGATGTGCCATGCCGAACGAGAGGCCATCGCCGCGTGGCTCACCGAGGTCGGCGCTGTCTCCGACGCCCCCGACGCCATCCGGCGCAAGGTCGTGCGGGCGCGCGGCGAGCACGAGTCCGAGGGTGAGATCGCGGCCCTGTGGGAGCTCGACGACGACGCCGAGCGCATCGCCCGCGGTGCTGCCCTCCACGCCGCCCACCCCGGCGACGCCCGGGTCACGTTCGAGTACGCCGGGACGTTCGACGCCGCCGGCGACGAGGCCGCGGCGGTGCCGCTCTACGAGGAGGCCCTCGCCGGTGGGCTGCGGGAGCCGCTACGGCACCGCGCCCAGGTCCAGCTCGCCTCGAGCCTGCGGGTCCTCGGCCGCCACGAGGAGGCGGCGGAGGTCATCGAGGACGCCGCGCGCAGCCACCCCGACAGCCTCGGGGTCGCCGCCTTCCGCGCCCTCGTCCGGCACGACGCCGGCGACCCGACGCGGGCGCTGCGCGAGCTGCTCGCCACGCTCGCCGCGACGAGCACCGACCCCGACGTCGAGCGCTACCGTCGCGCGCTCACGGCCTACGCCGCCGACCTCGACGGCTGACCCGCGCGGTCAGAGAGGTCCCGGTCCGACCCGCCCGCCCCTCAGCCGGCGGAGGAACCCGCCGAGGTGTCGACCGGGTCGGCCTCGCGGGCGGCCTCGTCACCGGTCTCGACCGCGGCCACCGCGAGGGCGTCGGGGTCGAGGTCCGGGTCGCCGACGGTGTCGCGCGAGTGGCTGCCCGGCTGGGCCTGGTTGGTCATCGACTCGAGCTCGGTCATGACGGCGGCGTGCTGGTCGACCGAGAGCACGACGATGTCGCCCGGGTTGGCCCGGGCCATGACGTGGCGCACGGCCGAGGTCTCGTCGAGGACCACCTCCACCTGCCGGCACCGGACCCCGGGCTCACCCATCCGCGATCGCACGCCCTCGGCGACGCGTTCGGCGGTGAACCCGCGCTCCCGCCCTCGCAGCCGTTCGTCCTCCCTGACGACGACGACGTCGAAGTGGTCGGCCGCGATGGCGCCGAGCTCGCGCATGTCCTCCTCGCGACGGTCGCCGGCGGTGGCGACGACGCCGATCCTCGAGATCTTCCCGAGGTCGGTCTGGCCGGCCTTCATCGCGGCGTAGCGCTCGAGGAACTCGCCGAGGACGCGCATGCCGGGCGCGTTGTGGCAGTAGTCGACGATGACGTCGATGTTGTGGACGTTGACCTGGTTCATCCGGCCGGGGGAGAGGTAGTACGACGTCGTGAAGGTCCGCAGGCCCTGCCGGATCTCGTGCAGGCCGGCACCCGTCGCGAACGCGGCGCCCGCCGCGGCCATCGCGTTGGCGACGTTGAACAGCGCGGTGCCACCGAAGGACGAGGGCAGGAGGTGGGTCCACGCGAGCTGCATCGAGCGGCGCCCGTGGCGGATGACGATCATGTCGCCCCGGTCGGTGCGGTCGAGGACGATGGCGCGGCCACCTCGGCGGCAGTGGTCGTCGATGAGGTCGCGCACCGGGGTCCCTTCCTCGGCGAGCGAGAACCAGATGACCGAGCCCGAGCAGCGGCGGCGCATCGTGCGCACGAGGGCGTCGTCGGCGTTGAGGACGGCGAACCCGTCGCGCGGGACGGCCTCGACGATGACCGCCTTGACGTCGGCGAGCTGCTCGAGGGTGTCGATCCCGCGCAGGCCGAGATGGTCGGGGGCGACGTTGGTGACGACCGCGACGTCGTTGCGGTCGTACCCGAGGCCCTCGCGCAGGATGCCACCGCGGGCGACCTCCATGACGGCGAAGTCGACGCGGGGGTTCTGCAGGACCATCCGGGCCGACCGCGGCCCGGAGGCGTCGGCCCGCACGACGAGCCGCTCGTCGATGACGATGCCGTCGGTCGAGGTCATCCCGACCTGGCGGCCGAGGCCCTTCATGATGTGCGCGATCATCCGCGACGTCGTCGTCTTGCCGTTGGTGCCGGTCACCGCGACGATCGGCACCCGAGCCGGGGTGCCGGGCGGGAAGAGCAGGTCGACGACGGGCTTCGCGATGAACTGCGGCTCCCCGACCGTGGGGTGGGTGTGCATCCGGAAGCCCGGCGCGGCGTTGACCTCGCAGATGGCGCCGCCGGCCTCGCGCACCGGTGAGGCGATGTCGGGGCAGATGAAGTCGATGCCGGCGACGTCCAGCCCGATGAGGCGCGCGGCCTCCTCGGCGATCTCGACGTTGTCCGGGTGGGCGTCGAAGGTGCGGTCGATCGAGATGCCGCCGGTCGACATGTTGCCGGTGAGCGCGAGCTTGACCATGGTGTCGGCCGGGGGGACGTCCTCGAGGCCGAAGCCCTGCTCGCGGACGAGCTCGACGGCGGCGTCGTCGACCTTGATCTTGGTGAGGACCTTCTCGTGGCCGACGCCGCGGCGCGGGTCGCTGTTCGTGATGTCGACGAGCTCACGGACCGTGTGGGTGCCGTCGCCGGTGACGTGGGCGGGGACGCGCTCGGCGATGGCCTGCATCCGGCCGCCGACGATGAGGCAGCGGTAGTCGCGGCCGGTCACCATCGACTCGACGATGACGGAGCCGCGGCGGGACTGGTCCTCGGCGACGACGAAGGCCTCGCGGACGTCGTCGTCGGACACGAGGTCGAGGCAGACGCCGCGCCCGTGGTTGCCGTCGAGGGGCTTGACGACGACGGGGAAGCCGATCCGGCGGGCCGCGGCGACCGCGCCGTCGGCGGAGCGCACCGTCTCCTGCTTCGGGACGGGCAGACCCGCGGAGCCGAGGAGGCGGGTCGTCATGTCCTTGTCGCCGGCGATGTCGACCGCCAGGGCCCCGGTCTTCGACGTCATCGTCGCGCGGATCCGCTGCTGGTGGACGCCCTGGCCGAGCTGGACCAGGCTGCCGGTGTTGAGCCGGATGTACGGGATGTCCCGGCTCACGGCCTCCTCGAGGATCGCCGCCGTCGACGGCCCGAAGGCGGTGCGCTCGGCCCGGGTGAGGAAGGCCTCGAGCTCGTCGTCGAAGTCGAAGCCCTCCTCGGCCTGCACGAGGTGGTTGACGAGGCGGACCGCGAGGCGCCCGGCGGCGAGGCCGACCTCCTCGTTGGTGTAGCCGTAGATGACGTTGTAGACCCCGGTCCTGCCCTTGACCATCCGGGTCTTGCCGCGGCGCTGGTCGTGCCCCGCCTCCTGCTGGAGCTGGAGCGCGACGTGCTCGGCGACGTGGCCCAGCCAGGTGCCCTCGCGCAGCCGCTCGATGAAGCCGCCCTTGACGCCCTTGGAGCAGGTGTGGTTCTCGATGCGGGGGAGCAGCTCGACGAGCCGGTCGGTGAAGTCGGGGATCGTGTCGCTCGGGTGGCCCTCGAGGACACCGAGGTCGACGACGAGGTGGATCGAGGGGTCGTACGACCAGATGTTGCCGCCGCGGTAGACCCGGGACTCGATGATGGTCAGCTCGGGTGCTGCGGGGCCGGTCGGGGTCGGACGGTCCATCGGCGCTTCTCCTCGGGGGCTGGCGGACGAGTGGGTCGGACGGGCGAGGTGGTGGGTTCTCAGGCCTTGGCGGCGGCGACGGAGACGAGCAGGTCGGGGTGCTGCTCGACGAAGCTCGTCAGCCGCCGCTCGACGAGGTCGAAGGTCGCTCCGGCGGGCAGGGTGTGGACGACGGCCCCCGACACGAGGACCGGGGCTCCCGCGCGGGCGTCGGCGGCGTCGGTGCGGGCCCGGCTGCAGTCGAGGACGAAGACCGACCCCGACCCCCGGACCTCGAGCGTGCGGCCGTCGGAGACGACCATCGCGGTGTCCTCGTCGATGCCGATGCCGAGCAGGTGCGGCGACGGGGCGATGACCGACATCAGGCGACCGTAGCGCGCCCGCTGGTCGAAGTGCTGGTCGACGACGACGCCCCGGAGCAGGCCCAGGCCGGCGCTGATCTGGCTGGCCCGCTGGCGCGGCGTGACGCCCTCGTCGCCCATCGAGATCATGAAGTCGGAGACGATCGACGCACCGGCCGACGTGCCCGCGATGACGCTGCCGCGCTCGTGCGCCCGGTGGATCGCCTCACCGAGCGGGGTCCCGGGGACCAGCTGGGACAGGCGCAGCTGGCTGCCACCGCTCATGAAGACGCCCGTGGCGCCGTCGACCGCCGCGACGACCGCGGGGTCGTGCGAGTCCTCGCGGGTCGCCGGGTTGACGATCGTCACCTCGGCGGCCCCGAGGCGGGTGAACACCTCGGTGTACGACGCACCGACCTCGTCCTGGAACGAGGAGGCGGTGGGGATGACGACGATCCTCGCCCGCCGGCCTCCGCAGAGCTTGAGGAAGTGACGCAGGAGCGAGGCCTTGCCCACGCGGTCCTCCGCCCCGCCGATGACGAAGAGGGTGGGGGTGGTCGTGGGGAAGCGCGGCACCGGGTCAGCCTAGTGGGGCCTCGCCCGCGTCATCCGCGTCCTCGACCTCTTCGCGCGAGATCCCGAGGAGGAAGAGGACGGCGTCGAGGTAGGGCACGTTGAGGGCGGTGTCGGCCTGGCGTCGCACGAGCGGTTTGGCGTTGAAGGCGACCCCGAGCCCGGCGACCGCGAGCATGTCGAGGTCGTTGGCCCCGTCGCCGATGGCGACCGTGCGGGTGAGCGGCAGTCCCTCGAGGGCGGCGAACTCGCGCAGCGCGGTCGCCTTCCCGGCGCGGTCGACGACGTCGCCGACGACCCGTCCGGTGAGGAGGCCGTCGACGACCTCGAGGCGGTTCGCCCGCACGTGGTCGACACCGAGGTCGGCACCGATCGCCTCCACGACCTCGATGAAGCCGCCGCTGACGAGGGCGACGGTGAAGCCGAGGCGCTTGAGGGTCCGCACGAGGGTGCGCGCGCCGGGGGTGAGCCGGACGGCGGCCCGCACGTCGTCGAGCACCGTCGCCGGGAGACCGGCGAGGGTGGCGACCCGGGCGTGGAGGCTCTGCGCGAAGTCGAGCTCACCGCGCATCGCCGCCTCGGTGACGGCGGCGACCTCCTGCGCCCGGTCGGCGTGGGCGGCGAGGAGCTCGATGACCTCGTCCTGGATGAGCGTGGAGTCGACGTCCATGACGACGAGCCGTCCACCGCGTCGGGCCAGCCCCGCCGGGGCGACGGCGATGTCGGCCCCCGTCGCGGCGGAGACGAGCGCGAGGGCGGCCCGCAGGCCGGTGAGGTCGGCGCCCGAGACGTCGAGCTCGACGGTCGTCACCGGCCAGCGCGAGAGACGGCGGATGCGGTCGATGTTGGCACCGTGCTCGGCGACCGCCCCGGCCACGGCCGCGACGTGGCGGGTCTCGAGGGGAGACCCCATGACGACGACCGCGGCCCTCCCCGTGCGTCGCCGTGCGTTGTCGCCGTGACCGCCGACGAGCCCGACGCGCATCCCCATCGCCTCGCCGGCCCTGCGCAGCCGGTCGGTGAGGACGTTCTCGTCCCGGGTCGGGCCGAGCAGGACCGAGAGGGCGAGGTGGCCGCGGACGACGACCTGCTCGAGGTCGAGCACCTCGGCGCCGACGGTGGAGGCGGCCTCGAAGACCGCCTTGGTCACACCGGGCCGGTCGGGCCCGTCGAGGGTGACGAGCAGGGTGCGCTGGTCCGGGTCCGGCAGCGGGGGCAGTGACGGGTCGCTCGGGGGCTCGGACACCCCGTCAGGCTATCGAGCCCGGGAGTCCCGCCACGCGACGAGGTCGCGGATCGGACCGGCGTCGTAGCGCGGCCCGTTGAGGCCCACCGTGAGCAGCCGCGTCCCGACGGCGTGGAGCTCCTCCGCCGACGCGGCGTAGTCGGCGACGTCCTCGGGCAGGCGCCCCGGCTTGGGGGAGACGCCGGCGGAGCGCTCGATCTCGTTCGGGTCGCGGCCGATCCGCTCGCACCACTCGTCGAGGACGGCGTGCTTGTGGGCGATGGTGTCGGGGCCGCCGAAGCCGTGCCAGATGTCGGCCTGCTCGGCGACGATCCGCAGCGTCTTCTTCTCGCCGCCACCGCCGACGAGGACGGGGATCGGCCGCGTGGGGGCCGGGTTGAGCTTGCCCCAGCGCTCCTTGATGAGGGGGAGGTCGCGGTCGAGGGCGTCGAGCCGGCCTCCGGCGGTGCCGAACTCGTAGCCGTACTCGTCGTAGTCGCGTTCGAACCAGCCGGAGCCGATGCCGAGGATGAGCCGTCCGACGCCGTCACGGGCACTGATGTGGTCGACGGTGCGGGCCATGTCGGCGAGCAGCTGCGGGTTGCGGTAGCTGTTGCACGTCACGAGGGCGCCGAGCTCGACGCGCTCGGTGGCCTCGGCCCACGCGGCCAGTGTCGTCCAGCACTCGAAGTGCGCACCGTCGGCGTCGCCGTGGAGCGGGTAGAAGTGGTCCCACGTGAAGATCACGTCGACCCCGAGCTCCTCGAGCTCGGCGCAGGCGCGCCGGATGTCGGCGTACGACGCGTGCTGGGGCTGGACCTGTGCCCCGATCCGGACGGGCCGCTCCGCCGTCACGGCACCACCGTCTGGCCCTTGCCGACGACCGTGATGCCCGACTCGGTGACCGAGAACCCGCGCGCGAGGTCGTGCTCGTGGTCGAACCCGATCTTGGCGCCGTCCGGGACGACGACGTTCTTGTCGATGACGGCGCGCTGGATGCTGCAGTGCCGCCCGATCTCGACGCCGTCGAGGATGACGCTGCTGTCGACCTCGGTGTAGCTGTGGACCTTGACGTCGGGGGAGATGACCGAGCCGTTGACCCGGGCACCGGAGATGACGACGCCGGGGGAGACCGCCGAGTTGAGCGCCTCACCGAAGCGCCCGTGCGAGCCGTGGACGAACTTCGCCGGCGGGTAGGGACCGTGCGAGGTGTAGATCGGCCAGTCGTAGTTGTAGAGGTTGAAGATCGGGTGGATCGAGACGAGGTCCATGTGGGCGTCGAAGTAGGAGTCCATCGTCCCGACGTCGCGCCAGTAGCCCATGTCGCGCTCGGTGCCGCCGGGGATGACGTTCTTCTTGAAGTCGTAGGTGTACGCCGCGTCCTGCTCGACCAGGGCGGGGACGATGTCGCCGCCCATGTCGTGCTTGCTGCCCTCGAGGGTGGCGTCGGCCGTGACGGCCTCGACGAGCGCGTCGGCCGAGAAGACGTAGTTGCCCATGCTCGCGAGGACCTCGTCGGGCGAGTCGGGCAGGCCGTCGGGGTCGGTGGGCTTCTCGCGGAACGCCTTGATCCGGGTGTGGTCGTCGGCCTGGACCTCGATGACGCCGAACTGGTCGGAGGTCGACTTCGGCTGGCGGATCGCGGCCACGGTCACCCCCGCCCCGGACTCGATGTGCTGCTCGACCATCTGCGAGAAGTCCATCCGGTAGACGTGGTCGGCCCCGACGACGACGACGATGTCGGGCTTCTCGTCGGTGATCGTGTTCAGGCTCTGGAAGATCGCGTCGGCGCTGCCCTGGTACCAGGACTTGTCGATGCGCTGCTGGGCGGGGATCGGGGCGACGTAGTTGCCGAGCATCGTCGACATCCGCCACGTCTTCGTCACGTGCCGGTCCAGGCTGTGCGACTTGTACTGGGTGAGGACGACGACCTTGAGGTAGCCGGAGTTCACGACGTTCGACAGGGCGAAGTCGACGAGGCGGTAGATGCCCCCGAAGGGGACGGCAGGCTTGGCGCGGTCGGCCGTCAGTGGCATCAGGCGCTTGCCCTCACCCCCTGCGAGGACGATTGCCAGGACCTTCGGACCTCCGCTGCGGTACGCCATGACCCCACGCTATTGGGTTCTCCCCCTCGCCGGGAGGGCGCGCCGTCACTAGGGTGATTTTCGTGCGCATCGACATCCTCAGCAAGGAGTACCCGCCGGCGATCTACGGGGGAGCCGGTGTCCACGTCGCCGAGCTGGTTCGAGCCCTGCGGCAGCGAGGTGACATCGACGTCCGCGTCCACGCCTTCGGCGAGCCCCGCGACGAGGACGGCACGACGGGCCACCGGGACCTCGCGGAGCTGACGGGGGCGAACGCCGCCCTCACCACCCTCGGTGTCGACCTGTCGATCGCGGCCGCGTGCGAGGGAGCCGACCTCGTCCACTCGCACACCTGGTACGCCAACTTCGCCGGGCACGTCGCGGCGCTGATGGGCGACATCCCGCACGTCCTCTCCGCCCACAGCCTCGAGCCGATGCGGCCGTGGAAGGCCGAGCAGCTGGCCGGCGGGTACCGCCTGTCCTCCTGGGTCGAGAAGACGGCGTACGAGGCCGCCGACGCCGTCATCGCCGTCAGCGCGGGCATGCGCGCCGACATCCTGCGCTGCTACCCCGACGTCGACCCCGAGAAGGTCAAGGTCGTCCACAACGGCATCGACTCGCAGCTGTGGCGGCACGAGCGCGACGAGGACGTCGTGCGCGGGCACGGGGTCGACCCCGACCGGCCGAGCGTCATCTTCGTCGGGCGGATCACCCGTCAGAAGGGGCTGCCCTACCTCCTGCGCGCCGTCGCCGAGCTGCCGCCCGAGGTGCAGCTCGTCTTCCTCGCCGGCGCCCCCGACACGCCCGAGATCATGGCCGAGGTGGAGCACCTCATCGAGCGGCTGCGCGAGACCCGTGACGGTGTCGTGTGGGTGCCGACGATGCTGCCCCGCAGCGAGGTCGTCGCCCTCCTGAGCGCCGCCACCGTCTTCGTCTGTCCGTCCGTGTACGAGCCGCTCGGCATCGTCAACCTCGAGGCGATGGCCTGCGAGCTGCCCGTCGTCGCGACGGCCACCGGCGGCATCCCCGAGGTCGTCGTCGACGGCGAGACGGGCTGGCTCGTGCCCATCGAGCAGGTCCAGGACGGCACCGGCACCCCCGTCGACCCCGACCGCTTCGTCGCCGACCTGGCGGCCGCCCTCAACGACGCCGTGAGCGACCCGGCGCGTGCCGACCGGATGGGTCTCGCGGGTCGTCGACGGGCCGTGGAGTCGTTCTCGTGGGCCTCGATCGGGGAGCAGACGAACCAGGTGTACCTCGATGTCCTCCGGCGCCGGATGCTCTCATCCTGACTCGGTTAGGGTCAGGGCATGAGTGACGTCCTCGCGCTGGCCGGTGTGAGCGTCGTGCGCGGGGAGACGCTCATCCTCGACGACGTGTCGTGGGAGGTCGAGGAGGGCCAGCGCTGGGTCGTCCTCGGCCCCAACGGTGCCGGCAAGACGACGCTCCTCCAGCTCGCCGCCGCCCGGATCCACCCGACGAGCGGTGTCGCGGGGATCCTCGGCGAGGTGCTCGGCACCGTCGACGTCTTCGAGCTGCGCCCCCGGATCGGGCTCGCCTCCTCGGCGCTGGCCGACCGCATCCCGCCCCACGAGGTCGTCCGCGACGTCGTCGTCACCGCGTCCTACGGCGTCGTCGGCCGGTGGCGCGAGGCCTACGACCGGATGGACGAGGGCCGCGCCGTCGAGCTGCTCGAGGCACTCGGCGCCAGCCACCTCGCGGGGCGGCGCTTCGGCACCCTGTCCGAGGGCGAGCGCAAGCGCGTCCAGATCGCCCGCGCCCTCATGACCGACCCGGAGCTCATGCTCCTCGACGAGCCCGCGGCCGGTCTCGACCTCGGCGGGCGCGAGGACCTCGTGCGCCGGCTCGGTGTCCTCGCTGCCGACCTCGCGGCTCCGGCGATGGTGCTCGTGACGCACCACGTCGAGGAGGTCCCGCCCCACTTCACCGACGTCCTGCTCCTGCGCGACGGCCGGGTCGTCGCCCAGGGGCCCATCGAGATCACCCTGACCGCCGAGAACCTCGAGGCCACGTTCGGCCTGCCGCTCGAGCTGGAGGTCCGGGGGGACCGCTATGCAGCACGCGCCCGCTGAGCTCTCAGGGAACTCCCAGCGGCGCCCGGGCGTCGAACAGGTGACCACGCACCACGGGAAGGGGACAGGCCGATGGAGTGGCTGACGGAGAACTGGTGGCTCTTCTGGCTCGGGCTCGCCCTGGTGCTCGGCGCGATCGAGGTCGCGACGGTCGACTTCGTCTTCCTCATGTTCAGCGGTGGCGCGGTGGCCGGAGCGGTCGCCGCCGCCCTGGGGGCTCCCGTCCCGCTGCAGGTCGTCGTCGCCGTGTCGGTGGCGCTGCTCCTCCTCGTCGTCGTGCGGCCGATGATCAAACGGCAGTTCACCGACGGGATGGTCGACCACCACATCGGACCGTCCGGGCTCGTCGGGCGTGATGCCCGCGTCATCCAGGCCGTCACCGACACCGACGGTCGGATCAAGCTCGCGGGCGAGACCTGGTCGGCCCGCGTCGCCCAGGGCACCTCGCCCGTCGCCCCCGGCGAGGAGGTCCGCGTCATCTCGATCCACGGCGCGACGGCCCTCGTCGAGCCCGTCGCCCCCCTCGCCCCTCTCGACCCCACCACCTGACCCGCGCCGCCCGGCGCCCCCTGAAAGGCCGGCATCATGCCCGACGGCACGTTCCCACTCATCGTCCTGCTGCTGCTCGCGGCGTTCGCGATCCTCGTGCTCGTCCGCACGGTCCGGATCGTGCCGCAGCAGACGGCCCTGATCATCGAGCGGCTCGGACGCTACTCGCGCACCCTCGAGGGCGGCCTGCACATCCTCGTGCCGTTCGTCGACCTCGTGCGCGCGAACGTCGACCTGCGCGAGCAGGTCGTCTCCTTCCCGCCGCAGCCGGTCATCACGAGCGACAACCTCGTCGTGAGCATCGACACCGTCATCTACTACCAGGTGACCGAGCCGAAGTCGGCCGTCTACGAGATCGCCAACTTCATCCAGGGCATCGAGCAGCTCACGGTGACCACGCTGCGCAACGTCATCGGCTCGCTCGACCTCGAGCAGACGCTGACGAGCCGCGACCAGATCAACGGGCAGCTCCGCGGCGTCCTCGACGAGGCCACCGGCAAGTGGGGGATCCGCGTCAACCGCGTCGAGCTCAAGGCGATCGACCCGCCCCAGTCGATCCAGGAGTCGATGGAGAAGCAGATGAAGGCCGAGCGGGAGCGCCGCGCCATCATCCTCCAGGCCGAGGGCCAGAAGGCCAGCCAGATCCTCACCGCCGAGGGCGAGAAGCAGAGCCAGATCCTGCGCGCCGAGGGCTCGGCCCAGGCCCGCATCCTGGAGGCCCAGGGCCAGGCCCGCGCCATCCAGCAGGTCTTCGACGCGATCCACCGCGGCAAGCCGACCCAGAAGCTCCTCGCCTACCAGTACCTCCAGGTGCTGCCGCAGATCGCCCGCGGCGACAGCAACAAGATGTGGATCATCCCGAGCGAGCTCACCGACGCCCTCAAGGGCATCGGCGGCATGCTCGGTCGCGGTCAGGGTGGCTTCGACGGTGGAGACGACGACGCCTGGGTCGACCCCGGTGAGGCACCGGCCGACGCGTTCGAGGAGACGACCCTCGAGGACCCGGCACAGGCCCTCGCGACCGCCCGTGGACAGGCCGGTCTCGCCAGCAGGGAGGCCGAGGAGCACGCGGCCCCGGCGTCACGGGTCCAGCCGCCCATCGCGCCGTCGGCCGACGCCGTGCCCCCGCGCCCGGCGAGCACGCCGCCCACCCCGCCGGCGCCGCCCACCGACGACGAGCCGCCGCCCCCGCCGCCGAGCCGCTGACCCACCCGTCCGGTCGCTGACCGGACCGTCCGACCTCGCACCCGGGCACCCGCATAGGGTGTCCGGGTGCCCTGGTCCGACGCGCTCCTCGTCCTCCTGGCGGGGGTCGGCGCCGGGACGATCAACACGATCGTCGGCTCCGGCACGCTCATCACGTTCCCGACGCTCCTCCTGCTCGGCATCCCTCCGGTGACCGCGAACATCTCGAACAACATCGGCCTCGTGCCCGGTTCGCTCACGGGCAGCATCGGCTACCGCAAGGAGCTCGAGGGCGCGGGGCCGGACCTGCGCCGGCTCGCCCCGATGTCCTTCCTCGGTGGCGCCGTGGGAGCCGTCCTCCTCCTCGTCCTCGACCCGGACCTGTTCAAGGCGGTGGTCCCCGTCCTCATCCTGCTCGGCGTCGCCCTCGTGGTCGCCGGCCCCCGGATCAACGACTGGACGGCGAGGCGTCGCGAGGTCGCGGGGCGGGAGGGTGACGGAGACCACCGGGTCGCGATGCAGGTGGGGGCGTTCGGCTCCGGCATCTACGGCGGGTACTTCGGTGCGGCACAGGGGATCATCCTCATGGGGATCCTCGGCGCCCTGTCCAGGCAGCCGCTCCAGCGGCTCAACGGCTACAAGAACGTCCTCGCGACGGTCGTCAACGCCGTGGCCGCCGTCGTCTTCGTCCTCGTCGCCTTCGACCAGATCGACTGGGTCGTCGTGCTCCTCATCGCGCTGGGGTCGACGATCGGCGGCGTCATCGGCTCGACCGTGGGTCGCCGGCTGCCCCAGAACGTCCTCAAGGCGGCGATCGTCGTCATCGGGCTCGTCGCCGTGACCCGGATGGTCGTGGCCGGATGACCGTCGAGCGGATCACCTCGGCACAGGACCCGCGCCTCGAGGACTTCGTGGGCCTCACCGACGTGGCGCTGCGGCGGCGGACCGAGCCCGAACGCGGGCTGTACGTCGCGGAGTCCGAGAAGGTCATCCGGCGGGCGCTGGCCGTCGGCCACCGGCCGCGGTCCTACCTCATGTCGGAGCGGTGGCTCACCGACCTCGCCGACCTCGTGGCGGCCGCTGCGGACGACGGGGTGCCGGTGTACGTCGGTGAGGCGGACGTCATCGAGGAGCTGACCGGATACCACCTCCACCGCGGGGCGCTGGCGTCGATGCAGCGGCCCGAGCTGCCCTCTCTCGAGACGGTTCTCCGGGGGGCGCGTCGCGTGTTCGTCCTCGAGGACGTCGTCGACCACACGAACGTCGGGGCGGTGTTCCGGTCGGCCGCCGCGCTCGGGGTCGATGCCGTCCTCGTCACCCCGCGCTGCGCCGACCCGTTCTACCGACGCTCGATCCGCGTGTCGATGGGCACGGTGTTCCAGGTGCCGTGGACCCGGGTCGACCCGTGGCCCGGCGGTCTCGACGAGCTGCGGGCGCTGGGGTTCACGACGGCCGCGCTGGCCCTGACCGAGGAGTCGGTGGGCCTCGACGAGCTGGCCGCGTCACCGCCCGAGCGGCTCGCGATCGTCCTCGGCACCGAGGGAGACGGGCTGAGCCGACGCACCCTGGCCGCGGTCGACCTCACCGTCCGGATCCCGATGGCGGGCGGCGTCGACTCGCTCAACGTCGCCGCGGCCGGCGCCGTCGCCGCCTGGGCCCTCCGCCCCCGCTGACCCCCCGGCGCCCCCCTTTCCCGCCGGATCCCGGAACGTCCAGGTACGCACCGCAACCTTCGGGGGGCATACCTGGAGGTTCCGGTGTCCAGATGGCCACGGCTGCCCTCGCGACGTGCGCACCCTCGTCTCGGGCTCCCACGCCACCGGCTTGAGCACCCTCGTCTCGGACGTCGCGATGACGCACCCCGCCTCCACGCTGCTGCCCGACCCCTTCGACCTCGTCGAGGAGAGCGACCTCGCCGGACCGGCCCGCGTCCCTCGTCGCGGTGATCGACCCGTACCTGTCGTGACCTATTGGTCGATCCGGGTACGGGGGTCGACGGCGGTGGCTCAGCGGACCAGCTGGTCGAGGAGGCGGTCGAGCTCGGTCGCGGGGTCGGCCACCGAGCCCCCGTGCACCGGCCCCGGCTGGAGGACGGTCGAGCGCGGAGCGGTGATCCACCCGAACCGCTTGCCCGGTGTCGAGAGCGAGGCGTCGACCTCCGACGGCGGCCGCTCGCACATCCGCCCGACGGCCTCGAGTGCCGCCTGCAGCGACTCGAGGTCGGCGTCGGGGGCGACGGCGCGGATGCGGTCCTCGTCGACGTGCCAGGCGCAGCGGAGGACACCGGCCGACTGCGAGTGGACGACGACCCCGACGTTCAGGCACTCGCCCCGGTCGACGCGCGGGACGAAGCGCAGGACGACGTACTGGTACGGGTGGCTCACGAGGGACCCCCGATCCACGCGGAGGGGTCGGCGAGGCGCAACGCCAGGTGCTCGACGTAGGCGGAACGGACGGCCGCGACGTCGGGCAGGCTCGCGGTGGTCTCGATCCACTCGTCGGGCACCAGGCCCACGACCTCCTCGATGACCGCCGGTGTCACGAGCGGGGCGAGGCGCTCGTGGGTCGCGGCCACCGGATCGGCGACGGCCGCGAGGACGTGGCCCGTGGGGTCGAACGGCTGGCCGACGAAGCGGCGCACGTCCGGCGGCCGGCTCGGCCACGAGTGGTGGAACCAGAGCGACGCCCCGTGGTCGATGGCCCAGGTACGGCCGTGCCAGACGAGGAGGTTCGGGTTGGCCCAGGTGCGGTCGACGTTCGCGGTCCAGGCGTCGAGCCACAGGATGGCCCCGGCCTCCTCGGCGGTCGGTGGCCGCGACCCGTCGTAGCCGAAGGACCCCGGGAGGAAGTCGACGCCGAGGTTGCGGCCGGGGCTGGCGTTGAGGAGGTCCTGCACCTCCTCGTCGGCCTCGTACCGGGCGATGGCCGCCGGGAGGTCGACGACGACGAGGCGGGGCGTCGGGATGCCGACCCGGCGGGCGACCTCGCCGACGAGGACCTCGGCCACGAGGACCTTGCGCCCCTGACCTGCGCCGGAGAACTTCACGACGTAGGTCCCGAGGTCGTCGGCCTCGACGACTCCCGGGAGGGAGCCGCCCTCACGCAGGGGGACGACGTAGCGCGTCGCGGTCACGGACTCGAGCACGTCCTCAGGCTAGCCACCCGGCGGCCGGAGTGCCGACGGTGGGCGCGTCCGGCCGCCAGGGAGGCCAGTAGGGTTGCCGGGGTGAGCAACGAGCAGCGTCGTCTCGCCGGTCGGTACGTCCTCGAGTCGCCCATCGGCCGCGGCGGCATGGGTGAGGTCTGGCGGGGGACCGACACCGTCCTCGGCCGTCAGGTCGCGGTCAAGACCATCGACCTGCGGGCCGTCCACGACGAGTCGGGCGCCGCCCGCTTCGAGCGCGAGGCCCGCGCGACCGCGGGGCTCAACCACCCGGGCATCGTCACCGTCCACGACAGCGGCGTGGAGGACGACACCGCCTACCTCGTCATGGAGCTCCTGCCCGGCCCGTCGCTCGCCGAGCGGCTGCGCGAGGGCCCCCTGCCCGTCGCCGAGGTCGTCTCGGTCGGGGAGCAGGTGGCCACGGCCCTGGACGCGGCCCACGCGCGCGGCCTGGTCCACCGCGACGTCAAGCCCGGGAACATCGCCTATGCCGACGACGGCCGGATCCGGGTGCTCGACTTCGGGATCACCCAGCTCGGCGACACCGTGGGGTCCCAGGCGCTCACGGCCACGCACACGGTCATGGGCACCGCCGAGTACCTCGCGCCCGAGCAGGCGATGGGCGGCCGGGTCGACGGCCGCGCCGACCTCTACGCCCTCGGCTGCGTCCTCTACGCGCTCCTCGTGGGGCACGCGCCCTTCCGGGGCGCCACGCCCGTGGCCACCATGATGATGCACGCGAACGACCCGGTGCCCGACGTGCGCGACCTGCGGGCGGACACGCCCGACTGGCTCGCCGCCGTCGTCACCGGCCTGCTCGCCAAGGACCCCGACGCGCGCCCCACCGGCGCCGCGGCGGTCGCCGCGGCGCTCGCGCACCACGAGCCGATGGCCGGGACCGCCACGAGCGTCCTGCCCGCCGCCGGGGCCGGAGCGGCTGCCGCGGCGGCCGGCGCCGCGACCCAGCGCCTCGAGCCCGTGCCACCGCCGGCGCCGGCGACCACCGTGCCGCCGCCGTACGACGACCGCTTCGACGACCGGCGCGACGACCGGCGCGGTGGCTCGGGGCTGACCTGGCTGCTGGCCCTCGTCGCGCTCGTCGCGGTGGCCCTGCTCCTCTGGCAGCTGTTCGGCCGTGGGGAGGACCCCGCGGCCGCCCCGTCGGCGACCCCGTCCGCGTCGAGTGCCGCGCCCTCGACGTCGCAGGCCCCGCCGACCACGGAGGAGCCGACCCCCACCCCCACGCCGACACCGACGCCCTCGCCCTCTCCGTCCGAGACCGCCGACCTCGAGGGCGACGTCGAGAACGCCATCGGTGCGCTCAGCGACGGCATCGACGACCTCGACAGCGCGGGGTCGCTCGAGGGAGACAGCGCCAAGAAGCTGCGCGACGCCGTCCGTGACGTCCGCCAGGCGCTGCGCAGCGACGACGAGGACCCGGGCAAGGTCGCCGAGAACGCCGACAAGGTGGCCGACGAGCTGCAGAAGGGTGTCGACGACGAGACGATCGGTCCCGAGGCCGCCCAGCAGCTGCAGCCGCTCGTCGAGGACCTGCGCGCCGCCGCCGGGGCCTACGCCGACGCCGCCGGCGACGACGAGGGCTGACCGAGCCCGGACGTGCGCAGGGCCCCGAACCAGTGGTTCGGGGCCCTGCCGTGCGGTGTCCGAGGGGGGACTTGAACCCCCATGCCCGATAAAGGGCACTAGCACCTCAAGCTAGCGCGTCTGCCAATTCCGCCACCCGGACGAGTGCTGCCGACGGGCCGGGGAGGCCTGCCTGCGGACCGGAACATTACACGGGTTGCGCCACGATCCGAAATTGGTTCAGCTCCGCGTGCCCCACCGGTCGCACGTCCCGGAGGGGTGTCCGGTCACCCGTCGAGGACGCCCTCGTACCAGTCCGGCCCGATGCCGCGGGCCGCCTCGGGCGACGGGCGCACCGTGCGCCGCCGGCTGCCGTGCTCGGCCATGATCTCGGCGAGCCGGTCGAGCCGCTCGGTGGCCTGGCGGCAGCCCGCCTCGCGGACCGATGCGGGGTGGCGGCCGACGGCGTCGCCCCAGATGGCCCGGCCGGCCATGAAGCCGATGGCCCCCGCCCGCGCGCCGATCTCGAGCTGCCGCGCGAAGCCGTCGAAGGTGACGCCGGCGGACAGCAGGACCCACGGGCCGTCGATCTCGGCGTCCATCGCCTCGCACGCCGCGGCGGCGCCGGCCTGCCCGTGCTCGGTGGAGATGACGGTCGGGAACTCCATCTTCATGATGTCGCCCCCCGCGCGCCGGTAGGAGCCGGCCGCCGCGATGACGCTCGCGGTGCGCGCGTCCTGGACGGCGGTGTCGTCGAGCGACTCGCCCTCCCGCGGGTACCACAGCGGCTCGAGGACGAGCGGCAGCTGGAGGGCGGTGCACGCGGCCGCGACCTCCGAGACGATGCCGTGGTTGCGCTCCTGCACGTCGTCGGGGTCGTCGTGCCGGCTGAAGACGACGAGCTTGGCGGCGTCGGCGCCCAGCGCGGCGAGGCGCTCGGGGTCCCAGCCGGGCTTGAGCCGCAGCTCGAGGTCGAAGCCCGTGGCGGTGCCGGGAGCGTGGTAGAGGTCCTCGAGCCCGGAGATCAGGCCGACGTCGCGGGGGAGCGCCCCACCAGCGACGGCCTGGGCGAACGAGGTCGCCGGGTCGAGGAGGAGTGCCGTGGCGTGCGGCGCCATCGCGGCGACGAGCTCGAGCTTGGACTCGACCACCTCCTCGTGGGTCACCGTGGTGAGGTCCTCGTCGAAGAGCACCTTGTAGGACTCGGGGTGGTCGATCGCGGCGACGCGGATCCATCCGTCGGCGTCCGAGATCCGCGCCGTGCGGCGCAGCTTTCCGAGGGAGGGGAGGATTGACGGGGGGTTCATGCCTCCCTACGGTACCCATCACCATGGCCATGTGGGTTGACGTCGGAATCGACTGCGGGACAACAGTCACCAAGGCGGTCGCCGTCGACGACGACGGCGCCGTCCTCACCTGCGCGGTCCGGCCGACCCGGTGGGACGTCCCGGCCCCGGGTCGGGGCGAGCGCGACGTGGTCACCCTCCTCGACGACGTCGACGCGCTGCTGGCCGAGGTGGCGTCCGCCGTGGCAGGTGCGGTCATCCGCTCCGTGGGGGTGTGCTCCATCGCCGAGTCGGGCGTCCTTCTCGCCCCGGACGGGTCGGTCCGGAACCGGATGATGGCGTGGCACGACGTGCGCGGTGCCGCGCAGGCCGCCGCCCTTCCACCGGCCCTCGCCGCCGGGTTCCCCGCCCGCACCGGTCTGTCGGTGAGCCCGGTCCCGAGCCTGTTCAAGCTCCTGTGGCTGCGCGACGAGGGGGGCGTGGACCTGCAGGGGCTGACCTGGCTCGGGGTGGCGGACGCCGTCGTCCACCACCTCGGGGCCGCACCGCACTGCGAGCGGTCGCTCGCCGGGCGCACCGGCCTGCGCGACGTCCACGACGACGGTCCGTGGTCGCCGGCGCTCGACCTCCTCGGGGTCGGACCCGACCTCCTGCCCCCGGTCGTCACGGCCGGGGCGGCCCTGGGACGGGTCCGCGACGACCACCCCGTCACGGCGGCCCGGGGCGCGGTGCTCACGATCGCCGGGCTCGACCACCTCGCGGCCGCGGTCGCCGTGGGCGCCGACGAGGTGGGCAGCCTGTGCGACTCGATCGGCACGGCGGAGGCCCTCACCGCCACGCTCGCCGCGCCGCCGCCCCCGGACACGCTCGCTGCGCTCGTCGCCCGCGGCGCCTCCGTGCACGCCCACGTGGTCGACGGCGCGACCTGCGTCATCGCCGGGCTGCGCACCGGCCTGGTGCTCGAGCACGTGCTCCCGCGGCTGGGAGCGCACACCCGGGCCGAGCGGGTCGCCCTCGACACCGCGGCCCGCGGCACCGCCCCGGCGGCCGGTGTCGTCCTCGAGGGGACGGCGTTGGACGCCGACCGCGAGGTGCTCGCCACGTGGCCCGAGGGCACGTCCCGCGAGGCGGCGTGGGCCGGTGTCCTCGCCGCCCTCCACGACGGCGTCGAGGCCCGCGTCGAGGCCATGCGCGAGGCCGGCGGGGTCGTCGACCACCTCGTCGTGACCGGCGGCTGGGCGCACCTCGCGACCGTCCTCGAGAGTCGCCGTGGGCTGGCGCCGCGCACGACCGTCGTCGACCTCGACGAGCCGGGAGCCGTCGGGGCGGCACTCTTCGGGCGGTGGGCGGCCGAGCAGGGGGAGGGGACCGACCCGGTCCGGCAGCCGGGACCCTCGGCCGGGTGGTTCGCGGCGTCGCCGTCCTAGGGTGGGGCCATGAGCACACCCGTGGCCAGCACCGTCCGCCCCGAGGACGAGGTCGTCCGGATCTGCCGGGACCTCATCCGGATCGACACGAGCAACTACGGCGACGGCTCGGGCCCGGGGGAGGCCGAGGCCGCGGCGTACGTCGTCGAGCAGCTGCGTGAGGTCGGGCTCGAGCCGCAGACCTTCGAGAGCGACCCCGGCCGCGTCAGCGTGGCCGTGCGGATCCCGGGCGCCGACCGTGAGCGGGGGGCGCTGTGCGTCCACGGCCACCTCGACGTCGTCCCCGCCAACGCCGCCGACTGGTCGGTCGACCCGTTCGCCGCGGAGGAGAAGGACGGCTGCATCTGGGGTCGCGGCGCGGTCGACATGAAGGACATGGACGCGATGATCCTGTCCGTCGTCCGCCACCTCGCCCGCTCCGGCACCGTGCCGCCGCGCGACCTCGTCGTCGTGTTCTTCGCCGACGAGGAGGCCGGTGGGACCAAGGGCTCGCACTTCCTCGTCGAGCACCACCCCGACGTCTTCGAGGGCGTCACCGAGGCGATCAGCGAGGTCGGCGGCTACAGCGTCACGCTCACCGACAAGGACGGTGCGGAGCGACGGACCTACCTGCTGCAGACCGCGGAGAAGGGCATCGCCTGGTTGCGGCTGACCGCCCACGGGAGGGCGGGCCACGGCTCGGTCCCCAACCCGGAGAACGCGATCGTCCGTCTCGCGGAGGCGATCTCGCGCATCGCCGCACACAAGTGGCCCCGCGAGTACATCCCCTCGGTCCGCACCCTGCTCGACGGGCTCTCCGAGCTCACCGGCACCGGGTGGTCCGACGAGGACCTCGAGGAGCTGCTCGACCACCTCGGCGGCGCCCAGGGCTTCGTCCGCGGCACCCTGCAGGACACGAGCAACGTCACGATGCTCGACGCCGGGTACAAGCACAACGTCGTCCCGCAGCACGCGTCGGCGAACGTCGACTGCCGCTTCCTCCCCGGCCACGAGGACGACCTCATGGCGACGATCCGAGAGCTCGCCGGTGAGCACGTCGACGTCGAGGTGCTGCACCGCGACATCGCGCTCGACTCGCCGTTCGAGGGCGACCTCGTCGAGGCGATGGTCGCGGCACTGCGGACCGAGGACCCCGACGCCGAGGTGCTGCCCTACTGCCTCTCGGGTGGCACCGACAACAAGGCGCTCTCGCTCCTGGGCATCACGGGCTACGGGTTCGCCCCGCTCCGCCTGCCGGCCGACCTCGACTTCGCCCCGATGTTCCACGGCATCGACGAGCGCGTCCCGGTCGAGTCCCTGGCCTTCGGCGCCAGGGTGCTGCTCCGGCTGCTCGAGACCTGCTGAGGTTTCGCTAGGAGATCGTCACCGACGAGCGGCGTGCTCGGATGATGCGCCGCCGCAACCAGGTCCGCGTCCGGCCCCCGACGTAGGTGCGGGTGCGCTCGAGCTCCCACCGGCCGTACTCGGCGTGGTCGGTCAGCAGACGGCGGATGGTGGACCTCTCCGTGTCCCGCCCGAACGACAGGACGAGGTACTCGTACTCGACCACCGACACATTGTGCGTCAGGGACCGGTACCGTCGGGACCATGAGCGCCGACCCGCGTGCCGCACTGACCCAGCTCGTTGCCGCCTTCGAGCGACACCTCGAGGCCAGCAGCACCCGGCACGGGGAGGACGACCCCGGTGTCGTCGCCGCGTACGAGGACCTCGCTGACGCCTTCGAGGAGTACGACGGTGCCCTCTACGACGCCTACGGGGAGATGACGCCCCTCGACATCTACTCCGGCGACGACGCCGACGGTGGTGACGAGGACGGCGAGGGTGACGAGGACGGCGACGACGAGGGTGGCGAGGACGGCGACGAGCTCGACGACCACGGCGACGAGGACGGCGACGACACCCGCCTGTTCACCGGCCTCGACGACGACATCGAGTACGAGGACGACCGGACCCGCTGAGCCGCAGCGCTGTCCGGCGTCTCAGGCGTGCTCGACCGACACCTCGTCGAGCGCGAGGACGATCTCGTCGGGCAGCTCGACGTCCTCCGACTCCAGCAGCGCCGAGAGCTGGGTGAGCGTGCGCGGCCCGATGATCGGCGCGACGACACCGGGCCGGTCGCGCACCCAGGCGAGGGCGACGACGGCGGGGGAGACGCCGAGGCCGGTGGCGGCGGTGTGGACCGCCTCGACGACGCCCCGGGTGTGGTCGCCGACGTGCCGGCCGGCGAAGCGGGAGAACTCCTCCGACGCCAGCCGCGAGTCGGCGGCCACGGTCGTGCGGTACCGCCCGGCGAGGACGCCACGCCCGAGCGGCGACCACGGCATCAGCCCGAACCCGAGGTGGGCGGCGGCGTCGACGAGCTCGCGCTCGGGCCCTCGGGCGACGAGGCTGTACTCGACGGAGTCCACGGCCAGCGGCACCCTCGCCTCGGCGAGGAGCGACATGGTGCGCGCCGCCTGCCAGCCGACGTGGTTCGAGACGCCGACGTAGCGGGCCCGACCCGAGGTGTGGGCGTGGACGAGCGCGCTGACCGTCTCCTCGAGGGGCGTGTGCTCGTCCCAGGTGTGGGCCAGCCAGACGTCGACGTGGTCGGTCCGCATCCGCTGCAGGGAGGTGTCGAGCTGCGCGAGCATCGCCCGGCGCGAGCAGTCGACGACGCGTGACCCCGTGGCCCGGCTGATCCCGGACTTCGTGACGAGGACGACCTCCTCGCGGGAGGACCCGTGGAGCAGGTCGCCGAGGATCTCCTCGCTCGTGCCGCCGGCGTAGCCGTGCGCGGTGTCGACGAGCGTCCCGCCGGCGGCGCGGAAGGCGGTGAGGAGGTCGGCGGCGTCCTCGGCGGAGGTGCGGGTGCCCCAGGCCATGGTGCCGAGCGCCAGCCGGGACACGGTGAGGCCGGTGGCCCCGAGGCGGCGGGTCAGCATGGCGGCGACCCTATCGGGGGCCGCGTGGATACCGTGGGCGCCATGCGGCTGGCGATCATGTGCGGATACGCGGGAATGGGCCTCGGGCCCGGAACCCTCGAGCTGGTCCGGGAGGCCGAGCGCCTGGGCTACGAGCAGGCGTGGGTGGCCGAGGCGTACGGGTCCGACGCGCCGACCGTGCTCGCGTGGCTCGGCGGCCAGACCGAGCGGATCGGCCTCGGCGCCGGGATCATGCAGATCCCGGCCCGCACTCCGGCGATGACGGCCATGACGGCCGCGACGATCGACACCCTCACCGAGGGCCGTTTCCTCCTCGGCCTGGGGGTCTCCGGGCCGCAGGTGAGCGAGGGGCTGCACGGGGTCGCGTTCGCCGACCCGCTCGGCCGCACCCGTGAGTACGTCGACGTCGTGCGGCTGGCGCTGCGCCGCGAGCCCGTCGAGTACCACGGCACGCACATCACCCTCCCGCTCCCCGACGGTCCCGGGAAGGCCCTCAAGCTGACGATCCGTCCGCCGCGGCCCGACCTGCCGATCTACCTCGCAGCCGTCGGCCCGCGCAACCTCCGCCTCGCCGGGGAGGTTGCCGACGGCTGGCTGGCGGTCTTCCTCTCGCCCGAGCACTGCGCCGAGCAGATGGCTGCCGTGCGCGCCGGGCGCGAGGCCGTCGGAGCGGGGGAGGAGGGCGACCCCATGGCCGGGTTCGACGTCGTGGCCACCGTGCCCGTCGTCGTGACCGACGACCTCGAGGCCGGGCGGGCCGCCGTGGCCGACTACACCGCGCTCTACATCGGGGGCATGGGGAGCCGGGACCAGAACTTCTACAACCGGCTCGCCCGGCGGATGGGCTTCGACGACGCCGCCGACCGCATCCAGGACCTCTACCTCGACGGGCGCCCCCGCGACGCCGCCGCCGCCGTGCCCTTCGAGCTCGTCGACGAGACGGCGCTCATCGGCCCCCCCGAGCGCATCGCGCAGCGCCTGCGCCGGTACGCCGAGGCCGGTGTGACCACCGTGTCGGTGGCGCCGTACGCGCGGACGCCGCAGGAGCAGAGGGCCGTCCTCGAGGTCGTCGCGGACGCCGCACGCGCCGTCGGCTGAGCGTCGCCGGCGCCGACCGTGCCGGAGTGCCGTGACGCGTCGTGACGACCACGCCGCCTAGGGTGCTGTCCCGTGCCCGTCGAACTCAGCTACCTCCAGGCCGTCGTCCTCGGGATCGTCGAGGGACTCACCGAGTTCCTGCCGATCTCCTCCACGGGTCACCTCACGATCGCCGAGCAGCTCCTCGGGCTGCCGGTCGACGCCCGCGCGGTGACCGCGTACACGGCGATCATCCAGGTCGGCGCGATCGCCGCGACGTTCCTCTACTTCGCCCGCAAGATCGCCCGCCTGTTCATGGCGTGGGCACACGGGCTGACCTCGGCGGAGGCGCGCGAGGACCGCGACTACACGCTCGCGTGGGCCGTCATCGTCGGGTCGCTGCCGGTCGGTGTCGTCGGCTTCCTCGCGCGCGACCTCATCTCGGGCCCCCTGCGCAGCCTGTGGGTCGTCGCCGGGGCGCTCATCCTCTGGAGCATCGTCATCTGGGTCGCCGAACAGCGACACGACGTCCTCGAGAAACAGGGTGTGCAGCGCGACGAGCACGCGATCACCGTGAGGGACGGGCTCGTCATCGGCCTCGTGCAGTGCTTCTCGCTCATCCCCGGCGTCTCCCGCTCGGGCGCCACGATCTCGGCCGGGCTGATGCGCGGCATCGACCGCGTCACGGCCACCGAGCTCTCGTTCTTCATGGCGATCCCCGCCCTGACGGCCGCCGGCGTCTTCGAGCTGGCCCGGGGCTACGACGACATCGTCGCGCTCGGCGTCGGCCAGATGCTCGTCGGTGTCGTCGTGGCGTTCGGCACCGCCTACGCCTCCATCGCCTGGCTGCTGAGGTTCGTGGCGTCCAACTCGCTGCGCCCCTTCATCGGGTACCGCGTCGTCCTCGGCGTCGCCGTCCTCGTCGCGCTGTGGGCAGGCTGGATCTCCGCCACCTGACCGGCCGGTCGCGGCTAGAGCCAGCCGGACCTGCGGAACGCACGGTAGAGGCCGCCGCAGACGACCGCCATGACCCCGAGCACGACGAAGTAGCCGTACTGCCAGCGCAGCTCGGGCATGTTCTCGAAGTTCATCCCGTAGACGCCCGCGATCATCGTCGGCACCGCGGCGATGGCGACCCACGCCGAGATGCGGCGCATGTCGGAGTTCTGCTGCACCGAGATCTGGGCCAGGTGCGCGCCGAGGATGTCGGTGAGCAGCCGGTCGTAGGACTCGACGTGGTCGATGACCTGGTGGAGGTGGTCGGAGACGTCGCGCAGGAGCAGGCGGAGCTCGCCCTCGGGGACCGGGCTGCGCTCGGAACGCTCCAGGAGCTGCAGGGGCAGGGTGAGCGGCGCCGCGGCCCGCCGGAACTCCAGCACCTCGCGCTTGAGCCGGTAGATCGAGGCCGAGTCCATCTGCTGCCCGGAGAAGACCCGGGTCTCGATCTCGTCGAGGTCGGTGCCGATCTCGGCGTCGATGGCCCGGTAGGTGTCGACGACGCCGTCGACGATGGCGTGCAGCACCGACATCGGGCCGAGCCGCAGGCGCGCAGGGTCGGCCTCGAGGGTGTGGCGCAGGCCGACGAGCGGGCCCGGCTCCCCACGCCGCACCGTGACGACGAACCGGTCGCCGACGAAGACCATGAGCTCGCCGGTCTCGATGTCGGAGGTCTCCTCGAGGTAGCGCAACGGCTTGAGGACGACGAAGACCGTGGAGTCGTAGAGCTCGATCTTCGCGCGCTGCCGGCCCTTGACGGCGTCCTCGACGGCCAGCGGGTGGAGCTGGAGCTCGTCGTCGACCTCGTCGAACTCGGCCGCCGTGGGGTCCTTCAGCCCGATCCAGAGGAAGTCGCCGGGCGCACCGGCCTGCCGCAGGGCGGCGAGCTCGTCGCTGAGGTCCCCGCAGGGGGCCCGACGTCCGTCGAGGTAGAGGGCGCTGTCCACGATCACCCCGTCATTGTGTCCGGACGGCCGCCGTCCGCGGGCCCGGACGCCGCGGCGCGCCGACGGCGAGGCGGGCGCCGCCTACAGTGGTCCCTCGTGGCCACCGTCCTGCTCCTGCGTCACGGGCACTCGACCGCCAACGCCGCGGGTGTCCTCGCCGGCTGGTCCGAGGGGGTCGGCCTCACCGACACCGGCCGGGAACAGGCGTCGCGGGTGGGGGAGCGGCTCGGCCCCCTCACGGTCGCCCGGGTCGTGTCGAGCCCGCTCCAGCGGTGCCTGGAGACCGTCGGCCTCGCGCTGCCCGACCACGCCCTGTCCACCGACGACCGGCTCGGGGAGTGCCACTACGGCGGCTGGACCGGCCGCTCGCTCGCCGACGCCGCCAAGGACCCGCTGTGGCGCGTCGTCCAGGACGACCCGGTGTCGGCGACGTTCCCTCCGCACGACGAGTTCGCCTCGGAGTCGCTCGCGGAGATGGCGGCCCGCGTCATCGGGGGTGTCCGCGCCCTCGACGCCGAGGTCGAGGCCGAGCACGGCGCCGACGCCGTGTGGCTCGCGGTGAGCCACGGCGACCCCATCAAGTCGCTCGTCGCGGAAGCGGTCGGGGCCGGGATCGCCGGGCTCCAGAGGGTGCGCGTCGACCCGGGCAGCATCACGGCCGTGCACCTCACCACCGACCGGATGGTGCTCCTCGCGAGCAACACGGTCCTCGGCGACCTCGGCCCCCTCGTCGCCCGTCCGCGGCACGCCCCGCCCGGTGACTCCGAGGTCGGGGGCGGCGCGGGCTGAGGCCGGACCCATCCGTCCGGCTCGTTTGCTCCGAACCACTACTGCGAATAGTGTGCAGTAGTGGTGGCTCACGCCACTCCCACCCTGACGGCAGGAGCGACACCGTGCACGTCCCCGACGGATTCCTCGACGCGACGACGTCGATCAGCACGGCCGCGGTCGCGACCGGGGTCGTGACGCTGTCGCTCGGCCGGGCGGCCCGTCGTGAGCTCGACGACCGGTCGGCCCCGTTGGCGGGCCTGGTCGCCGTGTTCGTCTTCGCTGCCCAGATGCTCAACTTCCCCGTGGGCGCCGGCACCTCGGGCCACCTCATCGGCGGGGCCCTGGCCGCGGTGCTCGTCGGTCCGGCGACCGCGACCCTCTGCCTGACGGTGGTCCTGTCGGTCCAGGCCTTCCTCTTCGCCGACGGCGGTGTCACCGCGCTGGGCACCAACGTCCTGCTCATGGGCGTCGTCGCGGTGTGGGTCGGCTACGGCGTGTTCCGCGTCTCCCTCCTCCTGCTGCCGCGCCGGCTCGCGTCGGTGCCGGTCGCCGCGGGCATCGGCGCGCTCGCCAGCGTCCCCGCCGCGGCCCTCGCCTTCGTCGGGCTCTACGTGGTCGGTGGCGCCGCCCCCATCCCGGTCGGCACGCTCGCCGCCACGATGGGCGGCTGGCACGTCCTCATCGGGCTCGGCGAGGCGGCCATCACCCTCCTCGCGGTGTCGAGCATCGTCGCGGCGCGCCCCGACCTCGTCCACGGTGCCCGGGGCCGCCTCCCAGAGCTCGTGCTGCGCACCCCCGAGGTCGTGCGATGAGCACCTCCACCGACCCGCGGACCCCGGCCGGCGCCGACACGCCCCGACGGCGTCCCTCGACCCGGGCCGTCGTCGTCGCCGGGCTGGCGGTGAGCCTGCTGTTCGCCGTCGTCGTCTCCTTCTACGCCTCCGGCCACCCCGACGGGCTCGAGTTCGTCTCCGGGCGGCTCGGCTTCCTGGACACCGCCCGCGACTCCGCCACCGCCGGCTCTCCGCTGGCCGACTACGGGGTGAGCGGCGTCGACGACACGCGCCTGTCGGGCGGGCTCGCCGGACTCGCCGGCGTCGTCGTCACGGGTCTGCTCATGCTGGGCCTCGTCCTGCTCCTGAAGCCCCTGGCGCGCTCGCGCCGCCGGCGCGACTGACGTGGGGTCGGGAGCCGGCAGCCACCTGCACGTCGAGGGCGACACGGCCGTCCACCGGATGCCGCCGCACGCCAGGCTCCTCGGGCTCCTGGCCTTCGTCCTGCTCGTCGTGTCGGTCCCGAGCGGCGCACACGGCGCCCTCGTCGGGCTCCTCGTCCTCGCCGTGGGCGTCCTGCTGAGCACCCGCGTCCCGCCGCGCCACCTGCTGCCCCGGCTGGCCGTCGAGACACCCTTCGCGGTCTTCGCGGTCGTCCTGCCGTTCGTCGCGGTCGGGCCCGAGGTCGACCTCGGACCGTTCCGGGTGTCCGAGCCCGGGCTCGAGGCGGCGGTCGCGCTGCTGCTCAAGGGAACCTGCGGCGTCGTCGCGGCCGTGACGTTCGCGGTCACGACCCGTCCGCGCGACCTCGTGCGCGCCCTCCAGCACCTCAAGGTGCCCGACCAGCTCGTCCTCATCGTCTCGTTCATGGTCCGCTACGTCGACGTCGTCGCCGACCAGATGCGCCGGATGAAGGTCGCCCGCGAGTCGCGGGGGTTCATGCCGCGGTCGGTGCGGGCCTGGCCCGCGCTGGCATCGAGCACCGGAGCGCTGTTCATCCGCAGCTACGAGCGCGGCGAGCGGGTGCACCTCGCGATGGTCAGCCGGGGGTGGAACGGCCGCCTCCCGGTGACCGCGGTCCTGTCCGCGACGCCCGCGCAGTGGGCCCTGGCGCTGGCCCCCGCGGCCGTGGCGGGCGCCGTGAGCCTGGCGGTGCGGGCCGGATGAGCGTCCCCGTCCTGCACCTGCGCGGTGTCGCCTACGCCTACCCCGGGGGGCACCAGGCGCTCTTCGGTGTCGACCTCCACGTGCACCCGGGCGAGCGGGTCGCCCTCCTCGGCCCGAACGGTGCCGGCAAGACCACCCTCGTCCTCCACCTCAACGGGGTGCTGCGGCCCGGGCGGGGCAGCGTCACGGTGTCGGGGTTGCCCGTCACCGACGACAACCTCCTCGACGTGCGCCGCCGGGTGGGTCTGGTCTTCCAGGACCCCGACGACCAGCTGTTCATGCCCACGGTGCGCGATGACGTCGCCTTCGGCCCGGCGAACCTCGGCGTGCGCGGGAGCGAGCTCGACGCCCGCGTCCACGAGGCCCTCGACGCGGTGGGCGTCGCCGACCTCGCCGACCGGGCCCCCCACCACCTCTCCTTCGGCCAGCGTCGCCGGGTGGCCATCGCCACCGTGCTCGCGATGCGCCCCGAGATCCTCGTCCTCGACGAGCCCTCGTCCAACCTCGACCCCGCCTCGCGGCGTGAGCTCGCCGACATCCTGCGCGCCCTGCCGGTGACCCTGCTGATGGTCACCCACGACCTCCCCTACGCCCTGGAGCTGTGCGAACGCTCGGTCGTCCTGTCCGAGGGCGCCGTCGTCGCCGACGGGGTGACGCGCGAGGTCCTCGGGGACTCCGCTCTCATGGCGCGCCACCGCCTGGAGCTGCCCGTGGGGTTCTCGATCTAGGGTGTCGTCCATGGCAGCAACCGTCTTCGACCCGCCCGAGCGCTTCGTCGCCGGTACCGTCGGACCGCCCGGGGGGCGCACCTTCTTCCTCCAGGCGAGCGGCGAGGGCCGCCTCGTCTCGGTCTCCCTCGAGAAGGTCCAGGTCTCCGTGCTCGCAGACCGGGTCAACGACCTGCTCGACGCCCACGCCGAGGACGCCGCCGAGCCGGACGCCCCCGGCGACACCGAGCCGCTGACGACACCCATCGAGGACGAGTTCCGGGTCGACACCCTCGCCCTCGCGTGGGACACCGAGCGCTCGTCCGTCGTCATCGAGTGCCACGACGCCGACCCGGAGGAGGCGTCGGAGGAGTCGCTGCAGACCCTGCGCGTCGTCCTCGCCCCGCCGGCCGCCCGGGCGTTCGCCCGCCGGTGCGGGGCCGTCGTCTCGGCCGGCCGCCCCGCCTGCCCGTTCTGCGGCCAGCCGCTCGACCCTACCGGCCACATCTGCCCTCGTGCCAACGGCTACCGACGCTGAGGTCGAGCTCCTCCTCGCGCGGGGGGAGCTGACCCCCGTCGGCCGGCTCTCGGACAGCTCCAACGGCGCCCTGTTGTGCACCGTCGACGACGGCGCCGACGGGCTCCTCGTCATCCACAAGCCCGAGCTGAGCGAGCGGCGCCTCTGGGACTACCCTGACGGCACCCTCGTGGCCCGGGAGCGGGCGGCATACCTCATCAGCGCCGCCGGCGGCTTCGACGTCGTGCCGCCCACCGTCCTGCGCGACGGCCCGCACGGCCGCGGGTCGGTGCAGCTGTGGGTGGGGCCGGTCGAGGGCGAGCCCGACCCGCTCGTCGACGTCACCCCGGTCCACGAGGTGCCCGACGGCTGGGTCGTCGTCCTGTCGGGGGAGACCCCCGAGGGCCGACCGGTCGTCGTCGCGCACGCCCCGCTCCCGGCCCTGCGCACGGTCGCCGTCCTCGACGCCGTCCTCAACAACTCCGACCGCAAGGGCGGTCACCTCCTGCGCGACGGCGACGGGGTCCGAGGCTGCGACCACGGCGTCAGCCTGGGCGTCGAGCCGAAGCTGCGGACCGTCCTCTGGGGATGGGCCGGCGAGGAGGTGCCCGAGGCCGACCTCGCGCGGGTCGAGGCCCTGCGGCGGGGCCTCGACGGCGACCTCGCCGACGAGCTGCACGAGCTGCTCACCGTCGACGAGGTCGACGCCCTGACCGGCCGCACCACCCACCTGCTGCGCACCCGGCGGCACCCGCTGCCCACCCCCGGCTGGCCCGCCATCCCGTGGCCCGCGATGTAGTCGGACCGGCGGCCGGTGCCGGAGTCACGCACCGTAGGCTTGCCCGGTGAAGTCGTGGCCCGCCCCCTTCGTCCCGGCCGTGCCCGGCCACGGCGAACCCCTTCGTCTCTTCGACACCCAGGCCGGGGCCGTCCGACCCGTTGCGGCGGGGCCCACCGCCCGCCTCTACGTCTGCGGCATCACGCCCTACGACGCCACCCACCTCGGGCACGCCGCCACCTACGTCACCTTCGACGTCGTCGGACGGGCCCTGCGGGACGCCGGCCACGAGGTCGTGTACGTCCAGAACGTCACCGACGTCGACGACCCGCTGCTCGAGCGGGCGGCCCGCGACGGTCGCGACTGGCGTGAGCTCGCCACGGCCGAGATCGACCTGTTCCGCGAGGACATGACCGCCCTGGCCGTCCTCCCGCCCGACCACTACGTCGGGGTCGTCGAGTCGATGGCGCAGATCGCGGCGGCGGTGCGCGGCCTCCTCGAACGGGGTGCGGCCTACCGCCTCCCGGTTCCCGATGGTGCGGGCGAGGACGTCTACCTCGACCTCGCGACGACGCCCGACTTCGGGTCGGTGTCCGGGTGGGCCCGCGAGCAGATGGCCGCGGTCTTCGTCGAGCGCGGTGGCGACCCCGACCGCGAGGGCAAGCGCGACCCGTTCGACCCGCTCCTCTGGCTCGCCGCCCGACCGGGTGAGCCGTCGTGGGACGACGACGTCCTCGGCGCCGGGCGCCCCGGGTGGCACGTCGAGTGCACCGCGATCGCGCTCGACCGGCTCGGCGCCGAGATCGACGTCCAGGGCGGCGGCAGCGACCTCGTCTTCCCGCACCACGAGATGAGCGCCGTCCAGGCGACCGCGCTCACCGGTGACGACGCCTTCGCCCGGCACTACGTCCACCAGGCGATGGTCGGCTTCGAGGGCGCGAAGATGAGCAAGTCCAAGGGCAACCTCGTCCTCGTCTCGCGGCTGCGCGCCGACGGGGTCGACCCGATGGCGATCCGCCTCGTCCTCCTCGCCCGGCACTACCGCACCGACTGGGACTACACCCCGGACCTCCTCGTCGAGGCGCAGTCCCGCCTCGACCGGTGGCGCGAGGCGCTGTCGGTGAACCTCGGGGCCGACGCCACCGACACGATCGCGCAGGTCCGCGCGGCCGTCGCCGACGACCTCGACACCCCGCGGGCGCTCGCGGCGGTCGATGCCTGGGCCGAGAAGACGCTCGGCGGCGCGTGGGACGAGGCCGGGGCGCCGGGGTTGGTGTCCCGCACCGTCGACGCGGTCCTCGGCATCCGCCTCTAGCGCGGCCCGGCCTCGTTACTGCGGGTCGTCGGTGCCGCGGCGGCGCAGGTACTTCTCGAACTCCTTGGCGATGGCGTCACCGCTCGCCTCGGGGAGGTCGGCGGTGTCCTGCGCCTCCTCGAGCGACTCGACGTACTCGGCGACCTCGCTGTCGGAGGACGCGAGCTCGTCGATGCCGATCTGCCACGCGTGGGCGTCCTCGTCGAGCTCGCCGTGCTCGATCGGCGCGTCGAGGAGCTCCTCGATCCGGCTGACGAGGGCGACGGTGGCCTTGGGGGACGGGCTGTGCCCGGCGTAGTGGGGGACGGCGGCCCAGCACGACACCGAGGGCACGCCGACCTGGGTCGCCGCGTCGGCCAGGACGCCGACGATGCCGGTGGGTCCCTCGTAGGTGCTCATCTCGAGGTCGTGGCGGTGCCGGGTGTCGTCGTTGTCGGAGGTCGCGGTGACGGGGATGGGCCGGCTGTGCGCGACGTCGGCCATGAGCGCGCCGAGGGTGATCACCATCGAGACGTCGGCGGCCTGGGCGAGCTCCATCAGCTCGATGGCGAAGGCCCGCCACCGGAACGACGGCTCGACGCCCTGGACGAGGACGACGTCGCGCCCGAACGGCGTGTTCGTCGCGACGAGGACCCGCGTGGTGCGCCAGCTGATCCGGCGGCGGCCGTTCTCGAGGACGACGCGGGGCCGGTTGACCTGGAAGTCGTAGTAGTCCTCGGGGTCGAGCGCTGCGACGACCTCGGCGTCCAGGACCTCGGCGAGGTGCTCGATGACGGCGCTCGCGGCCTCACCCGCGTCGTTCCATCCCTCGAAGGCCGCGATCATCACCGCGTCGTGGAGCTCGGGCAGGTCCTCCAGCTCGATCACCGAGCCTCCTCTCGTCAGACCCCAACCCTACGGCTCCCTAGACTGCTCTCCCGTGAGCCTCCCCGCAGCCGTTCTCTGGGACATGGACGGAACCCTCGTCGACACCGAGCCCTACTGGATCGCCGCCGAGCACGAGATCGTCGAGGAGCACGGCGGGACGTGGAGCGACGAGTACGCGCACCAGCTCGTCGGCAACGACCTCATGGTCTCGGCGGTCTTCATCAAGGAGCACGGCGACGTGCCGTGGTCACCCGAGCGGATCATCGACGAGCTCCTCCTGCGGGTCGTCGCACGGGTGCGCGAGCACGTGCCGTGGCGACCCGGCGCCCGCGAGCTGCTCTTCGCGCTGCGCGAGGCCGGGGTCCCCAGCGCCCTGGTGACGATGTCGTGGCGCAGCCTCGCCGACGCCGTGGTCTCCGCCCTGCCGGAGGGCTCCTTCGAGGCCGTCGTCACCGGAGACGAGGTCGCCCACGGCAAGCCGCACCCCGAGCCCTACCGGGCCGCCGCGCGGTTGCTCGGCGTCGAAGCGTCGGACTGCGTGGCCATCGAGGACTCCCCGACCGGGGTGCGCTCGGCCGTCGCCGCAGGGGTCCCGACGATCGCCGTCCCGCACGTCGTCGCCGTGCCCGAGCAGGCCGGAGCCGTTCACCTCGACTCGCTCGCCGGGGTCACACCCGAGTCGCTGTGGGAGCACGCCAGGTCAGCCGTCGGCCACTGAACAGCGCTCCAGCACAGCCGGATCCGGCTCGCTGACCCGCACGGCTTCACTCGTCGCCGGGAACGACCTCGGCGCTGTTCGCGGGGTCGAGGGCGATGGACGCCGCGCCATCGGGGAGCGGGGGAGGGGTTCCGCCCCATGCCGGGCAGAGGTCGCGGAAGTCGCACCAGTCGCACAGGCGCGACGTGCGGGGTCGCCAGTCACCGGTCCGGGCCGCCCGGACGACGGCGTCCCAGATGGCCTTGATGTTGCGCTCGATCGCGAGGAGGTCGTGCTCGTCGGGGGTGTAGCGCACGACCTCGCTGTTGCCGAGGTAGACGAGCTGGAGCTGACGAGGGATCTCGCCGTGGATGCGCCAGAGGACGAGCGCGTAGAACTTCATCTGGAACAGGGCCTTGGCCTCGAACAGCTCGCTGGGGGAGCGGCCGGTCTTGTAGTCGACGACGCGCATCGCGCCGTCCGGGGCGATGTCGAGCCGGTCGACGTACCCGCGCAGGGTGAGCCCCTCGATCTCGGTCTCGACGTAGAGCTCGCGCGCCGCGGGCTCGAGCCGGGTGGGGTCCTCGAGGTCGAACCACTGCTCGACGAGCGTGCGGGCGCCGGAGAACCAGGCCTCCTCGGTGAGCTCCTCGTCGTCGGCGATCATCGTGCCGAGCTCGGGGCGCTCCTCGACGAGGGCCCTCCAGCGCGGCTCGAGGAGGGCGACCGCCGCCGTGGTGGTGCGATCGGCGGCGGGGAGGTCGAAGAGGTGCTCGAGGACGGCGTGGACGAGGGTGCCGCGCGCGGCCGCCTGCGACGGGGGACCCTCGAGCTTGTCGATCGTCCGGAACCGGAACAGCAGCGGACACTGCTTGAAGTCCGCGGCGCGGCTCGGCGACAGGGCTGGGGTCATGCCGACACCGTAGGCGTCCGGGCCGACATCACCGCGCCGACATCCCCAGGCCCGTCCGACTCCCGCGACCGTGGTGAGGAGGGAGCCGACTCCGGGCACTCCTCAGCCACGACCGCGGGCCGGCGCGCCCTTCCCACCGGAAACCCGTCCTCTCCACGGGGTGGTTTCCGGGGGAGAGGACGGGTTTTCGGGGTGACCCCGAAATCCGGCGGACGACCGGCGGCGCGGCTGAGGTGGGGAGGGGAGGGAGGGGTGGCGGCGGGGAGGGGTCAGTCCTCGGGGTGGTACCCGAGGTTGGGGCCGAGCCACCGCTCGGCGGTGCGCAGGTCCCAGCCCTTGCGCTCGGCGTACGACTCGACCTGGTCGCGCCCGAGGCGGCCCACGACGAAGTACTGGCTGTCGGGGTGCGCGAAGTACCACCCCGACACCGAGGCGCCGGGCCACATCGCCATCGACTCGGTGAGCGTCACCCCGGTGCGCTCCTCGCCGCCGAGGAGGGCCATGAGGGTCTCCTTCTCGGTGTGCTCGGGACAGGCGGGGTAGCCCGGTGCCGGACGGATGCCGTCGTACTTCTCCTTGATGAGGCCGTCGACGTCGAGCCGCTCGTTCGGGGCGTAGCCCCACAGCTCGCGGCGGACCTTCTCGTGCAGCCGCTCGGCGAACGCCTCGGCCAGCCGGTCGGCGAGGGCCTCGAGCAGGATGGCCGAGTAGTCGTCGTTGTCGTCCTTGAAGGCCGTGAGCCGCTCCTCGATCCCGATGCCGGAGGTGACCGAGAACGCGCCGATGTGGTCGCGCAGGCCGCTCTCCTTCGGGGCGACGAAGTCGGAGAGGCACTTGTTCGCGACGCCCTCGCGGTGCTGGCCCTGCTGGCGCAGCCCGTGCAGGGTCGTGAGCACCGTCGTGCGGTCCTCGTCGGCGTACACCTCGACGTCGTCGCCGACCGACGCGGCCGGGAAGAAGCCCGCGACCCCGCGGGCCGTGAGCCACTTCTCGCGCTCGATCCGATCGAGCATCCGGTTCGCGTCGTCGAGGAGCTTGCGCGCCTCCTCGCCGGTCGCCGGGTTGCTGAGGATGTCGGGGTAGCGCCCCTTCATCTCCCACGCGAGGAAGAACGGGGTCCAGTCGATGTAGCGCCGCAGCTCGCCGAGCGGGAAGTCCTCCCAGACCCGGGTGAACTGGGTCGCCGCACGGTGCCAGTGGTCGTCGCGCCTGCCCGACCACTGGTCGCCGGCCTGCTGGGCGAGCAGGTGCGGGCGCATCGGGCGGTACGACGCCCAGTCGATGACCGGCGCGTTGGCCTTGGCGTCCACGTACGACGACAGCGGCCGCTCGCCCGTCTTGGCCGCGTGCCGGGCCCGGATCGAGTCGTAGTCCTTGACGATCCCCTCGAGGAAGGACTCGCGGTGCTTCTCGGACATCAGCTGGCTCACGACCGGCACCGAGCGGGACGCGTCCTTGACCCAGACGACCGGGTGCTCGTACTGCTGGTCGACCTTGACGGCCGTGTGCGCCCGCGACGTCGTGGCGCCCCCGATCATCAGCGGGATCTCGAAGCCCTGGCGCGCCATCTCGGCCGCGACCCGGACCATCTCGTCGAGACTGGGGGTGATGAGGCCGGACAGCCCGATGATGTCGGCGTCGACCTCCTTCGCCGTGTCGAGGATCTTCTGCGCCGGCACCATGACCCCGAGGTCGACGACGTCGTAGCCGTTGCACTGGAGGACGACCCCGACGATGTTCTTGCCGATGTCGTGGACGTCGCCCTTGACGGTCGCCATGACGACGAGGCCCTTGCTCTTCTTGCGGGCGGCAGGGTCCTTCTCGGCCTCGATGTAGGGGATGAGGTGGGCGACGGCCTTCTTCATCACGCGGGCCGACTTCACGACCTGCGGGAGGAACATCTTGCCGTCGCCGAACAGGTCGCCGACGACGTTCATGCCGTCCATGAGCGGGCCCTCGATGACCTCGAGCGGACGACCGCCGGCCTCGTCGATCTCGACCCGCAGCTGCTCGGTGTCGTCGACGACGTGGTCGTCGATCCCCTTGACGAGGGCGTGGGTGATCCGCTCGCGCACGGGGAGGGAGCGCCACTCCGCAGCGGCGGGGTCCTCCTCGTTCCCGGCCGAGCGGTAGTCCTCGGCGATGGCGAGGAGTCGCTCGGTGGCGTCCTCACGACGGTTGAGGACGACGTCCTCGATGGCGTCGCGCAGCTGGGTGTCGACGGTGTCGTACACCTGGAGCGCACCGGCGTTGACGATGCCCATGTCCATGCCGGCCTTGATGGCGTGGAAGAGGAAGACCGCATGGATGGCCTCGCGCACGGCGTTGTTGCCGCGGAAGCTGAAGGAGACGTTCGAGACGCCGCCGGAGACGAGGACGTGCGGGAGGTTGCCCTTGATCCACCGCGTGGCCTCGATGAAGTCGGTGCCGTACGCCGCGTGCTCCTCGATGCCCGTGGCCACCGCGAAGACGTTCGGGTCGATGATGATGTCCTGCGGCGGGAAGCCGACCTCGTCGACGAGGATCCGGTAGGCCCGCTCGCAGATGACCCTGCGTCGCTCGAGCGAGTCGGCCTGGCCCTCCTCGTCGAAGGCCATGACGACGACCGCGGCGCCGTACTTGCGGGCCAGCCGGGCGTGGTGGCGGAAGGCCTCCTCGCCCTCCTTCATCGAGATCGAGTTGATGATCGGCTTGCCCTGGGTGACCTTGAGGCCGGCCTCGATGACCTCCCACTTGCTCGAGTCGATCATCAGCGGAACGCGGCAGATGTCGGGCTCGGTCGCCACGAGCTTGAGGAAGCGGTCCATGGCGGCGACGCCGTCGATCATCCCCTCGTCCATGTTGACGTCGATGACCTGGGCTCCGGCCTCGACCTGCTGGCGGGCGACCCCGAGCGCGGTGTTGTAGTCGTCCTCCTGGATGAGGCGGCGGAACCGGGCCGAGCCGGTGATGTTGGTGCGCTCGCCGACGTTGACGAACAGGCTGGCCTCGTCGATGACCACCGGCTCGAGGCCGGACAGGCGCAGCGCGACGGGGACCTCGGCCCGCTCGCGCGGCGTCCCGCCCGAGGCGGCCTCGGCGATGGCGGCGATGTGGTCGGGCGTCGTGCCGCAGCAGCCGCCGACGATGTTGACCAGACCCGCGGTCGCGAACTCGCCGACGACCCGCGACATCTGGTCGGGCGTCTCGTCGTACTCGCCGAAGGCGTTGGGCAGACCCGCGTTGGGGTGGGCCGAGACGAAGCAGTCGGCCAGGCGCGACAGCTCGGCGATGTACGGCCGCAGCTCGCCGGCACCGAGGGCGCAGTTGAGCCCGATGGACAGCGGCCGTGCGTGCCGCACCGAGTACCAGAAGGCCTCGGTGACCTGGCCCGAGAGGGTGCGCCCGGAGGCGTCGGTGATCGTGCCCGAGATCATGACCGGCCAGCGGCGGTCGTGCTCCTCGAAGAGGGTCTCGAGGGCGAAGATCGCGGCCTTGGCGTTGAGGGTGTCGAAGATCGTCTCGACGAGCAGGACGTCGGCCCCGCCGTCGACGAGGCCGCGGGCCTGCTCGGTGTACGCCTCGACGAGCTCGTCGAAGGTGACGTTGCGGGCGCCGGGGTCGTTGACGTCGGGGGAGATCGAGCCCGTGCGGTTCGTCGGCCCGATGGCGCCGAGCACCCAGCGGGGACGGTCGGGCGTGCGCGCCGCCATCGCGTCGGCCTCGGCCCGGGCGATGGAGGCCGCGGCGACGTTCATCTCGTAGGCGAGCTCCTCCATCCCGTAGTCGGCCAGGGAGATCTTCTGGGCGTTGAAGGTGTTGGTCTCGACGAGGTCGGCCCCGGCCTCGAGGTAGGCGCGGTGGATCCCGCCGATGATCTCCGGCTGGGTCATCGACAGGAGGTCGTTGTTCCCCATGACGTCGCTGGGGTGGTCGGCGAACCGCTCCCCGCGGTAGTCGGCCTCGGAGAGGCCGTGGCCCTGGATCATCGTGCCCATGGCGCCGTCGAGGACGAGGACCCGCTCGCGCAGGGCGGCGGTGAGGTCGGCGGTGGCGTCGGGGCGGTGCTGCGGGGTCACGGAAGAGTCGCTTCGGGTCGGCAGCAGGGGTCGGGAGAGAGTATGCCTGCTGGCTCCCGTAGGGTCCGTGGCATGTCCGACGAGAAGCCGCCGGCGGGTGCCGTCCGGCTCGCGCGCGTGGCCGGGGTGCCGGTCTACCTCGACCGGACGTGGCTCCTCCTCGCGGCGTTCATCGCGTGGACCGGGTGGCAGGCCGGGAGCGCTCTCGGGACGCGGACGGCCATCGCGTACGCGGTGTGGCTCGTCGTCGGGATCCTCGTCGCCGTCCTCGGGCACGAGGTCGCCCATGCCCTGGCGGGGCGCCTCCTCGGGTTCCGCGTGCACCGGATCATGGCGACCCTCTGGGGCGGCCACACGTCCTACGACGGCACCGGCATCACGCCTGCCCGCGCGGCGGGGGTCGCGGTCGCCGGACCCCTCGCGAACGTGGCCCTGGCGGTGGTCGGCTACGCGGCCCACCTCGTGCTGCCGTTCCCGGCGTCGGAGTTCGCCTGGTCCTTCGTCGCTCTCAACGTCCTCCTCGCCGGCTTCAACCTCCTGCCCGGGCTCCCGCTCGACGGGGGCCAGCTCGTCGAGTCCCTCGTCTGGGGGCTGACCGGCCGCCGCGACCGCGGCCTCGTCGTCGCCGGCTGGTGCGGGCGGCTCCTCGCCGTCGGCCTCGTCCTGTGGTTCGTCGTGCGGCCGCTGGCGCTCCGCGCCGGCGGCAGCCCCGACGTCCTCACCCTCGTCCTCGGGCTCGTCATGGCCTGGATCCTCTGGAGCGGCGCCACGGCGGCGATCAACCGGGCGCCCTTCGAGCGGCTCGTGTCCCACGTCCGGATCGACGAGGTCGTCCAGGCCGTCGCCGTCGTCGCGCTGACCACGTCGCTCGGTGACCTCCCGCGCGACGGGCGGCAGGTCCTCGCCCTCGACGAGCAGGGCCGGCCGACCCTCGTCCTCACCACCCCCGACGGGGTCGCCGACCTCGGCGCGCTCGACCCGGGGACCCCGCTGTCCTCGCTCGTCGTCCGCCTCCCCGACGACGCCGTCGTCGAGGTGGGACCGCAGCCGACGACGGAGGTCGTCATCCGCGCGCTCGCGCTCAGCCGCCAGCCGCTCGTGGTGCTCACCGACGGAGGAGCGGTCAGCGGTGTCGTCACCGCCCAGCGGGTCAACGCCGTGGCCGAGGGCACCCTGCGGCGCAACTAGACTCCCCGCCCATGACCTCAGCGACGGGCTCCGGCCTCCGGCGCGGCCCCTTCAGCGCCGGTGAGCGCGTGCAGCTCACCGACCCGAAGGGCCGGATGCACACCATCGCGCTCAGTCCGGGGAAGCAGTTCCACACCCACCGCGGCCACCTCGAGCACGACACCCTCATCGGCGCCCCCGACGGCTCGACCATCACCAACACCGCCGGCGTCGAGTACCTCGTCCTGCGCCCGCTGCTCTCCGACTACGTCATGTCGATGCCGCGCGGTGCCGCGGTCGTCTACCCCAAGGACGCCGGCCAGATCGTCACGATGGCCGACATCTTCCCGGGCGCCGTCGTCGTCGAGGCCGGGGTCGGCTCCGGCGCGCTCTCGATGTCCCTCCTGCGCGCGGTGGGCGAGACCGGCGCGGTGCACTCCTTCGAGCGGCGGGCCGACTTCGCCGACATCGCCCGGGCCAACGCCCGCGACTACTTCGGCACCGACCACCCCTCGTGGTCGGTCCACGTCGGCGACCTCGTCGAGACGCTGCCCACGACGGTCGAGGACGGCACCGTCGACCGGGTCGTCCTCGACATGCTCGCGCCCTGGGAGTGCCTCGACGTCGTCGCGACCGCCCTCGCGCCCGGCGGTGTCCTGATCTGCTACGTCGCGACCGCCACCCAGCTGTCGAAGGTCGCCGAGGCGATGCGCGACTCCCACACCTACACCGAGCCGCAGGCCTGGGAGTCCCTCGTCCGCGGGTGGCACCTCGAGGGCCTGGCGGTCCGCCCGCAGCACCGGATGCACGGCCACACCGGCTTCCTCATCACGACCCGCCGGCTGGCTCCGGGCACGACGCCGCCGCTGCGCAAGCGCCGGCCGGGCCGCGGCTACGTCACGGGGGAGGACGCGACCGAGGAGGACTGGACCCCCGAGGCCATCGGCGAGCGGGTCCCGTCGGAGAAGCGGGTGCGCAAGGTACGCCGCTCGGTGACCGAGACCTCGCCCCCCGGCTGACCTGCGCGGGTTATCGTCGAGCATGAGCACCGACGAGCAGCCCCAGGCCGACCAGCCGGGCGCCCGCGAGCGCCTCGAGGCCGAGCGCCAGTCGCTCGAGGCCGAGATCGCCGCGCTCCGCTCGAAGGGCCAGGCCTCACCCGCCCAGCTGCGGGCCCTGGAACGCGACCTCGCGACCGTCCGGTCGCAGGCCGCGACGCTCTCCGCGCAGAACGAGCGCCTGGTGCGCACGCTGCGCGACGCCCGCGAGCAGATCGTGACGCTCAAGTCCGAGGTCGACCGGCTGGCCCAGCCCCCGGCGGCCTACGGCATCGTCATCGAGACCTTCGACGACGGCACCGCCGACATCCTCACGAGCGGCCGCAAGATGCACGTCGCCGTCAGCCCCTCGCTCGACGCCGGCGACATGGTCCCCGGGCGCGAGGTCATGCTCAACGAGGCGATGAACATCGTGGCGGCCCACGGCTTCGAGACCGTCGGCGAGGTCGTCCTGTGCAAGGAGCTCCTCGACGACGGCCGGGTGCTCGTCGTCGCGCAGGCCGACGAGGAGCGGGTCTGCCGCGTCGCCGCCTCCCTCGACGGCGAGAAGATCCGCACCGGTGACGCCCTGCTCCTCGAGTCGCGCTCCGGCTTCGTCTTCGAGCGGATCCCCAGGGCCGAGGTCGCCGACCTGGTCCTCGAGGAGGTCCCTGACATCGACTACTCCGACATCGGGGGGCTCAGCGGCCAGATCGAGGCCATCCGCGACGCCGTCGAGCTGCCCTACCTCCACGCCGACCTCTACGTCGAGCACCAGCTCAAGCCGCCGAAGGGCGTCCTGCTCTACGGCCCGCCCGGCTGCGGCAAGACGATGATCGCCAAGGCGGTCGCCGCGTCGCTCGCCCGCAAGGTCGCCGAGAAGGAGGGCCGCGAGCCGGGGAAGTCCTACTTCCTGAACATCAAGGGCCCCGAGCTGCTCAACAAGTACGTCGGCGAGACCGAGCGGCACATCCGGGTCATCTTCCAGCGGGCCCGCGAGAAGTCGAACGAGGGCTACCCGGTCGTCGTCTTCTTCGACGAGATGGAGTCGCTCTTCCGCACCCGCGGGTCGGGGGTCTCCAGTGACGTCGAGACCACGATCGTGCCCCAGCTCCTCGCCGAGATCGACGGCGTCGAGGGCCTCGAGAACGTCATCGTCATCGGTGCCTCCAACCGCGAGGACATGATCGACCCCGCGATCCTGCGGCCCGGCCGCCTCGACGTGAAGATCAAGATCGAGCGTCCCGACGCCGAGGCCGCACGCGACATCTTCGGCAAGTACCTCATCCCCGGCCTGCCCCTGCACCCCGACGACGTCGCGCAGAACGGCGGCTCCGAGGACGCCACCCTCCAGGCGATGACCGACGCGGTGGTGCTGCGGATGTACACCGAGGAGGAGGAGAACCGCTTCCTCGAGGTCACCTACGCCGGCGGCGACAAGGAGATCCTGTACTTCAAGGACTTCAACTCCGGCGCGATGATCCAGAACATCGTCGACCGGGCGAAGAAGATGGCGATCAAGGACCTCCTCGACACCGGACAGCGCGGCCTGCGCGTCGAGCACCTCCTCCAGTCCTGCACCGACGAGTTCCGTGAGAACGAGGACCTGCCGAACACGACGAACCCCGACGACTGGGCGCGCATCTCGGGCAAGAAGGGGGAGCGGATCGTCTACATCCGCACCCTCATCAAGACCAAGGAGGGCACCGAGCCCGGCAAGTCGATCAACACGGTGGCCAACACCGGTCAGTACCTCTGAGCCGCTGAGCCACTGGTACCCCGGCTGCACGCCCTCGAGCTGCTCCCCGACGAGGTGGGGGCGGCCCTGGTGCGTCACTCGTGGGCCACGCTGCACGACGCGGGGCTGCCCTCCCAGCTCGCCCACCGGAGCGCGACCAACGCGGCGCACGTCACCGTCGTCGCCGCTCCCGCGCTGACCGACGAGGTGGTCCAGGCGGCCACCCGACGGCTGGGACCCCTGCTCCCGCTCACCGTGCGGCTGTCTGGGCTGCTCCTGCTCGGGGGTGCGCGCGTCACCCTCGCCCGTGCGGTCGAGGTCGACGACGACTCGCTCCGGGCCGTGCTCGACGTGCGCTCGACGGTGCCCGGCCGCCAGCACGCGGGGTGGCTCCCGCACGTCACCCTCGCGCGGCGGCTGCCCCGCGACCGCGTGCAGGAGGCCGTCGACGTCCTCGGGTGGGACGACGTCGAGGTGCGCCTCGTGGCGCTGCGGCGGTGGGACCCCGCCGCGGGCGTCGTGACGCAGGTCGCTCCCTCGCTCCCTCCGGCGTGACGCCGCGACCCTCGACACCGCTTGTGCACGAGTGGCTCGCACGTGCGCAGGATGACGGGATGAGGCTCGGACTGCAGGTCTCGGGTTCTCCTCGCTGGCGGTCATGGACCACGTCGTCAGGTTCCACCGGAAACCGGCCCTTTCCACCGGAAGACTTCCGGTGGGAAGAGCCGGTTCCTCGTGGGAAGCGGCGATGGGGGAGCGGAGCCCCGGCCGGGGCCGCGCCCTCAGGCGGTGAGCGCCTGCCAGGTGTTCGACCCGACGATGCCGTCGTCGGGCAGGCCGCGCGAGCGCTGGAAGGACCGCACCTGGGCGTCGGTGCCCGAACCGAAGATGCCGTCGGCACCGGTGGACCAGCCGCGCGCGGTCAGGCACTTCTGCACGCCGATGACCGCCTCGCCCTGCGACCCGCTCTGGACGGTGACGATGAGCGCCGTCCAGGTGTCCTGCCCGACGATCCCGTCAGCGGTCAGGCCGCGCGAGGTCTGGAAGGAACGGACCACCCCGGCGGTCCCGGCCCCGAAGACCCCGTCGGCGCTCAACGAGTAGCCCCGCTGACGCAGCAGGTGCTGGACCGCGCTGACCCGGAAGCCGGTGTCACCCTGTCGCACGAGCGTCCAGCCCGAGGGAGGGGTCGGGGTCCCTCCGCCACCGCCGAGGGAGGCCGCGAGCGCCGGAAGGCGCGAGTCGCCGGGCGCGACGTTGATCTCGAAGTGCATCTCGTCCTTGCGCCCGGAGTAGTCGCCGCCCCAGCGCACGACGCCGTTGCACCGGCTGAGGATCGTGCGGATCGCCGACACCTGCGCTGCCGAGAAGGTGCCCGCGGCCCCGAGCGGGTGGTCGGGGGCGTTGCAGTCGATGGCGGTACCGCTCGCGTGGTTCGACAGGCTCGTGCTGCCGGAGATCTCGCGGTAGTTGTGGCCCCAGCAGCCGGGGGAGTACAGGGCCTCGACCGTCGCGTTGAACTGACACGGCGACGTAGCGCAGCACGGTGTGGACGTCGCCGGTCCGCACTCCCGCGGGGAACGTCGCCGCCCCCACGGCCAGGCTCGACAGGGGGATCTGGCTCGACGTCCCGGCCGGCCAGCCGTTCTGCGACGTCGCCGCCGACGCGGACTGCGCCCCTGCCGTGATGACGCCGCCCGTCAGCAGGACGCCACCGGCGCCGCGCAGCAGCGCCCGTCGGCCCAGGGGTGACCGGGCGTGCCCGGTGGTCTCGCCGACGGCGCCGAGGGGAGTGGTCAGGTCGTGGTGCTCACACATCGGTTCGTGACTCCTGTGGGTCGGTGGCGGAAAGGTCCCAACCGACTCGACGTTACGGAGGAAAGTGCCGTCACGCACCCTCAGCCGTCACACCGACCCCATCCGTCCCACACGGGTCAGGCGGCGAGAAATCGGGCGACGAGCCGCCAGCCGAGCAGCAGCACGGCGAGCACGACCGTCGCGACGACGACGAACGAGGGCGCCGTCCCCTGGGTCGCGACCCGGCGCAGCACCATCCCGACGACGAGCGTGCAGGCGAGGACGACCGCGCCGAACGACAGGGAGCGCGGCCCGGCGTCGAGGGTGACCGTCGCGAGGAGCCACCCGGCGGCGGTCCCGACGACGAAGGGTCCGGCCGTGCGCAGGACGCCCGTGACGTCGAGCCCCTCGGCGTGTGAGCGCCGTCCCACCGCCGCGAAGGCGACGACGAGCACGACGTCGACCAGTCCCGGGAGGAACCGGCTCACGGGCGCACCCGGTCGAACAGCGAGCTCTGGCGCGGGGGAGCGTGCATCGGGTCGACCCCGTCGAACAGGCTCGAGACCGACTCGCCGGCGTGGATCCGCTTGATGGCCTCGCCGAAGAGCGGCGCGACGGTGCGCACCCGCAGCTGCGGCCAGCCCTCGGGAGCGGGCACCGTGTCGGTCGTCACGACCTCGCTGATCATCGGGTGCGACCGCAGCCGCTCGACCGCCTTCCCCGCGAAGAGACCGTGGGTGCACGCCACGGCGGCCTCGGTCACGCCGAACTCGGCGAGCCGGTCGAGCAGCTCGACGATCGAGCTCCCGGTCGCGATCTCGTCGTCGAGGACGATGGCCCGCTTGCCCCGGACGTCGCCGACGATCGAGTCGATGACGACGCTGTCGTCACCGAGGCGCTGCTTCGAGCCGGCGGCCACGGGGAGCCCGAGCAGTCGCGAGAACTGGGTGGCGTCCTTGGCGTTGCCGAGGTCGGGGGAGACGACGACGCCGTTCGTGAGGTCCTGCTCGCGGAAGTGGTCGGCGAGGACGCCGAGGGCCGTGAGGTGGTCGACGGGCACCGAGAAGAACCCGTGCACCTGGGGCGCGTGGAGGTTCATCGTCATGACCCGGTCGGCGCCGGCCGTCGCGATGAGGTCGGCGACGAGACGCCCCCCGAGCGAGATCCGGGAGGCGTCCTTCTTGTCCGAGCGCGCGTACGCGAAGTGCGGGATGACCGCCGTGACCATCGCGGCCGAGGCGCCCCGCGCCGCGTCGATCATCAGCAGCAGCTCCATGAGGGAGTCCTGCGTCGGGGGCACGAGCGGCTGGACGATGTAGACGTCGCGCTGCCGGCAGTTCGCCAGCAGCTGGGCCTGGAGGCAGTCGTTGCTGAACCGGGTGGTCACCGACTCCGAGAGCGGGACGTCGAGCTCGTCGCAGATCGCGTGGGCGAGGCGACGGTGGGCCGACCCGGAGAAGACGACGACCTCGCGCATGGCGGCAGCCTAACCGCCGGTCAGCGCGAGGCGAGGCCGGCCGCGAGCTCGGTCACGAGCTCCCGGCGCTGCTGGCGGGCCTGGAGCCCTGCAGCGCCGGGCATCGAGGCGAAGCCGTGCGGCATCCTCAGGTAGGTCGTCAGCCGTGCCGGGGTGCCGGCCGCCTGCAGCGCGGCGGCGTAGCGGATCCCGTCGTCGCGGACCGGGTCGACGTCCGCCACCTGGACCAGGGCCGGCGGCAGGCCCGCAAGGTCTCCGAAGAGCGGGGAGAGCAGAGGGTCGCGCAGGTCGTGCCCCGGGGCGACGTAGTGGTCGCGGAAGGCGTCCATCGCGCGCTTGTCGAGGATGGGGGCGTGGGCGTGCTCGCGGACCGACGGCGAGGACATCGTGAGGTCGGTCGCGGGGTAGAGCAGGGCCTGGTGGCGCAGTGCCGTGATCCCGTGGTCGCGCAGCACCTGGGCGACCACCGCGGCGAGGTTGCCGCCGGCCGAGTCGCCGGCCACGGCCATCCGGCTCGTGTCGGCCCGCAGGACGTCGCCGTTCACCTGCACCCAGGTCGTGGCGTCGACGCAGTCGTGGGCGGCCGTCGGCGCCCGGTGCTCGGGCGCCATCCGGTAGTCGACCGAGACGACGACGCAGCCGACCTCGCGGGCGATGAGGGTGCACAGCCCGTCGTAGTCCACGACGTTGCCGAGGACCCAGCCACCGCCGTGGAACCACATGACGACGGGGACGTCGTCGCGCGCGTCCGGCAGCGCCCGGGGGCGGTAGATCCGCAGCGGGATCTCGTGGTCGTCGCGGGCCGGGGCCGTCCCGTAGGTGATCCCGACCGCGGGGTCGGCGCGTCCCACCACCCGTCCGACGAGACCCGTCGTCGGCCGCACCGTGGCGCGGGCCCGGTGGATGCCGTCGATGTCGAGGGACTGGATGGGAGGCCGGACCCTGTCGGCCACGACGCAGACGGCGGCGGTCAGGACGGACAGGCGGCGGTAGGAGCGCACGCGGTCAGTATCGTCGAGCCATGACCGTGCGCCGCGTGATGGGGATCGAGACCGAGTACGGGATCGTCATCCCCGGTGACCCGGGTGCCAACCCGATGGTCGCCTCGGGCGACGTCGTCACCGCCTACGCGGCCTCGCGCGGCATCCGTCCGGCCCGCGCGAGCTGGGACTACGCCGACGAGGCGCCCCTGCGTGACGCCCGCGGCTTCGACATGGGCCGGGGGATGGCGCACCCGAGCCAGCTCACCGACGTCGAGGACCCCACCCTGGCGAACGTCGTCCTCACCAACGGCGCCCGGCTCTACGTCGACCACGCGCACCCCGAGTACAGCTCGCCCGAGGTGACCAACCCCCGCGACGCCGTCGTCTGGGACCGGGCCGGCGAGCTCGTGATGCGCGAGGCGGTGGCCCGCCTCTCCACCGTCCCGCCCGGCGTCAACCTCTACAAGAACAACGCCGACGGCAAGGGTGTGTCCTACGGCACCCACGAGAACTACCTGATGGCGCGCTCGACGCCGTTCGCGAACATCGTCAAGCACCTCACCCCGTTCTTCGTCGTCCGTCAGGTGATGTGCGGCTCGGGCCGGGTCGGCATCGGCGTCGACTCCCGCACGCCCGGGTACCAGATCGCCCAGCGCAGCGACTTCTTCGAGGTCGAGGTGGGCCTCGAGACGACCCTGAAGCGGCCGATCATCAACACGCGCGACGAGCCGCACGCCGTCGCCGACCGCTACCGCCGCCTCCACGTCATCCTCGGCGACGCCAACCACTGCGACGTCGCGAACCTGCTGAAGATGGGCTCGACCTCCCTCGTCCTCGGGATGATCGAGGCCGACGTGCTGCGCGACGACCTCTCGGTCCGCCGGCCCGTCGCCACCCTCCACGACGTCTCGCACGACCTCACCCTCCAGGCCAAGCTCGAGCTCGTCGACGGCCGGCGGATGACGGCCCTCGAGCTGCTCACCGAGTACTTCGACCGGGCCCACGCCTGGGCCCACGCCGTGGCCGACGGCGCCCCCGACGCCGACACCGTCGAGGTCCTGCACTGGTGGGGGACCGTCCTCGACAAGCTGGCCCGTGACCCGATGGAGGCCCGTCGCGAGGTCGACTGGGTCGCCAAGCTGGCCGTCCTCGAGGGCTACCGCGAGCGCGACTCCCTCGGCTGGGGCGACCCCCGGCTCAAGGCCGTCGACCTCCAGTGGTCCGACGTCCGCGCCGACCGCGGCCTCGCCCACCGGCTCGCCGCCTCGGGACGCGTCGAGGTCCTCGTCGACGAGGCCGACGTGCGCCACGCCGTCGACCACGCGCCCACCGACACGCGGGCGTGGTTCCGCGGTGAGTGCCTGCGCCGGTTCGCCGACGACGTCGTCGCGGCCTCCTGGGACTCGGTGATCTTCGACGTCGCGGGCCAGCGGACCCTCCAGCGGGTACCGATGCTCGAGCCCCTCAAGGGCACCGAGGCCGGCATCGGCGAGCTCGTCCGCAACGCCCCCGACGCCGCCTCGCTCCTGCGCGCCCTGGCCGCGGCGGGCGTCGAGGAGCCGCGGCGCGACCCGACCGGGGTCTGAGCCGGGCGTCCCGGTCCGTGGGCCACGCCGGGCCCCTCGGTCCGACCGGAGCGCCGTCGGACTAGGCTCGCAGGCAGTCGAACCCATCAAGGAGGGCTCAGCATGGCCGGTCAGGAGCAGGTGCGGCCGCAGCGCCGCGACGACGGCGGTCCCGAGGACGCCCCCGAGCCCGCGGCCGCGGCCCCCCAGGTCCAGGTGAGCGAGATCGACGACATCCTCGACGAGATCGACGGCGTCCTCGAGTCCAATGCCGAGGAGTTCGTCCGCGGGTTCGTCCAGAAGGGCGGCCAGTGACCCCCGGAGCCGACGGCGGACGCCTGCCCGCGGCCTACCTCGTCCCGGGGTCGTCCTCGTTCACCGAGTTCCTCGCGGCCCAGGCCCCGACGATGCTGCCCTCGGGACGGTCGCTGCCACCTGGCGCCGCGCTCGACGCCCCCCACGGCACGACGATCGTGACCCTCGCCTGGGACGGCGGGGTCGTCATGGCCGGCGACCGGCGCGCGACGATGGGCAACCTCATCGCGAACCGCGACATGGAGAAGGTCTTCGCCACCGACGAGTACAGCCTCGTGGGCATCGCCGGGACGGCCGGGCTCGCCATCGAGCTGGTCCGCCTCTTCCAGGTCGAGCTCGAGCACTACGAGAAGATCGAGGGCACGCTGATGTCCCTCGAGGGCAAGGCCAACCGCCTCGCCACGATGATCCGGGGCAACCTCGGGATGGCGATGCAGGGCCTGTCGGTCGTCCCCCTGTTCGCCGGGTTCGACATCGAGGACGGCCGCGGCCGGATCTTCTCCTACGACGTCACGGGCGGCTGCTACGAGGAGCACGACCACCACAGCGTCGGGTCGGGCTCGCTCTTCGCCCGCGGCGCGCTCAAGAAGCTCTACCGCCGGTCGGGCACGCTCGACGACGCCGTCCGCACCGCCGTCGAGGCGCTCTACGACGCCGCCGACGACGACTCGGCGACGGGCGGCCCCGACCTCGGTCGCCGGATCTGGCCCACCGTCGGGATCGTCGACGAGTCCGGCGCGCGCTTCCTGCCCGACGAGGAGCTCCAGCCGGTCGTCGAGGCCATCGTCGCCTCGCGCGTCGACAACCCCGGAGGTGCCCGATGAGCGCGGGAATGCCCTTCTACGTCTCGCCCGAGCAGCTGATGAAGGACCGGGCCGACTTCGCGCGCAAGGGCATCGCCCGCGGCAGGTCGGTCGTCGTCCTGGCCTACGACAACGGGATCCTCTTCGTCGCCGAGAACCCCAGCCGGGCCCTGCACAAGGTCTCCGAGATCTACGACCGGATCGCCTTCGCCGCGGTCGGCAAGTACAACGAGTTCGAGAACCTGCGGGTGGCCGGGGTGCGCTACGCCGACCTGCGCGGGTACTCCTACGACCGCTCCGACGTCACCGCGCGCGGCCTGGCGAACGCCTACGCCCAGACGCTCGGGACGGTGTTCACCCAGGAGTCCAAGCCCTACGAGGTCGAGATCGTCGTCGCCGAGGTCGGCACGACCCCTGCGACCGACCAGGTGTACCGCCTCACCTACGACGGCTCGGTCGCCGACGAGCACGGCTTCGTCGCGATGGGCGGGGGCGCCGAGCAGATCGAGGCCGGCCTCACCGAGCGCTGGGAGGAGGGCCTGCACCTCTCGGACGCGCTGGGCCTGGCCGTCGAGCTCCTCGGCACCGACCCCGCCGGCGGACCGGCCCGCGAGCTCGCCCCCGAGCAGCTCGAGGTCGCCGTCCTCGACCGCCACCGGCCGCGACGCACCTTCCGGCGCATCACCGGGGGCCTCCTCGAGCGCCTGCTCAGCTCCGAGGACCCCACCCGCGACGCCCCGCCCGTCGACGAGGCGGGCGACTCGACGCGTGACTCGACGACGAACCCGCAGACCCAGCGGCCCGAGCACGGGGGTCACCAGGCGTGAACACCCCCGGGGGCCGACGGATCTTCGGGATCGAGAACGAGTACGGGATCACCTGCTCCACCGGTGGCCAACGGACCCTCACCCCCGACGAGGTCGCCCGGTACCTGTTCCGCAAGGTCGTCGCCTGGGGCCGCTCGAGCAACGTCTTCCTCACCAACGGCTCGCGCCTCTACCTCGACGTCGGCAGCCACCCCGAGTACGCGACGGCCGAGTGCGACTCGGTGCGCCAGGTCGTCGCCCACGACCGCGCGGGGGAGCGGATCATCGAGGGCCTCGTCGTCGACGCCCAGCAGCGGCTGCGCGAGGACGGCGTCGCCGGCGACATCTACGTCTTCAAGAACAACACCGACTCCGCCGGCAACTCCTACGGCTGCCACGAGAACTACCTCGTCACCCGGGCGGGGGAGTTCCAGACGATCTCCGACACCCTCCTGCCCTTCCTCATCAGCCGTCAGATCACCTGTGGCGCAGGCAAGGTCGTCGCCACCTCCAAGGGCGCGACGTACGCCGTGAGCCAGCGCGCTGACCACATCTGGGAGGGCGTGTCGTCGGCGACGACCCGGAGCCGACCGATCATCAACACCCGCGACGAGCCGCACGCCGACGCCGAGCACTACCGCCGCCTCCACGTCATCGTCGGCGACTCGAACATGAGCGAGACGACGACGATGCTCAAGATCGGCTCGGCCGACCTCGTGCTGCGGATGATCGAGGCCGGGGTCGTCATGCGCGACCTGACCCTGGAGAACCCGATCCGGGCCATCCGCGAGATCTCCCACGACCTCACCGGCCGACGCACCGTCCGGCTCGCCAACGGCCGCCAGCTGAGCGCGCTCGACCTCCAGCGCGAGTACCTCACCAAGGCCGTGGAGTTCGTCGAGCGGGAGGGAGCCACCGACCCGCTGCACCACCGCGTCCTCGACCTGTGGGACCGCACCCTGACCGCCGTCGAGAGCGACGACCTCGGGTCGGTGGGCACCGAGATCGACTGGGTCATCAAGTACCGGCTCATCGAGGACTACGCGACCAGGCACGGGCTCGACCTCGACCACCCGCGACTGGCCCAGATCGACCTCGCCTACCACGACATCGACCGCAGCCGCGGGCTGTTCTACCTCCTCCAGCGCCGGGGGAGGGTGGCCCGGGTCGTCTCCGACCCCGAGGTGTTCTCGGCCAAGGTCCGCCCGCCCGACACCACCCGGGCCAAGCTGCGCGGCGACTTCATCCGGGCCGCCCAGCAGCACCGGCGCGACTTCACCGTCGACTGGGTGCACCTCAAGCTCAACGACCAGGCCCAGCGGACGGTGCTGTGCAAGGACCCGTTCCTCGCCTCCGACCCCCGTGTCGACCGCCTCATCGAGGGCATGGGCGTCTAGGCACCCAGCCGGCTCACAGGCCGCGATGCGGGTTCTCCCGGACTCCGCCGTTATCGTGGATGGCTGTTGTCCGCTGCCCGCCAGCACCCCCGACCGAAGGTTCGCACTCGTGTCCCGACGCCTCAGCACCCTCCTCTCCGCCTCCGCGCTCGCCGGTGCCCTCGTCCTCACCGGCTGCGGTGAGGAGTCCGCCGGCGGCACGTCGGCCGCGCTGACCGCCGTGACGGTGACGGGTTCGGACCCCGCGAAGGCGCCGACGGTCGCGGTCGACGGCCCCATGAAGGTCACCCGCACCGATTCCAAGGTCGTCTCCGACGGAGACGGTGCCCCGGTCGCCGAGGACGACCTCGTCTCGATCCAGGCGATGATCGTCAACGGTCGCGACGGCAAGGTCGCGCACAGCACCTGGGAGAGCGGCGCGGTCGGCCTCGACCTCGGTGCCGCCGACCTCTTCGCGTCCTTCAAGAGCCAGCTGCCCGGCAAGAAGGTCGGCAGCCGGGTCGTCATCGCCTCGACGCCCAAGGACGCGTTCGGCGACCAGGGCAACCCCCAGCTGAGCATCAAGGCCGCGGACCCCGTCGTCTTCGTCGTCGACCTCGTCTCGTCGTCGACGATCCTCTCGCAGGCCGAGGGCACGGCGGTCGCGCCGAAGAAGGACCTTCCCGCCGTGACGATGAACGAGGGCAAGCCGGCCACCATCACGGTCCCCGAAGGCGTCAAGGCGCCGACGAAGACCGTCGTCCAGCCGCTCATCGAGGGCCAGGGCGCCGAGGTGAAGGACGGCCAGACCGTCCGTGTCGCCTACACCGGGGTCGTGTACCGCAACGGTGAGGTCTTCGACTCCAGCGCGAGCCGCCCCGAGCAGCCCTACTTCGAGTTCCAGCTCGGTCAGGGCGGCGTCATCAAGGGCTGGGACACCGGCCTGAAGGGCCAGAACGTCGGGAGCCGCGTGCTCCTCGTCATCCCCCCGGCCGACGGCTACGGTGCCGCGGGCTCGGGCGAGAAGATCAAGGGCACCGACACCCTCGTCTTCGTCGTCGACGTCCTCGCCGCGTACTGACCCGACCCCCCTCTACCAGCACGACCCCCCGACCCGACCCCGAGAAGGAAGGCACGACATGAGCACCGAGCCCACCCGCCCCGAGATCGACTTCCCCGGCGACGCCCCGGCCGACCTCGTCATCGAGGACGTCACCGTCGGCGACGGTGCCGAGGCCACCGCCGGAAGCACCGTGTCGGCGCACTACGTGGGCGTCGCCCACTCCACCGGTGAGGAGTTCGACGCCTCGTGGAACCGCGGCTCGCCGCTCGAGTTCCGCCTCGGCGTCGGCATGGTCATCGCCGGCTGGGACCAGGGCATCGCGGGCATGAAGGTCGGTGGCCGTCGCAAGCTGACGATCCCGCCGCACCTCGGCTACGGCGACCGTGGCGCCGGCGGCGCCATCAAGGGCGGCGAGACGCTGATCTTCGTCGTCGACCTCATGGACGTGCGCTGAGCACTGCCGCATGAGCACCCGCGGCGGCAGCCGCGAGGAACGGGGCGGGGTCTTCACGAAGACCCCGCCCCATCGTCGTCAGGGCCACCGGTGAGCCCTCGAGGGCGTCGAGGAGACCGTCGGCGGCGACCTCGACCGGCGTGAGCCGCGCCCGGGCGCCGGCGACGAGCTCGGCCACCTGGCGGCGGACGAGGGCGTCGAGCTCGACGTCGGGCAGGGTGGTCACGGGGACGTCGGCCGGCGTGAGCAGCGCCCGTCCGTAGGCGGTGCGGCTGTGGTGGCTGACGCCCAGGTGCCGCTCGCGCCGGTCGGTCCCGCTGACCCGCAGCGAGGCGATGGCGCGCCCTCCGAGGACGTCGGCGGCGTGGAGCGCGTCGGCGCAGGCGACGCCCGAGTAGCCCCACCGCGTGCCGGTCCCGACGTTGCCGGGTCCCTGGGCCACGACGACGACGTCGGCGCCCACGACGTGACGGGCGGCGAGCAGCCCCGTGTGGGTCGTCACGGCCTCGTGGTCACCACCGAACGCCTGGCCCACGGTCAGGGTCGCGGCGAGCCAGCCGGCCTCGGTGAGCCCGGCGACGGCGCGCGAGAAGGCGGCGGGCAGCGCTCCGCCGTCGGTCATGACGTAGGCGACCCGCGCTGCCGGGTCCACGGACCGCACCCCGGCGATGACGGCCGGGAGGGCCGAGTGCAGGTCGGCGACGACGACGGGCAGGCCCGCGAGGTCGTCGGCCTCGGCGAGGTCGGCGTGGTGCGGGCTGTCCTGCTCGTCGACCGCGAGGAGCATCTGCTGCAGCGGGGTGTAGCGCGCCTTGACGATGTGGCCGGGGCCGCCCTCCGGGTCGGCGGGGAGGGTGTCGGTGCGCGCGACGACGAACGCCAGGCCCCCGGTGCCCAGCCCGCGCAGCAGCGCGGAGGCGTTGAGGAGGACGCGTTCCCCCACCTCGGGCACCCCCACCATCGCGGTGTACGCCAGCGCCCGGACCGGTTCGGCGTCGTCGGCACCACCCCCGGCCAGGGTCACGGTGAGCTCCACCGCACCCGGCCAGCGACGGACCTCCCCGACGACGGTCCCGGCTCGCCACTGCATCACGGTCGGCAGCGTATCCGTCGGGTAGCGTCTGGCGGGTGAGCAGCGATCCCGGGGGCGGTGCACCGAGCGCGGCCCAGGTCAAGACCGAGCGCCTGCTCAACCTCGTCCTCGTGCTGCTCTACACGCGTCGCCCGATGAGCAAGGCCCAGATCCGCCAGCTGGTGCCGCAGTACGGCACGTCGGCGTCGACCGAGGCCTTCGAGAGGATGTTCGAGCGCGACAAGGACGAGCTGCGCGAGCTCGGGATCCCGCTCGTCACCGAGGACATCGACCCGCTCCACGAGGACGAGCCGGGCTACCGCATCCACCAGCGCGACTACGCCCTGCCCGACATCACCTTCGAGCCCGACGAGCTGGCCGTGCTCGGCCTGGCGAGCCGGGTCTGGGCGCAGGCCTCGCTCGCCGGACCAGCGGCCCAGGCGCTGCGCAAGCTGCGGGCCGCCGGGGTCGAGCGCGACGGCGACGCCCTCATCGGCATCGAGCCGCGGCTGCGCACCACCGAGCCCGCCTTCGACGCCGTCAAGGACGGGGTCGTCCGCCGCGTACCGCTCGTGTTCTCGTACCGCCGCCCCGACGCCGAGGAGGCCACCGAGCGCCGGGTCCAGCCGTGGTCGCTCATCTCCTGGCACGGCCGCTGGTACCTCAACGCCTTCGACGAGGAGCGGGGGGCCGCGAGGGTGTTCCGCCTCTCGCGGATCACCGGGACGGTGCGCACCACGGGTCGGCCCGGGTCCTTCGAGGTGCCCGCCGACCACGAGCCCGAGCTGATGGTCGCCCGGGTCACCACCCCCGCCTCCGCCCCGAGCCCGGCCGTCATCCGGGTCCGCCGCGGTACCGGGCACAGCCTGCGTCGGCACGCCCGCACCGTCGGCGAGGTCGACGCCACGTGGGACCTCGTGGACCTCGACTACCGCGACCTCGAGGACTTCGCCGAGCAGCTCGCGGGATACGGCGTCGACGTCGTCGCCGAGCAGCCCGCCGACCTCGTCGAGGCCGTCACCCGACGCCTGCGCGGCGCGCTCGTCGCCCACGGGGGAGGCGCCTGATGGCCGGTGCGACCCAGGAGACGGCGACCGCGCGGCTGGCCCGGCTGCTGACGATGGTCCCGTGGCTGCTCAACCGCCAGGGCATCGACGTCCAGCAGGCGGCCGACGACCTCGGCGTCAGCGTCGCGCAGCTCGAGGCCGACCTCCAGCTCCTCTTCCTCTGCGGCTACGGCCAGATGCCCGACGAGCTCATCGAGGCCGACTGGGAGGGCGGCAAGGTGTTCGTCGGCAACGCCGACACCATCGCCCGCCCGCTGCGCCTCGGCGTCGACGAGGCGGTCACCCTCATGGTCGGCCTGCGCACCCTGCGCGAGGTCCCCGGCCTCGACGAGCGCGACGCGGTCGACCGGGCCCTGGCCAAGCTCGAGGACGCGGCGGGTGCCGCGGCCGCCCCCGCGAGCAGGGTGCGGGCCGAGGTCGACGACGGCACGTCCGCCGAGCTGCTCGCCCGGGCCCGCCAGGCGATCGCCGGCCACCGCCGGGTGCACCTGCGCTACCTCGTGCCCGCCCGCGACGAGGCCACCGAGCGCGACGTCGACCCGATGCGCGTCGTCGGCTACGACGGCCGCTGGTACCTCGAGGGCTGGTGCCACACCGCCGAGGACACCCGCCTGTTCCGGATGGACCGGGTCGAGGAGCTCAGCGTCCTCGACGTCGACGGCACCCCGCCCGAGGGCACCCGCGAGCGCGACCTCGCCGATGGCACGTTCCGCCCCGGGCCCGACGACCTCGTCGTCACCGTGCGGCTGCTGCCGGGGGCCACGTGGGTCGCCGACTACTACCCCGTCGAGACCTCGCAGGAGGTGCCCGCGGCCGACGGGGGAGGGCTGCTCGTGCGGATCAGCACCGCCGACACCGCCTGGCTGCGCCGGCTCGTGTGGCGGATGGGCGGCCGTGCGGTCGTCATCGACCCGCCCGAGGTCGTCGCCGAGGTCGCCGACGGCGCCGCCGGGGCGCTGGCCCTCTATCCCGCCACGGTGCAGGGCTGACCCGTGCTGCCGTGGTGGGGCTGGGTGCTGCTGTGGGTCGTGCTCGTCGTCGGGGGCGCGCTCTGGCTGTTCGTCCTCTCGCGGCGGGTCTGGGGGACGGCGAAGGTGCTCACCGGTGAGCTGTCGCGGGCGAGCGGGCTGCTCGCCGAGCTCGAGTCCCGGGTCGACGAGCTGCGCGAGGCCGAGCCCGCTCCCACAGCCGCGACACAGGTCCCGTCCAGACTCCGGGAGGAGTATCGGGCCCAGCGTGCCGAGCAGGCTGCCGCGAGACGTTCGCGCCGAGCCGACCGGATGCCTCCGTGGGCACGCGTAGAGTAGAAACAGACGTCTCACCACCTCTTCAGGAGTTGAACCCCATGGGCAGGATCGGACCGACCGAGATCATCATCATCGCGGTGCTGATCATCTCTGATCTTCGGCTGGAAGAAGCTTCCCGACGCCGCCCGCAGCCTCGGCCGCTCGGCGCGCGTGTTCAAGTCCGAGGTCGACGAGATGAAGAAGGACAACGAGCAGAAGTCCGACGCCTCGGGCCAGACCGTCACCAGCGAGTCCATCGAGCCCACCTCCACGGTCGGCCGCGCCGTTCCCACGACGGAGGCCACGGTGCCCACCACCGACGGCAACGCCGTCACGGAGAACGCCCCGCGCACCGACAACCAGTCCGGCCCGGTGGCCTGACCCTTCGTCGCCGCCCACCACCCCATGGCCCGACTGCGTCGTCGTTCTCGTGAGCCCGAAGGGCGGATGACGCTCGGCGAGCACTTCAAGGAGTTCCGGCGACGCCTCTTCCTCGCGGCGGCGGCGGTCCTCGTCACCTCGATCGTGGCGGGTGTGTTCTACAGCAGGGTCTTCGCCTTCCTCTCCGAACCGTTCAACGAGTACAAGCTCGCGAACCCGCAGAACGACATCAGCCTCAACTTCGGTGAGGCGACGAGCGCGCTGTCCAACCTCATCAGCCTGTCCATCTTCGTCGGCGTCATCGCCGCGAGCCCGGTGTGGCTCTTCCAGATCTGGGCGTTCATCGTCCCGGGCCTGACCCGCAAGGAGAAGCGGATCTCGCTGGCCTTCCTCGCCGCGACGATCCCGCTCTTCCTCCTCGGCTGTGCCCTGGCGTACGCGATCCTGCCGCAGTCGCTGTCGATCCTCTACGGCCTGAGCCCCGAGGGGACGTCGAACATCCAGCAGGTGTCGATGTACTTCTCGTTCGTCACCCGCTTCATCCTCGTCTTCGGCATCGGCTTCCTCTTCCCCGTCGTCCTCGTGGGGCTCAACGCCATCGGCGCGATGCCGGCCACCCGCCTCATCAAGGGCTGGCGCGTGGCGATCGTCCTCATCTTCGTCTTCGCCGCGGTGGCCACCCCGACGGCCGACCCGTTCACGATGTTCGTCTTCGCCGCGCCGCTGACGGCGCTCTACTTCGGCGCCTGGCTCGTCTGCCGGCTGCTCGACAAGCGCAAGGCCGCCAACCGCCCCGACTGGCTCGACGTCGACGACACCGAGGCCTCGGCGCTCTGAGGCCACGGCGGCACCAGCCTCGCGCCATGCCGCAGCCCGCCGTCGCGCGGGGGCTTCCTCGGTCTCGCGCGAACCGGACCCGACACGGTGCCACGACGGTCGCGATCCCGTTGTGCTGTGCTCAACGTGGTGGGCGTCTTGATCTGAGGACAGCCGATACCGACCGCCCGTTCACGTCTCGAGAGCGCACGACATGCCGAGTGACGGATCGGCTCTTCGGCATGTCGTGCACTCTCGACTTGTGGGACCGCCCGGCCTGATGCGGGGCTGCACTAGCCTCGCGCCATGCCGCAGCGCCTGGGAATCGTCGTCAACCCGACCTCGGGCAAGAACACCGGTGCTCGGGTCGGCCACGAGGCGCTGACCCTCCTGCGCGCCGCGGGGGTCGAGCTGCTCGACCTCAGCGCGGCCGACGGACGAGGCGCGATGGAGCGAGGCCGGGCCGCCATCGCCGACCGGGCGGTCGACGCCCTCGTCGTCGTCGGTGGCGACGGGATGGTGCACCTGGGGGCGAACCTGTGCGCCGGCACCGAGGTGCCCCTCGGCATCATCGCCGCGGGGACGGGCAACGACGTGGCGCGCGTCCTCGGGCTCCCCGTGCGCGACGCGGCCAAGGCCGTCGAGCGGGTCCTCAGCGGTGGGACCCGCCGCATCGACGCCGCCCGGCAGACCACCCCGACGGGGGAGGAGAAGTGGTTCCTCGGCGTGCTCGCGGCCGGGTTCGACGCCGTCGTCAACGAGCGCGCCAACACGTGGCGCTGGCCCAAGGGGCAGATGCGCTACAACCTCGCGATCCTGCGTGAGCTGCCGCTGTTCCGCGCGATCCCGTACCGGCTCGTCCTCGACGGCCGCGAGGTCCGCACCGACGCCATGCTCGTCGCCGTCGGCAACGGACCGTCGTACGGCGGCGGCATGAAGGTGACCCCGGATGCCGTCCTCGACGACGGCCTGCTCGACGTCCTCGTCCTCCACCGGATCAGCACCCCGGAGTTCCTGCGCGTCTTCCCGCGCGTGTTCACCGGCGCGCACGTGACGCACCCGGCGGTCGAGATCCTGCGGGCCCGCGAGGTGCGTCTCGAGGCCACCGGCATCGTCGCCTACGCCGACGGCGAGCGCTTCGGACCGCTGCCGATGACGGTCCAGGCCGTGCCGGGTGCCCTCACCGTCCTGGCCTGAGCCCTGACGTAGCCTGAGCCCATGCCCAGCCCCGCTGAGCGGTACGCCGCGGCCCGCACCCGTGCGCGCCGGGAAGGCTCAGAGCTCCGCCGGTTCACCGACGGCCTCGACTTCCCCCTCGACGAGTTCCAGCAGACGGCCTGCGAGGCGGTCGAGGAGGGCAAGGGCGTCCTCGTCGCCGCTCCCACCGGCGCCGGCAAGACGATCGTCGGCGAGTTCGCGGTCCACCTCGCCCTGGCCACCGGGCGGAAGGCGTTCTACACCACGCCGATCAAGGCGCTGTCGAACCAGAAGTACCACGACCTCGTGCGCAGCCACGGGGCCGAGAACGTCGGCCTGCTCACCGGTGACTCCTCGGTCAACGGGGAGGCCCCCGTCGTCGTCATGACGACCGAGGTGCTGCGCAACATGATGTACGGGGGCTCACGGACGCTGCACGGCCTGGGCTACGTCGTGATGGACGAGGTCCACTACCTCGCCGACCGGTTCCGCGGGGCGGTGTGGGAGGAGGTCATCATCCACCTCCCCGAGTCGGTGCAGGTGGTGTCGCTGTCGGCCACGGTGAGCAACGCCGAGGAGTTCGGCGACTGGCTCGCCGAGGTGCGCGGCAACCACGAGGTCGTCGTCTCCGAGCACCGGCCGGTCCCGCTCTCGCAGCACATGCTCGTCGGCACGACGATGTTCGACCTCTTCGCGGGGAACCGGGTCAACCCCGACCTGCTCCACGCCATCCGCAGCTCCGAGCAGCGCGGCCGGTTCGAGGCCGACGCCCACCGTGGTTCCGGCCGTGGTGCCCCGCCACGCGTGCAGCAGCGTGGTGGCCGCGGGCGTGGCGGCGTCGGTGGCGGGTCACGCGGTGGCTCGCGAGGAGGTGGCGGCGGCAACGGCCGCGGTCCCGGCGGCGGAGACGGTGGTCGGGGGTTCGCGCGCGGCGGACGTCCCGGTGGGGGAGCGACCCGGGCCGAGGTCATCGAGGAGCTCGACCGCGACGGCCTGCTGCCCGCCATCACCTTCATCTTCAGCCGGGTCGGCTGCGAGGCCTCCGTCGGTCAGCTGTTGGCCGCCGGCACGCGCCTCATCCCCGAGCGCGAGGGGCTGCGGATCCGCCGCCACGTCGAGGAGCGGGTCGAGTCGCTGGCCGAGGAGGACCTCGCGGTCCTCGGCTACTGGGACTTCGTCGAAGGGCTCTCGCGCGGCTTCGCGGCACACCACGCCGGGATGCTGCCCCTGTTCCGCGAGATCGTCGAGGAGCTGTTCACCTCGGCGCGCATCCGGGCCGTGTTCGCCACCGAGACGCTGGCCCTGGGCATCAACATGCCGGCGCGCACGGTGGTCCTCGAGAAGCTCGTGAAGTTCAACGGTGAGGCCCACGTCGACGTCACCCCCGCCGAGTACACCCAGCTCACCGGCCGCGCCGGGCGGCGCGGCATCGACATCGAGGGCCACGCGGTCGTCCAGTGGGCCCGCGGGGTCGACCCCCTCGCCGTCGGCGGCCTCGCGTCGACCCGCACCTACCCCCTGCGCTCGAGCTTCCGACCGACGTACAACATGGCGGTCAACCTCGTGTCCCAGGTCGGGCGCGAGGTGGCGCGCGACATCCTCGAGACGTCCTTCGCCCAGTTCCAGGCGGACCGGGCGGTCGTCGGCATCGCGACGGCCGTGCGACGCAACGAGGAAGGGCTCGACGGGTACGCCGAGGCGATGCACTGCCACCTCGGCGACTTCCGGCAGTACGCCGACCTCCGCCGGAGGCTCGCCGACGCCGAGAAGGACGGCGCGAAGTCGCGGTCGGCCTCGCGCCGGGCCGAGGCGGCCGTCGCGATGGAGAACCTCAAGATCGGCGACGTCATCCGGATCCCGGCCGGGCGTCGCGCGGGATGGGCCGTCGTCGTCCAGCCGGCCCGCGCGGCCAAGGGCGCGCCCACCGGGCCTGCGGTCATCACCGAGGACAAGCAGTTCCGCCGGCTCACCCTCGTCGACGTGCCCGAGGCCGTCGAGGCCGTCGCCCAGGTGAAGGTCCCGCCGCACTTCAACCCCAAGTCGCCCAAGAGCCGGCGCGACCTCGCGACCACCCTGCGCGTCGCGGTGCCGCACGGGTCCGACGACACACCTCGGCGCCGGGCGGCTCGCGATGCCGCTGCCGCCGCGGGCGAGAGCGAGCGGGTGGCGGCCCTGCGTGCCGAGCTCAAGGCCCACCCGTGTCACCAGTGCCCCGAGCGCGAGACGCACGCCCGGTGGGCCGAGCGGTGGTGGCGCCTCAAGCGCGAGACGGTCGGCCTCCAGCGCAAGGTCGAGGGCCGCACGAACACGGTGGCCCGCACCTTCGACCGGATCTGCGACGCCCTCGAGGCTCGCGGCTACCTCGAGGACGGCGGCACCGTCGTCACCGAGCGCGGCGAGCGGCTGCGGCGGCTCTACACGGAGAAGGACCTCCTGGCCGCCGAGTGCCTGCGCCACGACGTGTGGAAGCGGCTCGACGCACCCGGGCTCGCGGCCGCCGTCTCGGCCCTCGTCCACGAGCCACGCCACGAGGAGGCCGAGGTCGCGCCGCGGATGCCGAACGACGAGGTGGCCGCGGCCGTCACGGCGATGGAGCGGCTCTGGAGCGAGATCGAGGACCTCGAGAGCGAGCACGACCTGCCGTCGACGTCGATGCCCGACGGCGGGATGGCCTGGATGGTGCACCGCTGGGCCTCGGGCGAGCGGCTCGACGCCGTGCTGCGCGGCCAGGACATCGCCGCCGGCGACTTCGTCCGCCGCTGCAAGCAGCTCGTCGACCTCCTCGACCAGGTCGGCAAGGCCGCGACCGACGAGGTGCTGCGCCGCACCGCCCGCCAGGCGGTCGACGCCGTCCTGCGCGGTGTCGTCGCCGCCGACCGCCTCGACTGAACCCGTCGCACGAGTTCGGGGAGACCCTGAACTCGTGCCGCTCGACGTCGCGGCCCGACGTCGGCTAGAGACCGAGGGCCGTGAGCAGCCGCTTGACCGGGTTGTCGATGCCGTAGTCGCTCGCCAGCCGCCGGAGGGCCTCGGGGTCCGCCACCGCGCGGGGGAGTGACATGTCGACCTCGTCCACCGGGGCGTCCGGCGCGACCCGCACGACGGTCGGGGCGACGTCGAGGTAGGCCGAGGCGGCCTCGAGGTTGGTGCGGCGGGCTCCCTTGATGGCCGGGTCGCCGCTGTCGACCGCCCGGCGCAGCCCGGCGAGCGACCCGTACTGCGCGATGAGCTGGGCGGCGGTCTTGTCGCCGATGCCCTTGACGCCGGGGAGGCCGTCACTGGTGTCGCCGCGCAGCACCGACATCTCGAGGTAGGCCTCGCCGGTGTCGACGCCGTACTTCTCGCGGAGCAGGTCCTGGGTGGCGATGTCCGGCTCGCGCACGCCGCCGCGGCCGGTGTAGAGCACGCGCACGCCCTGGGCGTCGTCGACGAGCTGGAGGAGGTCGCGGTCGCCGGTGACGACGTCGACGGCCATCGACCCCCGGTGGCGGGCGGTCAGGGTGCCGATGACGTCGTCGGCCTCGAAGCCCGGCGCACCCAGGCGCGGGATGCCCACGGCCGCCAGCGCCTCGCGGATGAGGGGGACCTGCGGCGTCAGCCCGTCGGGGCTCTCCTCGGCGACGGCGGACCCCTCGGTGAGCCGGTGCGTCTTGTACGTCGGCACGAGGTCGACGCGCCACTGCGGCCGCCAGTCGTCGTCCCAGCACGCGACGAGGTGCGTCGGCCGGTGGGCCGTGACGAGGGTGGCGATCATGTCGAGGAAGCCGCGCAGCGCGTTCGTCGGCGGCTCGTCCTCCGACGTGCGCTGGTCGGGCACCCCGAAGAAGGCACGGAAGTACAGCGACGCGGAGTCGAGGAGCAGGAGACGGTCCGGCATGGCCCGAGGGTAGCGCCCGGCCGAGGGGCGAGCCGTTCCCGGTCGTTCACGCGCTGGCCACTACCCTGTGCTCGTGGAAGACCTCGACCGACGGATCGTCGACCTCCTCGCCAAGGACGGCCGGATCAGCTACACCGACCTCGGCAAGGCGCTCGGCATGTCGACCTCGGCCGTGCACCAGCGGGTGCGCCGCCTCGAGCAGCGCGGCGTCGTCAAGGGCTACACCGCCAAGCTCGACCACCACGCGCTCGGGCAGCAGATCACGGCGTTCATCTCGATCACGCCCATCGACCCCGCGGCCCCCGACGACATCCCCGACCGGCTGCGCGACATCTCCGCCATCGAGGAGTGCCACTCGGTCGCCGGCGACGAGAACTACATCCTCAAGGTCCGGGTCGCCAACCCGATCGAGCTCGAGGACCTCATCGCGCAGGTGCGTGGAGCGGCCCACGTGAGCACTCGCACCACCGTCGTGCTCTCCACGCCCTGGGAGTGAGCGTGGATGCCATCGCGGCCGACCTGCGGCAGTACCTCCAGCAGGGGCGTGACGGCGTGCTGCGCGCCCTCGACGGCCTCTCCGAGCACGACGCCCGCCGTCCCCTCGTGCCCAGCGGGACCAACGTCCTCGGACTGGTGAAGCACCTCGTCGGCATCGAGCAGGGCTACCTCGTGACCTGCCTCGGCCGGGAGGCGCCTCTGCTGCCGTGGGACGCGGACGGTTCCGTGTGGGAGAACGGTGACATGTGGGCCCTGCCCACCGAGAGCCGCGACGAGCTCGTCGGCCTCTACCGCAACGCATGGCTGCTGGCCGACGCCACGCTGGCCGACGTGCCCCTCGACAGTCCGGCCACCGTGCCGTGGTGGCCGGAGGAGCGCCGGGTGACGACCTTCGGGCACCTCGTCGTCCGGGTGGTCGCCGAGACGGCCCAGCACGCGGGGCACGCCGACATCCTCCGCGAGACCGTCGACGGACGTGGCGGTCGCGACCACGACGGGATGGGAGACACCGCGTGGTGGGACGGCTATGTCGGGAAGATCCAGGCCGCCGCCGACACCTTCCGATGACACCGGTCAGCGGGCGATGTCGGCGACGGTGGCTCCGGTGACGGCGACGAGGTCGGCGGGGGAGAGGCCGAGGTCGAGGCCGCGGCGTCCCCCGGAGACGTAGACGACGTCGAACAGCTCGGCGCTCTCGTCGACGACGGTCGGGAGCGGACGCTTCTGACCGATGGGCGAGATGCCCTCCGAGAACGTAGCCCGAGGACCGCTGTGCCGCAGCGGGATCCGCCATCGACACCTTCTTGGTGCCGAGGGCATCCGCCATCGCCTTGAGGTCGAGGGAGCCGGCGACGGGGACGACGGCGACCGCCATGCCGGCTCCGGTGGAGACGACGAGCGTCTTGAACACCTGCTCCGCCGGAAGCCCGAGCACCTCCGCCGCCTCGAGCCCGAACGACCGCGCCGTGGGGTCGTGCTCGTAGGTGTGCTGGGTGAACGTCACTCCCGCGGCCGTGAGCGCGACGGTCGCGGGGGTGCCTGAGGCTTCTCGGTGCGCCACGCGAAGAGGCTACGGGACGTGAGCCGCCGGTGCGGTGACTTCACCGCCAACGAGGGGTGACGCACCGGAACGCGTGTCGGGTGGCTGTCAGTGGCCCCCGATACGGTTGTCGCAGTGGGTAAGGGGGTGGGGCAGGGATGGATCGTGGCGAGGTCGTGGCGTTCCGCGAGGGCGTCGGATCCGTGGACGGTTGTGGCCTGACCGACCGCGAACGCGTCGACCTCGTGGTCGAGCTCGAGCGGGTCAAGGGAGCCGTCTCGGCGGCGCAGGCCCGGGTGACCCACGCGCTGAGGCAGTCGCGCGAGGAGAGCGATGCCCGAGACGTCGCCCGCTCGGTCGGCTCAGAGGTCGCCCTGGCTCGACGGTGTTCACCCACGTGGGGTGACCGGTTCGTCGGCCTCGCGCGCGCCCTCGTCGACGAGATGCCCGCGACGATGGCGGCGCTGTCGTTGGGAGTCTGCTCCGAGCGTCATGCCGTCGTGCTCGTCCAGGCGACGGCCGTGCTGTCGGTCGAGGACCGTCGGGAGGTGGACCGCCGGGTGGGTCCACTGCTGGGCCGGCTCGGGGTGAGCGCCGCGGAGCGTGCCGCCCGCCGGGTCGCCGCCGAGCTCGACGCGGCTGCGGTCGTCCGCCGGATGGAGCAGGCCGTCCGGTCGCGACGCGTGACGGTGCGGCCGGCTCCCGACGGCATGGCGTACCTGAGCGTCCTCGGACCGATGGTCGAGGTCGTCGGCGCCCACGCCGCGCTCCTGGCGAGGGCGAGGTCGGTCGTGGGCGGCCAGTGCGCCGACGAGCTCCCTGAGGGCCGGGGGGTGGGCGCGGTCGCCGCCGACACGGCCCTGCGGGCGATGTCCGGCCGGGAGGAGGCGGGCGCCCTCCAGCCCGTCGAGGTGCACCTCGTGATGACCGACCGCGCCCTCTTGGGTACCGGTGACGGCCGACGGTCGGTCATGGAGCCCGCGCGGGTACCCGGCCATGGGAGCGTGCCGGCGCCCGTCGTCCGTGCCTGGCTTCGCGGCACCGGCACCGGTACCGAGCCATCGACACAGGCCGCTGCGTCGGTGTGGCTGCGACGTCTCCACACCGGACCGGACGGTGTGGACCTCGTCGCCATGGACTCCCGGCGGCGCACCTTCTCGGGACTCCTGCGCCGCATGCTGGTCCTGCGCGACGACGTCTGCACCACACCGTGGTGCGACGCCCTGGTCGCCCACGCCGACCACTCCGACCCGGCTCGCGACGGCGCGCCGACGAGCTTCGTCAACGGTCGAGGAGCCTGCGCCCGCTGCAACCTCGTCAAGGAGGCGCCGGGCTGGTCGGTGTCGGTCCGCGACCCGCTCACGACACCCGGCTCGCGGGTCGACGACGGCGTGACACCGCGACCACGCCGGGAGGTCGTCGTGGCGACGCCATCGGGGCTCCGATACCGCTCCGCCCCACCGCCGCTGCTCGGCTGGGGAACCGATGTCGACGTCATGCGGCGTACACCCCCGCACCGTCGTGGTCAGCACCCAACGGTCGGCAACCGGAACAGCCCCTCAGCGCGACGCCGTTCCCGTGATCGGCCGCCGAAGCGGCCCCTCCTCACGAGCAGGCTGGAACGGGCCCTCTGTCGCTACCTCACGTGAGGGCACGGCGCGAGCGCCGCCGTCGGTCAGACGGCGATGTCCGCGGCCGACGCCGCGCGGCTCACGCCCGCTCCGAGGAGCGCCGCCTCGTGGACCTCGGTCTCGTCGTGCTGGGCACGCCACCACTCCTGGCCCTCGGCGGGGAGGGTGTGGATCGGGTCGTGGTAGACGTACTCACGCGACAGCGCCTGGTCGTCACCGGCCTCGATGGAGGTGCGGTAGTGCTTGCGCCAGAACGACATCCCGCGCACGGTGTCGTACGTCTCGACCTGGTGCACCCAGCGCTTCCCGACGAACGGGACGTCGCAGACGATGCGCGGCGTGGCGAACCCGGGCAGGTAGCCCATGATCGCGTGCTGCAGCTCCTGCGCCTCGCGCAGCGACACCCGCCAGTGCTCGGAGAAGGGGATCATGTCGCACATGTAGAAGTAGTACGGCGTGATCATCGCCTCGTCCTGGAGGGCGAAGCAGAGGTCGAGCAGCGCCTCGGGGGAGTCGTTCACACCCCGCATGAGGACGCCCTGGTTGCGCACGTCGCGCACCCCCGCCTCGAGCATCGTCGTGGCCGCCTTTGCGACGAGCGGCGTCACCGACTGCGCGGCGTTGACGTGCGTGTGGATGGCGAGCGAGACGCCGAGCGAACGAGCCCGGGCCGAGACCCGCGCCACGCCCTCGACGACGTCGGGCTGGAGCCAGTGCTGCGGCAGCCCCATGAGCGCCTTCGTCGCGAGCCGGACGTCGCGGATCGTCGGGACCTCGAGGAGCCGGTCGAGGAAGGCCTCGAGGTTCTTCCACGGCATGTTGGCGACGTCGCCACCGGAGACGACGACGTCACGCACGCCCGGCGTCCGGTGGAGGTAGTCGAGCATCGCGGCGTAGCGGTCGACGGGCTTGCCCGCGAGCTTGAGCTTGGCGACCTGCGGGGTCGAGTTGCCGACGAGGTCCATCCGCGTGCAGTGGCCGCAGTACTGCGGGCACGTCGGGAGCATCTCGGCGAGGACCTTGGTGGGGTAGCGGTGGGTCAGCCCCTCGACCGCCCACATGTCGTGCTCGTGGAGGGAGTCGCGCGTGGCGTAGGGGTGGCTCGGCCAGTCGGTGCGCCGGTCGGAGAAGACGGGGAACATGTAGCGCCGGACCGGGTCGGCGTAGAACGCCTCGGTGAACGCGGCGCTCGCCGTCGGCATCGGGTCGCGGGTGCCCGGGACCATCGTGTTGACCATCTGCGGCGGGACGAGCATCGACATCGTGGCCCGCTCGGCCTGGTCGCGCTCGAGGTCGGCGTAGAAGCGGTCCTCGAGGAGGTCGCCCATGACCGCGCGCAGCTGGCCCACGTTCTTCACGCAGTGCGCCCGCTGCCACTGCGCGTCCGCCCACTCGGCGGCGGTGACGTCGCGCCACCCCGGCAGTCGGGTCCAGTCGGGCTCAATCAGCTCTCGCCGCCGGTAGGCGTACGGCTGGTCGATCATCGTCGTCATGCGTGGCAGGATACGCACGGATGACGCGCGCGTCACGTTCCTACCGCAAATACTGCGGCTTCGTGTCGGATGACGAGGAGATTCTTGTGCGGACGACTCCGTCCTCGCCGGTCGGGCTGCACCGGGTGACCGACCCCGAGGGCGCCGCCCTGCCCCAGGCCGCGCGCGTCCTCGATGCCGGCCCCGAGCTGTGGCCCGACGAGGTCCGCATCGACGTGGAGACGCTCAACCTCGACGCCGCCTCCTTCCGCCAGCTCTCCGAGAAGCACGGGGGAGCCGGGGAGGCCGTGCGGGCGGAGGTCCTGGCCATCGTCGCCGAGCGCGGCAAGATGCAGAACCCGGTCACCGGCTCGGGCGGCATGCTCATCGGCACCGTCGCCGAGGTCGGGCCGGAGTCGCCGCTCGGGCTCACCGCCGGTGACCGTGTCGCCACGCTCGTCTCCCTCTCGCTGACGCCGCTGACGATCACCGACGGCCTCGAGCGCTGGGACGGGCGCACCGAGCGCGTGCCTGCGACCGGCACCGCGGTCCTGTTCGGCCGCTCCATCGTCGCCCGCCTGCCCGAGGACCTCTCACCCGACCTCGCCCTCATGGTCATGGACGTCTGTGGCGCCCCGGCCCTCGTCACCCGCGTCGTCGCCGACCACGTGGCCCGGGGGAGCGCCCCCACCGTCGCGGTCCTCGGTGCCGCCGGGAAGTCCGGCTCCCTGTCCCTCGCAGCGGCTCGCGCCGCGGGGGCCGGCCACTGCATCGGCGTCGTGCCCGTCGAGGCCGAGGCCACCCTGCTCCGCCCGACCGGGCTGGCCGACGAGGTCGTCGTCGCCGACGCCCGTTCGCCGCTCGGGCTCTCCGAGGCCGTCGCCGCCGCCGGGGGACCGGCCGACGTCACCGTGGTGTGCGTCGACGTCCCCGGGTGCGAGCAGCCCGCCATCCTCGCCACGGCCCAGGGTGGGACGGTCATCTACTTCTCGATGGCGACGAGCTTCTCCGCCGCCGCCCTGGGGGCGGAAGGGCTCGCGGCCGACGTCACGATGCTCGTCGGCAACGGCTACGTCCCCGGTCATGCCGACCTCGCCCTCGACCTCCTGCGGGCGACTCCGTCCGTTCGCGCCCTCTTCGAGGCGCGGCTCTCCGCCGGGGCGTAGGGGCCGGCCCGCGCGCCGGCCGGTGGGCTCCTAGAGTGTCGGCCATGCCGACGACGCTGTTCCGCCACGGGCGGGTCCGGGCCCCCGGGCACCCCGCCGCCACGGCCCTCGTCGTCGGCGACGACGCGACCATCGTCTGGCTCGGCGACGAGGTCGGGGCCGACACCCACGCCGAGGTCGTCGACGCGGTCGTCGACCTCGACGACGCCCTCGTCCTCCCGGGCTTCGTCGACGCCCACGCCCACGTCTCCCACACGGGCCTCGGCCTGCGGGGGGTCGACCTCGCAGGGGCGCGCACGGTCACCGAGGCCCTCGACCTCGTCGCCGCAGCGGCCCGCAGCGGGCGCGGGCGACCCGTCTTCGCCCACGGCTGGCAGGAGCAGGACTGGACGGGCGGTCGCCCGATGACACGCCACGAGCTCGACCGGGCGAGCGCCGGGGGCGTGGTCTACGCCTCCCGCATCGACGGCCACTCCGCGGTGGCCTCCAGCGCCCTCGTCGCCGCATCGGGCGCCGACCGGCTCGACGGCTGGAGCATCGACGGCTTCCTCGTCCGCGACGCCAAGAACGCCGCCCGGGCCGCCTTCGACGGCTCCCGCAGCCGTGCTCAGCGTCGTGACGACATCGACCTCGCCCTGCGCGGGGCGGCCGCGGCCGGGGTCGTCGCGGTCCACGAGTGCGGGGGCCCGCTGCTCACCTCGGCCGACGACTTCGCCGACGTCCTCGAGGCCGGCAGGCGAGCCGACCTGCCGGCGACCGTCGGCTACTGGGCCGAGGCCGTGACCGATCCCGAGCAGGCGCGCGCCCTCCTCGCCCTCCACGGGGCTCGCGGCCTGGCGGGCGACCTCAACATCGACGGCTCGATCGGGTCGCACACGGCGCTGCTGCGCGAGGACTACGCCGACGAGCCGGGCTGTCGGGGGACCGCCTACCGCGACGTCGCGGCCGTGCGCGACCACGTCGCCGCCTGCGCGCTCGCCGGGGTGCAGAACGGCTTCCACGTCATCGGTGACGCCGGGCTCGACCTCGTCCTCGACGGGTACGAGCAGGCCGCCGCCCTCGTCGGGGACGACCTCGTGCGCGCCTCCCACCCCCGCCTCGAGCACGCCGAGATGGCCGACCCCGACGCCGTCCGACGGATGGCCCTCCTCGGCATCGCCGCGAGCGTCCAGCCCGCGTTCGACGCCGCGTGGGGTGGGGCGGAGGGGATGTACGCGCAGCGCCTCGGCGAGCACCGGGTCCCGGGGATCAACCCCTTCGCCGCGATGGCCCGCGAAGGCGTCGCGATGGCCTTCGGCTCCGACGCCCCCGTCACCTCCTTCTCGCCCTGGGCCGCCGTCCGCGCCGCCGTCGACCACCGCGACCCCGACCAGCGGGTCGACACGCTCACGGCGCTCGACGCGCACACCCGGGGCGGGTGGGCGGCCGCGGGGGAGGAGGGCGGCGTCCTGCGCGTCGGCGCCCCCGCCACCTTCGCGGCGTGGTCGGTCACGGCCACGGATGCCCACGGGCTGCCCGTCCTCGGGGGAGGGGCGCCGCTGCCGCTCTGTCGGCTCACCGTCGCGAACGGCGTCGTCCTCCACGACGCGACCGCCTGACGCGGCAAGCGGCCCCGGCCGAGCCGCATCGCAGGCGGGACGCCGCAACCCCGCTGACGTGACGCGGGCCCACCTGAGTGCCTCACAGGTTCGTCACGGGTCCCGTCGCGAATCGCCGACGGAACACGCGCGGATGGTGCCCCTGGGACCCGACGGCCGCGGGTGCCCCCATGGCCCCCACGTCATGCGGGGGGTCGGGCTGCGACTTCATGGGTGGAGGCCGAGCACGGGACAGCGTGCCGGCCCAGGCAGAGGACCCGCACCAGGGTCGACCCCTCAGAAGGAGACACCATGCTCACGTCCACCACCGTCCGTACCGGAACCGCAGCCCTCGTCCTGGTCGGAGCCGTCGGTTTCGGCCCCGGGCTCGTCTCGGCCGCGACCGCCGCTCCCGCCCACCAGCCGGTCGCCGCCGCCAAGACCGCCAGCATGCAGGGGCAGGCCTGGAGCTACACCGGCACCTGGACCGACAAGAAGGGCCGCACCGGCGACGCGGCCGTGAAGATCGTGCCGCAGAAGTTCTGGGACGACGGCGGCACGCTCATGATGCGCTCGGCCGTCACGACCACGATGCAGGGCGCCCGCGGCTCGGTGCCGCACACCAGGACGATGGATCTCGAGGTCAAGGACGTCACCACCGTCGCGGCCGCGAGCGGGGTCAGCGCCGCCTCCTGCGACATCCTCAACCTCGTGCTCGGGCCGCTGGACCTCAACCTCCTCGGGCTCGAGGTGCACCTCGACCAGGTCGTCCTCGACATCGTCGGCACGACCGGGGCCGGCAACCTCCTGGGCAACCTGCTGTGCGCGGTCGCCGGTCTGCTCGACGGTGCCGGCGCCCTCGGCCAGATCGCCGGCCTGCTCAACCAGATCCTCGCGATCCTCAACGGGCTCGGGGCCTGAGCCCACCCACGCGTGGGGGTGGTGGCGGCGCGTCCCTGCGGCCTGGCCGCCACCCCCACCCCCGGGCGACGCACGTGCTCGACCGAGCCCCGAACCAGGAGGTCCCCGTGACCGTCATCGCCTTTCGTCCCCGCACGGCGCGCCGCGGCGCCCCCGACGGCGACGCCGCCCACCCCACCGTGCACGGGACCTTCCGTTCCCCCACGGGCGGCACCGGCCGACTCACAGGGTCGATGCGCGTGCTGCGGCTCGTCCTCGGGCCCCACGGAGCCTTCGTCACCGGGGTCGTCACCGGCGCGCTGCGCGAGGACGACGGAACCCCGATCGGGGTGGACAGCCGGCGCGCCACCGTGCGGGCCGACCTGGTGCGCGACGAGGGCGCCTTCCGCCCCTGGGTGCGCCCCTTCGAGCTCGATCTCATGGGGATCGTGGTCGACATCGCGCCCTTCGCCGTCGAGCCGGCCCTGGCACTGCCGGGCCGACGCCCCGCGACGCCGGCGCCCCATGGCGCGCGGCACCCCTCGCACCTCGGGCTGGCCCCGTGAGAGCCATCGCGCTGGTCACCCCGCTGCTCGTTCTCGGGCTCCTTCCGGTGCTCGGGCGGATGGAGGCATGGAGCGCGCAGGAGCGCCCCCGCCCTCTCCCGCGGACCCCCCGCCGCAGGACCACCGACAGGACCCGGATGACCGACACGACGACACCGGGGGAGCCCGAACCCGACCTCGGACCGCTCCCACGGGACCCTCCTCCGCCTCCTGGCTACCGCGACCCGCTCGAGGGCAGCCCGGTCCTGGACGACCTGCGCCACGCCCCGCCGGAGGACGGCGTGGACCCCGGCACCGTGGGCGCGGGATCGGCCTGAGTTCAGGCCCCCGACCTGCACGAACCGCGCGTAGGGTCGCCCCGTGAGCGAGCGCGTGGTCGCCGACGAGGCGTCAGGAGCGGGGACGCCCGGCGACGACGTGGCCGACCTCATCCCGATGCTGCGCCGCATCGTCGCCGCCCGCGTCGGCTCCCACCCCGCAGCCGAGGACGTCGTCCAGGAGACGCTGGTCCGGGTGCTGGCAGCGCGCGACCGGATCGAGCCGGGCATGCTCGAGCCCTACGCCATCGCCACGGTCCGCAACGTCGTCGCGACGCTGTGGCGCCAGCAGGACCGCTCCGCCCGCAACCAGCACCGCGCCCACGACCCGAGCGAGCCGGAGCAGGCCGAGGACCTCGTCGTGGCCTCGGAGGAGCAGGCCGCCATGGCGCGGGCCATCGACACGCTCACCGACGAGGAGCGCCGCGCCCTGCTGGCCCACGAGGTCGACGGGCGCGACACACGATCCCTGGCCGAGGACGCCGGCAGCACGGCGGGCGCGGTGGCGGCGTCGCTCAAACGCACCCGCGCGCGCCTGCGGGTCGAGTACCTCCTCGCGCTCGAGCAGTCCGCGGTCCCCACCGAGAAGTGCCGGCCGGTCCTGTTGTCCCTGTCCGGGGCGGACCGCCGGCGCCAGTCGGAGGTCGGCGCCGCGCAGCACCTCCTCGAGTGCCCGCTCTGCGCTCGGCTGAGCGAACCCCTCCTCGGGCGCGGACCGGTGCGGGACGACGTCGTCACCGTGCCGATCGCCTCGGACCCCGACATCGTCACGGCCCGCAGGACCGCTCGTGAGCTCGCCGTGCGGGCGGGCTTCGCCGGTGCGGACCTCACCATGCTGGCCACGGCCGTCTCCGAGGTCGCGCGCAACATCGTGCGCTTCGCCGGCTCGGGAGAGGTCGTCATCGAGCTGCTCGCGCCCCGCCGGGGAGTGCGCGTCGTCGCCCGAGACGCCGGCCCGGGCATCGAGGACGTCGCCACCGCCCTCACCGACGGCCACAGCACCTGCGACGGTCTCGGGCTCGGACTGCCCGGCTCCCGGCGGCTCATGGACGAGTTCGAGATCGACTCCGAGGTGGGGCGCGGCACCACCGTCACGATGACCAAGTGGATCGACAGGAAGGCACCAGCATGAGCGACCACGCCAGCGCCGAGACCCCCCACCCCGAGCTGACGCTCGCCGGGGCCGAGCTGCTTCCCCAGCTCGTGGCCCACCTCCGCGAGCACCGGGCCAAGCTGCGCGAGCAGTGGTCGGCGCGCATCCGCGAGGCCCACCTCCTCGAGGCGATGACCCCGCAGGAGATGACGAACGAGACCACCTCGGTCTACGACAACTACGTCGAGGTGCTCGAGACCGGCAGCGTCGAGGCGCTCCAGCACTACGCGCGCGACCTCTCCGAGCGGATCATCCCGCGAGGCGTGGAGACCCATGAGGTCGTCGGCATCGTGCTCCTCCTGCGAGACGTGCTGGCCCGGTCGCTCTTCGAGAAGTACCAGGACGACTTCGCCCTCCTCAACGAGGTCCTCGACGCCTACGAGCCTGCCGCCAACCGGATCGCCAACACGGTCGCCGTGAGCTTCGTCGAGGAGCGCGAGCGCGTCATCCGCCAGCAGCAGGACGCCATCCGCGAGCTGTCGACGCCGGTGCTGCCGGTTCGCGAGCGGCTCCTCATCCTCCCGATCATCGGGGTCCTGGACAGCGAGCGCGCCAAGCAGCTGACCGTGCAGCTGCTGCAGGGGATCCGCACCCATCGGGCCAAGGTCGTCGTCATGGACATCACCGGTGCCCCCGACGTCGACGAGACGGTGGCCAACCACCTCGTGCAGACGGTCGACGCGTCGCGGCTCATGGGGGCGAGCGTCATCATCACCGGGCTGTCGCCCACCATCGCCCAGACCCTGGTGACCATCGGCGTCGACCTGAGCAAGATGAACACGATCGGCGACCTCCAGGGTGGCCTCGAGGAGGCCGAGCGGCTCCTCGGCTACCGCACGACCCGGACCGAGGTCGCCGAGGACTCGTGAACACCGGACCGGCGCTCGTCTCGATCCTGCGACAGGGGGACACCCTCGTCGCATCGGTCAACACTGCCCTCGACGACTCCGAGATGCTGCGCTTCCAGGCCGACCTCGTGCGACAGATCGGCGAGCACCGGGCCCGCGGCGTCATCATCGACGTCGCTGCCCTCGACGTCCTCGACAGCTTCGGGTCCCGCACCCTGCGCGCCATCGCGGAGATGGCGCGGCTGCGTGGAGCCACCACCGTCGTCGTCGGCATCCAGCCCGACGTCGCCTACGCGATGGTCCGCCTCGGGATGGACATGGGAAGCATCGCGACGGCCCTCGACCTCGAGGAGGGGCTGGCGCACCTCGCCCGGGTGCGGCACGCGCCGACACGGCGGACGCGTGGCAGGCCCTGACCTCGAGGACGTGCGGCGTGACTACCGCGCGGCGTTCCTGCGCTCCCTGACCCGTCACAACGAGGCCGCGCTCGCCCTCGGCTACGACATGGGGCGCCGCGCGGTCGCCGACGGCGTCAGCCTCCTGGACCTCGTCGAGGTGCACCACGTCGTGCTCGCCGAGGTGCTGGGGGAGCGGCGCGACACCGACCCGGGGGACCTGACCCGGGCGGGCTGCGCCTTCCTCCTCGAGGTGCTGTCGACGTTCGACATGGCCCACCGGGTCCTGCGCGCCGGTTCGGACGACCACGACCTCGGATGACGACCGTGCCGTCGCGGTGGAGATCCTCCCGCCATCGCCTGACGTGGCCGCAAATGCTCCCGGGCTCTTGGTAGGTTGACGCCGTGTCTCCGCGCCGTCCCCCCTGCTCGAGCTCGACCCCGCCGTCGTGCGCCGGGCCCGCACCCTCGCCCGCAAGGCCGGCAAGCCGGTCGTGGACCTCGCGAGGAGCCACACCACCGTCTCCGTCGAGCGCGCCACGCTGCGCCTCGCCGGGCTCTCCGGCGCCGACCACGAGAACGTCCCGTGGGTCAACCACCTCGTCGACGCGGTCCGGGGGAGCGTCGGCCTCGAGCACGGCGTCACCACCCCGGTCTGGGACGCCCTGCGCCGCGGCGAGGCCTCCGACCTGCTGACCCTGGCCCAGAAGGCGTCGAGCGGGTCGGTGTCGTTCCGCCTCCCGGAGGGCCGCGACCTCACGGGCTCCCGCACGGCGGCCCGGACGTCGGTCGCGAAGGGACTGCGCACCGTCGACCGCCAGCGCGCGGCCCGCGACCGCCTCGTCAGGCGCCACGGCGACCCGAAGCGCACCCCGTGGATCTACCTCATCGTCGCGACGGGCGACATCTACGAGGACATCCCGCAGGCCCAGGCCGCGGCCCGCGAGGGCGCCGACGTCATCGCCGTCATCCGCTCCACCGGCCAGAGCCTGCTCGACTTCGTCCCCGAGGGCGCCACCCGCGAGGGCTACGCCGGCACCTACGCCACCCAGGAGAACTTCCGCCTCATGCGGGCGGCCCTCGACGAGACGAGCAGGGAGCTCGGCCGCTACGTCCGGCTCACGAACTACGCCTCCGGCCTGTGCATGCCCGAGATCGCGGCGCTCGCCGGCCTCGAGCGGCTCGACATGATGCTCAACGACTCGATGTACGGGATCCTCTTCCGCGACATCAACCCGATCCGCACCTTCGTCGACCAGCGCTTCAGCCGCCAGGTCCACGCCCGGGCCGGGATCATCATCAACACCGGCGAGGACAACTACCTCACGACGGCCGACGCGATCGAGGCGGCGCACACGGTCACCGTGAGCCAGCTGCTCAACGAGTACTTCGCCAAGGAGGCCGGGCTCGAGGACTGGCAGCTGGGCCTCGGCCACGCCTTCGAGATCAACCCCGAGGTCCCCGACAGCTTCCGGCTCGAGCTGGCCCACGCCCTCCTCGCCCGCCAGCTCTTCCCCGACGCGCCGCTGAAGTGGATGCCGCCGACGAAGCACATGACCGGCGACGTCTTCCGCGGCTACCTCCTCGACGGCTTCTTCAACCTCGTCGGGGCGATGACCGGCCAGGGCATCCTCCTCGTCGGGATGATGACCGAGGCCGTCGTGACGCCGTGGCTGTCCGACCGCGACCTCGCGCTCCAGAACGTCCGCTACGTCCTCGACGCCGCCGGCGGGCTCACCGAGGACTTCCACCCGCCGCGCGACGGGCTGATCCAGACCCGCGCCCGCCACGTGCTGGGGGAGGCCGTCGACCTCCTCGACGCGATCGTCTCCGACGCCGACACGGCGGGCGACCCACCGCTCCTCGCGGCCATCGCCGACGGGACCTTCGGCTCGGTGAAGCGGCCGGCCAGCAAGGGCAAGGGGCTCGACGGCGTCGTGCGCAAGGCGGAGGGTTACGACAACCCCGCCACGACGATGCTCGAGGAAGGAGCCACCCGATGAGCGCGGTCCACCCCCTGCCCGGGTCCGACGGCAGCCCCGGCCCCCTCGTGCGCCCCTACGGCGACGCCACGGGCGACGGGATGGTGCAGGTCTCCTTCACCCTGCCCCTGCCGCACGACAAGCGGGCCGAGGGCGCCGCCCTCCAGCTCGCCGCGAAGATGGGCATGGAGCCCGCGCTCCTCGTCCACGCGAAGCCGATCGGCGACGGCTTCACCTTCTTCGTCGTCTACGGCTCGGTGACCCACCTCGTCGACGTCCGCGAGGTCACCGTCATCGAGCGCGAGTTCCCGCTGCTGACCTCCAAGGAGATCAACGCCGAGATCAAGAAGCGGCTGCGGCGCAAGCTCGTCGTCGTCGGTGCCTGCATCGGCACCGACGCCCACACCGTCGGCATCGACGCGATCCTCAACATCAAGGGGTTCGCCGGCGAGAAGGGCCTGGAGTACCACCGCGAGATGACGGTGGTGAACCTCGGCGCGCAGGTCCTCGTGCCCGAGCTCGTCAACACCGCCCGCGAGGTCCGCGCCGACGCCGTCCTCGTCTCGCAGGTCGTCACCCAGCGCGACGCCCACATCCACAACACGACGGCGATGTCCGCGGCCTTCCGTGAGGCGTTCCCCGCCGGGCAGGTCCCGCTGCTCGTCGTCGGGGGACCGCGCTTCGAGGAGGGCTCGGCCGCGAACCTCGGTGTGGACCGCATCTTCGGTCGTGGCACCACCCCCGGCGAGGTCGCGAGCTACCTCGTGCACGAGCTCGTCACGCCCCGCACGACCCCCGAGCCGAGAGGACAGCAGCGATGACCCCCGAGGTCGGCCGCACCGTCACGCACCGCCGCTACGTGCCCTACAGCCACGCGCACTACGCCGGGAACCTCGTCGACGGCGCCTACAGCCTCGGGGCCTTCGGCGACGTCGCCACCGAGATGTGCATGCTCACCGACGGTGACGAGGGGCTCTTCGCGTCGTACTCCGACGTCCAGTTCCTCGCCCCGGTGCGGGCCGGCGACGTCATCGAGATCTCGGCGATGCTCGTGCGGGTCGGCACCCGGTCGCGGGAGATGGCCTTCGAGGTCCGCGTCGTCGGGCGCGGCGCCCCCGACCGGGGGGAGTCCGCGGCCGACGTCCTCGACCCCCCGATCGTCGCGACGACGGCCCGGGGGGTCGTCGTGGTGCCTCCAGCGGGGTGACCTACCGTGGGCCCGTGCCCACGCCCCTCCGGTTGCCCGTGCGCCTCCTGGCGGCCGTGGCGGGCGGCCTGTGCCTGTGGCTGGCCTTCCCCGATGCGGGGCTGTGGTGGCTCGCGCCCGTGGGCGTCGCCCTCCTCGGTGCGGCCTGCCTGACGGCCGGTGCCGGGCGCGGTCTGCTCGTCGGCCTCGTCGGCGGGCTGGCCTTCTTCGTCCCGGTCCTGTCGTGGTCGGGCATCTACGTCGGCAGGCTGCCGTGGTTCGCGCTCGCGACCCTCGAGGCCCTGTACGTCGCCCTGATGTGCGCCGTCGTCGGGTTCGCCGGGAGGCGGCTGTCGAGGTCGGGGCACCGGGTCCTCTCCCTCGGGCTCGTCCCGCTCGGCTGGGTCGCGCAGGAGTGGGCGCGCGGGGCCACCCCGTACGGCGGCTTCCCGTGGGCCCGGCTCGCGTTCAGCCAGGCCGACAGCCCGCTCCTGCCGCTGGCCCGGTGGCTCGGCGCTCCCGGGGTCACCCTCGCCGTCGCGGTGGTCGGGACCGGCCTGCTGGCCCTGGGCCTCGGTCTCACCGGGCGCTCGGCCCGCGTGCTCGTCGCCGGGGTCGTCGCGACCGCGGTCCCGTGGGCCGCCGCGCTCATCACCCTCCCCACCGACGGTCGCGAGGTGGCCGTCGGCTTCGTCCAGGGGAACGTGCCGAGCGCCGGCCTGGACTTCAACGCCGAGCGCCGGGCCGTCCTCGACAACCACGTCGCCGGGACCGAGCTCCTCGCCGGAAGGGCTCCCGACGACCTCAGCCTCGTGGTCTGGCCCGAGAACTCCTCCGACATCGACCCGTTCCGCAACGCCGACGCCGCCGCGCAGGTGGAGCGGGCCCGGCAGGCGGTCGGCGTCCCGCTCGTCGTCGGGGCGGTGCTCGCCGAGCCCGTGGGCGCGGGCTCGAACGTCTCGCTGCTCTACGACGGCACCGACCCGCCGCGGCGGTACACCAAGCTGCACCCGGTGCCCTTCGCCGAGTACATCCCGCACCGCGAGTTCTTCCGGACCTTCACCGCGGCGGCCGACCTCGCGGGGAACTTCGTGGCCGGCACCGAGATCGGGGTCTTCCCGGTGCAGGCGCCGGGGGGCCCGTACGCCGCCCTCCCCACGATCTGCTTCGAGGTCGCCTACGACCAGCTGATGCGCGACAGCGTCGCTGCGGCCGGACGCGTGCCGAGCGTCGTCCTCGTGCAGACGAACAACGCGACCTTCGGGTACTCCGCGGAGTCCGAGCAGCAGTTCGCGATCTCCCGCCTGCGTGCCGTCGAGCACGGCCGCTCGGTCGTCCACGTGTCGACGGTGGGGGTGTCCGGGTTCATCGCCCCCGACGGGGCGGTCACCGGGAAGACCGGCCTGTTCACCGCCGAGCAGGGTCTCGGCCGACCGGTCGTGCGCACCGAGCGGACGCCCTCGGACCGGCTGGGCCCGTGGCCCGAGCGGGTCGCCGGGCTGCTCCTGCTCCTCCTCGTCGTCGGGAGCACCGCCGCCTCGCGGGACGTTAGGGTTTCGGGAGCATCCGACCGACCCACCGAGGACACCACCGTTGACTGAGACCGCCCGACCGCCCCTGCGGCGCGTCGCCGTCCTCATCCCGACGTACAACGAGCGCGACACGCTGCCCGTCGTCGTCCGTCGGGTCCGCCAGCTCGTGCCCGACGTCGACGTCATGGTCCTCGACGACAACTCGCCCGACGGGACCGGCGCCGTCGCCGACGTCCTCGCGGCCGAGGACGAGCAGGTCCACGTCCTGCACCGGGCCGGCAAGGAGGGCCTCGGGGCCGCCTACCTCGCGGGGTTCCGCTGGGCCCTCGACGCGGGCTACGACGCCGTCGTCGAGATGGACGCCGACGGCTCGCACCGTCCCGAGCACCTGCCGACCCTCCTCGCCGCCGCCGCCGACGCCGACGCCGTCATCGGCTCGCGCTGGATCCGCGGGGGCTCTGTCGTCAACTGGCCGCTGCACCGCAAGGCGCTGTCGGTCGGCGGCAACCTCTACGTCAGGGTCCTGCTCGGGATGCCGGTGCACGACGCCACCGCCGGCTACCGGGTCTACCGCGCCGACGCGCTGCGCACGATGGGCCTCGAGGACGTCGCGTCGCAGGGCTACTGCTTCCAGACCGACCTCACCTGGCGGGCCGTCAGGGCAGGGCTCACCGTCGTCGAGGTGCCGATCACCTTCGTCGAGCGCGAGGTCGGCCAGTCGAAGATGAGCCGCGACATCATGACCGAGTCCCTGCGCCTCATCACCGCGTGGGGCGTGCGGCACCGGGCCCACCAGGTGCGCGACCTCGTCGGGTCGCGCGAGCCGCGCTGGCACTCGTTGTGACGCGCACCGGCGCCACCCCCTACGCCGCGCGGTCGCGACGGCCGCGGCGGCTGCGCTGGATCCTGGCAGCCCTCCTGCTGGTGCCGCTCACCGAGCTCGTCGTTCTCGTCGCGGTCGCCCGCACCATCGGCGGCTGGCAGACCGTCCTCGTCCTGCTCGTCGAGGCCGCGATCGGGGCCTGGGTCGTGCGGCACGAGGGGACCCGGGCCTGGCGGGCACTGCGCGAGGCGTTCCGCAGCGGCCGGATGCCGAGCCGCGAGATCGCCGACGCGGTCCTCGTCCTCGTCGGCGGCGTCCTGCTCGTCCTGCCCGGGTTCGTCACCGACGTCGTCGGGCTGCTCTTCATCCTCCCGTTCACCCGGCCGGTCGCGCGGATCTGGCTCGAGGCCGTCATCGCGCGCCGGGTCGTGCGGACGGTGGGGGAGTGGCCGGGCGGTTCGCCGTCAGGGCCGTCGTCACCGTCCTCACCCTCGGTCCCGCCACGGCCGCTGCGTCCCGACGTCGTCAGCGGCGAGGTCGTCGACCCGCCCCGCGGCGACGAGCCCCCGACCCGCTGACCTCCCGGCGGGGACACGACGACGCGCCGACCACCTGAGGTGGTCGGCGCGTTCGTTCGGGAGGGCTCAGGCGCTCTTGCGCTTGACCTTCTCGCCGCGGGAGACCCGCAGGAGCGTCAGGCGCTCCTCGAGGAGCTCCTCGAGCTCGGGGATCGAGCGACGCTCGAGCAGCATGTCCCAGTGGGTGCGGACGTGCTTGACGGGCTTGGCCTCGGGCTCGGGGCCCCCACCCTGGAGCTTGGCCTCGGCGCCGCAGCGGCACTCCCAGGTGTGCGGGACGTCGGCCTCGACCGAGAACGGGAGCTCGATGGTGTGCCCGTTGGGGCACAGGTAGGTCGTGATGCGGCGCTCGCTGGGAACGACGTTCGCGTCGGTCTCCATGCTCAGGGCGCCGAGTCGGCTGCCGCGGAGGCTGCGTTCTGCCATGTGGGGTCAACTCCCGAAGATTCGTGGTGTCCCGGCCGACAGGTCGCCTCGTCCGGGTCTGAGGCGTTCAACGACCGGTGCACACCCGTTGTTCCACCTGGGGGGTGGCTCGGGAGTGGTTCGGTGTGAGAGCCCTCACAGATGGGTCGGGTCCACGAAACCGTGTGTCCGGGCGTGTCGGAACGCCTGGCGGCGGGTCTCGCCGGCGGTTCGCACGGGTGAGTACGCGTCCTCAATTCCCGCGTTGCGCGTTCCCCGGGGGCCCGTGCGGGTCTACCGTCTGCCGCGTGACGACATCCTCGCTCCCGGCCGACGCCGACGCCGTCCTCGGTCCCACCGCCCTCGACGTCGCGGGCCCCACCTCCCGACGTCGGGTCATCGCGTGGGGGATGTGGGACTGGGGGTCGCAGCCGTTCAACACGGTCATCACGACCTTCGTCTTCTCCGTGTACCTCACGAGCGAGAGCTTCGGCGCGACGAACGCGACCTCGACGGCCCTGGCCATCTCGACGGCGATCGCGGGGCTGTTCGTCGCGGCCCTGGCGCCCGTGCTCGGCCAGAACTCCGACCGGTCCGGACGCACCGTGCGCAACCTGCGCCTGCAGACCTGGCTCCTCGCGGGGCTCTCGGCGTCGCTGTACGTCGTCAAGCCCGAGCCGGCGTTCCTGTGGGTCGGGCTCGTCCTGCTCGGCCTCGGCTCGGTCGTCTCCGAGATCGCCGGGGTCAACTACAACGCGACGATCGACCAGGTGGCGACCACGAGGACGGTCGGCAGGGTCTCCGGCTTCGGCTGGGGGATGGGCTACCTCGGCGGCATCATCGTGCTGCTCGGCCTGTACTTCCTGCTGATCCAGCCCGACGTCGGACTCTTCGGGGTCACCGACGAGGGCGCGATGGACATCCGCGTCTCGATGATCCTGTGCGGCGTGTGGACGCTGCTCTTCACGATCCCCGCCTTCCTCGTCCTCAAGGACCGCCCGCGCGAGCGCGCTCCCGGCGTGGGCGTCGCGCAGTCGTACCGGCTCGTGTGGCGCTCGATCACGGGGCTGTGGGCCACCTCGCGCCACACCGTGTACTTCCTCCTCGCCTCGGCCCTGTTCCGTGACGGCCTGGCCGGCGTGTTCGCGTTCGGCGCGATCCTCGCCGCGGGAACCTTCGGCCTGTCGGCCGGCGACGTCATCATCTTCGGTGCGGCCGCGAACATCGTCGCGGGGCTGGCGACGATGGGCTTCGGCCTCCTCGACGACCGGATCGGCCCCAAGAAGGTCATCCTCATCTCGCTCGGGTCCCTCGTGATCCTGGGCATCCTCATCTTCGTCCTCCACGACGGCGGCAAGAACGTGTTCTGGGTGCTCGGCCTGCTGATGACGGTGTTCGTCGGGCCGGCCCAGGCCGCCTCGCGCAGCTTCCTCGCCCGGCTGATCCCCGAGGGCAAGAACGGGGAGATCTTCGGCCTCTACGCCACCACCGGGCGCGTCGTGTCGTTCCTGTCCCCGGCCCTGTTCGGCCTGTTCATCGTGATCGGCGCCGCCGTGACCGGACGGGAGAACACGCAGTACTGGGGCATCCTCGGCATCGTCGTCATCCTCGCCGCGGGGTTCGCCGTGATGATCCCGGTCAAGGAGCACGGCGAGCACCGGGTCTCCTGACCCACCGGACGTCCGGGTGGCTCGGTCAGCCGGCGAACTCGAAGTGCCACGGCTCGGGGAGCGAGCCCCCGGCGGCGGCCCACGAGGGGTGGAACCAGCCGTAGAGCGGGCCGTTCGCGGTCATCCAGCGGTGGGCGGCCGAGTCGAAACGCTGCACGCCGCCGCAGAGGTCGACGGCGCGGCCGAGGCCGTGACGGCTCGTGCCAGGCGTGGCCGCGAACCGGCCGCGGGTGGCCTTGACCGAGACCTGCTCGGAGTAGGAGCGGTAGGAGTCGGTGATGCACAGGGCGGTGCCGGTCTGCGCGGCGTAGGCCTTGCTCAGGGCGCTGAAGGCGGCCGCGGCGTCGGGGGAGAGCCGCTCGCCGGGGGCGCCCCAGACCGGGCAGAGGCCGCTCGCGGGGATCATCCCGTTCGGGTAGGCCGTCGAGTCGTCGGTGCACGGCTTGCCGATGTCGGTGACGTCGAAGGTCGCGGCGGACAGGGCCTCGCGCAGCCGGGCGGCGGCGGCGCGGGCGTCGGCGCTGCGGGCGCCCACGAGCATCCCCGCGACGGGGCCGGCCTTCTGGACCTCGCTGATCTGCAGCTGGCGCAGCCCGGTGACCTTCTCGCGCTGGTCGAGCAGGGCCACGTCGAGGGCGACCTTGTCCTTCTCGATCTTCGCGCGGGCGTCACGGGCCCGCTTCTCGGCCGCGTCGGCGGCGGCGCTGAGCCGGACCTGCTCGGCGGTGAGCACGCGGACGTCCTGGAGGGCGCGGGTGCGCTGCTCGGTGAGGTAGGACAGGTCGCCGAGCGGGTCGCCGATGTCGCCGGGCTCGGAGAGCATCGCGTCGAGCATCCCGGCGATGTCGGACTCGCCGCCGCCACCGGAGTAGACCGAGAAGACCCAGTCGCGCACGATGGCGCGGGCCCGCTCGAGGCGCGCCTCGAGGAGGACGAGGTCGGCCCGGGCGGTCGTGGCCTCCTGCGTGGCGGCGGCCTCGACGTCCTGGGCCGTCGCGAGCGACTCGAGCAGCGCGTTGGAGCGGTCGGCGAGGCGGTCCATCTCCTGGGTGGCTGCGGCGACCCGGGAGTTGCTGGAGTTCAGGGCCGCGGTGATCCGGGCGGCCTCGGCGATCTGGGAGGCGAGGACGGCCGCGTCGATCGCCTCGTGGTCGGGCTCGACGTGGGTGGAGGGGCCGGACGGCGAGGCGGTGGGCGCGCTCGGGGTCGGCGTGCCCGTGGCACTGCGAGTGGGCGTCGGCGCCGGTGGGGGCGTGGACGTGGGGGTGGGGCTCGGTCCGGGCTCCTCCGCGAGAGCGGATGGTGCCGCGAGAACAGCCGCCACGGAGAGCGCGACGACCCCGAGGGTCGCCGCACGCGAGAGTGTGGCCCTGCGCACGACGGTCTCTTCCTATCGACATCACGGCGTCCGGGGACACCCAAGGTCGCGCCCCTGCGTGCGCGATCCGTTGTTCACGATATGTGGTGGAGGCGCGAAGGGGGCTCTTGATACGCAAAGACCATCCTTTCGGGCCATGCCGGGGGGACCGAGCGGCCCGGCCGGCTCGTCGTCCACAGGGTCGGCCGCACGGGTCCGTCGTCCACAGGACGCAGCGGGCGGTGGTGCCGATCCGTCGAGGACGACACCGTGGACCCAGGTCGGCGCGCAGGCCCGAGGGGTTCGGGATGCGGCCGGCCGGGAGGGGAGAGGCCATGGACCACGTCAACTCGGTGCACCTCGTCGGTCGGGTCGCCGCCGTGGGGGAGGTGCGCGAGCTGCCGAGCGGCGACACGGTGCAGGTGCTGCGGGTCGTCGTGGCGCGCGAGCCCTCCCGCCGTCGCCCGAAGGCGGGAGGGGACGCGCGGTCATCGGTGTCGGTCGACACCATCGACGTCGCGTGCTGGACGGCGGCGAGCCGCCGCACGGCCGGACGGCTCGCCACGGACGACCACGTCGAGGTCTCCGGGGCGCTGCGCCGCCGGTTCTTCCGGGCCGGGGGAGGGGTGGGCAGTCGCTACGAGGTCGAGGCACGCACGCTGCGCGCGATCCGCTCGGGCGGCGCGCGGGCCGGCTAGGTCAGGAGCGCTCCGCGAGCATCGACTCGAGAAGGGCGATCTCCGCGGTCTGCGCCGACGCGATCGCCGAGGCGAGCGAGCGGACCTCGTCGGTCTCGGCCTCGGCCACGGCGGCGTCGGCCATCGCGACGCCTCCGCTGTGGTGGGCGATCATGAGGCGCAGGAAGATCCGCTCGGCCTGGACCCCCGTGGCCGCCCTCAGCTCGTCCAGCTGGGTCCTCGTGGCCATGCCGGGCATCGTCCCGTCGGCGCCCGCATGCGCCGACGCGTGACCGCTGCCCACCCAGGCCATCGGCTCGCGGCTCCCGGTCTGGGACAGGCCCCACTGCCGCAGCCACCCGTACATCTGCCCGGCCTGCTGCTGCTGGCTCGTGATGATGTCGTAGGCGAGGGTCCGCACGGCCGGGTCGCGGCTGCGGTCGTTGACGAGGAACGACATCTCGACCGCCTGGTAGTGGTGGGTCTGCATGTCGCGCGCGAACCCGGCGTCGGCACCCCAGTCCGAGGGTGCCGACGACTGGCTGCCCGTGAACCACAGGGTGCCCAGCACCCCGACGAGCAGGGCCACGAGGGCGACCGCGACCGTGACCGGCCAGCTCCGGGCGGACCGGGTCCGGACGAGCTCGTCGAGCTCGGCGCCGTCGTGGTCGGCGAAGTCGTCGGGGACCTCGGGTGTCACGGGCTGACGCTGGGGCTCGGCGTCGTCGTCGGGGCAGGAGCGTCGGTCTGGCCGCTGGAGACGTCGGAGCCGTCGGAGCCGCCGGTGCAGCTGGCACCGGGCTCGGGGGTCTGCGGACCCTGGCGGTACTCCTGGATGAACTCCGCGAGGCGCGGGTCGTCGACGCCCGTCAGCTTGAGCTGCACGCCCCAGGCGCTGGCCACGACGGGAGCGGGGAGGCCCTCGAAGGGGGAGATCACCATGTAGGTGTCCGGCACGGCGTCGACGAGCTCGTCGACCTGGTCGGCGGGCAGGTCGGGGCGGTAGGTGAGCCAGACGGCACCGTGCTCGAGCGCGTGGACGGCGAGCTCGTTCGGCACGGCCTCGGGGTAGACCCCGCAGTTGAGCCAGGTCGGGTTGTGGTCGCCACCGACCGGGGGAGTCTGCTCGTAGGTCACCGCCTCGGTCGTGTGGTCCCGGGTCGGGGTGAACTTCTCGACGGCGTCCAGGGTCGGCCGCGACGAGACGTCGCGGTAGATCGAGAAGCCCACGATCCCGGCGATGAGGAGGATGACCGTCAGCACCGAGGTGATGAGCACGAGCCGGGTCCTGCGCTCCTTGGCCTGCTGCTCCTTGCGCAGGGCCTCGAGCTTGTCCCGGCCGGCCCGGGCACCGCCCGCAGGCCTGGTCGACTTGCCCACCGTCGTGCTCCTCACTACGTCGTCGTCATGGCGTGCGCTCGAGGGCGGCCCGCGCTCACCACAGCGGGTGAGGCGTGCTCCGCGTTCCACGGCGCCCCCACATTGTCACCCACGACGCGGCTCGCTCGTATCAGGGGACCGTCGCGGGTGCTCCTCCTGTCGTGATGGTTCGGACACCCGTTCGACCACCGCCCGAGCGCACCCTGGAGGTGGCGAGCATGGACCTGACGACCTGTCCCGAGTGCGGCCTCGTGGCCGAGGTGGTCGACCGCGACATGTGGGAGGGCACCGACGGACCCGTCGAGCACGCCACGGTCCGGTGCATCGACCGGCACCGGTTCGTCCTGCCGTCGGCGTCGCTGACGAGCCCGCAGCAGGTGGTCGAGCCGACGTGGCGCCTGGCGCCTCCGGTCCACGTGCGCCGCCGTCCCGTGCCGTAGATCGGGCTCACCGGTGGATGGTGGACAACGCCGATAATCGACATTATGTCATTCTACCGTTCGAGAGCCGCCCTCCCGTCCCGCTCCGGGCCCCCCCACCGCTGGGATACCGCTCACGCGCGATGACAGACTGCTGACGTGGACGTCGTCGAGGCCGGAGGCCGCCGTTTCATGGTGGGTCGCGCGGGACGCGAGGACGTCGCCGCCGTCGTCGACCTGCTGCGTGACGACCCGCTCGGTGCCCAGCGCGAGACCGGCGACGACCTCACGCCGTACCTGGCCGCGTTCGAGCGGATCGACGCCGACGACAACCAGCTCCTCGCCGTCGCCAGGGGGGCCACCGGCACGGTCGTCGCCACCCTCCAGCTGACCTTCATCGCCTCGCTGTCCCGCGGCGGCGCGCTGAGGATGCAGGTCGAGGCGGTCCGCGTCGCGGCATCCGCACGTTCGCTCGGCCTCGGCGCGGCCCTCTTCCACTGGGCCCACGCCACCGGTCGCTCGCGCGGCGCCGTCCTCTCCCAGCTCACGACCGACCGGTCGCGCGTCGACGCCCACCGGTTCTACGAACGGCTGGGGTACGAGGCCACCCACACCGGCCTCAAGCGACCGCTGTGACCTCGACCGCCCATCCACCCCGCCGGCCGTGTCGAATCACGGGAATGACCCCCTCGACCCCCACCGTCGGCCCGGCGTGACCGACCAGCCCTTCGCGCCGCTCGACTACGCCAACCGCACCGGACGCCGGCCCGGTGTCGGGGTGCGCGTCCTCGGCGCAGTCGTCCCCGGCGTGCGGTCCGTGCAGGCCCAGGCCGACCCGTACGCGGCCGCCTGGCACGCACACAACCGCAGGGCACTGAGAACACCCGGCCGCCGCTGGGTCGTCCTCGGCGACTCGATGGCGCAGGGCGTGGGCGCCTCCTCGTGGGACGCCGGCTGGGTCGACCAGCTCGCCGGGTGGCTCGCGGCCGACGGTCACCCGCTCGTCGTCGTCAACCTCTCGGCCACCGGTGCCCGCACGGCCGACGTGCTCGACCAGCAGCTCCCCGTCCTCGCGACGCTGCCCCCGGCCCCGGGCACGGACGAGCCGGACCTCGTGACCGTCCTCGTCGGGTCGAACGACCTGTTTGCAGGAGCACGGGCCAGGGCTCGCCTCCCCGACGACTACGCCCGCCTCGTCGAGCGGCTCCCCCGGCGCTGCGTCGTGGCCACCCTCCCCCAGCCGCGCACTGCGGCCCGTCGGGCGAACGCGCACGTCGAGCACGCCGCAGCGGCCGGCGAGCTCGAGCTCGTCGACATGCGCACGGAGGGACCGACGTCGTGGCGCGGTCGGCTCGCGCCGGACTTCTTCCACCCGAACGACGCCGGTTACACCGAGATCGCCCGGGCCTTCCACCCGCACGTCCTGCGGGTGCTGCGCCAGGGCGCCTCGGCGCGCTGACCGCTCAGGCGCGCAGCGCCACGGCGAGCGTGCGGAAGTCGTCGACGAGGGTGGCCATGTCGTCGTCGGTGTGCGCCAGCGAGACGAGCCACTGCTCGTCGAGCCCGGGCGGGGTGAGGATGCCGCGGTTGACGCCCCACAGCCACGACAGCTCGGCGAGGCCGAAGTCGGTCGCCTTGTAGTCGCGGTAGTTGCGCACCGGCGTCGTCGACCACGTGACGCAGCCCTTGACCCCGAGGCCCACGGTGTGGGCCGGCAGCTCGTACTCGTCGATGAGGGCGTTGATGGCGTCCATCGCGCGGACGTTGACCGCCTCGGCGCCGTCGAGCGCCTCCCTGGTGCAGACCTCGTCGACGGCCTTGGCCGCGGCCATGACGAGCGGGTTGCCGTTGTAGGTGCCGAAGTGGGCCATCCGGCCGTCGACGACGACCTCCATGACCTCGCGCCTGCCACCGAAGGCCGCCAGGGGCAGGCCGCCCCCGATCGACTTGGCCAGCGTGATGAGGTCAGGGGTGACGCCCAGGCGCTGCGCCGCACCGGCGTAGCCGGCGGTCAGGCCGGTCTTGACCTCGTCGAAGACGAGGACGACGCCGTGCTTGTCACACAGGGCTCGGACACCGGCGAGGTAGCCCTCGTCGGGCACGACGATCGACAGGTTCTCGATGACGGGCTCGACGACGAGCGCGGCGACGTCGCCGCCGTGCTCGGCCAGGATCCGCTCGAGCTGCCCGAGGTCGTTGTAGGCGACGACGTGGACGGTGCCGGCCTCGACGTCGAAGGGCACCTGCGGCGTCGGGTTGTCGGCCGGGCCGATCTCGTCGAGCCCGGGCTTCACCGACACCTGGAGGGCGTCGTAGCCGCCGTGGTAGCCGCCCTCGATCTTCACGATCGCCTTGCGGTTCGTGTACGCGCGGGCGGCCCGGATCGCGTACATCAGCGACTCGGTGCCGGAGTTGGTGAAGCGCACCATGTCGAGCTGGAACCGCTCACAGAACCGCTCGCTCATCTCGGTCGCCTGGGGTGAGGGCGTGACGAAGAGGGTGCCGGTCTGGGTGAGGGCCTCGGTGACGTGTGCGACGACGGTGGGGTGCAGGTGCCCGACGAGCATGGCCCCGAAGCCCATCGACAGGTCGAGCAGTCGGTTGCCGTCGACGTCGGTCAGCCAGGCACCACGGGCCGAGGCGACCGAGATCGGGTACGGGTCCCAGTGCTGGAAGGAGCTCGTGACGCCGAGCGGCAGGGTGCGGCTGGCCCGCTCGTTGGCCGTGCCGGACCCGGCCGACCAGCCGGTGAAGCGGTCCCACTCCCCCGCCAGCAGTCGCTCGACCAGGGCCGGGTCGACGGGGCGGTGGCGCTGCGGGAGACGACGGTAGGTCCCGGGGTCGTGGGCCGGGATCGCAGGCGCCGTCGTGGTCAGCAGGTCGTCGCTCATGGGCTCTCCTCCCCCGCACGCGTCGGGGTGTCGGTCGTGGTGCGACCCGGACCTCCGATGTCGGCGGTGCTACGGATCGAGTCACCCGACACCATAGCGGGCTACGGATCCCGTCTCAATTGCGGCGACGCAGCACTGCATCCGGTTGAGTGCTCCGCATCGTGCGCTCGGCGCGACGTCGACCCGGGCGCGCATCCCCCTACGCTGGTCCAACCATGCAGTGCGACTCCTTCGACGCCGGACGCTGCCGCTCCTGCACCCTCATGGGCTCCCCCTACCGGGACCAGGTCGCCGACAAGGCCGCCCGGGCCGCCGCGGCCCTCGAGGTGGCCGCCCCGGACCTCCGGTGGCTCGAGCCCGTGACCGGCCCCGAGGCCCACTTCCGCAACAAGGCCAAGCTCGTCGTCGCCGGCCGCGCAGGGGCCCCGACCTTCGGGATCCTCGACGCCGGCGGCCGCGGCGTCGACCTGCGACGGTGCGGCCTCTACGAGCCCGGGCTGGCAGCGACCTTCGACCCCCTCCACCGCGTCGTCTCCGCGCTCGGGATCGAGCCCTACGACGTCCCGGGCCGGCGTGGGGAGCTCAAGCACCTCATCGTGACCCACTCCCCCGACGGCGAGCACCTCGTGCGCTTCGTCGTCCGCTCCCCCGGGTCCGTCGAGCTCCTGCGCGCAGCCCTGCCCGACATCGCCGCCGTGCTGCCGTCGGCGCGCGTCGTCACGGCCAACGTCCTGCCGGAGCACAAGGCCGTCCTGGAGGGCGACACCGAGGTCGTCCTCGGCGCCGACACCCACCTCACGATGCGCCTGCCCGAGGTCACCCTCCTGCTCGGCCCGCGCTCGTTCTTCCAGACCAACACCCGCGTCGCGACGGCCCTCTACGCGCAGGCCCGCGCGTGGACCGACGACCTCTCCCCCACCACCGTCCTCGACCTCTACTGCGGCGTCGGCGGGTTCGCCCTGCACCTCGCGGCACCCGGGCGTCACGTCCTCGGCGTCGAGGCATCGGAGGAGGCGGTGGCTGCCGCGACGGCGGGTGCACGCCTCAACGGACTCGGTTCTCCCGAGGTCGAGTTCCTCGCTGGGGACGCGACCCGCCACCGAGGCGGCACCAGCCCCGACCTCGTCGTCGTCAACCCGCCCCGCCGCGGCCTGGGTGACGACCTCACCGCCTGGCTGGACGACGGCGACGCACGCCACCTGGTCTACTCGAGCTGCCACCTCGGCAGCCTCGCCCGCGATCTCGCGGCGATGCCGTCGTGGCACCCGGTGCAGGCCCGGGTCTTCGACATGTTCCCGCAGACGACGCATCTCGAGACAGCGGTCCTCCTCGAGCGTCGCTGAGGCCCGACCCCGCGACCGGCCTCCCTACAGTGCCCCCATGACCTTCTCGATCGCCGCCCACGACGGCGACGCCTGGGGCGTCGCGGTCGCCAGCAAGTTCGTCGCCGTCGGCTCGATCGTCCCTGCGGTGCGGATGGGGGTGGGAGCCGTCGCCACCCAGTCCCTCGCCCGCTGGGCCTACCGCGACGAGGTCCTCGACGCCCTCTCCGCCGGCGCGGCGGTCGGCGACGCCCTTCGCGCCGCCACCGCCGACGACGAGGGCCGGGCCCTTCGCCAGGTGGGCGCCGTCGGCCGCGACGGGGCGGCGACGTTCACGGGTGACGAGTGCTTCCCGTGGGCCGGCGGGCGGGCCACCGGTGACGCGAGGTCCGCCTACGCGGTCCAGGGCAACATCCTCACCGGCCCGGAGGTCGTCGACGCGATGGAGGCCGCCTTCCTCGCGACGGCCGGGCAGCCCCTCGACGAGCGGCTCCTCGCAGCCGTCCTCGCCGGGGACGCCGCCGGCGGGGACTCCCGCGGGCGGCAGAGCGCAGCCCTCCTCGTCCACGCCCCCGGCGCCGGCTACGACGCGTGCGGCGTCCTCGCCGACCTCCGCGTCGACGACCATCCCCGGGCCCCCACCGAGCTCGCCCGGCTGCACGCGCTCGCCTCCCTCGTCTTCGGCGGACCCGCGGACGTCTCCCCGCTCGAGGGCGGTCTGCGGGTCGAGGTGGCGGAGCTCCTCACCGCTCTCGGCCATCCCGCGGGGCGAGGGGGCGACACGCTCGAGCACTCCCTCGACGCGTGGATGTCGACCGAGAACCTCGAGAACCGGTTCTCCCCCGACGGGATCGACGCGCGGGTCCTTGCCGAGCTCCGTTCGTCGGCACGCTCGGCCGACGACGGTTGAGGCGCCCGCCCGGCCTCGCGCTACGCGAAGCGGGTGACGTCGCCCGCACCGACCCGGACGACGTCGGCCTCCCCGGTGGAGAGGTCGACGACGGTGGTGGGCACGGTGCCGCACTCCCCCGAGTCGAGAACGACGTCGACGACGTGGTCGAGCTGCTCCTTGACCTCCCAGCCGTCGGTGAGCGGCTCGGTCTCCCCCGGCAGGATGAGCGTCGAGGACAGCAGCGGCTCCCCCAGCTCGGCGAGCAGGGCCCGGACGACGGGGTGCTCGGGGATGCGCACCCCCACCGTCTTCTTCTTCGGATGGAGCAGGCGGCGGGGCACCTCACCGGTGGCCGGGAGGATGAAGGTGTAGGGCCCCGGCGTGCTCGCCTTGACGGCCCGGAAGACGGCGTTGTCGACGTGGACGAGCTGGCCGAGCTGGGCGAAGTCGCGGCAGACGAGCGTGTAGTGGTGCTTGTCGTCGAGCCGGCGGATGTCGCGGATGCGGTCCTTGGCCTCCTGGTTGCCCATGAGCGCCCCGAGCGCGTACCCCGAGTCGGTCGGGTAGGCGATGAGGCCTCCGTCGCGCAGCGCCGCCACGGTCTGCGCGATCGCGCGCGGCTGCGGGTCGACCGGGTGGACGTCGAGGTAGCGGGCCATGGGCTCACCCTAGGCCCGTCCCCAGGAGGTCAGGAGGTGCGCAGGCCGCGGTTCCAGAGCTCGCGGGTCTGCACGAGCCAGAAGGCCGCGAAGAGCAGGATGAGGACGGCCTCGACCCACAGGACGAGGTGCTCCCACGGCGACAGGAAGGCCGCCGCCACGGTGGTCGCGAGCGTGACGAGCATCGCGGTGGAGATGGCCCGGTAGACCGGGACGTACCGCGCCGCGGTGGCGGGCATGCTGCCCTGCGCGACGGCGCGGTCGACGTCACGGCCGTTGAGCCAGACCGCCACGACGATGGCGAGGAACATCGGGATGGCCGCGACGTCGTGACCGTTGGCGACGAAGGAGTCGCGGTCGGCGTAGAACCACACGACACCACCGCTCATGACGAGCCCGGCGACGACGAGGCCGAGGAGGTCGGAGCGGCGGATGGCGGGGGCTCCCGCAGCCGCCCGTGACCGGCGGGCGCTCCACCCGCCGATGGCGACGGCGACGGCACCGAGGACGAAGAGGGACTGCATGTTGTTCGACACGGCGGGCGCGACGGCGGACACCTGGGTCGGGACCGACGAGCACGAGCCGGTGTCGCCCGTGGGGATGAAGGCGACGACCGGGGCGAGCATGCCCGCGAAGTTCAGGGCGATGTCCTCACCCGGGGTGTTGCCCTTGAGCGCGACGAGGCACACTCCCATCGTCACGAGGACGCCGACGAAGACGGCCCGGGCCGGGGTGTGCCAGTACGCGCTGATCGAGCTCTGGAGGCACGAGAAGCCGGTGGCGCCCCACTCGAGGACCACCGAGGCGAACAACAGGAGGACGAGCCCGGCGAGGGCCAGGCGGAGGTAGCCGTACGTCCGGACGGCGGCCAGTGCGGGGTCCTGCTCCACGGTGCATCACTCTCCCTTTCCGACGAGGAGCACGCGGGACGCCGCGCGATACCAGCGTGGCGCGGCTCAGTCCTCGTGCATCGCGATGGGCGTCCCGCGCTGCACCGTGCGCGACACCGTGCACAGGCGGTCGTGGCTCTGCGCGATGGCGCGCGGCAGCCGCTCGCGGGCCCGGTCGCCGCTCTCGCCCTCGGGGTAGCGCACCCGGAAGGTGATGTCGATGTCCTCGAGGACGTTCTCGCCACCGACCTTGGCCTTCACGCCCTCCGACACGACGTCGAAGGCCTCGGGCTCGGCGAGGCGGCTCGTGATGAAGTCGACGTCGGTGGCGCTGCACGCCGCCATCGCGACGAGGAGGAGCTCGACGGGGGTGAAGTCGGCCGAGTCGCCGCCACCCCCGACGAGCATCGTCCCGCCGCGGACGTTCGTCACCTCGTACAGACCCTTCTCGACCCGCGTCATCGACACGCTGCGGTGACCGGTGCCGGTCCCCCCGGTCTCCTGCTCCTCGGCCATCAGGAACCCCATCTCTCGGCGACGGCGCGGACCACCGTGAGGTCGCGCCAGGTGGTCGTGAGCCCGGTCATCTTCTCGATGCGGGCGTTGGTGAGCTTCGTGGTCTGGAAGCCGTTGCCGAGCTCGGCGAGGATCTCGGACCCGAGGACGCGCACCCGCTCCCCCGGCTCGTCCCAGGCGTCGAGGAGGTCGGCCGGGGCGTTCGGGACCGTCCCGTCGGCGAAGGCGAGGTACCGGCGACCCGCCGGGTCCAGCAGGGCGTCGACCGCGTCGACCGCCGCGACCGTGGCGCGCAGCTCGGCGGGCGTGCGGACGATGCAGGGCACGTCGAAGCCCTTCCAGCCGGCGATGACCCGACCCAGCTCGGCGCCGACCTTCGCCGTGGACCGCAGCGGGGTGCGCACCCGGACGTTGCCGGTCTGGATGTGGGTCTCGACCTCGTCGAAGCCGGCGTCCTCGAGGACGCCGCGCAGGTCGGCCATCTTCACCTGCCGCTGGCCGACGTTCACGGCGCGGAGGAAGGCGACGTGGACCGGCATGGCATCCATCCTGTCACCGCTCTGCGACAGTGGGACCCATGGCGCCACGCACCGAACAGGCCGGCCGGCTCGTCCTCGTGCGGCACGGGCAGACCGAGTGGTCACGCACCGGCCGGCACACCGGACGCACCGACGTCGAGCTGACCGCGGAGGGCGAGCGGGACGCCGCGGCCCTGGGCGGACCGCTGGCCGCGTTCGACGTCGGGCTCGTCGTCACCTCGCCGCTCACCCGAGCCCGCAGGACCGCCGAGCTGGCCGGGCTCACCGGAGCGGAGGTCGACGAGGACCTCCTCGAGTGGGACTACGGCGGCTACGAGGGCCGCACCACCGCGCAGATCCGCGAGACCCTCGGCCACGGGTGGACCGTCTTCGCCGACGGCGTCGTCCCGGGCGACACCCCCGGTGAGACCGTCGAGGAGGTCGCGGCGCGGGCGTCGCGCGTCCTCGCGCGGGTGGCCCCGGTGCTCGCCGAGCGCGACGTCGTCCTCGTGGGCCACGGGCACGCGCTGCGCGTCCTCACCGCGACCTACCTCCGGCAGGAGGCCCGGTTCGGGGCGCACCTCGTGCTCGACGCCGGGTCGCTCTGCGTCCTCGGTCGAGAGCGCGAGCAGCCCGCCCTCCTCGCGTGGAACGCGAGGAGCACGCCCGAGGCGTGAGCGGGCTCAGCCAAGGCCGTCCCCCTCGATGACCGACAGGACGTTGCCCGACGGGTCGGTGAACCACGCGATGAGCGGTCCCCCGCCACGGAAGACGCCGACCTCGTCGGTCTCGACCTGGGTGCCCTCGTACCGCTCGAACTCCACGCCCCGGTCGCGCAGGGCCAGGACGGCGGCCTCGACGTCGGGGACGGGGAAGTTCAGCACCGTGTAGCCCGCCGGCTCGTGGTCGGGCTTGGGGTAGAGCAGCACCGGCGTGTCGCCGCCGAGCCGCACGACCGCCATCCCCATCTCGCCGGGCTCGACGGTGAGGCCGAGGACGTCGCCGTAGAACCGGCGGGCCTCCTCGACGTCACGCACCGCGATCCCGCTGAACGCCCTGGACTCCTTGAGCACTGCTGCCTCCCGTGGTCGGTGGTGTCCCACCCAGTCAACCCGATGGGGGCCGCCCGTCGGGAGCAACGCCCCTGCCCATCAGCACGGCGCAGGACCACCCTCAGGCGTGAAGCCCTCAGGACCCCGGGAGGTCTCGTGCCGGACGACCCCAGCTCGACCTGGCGCGTCGACGCCAGTGGATCCGGCTTCGTGGAGACGCGCTCGGCCGAGTACGACGAGACCGGCCTCCTGACGCTCCTCGTGATCGAGGTGACCCTCCCCTCGGGCACCACGAGCGTCGAACAGTGGCTGCACACCGCCGACGGCTCGGTGATGCACACGGGGTCGCTGACCTACCCCGACAGCCGCGTCACCATCGTCACCGTCCCCGGGCCGGGGCTCGACCTCGTCATCACGCACCTGGTGACCGGGGAGGACTCCTCCAGCAGCCGGAGCTGGACCTACGCCAGCGACGGGTCGGCCGTGGCGCAGACGGCCACCCAGATCCTGGGGACCGACCACACGGGGACGATCACCTCGCGGGACGGCTTCCTCACCGACGGGACGATGTCGGGCGAGTCGTCCCGTCGCTCCGAGCTCGTCGAGGTCGCCACCGGCCACCGGACGGTGCACGTCACCGACCGGCACCCCGACGGCAGCTGGGAGGACCGCCGGACGGTGTCCGACAAGGAGGGCAACGTCCTCGACGACGTGACCGAGCGCCACGTCCTCGAGCAGCCGCCGCCCCCGCCCCCACGCGAGACGCTGCCCACGGTGCCGACCCCTCCCCCGGACCCGCCTCCCACGACCGGGGGCGGCGGCGCGGTCGTCGACGTCGTCCCCACCTTCCGCACCGGCGAGGGCAGGGAGTCGGGCGTCATCCACGACTGGTGGTACCTCGACGAGAGCGGCGACTCGCACTTCCTCGGGTCCACCTGACCCGCTCCCGGAGGCCGGGTCAGGGCAGCGGCCAGGTGTGGACCGGCTCGTTGGAGTCCATGTGCACCGCGTACAGCTCGAGCATCCGGCGCAGCGCCTCCCGACGGTCGTGGCCGTGTGCCTCGAAGGTGGCCACGGCGCGGGTCGACCACTCCGCGCCGTTGATCCCGCTCGTGCACCGCCCCTCGATGACCCCGAGGTACCGCTCGCGCACGGCGTCGGAGACCCCCCAGTGCCGCAGCCCCTCGTGGGCGAGCGGGAGGAGGTAGCGCAGGGTCAGCTCGTCGGCCGACAGCTCGCCGAAGCCGGGCCAGTACAGCCGCGCCTCGATGCCGTCGCGCGCCGCCCTGCGGAAGTTCTCCTCGCAGGCGGCGAAGCTCATCTTGGTCCAGACCGGGCGCTCCTCGTGCGCGAGCATCCGGATGGCGCCGTAGTAGAACGCGGCGTTGGCCAGCACGTCGACGATCGTCGGACCGGCGGGCAGGACGCGGTTCTCGACCCTCAGGTGCGGGACCCCACCGGGGATGTCGTAGATCGGCCGGTTCCAGCGGTAGACGGTGCCGTTGTGCAGGCGGAGCTCGGCGAGGTCGGGCGCGATGCCGGCCTCGAGCTTGGCCATCGGGTCCTCGTCGGTCACCTCGGCGAGGAGGGTCGGGAAGTAGCGGACGTTCTCCTCGAAGAGGTCGAAGATCGAGGTGATCCAGCGCTCGCCGAAGAACACGCGAGGCCTCACCCCCTGGTTCTTCAGCTCGACCGGCCGGGTGTCGGTGGCCTGCTTGAACAGCTCGATGCGCGTCTCGGCGTGCAGCCGCTTGCCGAAGAAGAACGGCGAGTTCGCGGCGAGGGCCACCTGCGGCGCGGACAGGGCCTGGGCCGCGTTCCAGTGGGCGGCGAACTCCGAGGGCGCCACCTGGAGGTGCAGCTGGACGCTCGTGCACGCCGACTCGGGCGCGATGGAGTCGCAGTAGGTGGCCACCCGCTCACCGGTGGGGCCCTCGATGTCGAGGTAGATGTCCTCGCCGCGTGCGACGAAGATCGAGTCGTTGAGGGCGGTGTAGCGGTTGTTCTGGCTGATCCACTCGCCCTCGTAGTGCTCCGGCATGATCGTCGGGAGGATGCCGATGGCGACGATCTTGCTGCCCACCTCCCGGGCCGCGGCGTCGGCCTTGTTCAGGCTCGCGCGCAGCTCGGCCTCGAGCTCGATGGCGGAGTCGCCGGGCAGCGGGCGCGGCGGGACGTTGAGCTCGATGTTGTACCGCGCCAGCTCGGTCTGGTAGTCCTCGTCCGCGATGGCGGCGAGCACCTCGGCGTTGTGGAAGTGCGGCTGCTGGTCGGCGTCGACGAGGTTGAGCTCGATCTCCAGGCCGGTCATCGGCCGGTCGAACTCGAAGCTGCTCTGGGTCAGCATCCGCTCGAACACGTCGAGGTCCTGGCGGACCTTCTCGCGGTAGCGCTGGCGCTGCTCGCGGGTGTAGCTCTGCGCGCTGACCTCGGCTCCCATGGTTGGACCCAACCACATCCCGACCGGTGACGGAACCCGGGGACCCGCAGATGGGCGGCCGTGGAGGTGTTTCGGTCACGAGGGGTGTCGGCGCGCTCTCCTAGCGTGGTCCACGTGCGGCTGATCCACACCTCCGACTGGCACCTGGGACGCGCGTTCCACCAGGTGGGGCTGCTCGACGCCCAGGCCGCCTACCTCGACCACCTCGTCGAGGTCGTCCGCGCCGAGGGCGTCGACGCCGTCCTCGTCAGCGGTGACGTCTACGACCGCGCGATGCCGGCGCCCGACACCGTCGACCTCCTGTCCGAGACCCTGCAGCGGATCGTCGACGCCGGCGCCCAGGTCGTCCTGTCCAGCGGGAACCACGACTCCGCCATCCGGCTCGGCTTCGCCTCGGGCCTGCTCGAGCGCGCGGGCGTCCACATCCGGACCTCCGTCGCCGACGTCGGCCGGCCGGTCGTCGTCGGCGACGTCGCGGTCCACCCCCTCCCCTACCTCGAGCCGGCACTCGTCGCCGACGCCCTCGGCACCTCCGAGCGCACCCACGCCGGGGTGCTGCGCGCCGCGATGGACCGGGTGCGGGCCGACGTCGCCGGTCGCGGCGGCCGCTCGGTCGTCATGGCGCACGCCTTCGTCACCGGCGGGGCGACGAGCGAGTCCGAGCGCGACATCTCGGTCGGCGGGGTCTCGGCCGTGCCCCCGTCGGTGTTCCGCGGCGTCGACTACGCCGCCCTCGGCCACCTGCACGGACGTCAGGAGGTCGCCGAGGGGGTCAGGTACAGCGGGTCGCCGCTGGCCATGTCGTTCAGCGAGTGGCGGCACCGCAAGGGCAGCGTCCTGCTCGACCTCTCCGGTCCCGAGCCGGTCGTCGAGCACGTCGAGGCCCCGGTCGCACGGCCCCTCGCCGTCCTGCGCGGTGCCCTCGACGAGCTCCTCGCCGCCCCCGACCACCGCTCGGCCGAGGGTGCGTGGTGCCAGGTCACCCTCACCGACCCCGTCCGTCCGCTCGGCGCGATGGAGCGGCTGCGCTCGCGCTTCCCGCACACGCTGGAGCTGCGCTTCGACCCCGAGGGAGTGGGCCTGCCACTGCGCCCCTACGCCCGCCGCGTCGAGGCGCGGTCCGAGGTCGAGGTGTGCTGCGACTTCCTCGGCCACGTCCGCGGTGGCCGTCCAGCCACCGACGACGAGCAGGCGCTGCTCGCCGAGGCGGTCGAGGCGACCCGGCTCGCCCGCGGCATCACCGACGACGAGGGCGTCGCCCGGAGCGAGGGGGCGGCGTGAGGCTGCACCGTCTCGAGGTCGAGGCGTTCGGCCCGTTCGCCGGCCGGGTCTGCCTCGACCTCGACACCCTGTCCTCCGCCGGCCTCTTCCTCGTCCACGGCCCCACCGGCGCCGGGAAGACGAGCCTGCTCGACGCCGTGTGCTTCGCCCTCTACGCCGACGTCCCCGGCGCGCGCTCCAAGCGCGGGCTGCGCAGCGACCACGCCGCGCCGGCTGCCGTTCCGACCGTCCGGCTCGAGCTGACCGTCGGCGGCCGTCGCCTGCGCATCGAGCGCTCCCCGGAGTTCATGCGACCCAAGAAGCGCGGCGAGGGCTCGCTCAAGGTGCAGGCACGCGTCGTCCTCGAGGAGCGACGCGGCGGCACGTGGGTGGCGCTGAGCACCCGCAACGACGAGGTCGCCGACCTCGTCAAGGACGTCGTCGGGCTCGGCCTCTCGCAGTTCTCGCGGGTCGTGCTCCTCCCCCAGGGCGACTTCGCGACGTTCCTGCGGGCCACCCCCGAGGAGCGGCGCGAGGTCCTCGAGCGGCTCTTCGACATCTCGGTCTTCGCCGACGTCGAGGCCTGGCTCGCCGAGACCCGCCGCACCAGTGGCTCCGGGCTCGAGACCTCCCGTCGCGGGCTGTCGGCCGAGCTGGCCCGGCTCGAGGACGCCCTCACCGGTGTCGGGGCCTCGGGGTCGTCGTCGCACGAGGCTGCCGAGGTGCCGGACGGAGCGTTGGCGCTGTCCGAGACACCTGTCGCCGCGGTCCCCGCCCGCCTCGCCGAGATCGCCGCCGACCTCGGCACCCGCCTGACCACCGCCCTCGCCGAGGTCGACGCCGCCGAGGGAGCCGACCGCCTCGCCCAGGACGCCCTCCTCCAGGCCACCCGCCTCGCCGACCTGCGCCGCCGGGGTGAGCGCGCGACCGCCTTGCTCGACGACCTCGACGCCGCCGAGCCGCGGCACCTCGAGCACGTGGCCACCCTCGATGCCGCCACCCGCGCGGCAGGGCTCGCCGGGCACCTCGCGGCGGTGCGACGAGCGGGGGCCGACGTCGAACGGGCCGCAGCGACCGTCGAGGCCCGCGTCCACGTCCTGGCGGTCACGGGCGCCGGGACCGAGGTCGACGCCGCAACCGCTGCCGACCTCGCCGCCCGGGTCCACGCCCTCGACCCCGCCGTCGCCGCGCTCGCCGCAGCGGCCCGCACCGCCGCCGAGCTCGAGCAGCGGCTCACCCGCGCGCTCGGCCAGCGCGACCGGGCCGACGCCACGGCGGCCACCGGGGAGGCGGCGCTCGCCGCCGCCGAGCCCGAGGTCGTCAGGCTGGCCGCCGAGGTGAGCCGGAGGTCCGCCGCCGGCGAACGCATTCCCGGACTCGAGGCGGCCCTCGCCGCCCACGAGGGCCGCCTGCGGGTCCATGACTCCCTCGATGCCGACCACGCGGCCCTCGACGCGCTGCAGCCTCGGCTCGTCGCCGCCCGCGACGCCGTCCTCGGCCACCAGGCCGCCCTCATCTCCCTGCGCCAGCGCCGGCTTGATGGCATGGCCGCCGAGCTCGCGGCGGCTCTCGACGACCACGCACCCTGTCCCGTCTGCGGCGCCACCGACCACCCCCACCCGGCGCGGTCCTCCGGTGAGGGCGTGGACCCCGAGCAGGTCACCGACGCCGAGGTCGTCCTCGATGCCGCGCGGGCCCGGCTGGCCGCCGTCGAAGGGCGCGCGACCGCGCTCGAGGCCGCGGCCACCACGCGGCGCGAGTCGCTCGGCGGGGTCGACCGGGAGCAGGTCCAGGCCGACCTCGCCGCGGCCGTGCTCGCCCTAACGGCCGCCGGGGCGGAGCACGACCGGGCCCGCGAGGCCGCCGCGCAGCTCGACGACCTCCGCGGGCGAACCGGCGCCCTCGCCACGGCCCGCGATGGCGCCCTCGCGACCTCAGCAGCCCTCACCGAGCAGATCGCCGAGCTCACCGACGAGGCGTCGTCCGTCGCGGCGGTCGCCGAGCACGCGGTCGCCGACCACGCCGAGTGTCCCTGTGGGACAGGCGACCCCACCTCCCACGCCGCCGTCGCGACCGCGCTCGACACCCTCGTGCGCGCCGCCCACGAGCACTCCGCCGCGGCCACGCGACTCGAGGTGGCCGAGGCCGACCTCACCGAGTCGCTCTCGGCCGCGGGCTTTGCCGACGTCGCCGACGCGGTGGCCGCTGCCCTCCCCGCGGGAGCGCTCGACGCGCTGCGACGCCGGGTGGCCGAGCACGACGCGGCCCGGGTCGCCGCCGGTGCCGTCCTCGACGATCCCGAGGTCGCCGCGTCGCTCGCGGCCGACCCTCCCGACGTCGCGGCTGCCCACGACGCGGCCCGGGCCGCCCGTCAGGGCGCCGTCTCGACGTCGACCGAGCGCGAGGTGCTCACCCGCGCCGTGCGGGTCCTGGCCGGGCTGCGCCCGACCCTCGAGGCCACCTGCGAGCACGTCGCCTCGCTCGAGGAGCGCCACGCCCGCGTCCGCGAGCTCGCCGACACCACCGGGGGTCTGGGCCCCGACAACACGCTGAAGATGCGACTCACCTCGTTCGTCCTCGCGGCCCGGCTCGAGAAGGTCGCGGCGCTGGCCAACGAGCGGCTGCGCGTCATGGGCGGCGGTCGGTACGTCCTCGAGCACACCGACGAGCGCGCCGCGGGTGGGGCGCGGTCCGGCCTCGGGCTGCGGGTCCTCGACCAGTGGACCGGCCGCAGCCGCGAGACGACGACCCTGTCCGGCGGCGAGTCCTTCATGGCCTCCCTCGCCCTCGCCCTCGGCCTCGCCGACGCGGTCAGGGAGGAGGCCGGCGGTCACGACCTCGCGACGCTCTTCGTCGACGAGGGGTTCGGCAGCCTCGACGACGACAGCCTCGAGGAGGTGCTGACCGTCCTCGACGGCCTGCGTGAGGGCGGACGCGCGGTCGGCGTCGTCAGCCACGTCGCCGACCTGCGCGCCCGCATCCCCCACCAGGTCGTCGTGCGCAAGGGCACCGATGGCAGCACCGTCGAGGTCCGCTCCGGTGCCACGACCTCCGCCGAGCCGGCCGCCTGAGCGGCCGGGCCCGCGGGAGGGTCAGTCCTCGAAGGCCTCCGGCGGGGGGCAGGAGCAGACGAGGTGGCGGTCGCCGTACGCGCCGTCGATGCGTCGGACCGGGGGCCAGTACTTCGACGTCGGCTGCACCCCGTCGGGGAAGGCAGCGGTGCGCCGGTCGTACGAGACGTCCCAGTCGCCGACGAGGGCCTCCGCCGTGTGGGGCGCACCGCGCAGCACGGAGTCGGCCGCCGACACCGCGCCCGAGCCGACCTCGTCGATCTCGCGGCGGATGGCGATCATCGCGTCGCAGAAGCGGTCGAGCTCCTCCTTGTCCTCGCTCTCGGTGGGCTCGACCATGAGCGTGCCGGCCACGGGGAAGGACATCGTCGGTGCGTGGAAGCCGTAGTCGATGAGCCGCTTCGCGACGTCGTCGACGCTGACCCCGGTCTCCTTGGTGATCGGCCGGAGGTCCAGGATGCACTCGTGCGCGACGAGACCGTCGTGGCCCGAGTACAGGACCGGGTAGTGGTCGCGCAGGCGGGCGGCGACGTAGTTGGCGTTGAGGACCGCGATCTCGGTGGCGCGACGCAGCCCGGCGCCACCCATGAGCCGCACGTACGCCCACGAGATCGGCAGGATGCTCGCCGACCCGTAGGGCGCCGCCGACACCGGACCCACGCCGGTCTCCGGGCCCGCGGCGGGGTCGAGCGGGTGGTTGGGCAGGAACGGTGCGAGGTGCTCGCGCACCCCGACCGGCCCGACGCCCGGGCCGCCGCCGCCGTGGGGGATGCAGAACGTCTTGTGGAGGTTGAGGTGCGAGACGTCGGCCCCGAACTTGCCGGGTCGCGCGACGCCGACGAGGGCGTTGAGGTTCGCCCCGTCGACGTAGACCTGGCCGCCCGCGTCGTGGACCATCGCGCACAGGTCGGTGATGGTGTCCTCGAAGACCCCGTGGGTCGAGGGGTAGGTCACCATGATCGCCGCGAGGTCGTCGCGGTGGTCCTCGACCTTGGCCTTGAGGTCGTCCATGTCGACGTTGCCCGTGACCGGGTCGGTCTTGACGACGACGACCTTCAGGCCCGCCATGACCGCGCTCGCCGCGTTGGTGCCGTGGGCGCTGGACGGGATGAGGCAGATGCGGCGCTCTGCGTCCCCGCGGGAGCGGTGGTAGGCCGCGATGGCGAGCAGGCCCGCCAGCTCGCCCTGTGAGCCGGCGTTCGGCTGGAGGGAGACGGCGTCGTAGCCGGTGATCTCGCACAGCCAGCCGCTCAGCTCCTCGACGAGCCCGCGGATGCCCTCGGTCTGGTCCAGCGGCGCGAACGGGTGGACCTCGGAGAACTCCGGCCAGGTGATCGAGGCCATCTCGGTCGTCGCGTTGAGCTTCATCGTGCACGAGCCGAGCGGGATCATCCCGCGGTCGAGGGCGAAGTCGCGGTCGGCCAGCCGGCGCAGGTAGCGCAGCATCGAGGTCTCGGAGTGGTGCGTCGCGAACACCGGGTGGGTGAGGAACTCGGAGGTCCGCACGACGGCCTCGGGCCACTCGGGGCGGGCGATCCGGACGTCACCGGTGAGGGCGACGCCGAAGGCCTTGCAGATCCGCTGGAGGGCCAGGTCGCCGGTCGTCTCGTCGACGCTCAGCTGGACGGTGTCGGCGTCGACCCTCCACAGGTTGAGGCCTCCGGCGAGGGCCTGGGCGACGACCTCGTCGGCCCGGCCGGGGACGCGCGCCCGCAACGTGTCGAAGAACGGCCCGTCGACGAGCTCGACGCCACCGGCGGCCAGGGCCTCGGCCAGCGCGGTCGTGTGCGCGTGGATGCGCAGCGCGATCGCCGTGAGCCCGGCCGGACCGTGGTAGACGGCGTACATGCTCGCCATGACGGCGAGGAGCACCTGCGCGGTGCAGATGTTCGACGTCGCCTTCTCGCGGCGGATGTGCTGCTCGCGGGTCTGGAGGGCGAGGCGGTAGGCCGGTGCGCCGACGGCGTCGACCGACACCCCGACGAGACGGCCCGGCATCGTGCGCTCCAGGCCCTGCCGCACGCTCATGAAGCCGGCGTGCGGCCCACCGAAACCGACCGGCACCCCCAGGCGCTGGGTGGTCCCGATGGCGACGTCGGCGCCCCACTCCCCCGGCGGCGTCGCGAGGGTGAGCGCGAGGAGGTCGGCGGCGGCCGTGACCAGGGCCCCGGCGTCGTGGGCGGCGTCCGACAGGACCCGCCAGTCGTGGAGGCGTCCGTCCATCGCCGGGTACTGGACGAGGACGCCGAAGACCTCGGCGCCACCGGCCGCGGCGCGCAGGGCCTCGGCGGAGTCGACCCCCGTGAGGTCGGCCTCGACGACGGGGATGCCGAGCGGCAGGGCGCGGGTGCGCACGACGGCCAGCGTCTGCGGGAAGACCTCGGGGTCGACGACGAGGACGGCGTCGGCCGGGGCCTTGGAGGACCGCCGCATGAGCGTCATCGCCTCGGCGGCGGCGGTGGCCTCGTCGAGGAGGGAGGCGCCGGAGATCGCCAGACCGGTGAGGTCGGAGACGACGGTCTGGAAGTTGAGGAGCGCCTCGAGGCGGCCCTGGGAGATCTCCGGCTGGTACGGCGTGTACGCCGTGTACCAGGCGGGGTTCTCGAGGACGTTGCGCTGCACGACGGCGGGAACGAGCGTGCCGTAGTAGCCCAGCCCGATCATCGAGGTCACCCGACGGTTGCGGGCCGCGACCTGCCGCAGCTCGGCGAGGACGGCGGCCTCCGACTCGGCCGGCTCGATGTCGAGGGCCTCGACACCACGGATGCCGCCCGGGACGGCGGTGTCGATGAGGTCGTCGAGGGAGGTGCGCCCGACGACCGCGAGCATCTGCTCGACGTCGTCCTCACGGGGGCCGATGTGACGGCCGGCAAAGGCGGGCAGGGCGGGGGTGGACGTGCTCACGAGGCTCCTCGGGGACGACGATGCGAACGTCTCCCCCTCTGTCACACCGGGATCCGGTGCTCCACAGGTGCCTGTTCCGTGCAGTCCCTTGCGCCTGAGAGGTTCCGGGGAGGTTTGCCCCTTCGGCGCCCCGGTCGATGCCGAGGACTCTCCCGCACGGTGTGAGCGGCAGGACCGAATCTACCACCGGAGGGGCGGTCGCCCCGCTCGGGCGCACACCCCGGACACGACGGGTTCGGGGCTCAGGCGAGGCGGGCGGCGCGACGGGCGCCGAGCTCGTCAGCGGCGTCGATCGGCAGCGCACCGCCCTCGTGCTCGGCCCGCTCGCTCGGCAGGGCCGCGAGCTCACCCTCGACCTCGCGCCAGACCTTGCCCACGGCGATGCCGAAGACGCCCTGGCCGCCCTGGAGGAGGTCGATGACCTCGTCGTTCGAGGTGCACTCGTAGACGGAGGCGCCGTCGCTCATCAAGGTGATGCCGGCGAGGTCGTCGACGCCGCGCGAGCGCAGCACCGTGATGGCGACGCGGATCTGCTGGAGCGAGACGCCGGTGTCGAGCAGTCGCTTGACGACCTTGAGGACGAGGATGTCGCGGAAGCCGTACAGGCGCTGGGTGCCGGAGCCGCCCGCCGGGCGGACCGAGGGCTCGACGAGCCCGGTGCGCGCCCAGTAGTCGAGCTGGCGGTAGGTGATGCCGGCCGCCGTGCAGGCGGTGGGTCCGCGGTAGCCGACCTCGTCGTCGAGCTCGGGAAGGTCGCTGGCGAACAGCACACCCTGCGCGGGGACGGGGCCGGACCCCTGCTGCCGCGCTTCTCCACTGGAGACCACGCCTACCTCCTCGACTCGCCTGACCAGACGACTGTACGCCGCGAATGACATCGACGTGACTTGATCGTCACTGCTGTGACCTGTGTGACGGTAGGGGCTGGTGTGACAACGGTCAACGACCGCGGGTCCCCGGTGCTCACCGGCGTGTCGCCAGGCGGCCGAGCTCAGGGACCGGTCTCGGTCCCTGGCTCGGTCTCGGTCCCTGGCTCGGTCTCGGTCTCGAAGTCGGCGGCGGAGACCTGGTCGAGGAACTCCTTGAACTTCTCGACCTCGTCGTCCTCGGTCTCGTTCATCTCGACCCCGGCCTCGTCGAGCAGGTCGTCGTCGGCGACGATCTCGGCTCCGGCACGCAGCGCGAGGGCGATGGCGTCGGAGGAGCGCGACTCGATGTCGGTGCCACCCGCCTCGGCCCCGCCGTCGAGGTCGAGCACCGCGTGGAAGACGCCGTCCTTGAGCGCGACGATCCGCACCCGGGTCAGCTCGTGGCCGAGCTCGTCGATGACGTTGCGCAGGAGGTCGTGGGTCAGCGGGCGCGGCGGCACGACGCCCTGCTGGGCGTAGGCGATGGCGGTGGCCTCGGCGGCCCCGATCCAGATCGGCAGGTAGCGGTCTCCGTCGCGCTCCCGGAGCAGCACGATCGGCTGGTTGGTCGGCATCTCGACCCGCACACCGAGCACGTCCAGGACCTTCATTCCCTCACCGTACCCCGCGACCCTGACGGCGGCTGCGGGGCCAGTCCACCGCGGACGAGGGCGGCGTGCAGGGTGAGGCAGAGGTGCGCGACCTCGGCGGCGTGCCGCGCGGCATCGGTCCCCCGGCGGGCCCCGACGGCCTGCTCGACGAGCCCCACCTCGCGGTCGGCCGACGTGCGGAACGACCGGAGGTGCCGCGCCTCGATGCCGTACGCCGCGAGACCACCGGCGGCCCGTGCGACCCGGAGGTCGGCCTCGCCGTGCAGCCCGTCGCCACCGGGCCGGAGCAGACCGTGCGAGGCGAGGTCGGCGACGACCGCTGCCTCGAGGCCGCTGGCCTCGGCGAGCTCGGCGGCGGTCAGCCGCAGCGCGGTCGTCGTCGCGAGCTCCGCGGCGCTCGGCACCGTGGCGTCGGCGGCCGGCTCGGGCGGGCGGGCGCGCAGGTCGCTCCCCTCACCGGCCGTCAGGCCACGGTCGAGGGCGTCGAGGTTGTCGCGGATGACGCGCAGCGGCCAGAACAGGTCGCGCTGGGCACGCAGGACGTAGCGCACCCGCGCGACGTCCGACGGGGCGTACTGCCGGTATCCCGAGGGGGTGCGCCCGGGAGTCACCAGCCCCTCGGTCTCCAGGAAGCGGACCTTGCTGATCGAGACGTCGGGGAACTCACCGCGCAGCGCGCGGACCACCGCACCGACGGTGAGCGGTCGACCGCCCGCCTCGTCCGGCACGGCTCGGGTCAGGCCTGGCTCGCGTAGAACACGAGGCGGAACTTGCCGATCTGGACCTCGTCGCCGGTGCGGAGCACGGCCTCGTCGACGAGCTCGCGGTTGACGTAGGTGCCGTTGAGCGAGCCGACGTCGCGCACGACGAAGCCGCCGCCCGTGCGGGTGAAGACCGCGTGCTTGCGCGAGACCGTGACGTCGTCGAGGAAGATGTCGCTGTCGGGGTGGCGACCCGACATCACCTCGTCGTCGTCGAGGAGGAAGCGCGCTCCGGTGTTCGGTCCGCGCAGGACGACGAGGAGGGCGGTCCCGGCACGCAGCGCCTCGACGGTCGCGAGGTCGGCCTTGGTGAGGACGTGGTCGGTCTCGGCGACCTGCTCGACGGGCTGGGCTCCCTGGATGGCCTGGAGCCGCATCGTCGTCGGCTCGGGGACCTGGGGGCCCTCGCGCTCGTCACTCATGTGTCGACCTCAGCCTTCGGTTGTCGGGTGCCCGGGAGTGTCACACCCTAGATCACCCCACCAGTGTTGCCCACCCCGGACGGACAGGGAGCGGTGGGGACGGACCGGCACGGGTCAGGACAGCTGGGCCGTGTACCCCTCGACGTCCATCAGCGCCTGGACGTCGGCGGTGTCGGAGGGGCGCAGCTCGTACATCCACCCCTCGCCGTAGGGGTCGGTGTTGACGAGCTCGGGGGTGGCGTCGAGCGCCGGGTTGACGCCGGTGACCTCACCGGTGACCGGGGCGTAGAGGTCGCTGACCGACTTCGTCGACTCCACCTCGCCGCACGTGTCGCCGGCCGTCACGGCGTCGCCCACCCCGGGGAGGCTGACGTAGACGACGTCGCCGAGGGCCTCCTGCGCGAACGACGTGATGCCGATCCGCACGACGTCCCCCTCGGTGCGCACCCACTCGTGCTCGGCGGTGTAGCGCAGGCCGGCGGGGTACTCGAGGTCGCTCATGGTTCTCCTTCGTCGGGGTCGCGGGACCCGTCAGGGGGTGGTGGTGGGTACGGGCCGAGCGTACTGAGGCGGGGCGAGGGTCAGCAACGCGTCGACGTCGACCTCCTCACGAACCTGCACGTCAGTGGTGCCGCCGACCCGGCGGACGCTCGCGGTGACGCCGCCGGGGATCTCCATCGCGCCGGCGAGGGTGCTCCCGTCGCCGATGGCCCGGATGACGTAGGGCGGGCGGACGGTGGTCCCCGAGACCGACAGCCCGCCGTCGACCTCGCTGAACCAGGTGTTCGACACGACCCGCACGTCGCCGACCTGGATGGCCTCGGCACCGGCGCCGCGCAGCTCCTGGATCGTGTCGAGGACGAGGGGCCCGGTGACGGTGCCCTCGGGGTCGCCGATCGTCAGGACGATGCCGGACCCGGTGGCCGGGGCCGTTCCCGCGAGGATGCCGAGGGTGTCGAGGCGCTCCTTGGCCGCGCGCTGGGCCTCGGCCTCGTTCGTCGACTGGCTCTGGAGCAGCTCGAGCGAGGACTCGAGGCCGCGGATCTCGTCGCCGAGCCGCTCGCCCTCCTGGTCGACGCCCGCGAAGACCCGGACCAGCTCGTCCTCGCGCAGGTTCTCCAGGCCCTGGATGGAGGTCTGGCGCACCTGGGTGATGATCGCGAAGCCGAGGGTCCCGGCAAGGAGCATCGCGAGCAGGTTGGCGCGCGTCGCCCTCGGGGAGCCGGCCCGCAGCAGCCGGTGCCAGCCCCGCTGGGTCTCCCGGGGCGTCGGGGTGGGGGGCGGGACCTCGGTCATGCGTTGAACAGGTGGCGCCGGATGGCGGCGACGTTGGAGAAGATCCGCACCCCGAGGACGACGACGACGCCGGTGGACAGCTGGCTCCCGACGCCGAGCTTGTCACCGAGGAAGACGATGAAGGCGGCGACCACGACGTTGGAGAGGAAGGAGACGACGAAGACCTTGTCGTCGAAGATGCCGTCGAGGATCGCGCGCACCGCGCCGAAGACCGCGTCGAGGGCGGCGATGACGGCGATCGGCAGGTAGGGCTGGAGCCACACGGGCACCGTCGGCTGGAGGATGAGGCCGATGACGATGCCGAGCGCCAGCCCGATGGCCGGGATCACGACGAGCTCCCTTCGGGCGTGGGCGTGGGTGAGGGCGACGGTGAGGCCGCCCCGGGGTCAGCGGCACCAGTATCACCGGTCGTCGCGTAGCGGGTCGTGAGGCCGACCGCCGCCGGCACGGTGAGGTCGGACCTCACCTCGGTGTCGACCCGCACCCCGAAGGTGCTGCGCAGGGTCGAGAGGTAGGTCCCGCCCGGTCCGTCGGCGAAGTCGGCCGGGAACGAGCGCGGGTTGCCGATCGCCGTGAGGACGTAGGGGCGGGCGAGGGGTCGGTAGTCGACGATGATGGCCGACCCGGCGAAGCGGATCGTCGAGGTCGAGGTGAGCCGCTTGCCGTTGATGCTGATGGCCTCGGCGCCGGCCTGCCACATCGCGTTGGTGACGTACTGGAGGTCGCGGGAGAACACCCGCCCCTCGGAGTCGGCGTCGTCCTCGGCCTCGTCGGCACCCTGGCCCGCCGCGTCGTCGAGGGTGAGGACGAAGCCGGGGCCCGTCAGCGGGATGGAGCCGACGACGGAGGCCAGCTCGCGACCGCGGACGAGCGTGGCGGGGTCGCCACCGAGCTGCTCGCTCTCCAGCGCGGTGACCTCGGCCTGGAGGGTGGACGCCCTCGCGGTCAGCTGGTCGACCTCGGACCGCCGGCCCTCGATCTCGCTGATGAGGTCGGCGCGCGCCTGGGTGCGCGGCTCGTTGGCCGCCGTGAGGTTGAACGACGCGATGCCGACGACGAGGCCGATGGCGACCGTCGCGACGACGAGCCGCGGCGAACGGAGCGGGGTCGAGCGCGGCAGGCCCGCGGCCTCACGGCGTTCGGCGGCGGCGGCGTACCCGGGGTCGAGCGGCCGCTCGAGCATCGTGGTGAGGAGCGTCATCGACGCGTCCGGCCGGCGGGCGGGCGTGGGGGTGGGGTCGGTGCGGCTCACGCGGTGACCGCCCGGCGCGCGGCGAGCAGCTGGCGCAGCTGGAGGGCGTAGAGCACCCCCGCCACCCAGTACAGGACGGTGCCCCACCACACGAAGCCCCACCCGACCGGCTCGGCGATGCGGGCGGCGGTGGAGTCGCCGTCGGCGAGGAGGAGCAGGGGGAAGGCGTAGAGCAGGTTGAACGTCGCGGCCTTGCCCGCGAAGTGGACGGGCAGTCCGACCCAGCCGTTGCGATGGGCGATGAGGACGACGACCCCCATGAACGCCTCGCGGGCGAAGAGCACGGCCACGAGCCACCACGGGATGATGTCGCGCCACGCCAGGCCGAGCAGCGTGGCGACGATGTAGAGGCGGTCGGCGACCGGGTCGAGCACCTGCCCCACCCGGGAGACCAGGCCGTAGTGGCGGGCGATCTTGCCGTCGAGGTAGTCGGTGACGCCCGAGGCGACGAGCAGCACGATGGCCAGCCCGTCGCGCTCGGTGAGGATCGCCCAGAGGAAGACCGGCACCCCGACCAGGCGCAGCGCGGACAGCACGTTGGGGACCGTGAGCACGCGGCTGCTCACGGTCTCCTCGGGCGCCCCCGTCGACATGACGGTCACTGTATGCCGTGGCGCCGCACCGGTCGGCAGCCGTCCTAGGGTGTCGCCATGGCTGCTGCACTGCTCTCCGCGGGCGAGTCCGAGCTGCGGCGCGACCGCACCAGCGTCAAGTGGTCGGCGTACCCGTCGGACGTCCTCCCGGTGTGGGTCGCCGAGATGGACGTCGCGCCGTGTCCCGCCGTCGAGGAGGTCGTGGGGGCCGCGCTGCGGCGCGGCGACACCGGGTACGGCTGGGCCCCGCGGTACAGCGCCGCGGTGTCGCGCTACGCGGCGGACACCTGGGGCTGGGAGGTCGACCCCTCCCTCACCCAGGTCGTCGCCGACGTCATGATCGGCGCCTCCGAGCTGCTCCGCCTGCTCACCGCGGAGGGCGGCCCGGTCGTCGTCTCGCCCCCCGTCTACGACTCGTTCTTCGGGTTCGTCGACGCCATCGGGCGCCGACGGGTCGACGCACCGCTGACGGCCGATGGCCGGCTCGACCCCGCAGCCCTCGACCGGGCCTTCGCCGCGGCGACGTCGTCGGGGGAACGGGCCGCCTACCTGCTGTGCAACCCACAGAACCCCACGGGCGCCGTCCACTCCCCCGACGAGCTCGCGTCGCTGGCGTCGCTCGCTGCCGCGTACGGAGTCCGCGTGGTGTCCGACGAGATCCACGCCCCGCTCGTCTACGCCGGCAGCACCTTCACGCCCTACCTGACCGTGCCGGGGAGCGAGAGCGGGTTCGCGGTGTTCTCGCCCTCGAAGGGCTGGAACCTCGCCGGGCTGAAGTCGGCGCTCGTCATCGCGGGGTCGGGGGCGCGCGACGACCTCGCACGGCTGCACGAGGTCCACACGCACGGGTCGTCCCACCTCGGGACGATGGCGCACGTCGCCGTCCTCGACGACGGGCGCGAGTGGCTGGCCCGGCTGGTCGGCGAGCTCGACGCGAACCGGGCGCTGCTCGCGACGCTGCTCGCCGAGCACCTGCCGGCGGTGCGGTACCGGCTGCCGGAGGCCACCTACCTCGCGTGGCTCGACTGCCGCGACCTCGGGCTCGGCGACGACCCGGCCGCGGTGTTCCGCTCACGGGGTCGGGTGGCCCTGTCGTCGGGGCCGGGCTACGGCGCCGACGCGGGTCGCGGCTTCGCCCGGTTCAACTTCGCGACCTCGCCGGAGGTGCTCGAGGAGGCCGTGCGCCGGATGGCGGCCTCGCTCTGACGTGCTGCGGGTGCTGGCCCTGCGCCGGTCGGGGTCGTACGGTGGGCCGCACGTGCTCGCAGCGGGAGGGGTCGTCGTGTCGGTGGTGATGGCCCTCGTCGTCGTGGCGGGCGTGCTGCTCGCCCTCGGGACGGTGCTCGTCCTCGTCCTCCTCGACGGGTCGCGGTCGGCGGGGCCGGTCGCCGTGCGTGCGGGTCAGGCCGGGACTCCCGGACCCGAGCGGACCACCCCGCACCACGCCGCGTGGCCGCATCGGGAGGACGGCGCGGGCGACGCCTGACGCGGGTTCGTCCCGGTGCCCGGGGTCAGGGTCGGAGGCGCAACCCGACGCGGTGGCTCCCCCATGCCCGTCCGCGGAGGAGGTGGAGGGTGCAGAACGGGGCAGCGTCAGGGTGCGACGAGGTCGGCGTCGACGAAGACGGCACCCTCGGCCATCCGGTTCATCTGCTCGACCGTCGAGCGGCTCGGACCGTCCGGACCCGGGAAGTAGCCGGCGACCACCATGAGGCGCTGCCCTTCGACGTCGAGGATCCACAGGCGCTGGGTCTTGCCCGGGCCGACCCCCTGGGTGCCGCCGAGGTGGTCGCGCCAGCTGCTGGGCTGGTCCCCGCACGAGACCGGCAGCTCTGCCGGCACGTTCATCTCCATGACGAGGCCCTCGTGGCCGCCGACCGTCACCGGCGCCGGTGACGTGGACTCCCAGACCGGGAGCGCCGCGAGGGCACCGGCGAGGTCGTCCACGGTGGGCCCGGGGTCGACCCACGTCGAGTTCGCACACGGCTCGCCGGCCACCTCGGTGACGGTCCAGGTGTCGATGTGGCGGAAGCCACCGTCCTCGGCCGCGATCCCGTGCCCGTCGCCACCGCCCAGGTAGCCGGCGGGAACGTCGAGGACGACCATCGGAGCGTCAGCCCGCACGCTGGAGAGCCCGAGCGCGTACCTCCCGGGGGCCAGCGGGGAGTCCGACGTCACCGTCGTGAGCCTCGTGGCGTCCACGAAGGTCCCGGACGGCGACGGCGACGGCGGCCGCGAGGTCGCCGCTGCCGATGGGCCGATCTCGGGGTCCTGCGTGCAGGCGGTGAGCACGAGGGAGAGGGCGGCCACGAGCGCGGCGGCCGGGGCCGGGGTGGAGAGACGTCGGTTCATCGGAGGCTCCTCTGCGGCCGCGGCGCGGCCTCACCCTCCGGTATGGGGGCGCCTGCTGTCGATGAGGTGCCGAGGAGGTATCAGCGAGGTATCGGGGTCGTTGACCCCGCCGAGGAACAGGTCGACAGTCGTTCCATGGGCATCTCCGTCCTCGGCCCGATCGAGGTCGACGGCCGGTCGAACGACCTGAGCCCGAGGGACCGCGTGGTCCTCTCGGCGCTCGTCGTGAACGCCGGCACGCCGATGAGCACCGATGCCCTCGCCGCTGCTCTGTGGGGGGGTGCGCTGCCCGCCTCCTGGGCGAAGGTGGTCTACGGGTGCATCTGGCGACTGCGGACGTTGCTCGGTGCCACGGCCATCGAGCGGGGGCCGTCGGGGTACCGCCTGACCCTGGGCGACCACGAGCTCGACCACCGCCTGTTCGAGCGGCTCGTGGAGCGTGGTCGGGAGGCCCTGGCCGGTGCGGACCCGGCCCGCGCGTCGTTCCTCGTGGGAGAGGGGCTCGGCCTGTGGCGGGGCACGGCCCTGGCCGACCTCGACGAATGGTCGCCGGGACGGGTCGAGGCCGCGCGGCTCGAGGGACTGCGGATGGACGCCGAGGAGCTCCGGGTCGAGGCCGAGGTGTGGGTGGGCCACGCCCCGGCCGTGCTGGAGCAGGCGCGTGCGCTCGTCGCGCAGGCGCCGTTCCGTGAGCGGCGCTGGGCGCTGTTGGCCCTGTCGCTCTACCAGTCCGGTCGCCAGCGCGAGGCCCTCGACGCCCTCCATCGGGCTCGCACCATGCTCGTCGAGGAGCTCGGCCTCGACCCGGGGCACGCCCTCGTCGAGCTCGAGCAGAAGCTCTTGCGGCAGGACCCGTCGTTGGCACCCGGTGTCCTCGGCGAAGCCAGCGCCCTCTGTCCCTACCGGGGGCTGATGGCGTACGACACGCAGGACGCCGACATGTTCTTCGGCCGCGAGGACGACATCGCGGCGTGCCTGCGACGTCTGCGGGACGTGGGCGTCCTCGTCGTGATCGGGCCGTCGGGGATCGGGAAGTCCTCCCTCGTGCGCGCCGGCCTCATCGCCTCTCTGACCCGCGGGCAGACCCCGGTGCTCCACTGCACGCCGGGGGCGCGACCGCTCGACTCCCTGGCCGGGCTGAAGCCGCGGGGTCGCCAGACGCTGGTGGTGGACCAGGCCGAGGAGGTGGTCACCCTCTGCGCCGACCCTGAACAGCGGGAGCGCTTCCTCACCGCGCTCGCGACCCATGTGGGTGCGGGTGGTGGGCTCGTGCTGTCCCTGCGTGCCGACCACCTGGGGGACCTGGCGCCCTACCCGGACATCGCCCGCATCCTCGAGGCGGGTCTGTACCTCCTCGGGCCGATGCGGGAGCCGCAGCTGCGGCAGGCCGTCGAGGGCCCGGCGCGCCGGGCCGGGCTCCGGCTCGAGCCTGGGCTGGTCGACCTGATGCTCAGCGAGCTCGACGGCGAGGCCGCCGGGCTCCCGATGCTCTCGCACGTGCTGCGCGAGACGTGGGAGCGGCGCGAGGGCCCGACGTTGACGATCGAGGGGTACCAGGCGACCGGAGGGATCCAGCACGCCGTCTCCCAGTCGGCGGAGTCGTTGTACTGCGCGATGGACGAGCCGGACCGCGCCCGGCTGCGGAGCCTGCTGCTGCGGCTGGTGATGCCGACCGACGGCGAGCCGGTGCGCGCCAAGGTGCCCCGTGAGAAGGTCACGACCGACGAGGCCCACCGGTGCCTCGTGGAGCAGCTGGTCGGGGCGCGGCTCCTGACCATCGATGGCGACACCCTCCAGATCGCGCACGAGGCGCTGGTCCGGGTGTGGCCCCGGCTGCGCGGCTGGCTCGACGACGACGTCGAGGGGCAGCGGCTCTTCCGGCACCTCTCCGGTGCCGCTGAGGCCTGGGACACGATGGGGCGTCCCGACAGCGAGCTCTACCGGGGTTCGCGGCTCAGCCGCACCCTCGAGTGGCGGGACCGCTCGAGGACCGACCTCGACGAGGCCGAGACCGGATTCCTCGCAGCCTCGGTCAGCCTGGCCGAGGAGGAGGTCCGCGCGGCCGAGGCCGGGGAGGCCCGCGACCGTCGGGTGCGCCGTCGGCTGCGGGCATCGCTGGCCGGCGCCGTCGTCCTGGTGACCGTCGCTCTCGGGGTCGGGCTGATGGCCGTGCGCAGCGCGGACCAGGCACGCGAGGAGCGGACCCGCGCCGAACGGGCGGCGACCCTTGCGGAGGCTCGACGGGTCAGCGCGCAGGCGCTCGGCCACGGGGACCTCGCCACCGCGCTGTTGCTGGGGGTGGTGGCCCTGCGGCTCGACGGGTCGTCCGCCCAGGGCTGGGAGGGCCTCGCCAGCACGCTGACGAGGGCCGGGTCGCTGCAGCAGACTCTCACCGGGGCCGGCGGTCTGGCCCTCGACGTGAGCAGTGACGGAGCCGTGCTGGCGTCGAGCCACTACACCCACGGTGTCCGCCTCTACGACACCCGCACCCTGGCGCCCATCCCCTTCGGCGACGACACCCCGACCAGTGCGGTGCGGTTCTCGCCCGACGGCGGCGTCCTCGCCACTGCGGTCAACCACTGGACCCAGAACGGAGGAGAGCGGATCGATCCGCAGCCCATCCGGTTGTACGACCTCCCCGGGGGTGACCTGTCCGCGCGCCAGCCCGGCGGCTGGCCCGAGGGCAGCAGCGTCGAGTACTCCATGGACTTCAGCGGCGACGGTCGTCGTCTCGCGGCAGCGGTGAACCGCTGGGACGCCGACGCCCACTTCTGGCGGGAGACCGGTGCCGTGATGGTGTGGGACGTGCGCGCACCGACGGTGCCCCTCGTGCGGATCGCGGTACCCGACGGGTCGCTCGTGGCACTGAGCCCCGACGGTCGCCGCGTCTACACCGTCCAGGCGGACGAGCCGACACCCCTGCGGGTCCACGACGTCGCCTCCGGCCGCCTGCTCCGGACGTCCGGGTCCCCCCTCAACGGCGGCGCGGGGGTCTCTGCACTGGACGTGAGTCCGGACGGGTCGACGTTGGCGGTGGGAGCCGGAGACCGAGTCCTCCTCCTGGACGCCACCACCCTGGAACCGGGCGGGCCGACACTGGGTGGCCTCGCCGGTGACGTCGGCGTCACGTTCTCCCATGACGGCTCGATGCTGCTGTCCATCTCGGCCGACGGCAGCGCGGTCGTGTGGGATGCACGCAGGGGGACGGAGGTGCGCCGCCTCGTGGGGTGGGACGGGGCGCACGGGAACGCAGCGTTCTCCCCCGACGACCGGACCGTCTACACGGGCGGCGTCGACGTCATGGCGTGGGACGTGTCCGGCGAGGACGCCGTCCTCTCCCCCGGCAGCGCGACCGCGCCGGTGGCGGGCCGGCTGGACATCTCCGTCCCGGCCCCGGACGGCCACGCGATCGCGCGGGCCGTGGGATCCAGGCTCTGGTTCGTCGACGCCGGCACCGGTCAGGAGACGAGCACGGCGAGGACCGCTCGCACCGTGTGGTTCCACGCGTGGTCGGGTGACTCGCGGTGGTTCCTGACCGTGGGCCCCGGCCTGCTGACCGTGTGGGACGCAGGCACGGGGCGGATGGTCGCCGAGCGCCGGTACGCCGAGAACGTCGGCGTCCTGGCCACCTTCAGCGCGCGCGGCGACCGGCTCTTCGTCCACGACCAGGCCGGCCGGATCGAGACCCTGGACCGTGCGACGCTGGATCGGGTCGGCGACCCGGTCACGGTGGGAGGGGTCCAGGTCATGGTCCCCGACCCGAAGGACGGCACGGTCCTCGCCTTCAGGGGCGACGGGTCCGCCATCCGCGTCGACCCCACGGGAGGAGGGGTGCTCGCGACATCCCCCGCGGGGCTCGTGGCCCCGGGCGACCACGACGACGGCTACTACCGGGGCGCGACGTCACCCGACGGGGCCCTGGTCGTGGCCCAGCACCCCGGCGGGGGGGTGCGCTTGCTCGACACCACCACCTGGACGTGGGTCGGTCAGGTGTCACCGTTCTCGTGGGGACGCAACGTCGCCTACGCCCCCGACGGTCGCCAGTTCGCATCCGTGGACGGGGACCGGGTCAGGCTCTGGGACGGCCGGACGGGGGTGTACCAGTCGGGTGTGCCGCTCCCCGAGCCCGTCCCGGATGCCACGGTGGCCTACCTCCGCGACGGAACCGGCCTCGTCGTCTCCGCCGTGGACGGCCGGACGTGGAGCGTGGACACCCGGACGTCGGAGTGGGTGGCACGCGCGTGCCGCCTCGCCGGTCGCAACCTGACCCACGACGAGTGGCGCCAGTTCCTCCCCGGTCGGCCGTACGAGGGGACCTGTCCCCAGTGGCCCGCAGGCAGCTGACCCGGCCGCGCTGACAGGGATCGTCGTGCTCTGCTCCCCGTGCCGGTCAGCTCGTGCCTCGGGGGCGCCGCAGCACGGCGAGATGGAGGGACCGCCCGTTGGGCATCGGGGCGCTCGCGAGCCGGTCGAGGACGACCCCCTGGCCGGCGAAGGCGTGCATGCCCTCCTCGTCGAGGAGCCACGGTGGCCCGTCGTCGGGAGACTCGCCGTCCTCACGGACGACCTGGACCGCGAGGAGGGTGCCACCCGGGGCGAGCAGCTCGCGGACGCCGGCGACGGCCTCCCGGCGGATCGTCGGCGGGAGCGCCTGGACGGTGAAGACCTCGAGGACGAGGTCGAAGGCATGGCGGAGCTCGGCGGGCAGGTCGAGGAGGTCGGCGACGCGGTAGGTGACCTCGCTGCCGGGGTGGCGCCCCCGGGCGAGGTCGACGGCGCTCGCGGAGACGTCGAAGGCGGTGGTGGCCCAGCCCCCGGCCGCGAGGGCCTCGGCGTCGGCCCCGAGGCCGGCACCGACGACGACGGCGCGGCGGCCCCCGCCCGGGCCCTGCTCGGCGATGAGCTCGGCGACGGGTGGGTAGGGCTCGGTGCGGCTCCACGGGGTGTCGAGCTCGTCACGGGCCGCGGCCGACCAGAGCTCCTCGAACCAGCGGGTCGGCTCTCCGTCGGCGGCGGCCGCCTGCCCGAGGCGGTCGGCGGCCTTGTCCCAGGCACGGTCGCTCATGTCCGCAGACGCTAGCGCGGCCGCCGGTGTCCCCCCGGAAAGCCTCGACACCGGCGGGCACCGTCCCCCCGGAATGGCGCATCATGGGTCCCGGTCGAGGGCGAGACGAGGAGCGCGATGATGGCGGGCATGGCAGGGCAGGTGAGGGTGAACGGCGAGGTCTTCGTCCTCGCCGGGACCGACCCGTGCACCAACGCGCTGGACTGGCTGCGTTCCCTCGGTCTCACCGGGGCCAAGGAGGGCTGCGCCGAGGGTGAGTGCGGTGCCTGCGCCGTCATGGTGGCGCGCCCCGACGGCGCCGGCGGAACCCACTGGGTCGCGGTCAACGCCTGCCTCCCCCCCGCCGGCGCGCTCGCGGGGCAGGAGGTCACCACCGCGGAGGGGCTGGGCTCGCCCGAGTCGCTGCACCCCGTGCAGGCCGAGATGGCGGTGCGTGGGGGCTCGCAGTGCGGGTACTGCACCCCCGGGTTCGTCTGCTCGATGGCCGCCGAGTACTACCGCGCAGACCGCCGGTCGACGGTGGTCGACGAGACCGCTCCCGCGCCGCAGCTGCCGGCGCACGAGGCCCCCGGTCCGAACGGCTTCGACCTCGTGTCGCTCTCGGGCAACCTGTGCCGCTGCACGGGGTACCGCCCCATCCGCGACGCCGCCTTCGCGCTCGGGTTCCCGGAGGCCGACGACCCGGTTGCCACGCGGGTGGCGGGTCCGTCCCCCCTCCCGGTCCCGACCCGGGTCGAGGGGCCGGCCGGCTCCTACGTCCGTCCCGCCGACCTGGCCGCGGCGCTGCGCCTGGTCGAGCAGCACCCCGACGCGGTCCTCGTCGCGGGGTCGACCGACTGGGGCGTCGACGTCAACCTCCACGGCGCGCGCAGCCGGCTCGTCATCGGCATCGACGGCCTTGCGGAGCTGCGAGACCTGGTGCGCACGCCCGAGCACCTCGAGCTCGGCGCCGCCCTCACCCTCGCCGAGCTCGAACGCGACCTCGCCGGCAGCGTCCCGCTCCTCGCGGCGGTCTTCCCGCAGTTCGCCTCGCCCCTGATCCGCAACGCCGCCACCCTGGGCGGGAACCTGGCCACCGGCTCGCCCATCGGTGACCTGGCGCCGGCCCTCCTCGCCCTCGAGGCGTCCGTCGTCCTGGAGGGCCCCACCGGGTCGCGGGCGGTGCCCCTGGACGGGTACTTCACCGGCTACCGGACCAGCGTGCGACGTCGCGACGAGGTCATCCGCTCGCTCCGGGTCCCCCTGCCGCTCAGTGAGGTCACGGCGTTCCACAAGGTCGCCAAGCGGCGCTTCGACGACATCTCGAGCGTCTCGGTCGCGATCGCCCTCCACCACGAGGACGGTGTCGTCGCGCGCGCCCGGATCGGCGTCGGAGGCATCGCGGCGACGCCGCTGCGGGCGACCGCGGCCGAGGCGGCGCTCGAAGGGCAGCCGTGGACCGAGCAGACCGCCCGGTCGGCCGCCGCGGTGCTGGCGGAGGAGGGGACGCCCATCGACGACCACCGGGCCAGCGCCGCGTACCGCCGGGCCATGCTCGCCGCGTCGCTCGTCCGACTGTGGGCCGACGGCGAGGTCCCCGAGGTGGTGCACCCGTGAGCAGCACCCGCACCCTCGGCGACCGCGTCGTCGGCCTGCCCCTCCCCCACGAGTCCGCAGCCCTGCACGTCACCGGCGCGGCGCTGTACACCGACGACCTCGTGGCCCGGATGCCGGGCGCGCTGCACGCCCACCCCGTCCAGGCGCCGCACGCCCACGCGCTGGTGCGCCACCTCGACACCGCGGCCGCCCTCGCGGTGCCCGGCGTCGTGCGGGTGCTCACCGCCGCGGACGTGCCCGGCGTCGGCGACGGCGGGGTGAAGGGCGACGAGCCGCTGTTCCCCACCGAGGTGATGTTCCACGGGCAGCCGGTCTGCTGGGTGCTCGCCGAGACGCTCGAGGCGGCCCGGCTCGGGGCGCTGGCCGTCGAGGTGGGGTACGAGCCGCTCCCGGCGGTGGTCACGGTGCAGGACGCGATCGAGGCGGAGAGCTTCCAGGGCGGGATGCCACGCCTCGAGCGCGGCGACGTCGAGACCGCCTTCGCACGCGCCGCGCACGTCTACAGCGGCGTGACCGAGTGTGCCGGGCAGGAGCACTTCTACCTGGAGACCCACTGCTCGCTCGCCCACGTCGACGAGAGCGGGCAGGTCGTCGTGCAGTCCAGCACCCAGCACCCGAGCGAGACCCAGGAGATCGTCGCCCACGTGCTCGGCCGACCGAGCCACGCGGTCACCGTGCAGTGCCTGCGGATGGGCGGTGGGTTCGGGGGCAAGGAGATGCAGCCGCACGGGTTGGCCGCGGTCGCGGCGCTGGGAGCGACCCTCACCGGCCGCCCGGTGCGGCTGCGGCTGACCCGGGCCCAGGACATGACGATGACCGGCAAGCGGCACGGCTTCCACACCAGGTGGCGGGTGGCGTTCGACGACGACGGCCACCTCCTGGCCCTCGACGCGACGCTCACGTCCGACGGCGGCTGGAGCCTGGACCTGTCCGAGCCGGTGATGACCCGCGCCCTGTGCCACGTCGACAACGCCTACTGGATCCCGAGCGTTCGCGTGAACGGCCGCATCGCGCGGACCCACAAGACCTCGCAGACCGCCTTCCGCGGCTTCGGCGGCCCGCAGGGGATGCTCGTCATCGAGGACGTGCTCGGCCGGTGCGCGCCGCGCCTGCGCATCGACCCCGCCGACCTGCGGCGCCGCAACGTCTACCGCGAGGGCCAGAGCACCCCCTACGGCCAGGTCGTGCGCCACGCGGAACGGATCGTGACGTGCTGGGACCAGGTGCGGGAGACGGGCGACGTCGCACGCCGCCTCGAGGTCGTCGCGCAGTTCAACGCGAGCCACGAGCACACCAAGCGCGCGATCGCGATGACTCCCGTGAAGTTCGGGATCGCCTTCAACTTCACGGCGTTCAACCAGGGCGGCGCCCTGGTCCACGTCTACAAGGACGGGTCCGTGCTCGTGAACCACGGCGGCACCGAGATGGGCCAGGGGCTGCACACGAAGATGCTCCAGGTGGCGGCCACGGCGCTGGGGGTCCCCCTCGACCTCGTCCGTCTCGCCCCGACCCGCACCGACAAGGTGCCCAACACCTCGGCGACGGCGGCCAGCTCCGGAGCCGACCTCAACGGTGGCGCCGTCCTCGACGCCTGTACCCAGATCCTCGACCGGCTGCGGCCGGTGGCCGCCGAGCTGCTCGGCTGCGCCGTGGCGGACGTGGAGGTGCACGACGGCAGGGTGCGTGGCACGGGTCGCCTCGACGCCGACGAGTCGTCCCTGGGCTGGGCCGAGCTCGTGGCCGCGGCGTACGTGCGGCGCGTCCAGCTGTGGGCGGCCGGGTTCCACCGCACCGAGGGCCTGCACTGGGACTCGAGCACGATGCAGGGCTCGCCGTTCAAGTACTTCTCGTACGGCGCGGCGGCCACCGAGGTGGAGGTCGACGGGTTCACCGGTGCCTCCCGGGTGCTGCGCGTCGACATCGTCCACGACGTCGGCGACTCGTTGTCGCCCCTCGTCGACATCGGCCAGGTCGAGGGGGCGTTCGTGCAGGGCGCCGGCTGGCTGACCCTGGAGGACCTGCGGTGGGACGAGTCGGACGGTCCCACCCGGGGTCGGCTGCTGACGAGCTCGGCCAGCACGTACAAGCTCCCCAGCTTCTCCGAGCTCCCCGACGACTTCCGGGTCGCGCTGCTCGAGCGGGCCCACGAGGACGGCGCCGTGTACGGGTCGAAGGCGGTCGGTGAGCCTCCGCTCATGCTCGCGTTCTCGGTGCGCGAGGCGCTGCGCCAGGCCGCGGCCGCGTTCGGGCCGGAGGGCACCGCGATCGACCTGGCCTCCCCCGCCACTGCCGAGGCGGTCTTCTGGGCGGTCGAGCAGGCCCGGGGTGCGGGCGTTCCACCGGGCCTCGAGGCGGTCGTCGAGGGCGGCCCCGGGGTCGTGCCGGACCAGCCGCCCGCCGGCGCACCGCCGCTCGAACCGGCCTCCGAGGACCTCGTGCCCACCGCGGAACCGGGAGCCTGACGTGCACTGGCTCACGGCCACCCAGACCCTGCGCGACCGGCGCGAGCCCGGGGTGCTCGTCACGGTGGTCTCGGTCCGCGGCCACGCCCCCCGCGACGCGGGCGCGAAGATGGTCGTCTCCCCCCGGGACACGTGGGGAAGCATCGGTGGGGGCAACCTCGAGCAGACGGCGATCGAGAGGGCCCGGCGCCTCCTCGAACTCGGTGTGAGCGCCCCGGAACAGCTCACGGTCACGCTGAGCGACAAGGCGCGTACCGAGCACGGTCGGCAGTGCTGTGGAGGCGAGGTCGGCATCCTCTTCGAGCCCCTGGCGGTCGTGCCGAGCGTCGCCGTGTTCGGCGTGGGCCACGTCGGGCACGAGCTCGCGCGCATCCTCAGCCGCCACGACCTCGAGCTGCACCTCGTCGACTCGCGCGAGGAGCAGCTGCTCCCCGCGAGGATGCCGTGGCTCGCCGACGCCGTCGCGCGGGTGCACGTCCACCACTCCCCGCTGCCGGAGATGGTGCTCGACCAGGTGCCTGCGGGGACCCACGTGCTCGTCATGACCCACGACCACGCCGAGGACCACGCGCTGTGCGACGCCGCCCTGCGGTGCTCGCACCTCGCGACGATCGGCCTCATCGGGTCGTCGGCCAAGTGGGGCCGGTTCGAGCGGCGGCTCCTCGACGACGGCCACGCTCCCGATGTCGTGGCCCGCATCCGGACGCCGATCGGACTCCCCGACCTCGGCGGCAAGGAGCCGGCGATGATCGCCGTGGCCGTGGCCGCCGACCTGCTCCGCGTCCTGGCTCCCGACCGGGGCGCGGTCGACGCCACCCCCTGAGGCAGCCCGCGGGTCGCTGCCCGCGCGGGGGAAGGTCAGTCCCCGGTCGGGCCCCACCGGGTGGCGACCGCCGCACGGGCGAGCCGGGGCCCGGACTCCTCGCGCAGGGCGGCGCCCAGCTCAGCCGCGGCGGCGCGGGGGCCGCCGGGGCGCAGGAGGGACTCCACCGCGTCGCGGACCTCCTCCGGCGTCGCCGCGTTCGGGTCGAGGCAGCTCCCGACCCCGCAGCGCTCGACGGCGGCCGCGCCGGCGAACTGGTCGGTCGAGAGCGGCAGCACGAGCAGCGGCAGCCCCGCCGTCAGTGCCTCGGTGACGCTGTTGTTGCCGCCGTGCGTCACGGCGACCGCACCGTCGCGCAGGAGGCGCACCTGCGGGAGGAACTCGCGCACCAGCCAGTCGGTGGGGAGCGGTCCCAGCTCGTCCGGCGGCGCCGAGCCGGTGGCCAGGGCCACCCGGACGTCGAGGGGCCGCAGGGCAGCGGCGATGACGGCGAGCACGTCGGCTCGGGCGGAGAGGAAGCTGCCCAGGCTGACGTAGACCACCGGCCGGTCGTCGCGGCCCAGCCACGACTCGACCTCCGCGTCCGGCGGCTCCTCCCGCACGGCCGACCCGAGGAAGGTGGGTGCCGGCAGGAGCGCGGTGCGCTCCGGCTCGTGGAGCTGGCGCGGGTAGTTGAGCAGCAGCAGGTCGCCGGTCTCGGCGAACGCGTCGGTGCTCGGCACGGCCTGCGGGTCGAGCTCGGCGAGCGCGGCGTTCCACTGCGCGGTGAACGCGTCGCGGACGTCGACACACAGTGCGCGCAGCGCCGCGAGGGCGTCCGGGTCGGGCGCGAGGCACGACGGCCAGGCGGGTGGGTACCCGTAGACCTCGTCGCCGACCGTGAGCGCGGAGGGATGCCCCAGCACGACGTCGGCGTGCGGGACGCGGCCGCTGACCAGTCCCAGCCGGGCGCCGAACGCGAGGTGGTCGACGAGGACGGCGTCGGGGCGCACCGTGTCGACGAGGTCGTGCACCTGCCGGCCGACGCCGACCGCGTTCCACAGCAGGTCGTCGCGGCGCGCGCGGGCCTGGAACTCCAGCGCCGCGACCGCGCCCCGCCGGGTGGCGTCGAAGAACCCCCGCAGCGCGTCGTCCTCCCCCGGCGGCTGCTCCTCCGCGCGGATGACGCCGGGGTTCGAGCCGCGGCCGAGCTGCAGGTGGACGCGCTCGTAGCCGAAGGACCGCACCACCGTGTCGGTGGCGGCACCGGTGGCGACGACGACGCGCTCCCCGGCGTCGCGCCACGCCGTGGCCAGGGTCGCCAGGGGGTAGAGGTGGGACGCGTAGTCCGGGCTGATGACGAGCAGGGTCACGGCGTGGCGGCGATCCGGCCGGGCTCGCCGTGGGCCGACGCCACCTCCACGTAGACCTCCGACACCGCGCCGGCCATCGTGTCGATGCCGAAGCGTTCGCGGACCACGGCGCGCGACCGACGACGGCGCAGCGCGGCTCCCGGTGACGCCGCGAGGTCGAGGGCTCGACCCAGGGCCGCGGCCAGCTCCTGGCGCCGCGCGGTGTCGGTGAGGATGCCGGTGACGCCCTCGTCGACGTAGGTCGCGGGACCGCCGCCGTCGGGGGCGACGACGACCAGCCCCACGGTCATCGCCTCGAGGATCGCGATGCCGAACTCCTCCTTGAGGCTGGCGCACACGTAGACGCCTCCGGGCGCGGACGTCCCCGGGGTGCCCTGCTGCGCGGCGGCCAGCCACGCCGAGGCCGTGGCGTTGGGGCGGTGACCTGCGAGCAGGACCCCGGCTCCGCCGGACGCGTCGGCGGCGAGCAGGTCACGGATGCGGGAGAGCTCGGCCGCCTCCTCCGGGCTCGGGTCGTCGAGCTCGCCGCCGATCACCAGCAGGTTGCACCGACGGCGCAGCTCCTCGTCGGACAGCCAGGAGTCGACGAGGGTCGCCATGCCCTTGACCGGGGCCAGCCGGCCCACCGACACCGCGAGGGGCAGCGTCCTGCGCTCCGGGGAGAGCCGGGAGAGCAGGGTGGCGAGGTCGTCGAGCGCGGCGGTCGTGGCCGGGCCCCGCGGTACGTCACCCCACACCTCCCGCGCGACGAGGCCGAGGGCCGCGACGTCGATCCCCTCCCCGACGACACGGACCCGTTCCGGGTGCGCCGACAGGTCGATGCCGACGAGGCGGGCGATGCTTCGCTCGATGTCCGGTCGGGGGAAGAGCACGAGGTGCTCGGCCTGCTCCGCGAGGCGGCGCACCAGCCGGTCGCGGAACCAGAGGTGCTCCACGGCGTCGGCCGCACCGAACCCGGCGCGGGTCAGCGTGCCGGCGGCCTCCCGCGCCGCGATGAGCGCCTGGGGGTCGGGCGCCATGGTGAGCACGACCGGGATGCCGAGCTCGGCGGCCACCTCCGCGGCGACCATCGACCCGACGTCGGCCATCCGCAGGTGCACGACGTCGACCGTCCCCGCGGCTCGCAGGACGCGGCGGATGCCGCGGCGCGCCTCGACCCGGCGCGTCCACGAGGTCGACATCCCGGTGGACGCCTGGCGCAGCGGCACCCGCACGTAGTGGTGGCCCGGTGCTGCCAGGTCGTCCGGGCGTGCGTCCTCCCTGGTCGTCGTGGTCGCCGCCGCCACGGTGGAGAGGTCACCCCAGCGGCCCGAGACGGTGATGACCCGGGCCACCCGCGACCCCTGGCGCAGCAGGGCGTCACCGAGGTGCACGAGCAGGGTGGCGATCCCCCCGGTGTCACCCCGGCCGGCGTGCTGCAGGGTTCCGTCGACGTCGCCGTGGAGGAAGAGCTGCACGACGGTGAGGCCGTCGGACCGCCTGGTGGAGTGCGGTCGTCGCTGCGCTGGTGCCGGAGGGTGGGCGTCGGCCCAGGCACGGGTGGCGACCGTGGCCAGGGGCTCGGTCGAGGTCGCCACGGCGGCCAGGGCCGCTCGGGCGGCCGTCGCCTCCGGGGCGTCGCGGCATCCCGGGTCGGCGAGGAGGTCGCCCAGGCCGGACAGGGCCGCGGCCCGCACGACCGTCGCCTCGGCGTCGTCGATGCCCACCTTCGCGAGGATCCGGATCGCGGCGGGTGCGGGGACGAGACCGACCGTCTCCGCGAGCCGGGCGCGGGCTCCGGGCTCGTGCTCGGACGCCAGGGCGGCGGAGAGCCCGTCCAGCACGGCGGCCGGGGCCACGGCCGCCCATGTCTCCAGGGTGCGCTGCGCGAGCATCCCCGTGAACCCACCGGCCGCGCACCGGCGGACCAGCGGCGCGACGGCCTGCGGCTGAGGAGCCACACCCCCGAGGGCCTCGACGGCGTGCTCGGCCACGTCGACCCGGTCGTCATCGAGGAGGGCGACGAGGTGGCTGGCCGCCCGCTCGCTGCCGTGCCCACCCAGGGCGCGGACCGCGGCGACCGCGGTGAGGGGGTCGCCCTCGGCCGCGGCGGCCACGAGCAGGCCCAGGTCGTCCGGACCGCAGCCGCGGGCCAGGGCCTCGAGCCGCTCACCGGCCCGCAGCCCCTCGAGGATGCTCTCCGACGACCTGACGGCGGACAGGGCGGTTCCGACGTCCATGCCCCCGAGCGTAGGCGAACGGGGCCCTCGAGCCCGTTGCACGACCGCTCCGATGTGACACTCTGTCAAAGGTTTGTCGAGAGTTACGCACCGGGCTCTCGGAACGGCCGGCGCGCGACGGGCGTCGGGCCGACAGGACGCCGTGCTCGTCCTCCGCTGCCCTTCCCGCACCCGGCGTCCGGGGCCCGGACACGAGGCGAGGGCCGGCTGGGTCGACTCCGTCGATTCCAGCCGGCCCTCGCCGTGCTGTCGGGCTGACAGGATTTGAACCTGCGACCCCTTGACCCCCAGTCAAGTGCGCTACCAAGCTGCGCCACAGCCCGTGGCTGCCCCCTCGCGGGAGCGTCGAAACCTTATCCCACCCCCGCTGCGCCGACCCAATCGCCCCGCCTCGTGGACGGCTCGGCCACTGCGCACCGGAACCGTCCCGTTCGCAGGGCAGAGGATGTGGGGCGAACCTGGACGTTCCGGGATCCGGCGGGAAAGGTGCGGCGGGTGGGGTCAGCGGCGGGAGCGCTTCTCGCGCACCCGGACCGAGATCTCGATCGGGGTGCCCTCGAAGCCGAACTCCTCGCGCAGGCGGCGCTCGACGAAGCGGCGGTACCCGGCCTCGATGAAGCCCGAGGCGAAGAGGACGAACCGCGGCGGACGGGTGCCGGCCTGGGTGGCGAAGAGGATCCGGGGCTGCTTGCCGCCGCGGACCGGGTGGGGGTGCCCGGCGACGACCTCGCCGAGGAAGGCGTTGAGCCGGCCGGTGGAGATGCGGGTGTCCCACGACTCGAGGGCGGTCTCGAGCGCCGGAACCAGCTTCTCCATGTGCCGGCCGGTGCGGGCCGAGACGTTGACCCGGGGCGCCCAGGGGATCTGGACGAGGTCGCGCTCGATCTCGCGCTGGAGGAAGTGGCGGCGCTCCTCGTCGGTGAGGTCCCACTTGTTGTACGCGATGACGAGCGAGCGGCCGGCGTCGATGACCTGCTGGATGACCCGGACGTCCTGCTCGGAGATCGTCTCGGACGCGTCGACGAGGACGACGGCGACCTCGGCCTTCTCGAGGGCCGTCTGGGTGCGCAGCGAGGCGTAGAAGTCGGAGCCGCGGGTCTGGTGCACCCTGCGGCGGATGCCGGCGGTGTCGACGAACCGCCAGGTCCTCCCGCCGAGCTCGACCATCTCGTCGACCGGGTCGCGGGTGGTGCCGGCGACGTCGTCGACGACGACCCGCTCGTGGCCGACGAGCTTGTTGAGCATCGAGGACTTGCCGACGTTCGGGCGCCCGACGAGCGCGACCCGGCGCGGACCACCGCGCTCGTACGCGCCGCCCATCGCGGAGAACTCCGGGAGGACCTCGAGGAGGGCGTCGAGGGCGTCGCCGCTGCCGCGGCCGTGGAGGGCCGAGACCGGCCACGGCTGGCCGAGGCCCAGGTTCCACAGGGCCGCGGCGTCGGCCTCGGTGCGCTGGTCGTCGACCTTGTTGGCGATGAGGACGACGGGCTTGCCGGAGCGGCGCAGCAGCCTGACGCAGTTCTCGTCGTCGTCGGTGGCGCCGACGGTGGCGTCGACGACGAAGAGGACGACGTCGGCGAGGTCGACGGCGATCTCGGCCTGCTCGGCGACCCGCAGGTGGATGCCCCTGGCGTCGATGGCCCAGCCGCCGGTGTCGACGAGGGTGAACGGGTGGCCGGTCCACTCGGCGTCGTACGCGACGCGGTCGCGGGTGACGCCCGGGACGTCCTCGACGACGGCCTCGCGGCGGCCGATGATCCGGTTGACGAGGGTCGACTTGCCGACGTTCGGGCGCCCGACGACGGCCACGACGGGCAGCGGTCCGGCCGCGACCTGGGCGTCGAGCGCGTCGTCGCCGCGCTCGAGGAGGGCGCGGTCCTCCTCGCTGAGCTCGAAGTCCTCGAGCCCGACCCGCAGCGCGCGCTCGGCGGCTGCAGGGTCCTCGGTCTGCATCGTGGGGTCCTCGGTGCTCATCCCTCCATTGTCCCCCACGCCCGGGGGTGCCCCGGACCACGCGCGGAGCACGCGCGGCCCCCGCACCAGGCCGTCAGTCCAGCAGGTCGGGCGGCACGTCGGTGGGCAGCGGGATGCCGTGGCGGTCGGCCGCCGCGTGCACGTGCGCGTCGAGCGCGGCCCGGATCTGCTCGGTCGCCAGCTCCAGGCGCACCCGACCGGGCAGCCCCGCCGGCAGGTCGAGGACGACGGGGAGCCCGAGGTCGACGACCATCCGCGACCGCAGGCGCGGCCACGACGCCGCGAGCCCACCGGTGGCCCGGGTGCCCAGGCAGGCGGTCGGCACGACGGTCGCCCCCGACTGGAGGGCGAGCCACGCCACCCCCTTGCCGGCCGACGCGAGGTCGCCCCGGCCCCGGCCACCCTCGGGGAAGATGCCGACCACTCCCCCGCGGCCCAGCACCTCGAGCGCCTGACCGAGGGCCCGTCGGTCCCCCCGGCCCTGGTCGAGCGGGATCTGCCCGCTCCACCGCAGGAGGTGGCCGACGAACCCCTCGAAGGTCCGGGCGAGGACGAGGAAGTGGCTCGGCCGCGGCGCCAGCGCGAGGACGACCGCGCCGTCGAGGTAGCCGGTGTGGTTCGCGGCCAGGACCACGGGCCCGTGCCGCGGCACCCGCGCGGACCCCACGGCCCGGGCCCGGTAGAGCAGCAGCACGAGGACCCGCCCCACGACGTGTCCGGCCCGGGCCCGCCAGGCGGCCGGCGCCGGGACGTCGTTCACCGGCCGGTCTCCGGGCGGGTGCTCCTCACTCGGCCGTCTCGGCGGCGACGACGTCGAGGACCGCCTCGACGCTCTCGTCGAGGTCGAGGTCGGACGTGTCGACGAGGACGACGCCCTCGGCGGCCTCGGTGAAGGAGGACACGGTGGAGTCGTCGCGGTCGCGGCGGACCACCTGGTCGCGGGTCGCCTCGACGGCGTCGGCGTCGACGGTGCCGTGGAGCTCGGCGGAGCGGCGGCGCAGCCGGGCCTCCTCCGACGCGGTGAGCAGGACGCGCACGCGGGCGTCGGGGGCGACGACGGTCGTGATGTCGCGCCCCTCGGCGACGACGCCGCCCGTCTGCTCGGCGGCGCGGGCCATGAGGTCGCGCTGGAGCGTGCGCATCACGGCCCGCACCTCGAGGTTCGTGGCGACCGCGGACACCGCCGTGCTCACCCTCGTCGTGCGGATGGCCTCGCCGACGTCGGTGCCGTCGACCGCGATGCTCGGGTCGGCGGGGTCGGTGCCGATGTCCAGGGGCAGGTCACGCGCCGCCCGGGCGACGGCCTCGAGGTCGGTGAGGTCGATCCCGCGCTCGAGGCACCACCAGGTCAGGGCCCGGTACATCGCCCCGGTGTCGAGGTAGCCGACGCCCAGACGGCGGGCCACCGCCTTCGACACGCTGCTCTTGCCGGAGCCCGACGGGCCGTCGATCGCGATCGTCAGGGTGGCGGTCATGAGGCGTCAGCCTAGTGGTGGCCTCAGCCGTGCAGGCGCCAGCCCCGGTCCTCGAGGGCGCTCGCCAGCCCGGCCGCGGCGGCGGGGACGACGTCGACCTCGGCGAGCCCGAACGGCTGGCCGAGCCCGTGGTCGAGGTGGAACTCCTCGATGTTGGTCCCGATGACGCCGATGTCGGCGAAGAGCCGGCCGAGCTGGCCGGGCTCGTCGGGGATGATGACGCGCACCGTCTCGTACGACGTGGGTGCGGCACCGTGCTTGCCGGGAATGCGCGCGTGGCCGGCGTTGCCCGCCGCGATGGCGCGGGCGAGGGTGCCGCGGGCACCCGGGGCGTCGGTCGACGCGCTCAGCTCGTCGAGGGCACCGACGACCCGCTCGAGGTCGGCTGCCAGGTCGGCGAGGACCGAACGGACCGCAGCGGCGTTGCCGGCGAGGATCTGGGTCCACAGGTGCGGGTCGCTGGCCGCGATCCGGGTGACGTCACGCAGCCCCTGACCCGCGAGGGCGACCGCCTGCTCGTCGAGACCCTCGAGCCGCGCGGCGACGAGGCTCGCCGCGAGCTGCGGCACGTGCGAGACGGCCGCGACGGCGGCGTCGTGCACGTCGGGGTGGAGGACCGAGACGGCGGACCCGGCCGAGCGGGCGACCGCCGCCACCGTCTCGGTGACCGACGGGTCGGTCTCGTCGGTGGGCGTGAGCACCCAGGCCCGGCCGTCGAAGAGGTCGTGGCGGCCGGACACCGCGCCGGACCGCTCACGACCCGCCATCGGGTGCGACCCGCAGTAGCGGGACAGGTCGGTGCCGCGCTCGCGGAGCTCGGCGAGGACGGTCCCCTTGACCGAGGCGACGTCGGTGACCGCGGCCCGCGGGAAGCGGGTGAGCACGTCGGCGACGACCGCGGCCGTGACGTCGGGCGGGGTCGCCACGACGACGAGGTCGGGCTCGACCGGGCCGTCGGGCAGCCGGCCGGCCCCGAGGTCCCGGGCGAGGGCCGCATGGGTGGGGCTGGCGTCCTCGAGGGTCACGTCGTCACCGCGGCGCGACAGCGCCAGGCCCAGGCTGGTCCCGACCAGCCCGGTGCCGACGACGTGGACCGAGGTCACAGGTCGGCGGCGGAGTAGAGCGCCGCCACCTCGGCCGTCGTGAGGTTGCGCCACTTGCCGACCTTGGTCTCACCGAGGTGGATCGGGCCCACCTGGGTGCGCACCAGGGTGATGACCGGGTGGCCGACCTCGGCGAGCATCCGCCGCACGATGTGCTTGCGACCCTCGTGGAGGACGACCTCGACGAGGGCCTTGCCCGGGGCGGAGTCGACGATCTTGAAGGAGTCGACCGCCACCGGCCCGTCCTCGAGCTCGATGCCCTCGCGCAGCCGGCGGCCGATGTCGCGCGGGACCGGGCCGGGGATCTGGGCGAGGTAGGTCTTCAGGACGCCGTAGCGCGGGTGCTGGAGCCGGTGCGCGAGCTCGCCGTCGTTGGTGAGGATGAGCAGCCCCTCGGTGTCGGCGTCGAGGCGCCCGACGTGGAAGAGGCGTTCCTTGCGGTTGGCGACGAAGTCGCCGATGTCGACCCGGCCGAGCTCGTCGCTCATCGAGGTGACGACGCCGAGCGGCTTGTTGAACGCGAGGTAGACCCGCGACTCGTCGAGCTGGACGCGCACGCCGTCGACGTGGACGGTCTGGTTGGTGCGGATCCGGACGCCGAGCTCGGTGACGACCTGGCCGTCGACGTCGACGCGGCCCTGGGTGATGAGGTCCTCGCAGACCCTGCGCGACCCGACGCCGGCCGCGGCGAGGAGCTTCTGCAGCCGGACGCCGTCGGGGTCGTGGACGTCGACGACCGCACGGGTCGGCGGCGCCTTGGGCTGGGTCGGCTGGCTCGGGCGGGTCGTGCCGACGCCGAAGCGGTGGTCGCGGGTGCCCTTGCCGGCACCACCGGCGGGCCGGGGTCCCTTCGCGGGCCTTCCCGGCTTGGCGCCCTTCCCGGGCTTGTCGCCCCTCGCGGGCTTGCGGCCGCGGCCGCCGTCCTTGCCGGACGATGCTCCTCCACGACTGGTCGGGGGTGTCATCCTCGGCCTCCTTCGGCGATCTCGTCGAGCACGTCGACTTCTGGCAGGTACGGGGCGAGCGCCGGCAGGTCGTCGAGGCTCTGCAGCCCGAGGCGCTCGAGGAAGGACGACGTGGTGCCGTACAGGGTCGCGGTGGACTCGGGGTCGTGCCCGAGCTCCTCGATGAGGCCGCGGGTCAGGAGGGTGCGGATGACCCCGTCGACGTTGACGCCGCGCACGGCAGCGACCCGCTGGCGGGACACCGGCTGGCGGTAGGCGATGACGGCGAGCGTCTCGAGCGAGGCCTGGGTGAGCCGGGCCTGCTGGCCGTCGAGGACGAACCGCTCGACGACCGGGGCGTACTCGTGGCGGCTGTACATCCGCCAGCCGCCACCGACCTGGCGCAGCGTGAAGCCGCGGTGCTGGGCCGTGTAGCCCTCCTCGAGGTCGGCCAGCGCCGCCTCGACGTCGGCGACGGGCTGCTCGAGCGCGGAGGCCAGCGACACGGTCGTCACCGGCTCGTCGACGACCATGAGGACGGCCTCGAGCGCGCCGTGGATCCCGCCGGGGAAGTCGGCGACGTCGAAGGCGAGCTGCTCCTCCGCGACCGCGGGCTCGACCGGCTCGACCGGCTCGACCGGCTGGACCGGCCCGCCCGCCTCGTCGCCGGGCGGGGGCTCGTGCTCACTCATCGCGGTTCTCCTCGGGTGCGGTCTGCAGGTCGGCGGCCGGCGGCGGGTCGTCATCGGGGTGCGGCTCGTCATCGGGGTCCGGCTCGTCGAACTCGTCGGTGACCTCGATGTCGCCCTCCTCGGGCCCGGTCCACCGGACCGTCAGCTCACCGAGGGCCTCGGCCTGCTCGAAGGAGATCGACGCGTCGCGGAACAGCTCGAGCAGCGCGAGGAAGCGGGCCACGACGACGAGGGTGGAGTCGGCGTCGGCCACGAGGCTGCGGAACGAGGCGACCCGCTCGCGGCGCAGCCGGTCGCCGATGACGACGGCCTGCTCGCGGACGCTGACCTGCGGGGCGTGGAGGTGGCCCAGCCCCACGGTGGGCACCGGCTTGGGCACCAGCGCCCGGGCGGCGAGCATCGCCAGCTGCTCGGGGGTCACGGTCATGACCAGCTCGGGCAGCAGGGCGGCGACGTGCGGCTCGAGCGAGGCCGTGCGGGGGTAGCGCCGGCCGGCGGTGGCGATCCGCTCGGCGAAGGTGTGCGCGATGTCCTTGAAGGCGCGGTACTGCAACAACCGCGCGAAGAGGATGTCGCGCGCCTCGATGAGGGCCAGGTCCTCCTCGTCCTCGGGTCCCGACTGCGGCAGCAGCCGAGCGGCCTTGAGGTCGAGGAGCGTCGCGGCGACGAGGAGGAACTCCGAGGCCTGCGAGAGGTCCCACCCGTCGGGCTTGGCCCGCTCGGTGCGGATGTGCGCGATGAAGTCGTCGGTGACGGTCGCGAGCGAGATCTCGGTGATGTCGAGCTTGTGCTTGCTGATCAGCCCGAGGAGGAGGTCGAAGGGGCCGCTGAAGTTCTCGAGGCTGACCTCGAAGGCCGTGGCGGGAGGCCTGCGGGTGAGGACGCCGCCCGGCGTGACGTCGTGCCCGACGACCGGCGGCTCGTCGCCCCCGGGATCAGCGGGGGTGCTCGTCATCGGCTCAGGCCGCCCCACCGCGCGCGATCAGCTCGCGGGCGAGCTGCCGGTAGGCATCGGCCCCCTTGTGCGAGCCGTCGTAGGTCGTGATGGGCTCGGCCGCGAGCGTGGCGTCGGGGAACTTCACGCTGCGCGAGATGACGGTGTGCAGGACGTCGTCGCCGAAGTGCTCGACCACGCTGGCCACGACCTCGCGCGAGTGCAGGGTGCGCCCGTCGTACATCGTCGCGAGGATGCCGTCGACCTGGAGGCGCGGGTTGAGCCGGTCGGTGATCTTCTCGATCGTCTCGACGAGCAGGGCGACGCCACGCATCGCGAAGAACTCGCACTCGAGCGGGATGATGACGCCGTGCGCCGCGGTGAGCGCGTTGACGGTGAGCAGCCCGAGCGAGGGCTGGCAGTCGATCATGATGACGTCGTAGTCGTCCATGACGGGCCGCAGGACCCGGGCGAGGATCTGCTCGCGGGCGACCTCGCCGACGAGCTGGACCTCGGCCGCCGACAGGTCGATGTTCGCGGGGAGGACGTCGAGGTCGGCGACCTTCGTCTTCTGGATGACGTCGCGCACGTCGTGGCCGCGCTCGACCAGCAGGTTGTAGACCGTGATGTCGAGCTCGTTGACGTTGATCCCGAGCCCGACCGACAGGGCGCCCTGGGGGTCGAAGTCGACGAGGAGGACCCGGCGCCCGACCTCGGCGAGGGCCGCCCCGAGGTTGATGGTCGTCGTCGTCTTGCCGACGCCGCCCTTCTGGTTGCACATCGCGATGATGCGCGCCGGCCCGTGCGCCGCGAGGGGCTTCGGGGGCGGGAAGTCGGGGAGCGGCCGGCCGGTGGGGCCGACCTGGCCCGCGGTGCGGATCTGGAAGGCCGCCTCGGTGTCCAACTCTTGTCTCCCCGGTGCCGGTGGTGCGTTCGGTCAGCCTCTCGCTGATCGGGCACGACCCTATCAGCGGCGACGCGTCATCCCGCGGATCACCGGGCGCGTGGGTGGCTGTTCGCGTACACCTCACGCAGCCGCTGCACGGTGACGAGGGTGTAGATCTGCGTCGTCGTCACCGAGGCGTGGCCGAGGAGCTCCTGGACGACGCGGACGTCGGCTCCTCCCTCGAGCAGGTGCGTGGCGAAGCTGTGCCGCAGCGTGTGCGGGGACAGGTGGCCCTCGAGGTGGGCCCGGTCGGCGCAGGCGCGCAGCACCGACCACGCGCTCTGCCGCGAGAGCCGTCCGCCCCGGGTGTTGAGGAAGAGGGCGGGGGTGCCGCGCCCGGCGCCCGCGAAGGCCGGCCGGCCCCGGACGAGCCAGGCCGAGAGGGCCTCGGCCGCGTACGAGCCGAGCGGCACGATGCGCTCCTTGCCACCCTTGCCCCGCAGCCGGACGACCCCGTCCTCCCCCAGCACGTCGTCGACGTCGAGGCCGGTGGCCTCCGAGATCCGCGCCCCCGTGCCGTAGAGGACCTCGAGGAGGGCGCGGTCGCGCAGCGCCGCGGGGGTGTCGCCGACGGACGCGGCCTCGAGGAGGCGCTCGACCTCGGTCACCCCGATCGCCTTGGGCAGCCGCGACGGGGGTGTGGGTGGGCTGACCCGCCGGGCCGGGTCGGCGTCGAGGACGCCCTCGAGCGCGAGGAAGCGGTGCAGCCCGCGGACGGCGACGAGGGTGCGCCCGGCCGAGGACGCGGCGAGCGGCTGGTGGTCGGCGTCGCCCTCGCGCAGCCGGGCGAGGAACTCGCTGACGTGGGTCTCGCGCACGTCCTCGGGCCGGTCGACGCCGACGCCGGCGAGGTAGGCGGTCCACCGGGTGAGGTCGCGCCGGTAGGCGGTGAGGGTGTGCCGGGAGGCGCCCCTCTCGACGTCGAGGTGGGTCAGCCACACGTCGACGGCCCGGCCCACGGGCGTGGGTCGGGCCGTCGGCGGCGGGGTCGCGTCGGTCAGGACAGGGCCTCGGCGAGGGTGATGCTCTCCATGTCGAAGGCCTCCGCGACGGCGCCGTAGGTGATGTGGCCCGCGTGCGTGTTGAGCCCGAGCGCAAGGGCGTCGTCGGCGACCGAGGCGTCCTTCCAGCCCTTGTCGGCGAGCTTGATGGCGTAGGACATCGTCGCGTTGGTCAGCGCCCAGGTGGAGGTGTGCGGGACCGCGCCGGGCATGTTCGCGACGCAGTAGTAGATCGACTCGTGGACCTGGAAGGTCGGCTCGGCGTGGGTCGTCGGGCGGCTGTGCTCGAAGCACCCGCCCTGGTCGATGGCGACGTCGACGAGGACCGAGCCGGGCTTCATCTGGGCGACCATGTCGTCGGTGACGAGCTTGGGGGCCTTGGCACCGGGGATGAGGACGGTCCCGATGACGAGGTCGGCCTGGAGGACCTGGTCGCGCACCGACATCGCCGACGAGGCGATCTGGGCGACGCGGTTGTCGTAGCGCCAGAAGCTCATCCGCAGCTTGTCGAGGTCGGTGTCGAGGAGGGTGACGTCGGCGCCCATGCCGAGCGCGATGTTCGCGGCGTTCTGGCCCGCGACGCCGGCGCCGATGACGACGACCTTGGAGTTGGCGACGCCGCCGATGCCGCCCATGAGGACGCCGCGGCCGCCCTGCGCCTTCATCATCGAGTGCGCCCCGACCTGGGGGGCGAGGCAGCCGGCGACCTCGGACATCGGGTAGAGCAGCGGCAGCAGGCCCGAGGGCAGCTGGACGGTCTCGTAGGCGATGGAGGTGACCTTCTTGTCGACGAGCTCGCGGGTGAGCGGCTCGTCGGCGGCGAGGTGGAGGTAGGTGAACAGGGTCAGGCCCTCGCGCAGGCGGTGGTACTCCTCGGCGACGGGCTCCTTGACCTTCATCACCATGTCGGACTCGCCCCACACGTCGTCGGCGGCGTCGACGATCCGCGCGCCCTGCGACACGTACTCGTCGTCGGTGATCGAGGAGCCGAGCCCGGCGCCCTTCTGGACGAGCACGTCGTGGCCGCGACGCACGAGCTCGTGGACACCCACGGGGGTGATGCCGACGCGGAACTCGTTGTTCTTGACCTCGCTGGGGATGCCGACCTTCATGGTTGTCCAAGCCCTGTCTGACTCGTCGGTGCACCGGGCTCCGTTGCCCGGTTGCCGCCCCCCGGTCGAGGGCGATGCGAGTCTAGACCCGGCCCGACACCACCCCCACCCCCGGGAGGACCCCCGATGAAGCCGTACAGCGACCTTCCCGTCCGACGCGCCCGACAGGTCCTCGCCGACCTGTCCGTCGTCCTCTGGGTGGTCCTCTGGGTGTGGGTCGGCGGCATCGTCCACGACGCCGTCGCGGCCCTCGCGGCACCGGGGCGCGAGCTCGCCGAGGCGGGCAGCAGCTTCCGGGCGACGATGACGTCGGCGGGCGAGTCGGTCGACGACCTCCCGCTCCTCGACGACCGGATCGCCGCGCCGTTCCGGACGGCGGCCGGTGCCGGCGAGGGCATCGAGTCGGCGGGGACCTCGTTCGCCGAGGGGGTCGAGACGACGGCGGTCGTCCTCGGGGTCGTGACGGCAGCCGTGCCGGTCGCTCTCGTCGTGCTCTTCTGGCTCGTGGCGCGGCTGCGCTTCGCCCGCCGGGCCGGCGCGGCGCAGCGGTTCGTCGACGGGGCGCCCGACCTCGACCTCTTCGCCCTGCGCGCCATCGCCAACCAGCCGATGCCGCGCCTGGCCAAGGTGTCGCACGACCCGGCCGGCGCCTGGCGACGCGGTGACCCCGAGGTCGTGCGGGCGCTCGCCGTCCTCGAGCTGAAGGAGTGCGGCATCCGCCCCCCGACGGTGGTCACCCCCGCCTGACGCCCCGGTGCGGATTTCGGGGGCACCCCGAAAAGGGGCTCCTGCCACGGGAACTCTTCCGGTGGGAAGGACCGGTTCTCCGGGGAACCCCGAAATCCGGCGGGGTCAGGGGGTGACGATGCCCGGGCGGAGGTCGGCCTCGGGGCAGCGCCACGTGGCGGCGTCGGCGTCGACCTGGTCGCCGGAGCGGATGTCCTTGACCTGGTCGGTCCCGGACTCCCCCGCGCCGGGGAACCAGACGAAGGGGATCCCGCGGCGGTCGGCGTAGCGGATCTGCTTGCCGAACCTCGCGGCGCTGGGGGCCACCTCGCACGCGATCCCCCGCGCGCGCAGCGCCGTGGCCACGGCCCGCGACGTCCCGCGCGACTCCTCGTCGACGACCGCCACGAGCACCGCAGCCGGCGTCGAGCGCGAGGCGGTCAACCCGCGCTTGGCCACGAGGAGGTGGACGAGCCGGGTGAGCCCGATGGAGATGCCCACCCCGGGGTAGGTGGTCCGACCGTCGGAGGCGAGCGAGTCGTACCGCCCGCCGGAGCACACCGAGCCCCAGTCCTCGGACCCGACGAGCTGCGTCTCGTAGACGGTGCCGGTGTAGTAGTCGAGCCCGCGTGCGACCGACAGGTCGGCGACGAGCGTGCCCGGCGCCTGCTCCATCCCGGCGGCCATGACGGCCGACAGCGCCTCGAGGCCGGCGTCGAGCGTCGGGTGCGCGACCCCGAGCGCCCGCACCTGCGAGACGAACCCGAGGTCCTCGGAACGGATGTCGGCCAGGGCGAGACACAGCCGGGCCTGCTCGTCGGTGGCCCCGGCCTCGACGAGCTGGTCCGCGACCTTCTCGGGGCCGAACCGCGCGAGCTTGTCGACGATGCGCAGGGTGCCCGCGACGTCGGTGAGCCCGATGCCGAGGTAGAACCCCTCGGGCACGAGGCGGTTGTTGACCTGGATCCGGAACGCCCCCACCGGCAGCCGGCGGAAGGCCTCGGCGATGACGAGCGGCATCTCGGCCTCGAAGTGCGGCGCCAGCTCGCCGACGTCGACGACGTCGATGTCGGCCTGGGTGAACTCGCGGAAGCGCCCCTCCTGGGGACGCTCGCCCCGCCAGACCTTCTGGACCTGGTAGCGGCGGAACGGGAAGGACAGCCTCCCGGCGTTCTCCAGGACGTAGCGCGCGAACGGCACGGTGAGGTCGAAGTGCAGGCCCAGGTCGGCGTCGGACCCGCCGCGCTCCTCCGAGCGCGCCGCGAGCCGGCTGATGCCGTAGATCTCCTTGTCGGCGTCGCCCCCCTTGCCGAGGAGCCGCTCGACCGGCTCGACCGCACGGGTCTCGAGCGGCGCGAACCCGTGCAGCTCGAAGACCTCCCGCACGACGTCGAGGAAGTGCAGCTCGAGGAGCCGCTCGGCGGGCAGGAGCTCGGGGAACCCCGAGATGGGCGTCACCTTCCGCGCGACGGCGCGGTCGGGTCGGGCGTCGTTCGTCACGCCGTCAATCCTCGCAGGTACGGGTTGGTGGCCCGCTCGCGGCGCATCGTCGTCGCGGGACCGTGGCCGGTGAGGACGAGCGTGGAGTCGGGAAGAGGGAGGACGACGTCGCGCAGCGAGCGCTGCATCGCGGCGTCGCTCCCCCCGGCGAGGTCGGTGCGGCCGACGGAGCCGGCGAAGAGGACGTCGCCGCTCACCATCGTGCGGTCGAGCGCCTCCTCGGCGGGCAGGCCGTCGGGCACGGTCGGCAGGCCGAACATCACCGAGCCCTCGGTGTGTCCCGGCGCGTGGAGCACCTCGACCTCGAGGCCGGCGAGGGAGAGCACCTCGCGGTCGGTCACCTCGACGACCCGGTCGGGCTCGCGCCAGGTGGCCCGCCGGCCGAACTGCGACTCCATCATCGCGAGCGTGCCGGGGTCGAGGAGGGCGAGCGGGTCGTTGAGCCGGTAGCGGTCGTCGGTGTGGACGTAGGCCGCGGTGTCGCCCCCGCAGACCGGGGCCACCGAGTACACGTGGTCGAGGTGACCGTGCGTCAGCAGCACCGCGGCGGGGCGCAGCCGGTGCTCGAGGAGGACCTCGCGCAGCGTGTCCTCGACCCCGATGCCCGGGTCGACGACGAGGCACTCCTCCCCCGGGCCCGCCGCGAGGACGTAGCAGTTGGTCGCGAAGGCGGCTGCGGGGAAGGCGACGGCGAGCACGCCTGTGAGCGTAGCCCGAGCACGCCTGCCTAGACTGACCGGCGTCACGGCCCAGAGGAGGACCACGGGTGACCAAGGAGCAGGAACGCGCACGGGCTCGCCGTCGCTACGCGAAGGTGCAGGCGAAGCAGGCCAAGCGGCAGGCCGACCGGGCGAGGAACGTGCGGGTCGCGGCTGCGGCGGGCACCGTCCTCGTCGTCGTCGGGCTGCTCGCCTTCCTCGGGATGAGGTTCGGCGGTGGTGGCGACGACGCCGGGGCGACCCCGGCCGCGACCACGGTCGCCGGCTGCCAGGCGCCACCGAGCGCCCTCGGCACCGGCGCCCAGCTCGAGCTCCCCGACAAGAAGGCCGCCGAGGGGAAGACCTTCCTCGCCACGCTCACGACGAACTGCGGCGACATCGAGCTCACCCTCGACGGCACCACGGCACCCCAGGCCGTCGCCGCGTTCCTCGAGCTGGCCCGGCAGAACTACTGGCAGGACTCCCCCTGCCACCGGCTCACCGCGTCCGAGGGCCTGAAGGTGCTCCAGTGCGGCGACCCCACCGGCACCGGGCAGGGCGACCCGGGCTTCGGCTACGGCGTGGAGAACGCCCCGGAGGACGGCGCCTACGCCCGCGGCACGCTGGCCATGGCGCGCACTGCGGACGCCGAGAAGGGCAACGGAGGCCAGTTCTTCCTCGTCTACGGCGACTCGAGCCTGCCGGATCCCGACGGCTACACCGTGTTCGGCACCGTGAGCAAGGGGTTGGATATCGTCGACCGCATCGCCGCCGCCGGGGTCGCCCCCGGTGGTTCCAGCCCCACTGACGGCGCTCCCGCCGCACCGATCAGCATCCTCCGGGTTGCTGTCACCGAGAAGAAGGCCTGACCGTGTCTGACGACCAGCCCACGCCCCGCCCGACGATCCCCTCGCCGGCCGCCATCGCCGCGCGCGTCCATCCGCGCCCCGCGGCTGCGGCGCCGGCGCCGGTGAGCCACTCGGAGTCGGCGCGCTTCGGGCGGGTCGACGACGAGGGCCACGTGTTCGTCACCGTGGGCGAGGAGGAGAAGGAGGTCGGCTCCTACCCGGGGGCCACCCCCGACGAGGCCATCCAGTACTTCGCGCGCAAGTACGACGAGCTCGCGGCGTCGGCCGACCTCCTCGAGGCCCGCCTCGCCAACCCCGACGTCTCGGCCAAGGAGGTCGCCGACGGCCTGAAGACCCTCCGGGAGCACGTCGCCGAGGCCCACGTCGTCGGGGACATCGCGGCGCTCGACGCCACGATCGAGCGGGTCGGCTCCGGGCTCGAGGCCAAGCGCGCCCACGAGGCCGAGCACCGCGCCGCCGCGCGGGCCGAGGCCGCCGAGCAGCGCGAGGCCATCGTCTCCGAGGCCGAGAAGATCGCCGCCCAGCCCCCGGGCTCCACGCAGTGGAAGACGAGCGGCGAGCGGATGCGGGCCCTGCTCGACCAGTGGAAGCAGCACCAGCGCTCCGGGGCCAAGCTCGACAAGACGACCGAGTCGGGTCTGTGGACCCGGTTCAGCCACGCCCGCAACGCCTTCGACAAGGCCCGCCGCGCCTGGTTCGCCGACCTCGAGTCCACCCGGACCGAGGCCAAGGGCGCCAAGGAGTCGCTCGTCGCCGAGGCCGAGGCCCTCGCCACGAGCACCGACTGGGCCAACACGGCCCGGGCCTACAAGCAGCTGATGGACCGCTGGCGCACCGCCGGCCGGGCCGCCCGCTCCGACGACGACGCCCTGTGGGAGCGGTTCCGCGCCGCCCAGGACGCGTTCTTCTCCGCGAAGGACGAGGTCGCCGCCGCCGAGGACGAGGAGTTCCGCGGGAACCTCGTCGTCAAGGAGGGCCTGCTCACCGAGGCCGAGGCGATCCTCCCCGTCACCGACCTCGAGGCCGCCAAGGGGGCCCTGCGCTCGGTCCAGGACCGGTGGGAGGCCGCCGGCAAGGTGCCCCGCGGCGACCTCGAACGGGTCGAGAAGCGGATCCGTCGCGTCGAGGCCGCCGTGCGCGAGGCCGAGGACACCAAGTGGCAGAGGAGCAACCCCGAGGTGGCCGCCCGGGCCCGTTCGATGGTCGAGCAGCTCGAGGCGTCGGTCGCCTCGCTCGAGGCCGAGGTCGCTGCTGCCGAGGGCACGGGCGACGCGAAGAAGGCCGAGGCGGCCCGGGGCCGCCTCGCGGCGCAGCAGGTCTGGCTCGACCAGGCCCGCGCCGGGCTCGACGAGTTCGGAGGCTGACGGGCCCCGCCGGCACGCCGACGCCCGCCTCAGCCCTTGCGGCCGCCGCCGGTGACGCGCTCCGCGTCGAAGACGCCGTCGACCCGCTGCACGGCCCGCACGACGTGCCCGAGGTGGCCGGGGTCGCCCATCTCGAAGGTGAAGTGGAGCTTGGCCACCCGGTCGCGCGAGGTCGTCACCGCGGCCGAGAGGATGTTGACGCCGTGGTCGGAGATGACCCGCGTGACGTCGGACAGCAGCCTCGACCGGTCGAGGGCCTCGACCTGGAGCTGGACGAGGAACAGGCTGCCCGAGGTGGGCGCCCACTCGACCTCGATGATCTTCTCGGGCTGGGAGAGCAGGGAGTCGGCGTTGGAGCAGTCGCGGCGGTGGACCGAGACCCCGTTGCCGCGCGTCACGAACCCGAGGATGTCGTCGCCGGGCACCGGGGTGCAGCAACGGGCGAGCTTGACCCACACGTCGGCCATCCCCTTGACGACGACACCGGGGTCGCCGGACCGCCGGGCCGAGGGGCGCGTGGCGACGGGGCTGGCGGCCTCGGCGATGTCCTCGCTCGCGCCGTCCTCGCCGCCGACCGACGCCACGAGCCGCGACACGACGTGCTGCGCCGAGACGTGGCCCTCGCCGATCGAGGCGTAGAGGGAGTCGATGCCGTTGAGGCGCAGCTCCTCGGCGATGCCGGTGAGCGACTCGACGGAGGTGAGCCGCTGGAGGGGCAGTCCCTGCTTGCGCATGACCTTGGCCAGCGAGTCCTTGCCCGCCTCGACCATCTCCTCACGGCGCTCCTTGGAGAACCAGTGCCGGATCTTGTTCTTGGCGCGGGCGGAGCGGACGAACGACAGCCAGTCGCGCGACGGCCCGGCGGAGTCGGCCTTCGAGGTGAGGACCTCGACGACGTCGCCGTTGTCGAGCCGGCTCTCGAGCGGGACGAGCCGGCCGTTGACGCGGGCGCCGATGCAGTGGTGTCCCACCTCGGTGTGGACGGCGTAGGCGAAGTCGACGGCGGTGGACCCCGCGGGCAGCCCGACCAGCTGGCCCTTGGGCGTGAAGACGTAGACCTCGCTCGCGGTGATCTCGAAGCGCAGCGACTCGAGGAACTCGCCGGGGTCGGAGGTCTCCTTCTGCCAGTCGAGGAGCTGGCGCAGCCAGGCCATGTCGTTGACCGGCCCGGTCTGCCCGTCGTGGGCCTGGACGCCGCCGACCGGCGCCCCCTTGGCCCGCGGGTCCTCCTTGTACTTCCAGTGGGCGGCGACCCCGTACTCGGCCCGGCGGTGCATCGTGTGGGTGCGGATCTGGATCTCGACCGGCTTGCCGCTCGGCCCGATGACCGTCGTGTGCAGCGACTGGTACATGTTGAACTTCGGCATCGCGATGTAGTCCTTGAACCGCCCCGGCACCGGGTTCCAGCGCGCGTGGAGCGCCCCCAGCGCGGCGTAGCAGTCTCGGACGGTCTCGACGAGGACCCGAACGGCGACGAGGTCGTAGATCTGCTCGAAGTCGCGGCCTCCCACGATCATCTTCTGGTACACGGAGTAGTAGTGCTTCGGCCGCCCGGTGACCGTGGCCTTGATCTTCGCCGAGCGCAGGTCGGTGTCGACCTCCTTGCGGACCTCGCCGAGGTACTCCTCGCGGGCGGGCGCGCGCTCGGCGACGAGGCGGACGATCTCGTCGTACACCTTGGGGTACAGGGCCTGGAAGGACAGGTCCTCCAGCTCCCACTTGATGGTGTTCATGCCGAGGCGGTGGGCCAGCGGCGCGTAGATCTCGAGGGTCTCCTTGGCCTTGCGCTGCGCGCTCTCGACCGAGACGTAGCGCCAGGTGCGGGCGTTGTGCAGCCGGTCGGCGAGCTTGATGACGAGCACCCGGATGTCGCGGGCCATCGCCACGACCATCTTGCGCACGGTCTCGGCCTGGGCCGCCTGGCCGTAGGTGACCTTGTCGAGCTTGGTGACGCCGTCGACGAGCATCGCGATCTCGTCGCCGAAGTCGCGGCGCAGCGCCTCGAGGCTGTACGAGGTGTCCTCGACGGTGTCGTGGAGGAGCGCCGCCGCCAGAGTCGTCGGCGTCATGCCGAGCTCGGCGAGGATCGTCGTCACCGCGAGCGGGTGGGTGATGTAGTCGTCGCCGGAGCGGCGCTTCTGACCCTCGTGGGCTCGCTCGGCGACCTCGTAGGCGCGCTCGACGATGGCGACGTCGGCCTTGGGGTGGGTGCCGCGGACGACCTGGAGCAGCGGCTCGAGGACGGGGTTCTCGGGCGGGCGGTTGCGCCCGACGAGGGCGAGGGCGGCCCGGGCGCGGGCCCGCGAGGACACCCCGGGGCCCGAGGCCCCGGGCTGTGCCGTCGTGGTGTCCTCCGCCATGGCCGGAGTCTAGTCGTGGGTCAGGAGACGACGTGGAGCGAGCCCACGGTGCGGCCCGCGAGCCGCGCGCGCCCGCCGAGGACGGCCAGCTCGACGACGCACTCGAAGGCCACGACCTCGCCGCCGACCTGCTCGACGAGGTCCCACGCCGCGGCCGCCGTGCCTCCGGTGGCGAGGACGTCGTCGACGAGGAGCACCCGCTCGCCCTCGGCGAAGGCGTCGGCGTGCACCTCGATCTCGGCCGAGCCGTACTCGAGGTCGTACGCGACCGACACGGTCTCGCCGGGCAGCTTGCCGACCTTGCGGACCGGGACGAACCCGGTGCCCATCGCGTGGGCCAGCGCGGCCCCGACGACGAAACCGCGCGCCTCGACGCCGGCGACGAGGTCGACCCCGCCACGGTGCCGTGCCGCCAGCGCCTCGATGACGACGGCGAAGGCGTGCGGGTCGGCGAGCAGCGGGGTGACGTCCTTGAAGAGCACGCCCGGCGCCGGGAAGTCCGGGACGTCGCGCAGGCTCGCCGCGACGACGCGGGAGACCTCGTCGGCGGTGAGCCCGGTCACGGGACCGGACGGGTCGGCCGGCACCGCGGTCAGCGCTTGGACTTCGGGGGCCGGCGGGGCTGGTTGCGCGGCCCCGACTGCGCGTACTTGTGGACCGCTCGACCGGTGAGCGTCGAGGTCTCGTCGCCCTCGGCCACGCGCCCACCGACGACGACCGCGTCGTCGCCCTCGTGGGTGCCGGGGCCGGCGGCTCCGTCGACGTCATCGGTGGCCGTGCCGCGGCCGGTGGTGACCTCGGTGGGCGCCGCGTCCTTGGCCTTGCGGGCCTGGTGGCGCTCGGCGCGCTTGCCGAGCTCGATGACCCTGGGGTCGTTGCGCCGCAGCGAGACGAGCACCGGGGTCGCGATGAAGATCGAGGAGTACGCGCCGATGATGATGCCGACGACGAGGACGAGCGAGAGGTCGAGCAGCACCCCCGGGCCGAGGAAGAGGGCACCCACGATGAGGACCGCGACGATCGGGAGCACGCCGATGACGGTGGTGTTGATCGAGCGGACCATCGTCTGGTTCACGGCGAGGTTGGCCGCCTGGGCGAAGCTCATCCGGCCGTTGGCGAACGCCTCGGTCGTGTTCTCGCGCACCTTGTCGAAGACGACGACGGTGTCGTAGAGGCTGTAGCCGAGGACGGTGAGGAAGCCGATCATCGTCGCCGGCGACACCTCGAAGCCGCTGAGCGCGTAGATGCCGACGGTGATGACCATGTCGTGCACGGTCGCGATGAGGGCGGCCGCGGCCATCCGCCAGTTGCGGAAGTAGATGCTCAGGGTGAGCGCCACCGCGAGGATGAAGATGACGAGGGCCCGCAGCGCCTGCTGGCTCACCGACGCGCCCCACGACGGGCCGATGAAGGTGCCGCTGACGTTGGCGTCGGGAACCCCGAAGGCCTTGGCCAGCGAGCCGCGGACCGCCTGGCTGTCGCCCTGGGAGAGGCGCTCGGTCTGGACGCGCACGGTGTCGTTGCCGACCCGCGTGACGTTGACGCCGCGCTGGTCCTCGGCGGCGCCGACGGCGTCGCGGGCGGTCTGCTCGTAGTCCCCGCTGGTCTGCGTCCCGGAGACGCGGAACTCCGAGCCCCCGCGGAACTCGAGGCCGAGGTTCAGGCCCTGCACGACGAGGCCGATGACGGCGAGGAGGACGAGGAGCCCGGAGCCGACGTAGAAGCGGTTGCGCTTCTGGACGACGGGGACCGAGCGGGCCCCGGTGTAGAGGTCGTTGCCCAGTGCGGCGAAGGAGAAGCTCATGCCGCACCTCCCTTCGCGGCGGTGCCGGCTTGCCGGGTGACGGTCGCGGTCGGCGCCGTCGTGAAGCGCCCGCGTCCCTGGTAGCGCGTGGCCGGCGCGACCCCGAGGCGGCGGGGGTCCAGGCCCGACCACGGGTGGCCGTCGCGGAAGAACCGCAGGCGGGCCAGCATGGTGAGCAGCGGGTGCGTGAACCAGAAGACGAGGAGCAGGTCGATGACCGTCGTGAGGCCGAGGGTGAACGCGAACCCGCGCACGCTCGAGCTCGCGAGGACGTACAGGACGATCGCCGCGAGGAAGTTGACGCCGTCGGCGATGAGGATGGTGCGCTTGGCGCGGTCCCACCCGGTCTGGACGGCGGCCTCGAGCGACCGGCCGTCACGCAGCTCGTCGCGCACCCGTTCGAAGTAGACGATGAACGAGTCGGCGGTGAAGCCGATCGAGACGATGACACCGGTGACGCCCGCCATGTCGAGGCGGTAGTTGTGCGACCACCCGAGGATCGTCAGCACGAGGTAGGTCATCAGGCCCGCGACGACGATCGAGGCGACGGTGACCAGGCCGAGCATCCGGTACTGGAACATCGAGTACACGACGACGAGGACGAGGCCGACGATGCCGGCGATGAGCCCGTAGCGCAGCTGCTCGCTGCCCAGGGTCGGGCTGATGTCGATGCTCGTCTGCTCGACGAACGACAGGGGCAGCGCACCGAACTTCAGCTGCTCGGACAGGCTGCGGGCCCCCTCGATGGTGAACCCGCCGGTGATGCTCGCGCGACCGTCGAGGATCGCCTCGTTGAACCGCGGGGCGACGATGACGCGCGAGTCGAGGGTCGCGGCGAGCTGGTTCTGCGGCTCGGGGAGGCTGACCATCGCGCGGCTGATGTCGGCGTACTGCCGGGCGCCCTCACCGTTGAGCGAGAGCGCGATCTCGACCTCGCTGGTCAGCCCACCCTGCGAGTTCGTGCGGTAGCCCGAGGTGGCGTCGCTGATCTTGTCGCCGGAGACCGCCACGGGGCCGAGGATGAACTTGGCCGAGCCCTCGACGTCGCAGGTGATGAGCGGCTTCGTCGGGTCGTCGACGATGGCGTCGAGCTGGGCCGGGTCGCAGGTGAACGCCTCGAACTGCTGGGTCAGCTCGGGGGTGATCCAGGCGAGGTCGGTGGGGTCGCGCGGAGCGGCCGGGCCACCGGAGGCCGACGGGCTCGGGGAGGCGGACGGGGAGGGCGAGGGGCTGGCCGAGGGGCTCGCGGTGCCGGTGGGCGTCGGGGTCGTCGCGAGGGCGTTGGGGACCGCGCTGTTGCTCGTCGGCGTGCCGCTGCTCGCGGTGGTCGGCGTCGCGGACGGCGACGGGCTGCCGGAGGGCGCGGGGGTGCCCGAGCCGCTGGGGCTGGGCGTCGGCTGCGGCACCGCGGAGGCGAGGGCGAGGACGGGGCGGAACTGGAGCTGCGAGCTGCGGCTGATCGCGTCGCGGACCTCCTGGGTGGGGATCTCGGGGATGCTGACGACGATGTTGCGGTCGCCCTGCGTCGTGACCTCGGCGCCCGAGACACCACCGGCGTCGACGCGCTGGACGATGATGTCGCGCGCCTGGTTCAGCTGCTCGGCCCCGACGGTCTGACCCGCCGTCGTCTTGGGCTCGAGGATGATCTGGGTCCCGCCCTTGAGGTCGAGGCCGAGCTTGGGCACGGTCCCGCCGTCGGACCAGATGTTCGCGCCGGCGAGGAGGCCGCCGAGGCTGAGGACGAGGATCAGGGTCGCGAGCAGGCCGCGGCGCGCAGCCGTCTTCGGCGCGGTGCCGGCCATGCTCAGGCCACCTCGGTGGCGCGCATGCCGATGGCGCGGCGGTCCCAGCGCAGCTGGACCCCGTTCCCGGCGTCGAGGGTCACGGTCGTGTCGTCGATCGCGACGATCGTGCCGTAGAGGCCGGACGTCGTCACGACCTCCTCCCCCACCGAGAGCGAGGCCTGCATGGCCTGGGTCTGCTGGGCCCGTCGCCGCTGCGTGACCATCATGAAGATGAGGAGCAGGAACGGGAGGGCCAGGATGAGCAGGTAGCCGAGGCCGGAGCCGCTGCCGGAGAACATGGGTGAATCAGGTCCTTTTGGGTCAGGTCGCCCGCTCGCAGCAGGCAGTGGTTCGGCCCGGACGAGCCGGGCCGAGAGTGCAGTCTAGGCGAGTCGTTCGAGGGTGACCAACGAAGCGGGCGGGCGCGGCGTGCCCGACCTCGGTCAGCGAAAGCGCGGGCCCGCCGAGAGGTCGTCGGGGTCGGCGTCCGGCCCGCTGAGCGGGAGGGCGTCCTGGAGGGGGGCGCTGCGCGGGGGCTCGAGGCCCAGGTGGCGCCAGGCGCGCGGTGCCGCGGCGCGCCCTCGGGGCGTGCGGACGATGAAGCCCTCGCGCACGAGGTAGGGCTCGGCGACGGTCTCGACGGTGTCGGACTCCTCGCCGACGGCGACGGCGAGGGTCGAGAGGCCGACCGGTCCCCCGCCGAAGCGCCGGCACAGGGCCTCGAGGACCGCCCGGTCGAGCCGGTCGAGACCGGCGTCGTCGACGTCGAAGAGGGCGAGGGCGGCCAGGGCCGCGCGGTGGTCGACGTGACCCTCGCCGTGGACCTGGGCCCAGTCGCGCACCCGGCGCAGCAGCCGGTTGGCGATGCGGGGCGTCCCGCGGGAGCGACCGGCGATCTCGGCGATGCCCGGCTCGTCGGCCTCGACGCCGAGCAGCCCGGCCGAGCGGTGCAGGATCGTCACGAGGTCGGCCGTGTCGTAGTAGTCGAGGTGCCCCGTGAACCCGAAGCGGTCGCGCAGCGGGGCGGGGAGCAGCCCGGCGCGGGTCGTCGCCCCGACGACGGTGAACGGCGGGAGCTCGAGAGGGATCGCCGTGGCGCCGGGGCCCTTGCCGACGATGACGTCGACCCGGAAGTCCTCCATCGCCAGGTAGAGCATCTCCTCGGCGGAGCGGCTCATCCGGTGGATCTCGTCGAGGAAGAGCACCTCACCCTCGTCGAGGGAGGACAGCACCGCGGCGAGGTCGCCCGCGTGCTGGATGGCCGGGCCGCTCGTGACCCGGATGGGTCGCTCGAGCTCGGCCGCGACGATCATCGCCAGGGTGGTCTTGCCGAGGCCGGGCGGCCCCGACAGCAGGACGTGGTCGGGCGGGCTGCCTCGCCGACGGGCGGCCTCGAGGACGAGGCCGAGCTGGTCGCGCACCCGCGGCTGACCGGGGAACTCGGAGAGCCGGCGCGGGCGCAGCGCCGCCTCGACGACCCGCTCGTCGTCGCTCTCGGCGGCGTCGACCACCCGGGCGGTGACCTCGAAGGACCCGTCGTCCTCGCGGTCGGCCTCGTGGACCTCGCTCCCCCAGCTCTTCGACGCGCTCACGGGCGGAGCTCTCGCAGCGCCAGGCGCAGCAGCGCGGCGATCTCGGCGTCGGCCGGGGCGTGCTCGGCGACCCGCTCGACGGCGTCGGACGCCTGCTTGGCCGACCAGCCCAGACCGACGAGCGCCTCGGCGACCTGGCCGCGCCACGGCTCCTGGCCCCGGACCGGGGTGGGCGAACCCGCCGGGGTGCTGCCGGCGCCGCGCACGGCACCGACCCTGTCCTTCAGCTCGAGCACGAGGCGCTGGGCCGACTTGGCGCCGATCCCCGGGATCGTCGTCAGCGCCTTCGCGTCGCCGGACGACAGGGCCGCGACGAGCTGGTCGGGACCCATGACGCTGAGCATGGCCAGGGCCAGCCGCGGGCCGACGCCCGAGACGGTCTGCACCGTCTCGAACATGTCGCGGTCGGCGGGGGCGCCGAAGCCGTAGAGGGTGAGGGAGTCCTCGCGCACGACGAGGCTGGTCGACAGCTCCGCCAGGCTCCCCCGGTGGCACGACGACGCCGTGGCCGGGGTGGTGTGGACGAGCATCCCCACGCCCCCGACCTCGAGGACGACGTGGTCGAGCCCGACGTGGGCCACGGTGCCGCGCAGCGAGGCGATCATCCGCGGGCCTGCTTCGCGAGGGCCTCGAGGCGGGCCGTCTGCGCCCCCCGCCAGGCGTGGCAGATCGCCAGGGCGAGGGCGTCGGCGGCGTCGGCGGGCTTCGGCGGCGAGTCGAGGCCGAGGATGCGGGTCACCATCGAGGTCACCTGCGCCTTGTCGGCCCGACCGGAGCCGGTGACCGCGGCCTTGACCTCGGTGGGCGTGTGGAAGACGACGGGGATCCCCCGCTTCGTCGCGGTGAGGAGGGCGACGGCGGTGGCGTGGGCGGTGCTCATGACGTTGGTGACGTTGGAGTCGGCGAAGACCCGCTCGACGGCGACGACGTCGGGGGCGTAGCGGGCCAGCCAGCCGTCGACCTCCTGCTCGAGGTAGACGAGCCGCTCCCCCGGGTCGCCGTCGCTGGGGGTGCGGACGACGCCGACGGCGACCATCCGCGCCTTGCCCAGCCGGCCGTCGACGACGCCGAGGCCGCACCGGGTGAGGCCGGGGTCGACACCGAGCACGCGCACGAGCAGCCTTCCGTGGGGGCACACCCGGCGGGCCGGGCGTTAGAACACCTGTTCGGAGGCAACGCTACACATCAGCCGCCGACCGGCGGCGCAGCAACACGCGGGTCAGGGGTGGGCGACGACGAGGTAGCGCTCGTCGGTGACGGCGCGGCCCCAGAGGGCGGGGTCGGGCAGGTGCCGGACCTCGACCCGGGAGCAGGCCTCCCCCACGATCGCGGCGCACCGTTCGGCGGTCAGCCCGGCACCGGTGACCCAGTCGCCCTCGACGAGGACGAGCCGGCCGCCGGGGCGCAGCGCCCCGACCCAGCGGCGCACGACGGCCACGGGGTCCGGCAGGGCCCACAGGACGTGGCGGCACAGGACGACGTCGGCCGAGGACGGCTCGAGCCCCGGGTCGGCGGCATCGCCGAGCCGCACGGTGGCCCCCGACCCCGCGAGCTTCTCGGCGGCCAGCTCGACCATCGCGGGCGAGAAGTCGAGGGCGTCGACGCTGTGGCCCTCCTGAGCGAGGAGCAGCGCCAGGGTGCCGGTCCCGCACCCGAGGTCGACGACGTGCGCGGGAGCCGCCGGCAGGACCCCGGTCAGCAGCTCGCGCCAGGCGTCGCGGACGGTGGGGTCGAGCAGGCCGTGGTCGGGCGCCTCGTCGAAGGACAGGGCCTCCGCGTCCCAGAGGGCGACGGCGTCGGCGCCGCTCACTCCTCCTCGAGCTGCGCGAGGACGTCGTCGGGGATGTCGCCGTTGGCGTAGACGTCCTGCACGTCGTCGCTGTCCTCGAGCGCCTCGATGACGCGGATCATCTTCTTCGCGCCGTCGAGGTCGAGCGGGATCTGGAGGTTGGGGACCCACGAGGCCTCGGCCGAGTCGTAGTCGACGCCGGCCTCCTGGAGCGCCGTGCGCACGGCGACGAAGTCGGTGGCCTCGGACACGATCTCCCACGTCTCGCCGTTGTCGTTGACCTCCTCGGCGCCGGCCTCGAGGACGACCTCGAGGAGCTCGTCCTCGGACTTCTCGGACTTCGGCACGATGACGACGCCGCGGCGGTCGAAGACGTACGACACCGAGCCCGGGTCGGCGAGCTGCCCGCCGTTGCGGGTCAGTGCGGTGCGGACCTCGGCGGCGGCGCGGTTGCGGTTGTCGGTGAGGCACTCGATGAGGACGGCGACCCCGCCTGGGGCGTAGCCCTCGTAGGTGATCGTCTCCCAGTCGGACCCACCGGCCGTGGCCCCCGACCCGCGCTTGACCGCGTTGTCGATGTTGTTGTTCGGGACCGAGGACTTCTTGGCCTTCTGGATGGCGTCGTAGAGGGTGGGGTTGCCCACGGGGTCACCGCCACCCGACCGGGCCGCGACCTCGATGTTCTTGATGAGCTTGGCGAAGAGCTTGCCGCGCTTGGCGTCGATCGCCGCCTTCTTGTGCTTGGTGGTCGCCCACTTGGAGTGGCCGCTCATGAACGCTCCCTCTGGTTCTGCCTCACGATGTCGACGAACAGTCGGTGGAACCGGTGGTCGCCCGTCACCTCCGGGTGGAAGGACGTGACCAGCAGGTTCCCCTGTCGCGCGGCGACGATCCTACCGGCGGCCGGTCCGTGCTCGACACGCGCCAGCACCTGCACGGCCTCGCCCACCTCCTCGACCCACGGCGCCCGGATGAAGACGGCGCGCACCGGCTCGCCCCCGAGCTCGCGGATGTGGAGGTCCTCCTCGAAGGAGTCGACCTGGCGCCCGAAGGCGTTGCGGCGCACGGTCATGTCGACGCCGCCGAGGGTCTCCTGGTCGGGGCGCCCGTCGGCGATCCGGTCGGCGAGCAGGATCATCCCCGCACACGAGCCGTACACCGGCATCCCGCCGGCGATCCTGTCGCGCAGTGGCTGCTGGAGACCGAAGGCGCGGACCAGCTTGTCGATCGTCGTCGACTCGCCGCCGGGGAGGACGAGCCCGTCGACCGCAGCGACCTCGGCGGGACGGCGCACGGTGCACGTGCGTGCGCCGGACGCCTCGAGGGCGGCGAGGTGCTCGCGCACGTCGCCCTGCACCGCGAGGACGCCGACGAGGGGCTGTTGGTCCACGAGCGAGGATGCTACGGCCCCGGGGCCGGGCGGCCTCAGGTGGCCACGACGTCCCGTCCGCGCGCCTTGGCGCGGTAGAGGGCCCGGTCGGCGGCGTCACGCAGGTCGTCGAGCGCGCTGACCTTGCCGATGGCCAGGCCGATGCTCACGGTGACGCCCAGCCCGGGTGCGAGGTCGTCCCACGAGTCCGTGCGGATGGCCGCAGCGACGGCGTGGCAGCGGCGGACGGCGACGTCGAGCTCGTCGGTGTCGAGCAGGAGGAGGAACTCGTCCCCGCCCCAGCGCACGACGAGGTCGCTCTCGCGGACCACCGTGCGCAGGGCCGAGGCGATCCGGACGAGGACCTCGTCGCCGACCTCGTGGCCGTGGCTGTCGTTGACGGTCTTGAAGTGGTCGACGTCGACGAGGACGAGGGCTCGCTCGTCCTCGCGGCCGACCCGGTTCTCGTCGGAGAGGAGCTCGAGGTGGGCGTCGAGGCCCCGGCGGTTGGCGACACCGGTGAGGGCGTCGAGCTCGGCCTCGACCCGCAGGCGGGCGTGCTCGGAGAGCATCTGCTCCTCGCGGATCAGCGACGCCATCGCCTCGACGCCCGCCACCCGCGCCTCGTGACGGCGGAGGGCGAGCTCGCGGGCCACCCGCAGGCCGGCGGTGTCGAAGCCCAGCTGGTCCGCCTCGAGCTCGGCGTCGCGGGTCAGGGCGAGGAGGAAGAGCTCGGGGTGGCGGACGCGGTCCCACGCGTCGATGGCCTCGGCCAGGTACCGTCGCGCCTCGGCGGCCTCCGGTTCCACGAAGGACCGGGCCAGGGCCACGTAGGTCGCGAAGTCGGTCCCCTCACCGTGGGCCAGCGCCCGGGGCTCGCCCGTCGCCGGGGGGGCGATCGCGTCGACGAGGTTCTCGAAGATGTGCACGTCGATCCGCCAGCTCTCGGGGATCGCCTCGATCGGGACGTGCTGGGCCGCGAACCGGGCCCGGTCGCCGAACTCGGCGAGCTCGGCCGAGGGGCCCGCCTGGCGCATGACGCACAGGCGGCGCAGGTGGATCTCGGCCCGGTTGTAGAGCAGGGTCCCCATCCGCTCGACGTCGTGCTCGTCGGTCTCCCACTGGGCGGCCGCCGCCGAGGTGTGCTCCAGCGCGAGGTCCCACATGTCACGGTCGAGGTAGGCCGTCGCGCACTCGACGTGGGCCGAGCCCAGCATCTTGTGCCCCGGGGCCGCGTCCCGCAGCAGCACGGTCGCGCGGGCGAGGTCGCGGTCGGAGTCGAGCCGCGCCCGGTGGCCCCACATCACGGCCGTGGCCCCCTGCCCCAGCGCCAGCGCCTCGTAGACCGGGTCTCCCGCGGCCCGGGCCCGGTCGAGCAGGGCGGCGTGGAGGCCGGTGGCCTCGTCGGGGTCGTGCTCGCTCGCCAGCAGGCGGACGTAGTCGGTGACGAGCAGCACGTCCACCCACCCGGCGTCCGTCGCGCTCGCCTGGAGCTCGGTGATGACGTCCGGGTCGTAGTCCGGCGTCTGCGAGGTGCGGATCTGGGATCGGGCCAGCTCGAGCGCCGCGTGGTGGTCGACCGAGCGCGCACGGGAGCCCTTCGGCGTCCCGGTGGCGACCCACGTGCTCATGGGAAGAGTGTGGGTGCCCACGGGCGCTCCGTCAGCGAGTTGGCGCAGGTTCACACGAACGGCCGATGTCAGGCGTCGTTCGGCGGCAGGCCCACCACCTGCGACAAGGCGCTGCCAGGGGTGGGCGCGAAGGCTCGCGCGTCGGGTCGCCTCGACCCCGCGCCACTAGGCTTCCCGGGTGCGCCACGACCCCGTGACCGTGCGGCCACGGGCCGCGGCCGACGTCCCCCACCTCGTCCGGCTCCTGGGCGAGCAGCAGGCCGGGTCGGGGTACCCGGTGCGCTGGCCGCTCCCCTTTCCCACCGAGGACTTCGTCGTGCGGACCACGGAGCTGGCGGCCTGGGTGGCGGTCGCCGACGGCCGGGTCGTGGGACACGTCTCCCTCCTCGACCTCGGTCCGGGCTGGGACACCGACGCGTGGGTGGCGGGGACGGGCGCCGAGCCCGCCGCCATGGCCGCGGTCGGGGTCCTGTTCGTCGACCCGGCGCGGGCCGGGCTGGGCGTCGGGAGCCGGCTGCTGGCCACCGCGGTGGAGCGGGCCCGGACGCTGGGCCGGCTGCCCGTCCTCGACGTCGTGCAGGAGACGCCGCGCGCGGTCGAGCTGTACCGCCGTCACGGGTGGCGAGAGGTCGGGCGGGTCCGGCCGCCGTGGCTCCCCGAGGGCCGGCTGCCCCTGCTCCTCATGGCCCTGCCCGCGGGTGCCGGGTGCCCCGATGACGGTGGGGCCGCCCGCACGGCTCAGGGACGGGCGACGACATAGGCGTTGAAGGGGTCCTCCTCGAGCTCGTGCCGCACGAGCTGCGTGAACCCGGCCTCGCGGACCATCTGCTCGGCGAGCTGCACGCCCCACACCGTGCCGAGCCCTTCTCCGCCCTGACCGAGCGACACCGACATGCAGTGCAGCGTCGAGGCGGCGTAGAGGAAGGTCCCCCACGGCAGGGCGATGTTGTCCTCGAGACGGCTCGACGCGTTGACATCGACGAGGAGGAAGGTCCCGTCGGGACGCAGGGCCCGGCGGATCGACGTGAGGACCGTCGCCGGGTGGGCCTGGTCGTGGATGGCGTCGAACGCCGTCACGAGGTCGAAGGCTCCCTCGGGCAGTTCCGCGACGTCGTGCTCCTCGAAGGCGACGTTCGTCAGGCCCCAGGACGCGGCCTCGGCCCGGGCGGCGACGAGCGCATCGGGGCTGAAGTCGTACCCGGTGAACCGGCTGCGCGGGAAGCCGCGGCCGAGGAGGTTGACGGCGTGCCCCTGGCCGCAGCCGACGTCGAGGACGTCGATCCCGGCGTGCAGCCGGTCGACGAGGCAGGTGAGGGGGACGATCGTGTCGATGAGCGAGGCGTCGTTGACGGCGCCGCTGTCATCGGCCTGGACCTCGTGGAACCCGGGGTAGTCCTCGTAGGTCAGCCCGCCGCCGTGGCGGAAGCACTCGACGACCTTGGGGACGACGGCACCCATGAGCGCCACCATCCGCATCGTCCGGGCGAGGTTGTCCGGCCCCGGGCCGGTGACGAAGGGCCGCACCTCGGGGCAGAGCGCGTAGGTGGCCGGCTCCGGGTCGTACTCGACGACCTCGGCACAGGCCATCCCGCCGAGCCACTCGCGCACGTAGCGCTCGTCGAGCCCTGCGGCGTCGGCGACCTGGCGGCTCGTGGCCGGCGGGAGGTCGGCGAGGGCCTCGAACAGCCCGGTGTCGTACCCGATCCCGAGCAGGACGGCGGTGGCGCCGTCCTCGAGGACCTGGACGAGGCGGTCGAGGACACCGCCCTCGGTCGCGGGCTCGACGGTCGGTGTCGAGGTGGTGTCGCTGGTCGCTCGGGTGGTGGTGGTGTCGGTGGTCATGGCTGGCTCCTCTCGGCCCGGACGGCGGTGCTGCCGTCCGGTCCCTCGACGGTAGGAGCGCAGGTCGGGGGGCCGCGTCGGGCGGATGGCGCAACCGTCCGGGGCCCTCATGGGGTGTTTCGTGCAGGCGCCGCGGCGGCGGCCTCGATGCCGTGCTCGCGGGCCCACGCCGCGGCCGCCGTCCGGCTCGACACCCCGGTCTTGGCGAAGATGTTGGCGAGGTGGCGGCTGACCGTCTTCTCGCTGATGACGAGGGCCGTGGCGACCTCGCGGTTGCTCGCACCGGTGAGGACGCAGCGCAGCACCTCGAGCTCCCGCTCGGTGAGGCCGCCCGGCGGGCGGTGCGGGGCCATCCTGCGGAGGTCCGTCACGGCGCCGAGCCGCTCGTAGATGGCCCGGGCCGTCGCCCGCTCGGCCGCGGCGAGGGACTCCTCCCCGCGGCCGTCGCGGACCCGGGCGAGGAGCTCGTGGACCCGGGCCGTGGCGTGCCGGCAGCGCTGCGCGCGGTAGACCGCGGCGGCTGCCTCGAGGCGGACCAGGGCCTGGTCGACCTCGCCCCGGTGGAGCAGCAGGCACGCGGCGGCGTGGTCGGCCCAGGCCCGCAGGCCGGGGGTGTCGTGGAGGTCGGCGGTCTCGGCGAGGTCGGTGCACGCGGCCTCGGCGAGGACGATGTCCCCCGCCCGCAGCGCGACCTCGACGGTGGGCAGCAGCAGGCGGGCGCGGCCGACCCGCCCCGCCTCGGCTGCAGCGGACCGCAGGTCGGCGAGGGCCGCCGCCGGCCGGCCCTCTGCCTCGTCGAGGAGGGCGAGCCCCGGCTGCGGGATCACCTGGAGGTCCCACGCTCGCTCGTAGGCCGAGCGTGCCCCGCCCGCGTCGGCGCGCAGCCGCCGGACGTCGCCGAGCTCGCGGTAGCCCTCCCCCGCGACCCAGCCGTGGGAGCCGACGAGCTCCCTGCTGCGGTCGGCGACCTCCCGCTCGACGAGGTCCCACTGCCCCTCGGCGGCGAGCAGCTGGAGCTGGTGGACGCGGGTCACGCCGGCGAAGAGGAACGTCCCGGACAGCGGCGCCGACCATCTCTGGAGGGCGTCGGTCCACGCCCGCATCCGGGCCAGGTCCCCGAGCTCGTGGCACAGGTGGATGACGGTGCAGTGGACGTCGCCGGCCCACGGTGGCGGCAACGTCCCGGACAGGACCGCGAGCATCGCCTCGTCGAGGTCGCCGAACCCCTCGGCCGTGCGACCGGTCCACAGCGACGCCAGGCCGGAGAGGACGAGGGCCAGCGCCTCGATCGCGTCGTCGTCGAAACGGGAGGACAGCTCGCGCAGGACCTCGACCCCACGGGTCGCGGGCGCCGCATCCTGTTCCAGCTCCCACGCGAGGAGGGCGTCGACGTAGACGAGGTAGCCGTGCACCGGGGTCGCGTCGACCTCGCGCAGCAGCCGCCGTGCCCGGTTCAGCCAGGCCTGCCCGATGACCACGTCGCCCTCGGTCGACCACGACAGCGCGAGCTCGAGGGCCAGGGCCGCCGCCGCGACGGGGTCGCTCCCGCCGAGCCGAGCACGGTACACGTCCTCGGTCGCTTCGCGGGACGTCGCGGTGTCGCCGAGCCACCACGCCGCACGGCCCAGCAGCTCGAGGTCGTCGGGGGGCAGCGCCGCATCGGCGTGCGCCCGCTCGAGCAGGGCGCGCGCGGTCCTCCAGTCACCGGCGGCGTAGGCCTCGCGGGCCTCCGCGACCCCGTCGGACCCCATCGGCGCCTCCTGCGCCGAGCGTACTGCCGAGGTGGCGGGGCCGGTACCGCCCGAGGGGACGGGCAGTACGGTCAGGGCATGTCGTCATCGTTGACCGAGCGGGCCCGAGCGCTCGACGCCACCCACGCCGGGTCCGACCTGCGCGGCCGCTTCCGCCTCCCGCCGGGTGTGGTCTACCTCGACGGCAACTCCCTGGGGGCGCTGCCGGCCGGGGTGGCCGAGGCCGTGGCAGACGTCGTGCACCGCCAGTGGGGCAGCCGGCTCATCGCGAGCTGGAACGAGGCCGGCTGGTGGGAGGCCCCCACGCGCGTCGGTGACCGGGTGGGGCGCCTCATCGGGGCAGCGGCCGGGCAGGTCGTCGTCACCGACTCGACGTCGATCAACCTCTACAAGGCCGTCGTCGGCGGGGTCCGGCTCCGCCCGGGGCGCCGGGTCGTGCTCACCGACCCCGGCTCCTTCCCCACCGACCTCTACGTCACGGATGCCGCGGCCCGCGACGCGGGCGTCGTCGTCGAACGGGTGGCCCCCGACGCGGCCGTGGCCCGCATCGCCGAGCTCGGTGACGACCTCGCGCTCGTGTCGTACTCCTCGGTGGACTACCGCACCGGCGAGCTGTGGGACCTGGCGGCGATCACCCGAGCAGCCCACGCCGTCGGAGCCCTCGCCTGCTGGGACCTCTGCCACTCGGCGGGTGTCATCGACGTCGGGCTCGACCTCCACGAGGCAGACCTCGCCGTCGGCTGCGGCTACAAGTACCTCAACGGCGGACCGGGCGCCCCGGCCTTCCTCTACGTCGCCCACCGGCACCAGGACGACTTCGACCAGCCGCTCGCCGGGTGGAACGGCCACGCGACCCCGTTCGCCATGGCGCCCGAGTACGTCCCGGCGCCGGGGATCTCCCGCGGGCGCGTCGGCACCCCACCGGTGCTCGGCGTCCTCGCGCTCGAGGCCGCCCTCGGAGCGTACGACGGCATGTCGGTGGCCGACGCGCGCGAGCGGTCCCTCTCCCTCACCGGCTTCTTCCTCGAGTGCCTCGACGCCCTGGCCCCCGAGCTCGACGTGGCGACGCCGCGCGAGCCCGAGCGGCGCGGGTCGCAGGTCAGCGTGCGCCACCCCGAGGCCTACGGCGTCGTCCAGGCGCTCATCGCGCGCGGGGTCGTCGGCGACTTCCGCGAGCCCGACATCGTGCGTCTCGGCTTCGCGCCGCTCTACCTCACCCACGCCGACGTGCTGCGCGCCACCGAGCACCTGCGGGCGGTCCTCGACGGTCGCGAGTACGAGCGCGACGAGTTCCGCGCCCGCTCCACCGTCACCTGAGCCGCCCCTGCCCGTTGCTACCAGCCGCGCTCGGCGAGGCGGTGGGGCTGCGGGATCTCGTCGACGTTGATGCCGACCATCGCCTCGCCCAGGCCGCGCGAGACCTTCGCGATGACCTCGGGGTCGTCGTGGAAGGTCGTGGCCTGGACGATCGCCTCGGCACGCTGCGCGGGGTTGCCCGACTTGAAGATGCCCGAGCCGACGAACACGCCCTCGGCGCCGAGCTGCATCATCATCGCGGCGTCGGCCGGGGTGGCGATGCCGCCGGCGGTGAACAGGACGACCGGCAGCTTGCCCGCGGTCGCGACCTCCTTGACGAGGTCGAACGGCGCCTGGAGCTCCTTGGCCGCGACGTACAGCTCGTCCTCGGGAAGGTTCTGGAGGCGGCGGATCTCCTGGCGGATCTGCCGCATGTGCGTCGTGGCGTTCGAGACGTCGCCGGTGCCGGCCTCGCCCTTGGAGCGGATCATCGCCGCGCCCTCGGTGATCCGGCGCAGGGCCTCGCCGAGGTTCGTCGCGCCGCAGACGAAGGGGACGGTGAAGGCCCACTTGTCGATGTGGTTGGCGTAGTCGGCCGGGGTGAGGACCTCGGACTCGTCGACGTAGTCGACGCCGAGCGACTGGAGGACCTGGGCCTCGACGAAGTGCCCGATGCGGGCCTTGGCCATGACGGGGATGGAGACCGCCGCGACGATGCCGTCGATCATGTCGGGGTCGCTCATCCGCGACACGCCACCTTGGGCCCGGATGTCGGCGGGGACCCGCTCGAGGGCCATGACGGCGACCGCGCCGGCGTCCTCGGCGATCTTGGCCTGCTCGACGTTGACGACGTCCATGATGACCCCGCCCTTGAGCATCTCGGCCATGCCGCGCTTGACGCGGGTGGTGCCGGTGCCCTGGGGGTTCTGCTGCTCGCTCATGGCGCCCAGTGTAGGTCCGCCCGCGACCCCCTCCGACCCCGGTCCGGGCCCGCTGCGACGCGGCCCGCCGTCCTCCCTCAGCGCGACAGCGCGGGGGGCAGGTCGTCGTCGAACTCGACGGGCTCGGGCAGCGCGGCGTGACCGGCGAGGCGGAAGACCCGCACGACCGTCTTGCGCCGCACCCGGCGCACCTCGCGGGTCGCGTCGCTGTGGAAGCGCCGGGCCAGCTGGACGCGCAGCCCGCTCGCCGCGAGGCGGTCGAGCGCCTCCGCGCCGAGCTCGTCCTCGTGGGTCCGCACGGCCCCGACGGCGTCGTCCCCGAGCGCCGCGCGCAGCGCCGCGCTGAGGTCGCCCTCGACGTGCTCGCGCCCGCCGAAGTGCTGCCCGTCGAGGAGGTCGTCGTCGACCGGCTGTTCGGTGGTCCGCTCGAGCGACTCGGTCGCGGCGTCGGCGACGAGCAGCGCGCTCGCGGGGTCGAGGGCGCCGCTGTTCGCGAGCTCGAGGGCGGCCTCGGCCCGGCGGACGAGCTGGGCGTCGAGGGCCGACATGGCCCCCTCGACCTTGGCGTGCAGCCGGTCGAGCCGGGCCGCGGAGTACGAGAGGTACCACGCCACCCCGATGACGAGGATGACGAGGAAGGTCGCCACCTGCAGGACGTCGACCATCAGCTTCCTCCTCCGGGTCCACCGCGGACGAGCCGGCCCCACAGCCCGCGGGGGGCGGAGCCGTCGGGCTCGGCGACGGCCCCCTCGATGACCGTCTCGTAGACGGCCATGACGCGCTCGGCGACGACGCTCCAGTCGAAGACCCGCGCCCGGTCACGGCCCACGGACGCGAGGTCCTCGCGACGGCTCGGGTCGGCGAGCAGGTCGACGACGGCCCGGGCGAGGGCACTGCCGGACCCCGTCTCGAACAGCACCCCGGTGCGGCCGCCGTCGAGCACGGCACCGAACGCGGCGAGGTCGGAGGCGACGACCGGTGCACCCGCCGCCATCGCCTCGACGAGGACGATGCCGAAGCTCTCTCCCCCGAGGTGGGGGGCGACGTAGGCGTCGACCGAGCGGAGCAGCGCGGCCTTGTCCGGTTCGGAGACCGAGCCGAGGACCTCGACCGCCGCCGCGACCCGCGGGTCGGCGTCGTCGAGCAGGTCGGACGCGTCCCCCGGACCCGCGACGAGGAGCCGCGTGCCCGGATACCGGTCGAGCACGGCCGGCAGCGCCCGCAACGCGACCGCCAGGCCCTTGCGGGGCTCGTCGACCCGTCCGAGGAAGGCCAGCGTCGGCCGGTCCGCCGTCCCCGCCCACCGTTCGGCCAGTGGGGCGTCGGAGAAGTGGGCGACGTCGACCCCGTTGGGGATGACGAAGGCCTCGCCGCGCAGGTGCCGCTGCACCGTGGCCCGGGCTTCCTCCGACACCGCGATCCGCCCGCGGATCTTCTCGAGCGACGGGCGCAGCAGTGGGTGCGCGGAGTGCATCGCGCGCGAGCGGGGCGTCGACGTGTGAAAGGTGGCGACGACCGGCTCGGTCGAGGCCCACAGCGCCATCACCGACGCCGACGGGGTCACCGGCTCGTGGAGGTGGAGGACGTCGAAGTCGCCGGCCTCGAGCCACCGGGTCACCCGGGCCGAGGTCACGGGTCCGAAGGTCAGGCGCGCGACCGAGCCGTTGTAGCGCACCGCGACGGGTCGGCCGCACGACGTGAGGTAGTCGGGCAGGACGGCGTCGTCGTCGGCGGGCGCGAGGACCTGAACCTCGTGGCCCTGCGCGAGGAAGTGCTCGGCCAGGTCGCGGACGTGGAACTGCACCCCGCCCGGGACGTCCCACGCGTAGGGGCAGACCATCCCGATCCTCACCGCGCGGCCTCCTCGGAGGTGAGCCGTGCGGGGTCGAGGTCGGCGAGGAAGACCCGCTGGAGCATGTGCCAGTCGGCGGGGTCCTCGTGCACCGCGGCGCCGAGGACGTCGGCGCACTGCTGCGTCATCGCCGTCACGCGCTCGCGGGTGGTGCCCGCGGAGGGGACCTCGACCGCCGGGTGGAAGGTGATGACGATCCCCCAGCCGCGGCCGCGGCGCTCGTGGCGGATCGAGACCGGGTGGAGCGGGCGACCCTCGGTGAGGGCGAGGAGGGCGGGACCGGGAGCCATCCGGGCGGGCTCGCCACAGAAGTCGACGACGACGCCCCTGGCCGTGAGGTCGCGGTCGGCGAGGAGCGGGATGATCCCAGGTCGGCGCGCCGCCTCGCGCAGGGCGGGGAACGGGTTGACCCCGCCGGTGAGCGGGATGATCGTCATGCCCAGGCCCTCGCGGAAGGCGAGGAACTCCTCGAAGACCTCCTCGGGCTCGAGCCGTTCGGCGACCGTGGTCACCGGACCGAGGTTGGTCGTCCCCCACGCGCCGGCGAGGTCCCAGTTGCCGAGGTGCCCGAGGAACGCCACGACCGAGCCGCCGCCGTCGATGACCGCACGGATGGCGTCGTCGCCCTCGGCGCGCACCCGGGCCACGATGTCGTCGGGGCCGAGGTCAGGGAGGCGGAAGGCCTCGCAGTAGTAGCGCAGGTAGCGCCGCATGCCGTCCTTGACGAGGGCGTCGAGCGCGGCGTCGTCGAGGTCGGGGCGGACCCGGGCGTAGTTCGACCGCATCCGCGCCGCCCCGCCGCGAGCCACGGTGACGTCGGCCGCGACCTCGAAGACGCGGTACGCGGCCCGCTCGGGCAGGCGGCGCACGACCCCCCAGCCGATCCGGTGGCCGGCCAGGGCCAGGGCGTCACCGACCGCGGGGAGGACCCGGCTCACGCGGCGCCCAGGGCCTGCCGGCGCACGGCCAGCATCCGCTGGACGACGGTGACGAGGCTCGCGACGGCGAGCAGGCCGAGGACGGCCCCGAGGAAGAGGGTCGGCAGGTCGAGCAGTCCGGTGAAGCCGGTCGCGACGAGGACGACGACGAGCCGCTCGGCGCGCTCGGCGATCCCGACGTCGGCCGTCATCCCGAGCCCTTCGGCACGCGCCTTCGCGTACGACACGACGCTGCCGAGGATGAGGCAGGCCAGGGCGAGGGCGGCCATGGAGGCCTCGTCGCCGTCGCCGGCGTACCAGAGGACGAGGCCACCGAAGATCGCCGCGTCACCGACCCGGTCGAGGGTGGAGTCGAGGTAGGCGCCCCATCTCCCGGAGCGGCCGATCTGCCGCGCCATGATCCCGTCGATGGTGTCGGAGAAGACGAACGCGGTGATGACGAGGGTCCCGACGAGGAACTCGCCGCGCGGGTAGAACACCAGCGCGCCGAAGCACACGCCGAGCGTCCCGATGACCGTGACGACGTCGGGACTGATCCCGAGCCGCACGAGCAGCCGGGCGACGGGGCTGAGCACCGTGGTGAAGAAGGCGCGCGCGTATCGGTTGAGCATGGTCCGCCCAGCGTAGTGCGGGCGGCCCGACGTCCCGCGCCACCGACCCGCTCCCGGCCGCTTGTGCGACGCGCCCCGGAGGAGAAAGGTGGCCCCATGAGCGGCACAGCGGCCCCTTCCGTCCGTGGCACGACCGGCATCCGCAACGTCGTCCTCGTCGGACCGAGCGGCTCGGGGAAGTCACGGCTGTTCGACCATGTCGTCGACCAGTGCGGCGCGGGGCGGCCGTCGCGGGGTCGCACCGAGCCGACGACCGGCCTGCGCGCGGCGACCGTCGCCACGGGAGGGGTGGTGCTCACCCTCCTCGACGCCCCGGGTCACCCCGACTTCGTCGGGGAGGTGCGGGCGGGGCTGAGGGCGGCGGATGCCGCCCTCTTCGTCGTCTCGGCCGCTGACGGTGCCGACGCCCAGAGCCGCTCCCTGTGGCACGAGTGCGCGCTCGTCGGGATGCCGAGGGCGGTCGTCGTCACCCAGCTCGACGCCCGCGAGGCCGACTTCGAGGCGACCCTGGCCGACTGCCGGGCCCACTTCGGCGCCGGGGTGCAGCCGCTCGGCGTGCCCGTGGCCGGGTCCGAGGGCGCGGTGAGCTCGATCGCCGACCTGCTCCTCGGCGAGGTCCACGACTACGCCGGCGGGAGGCGCACGGTGCGCCCCGCTGGGCCCGAGCACGCCGACGCCTTCGACACCCACCGCCCCGGCCTCGTCGAGGGGATCATCGAGGAGTCCGAGGACGGCGCCCTCATGGACCGCTACCTCGAGGGCGAGCAGCTCGACGTCGCGACCCTCGAGCGCGACCTCCTCACCGCCGTCGCGCACGGGACCTTCCACCCGGTGCTCCCGGTCTCCGCCGAGACGGGCGCCGGCGTGGGGGTGCTGCTCCACCTCGTCGAGGCCGGGTTCCCGCACCCCGGGCTGCACGCCCTCCCCACGGTCACCGGGGCGGGCGGGGGCGCGCCCGTCGCGATCACCGCCGACCCGGACGGGCCCCTCGTCGCCGAGGTCGTCCACACCCGGTCCGACGCCTACGTGGGCCACCTCTCCCTCGTGCGGGTCTTCTCGGGGCGCCTGCGCACCGACCGCCCGGTCCGCGTCTCCGGACACCTCGAGCTCCTCGGTGTCCCGACCGGCGAGGGCCACGCCGCCCACGACGAGGACGTGCGCCCCGGTGCCGTCGCGGCACCCTTCGACGGTGAGCTCCTGACGAAGTCCGAGGCCGTCGCGGGCGAGATCGTCGTCGTCACCAAGCTCGCGACCGCGCAGACGTCCGACACGCTCTCCTCGCCCGACGCCCCGCTCCTCGTCACCCCGTGGGCGCTGCCGGAGGCCCTGCTGCCCGCCGCGGTGGCCGCGACGTCGCGGGCCGACGAGGACCGGATGCCCGTCGCCTTCCGCGAGCTCGCGGCCGAGGACCCCTCCCTGCGGATCGAGCACGACGCCGGCACCGGCCAGGTCGTCCTGTGGACCACCGGACCGGCGCACCTCGACCTCGTCCTGTCGCGCCTGCGCTCGCGGTTCAACGTCGGGGTCGAGCAGGTCCCGGTGCAGGTGGCGATGCGCGAGACCGCCACCGGGCGGGCCGAGGCCCAGGGCCGGCACGTCAAGCAGTCGGGCGGGCACGGGCAGTTCGCGGTCTGTCGCCTCGTCATCGAGCCGCTCCCCCGCGGCAGCGGGGTCGAGTTCGCGGAGAAGGTCGTCGGCGGCGCCGTCCCGCGCCAGTTCATCGGCAGCGTCGAGAAGGGCGTCCACGCGCAGCTCGCCAAGGGCCTCCTCGCGGGGTGGCCGGTGGTCGACGTCCGGGTCACCCTCACCGACGGGAAGGCCCACTCGGTCGACTCCTCCGACCTCGCCTTCCAGACCGCCGCCGGCCTCGCGCTGCGCGAGCTCGCGTCGCCCTCGACGCTCTCGCTCCTCGAGCCGGTCGACACCGTCGTCGTCACCGTCGACGACGAGTACCTCGGCGCGGTGATGACCGACATCGGGACGCGGCGCGGCCAGATCGTCGGCTCCGTGCCGTCGGAGGACGAGGCGGGTCGCTCGGTGCTCGAGGCCGCGGTCCCCCAGCTCGAGCTCATCGACTACGCGGTCGCGCTGCGCTCCCTCGCCCACGGGACCGGGACCTTCCACCGCGAGCACCGGGGCTACGAGCCGCTGCCCGAGCGCCTCGCCCGGGAGCACCTGCCGGCCTCCTGAGCGGTTCGCGCCCCCCGGACGTCACCCCTCGCGGCGCTCCTTCGCCTCACGCGCCGCCGCCCGCGCGGCTGCTCGTCGCTCGCGCTCGACCGTCGCGGCCGAGCGCACCGGCCAGACGTAGGGAAGGTCGGGCGGGACGTCGGGAAACTGCGGCCCGTAGTGTCCCGGGTCCTTGCGCACGAGGTTCGACCGGTGGCTGCGCAGCAGGTCCTCGTCGAACAACCAGGGCGGCAGCGCCCCGGCCTCGCGCAGCTCGTCGTACCCGCGGATCGCGTCGACGCCGGCCGCGGCGAGGTCCGTCCGGATGGTCGCGGCGCACGTGTCGGCGTACCCGCGCTCGACCCACACCTCGCACGTCGTCAGGCCGTAACGGCCGAGCGCCTCCTCGTACCCCCGCCACATCAGGGCCGCCGGGTGGTGCCGCCAGCCGTAGTCGGGGACGGTGAGCGCCCGCACCACCTGGATCGTCTCGACCCGCTGCTTGCCCAGGCGCCGGTCGTCGAGCGAGCGCGCGGCGGCCTCGAAGTCGGAGAAGGGCACGAAGGTCTGCATGTCCTCGCCCGGTCAGGTCGGCCAGTGCTCGACGAGCCGGGAGCGCACGTCCTCGAGGAGCATCGGCAGCGCCTTGGTCCGCGCGATGATCGGGAGGAAGTTCGCGTCGCCGCCCCAGCGCGGGACGACGTGCTGGTGCAGGTGCGCCGCCACACCGGCCCCCGCGACGGCGCCCTGGTTCATCCCGAGGTTGAAGCCCATCGGCGCCGAGGCGCTCTCCAGCGCCCGGATCGCGGCCTTGGTGAGCGCGGTGAGCTCGGCGGTCTCCTCGTCGGTGAGGTCGATGTAGAGGGCGACGTGGCGGTACGGGCAGACGAGGACGTGGCCCGGGTTGTACGGGAAGAGGTTCATCACGACGTAGGTGTGCTCACCGCGGTGGACGACGAGCCCCTCGGCGTCGTCCTTGCCCGGGGCCGCGCAGAACGGGCAGCCGTCGCCCTCGTTCGGGTCGGGGCGGTCGCCGGCGATGTAGACCATCCGGTGCGGCGTCCAGAGCCGCTCGAAGCCGTCGCCCTCCCCCGCGAAACCGGCGGCGGACTCGGCCTCGGGGTCCACGGCGTCGGTCGGCTGCATGCCCCGATCCTAGGAGGGTCGCCCCGGCCGTCGCCGACTGGCAGGCTCGACGTCGTGCCCACGACGATCCGCCGGGCCACGGCAGCCGACGCCGAGGCCCTCGCCGACCTCTTCTGGCGGAGCCGCGAGGCCAACCGCGCCACCATCCCCATGGTCGTGCACCCGCGACCGACGGTGGTGCCCTTCCTGCGGCACGTCGTGGCATCCGACGAGGTGTGGGTCGCCGACCGCGGGGTGCCGGTGGCCTTCCTCGCGCTCGGCAACGGGGTGCTCGAGCACCTCTACGTCGCCCCGGGCCGCACGGGCGAGGGGACGGGCAGCCGCCTTCTCGAGCTGGCCAAGGAGCGACGGCCCGACGGCCTCACCCTGTGGACGTTCGTGACGAACGAGGGGGCGCGGCGGTTCTACGAGCGCCACGGGTTCGTCGTCGTGGGCGGGACGGAGGGCGAGAACGAGGAGGGGGCGCCGGACCTGCTGCTGCGTTGGACGCCGCCCTCACCGCAGGTGGCTGGCCCCGTTGAAGTCGAGGACCGCGCCTGAGGCCCACTCGGCGCCGGGTGCGGCGAGGGCGCACACGGCCGCGGCGACCTCCTCGGGGGTCGCGACCCGGCCGAACGGGCTCTGCGCCCGCACGGCGTCGCCGCCGGGGCCGTCGAGGGCGTAGCCCGCCATCTCGGTGGCGATGAAGCCGGGGGCGATGCTCGCGACCGAGATCCCGTGGCGCCCCAGCCGCTGCGCCATCGACTGCCCGAAGGCGTGCAGGCCCGCCTTGCTCGCGCCGTACGCCGGGATGTCGGGCTCACCCCGGAAGGCGCCGCGCGAGCCGACGTTGACGATCCGGCCGACGGCCACCTCCGTCGCCGGCGGGACGTCGATCATGTGGCGCGCGACGCACCAGGTGAGGGCGGCGGGCCCGAGGAGGTTGGTCGCCAGGGTGTCCTGCCACACCCGGACCCAGTCCTCGTAGGTGGTCTCCTCCAGCGCGTGGTCACCCCGGCGGCTGACCGAGCCCGAACCGGGTGTCGCGATGAGCGCGGCGTTGTTGACGAGGACGTCGACCCGGCCCAGCGCGGCGACCGCGTCGTCGGCGAGGCGGCGGACCTCCTCGGGGTCGGACAGGTCGGCGGCGACGCGGGCGTGACCGTCGCCCTCGAGACCGGCGAGGACCTCCTCGGCCCGCTCCCTGCTTCCCTCCCCGCGGTGGTGGACGACGACCCGGTCCCCCATCGCGGCGAAGGTCCTGGCGATCGCGGCGCCCAGGCCTCGTGAGGCCCCCGTGACGAGGACACCGCGGCGCCGGGACTCGTGCTCGTGCTCGACCTCGCTCATGCCCGACACCCTAGTGACGGGCCCGTGGGGCTCACCCGGCGACGGGTCCGGACGGGTCCTCGAGGCGGAGCTCCATGAGCCGGTCGGACGGCGGGCCGAAACCCATCCGCTCGTAGAGCGTGCGCGCCTCCGGCACGGCGTTGAGCTGGACCCGGGTGACCCCGTCGGTCCGCGCCCAGTCGAGCAGCGCCCGCAGCAGCAGCTCGCCCACGCCGTGGCCGCGGACGTCCTCGGCGACGTAGAGGAGGCTGACGTGGAACCACGCGTCCGCCGGCCGGTGGATGCTCGGCAGCTTCTGGACGCGCGTGCCGTGGACGACACCGAGCGGGCGGCCACGGGGGTCCTCGGCGAGCCAGGTGCGTCGGGCCCGGTCGCGCAGCCAGGCGTCGGCGAAGCCGTCGAGGAACCCGGGCGGCACGGAGCCGCCCCGCTCCCGCTCGTCCTGGATGTGCAGCGCCCCCACCGAGAAGGCGTCGGAGGGCACGGCCTCGCGCACCACCACGGCGTCGTCCTGACCCATGGGCCCAGCATGGCCCACGGACGGCCTCGCGACGGGGCGCTCGCACCGGAAGGTCGGCGTCCGTCACCCCTGCCGGGCACAAAGGTGTGGGGCCCCGGTGAGTATGAGTCTCCGGGGCCCCACGGTCGACCCGGCATGATGCTCCGTGTCTCACGAGATGGACTCCGTTCACCCACCACCCTCATCACCGGGTGGCTCCGAGCGGTTGCCCGCTCGGCGTGGTGCTCGGCCTTCTCTCGATCCCTCCGCCACCGAGGTGGTGGAGTGGGATATTTCTAACGCCCCCAGCGGTGCGCCGCAAGGGGTTTGGGGCAAGAACCTCGAACGAGTTGCCGCGACCGGCGTGTCGTCGGCGTGTCGTGTGACGCCCGGGACGACGACGGAGCACGTCCCTCCCGCCGTCCCGACAGTTGGGACGAGTGAGACGCCGACGAGCCGGGTGGAGGACGCCGCGCGGTCAGACCTGGCGGCGGTCGGCGATCGCGGCCGTGATCTCGGCGATCGCGTCGTCGACCGGGACGCCGTTCTTCTGCGAACCGTCGCGGTACCGGAAGGACACCGCGCCGGCCGAGCGGTCGTCCTCCCCCGCGATGAGCACGTAGGGGACCTTGGCCTTGCTCGCGTTGCGGATCTTCTTCGGGAAGCGGTCGTCGCTGGCGTCGAGCTCGGTGCGGATGCCCGCGGTGCGCATCCGCGCCAGGACCCCGCCGAGGTACTCGTCGAACTCCTCGGCGACCGGGATCCCCAGTGCCTGCACCGGCGACAGCCACACCGGGAAGGCCCCGGCGTAGTGCTCGACGAGGACGCCGAAGAAGCGCTCGATCGACCCGAACTTCGCCGAGTGGATCATCACGGGCTGCTGGCGGCTGCCGTCGGACGCCTGGTACTCGAGGCCGAAGCGCTCGGGCTGGTTGAAGTCGTACTGGATGGTCGACATCTGCCACGTCCGCCCGATGGCGTCGCGCGCCTGGACCGAGATCTTCGGGCCGTAGTACGCCGCACCGCCGGGGTCCAGGACGAGCTCGAGACCGGACTCGGTGGCGACGTCGCGCAGGACGTCGGTCGCGACCTCCCACTGGTCGTCGGAGCCGATGAACTTGTCCTTCTTCTCGCCCTCGGTCGCCCGGGTCGACAGCTCGAGGTAGTAGTCGTCCATCCCGAAGTCGCGCAACAGCGACAGGACGAAGTCGAGCAGGTGCTTGATCTCGCCGGGCGCCTGGGCGGCGGTGACGTAGGAGTGCGAGTCGTCCTGGGTCATGCCACGCACGCGGGTGAGGCCGTGGACGACGCCCGACTTCTCGTAGCGGTACACCGAGCCGAACTCGAACAGGCGCAGCGGCAGCTCGCGGTAGGAGCGACCGCGCGAGCGGAAGATGAGGTTGTGCATCGGGCAGTTCATCGCCTTGAGGCGGTAGTCGCTGCCCTCGAACTCCATCGGGGGGAACATCGTGTCGGCGTAGTACGGCAGGTGGCCCGAGGTGTGGAACAGGCCGTCCTTGCTGATGTGGGGGGTCCCGACGTACTGGAAGCCTTCCTCGATGTGCCGGCGGCGGACGTAGTCCTCCATCTCGCGCTTGATGACCCCGCCCTTGGGGTGGAAGACGGCCAGGCCCGACCCGAGCTCGTCGGGGAAGCTGAACAGGTCGAGCTCGGCCCCGAGCCTGCGGTGGTCGCGCTTCTCGGCCTCGGCGAGGCGGTCGAGATAGGCCTTGAGGTCGTCCTTGGTCGGCCACGCCGTGCCGTAGACGCGCTGGAGCTGCGGGTTCCTCTCGGACCCGCGCCAGTACGCGGCGGCGCTGCGCGTCAGCTTGAAGGCGTTGCCGAGGACCTTGGTCGAGGGCACGTGCGGGCCGCGGCACAGGTCGCCCCAGGCGCGGGTGCCGTCGCGGCGGACGTTGTCGTAGATGGTGAGCTGGGCACCGCCCACCTCGACCGACGCCCCCTCCGCGGCATCGTCGGACGCCCCGCCCTTGAGGCCGATGAGCTCGCACTTGTACGGCTCGCCGGACAGCTCGACGAGCGCGTCGTCGTCGGAGACCTCGCGGCGGTGGAACGTCTGGCCCTCGTTGATGATCCGCTGCATCACCTTCTCGAGGGACCTCAGGTCCTCGGGGGTGAAGGGGGTCTCGACGTCGAAGTCGTAGTAGAAGCCGTCGCGGATCGGGGGGCCGATCCCGAGTCGGGCCCCGGGGTCGAGCTCCTGCACCGCCTGCGCGAGGACGTGCGCGGCAGAGTGGCGCAGCACGTCGAGGCCGTCCTGCTCGGCCGCGGTCACCGGCTCGACGACGTCGCCGTCGGCGACCACGTGCGCCAGGTCGCGCAGCTCGCCGCCGACCCGCGCCACGAGCACCGACCGGTCACCCTCGAAGAGGTCGCCGGCCGTCGTGCCCTGCTCCACCGATCGCTCGCTTCCTGCGACGTGCACGGTGATCTGGGCTGACATGGCGGGGGTTCTCCTGGCGATGGGTGACGGGGTGCCGGCATGGCGCACCGAGGGTCAAGCCTACTGACCGCCTCACCACACGGTCGCGCGGGTTTCGGCTCGGCGTCAGGCCGGGTCGAGGACGAAGCGCCCGGTGTCGAGCCAGTGGCGCAGCCGGGCCAGGGTGACGTGCACGTAGTCCTCGGCCTGGGCCCGCATCGCAGCCGTGGTGGACTCGAGGAGGCTGTTGGCCAGGAGCAGCTGCCGGGCCGCCACGAGCGGTTCGAGGTGCTCGTCGAGGCCCTCGGGCAGGGGCGCGACCTCGGCGTAGCCGGTCCGCAGGGCCGGCTCTCCGTCGGTCCCCGCGCGCCGGAGGTAGAAGGTCGAGATCGCGAGGTCGAGGAGCGGGACCCCGAGCCCGCTGTCGTCGAAGTCGAACACCGCGAGGCGGCCCTCGTGCCACTTGAGGTTGCCGCCGTGGAGGTCGGCGTGGAGCGGGATGGGCCCCACCCGGGCGTGGAGGGCGGCGAAGGCCGCGGCGGAGCGCGCGGTCGCCTCGGCGACGACCCCGGCGGCACCGGGGACCGACGTGGCCGCCGGGGTGAGGAGGTCCTCGTCGCCGAACAGCGGTGTGTCGAAGGGCGGTAGCGCGGCGCCGGGGGGCGGGGTCCAGGCGGCCGCCTGACGGTGCAGGGTGGCCATGGCCCGGCCGAGGGCGTGCGCCCAGTCGGACGACCCGTCGGGGGCGTCGTCGCCCTCGAGCCACGACGCCCCCGTCACGAGGAGGTCGCGGCCCACCTCGGGCGAGGGGACGGCGACGAACCACTCGCCCCGCTCGGTGCGCAGGGGGTCGGGGACGACGACGTCGGTCTGCTCGGTGATGGCCCGCTGCCACGACTGCTGGGCCACGACGTGCGCGGGGATGCTCTTGGAGTTCGTGCCGACCCGCAGCGCCACCCGGCGACCGTCGGGGGTGTCGACGGCGAACGTCGTGTTGAAGGCGTGGAGGACGACCTCCATCCGGTCGACCTCGAGGCCGAAGGCCGCGGCCGCCACGAGGGCGACGGGGCGCAGCACCTCGACCTGCTCCTCCTCCCAGAGGTCCTCGTAGGCCGTCGGTGTGCCGCTCACCGGGCCAGCCAACCACGGGGTCCGTCCGGTCGGCCGCACGTTCCCCGCACCGCCTCGTGTCGCGACCGTAGGGTCGGGCCATGAGCGTCCTCCCGCACGGCACCTGGCCCTCACCGATCGCCCCGGAGGCACTCGTGGCCGGCCAGGTGGGGCTCGACGAGGTCCGCCCCGACGGCGCGAGCACGTGGTGGCTCGAGCTGCGTCCGGCCGAGGCGGGGCGCGTCGTCCTCGTCCGGCACGACGGCACGCACACCCACGACGTCCTCCCGGCGCCGTGGTCGGTGCGGACCCGGGTCCACGAGTACGGCGGCGGCTCGTACGCCGTCGCCGACGGGGTCGTCGTCCTCTCCCACCTCGACGACGGGCGGCTGCGTCGGCTCGACCCCGGGTCGGCCGAACCCGTGCCGCTGACACCCGAGGGTCCGTGGCGCTACGGCGGCCTCGTCCTGCACGGCGAGCACGTCCTCGCGGTGCGCGAGGACCACTCGCGCGAGCCGGAGCCCGCGAACGAGCTCGTCCTCCTCGACCTCCACGGCGCGGGCGAGGACGCCGGGACGGTGCTGTGGTCGGGCTCGGACTTCGTCTCCCGCCCGGCGGTCTCCCCCGACGGCACCCGGGTCGCCTGGGTGGCGTGGGACCACCCGAACATGGCGTGGGACTCGACCCGGCTGATGCGGGCGCGCCTCGTCGACGGGGCCCTCGAGGACGTCACCGTCGTGGCGGGCGACGACGGTGTCTCGGTGGCCCAGCCGCACTTCGGCCCCGACGGCGCGCTGTGGTTCTTCTCCGACGCCTCGGGCTGGTGGACCGTGAACCGCGACCGTGGCGACGGGCCCGTGGTCGTGCACGACGTGGAGGCCGACCACGCGACGCCGCAGTGGACCCTGGGCATGGTCGAGCTCGCGGTCGTCGACGCCGACCGCGCCGTGGTGCGCTGGTGGGACGCCGACGGCTCGCGGCTGGGGGTCCTCGACGCGGCGACCGGCGAGGTCGCGCCGCTCGACGTCGAGGGTGCGACCTTCGACCACCTCCACGTCGTCGACGGTGAGCTCGTCGCCCGGCGCGGCCTCGTCGACCGCCTCCCCGAGGTGGTGCGCGGCCCGCTCGGCGGCGACCTCACCGTCCTCACCCGGGCCGGGGACGCCCCCGTGGCACCGGAGGACGTCTCGGTCGCCAGGCCCTGGACGTGGACCAACAGCGCGGGCCTGAAGGTCCACGGGCTGCTCTACGAGCCCCGCCTGTCCGGCACGAGCGGACCCGAGGGCGAGCGGCCTCCCCTGCTCGTCATGGTCCACGGCGGACCCACGGCGCGGGCCGAGCCGGCCTTCGCCACGGGGACCCAGCTGTGGACGACGCGCGGCTGGGCCGTCCTCGACGTCAACCACTCGGGGAGCACCGGGTTCGGGCGCGCCTACCGCGACCGGCTCCGGGGGGCGTGGGGCGTCGTCGACATCGACGACACCGTCACCGGCGCGCTGTCGCTGGCCGACGCCGGCCTCGTCGACCGCGACCGGCTCGCGATCCGCGGGGGCAGCGCCGGCGGCTACTCGGTGCTGCGCTCGATGACGACGAGCGACGCCTTCGCGGCGGGCACCAGCCTGTTCGGCGTCGCCGACCTCACCGCCCTCGCCGAGCACACCCACAAGTTCGAGTCCCGCTACCTCGACAGCCTCGTGGCCCCCTTCCCCGAGGGTGCCGCCGTCTACCGCGAGCGGTCCCCCCTGCACCACGCCGACCGGCTGCACGGCGAGCTGCTGCTGCTCCAGGGTGAGGACGACCTCGTCGTGCCGCTGGCCCAGGCCGAGGCCATGGCCTCCGCGATGCACGACGCCGGCCGCGACGTCGAGCTCGTCGTGTACCCCGGTGAGGGACACGGGTTCCGGCTGGGCGCGACCATCGTCGACGCCCTCGAGCGCGAGCTCGCCTTCTACGCCCGGGTCATGGGTTGGGCGGAACCGTCGGCCTGATGGTCGGCGGCAGCGCGTCGGCGAGCGGCACCCGCAACGGCCCGCTGTCGGTCGGCACCGAGGCGCTCGGGTGCCGGTCGCGCAGGTCGTGCGCCAGGCGCTCGGCGTCGAGGACGAGTGCGCCGTACGTGGGCCGGGCGGCCGGGTCGTCGAGGTGCGCGTCACGGACCACGTCGAGGACGTCGGCGTAGCGCTCCAACCAGCCGGGCGACGGGCGTGGGGTCCACCTGGCGCCCTCGATCGCGTCGACGAGGGTGCGCGCGATCCCGGCCACCTGCCACTCCGCGCGCTCCACGGTCTCGGCGGTGAGTCGGTCGCCGTCCCAGTCGATCCAGGCCGGACGCAACCGGTGCGGCAGGTTCCACCGGGGCTCGTGTCCGGTCTCGACCTCGCGGAGGACCTCGGGGACCTCGTTCGCGCGCGCCGGCCGATGAGCGCTGCCTCCTCGTACCACCCGTGGGCGCGCCCGGCGTCGTAGCCGGTGCCCAGTCCGTCGGCCCTGTCGGCGAGGAGGTTTCGCAGCCGCTCGGTGAGCGAGGCCAGCTCCCGCCGTGGCCAGGTGAGGTGCATCGGCGCGAGCACGAGGGCGTTGACCGCCACGCCGACGACACCGACGAGCGCCGTCTCGATGATGGTCGTAGCAGTGAACTGCGTGTGGGTCCCGTGCACCGTCAGCAGGGAGAGCGGGACCATCGTCGGCACCTGGATCCCGAGCTCCCGCAAAGCCTTCCGCGACCGATGAACGTCGCGACTTGCATCACCGACACCATCGACCACCACGTCACGCCGACCTGCGACCCGACGAGCCAGGCGACGCTCATCCCGAGGACCCGCCGATGACTCGCTTCGTGCTCGCCCCGACGGAGCGCACCACTGTGCGGTCGACGACGAGCAGGGCGGACATCGGCGCGTAGAACGGGGTGTCGCTCTCGAGCACGTGGACTGCGAGCTGCCAGACGATGACGGTGGCCACGGGCTCGTGCACCCGTTGGACGCTTGCCGCTGCTGCGAGGACGAAGGTCCACCCCTCAGGTGGTCTCAGGGCGCCGCGCGCGACTCGTCGCGACGGCGGTGGGCCCCCGACGTCGTCGCCGGGGGCCCACCGTCGGAGCGTCCGTCAGGACTGCTGGTAGCCCCCGCCGGTGCAGGTGATGATGAAGCTGATGTCCTTTGCGCTGGTGTAGGTGTACCCGTACTGGGACGCCGTGACCATCGTGATGCGGGTGCCGGCCTTGACGTGGTAGGTGGCGCCCGAGGCGACGGTGAAGGACTTCATGCCGTCGGCGTACTCGACCTTGGTGCACTCCACCCCCGGGGACTCGTAGTAGTCGGGGTTGTTGAGCGCCGGGTCGACGCCGGCGGAGGCCGAGGCGGCCCCGGCGACGAGGGCCAGGGCCGCGAGGGCCGTGGCGGATGAGAGACGGGTGGCGAGTGTCATGTGCTTCTCCTTGTGGTTCCCCTGCAGTTCCGGCCTGTGCCGGACCACGCGGGCCACGGTAGGAGCGCGGTGGTCGGGCCGACCATGGCCCGGAATGACTACTCCGACGATCCGTCCTCAGGAACCGCTCAGCCCTCCAGGGTGAGGACGAGGTGCGTCGTGGCCGGGTCCTTCGCGGAGCGCAGGGCCGCGGTCAGCGGACCCGGGCCGTGGGTGCGCACCAGCTCGACGGAGGACGGCAGGAACAGCGGCCTGGTGAACCACACCCTGCTGCGTGACGGGCCGAGCGAGCCCCGTCCGAGGGCCGCGAGGCTGCGCGACCAGGTCCACATCCCGTGGGCGAGGTGCCGCGGGAACCCGAGCGCCTTCGCACCGAGCGGGTGCAGGTGGATGGGGTTGACGTCACCGGAGACCGCCGCGTACGAACGGCCGAGGTCGTCGGGCAGGCGCCACCGCGCGACCGCGGGGCCGTCGGGGGCGTCAGGCGGGCCGGCCCCGCGGGGGGCGTCGTCGGTGCCACGCCCGCGGCTGAGGTACACCGAGTCGCACTCCCAGACCAGCTCGTCACCGACGTGGGCCTCGAGCCGGACGTCGAGCGTCCGACCGCGGCGGTGCGGTGCGATGGCGCCCGCGGTCACCGACACCGTGAGCGGCTGCCGGGCGTCGAGGGCCCGGTGGGTCGTGACGTCGTTGGCGAGGTGGACCATGCCCGGCAGCGCGATGGGGAAGTCGGCGCGCGCCATCAGGGCGGTCTGGACCGGGAACGCGAGCACCCACGGGTACGGCTGCGGCAGGGCGTCGCCGACCGCGTAGCCGCACAGCCGCTGGTAGGCGACGAGCCGCTCACGGTCGATGCGGACGTCCTCGACCCGCAGGGTCCGGTCCGGGACGGTGTCACCCCGCCGTCCGCGAGCCGTGACCGCGGCCTTCGCGAGCAACGGTGCGGTGGAGGGGATCTCGCTGAGGGTCTCGACGGCCACGTCAGGCCCCCAGCAGGCTCTGCCCGCAGACGCGGACGACGTTCCCGCTCAGGGCTGCCTGCTCGGGTGCCGCGAAGAACGCGATGGTCTCGGCGACGTCGACGGGCAGGCCACCCTGGTTGAGGCTGTTGAGCCGGCGCCCGATCTCGCGGGTCGCGAGCGGGATCCGTGCCGTCATCTCGGTCTCGATGAAGCCCGGGGCGACCGCGTTCGTCGTGATGCCCCTCGACCGCAGCCCCTCGTCGTCGGCGTACGCGTCGACCAGGCCGATGACGCCCGCCTTGGACGCCGCGTAGTTCGACTGCCCGCGGTTGCCCGCGATGCCCGCGATCGAGCTGACGAGGACGACCCGGCCGCCGTCGCGCAGCCCGTCGGCGGCGAGGAACGCCTCGTTCATCCGCAGGATCGACAGGAGGTTGACCTCGAGGACACCGGCCCAGCGCTCGGCGTCGGTGTTGGCGAGCAGCTTGTCGCGGGTGATGCCGGCGTTGTGGACGACGACGTCGACTCCCCCGTGGCGCCCGACCGCGTGGTCGACGATCCGACGACCGGCGTCCTCGGCGGTGACGTCGACCTGCAGGGCCGTCCCTCCGACCTCGTTGGCGACCGCGGCGAGCTGCGCGCCCGAGGCGGGGATGTCGACGCACACGACGGTGGCGCCGTCGCGATGGAGGGTGCGGGCGATGTCGGCGCCGATGCCGCGGGCCGCGCCGGTGACGACGGCGACCTTCCCGGCGAGGGGACGGTCGAGGTCGTCCGGGACGAGCCCGGCCGCACCGGTCCCCGCGCGGAACACCTGGCCGTCGACGTACGCCGACCGGGCGGACAGGAGGAAGGTCACGGTGCCGAGCGCCGCACCCTCGGAGCCGTCGGCGACGAGGACGAGGTTCGCCGTCGCACCGGAGCGCAGCTCCTTGGCGACCGAGCGGGTGATGCCCTCGAGGGCCCGCCGGGTGGCCCGCTGGGCCGGCGAGGTCGCCAGCGCGGGGTCACACCCGATGACGACGACGCGCGCGCAGCGCCCGAGGCGCTTGAGCGCCGGCGCGAGCGTCGCCCGCAGCGACTCCAGGTCGGACGGGGTCGCCGCCGCGCTGAGGTCGACGACGACCCCGCCGAGGCGGGCCTCCTCGGGCACCTCGGTCACGACGGCGGCGCCGGCGGCCAGGAGGCCGCCACGCAGCGCCGAGAGGGCCGGGGTGTCCCCGTGTCCTCCGACGAGGAGTGGTCCGTCGACGAGGGGGCGGCCGGACACGTGCCGGCGCAGGGCGACGGGCTGGGGCAGCCCGATGGTCGTCGCGATCCGACGACCCGCGGTGGAGGAGACGAAGGCGGTGTAGCCGTCGCGGTGCGCCATGTCAGGCCGCCTCGAGGATCGCGACGACGCCCTGGCCACCGGCCGCGCAGATCGAGACGAGCCCGCGCGAGCCGGGGCCGCGCTCGTGGAGGAGCGTGGCGAGGGTCGCGAGGATGCGACCGCCCGTGGCGGCGAACGGGTGGCCCGCCGCCAGGGAGGAGCCGGCGACGTTGAGCCTGCTGCGGTCGATGGCGCCGAGCGCACCGTCGCGGCCGAGCCGCTCGCGGCAGAAGGTCTCGCTCTCCCACGCGGCCATCGTCGACAGGACCGTCGACGCGAAGGCCTCGTGGATCTCGTAGAGGTCGAAGTCCTGCAGGCGCAGGCCCTGGCGATCGAGCATCCGCGGGACGGCGTAGGCGGGGGCCATGAGCAGGCCCTCCTCCCCCGAGACGTAGTCGACCGCGGCCGTCTCACCGTCGACGAACCAGGCCAGCGGCTTCAGGCCGTGGGCGGCGGCCCACTCCTCGGACCCGAGCAGCACGGCGGAGGCGCCGTCGGTGAGCGGCGTGGAGTTGCCGGCCGTCATCGTCGCTCCGTCGCCGCTGCCGAAGACGGTCCGCAGCGAGCCGAGCTTCTCGATGGTCGTGTCGGCCCGCAGGTTCTGGTCGCGCGTCAGCCCGAGGTAGGGCGTCATGAGGTCGTCGAAGAAGCCGCGGTCGTAGGCGGCCGCGAGGTTCTGGTGGCTCGCGAGAGCGAGCTCGTCCTGGGCCTCGCGGGTGATCCCCCACTGCTCGGCCGTCACGGCCATGTGCTCGCCCATCGACATGCCGGTGCGCGGTTCGGAGTTGCCGGGCACCTGGATGCCGAGGTCCGTCGGCCGCAGGGTGAGGGCTGCCTTGGCGCGGTCGGCGGGGGTCTTGGCCCGGTTGAGCCTGAGGATCTTCCGGCGCAGCCGCTCGGGGACGACGATCGGGGCGTCGGACGCGGAGTCGGCGCCGCCGGCGATGCCGGAGTCCGCCTGCCCCAGGGCGATCTTGTTCGCGACGAGGATCGCGGCCTCGAGGCCGGTGCCGCACGCCTGGGTGATGTCGTAGGCCGGCGTCGTCGGGGCGAGGCTCGAGCCGAGGACGGCCTCGCGGGTGAGGTTGAAGTCGCGGCTGTGCTTGATGACGGCGCCGGCGACGACCTCGCCCAGCCGCTCCCCCGCGAGCCCGTGGCGGGCGACGAGGCCCTCGATGGCGGCGGTGAGCATGTCCTGGTTCGAGGCCTCGGCGTAGGCGCCGAACTGGCGGGCGAAGGGGATGCGGTTGCCGCCGAGGACTGCGGCGCGGCGGGTGGTGGTCACCGGTCAGGGCTCCTTGGGTCGGGAGGTCGGGAACGTCGCCCCGCGGGGCGCGGTGCACCCGCACGAGGTATCCGGTACGGACGGTAACAGGTACCACTGGTTCCTGCTACCGTCCCCGTCATGACCGAGACGCGGAGCACGCCCGACGGGCGCAGCTCGCGGTGGGACGAGCACCGGCTCACCCGCCGGGCCGAGCTCGTCGAGGCGACCCTGCGGGCGGTCCGCGAGCACGGCGCCGGCGTGGGGATGGACGAGGTCGCCGCCGTGGCCGGGACGTCGAAGACGGTCTTCTACCGGCACTTCACCGACCGCGCCGGGCTGTGGACCGCCGTCGCCGAGCGGGTCGACGCGACGATCGTGCGCGGCCTCAGCCGGGCCGCCGACACCCCCGGCGACCAGGCAGGGTCGACCGGGTCACCGGGCTCCGCGGTGCCGGCCCGGACGCGGGTGCGCGCCGTCATCGCCGCCTACCTCCACCTCGTCGAGACCGACCCCGAGGTCTACCGGTTCATCGTCACCGCGCCCCTGGTGCCCCCGGGTGAGCGACCGAGCGGTGACGTCGCGGCCGGGATGACCGACCGCATCGCCCGGCACGTCGCCGACCTCGTCGGCGCCGGTCTCGGGTCGGCGCCGGGCGGCTCCTCCCCCACGCCGCGGCTGTGGGGTGTCGCGGTCGTCGGGATGGTCCGGGCGACCGCCGACGCGTGGCTCGCCGGTGGCGGGGCCGCGGGCGGCCAGAGCAGCGACGAGCTCGCCGACGACCTCACCCGGCTCGTCTGGGACGGGCTCGGCTCCCTCGCCGGGGATCGCGATGGTCGCGGTCAGGTCACCTCCACCGGGTCCCCGACGCGCACCCACCCCTCCTCGCCGACCTGGGCGTAGAGCCCGGCGCAGGCGTTGCCGGTGGGCTCGACGGCCAGGAGGGTGCCGCCGACACGCAGGACGGTGCCGCCGAGCGCCTCGACCTCAGCGGTCGGGACGTCGAGGACGAGGTTGGCGCGCGTCGTCGGGGAGTCGTCACCCACGAGCGAGACCGCGGCCTTCTTCGGCCGGTCACCCTCGAGCCCGGCGCCGGTGACGCGCACGGCCTCGACCTCCATGCCCGGCTCCCCGCGCGTCGGGAAGGTCTGGATGGCCCGAACTCGGATGACGCCCATGCGTCCATCAGACACCCGGACCCCGACACCCGTCGTCGTCATCTCACGGCCGGTCGCAACGGTCGCCGTGCCGCGTCAGGTGAGCCAACCGCCCCGGACGGCGATCGCCTGCTCACCACACCCACATGTCGTCGAGCCACAGTGTGGAACCGGCGGACAACGTCACCGGGGCGTGTGCCGTGAGGACCACACGGGAGGCGCCCGCTGGGATGGTGACCTTCCCGCTGATCTTGCTCACGGCGCCGTCGATCTTGCTGACCGAGGCGTCGAGCGTGCTCACTGACGCGTCGATCTTGCTGACCACCACGTCGACCGAGTCGATCTTGCTCACGATCTTCCCGGCGCTGTCGAGGAAGGTCGCCGACAGGTTGGGCGTCCCGCCCGCCGCCGAGAGCGCGAGGGAGTAGGTGCTCCCCGCGGCGACCTCGAGCGGACCGGTTGCCCAGCTACCCGGGGTCAGGCCCCCGACGAGGCCGACGGCATCGGTCCCGTCGGTCGCGTACGCACCAGAGGTGTCGTACGTCGCGCCACCCGAGGAGGTCCAACCGTCGGGGGCGGCGCCATCGGCCGAGGCCTCGTACGAGCCGTTCTCGACCCGGTTGCCCTTGACGGTCACCGTTCGCGTCAGCGTGTTGTCGCTCTCGCTGCTCTCCTTCACGGTGTTTCCGGGGTCGACGACGGCCTTGAGCGCGCGGTCGCCCTTGACCTTCCTCGTGTCCCAGACCTTCGTCACCGTGCCGGTCGCGCCCGCTGCGAGTGCGACCGGTGCGGTGGTGCCAAGGGAGGTCGTCCCGTCGAAGAGCTCGACGATGACGCCGGACGCCGCCGCGACGCCGGTGTTGGACACCGTCACCGAGACCGTCGTCTGCTTCCGCTCCGGCTGAGCGACCTCGACCGCGGTGGGCCGCAGGTTCGCCATCGGGGGCGTACGGCCGTCGCCCTGCGGGTTGACGGTGAAGTAGAAGACCTGGCCGGCCTCGAGGAGCTTGGGCGCCGAGGTGTTGGCTGCCGTCTGAGGCACCCCGCGCGCCGCGAGGGCGGCATTGCGGGCCGCGTACTCCGAGTGCAGGTAGTCGCCCTTGCGGAACAGCGTGCCCGCCTGGGTGCGCCACTGCTTCATCCTGGCGAAGTCGGCCGTCCACGCCTCCGAGGGCGACGTGCGACCGCCGGCGGCCTCGTCGGAGAGGCGCTCCCGCAGGGCGTCCTGCGCCCCGACGAGGTACTCGGCGGTGTGCCCGCGCTGGAGCTGGTCCTGGTCCTCGACCTCGTAGGGGCGGTACGACATCGCGTACGTCGTCGGCGCCGCGGACACGTCGTACATCCAGCCCAGTCCCTGCCAGTAGCACTCCCACTGTCCCGCCTGGGGGTGACCTGCGGGGCAGCGGTCGACACCGTAGGAGCCGTCGTGCGGGTGGCTGAGCCCGAGGTTGTGCGCCGCCTCGTGCTCGATCGTGTAGCTGAAGCCACCGCCGCTGTCCTGGGTCGGGAGCGAAGCGTCGGTCATCGAGCGCTTGGATCCGGGCGCGTCACCGGGCTGGACGCCCGGGTAGTGCGACGCACTCGACTTGAAGCGGTCGTTGACGTTGTTCATCACGCCCCACGCCTCGCCGTCCGACGTGCCGACGGCGATTCCACCGACGATCGCGGGAAGGGCCCAGGTGAACGCCTTCTCGAAGACGACGTTGATCGCAGGGATCGTGTTGACTCCCTCGACCTGGTCCGCGATGCCGTCCGGGTTGGCGTCGATGAAGTCGCGGAACGACTCGTGCGACACCGCACCGTCGTAGCCCGGACCTATGCCGGTGCCGGTGGCCTTGGCCTTCTCGAGGGCCTCCTGGACAGCCGTGAGGTCGACGGTCTTGTCGCCGTAGTGGGCGTGCTCGTGGTGGCCGTCGTGCAGCGGCTCGGGCACCTTCGTGGCGCCGTCCTTGGTCTGCACGTGGTGCGACGGCGCCGGCAGGTCGGCGTACTTGGGAGAGGTGTCGAGCACCTCACCCGTCGGCTGGTTGTTCGTCGGGTCGTAGAGCGGGATCGTCTCGTTCTTGCGACCCACCCAGCGGGCGTACGGCGTCGCGGACGACAGCCACCGCAGGGTGTCGTCCTGCCTCGTGCCGCCGGAGACGTCACCGATCTTGTAGAGCTTGTCCATGTCGGTCCACCAGGTGCCGTAGTACGGCGCGTTGGTGAGCTGGCCGTTGACCCACTGGGGGCGCGAGTAGAAGTCCGTCCAGTTCGACACGGCCAGCCAGTAGGTGTCACCCCTCGGGATCGGCCGGTAGAGGAACCCGGCGGTCGAGCGGAAGAACAGGCCGTACGCGACGTCACGCGCCAGGCGCGGCATCATCCGGCAGGGGGTGTTGTTGTTGTACGGCAGATCCATGCCAGCGATGGGCGTGCCGTCGGTGGCGCAGGTGTCGCCCTGCTGGCGCCACAGGGGGTCCGAGGAGTACTGCCAGACGGGCGGGTCGCCGTGCGGGTAGTCGCTCGACATTCCCAGGCCCTTGCCTGCCCAGGTCGCGGACTCGAAGTCGTTGGGCGCCGCACCGAGGTCGACGAAGTGGAAGCGGTAGCGACCGCCCCAGGTGCGGGCGTAGTCGATACCGTCCCAGTCGCCCGTGTCGGGGTCGGTGATCCTCCACGAGCCGCCGTCCTCGGTCGACTTCGGGATGATTGCGCCGTTGACGACCTTGTCCGTGCCGTACGTGTGGTAGGCGTTCGGGCGGAAGTAGTCCTTGGCGTAGTCGGGGGTGAACGTGTCGAGGAAGAAGAACGACGACCCCTGGTTCGGACCCTGCGGCATCCGGTCGAGGTTGAGCCCCTTCTTGTCGTAGTAGGGGTCGTGGTAGGCGCCCTTGTCCGGGTTGACGACGGAGGGGTCGGAGCAGGCACCGGTCTCGAGGTTCTTGAAAGCGCACGACCACGTCGCGTCGTAGCGGGTCTGGAAGATCCAGTCCTCGACCGCGTAGGCGTCGACCACGTCGGTCTTCGTGGGGTCGGTGACCTTGTACGTCGCGTCCCCACCCTTGGCGAGAACGCGGTGCTGGCCGAACGCCGCGTCGTACTTCACCTGGTTCGCTGTGCGTGCGCTCCCAGCGCCCGCATGGTAGGTCTGGGCCTTCGCCGTCGCGGTCTCCGCGACCTGGAAGAGCGCCTTGGCGTACTCGTCGGACGCCGCGAGGACGTTGACCTTGTAGTTGTAGGTGATGCCCTCGAAGTAGGGGGTGCCGTCGAAGTGGTCCTTGTTCCAGTTGAGCAGGCCGGCGCCGACCTGGGTCAGCTCACCGGAGGCCGACGTCTTGGTCGCCACCGTCGGCCGGTACTTCTCCGGCGTCCACCGCTTGAGCTCAGCCACCTCTTCCGCGCTGGGCTGGCGTCCGACGAACACGACGTTCAGGGGGTAGTCGACCACCAGCTCGTCCTCGACGGCGGCCCGGCCCTCGGGGTACTTCATCCCCGTCGGCAGTGTGGTGGAGGTCAGCGTGCCGGTGCCGGTGTAGCTCGAACCGGCAGTGGCGTAGGGCACGACCCGTACGGTGTAGGAGCCGGGGGCGAGGGCGCCGAGGTCGACGGACTCACTCGTCGTGTTCCCGGCCGCACTCGACCCGATCTGCTGACCGGACGCGTCGTCGACGTACAGGTCGTAGTCGTCGGACGAGGACGCCCATCTGATCGCCACCTCAACGCCTCCCTCGTTCGACGCCCAGTGGTCGGCGGGGATCTCCAGGTCGACCCGGTGGGTGTCGCAGGTCGTTGCGGTGCACGACTCCGGAGCAAGGACGGCGCCGGTGTACGGGCCCCCGGTCCACGTGACGCGGCTCGTACCGCTGTCGTCCGGGCGCAGGGTCGTGGTCGAGGGCGTCGAGGCGGTGGCGGTGCCCGCGACGGCGAAGCCGCCGAGCACGACGGCCAGGCTCGAGAGGGCGACGGCCCTCGTGGTGATGGCACGCATCGGGATTCCTCCACTCCAAGGGCGCGCGGGGGTGTGCGCGTCAGGGATAAGCAAACGCTGAGCGGGGCCCTCAGCGGACCTGTAGGAACTACCTATATCCCTGTCACGCGACCCTAGGGTCGTCTCGTGACTGCTCCCGCCCCCTCCGTGCCGCGACCCGTTTCAGGCGCCTCGGGGCGCCGCCGGGTCTCCTCGCGCTCGGCGCTGGCCTCGTTCGCAGCCGTCGTCACACCGCGGGTGCGCCCGCTCCTGCGCGAGGCGGAGGCGTTGGGCCTGCGGGGGGAGACCCGCGCCGCGCTCGACCTGCTCATCGCGACCGCTGCGGGGTTCCCTGAGAGCGCACCGGACGGCGACCTCGTGGCGGTCGGCGAGCTGGCCGTGGTCGTCAGCGCCTGGGGAAGCGAACTGCTTGACGCCCATCCCTTCCTGGAGGACCTGGCCGGACGGGTCCGCACGTCCGACGCCCGCGGTGCCCTGCTCTTCACTCGTGGCCGAGCAGGAACCGCCGCCGAGACTCCCGAGATCCTCACCCGCGCCCTGGCCGAGTTCCGTCTCGCTGGCGACCTGCGCGGCCAGGCCGTCACCCTGGGCGAGCTGTGCTGGCCGCGCGAGGACGGACTGAGCGGCGACTACCGCGTCACGGTGGGTCGGGAGGGGTTGGTGCTCGCCCGCCAGACCGGCGACCCGTGGGCCATCGCCTTCTGTGCCGGGCGGCTCGCCGGGTGCGAGACCTACCTCGACCGCCCCACGGCTCTCGAGCACTGGGCGCAGGCGGCGCAGGTCCTCCCGTCGAGTCCGGACGCCGTGACGGCGGAGATCGCCAGCCTCAACCAGTTCAACTGGGCGCACACGGCGTACGGCCATGGCGACTACGCCCTGGCGGCCCGCGTCGCCCGAGAGGGCAAGCTCCTCGCGCACGGGACGACCTGGGCCCGCAAGTTCGCCGCGGTCGAAGCCCTCGTCCACTGGCGAACCGGAGACCTCGATTCGGCCGCGACGGCGGCACGCCTGGCGAGGAACGGCCGGGCCCAGATGGCCACCGGAATGGCCGGCATCGTGCTGGGGGCGATAGCTCTCGAACGCGAGGGACGACCCGACCCCAAGGTCCTCGACGATGCCCTCGGCCACATCGAGTTCGACGAGCAGATGTCCTGGCTTGCGCTGTCGGTGCGAGCGACTCAGCGGGTGGCCCGCCGGGAGCCCTCACCGCTGCGCGACCTGCGCCAGGCGCTCGACATGGCGGAGCGGATGGGCGTGCACTTCGGCTGGGAGGACCTCGTCCTGGTCATGGCCCTCGAGGAGCCGGACGAGGCGAGAACGGCCCTCACGACGATGGCCCCACTCTGGCCGGGCAACCGGCGTGGGACCGCTGTACGGATCGCGGTCGAGGGTCTGGTCCGCGGCGCTGACGGCCACGAGCTGCTGCTCGAGGCCGCGGAGCGCTTCGCGGTGCTACCGGAACCGGTGACCAGCGGTCGAATGCTCCATGCGGCCGCGAGTGTCGCTCCCGACGCCGCCACCGGCAACCGGCTGCGCAGGCAGGCCATCGACCTGTTCCAGGCTCTTGGGGCGGAACGGTCCCTGGCCGCGGTCCTGCGCGATCGGAGCCTGCACCGCGGCCATGACCTGCCGGCGGTACCGGCGAGCCAGCGGCTGGTCTCCACCGCGGGTCTCACCGCGCGGGAGCGGGAGGTCGCAACGCTCGCCGCCCAGGGCCTGACCGCGCAAGAGATCGCCGACGACCTGCACATCTCGATCGGCACGGCCCGCAACCACGTCCTGCGGGTGCGCGAAAAGTTCGGAGGAGTCCCCAAACGCAAGCTCGCCCAGCTCCTCACGGACAGCGTGTGAGGGCACGTGAGGACCCCGGTTGGGACGTCAGTGGGAGTACGAGGGAGGGCTGGTAGGCGAGTCGTCGTGAAGAGCCCGATGGTGGACTCGCCCATTGCGTTGTCCGGCAGTGGTCCGACCTTCTCATCACCCTGGCCGAACGACTGGACCAGGGGCGGATTCACGACCGCGACGTGTCCGCGCTACAGAACATACTAGCCTTGACGGTTAAATAACCATCTGGTGTAGTAATGGCATGACAGTGATGACTCGCGACCATCTGGACGCAGCGTTCATGGCGCTGGCCGACCCGACCCGGAGGGCGATCGTGGCGCGTCTGGCCCACGGTGATGCGACGGTCACCGAGCTGGCCGAGCCCTTCTCGATCTCGATGCCGGCGATCTCCAAACACCTGAAGGTCCTGGAGCGCAGCGGACTGGTCACCAGGTCTCGGCAGGCCCAGACCCGCCCCTGCCACCTCGAGCGCGAGCCGCTCGACGCGGCCATCGACTGGATCGAGACCTCGCGTCAGCTGTGGAACGCTCGCTTCGACAAGCTCGAGGCGCACCTTCACGCTGTCCAGGCCAGCCCACCCGAGAAGGGGACGTCCCGATGACCGATGCCACCGTCACGCACACCCGCGTCTTCTCCGCACCACGTGAGCTGGTGTTCCGCTGCATGCTCACACCCGAACACCTCACGCAGTTCTGGGGGCCGGCCGGGATGAGCGCCCCGCTGGACGGGATCACCGTCGACCCCCGACCGGGTGGCGGCTTCGAGACGGTCATGGTCGCCGACGACGGGACCAGCCGCTACACGATGAGGGCGGTCTTCGACGAGATCCTCGAGCCCGAGCGGATCAGCTGGACCGAGGTCGAGAGCGGGCTGCGCTCCGTGTCGATCTTCACCGACCTCGGCGACGGCCGCACGGAGGTCACCATCGAGCAGAGCAACATGCCGGCGGCCTTTCTCAGCCCTGAGGCGCAGGCCGGCTTCCGGACGTCACTCGACAAGCTGGAGACCTACCTTCGAACCCTGCCCGAGGCCTCGGCATGAGCGCCGCCCCGACCGCGGTCACCGACCAGGTCGCCGCAGAGCTCTCCGAGCTGGCCGACCTGCTCTCGGCGCTGCCAACCGCGGCGTGGGACGCGCCCTCGCTCTGTCCCGGCTGGCGCGTGCGAGAGGTCGTGGCCCACCTGACCCTGCCGATGCACGCCCCAGGACCTGTGGTCGTCCTCGGACTCCTCCGAGCCGGCTTCCGGTGGGACGTGCTGGCAGACCGACGTGCTCGGCTCGATGCCCGGCAGACCCCTGAGCAGCTCCTCGCCGCGTTGCGCGCACCGCGCATGCACGCCTGGACCCCACCCCGCGGAGGCGCCACCGGCGCCCTCGTCCACGCGGTGATCCACGGCCTGGACATCACCGAGGCGCTCGACCTCGACAGACGCCCACCGGCGGCACGCACGCGCATCGTCCTCGACGGGCTGACCGCACCACGCAGCCTGTCCCACTTCGGCGTCGCCCTGGAGGGGGTGCAGCTGCGAGCCGAGGACCTCGACTGGACCTACGGGACTGGGCGTGTCATCAGTGCTCCGGCAGCCGACCTCGCCCTGGTCCTCTCCGGGCGCACCGTGCCATCCCCTGAGGTTTCCTGAGGTCTCTGACCGGGAGGCGCACTCACTTGCCACCGTTGGTGCAGGTCGGAAGGTGACGCGGGTGGTGGATGTGGAGGGACTCGAACCCCCGACCTCTCGCGTGTGAAGCGAACGCTCTAACCAGCTGAGCTACACATCCGGGTGCCGTTGCGGCCTGCCGAGGATATACGGACCCGCGCGGGCACCGGAAATCGGGACCGGGGCCGGCACCGGTGCGCTCGGCCGGCGTCCTCAGAGCCCGGCGTGGGTGTGCAGCCAGCCGCTGACCGGTGCGGGGACGAAGCCCGGGACGCCGGTGAGCCACAGGACCAGCCAGATCGCGCCGGCGACGGCGAGGGCGCACCCGAGCCCGATCAGGCCCTTCAGCCACCACGGCTGCGCCATGGCCCAGGACTCCCACGCCCTGACCTTCTCCTTCACGAAGTCGAGAAGGCGCGCGGCGGGCTCGAACTCGGAGGCCCACACCGCGATGCCGAGGATGACGACGAGCCACCCGGGGCCCGGCAGCGGGACGAGCGCGAGACCGCCGACCACGAGGACGAGCCCGACCACGAACACCGCACCACGCCAGACCCGCAGCGAGTGGGGGTTCGCGCGGATGGCCCGCCGCCACGCCCAGTCCCTGTCGTCGGGGTCGGGCTCGCGGAACAGCCTGCCCTTCGGCGGCTGCTCGGTCTTCTCGCTCACGGGTCCATCCCCTTCTCGACGTACCGGTCCCAGACCTCACGGACCCGCGCCGTCACCGGTCCCGGAAGGGCCAGCGCGCGGCCGTCGACGCCGGAGACGGGGTGGACGTCCTTGATCGAGGAGGTGAGGAAGACCTCCTCGGCCCGCTCGAGGACGTCGAGAGGCAGGGCCTCCTCGAGGACCTCGAGGTCCTCGTGGGCGCACCACTCGAGGACGAGCTCGCGGGTGATGCCCGCGAGGCACCCGCTGTCGAGCGGTGGGGTGCGCACCGCCCCGTCGAGGACGACGAAGACGTTGCTGCCGGTGGCCTCGCAGAGCTCGCCGCGCGTGTTCGCGAACAGCGCCTCGACGGCGCCGTGCTCCTTGGCGCGGGCGAGGGCGATGACGTTGTCGGCGTACGAGGTCGTCTTCAGCCCCGCGGTCGCGGCGCGCTCGTTGCGCACCCACGGGACCGTGACGACCGCACCGTGGGCGTCGGGGCGGGCGTGCGGGACCGCCGTGACGATGGTGGTGAGCGCGGAGTCGAGACGGTCTGAGCCCAGCGGCCCGCGTCCTCCGGTGACGGTGACCCGCAGCCGCCCGAAGTCGATGGCCTCGCCCGCGAGGACCGCCTCGACGCCGTCCCGGACGAGGTCGTGGTCGGCGGGCGGGAGCCCGAGCCCCGCCATCGTGCGGTCGAGGCGGCGCAGGTGGCGCGTCATCGCGAACGGGACCCCACCGTCGATCTTGGCCGTCTCGAAGGCGCCGTCGCCGACCGTGACCCCGTGGTCGACCGCGCTGACAGCCGGCGCGTCGGCATCGACGAGGGCGCCGTCGACCCAGACCCTGATCCCACTCATGCGCTACACCCTCCCAGACACGACGTCGGCACCCGAGGCGATCCCGACCAGACGCGCCGCCTTGAGCTCGGTCTCGTCCCACTCCGCAACGGCCACGCTGCCCCAGGTGATCCCGGCGCCGGTGCCGAACCGGAGGACGCGGCGGCCGTCGGCACCCCGGTCGGCCCAGAAGGTCCGGATGCCGACGGCGAGCTCGGCCTCGTCGCGGTCGGCGTCGACCCAGCCCACGGCGCCGCAGTACGGGCCGCGCGGCGTCGGCTCGAGGTCGGCGATGGCGAGCAGGGCCGTGTGCTTCGGGGCGCCGCTCACCGACCCCGGCGGGAAGGTCGCGCGGAGGATCTCGGGCCAGCCGACGCCCTCGCGCAGCCGGCCGCTGACGTCGGAGACGAGGTGGACCAGTCCCGGGTGCTGCTCGACGCGGCAGAGGTGGTCGACCTCGACGGTGCCCGACCGGCTGACGGGGGCGAGGTCGTGGCGGACGAGGTCGACGATCATGACGTTCTCGGCGTGGTCCTTGGCGAGCAGGCCCTCGGCGGTGGGGGCCGTGCCCTTGATCGGCCGTGAGGTGAGCCGGTCCCCGCGGCGGACGAGGAAGGCCTCCGGCGAGGCGCAGGCGACCTCCAGCCCGACCTCGGGCAGGTCGATCGTCGCGGCGTAGGGGGCCGGGTTGCCCGCGGCGAGGCGCGCGCCGAGCGCGGCGACGGAGGCGCTCTCGGGCAGGTCGTGCTCGAGGACGCGGCAGAGGTTGACCTGGTAGACGGTGCCGGCCGCGATCCGCCTGCGGATCTCGTCGACCCCGGCGACGTAGGCGTTGCGGTCCAGGCTGGTGCGCCACGTCCCGCCGAGCGCGGCCCACTCCCCCGGTTCCAGCGGCGCCGGCCCCGGCGAACGGTCGACCTCGGCCATCCGCACGGCGGTCAGGTGCCCCTCGAAGGTCATGACGACGACCCAGAAGCCCTCGGTGAGGTCGGCCGGGTCGTGGGTGGTGGCCGTGACCCCCCGGGCCACGACCGCCCCGAACCTTGCCTCCGCCACGCCCCGCATCGTATGCGTCCGGGTCAGCGCCGGCCTCGGGCGTCGCGTTCGGCGAGGTCACGCAGGGTGTGCAGCTGGCGGCGCATCATCACGAGGTCGCCCCAGGCGAGGGCGAGCGACCTCGAGTGCTCGAGCACCCCGGCTCCCCCGCCCTGGCGCACGATGCCCAGCAGCCGGGTGGCCCGTCCTGCGGGCTCCACGGCGTACGTCATCGTCACGCGGCCGAACGCCCGCTCGGCGCCGCTGCCGGATCGCGTCGTCGCCGTGAGACCGCGGCCGGGCCGCACGTCGACGACGTCGAAGATCCCCGCGACCCGGTCGCCGACGGCGAGCGGAGGAAGGTCGGTCGCGAGCTCACGAGGGCTGCGCCGGCCGAGGTTGTCGAGCAGGTCGTAGCTGTACGGCGCGAGCCGCAGGTTGCCGAGCCACGCGTCGACGAGGTCGGTGGGCGCGTCGACGTCGACCGCGCGGAGCAACCGGACCGCGGGGTCGGGGTGGAGCTCGTCGCAGGGCCAGCGGCGGACCACCTCGTCGGGTGTCGCGCCCCACACCCACGGCAGGTCACCCACCGGGTCTCCTCTCGCTCGGTCCGGCCGGTCCGGTCAGCCGCTGACGGCCATCTCCCCGAGCTCGGACCACTGCGTCCCGGGCACCGTCGCGTTGACGATCCGCGGCGTCGCCGACAGGTAGTCCGGGAGCTCGCTCGTGGCGGTCCGGAAGTGCTCGCTGCCGACGTGCGCCGCCCCGGCCTCGTCGTCGCGGAAGGCCTCGACGAGGACGTACTCGGTGGGCTCGTCGAGTCGGCGGGACCAGTCGAACCAGAGGCACCCGTCCTCGGCACGCGTCGCGTCGGTGAAGGCGCGGGAGATCTCGGGCCAGTCGTCGGCGTGCTCGGGCTTGATCGGGAAGACGGCGGTGATGAAGATCATCGGCTCTCCTGGCGTCGCGGCTCGGGTCGGCGGTCTCCTCCGACGCTACCCGGGGGCCACCGGGCGCAGACCGTCGGCCCGCAGGACCGCCTCGTGGTCGAGCAGGCGGGCGTCGACGGCCGCCGGTGCCCCGCCCCCGAGGACGGCCGGCCACCACCAGGCGTCGCCGGGGTCGGCGGGCGGGTCGGGGTAGCGGCCCAGCACGCCGTCGAGGAGGTCGACGACGGCCGCGTGCCAGCGGTCGGTGAGGGCGGCGGCGTCCTCGCCGGGACGGGCGTGCAACGGCTCACCCACGACGACGCCGACCCACCGCCCCCGCCGCAGCGACACCCGCTGGCCGACGGTGAGGACGCGGTGCAGGCCCCAGTGCGCGACGGGCACGAGGGGAGCCCCGGTGGCGATGGCGAGGTGGGCGGCGCCGAGCCTCAGGTCGTCGCGATCCTTGAGGTGGAAGGCGTGGCCGATCGTCGCCTCCGGGTAGACGCCGACGACCTCGCCGGCCTGCAGGAGCCGCAGCGCGCGCCGGGCGGCCACCGTGCCGTTGCGCCGGTCGACGGGGACGTGACCCATCCCGCGCATCAGCGGTCCGGACACCGGGGCCGTGAAGACCGACTCCTTGGCCATGAACCGCACGAGCCGCCCGCGGTGCACGCCGGGCAGGCCGACGACGGCGAAGTCGGCGAAGCTCGCGTGGTTGGCCGCGATGACGACCGGCCCGCGCACCGGGATCCGCTCGGCGCCCGAGACCTCGATCCGCAGGCCGAGCAGGCGGAAGAGCACCCGGCAGGCGCGGATGACGACGCGGTAGGTCAGGTCGGTCACGCCCGTGGTTCGGAGCCGGCATCCCCCTCGGTTGGGTGACGCCGACACCCCCGGCACCGTCATTCCGGGCCAGAGACACGGCCCGCGCCCCGGCGTAGCGTCGGTCGGTGGACCACTCACGCGGAGACGGCCCACGACACCGATCGGAGGTCGGGATGTTCATTCAGGTCATCCAGGGAATGTGCTCGGACGAGGCCGCACTACGCGGCCACCTGGACCGCTGGAAGGAGGACCTCGCCCCCGGTGCCGACGGGTGGCTCGGCGGGACGTACGGCAGGACCGACGACGGCCAGTTCGTCGGCGTCGTCCGCTTCGAGTCCCGCGAGGCCGCGGCCCGCAGCTCTCTGCGTCCCGAGCAGGGCGCCTGGTGGGAGGAGGCGAGCCGCTGCTTCGACGGCGAGGTCACCTTCCACGACTGCGACGACACCATCCTCATGCTCGACGGCGGGTCCGACGACGCCGGCTTCGTCCAGGTCATCCAGGGCCGGGTCGAGGACACCGACGCGTTCCGGGCCTTCATGTCGCAGCCGATGGACGCCCTCCACGAGGCCCGACCGGAGATCATCGGCGGCACCATCGCCATCGACGACGACGGCTGGTTCACCGAGACCGTCGCGTTCCGCAGTGAGGCCGCGGCCCGCAGCGGCGAGTCGACGACGATGGAGGACGAGATGGCGGTGGAGTTCGCCCGTCAGATGGAGCGGGTCACCGACCTGCGCTACCTCGACCTGCACCACCCGTGGTTCGCCACGGCGACGCGGGTGTAGCGGCGGCGCCCGGGAGGACGTCACGACCCCACCCGGGGCACGAAGAAGCCCGTCAGGCGTGCTGCCTGACGGGCTTCGTCCGTGGACGCGAGAGGACTCGAACCTCCGACCCCCACCGTGTCAAGGTGGTGCGCTAACCAACTGCGCTACGCGTCCGTGCGGTACTGCTCTACGGGTACTGCTCGAGGTGGAGACGGGATTTGAACCCGTGTACGCGGCTTTGCAGGCCGCTGCCTCGCCTCTCGGCCACTCCACCGTGGGGGCGGCTACACCCTCCGAGCGGATGACCGGGTTCGAACCGGCGACCTCAACCTTGGCAAGGTTGCGCTCTACCAACTGAGCTACATCCGCGCATCCACCTCACGAGCCCCTCGCGGGTCTCGCGTGCGTGCTCGGAGACAGTATCCGATGGCCGGGACGTTCTCCAAACCGGCTCAGCGGTCGGCGTCGACGGGGTCGCGGTCGGCCGCGCGGGAGTCCTGCGCCATCGGTGTCATCGGTCCCCTGGCGGCCTCGCGCAGGCTCGTGAGGCCGAGTGTCGTCTCCTCCTCGGGGGCGCCGTAGTCGTCGAACGGGTCGCCCCAGCGGCCGCCCGACACGCGGCGGCGGTGCCGGTCGCGCAGCCACGCGCCGAACCGCTCGTGGAGGCTGCGCTCCTCCTCGGCCGGCCACAGCTCACGGATCGCGGCATTGAGGGCGGCGCCGATGAGGACGGCGATGGCCAGGGCGTAGAGCCAGATGAGCAGGACGATCGGGGCCGAGAGCGGACCGTAGATCGAGGTCCCTCCGAGCGACGCGGCGATGGTCCCGCGGACGACGTACGACGCGAGCAGCCAGATGAGCAGGGTCAGGGCGGCACCGGGCACGTCACGGGTCCACGGCGACCGGCGGGGGGTCGACACGTGGTACAGGCTGGTGAGCCCCCCGACCGTGAGGACCGTGACGAGCGGCCAGTAGAGGTTGACGAGCGGGTCCCACGGGTCGGGGAGGAAGCCGCTGATCGCGTTCGGTCCGAGGAGGACGAGCGGGATCGTCACGATGCCGAGCACGAGCGCCAGGATGTAGAGCGAGAAGGAGAGGACGCGGGTCTGCACGATGCCGCGCACGCCCGACTGGCCGTACATGATCGAGATGGTGTCGACGAAGACGTTGAGCGCACGCGAGCCGGACCACAGCGAGAGCAGGAAGCCGATCGAGATGAGGTCGAGGCGGCCACCCGCCAGGACGTCGTCGACCGTCTTGCCGAGCGTGTTGTTGATGATGTCCTCGGTGAGGAAGCGTGCGGCGTAGTCGTTGATGGCAGCGCGCACCTCGTCGACGGCCTGCTGGCCGAGCGCGTCGCCGAGGTAGCCGAGCCCCCCGAAGAGCCCGAGGACGAGGGGCGGCAGCGAGAGCAGGGCGAAGAAGCCGGCCTCGGAGGCGAGTCCGGTGACGCGGTAGCGCAGGCACACCCGGACCGTGGCGATGACGAGACGGGCCAGCGGGAGCAGCCCCGGGACGCGGGCGAGCGCCCGCCGGAGGCGCCGCTTGGCGTCGGTCATGGGGCCAACGGTAACCGCCTCCGGGGCATCCGCCGCGGACCCTCGACGCCGCCCGCGCCGCGGGGTGGGGCGACGGTCAGGGTGTGAGGCCGAGCCGGACCCGCTCCGCCTCGACGTCGAAGTCGGCGGCGGGCCACTTCGGGTCCATCGCCTCGAGGTGCTCGAGGAGGAGGTTGGTCACGGCCAGGCGGGCGTACCACTTGTGGTCGGCGGGGACGACGAACCACGGGGCGGCGTCGGTCGAGCACTTCTCGAGCGCCGCCTGGTAGGCCTGCATGTAGTCGGGCCAGTGGGCCCGCTCGTCGAGGTCGCCGGGGTTGTACTTCCAGTACTTGTCCTCGCGGGACAGGCGCTCGGTGAGCCGCGCCTTCTGCTCGTCGCTGGAGATGTGCATCATCACCTTGACGACGACCGTGCCGTCGTCGACGACGCCCTGCTCGAAGGCGTTGATCTGGGAGTAGCGGCGCGACCACGTCGTGCGCGGCACGAGGTCGTGGACGCGGACGATGAGGACGTCCTCGTAGTGGCTGCGGTCGAAGACGCCGATGTCACCGGGCCCGGGCAGCGCCTTGCGGATCCGCCAGAGGAAGGGGTGGCGCCGTTCCTCGGCGCTCGGGGCCTTGAACGAGGTGATCGAGACGCCCTGCGGGTCGACGGCGCCGACGACGTGCCGCATGATCCCGCCCTTGCCCGAGGTGTCCATGCCCTGGATGACGAGGAGGACCGAGCGGGTGCCCCCGCCCTTGGACTCGGCGTAGAGGCGCTCCTGGAGGTCCCCCAACCGCTTCTGCAGGTCGGCCATGACGCCCTCGCCGTCGGCCTTGGAGCCGGTGAAGCCGGGGGTCGAGCCGGCGTCGAGGTCGGCGAGCGAGAAGCCGGGTCGCACGCGCAGGACCTCGCTCCACGCGGTGGCCTCGACGTCGTCGTCGTCGCGGGCCTTGGCGGCCTTCTTGCGCTTCTTCTCGGCCTTCTTCGCCGCCTTGCCCGAGAGCGCGGCGTCCGGGGTGACCCCCTCGGCGGGCAGGGCGCCCTTCCCCTTGGCGTCCCCCGTGCCCTGCTTCGAGGTCTTGTCCTTCTTCGACGTCTTCGACTTCTTCGCACCGGAGCCCATCGCCGCATCCTGTCAGAGCGCCGCCCTCGCCGGTGGGAGCGCGACGGCCGGCACCTGCGAGACTCCGAGGCATGCGCGTGCTCCTCGACCCCCGGCGGCCCGCGGCACCCGGGGCGCGCGTCACGGCCTCCGACCTCGCCGACCTCTACGCCTTCCCGAGGGGCCGCCGCTGGCTCCGGGCCAACTTCGTCGCCACGCTCGACGGGTCGGCGACCGGGGCCGACGGGCGCAGCGGCACCATCAACACCCCGCCCGACAACCGGGTCTTCGCCCTCCAGCGCGACCTCGCCGACGCCGTCCTCGTCGGCGCGGGCACCGTGCGCGCCGAGGGCTACGAGCGCGTCAGGCCGTCCCGCCGACGCCGCGTACCGCCCGCGCTCGTCGTCGTCAGTCTCTCGGGGAGGGTGCCCGAGGGGCTGCGCACCCCGACCGAGGGACGGGGCGGCGGCCTCTTCGTCACCTGCGCGGCGGCCGGGGTCCGACGGATCGCCCGGGCCCGGTCCGTGCTCGGCAGCGACGCAGTCGTCCTCGCGGGCGACCGCGAGGTCGACCTCCCCGCGGCGGTCGACGGCCTCGCCGCCCTCGGCCTGCGCCACCTCTTGTGCGAAGGCGGTCCGAGCCTGTTCTCCTCCGCCCTGGCGGCGGGTGTCGTCGACGAGCTGGCCCTCACCCTCGCGCCGACCCTCGTCGGCGGCGAGGCCCACCGGATCACCGCCGGACCCGCGCTGCGCGCCCCGCAGGGGGTCGCCCTCACCCCCCGGCTCCTCGTCGAGGAGGCCGGCACCGTCCTCGGGCTCTGGCGGGTCTCCCGAGGCTGAACCTCGAGACTGCCGCCACCCCCGGGTCAGCCGGAGGCGAACTCGCGGACGAGTGACTCCCAGCGCTCGGGCTCGGTGTTCCACTCCTTGCAGTGCCGGGCGACGTGCCACTCCTCGAACCGGACGAGGTCGGGTCGGGCCGCGGCCAGCGCCCGCGAGGGGCCGGCGGGGACGAACTCGTCGTCGGCGGAGTGGATGAGCAGCACGCGATGGCTCAGCTCGTCGGCCCGCCGGACCCAGTCGGTGCGGGCGAGGTCGACGCCCTCGTGGACTCCGAGGAAGCGGTGACCCCAGCGTTGGCGCATCATCAAGCGGGCGAGCGAGCCGACGTGCCGGGGCAGCCGCTGCTGGCGCGCGTGGTAGGCGAGGACGTCGCCCCAGTCGATGACCGGCCCGTCGAGGACGACGCGCGAGACGAGCCGCGCCAACGGTGAGCGGTCGAGCAGCTGCAGGACGATCGCGCCGCCCATCGACCAGCCCCCGAGCAGGACCTCGGTGGCCCCCCGCGCGACCGCGTCGACGACGGCGGCCTCGACGTCGCGCCACTCCGAGAGGCCGAGGGCGTACCGACCGTCGGCCCCCTCCGGGACCCCCTCGTCGTTGCGGTAGCTGGGGACGAGGCAGGTCCATCCCTCGTCGAGGAGCGGCGCCATCATCCGGATCGTCTCCTCGCGTCGGGCGCCGCGGCCGTGGACGAGCACCGCCCAGCGCCCGGGGTCACCACCGCCGGGCGGGCGGACCAGCCAGGCCGGCATGTCGCCGAGCTCGCCCTCGTAGGTGACGTGCTCGGTCGGGACCCCGATGCTGACGTCGGGCGGGCCGCCGTGGAAGTAGGGGTTCCACCGGGCGCCGCCGGGCGCCAGGTAGCCGCGGTCGACGGTGATGAGCTCACGCTCGACGGTGCGCGCCGCGGTGTCGACGCCGACGACGTCACCGATGCGCACGTGTCCCCAGCCGTCCTCGATCCACAGGCCGTAGCGCCCGGGGACGACGGTCTCGGGCGTGCACCCGAGGGTCACGGTCCGTCGTCCCGCGGCCCGCACGACGACGTCGTCGGGACGCTGCCGGTCAGGGGTGAGGACGCGGCGCGCGAAGTACGCGGCGGCGGCCAGCGACCCCGCACCGCTCGCGACCGCCGTCGTCACCCCGACCGCGGCCCCGGCGGTGGCGGCCCGGCGCGTGCGGCTGCGGGCCGGAGCCGTCGGAGGGGTCGGGGACTCGGGGATCACGCACCACCGGAGAGCACGGCGGACAGGTCGTAGGAGACCGGCTCGTCGAGCTGGTCGTAGGTGCAGTCGGCGGGGTCCTTGTCGGGGCGCCACCGGACGAACTGCGCCGTGTGCCGGAACCGCACGCCCTCCATGTGGTCGTACCTGACCTCGACGACGCGCTCGGGCCGCAACGGGGTGAAGGACAGGTCCTTGCCCGCGGCCCAACGGCTGCCGGCGGAGGCCTGCGGGGTGCGGTTGCCCTCCTCCTGCCTGGCCCAGGCCCACGGGTGCTCGTCGACGTCGGTGACGAGCGGCTGCAGCTCGTCGAACAGCTCCTTGCGCCGCGCCATCGGGAACGCCCCGATCACGCCGACCGAGACGAGCGTGCCCTCGGGGTCGTGGATGCCGAGGAGCAGCGAGCCGATGAGGTCCTCACCGGACTTGTGGGTGCGGTACCCCGCGACGACGCAGTCGGCGGTGCGCTCGTGCTTGATCTTGAGCATCGTGCGCTTCTCGGGCTCGTAGGGCCCGTCGACCGGTTTCGCCACCAGCCCGTCGAGGCCGGCGCCCTCGAACTCGGTGAACCAGCGCTGCGCGACGTCGCGGTCTGCGGTGGCCGGGGTGAGGTGGATGGGGGCCTGCGCGTCGGCGAGGGCCTGCTCGAGGAGGGCGCGCCGCTCGGCGAAGGGCCGGCCCATGAGGTCGTCGTCGCCGAGGGCCAGCAGGTCGAAGGCGACGAAGCGCGCGGGGGTCTGGACCGAGAGCTTCTTGACCCGGCTGGCCGCCGGGTGGATCCGCTGGCTCAGCAGGTCGAAGTCGAGGAGGTCCTCCCCCGGCCGGACGACGATGATCTCGCCGTCGACGACGCACCTCTCCGGGAGGTTGGCCAGCGCCGCCTCGACGACCTCGGGGAAGTAGCGGGTCATCGGCTTCTCGTTGCGGCTGCCGATCTCGACCCGGTCGCCCGAGCGGAAGATGATCGAGCGGAAGCCGTCCCACTTCGGCTCGAAGACGACCTCGGTGGTCTTGAGCGCCGCGGCGTCGTAGGCCCTTGACCGGCTTGGCGAGCATCGGCGAGACCGGGGGGACGACGGGCATCCCCCACTCCTCGCGCAGCGCGGCGTCGCGCTCTGCCTTGGGGGCCATGTACTCGTCGTCGGCCTTGTCGGTGCGGCGCTTGCTCGGCTGCACGCGCGGCGGCTCGCCCGGCATCTTCGGGTAGTCGGGCGGGAAGTTCAGCTCGCCGAGCCCGCGCTCCTCGACGTCACGGTCCCAGAGGGCGATGGCCGCGGCGACGTCGCCGACCGACCCGTCGATGGCGGCCCACGCGTCACCGCGGTCGTGAAGGACGTCGGGCACGGTGAGGACGGTGAAGTCGGCCGGGCTGACGGTCGGCAGCTCGGCCCACGACACCGGCATCGACACGGGGGCACCGGGCAGCGGCCGGGGGCTGTAGGCCGAGGCGATGGTGCGGTCGCGGCAGGCCTGGTTGAAGTCGACGAAGACCCGCTCGCCGCGCTCCTCCTTCCACCACGACGTCGTGACGAGGTCGGGGAGGCGCCGCTCGAGCTCGCGGGCGATCCCGATGACGCCGTGGCGCACGTCGAGGAACTCGTGGGTGGGCGCGACCCGGGCGTACACGTGGACGCCGCGGTTGCCGCTCGTCTTGGCCCAGCCGGTGAGTCCGATCTCGGTGAGGAGCTCGTCGAGGGCCAGCGCGGCCTCCACGGCGTCGGAGAAGGTGCGCCCGGGCTGCGGGTCGAGGTCGATCCGCAGCTCGTCGGGGTCGTCGTTGTCGGCCGTGCGCACCGGCCACGGGTGGAAGGTGATGGTGTTCATCTGGACGGCCCACACGGCCGCACCGACCTCGTCGAACACCAGCTGGTCGTGCCGCCGCCCGCTGGGGTACCGGCACGACACCGTGCGCACCCAGTCGGGCATCCCCTTGGGGGGGTTCTTCTGGTAGAACTCCTCGCCCTCGATCCCCTCGGGGAACCGTTGGAGGGTGACCGGCCGGTCGCCGATGTGGTGGATGAGCGGGTCGCCGACCGCGACGACATAGGCCGCCAGGTCGCCCTTGGTGATGCCGGCGTCGGGCCACATGACGCGGTCGGGACTGCTCAGGCGCACCTGCCGGGGACCGTCGGGCCCCTCCACCTCCACCACGTGCGCGTCCGCCATGCCGCGAGCCTAACCAGCCCGACCGACGCCCCGGGCCGGGACGACGGCGCCCGACCTTCGGCGCCCGGGAACCAACGAGGCCTCCGTACTGTTGTCAGCACCATGACGATCAAGCCCACTGACCGCGAGTACACCGTCGAGCGCACCGAGGACGAGTGGAAGGCCACGCTCTCCCCCGAGGAGTACCAGGTCCTCCGCCAGGCCGGCACCGAGCGCCCCTTCGTGGGCGAGTACACCGACACCAAGACCGAGGGCGTCTACGCCTGTCGGGCGTGCGGTGCCGAGCTGTTCGCCTCCGACACCAAGTTCGAGAGCCACTGCGGCTGGCCCTCCTTCTACTCGCCGCTGGCCGGTGAGAGCGTCGAGTTCATCGAGGACCGCTCCCTCCCGGGCCGCCCGCGCGTCGAGGTCCGCTGCGCCTCCTGCGGCAGCCACCTCGGTCACGTCTTCGAGGGCGAGGGCTACGACACCCCCACCGACCAGCGCTTCTGCATCAACTCCATCAGCATGACGCTGCGCCCTTCGGCCTCGTAGCAGCGGCTCTGCCCCGGTGGGGCGGCCTCCTGGCGGTCGCGCCGGGATGCCGTCCCACGGCGCACCCCGCGACGGGCCACCTCGGTCGCTGAACGACCCGGTGGCGACTCGTCCGAACGTCCCCGTCGTGAGCGTTCGGTCCGCCGGTCGTCGGGGTGGGTGGAACACTGCCGACAGGTGCAGGACGGCGATGCAGGGGCGTCGCGACGAATGAAGGTGTCGACGTGGGGCTGCAGATCCGGGCGACGTGGCGTGCCGTCCTGGTGTGGACGATGGCCCCGCTCCTGGTCGTCTACCTGATCGGCCTGGCGCTGCACGGCGACGGCTTCGACCAGGTCGTCGACGGCTGGCTGGGCACGGCGACCCAGTGGCTCCCTGCCGTGGTGTGCTGGGTGGCGGTGTCGCGGGCGGGAGTCCGTCGCGGGGAGATCCTCCTGGCCGCGGTTGCGGTGACCGCGTTCGCCGCGGGAAACGCCTACTACGTCGCGGCGCTGGCCGGGGCCACCTCCCTCCCGTTCCCCTCGCCCGCGGACTACGGGTACCTGCTGTTCTACCCGCTCATGCTGAGCTCGCTGGCCGTGGCGGTGCGCAGGGATGCCCAGCGCCTGGCGTCGTCGGTGTGGCTGGACTGTGCGGTGGGGTCGCTCGGTGCGGCTGCTGTGCTGGCGGTGCTGCTGCGCAGTGTCGTGGACTCGGCCCTGGCCGGGTCGCAGTCGCTGGTCACCGCCGTGGCGCTGGCCTACCCGCTGTTCGACCTGCTGCTGGTGGCCGCCGTCGCGGGGGTCGTGGTGCTCCGCGGCGCGCTGGTGGGTTACCGGTGGGGTCTGTTGGTGGCGGGTCTGCTGGTCTTCGCTGCCGCGGACGTGGTCTATGCCCTCAGGGTCTCGGCCGACACCTACGCCGTCGGCACGCCGCTCGACGCGGGCTGGGCGATCGGACTCGCCGCGGTCGCGGTGTGGGTCGACGGGGCTGCTCGCCGTGACAGCCCGACCTCCCGGGACGCGAGCGCGGCGACCGGTACCACGGCCCTGATGATGTCGGGTCTCGCCACCGTCGCAGGGCTCGGTGTGCTGGTTCTCGGGACCCGCACGCACGTGTCGACCCTGGCGGTGACACTCGCGGGAGCGACCCTGGTGGTGGCGGCGGCTCGCACCCAGGTCGCGTTCCGCCAGCTCCTGCGGATGGCGGATCTGCGTCGCCAGGCCTCCACCGACCCGCTGACCGGTCTGCCGAACCGGCGGGCCCTCTACGCCCGCGCCGAGGCGCGGCTGGCCGAGGGTGACGACCGGCGCCAGGCGCTGCTCCTGTTGGACCTGGACAGGTTCAAGGAGGTCAACGACAGCCTGGGCCACCAGACCGGGGACGAGATGCTGATCCAGGTGGGTGCACGGCTGGGCGAACGGCTTCGCGCCGGGGACCTGCTGGTGCGCCTGGGCGGCGACGAGTTCGCCGTCCTGGTCGACGGCGCGGGCCCCGACCGTGCCGCGGCGGTCGCCGACAGCCTGTGCGCTGCGCTGGCCGATCCCTTCGCTCTGGAGGGCATCGCGGTGCACAGTTCGGTCAGCATCGGCATCGCCTTGTTCCCGGACGACGGACGAGACCTGGGCACGCTGCTCCGCAAGGCCGACGTCGCCATGTACAAGGCCAAGGCGACGGGCGCCGGTCATCATGCCTTCGGGGGCCGTGACGATGCCGAGTTCGCCGAGCGGTTGCGCACGACCGAGGAGCTGCGGACCGCGCTGACCAGCGACCAGCTCGTCCTGCACTACCAGCCCAAGGTCGACCTGCGCACCGGCGCTGTGGCGGGAGTGGAGGCGCTGGTGCGCTGGGACCACCCCACCCGCGGCCTTCTCCACCCGCACGCCTTCCTGGACATCGTCGGGGATGCCGGCCTCATGCGGTCCATGACCAGGGTGGTGCTCCAGATCGCTCTGGACCAGGCCGCTGTCTGGCAGGCCCAGGGTCGCCGGCTCACCGTCGCGGTCAACCTGTCGGCCAGCTCGATGATCGACACCGGGCTCCCCGACGAGGTCGCCGACATGTTGCTGACGCGACGTCTCGCGCCGGCAGCCCTGCAGCTGGAGATCACCGAGGGGTTCCTCATGGCCGACCGCGAACGCGCCCGGAACGTCCTGGCCCGGCTGCGGGAGAGTGGCGTGCAGATCTCGATCGACGACTTCGGCACCGGGTACAGCTCGCTGTCGTACCTGCGCGAGCTGCCCATCGACGAGCTGAAGCTGGACCGGTCCTTCATCCTCCCCATGGTCGGTGACGCCCGCGCGGCCGCCCTGGTCGCGTCCACCATCGACCTGGCCCACAGCCTGGGCCTGCGCATGGTCGCCGAGGGTGTCGAGACGAGGGCCGAGATCACCGAGCTCGCCCGCATGGGCTGTGACCAGGCCCAGGGCTACTACACCTCCCGACCGGTGTCCGCGTCCGAGCTCGACCTCTGGCTCGACCACCGGCCAGCACGTGACGAGTCCATGGATCTGCCTCAGCTGCAGCACTCCGGAGCCACCGACTGACCTCAGCTCGGCGAGCGTCGTCTCCATGGACTCCAGCCCCAGGGAACACCCGGGGGTTCAGGGGCGCCACGCCGGGTCGCGGCCGATGAAGCCCACGAGCCGGTCCTGGACCGGGGCGTCGTCGGCGACGGGCACCCGGGGGCCGTACTGACCCGACGACCGCAGCAGCTCCTCGATCGGCTGCATCCCCTCGAGCATCTGCGCGCAGGTGTCGGCGTCGAGGGTGTCGTCCTGCCCGGTCGAGCGGGCCAGGTCCCAGGTGTGCAGGAAGACGTCGGATGTGTAGAACTGGTCGATCGCCTGCGCGAGCGGGTGGTCGCCGGTGTGCGGGTTGGAGAAGGTGCGACCAGCGGTGTCGGGGTCGTCGAGGACGCCCTGCACCGCCGCGGCGTGGGTGCCCCACGCGCCGACCGGGTCGTCGTCGACCGACGGGCCGGCGGGCAGCCGGATGCCGGCGCCCCCCTCGAGGAAGCCGGGGAACCACTCGACGAGGTGGCGCACGACGTCGCGGGCGGCCCAGCCGTCGACCGGCGCCGGGGCGTCCCAGTCGGTCGCGCCGTGGACCGCCTCGGCGAACCGCCCCGCGACGGCGCGATGACGCTCGGCCGGCTCGCTCGGCAGCGGGCTCACAGCTCCCCCGCCTCGAGCATGCGGTCGATCGCGGCGTAGCCGTCCCTGACGCCGGTCTCCATCCCGCTGGCGAGCCAGCCGTCACGGGCCTCGAAGGAGTCGCAGAGGCTCTGCGCGTGCAGCAGGGTGCGCCCGTTGCCGAGGTCCTCGAAGGTCATCGTCTCCAGGGCGACGCCCTCGGGCATGCCCTCCCACGTGAAGGTCTGGACGATCCGGTCGCCGGTGACGGTGTGGAAGCAGCCGCGGAAGCCCGTCGAGAAGTCGTCACGCCCGGCGGTGTAGCGCCAGGAGCCGCCGTCGCGGGCGTCCCAGTAGTCGATGTCGGCGCCGATGTCGGCCGGGCCGACCCACCGCGAGAAGACCTCGGGGTCGGTGTGCGCCCGGAACAGCTGCGCCGGCGTGGCCGCGAACTCGCGGTAGATGTGGATCATCGGGACGTTCTGGTCCGCCTCGATGCGGGCCTCGGTCGTCGTCGTCATGATGCCTGTCCTTCCCTCTCCTCGTGCTGGGGCAGCGCGTTGCCGTGCTCGTCGAGTCCGGCGAGGACGGCGTCGAGGCGCTGGTAGCGCTCCTCGGCCTGGCGCCGGTAGCGCTCGATCCACTTCGTCATCAGGTCGAAGACCTCGGCCTCGAGGTGCACCGGGCGGCGCTGCGCCTCGCGGCTGCGGCTCACCAGGCCGGCGTCCTCGAGCACCTTGAGGTGCTTGGACACCGCCTGGAGGGACACGTCGTACGGCTCGGCGAGCGCGTTGACCGTGGCGTCGCCGACCGACAGCCGCGAGACGATGTCGCGGCGGGTCGGGTCCGCGAGGGCGGCGAAGACCTTCGACAGCTCGTCGGCCATGGCACGCTCCTGTTCGACCCTGTTCAACCGGATGGTTGAGAAGAATCTAGGACGACGCCCCACCCGTTGTCAACCCGCCGGTTGAGGATGCCGCGGGTGAGGACGACGCGAGCCCGGTCGGCGTCCGCGACGAGGGCGTCGGCCTCGTCCAGCAGGGGGGACCCCGGCTCAGCGCTGGCGCTGCACCAGGGTGCGGATCGGCACGCGCGGGCCGGTGTAGAACGGCACCTCCTCGCGCACGTGGCGCCGCGCGCCGGAGGCCCGCAGCTCGCGCATGAGGTCGACGATGCGGTGCAGCTCGTCGGCCTCGAACGCCAGGATCCACTCGTAGTCGTTCAGGGCGAACGAGGCGATGGTGTTCGCGCGCACGTCGGGGTAGTCGCGCGCCATCTTCCCGTGCTCGACGAGGAGGTCGCGGCGCTCCGTGTCGTCGAGGAGGTACCACTCGTAGGAGCGGACGAACGGGTAGACGCAGATGTAGTCCAGCGGCTCCTCGCCGTTCATGAAGGCCGGGATGTGGCTCTTGTTGAACTCCGCCGGACGGTGCAGCGCGGCCACCGACCACACGGGGTCGAGGTGGTCGCCGTAGCCCGTGCGGAGGAAGGCGTGGTACGCCTCCTGGAGGGCCTCGATGGTCTCGGCGTGCCACCACACCATGACGTCGGCGTCGGCGCGCAGGCCCGCGACGTCGTAGGTGCCGCGGACGACGACGTCCTTCTGGGCGAGGTCGGTGAACAGCTCCTCGACCTCGGTGGCGAGAGCGGCACGGTCCTCGTCCGCGAGCGGGTCGGCGACGGCGAACACCGACCACATCGCGTACCGGATCGTGTCGTTGACCTCGCGGATGCGGGCGGCGCCGGGCTTGCCGGGGGCGGGACGGGTCGGTTCGGTCATGGGCTCTGGTCTCCTGGAAGGGTGCTCGGGGCGAGGGTGCTGAGGTAGGTGGCCGTGGCCGACGCGGCGCGGGCGGCGGAGGCGATGACGGCGGGGACGCCGACGCCGTCGTAGGTGGCTCCGGCCACCTCGAGCCCGGGGACGCGCTCGACGTCGGCGCGGACCGCGGCGACGGCGTCGACGTGGCCGACGGCGTACTGCGGCAGCCCGCCGCCCCAGCGCTGGACGTGGGCGTCGGCGACGACGAAGGGGTCCCGCCCCAGGGCCGCGGCGAGGTCGGCCACGGCGAGCGCGACGAGGTCCGCGTCCTCGCGCTGGAGGACGGCCTCCTCCCGGGCGCGGCCGAGGGAGGCGCGCAGGTGCACGAGGTCGGGGTCGAGCGCGCCGGTCCAGCCCCACTTGCGGAAGCTGAACGTCGCGGCCTTGATGGCCCGGCCCTCGACCGGCGGGACGAGGAAACCCGAGCCCTCGACGTCCTCGAGCGCGGCCCGGGGCACGGCGAGGGTGACGACGGCGGTCGACGCGGTCTCGACGTCGGCGAGGACGGCCGCCGCGGACGGGGCGTGGCCGGCGAGGAGGCGGGCGGCCGGCGCCGACGGGATCGCGAGGACGACGGCGTCGGCGACGAGGTCGTCGGGCGAGGCGGCCGACCCGATGACGAGGCGCCACCCCTCGGCGGTCCGCTCGAGCGCCCGCACGACCGAGCCGGTGCGCAGGACTGCCCCCCGCGCGGTGAGCGCCTCGAGGAGGAGCTCGGGCAGCCGGCCGACGCCGCCGGTGAGGCCGGCGAAGGGTGGCCGGGCTGGCGCGGTCGCGACGGCGTCCGGTGGTCTGAGGAGCCGCTCGGCCCGGGTGGCGCGCTCCCAGAGTGCGGGCATCGTCGCCCGCAGGGAGAGTCGTGCCGCGTGCCCGGCGTAGACGCCACCGAGGAGCGGCTCGACGAGCCGGTCGACGACGGCACTCCCCAGTCGGGTGGCGACGTACTCCCCCACGGACACGTCGTGGTCGAGAACCCCTGTCGGCCAAGGCTGTTCGTCACGGACGCGCTCGACCTCGGCGTCGGTGAGGACGCCCCGGGCCCCGTCGGGGTCGGTGGGGACGCCCATCAGCGTCGCACGGGGCAGGGCGTGCAGGGCCCCGCGCGACCAGATCGAGGCCGACGTCGTGTCCGGCGTCGTGAGGATGTCGCTCGCACCGAGCCGCTCGACGAGGGCGACCGCCTCGGGACGCACGGCGAGCAGCGACTCCGCGCCGACGTCGACGCGGTGTCCGGCGACGTCCTCGAGCCGGAGCTTCCCACCGACGCGGTCGCTGCCCTCGAGCACCGTGACGGTGGCGGAGGGGACGGCGTCGAGGACGTCGAGCGCCGCGACGAGTCCGGCGACACCACCCCCGACGACGGCGACGTGGGGGCCGGTGGAGACGGCCGGGCGTGGCATGCGCCCAGTCTCTCAGGGGAGGGACACCGGGCCGGACGCGACCCCCGCGCCGCGACACCCGTGGCCGTGACCACATCGAGACCACGGGTCGGGAACCATCCGGGGCGGTCCGGCGCCCGAGACCCAGCACGACATCCGGAACGACGAAGGAGTCACCATGTCCACGCTGGCCCGCCCCGCCCGCCGTCACACCACCGCCGCCGCCGGCCTCCTCCTCGTGGCGGGCCTGACGCTCGCGGGGTGCAGCGCCGACGACTCGGCTGGTGGCTCCACCGGCTCCGTCGCCGAACAGGCCGCCCCCGACCAGGGGCGCGCAGCGGGCGGGGACTCCTCGGCCGGCGGAGGCTTCGCGGCCGACGGCGCGAAGGAGGCGCCGGCGGTCGGGACCGGGACGACGACCGTCGACCTCGCCGTCACCACCCAGAAGCTCGCCCGCCGCGCGAACATCGCCCTGGCCGTCGACGACGTCGACGTCGCCGCCGCCAAGGTCCGCTCCGTGGCCGCGGCCGAGAAGGGCATGGTCGTCGCCGAGGCGATCTCGAGCGAACCCGACGACCCGATGAGCGGCGGCTTCAGCACCATCACGATCTCCGTGCCGACCACCCGCCTGGACGCCACCCTCGACGCCGTCGCGAAGATCGGGAAGGTCCACTCCCGCAACACCTCCACCGACGACGTCACGACCCAGTACATCGACACCTCCTCCCGCGTCGAGACGATGGAGGCCAGCGTCGAGCGGGTCCGTGCGCTGATGTCGAGGGCCACCCGGCTCGCCGACATCGTCAGCCTCGAGGCCGAGCTGTCCCGCCGCCAGGCCGACCTCGAGGCGATGCAGACCCAGCTCGCCGCGCTCGACGGCCAGGTCGCGACCGCCCCCGTCGAGGTCCGGCTGAGCACCGACGCGAAGGTCCTCGAGGAGGTGGAGCCCGACACCGGCTTCCTCGCGGGGCTCGTCGCGGGGTGGGACGCCTTCTCCGGGTCGGTGACCGTCCTGCTCACCGTCCTCGGCGCGGTCCTCCCGTTCGGGGTCGCCCTCGCCGTCCTCGTCGGCCCGCTCGTGATCTGGCTGCGTCGCCGCGGCCCGCACCCGACGAGCGTCACCCCCCCGGTCGCGCCCGCAGCCCCCACGGCCTGAAGGTTCGACCGGACCTTCAGTCGGTCACGCCGGGGTTCTCCCGGAGCACCTGCTCCCTGAGGATGTCGGCGTGACCGCAGTGCTGCGCCAGCTCACGCACCACGTGCAGGAGGACCCACCGCAGCGGCAGCGGGCCGCGGCGGTTCCCCAGGAGCAGGTCGTCGGCCCCGAGGTCGGCCACGGCCACGCGCGAGGCGGCGCAGGCGGCCTCGTGGGCGACCACGACCGAGGCCACGGTGTCCTCGTCGGTGAGGACGAAGGACTCGTCGGGCGTCGCGGGGATCCCGATCTCCGCGCGGGAGCGGCACGTGACCGCCTCGTCGAACCACACCTGCTCGACGAACGTGGCGTGCTTGAGGAGCCCGAGCAGGGTGGTGCGCGAGGGCACGAGCGATCGGCGTGCCTGGTCCTCGGTGAGCCCGTCGAGGGTGGCCCGCAGCGCCTCGCGATGCTCGTCGACGAACACCTCGAGCAGGACCCGCTCGCTCGCGGCGAAGACGTCGGGGCGCAGGCTCGGGGGCGTCGTCATGCCGGAACGCTAGTCGTCCGGGTCGGGAGCCGTCCCACGACGGAGGTCGGCTCCGCCCCGGGGCTGATCCGGTCGCGCCACCCTCCGGCCAGGCTGGTCGCCATGGACGTCGACGCGGTCATCAGGCACCTCGAGTCCCTCGGCGAGGTCGTGGTGCAGCGGCCCGGCCCGGGCGACGGCACCCCCGAGGTCGCCTGGGTGACGTCCTTACGGCGCGTACGGCTGGCTCGCCGTCGTCGACCCCGGGCCGGCCACCGAGCAGGACGTCCGCGACCTCCTCTCCGTCGCCCACGCGATGGCGCGAGCCCGCCACGAGCGACGCGCCGACACCTGACCCCCTGTGTGAACCCGCCCGAAGCGCTCGGCGAGTCCACCCCCGTTGGCGCGGAGGGTCAGCGGGCGGAGACCTCGTGGACGAGCTCGACGACGCGGGTGAGGACGTCGGGGTCGGTGTCGGGGAGAACGCCGTGGCCGAGGTTGAACAGGTGTCCCGGGGCGGCCCGGCCCTCCTCGACGATCTCGCGGACGCGCCGCTCGAGCGCCTCCCACGGCGCGAAGAGCAGCGCGGGGTCGAGGTTGCCCTGCAGCGGCCAGCGGCCACCGGTGCGCTCGAGGGCGTCGGTGAGCGAGACGCGGTAGTCGACCCCGACGACGTCGGCGCCCGCCTCGCCCATGAGGGTGAGCAGCTCGCCGGTCCCGACCCCGAAGTGGATGCGCGGGACGTCGAGGTCGGCGACGGCGGCGAGCGCCGCGGCGGAGTGCTCCTGGACGTGGCGGACGTAGTCGGCGCGGCTGAGGAAGCCGGCCCACGAGTCGAAGAGCTGGAGGGCCGAGGCGCCGTTCTCGCCCTGGACCCGCAGGAACGCGCCCGAGATGCGGGCGAGCCGCGCGCACAGGTCGTGCCACAGCTGCGGGTCGCCGTGCATCAGCGCCTTGGTGTGCTCGTGGTTCTTCGAGGGTCCGCCCTCGACCAGGTAGCTCGCGAGGGTGAACGGTGCCCCTGCGAAGCCGATGAGCGGCGTGGGACCGAGCTCGGCGACGAGGAGGCGCACCGACTCGGCGATGTCGGGGACGTCGTCGGGGACGAGGTCACGCAGCCGGTCGAGGTCGGCGCGGGTGCGGATCGGCTCGGCCACGACGGGCCCCACCCCGGGGACGATGTCCAGGTCGACGCCGACCGCCGCGAGCGGGACGACGATGTCGGAGAAGAAGATCGCCGCGTCGACGCCGTGCCGGCGGACGGGCTGGAGGGTGATCTCGGTGACGAGGTCCGGGCGGCGGCACGACTCGAGCATCCCGACGCCCTCGCGGACCTTCCGGTACTCCGGCAGCGACCGGCCCGCCTGGCGCATGAACCAGACGGGGGTGTGCGGGACGTCGAGGCCGCGGGCTGCGCGGACGAGCGGGGAGTCGGCCGGGGAGGTCGTCGCGGTGGGGGCGGCGGCGGAGGGGGTCGTCACGATGACCCATCCTCCCATCCGGGGGCCGCGTCCTCCGAAACGCTCGACGCCCGCCGTCAGAGCGCGATGACGACGGCACCGCCGAGGGCCAGGACGACCCCGACCTGCTGGATCCGCCGCAGGCGCTCCCCGATGACGATGCGCGCCAGGATGATCGTCGCGACGGGGTAGAGCGAGCCGAGCACGGAGGCGATGCTCACCTGCCCGCGCGACGAGGCGATGCCGAAGAGGAAGTTGGCCGCGAGGTCACCGCAGCCGATGGCGAGCAGGCCCGGGATCTCGCGCGGCCGCACCGTCCCGACGCTGCGCACGACGAGCGCCGCGACGACGAGGATCGACACCGAGGTGAGCCGCATCCCCCACAGCGTCAGCAGTGCCGACTCGCGCGCTCCGCGGTCGAGGCAGAACAGGGCGAGGCCGAAGGCGACGGCCGCCACCGACGCGAGGAGGACGGGCCGGGGGCCGACCTCCCCCGACAGCTCGGGACCGCTCGCCAGCGTCACGCCGATGACGGCGACGAGCATCCCGACCCAGGCCCACGCCGACGGGGTCTCGCCGCTCGCGACCCCGAGGACGACCGGGACGACGACCCCGAGCGAGGCGATCGGCGCGACGACGCCCATCGTCCCGGCGGACAGGGCGGAGTAGAAGCAGATGAGGCCGACCATCCCCGCGAGCCCGGCGGCCACCGACCACAGGGGCCAGGTCTCGAGGGTGAAGTGCTGCCACCGGATCGAGACGATCGTCGAGACGACGACGAGGGCCAGCCCCTGGGTCCACCCGACGACGACGACCGCGGGGTGCCGGCGCGAGGCCAGCCCGGCGAAGAAGTCGGAGGTCCCCCAGACGACCGAGGACGCGAGGGCGAGGAGGCTGACCACGGGCGCAGCGTAACGACGCGACCGGCCACGGGTCGGTCGCCCCCGTGCCGCGCGGGCGCCGCAGGGGCGCCGCACGAGGGCCGCACGGGGCGCGCCGAGCGGCGCGGCACCGCGCCGGGACCGCCGCCACCGCCTACATTGCTGGGGTGTCCAGCCGCACCGTCACCGGTCGTGAGTCCCCCGAGTTCGCTCGGGCGCTCGATGACCTCCACCGCGCCCGCCTGCGACCCGAGATCCGCCTCACCGAGGTCCCGGCGCCGCAGCGGATCGCCCCGTACGCCGTCGCCCTCACCGCCGACGTCGTCGACCCGCGCGACACCGACTCCGACCTCGCGTCGGGCCGGTTCGTCCTCCTCCACGACCCGTCGGCCCCCGAGCCGTGGGGCGGCCAGTGGCGTGCGGTGACCTTCGCGCGCGCCGAGCTCGAGCCCGAGCTCGCCACCGACCCGATGCTCGGTGAGGTCGGCTGGAGCTGGCTCACCGACGCCCTCGGGACGCGAGGCGTCGAGTACGTCGCGGAGGCCGGCACCGTGACCCGTGTGGTGTCCCAGAGCTTCGCCGGCCTCGCCGACCGGCCCGCGAGCGTCGAGATGGAGGTCCGGGCCTCCTGGACCCCGCTCGGCCCCGAGGTCGGCGAGCACCTCCTCGCGTGGTCCGACCTGCTCTGTACGATCGCCGGGTTGCCACCACTTCCCGAGGGCGTCGTCGCCCTGCCCGGACCCCGCCGCTGAATGAGCCCTGACACCACCGCCACCGCCCCCGAGGAGCCGTCGGGCCCGCAGCCCGTCCTCCTCGTGGAACCCGCCGACGGCGTTCCCCTGGTCGTCGAGGACGAGCGCGAGCTGAGCCGGGCCGCCGCGGCCATCGCCGCCGGCTCGGGACCGGTCGCCATCGACGCCGAGCGTGCCTCCGGGTACCGCTACGGCCAGCGGGCCTACCTCGTGCAGGTCCGTCGCGAGGGCGCCGGCACCTGGCTCATCGACCCGATCGCCTGCCCCGACCTCTCGCCGCTCGACGACGCGATCGGCGCCGCCGAGTGGCTGCTCCACGCGGCCACCCAGGACCTCGCCTGCCTCGCCGAGGTCGGCCTGCGCCCCCGGCAGCTGTTCGACACCGAGCTCGGCGCCCGCATCCTCGGGCTCCCCCGCGTCGGGCTCTCGGCGGTCGTCGAGCACTACCTCGGGCTGTCGCTGGCCAAGGAGCACTCCGCGGTCGACTGGTCGACCCGCCCGCTGCCCGAGCCGTGGCTGCGGTACGCCGCGCTCGACGTCGAGGTGCTCGACGAGCTGCGCAACCTCATGGGCGTCGACCTCGCCAAGCAGGGCAAGTCCGAATGGGCCCGGCAGGAGTTCGCCGCGCTGCTCACCTGGGCGCCCTCCGAGCGGGTCGACCCGTGGCGGCGCACCTCGGGCATCAACACCCTGCGCTCCCGGCGCTCGGTCGCCATCGTCCGCGAGCTCTGGTACGTCCGCGACGACATCGCCCGCGAGCGCGACACCTCCGTGGGCCGGGTGCTCCCCGACGCCGCCGTCGTCGAGATCGCCAAGGCCGCCCCCACCACGACGGCCGACCTCCCGCGCGGCCATCGGGCCATCGCGCGGTACGGGCGCCAGTGGGTCGACGCCGTCGCCCGCGCGCAGGAGATCCCCGAGGACGACCTGCCGCCGCGCACCCTGCCGTCCGACGGCCCACCGCCGCCGCGTGTCTGGGCCGAGAAGAACCCCGTCGCCGCCGACCGGCTCGGGGCCACCCGGGCCGCGCTCACCGCGTTCGCCGAGGAGCACGTCATCCCGGTCGAGAACGTCTGCTCGCCCGACCCCCTGCGCCGGGTCGTGTGGCAGCCGCCGTCCGAGCACGACGAGGCCGCCTTCACCCGGGCCCTGCTCGACCAGGGCGTGCGCCCGTGGCAGGCCGAGACCCTCGCCCCGATGCTCGTCGCCGCCTTCACCGAGTTCCCCGACGCCTGACCCTCGGCGGATTTCGGGGTTCCCCGGAAAACCCGGCCTTTCCACGGGAAGTCTTCCGGTGGGAAGGACCGGTTCTCGGGGTGCCCCCGAAATCCGACAACCCCTGACGTGTTCGTGGTTGCTCGCCTCAGCGCGCCAATCCGGGTGAAGCGCGCCGGGGGTCGTACCGCGATCGACCAATAGGTCACGGTGGGTCGCGTCCTCGCCGTCCTGGGATCGACCTGTCGGTCGCCTCGGGTACGGCGCATGAGGAGGCGGTGACGGTCGTCACCCCGGGCGGCGTCGACGACTAAGCGCTTGCTTAGTAGCATCAGCGACAGCGCCCGGGCCACCGGGTCGCCCCAGCACCCCACCAGGGAGGCCCACTCGTGCCACGCGCGCTCCAGGAGGTCGTCTTCGTCGACGGCGTCCGCACCCCGTTCGGCAAGGCCGGCGAGAAGGGCGTCTACGCCCAGACCCGCGCCGACGACCTCGTCATCAAGTGCATCCGCGAGCTCCTCCGCCGCAACCCCGACCTCCCCCGCGAGCGCGTCGAGGAGGTCGCCGTCGCCGCCACGACCCAGATCGGCGACCAGGGCCTGACCCTCGGACGCCTGGCCGCCCTCCTCTCCGGCCTGCCGAGGACGACGCCCGGCTACTCGGTCGACCGGATGTGCGCCGGCGCGATGACCGCCGTCACCAACGTCGCGTCCTCGATCGGCGTCGGCGCCATCGACATCGCCGTCGCGGGCGGGGTCGAGCACATGGGGCGCCACCCGATGGGCGAGGGCGTCGACCCCAATCCGCGCATCGTCGCCGAGCGTCTCGTCGACGAGTCGGCCCTCGTCATGGGCCAGACCGCCGAGAACCTCCACGACCGCTTCCCCGAGCTGACCAAGGAGCGCTGCGACGCGTTCGCGGTCGCCAGCCAGCGCAAGCTCGCCGCCGCGTACGACGCCGGCCTGGTCCAGCCCGACCTCGTCCCCGTCGCGACCCGCCACGCGGAGAAGGGCTGGGGCCTGGCCACCGTCGACGAGCCGCCGCGCCCGGGCACGACGATGGAGGAGCTGGCCGCGCTCAAGACGCCGTTCCGCCCCCACGGCAACGTCACCGCGGGCAACGCCGCGGGCCTCAACGACGGCGCGACGGCCTGCATCCTCGCCAGCGAGCACGCGGCCACCGAGCTCGGCCTGCCGGTGAGGATGCGGCTGACCTCCTTCGCCTTCGTCGGCGTCGAGCCCGAGGTCATGGGCATCGGCCCCGTCCCCGCCACCGAGAAGGCCCTGGCCAAGGCGGGCCTGACCATCGAGGACATCGGCCTCTTCGAGCTCAACGAGGCCTTCGCGGTCCAGGTCCTCGCCTTCCTCGACCACTTCGGCCTCGCCGACGACGACGCCCGCGTCAACCCGTGGGGCGGCGCCATCGCGATGGGCCACCCCCTCGCCTCCTCCGGCGTGCGCCTGATGACCCAGCTCGCCCGCCACTTCGAGGAGCACCCCGAGGTCCGCTACGGCCTCACCGCGATGTGCATCGGCATCGGGATGGGCGGCGCCGTGATCTGGGAGAACCCCCACCACGCCGACTACGGCACCGACGGCAGCAACGGCACGGAGGCCTGAGCCATGACGACCACCACCGAGACCCCGACGCTCCCCGCCGAGGTCGTCACCCGCACCCCCGTGCAGGACGTCGCCCTGCCCGGCGGCGTGGGCACCCTGGCGCTCATCACCCTCGACAACGGCAAGGACCACACGCGGCCGAACACCTTCGGGCCCGAAGGCATCGCCGGCCTCCAGGCCACGCTCGACGCCCTCCGGACGCGCGCCGAGGCCGGCGAGGTGGTCGCCGTCGCGGTCACCGGGAAGCCCTTCGTCTTCGCCGTCGGGGCCGACCTCTCGGGAGTCCCCCACGTCACCCACCGCGAGCAGGCCCTCGAGATCGCGCGCGCCGGTCACCGCGCCTTCGCCACGCTCATGGACCTGCCCGTCCCCACCTTCGCCTTCGTCAACGGCGCGGCGATGGGAGGCGGCGTCGAGCTCGCGCTGTCGGCCGACTACCGCACCGTCTCGGCCGGCGTCCCCGCCTTCGCGCTCCCCGAGACCTTCCTCGGGCTGCTCCCCGGCTGGGGTGGCTGCTGGCTGCTGCCGAACCTCGTCGGCCCGGCGAGCGCGCTCAAGGTGGTCATCGAGAACCCGTTGTCGCAGAACCGGATGCTCAAGGCCAAGGAGGTCGTCGGCCTCGGCATCGGCGACGTCCTCCTCGAGCCGGCCGACTTCCTCGAGGACTCCCTCCGCTGGGCCGCGGGTGTCGTCAGCGGTGCCGTCACGGTCCAGCGCGCCGAGATCGACCGCGACGACGCCGCCTGGGAGGCCGCCTGCGACGCCGGCCGCAAGGCCGTCCTCGCCAGGACCGCCGGTCGCGCGCCCGGCGCCCTGCGCGCCGTCGAGCTCGTCCGCGCCGCCCGCACCGCCGGTCGCGACGAGGCCTTCGCCGCGGAGGACGAGGCGCTCGGCGACCTCATCATGACCGACGAGCTGCGCGCCGGGCTCTACGCCTTCGACCTCGTGCAGAAGCGGGCGAAGCGACCGGCCGGGGCGCCCGACAAGGCCCTCGCCCGGCCGGTGACCAAGGTCGGGATCGTCGGCGCCGGCCTCATGGCCAGCCAGCTCGCGCTGCTCTTCGTCCAGCGCCTCGGCGTCCCCGTGCTCCTCACCGACCTCGACGAGGATCGCGTCGCCAGCGGGGTCGCGTGGGTGCACGAGCAGGTCGACGGCCTGCTCGCCAAGCGCCGCGTGTCCCCCGACCGGGCGTCGCGACTGAAGCGCCTCGTCACCGGCTCGACGAGCAAGGACGGCTTCGCCGACGCGGCCGTCGTCATCGAGGCCGTCTTCGAGGAGATGGCCGTCAAGCAGCAGGTGTTCGCCGAGGTCGAGGCCGTGGTCTCCCAAGAGTGCGTCCTCATGACGAACACCTCGTCGTTGTCGATCAGCGAGATGGCGAGCGACCTCGCACACCCCGAGCGGGTCGTCGGCTTCCACTTCTTCAACCCCGTCGCCGTCATGCCTCTCGTCGAGGTCATTCCCGGGGAGCGCACCGACGACGCCACCCTCGCCACGGCCTTCGCCACGGCGAAGACGTTGCGCAAGACGGCGATCCGCAGCAAGGACTCGGCGTCGTTCATCGTCAACCGCCTGCTGGGTCGCTTCATGGGTGAGTTCTCGCGCATCGTCGACGAGGGCACGCCCGTCGCGACGGCCGACCGCGCGGTGGCCGGCATCGCCCCGATGCCGCCGTTCGTCCTCCTCGGGCTCGTCGGCCCCGCCATCGCGCTGCACAACAGCGAGACGCTGCACCGGGCCTACGGCGACCGGTTCCACGTCTCCCCCGCCCTGCGCCGCCTCGTCGAGGCCGGCAAGCGCGGGTACTACCGGATGGAGGACGGCCGCCCGGTCCCCGACCCGGAGGTCGAGGCGCTGGCCGAGCGGCCCGAGCACCCCGTCGAGCTCACCGTCGAGCAGGCGCGCGAGCGCATCCTCGGCGTGCTGGCCGAGGAGGTCGGGCTGATGCTCTCCGAGGGCGTCGTCCAGGCCCCGATGGACATCGACCTGGCGATGGTCACCGGAGCCGGTTTCCAGTTCTGGAACGGCGGCCTCATTCCCCTCCTCGACCGCGAGGGGCACTCCGAGCGGGTGCTCGGCCGGCGCATCCTCCCGCCCGGGGTCGCGAGCGTCCCGGCCTGAGCGCAGGACAGCGGAGCGAGAAGGCCCGATATCTCACAGGTGATATACGCTGGAACGGTGACGACGACCTCCGACACGTACCTGACCCGCATCGGCACGCTCATTCGCGATGCCCGCCGCCATCAGGGCCTGACCCAGAGCGAGCTGGCCGACCTCCTCGGCACCAGCCAGAGCGCGGTGGCCCGCATCGAGCAGGGCAAGCAGAACCTGTCACTGGAGATGCTCGCCCGCGTCGGCGAGAAGCTCGACAGCGAGTTCGTCTCGCTCGGCCACAGCGGACCGCAGCACCTGCGGATCGTCGGCGGGAGGAAGCTCTCCGGCTCGATCCCGGTGAAGACGAGCAAGAACGCCGCCGTCGCCCTGCTGTGCGCGAGCCTGCTCAACAAGGGCCGCACGACCCTGCGCAGCCTGGCCCGCATCGAGGAGGTCAACCGGATCATCGAGGTCCTCACCTCGATCGGCGTCCGGGTCCGCTGGCTCCCCGACAGCAACGACCTCGAGATCATCCCGCCGGCCCAGCTCGACCTCGCGAGCATCGACGTCGAGGCCGCGCGGCGCACCCGCACCGTCATCATGTTCTTCGGCCCGCTCCTCCACGAGCTGGCGAGCTTCCAGCTGCCGTACGCCGGCGGCTGCGACCTCGGCACCCGCACCATCGAGCCCCACCTGTCGGCGCTGCGCCCCTTCGGCCTCGACGTCGCGGCCACCCACGGCTTCTACGAGGCGAGCGTCGACGCCGAGCGCGGCCCCACGCGCGCCATCGTCCTCACCGAGCGCGGCGACACCGTCACCGAGAACGTCCTCATGGCCGCCGCGCGCCACCCCGGCACCACCGTCATCCGCAACGCCTCCCCCAACTACATGGTCCAGGACCTCTGCTTCTTCCTCCAGGGCCTCGGGGTGCAGATCGAGGGCATCGGCACGACGATCCTCACCGTCACCGGCGTCGAGCACGTCGACGTCGACATCGAGTACTACCCGTCGGAGGACCCGATCGAGGCGATGAGCCTCATCGCCGCCGCGGTCGTCACCGAGTCGACGATCACCATCGAGCGGGTGCCGATCGAGTTCCTCGAGATCGAGCTCGCCACCCTCGGCGAGATGGGCCTGCGGTACGACCTCACCGAGGAGTACCTCGCGATGAACGGGCACACCCGACTCGTCGACCTCACGATCCACCCGAGCCCGCTCAAGGCCCCGGTCGACAAGATCGCGCCGATGCCGTTCCCCGGCCTCAACATCGACAACCTGCCGTTCTTCGCACTCATCGCCGCGTGCGCCGAGGGCACGACGATGATCCACGACTGGGTCTACGAGAACCGCGCGATCTACCTCACCGAGCTGACGAAGATCGGCGGCCAGGTCCAGCTCCTCGACCCGCACCGCGTCATGATCACCGGACCCACGCCCAAGTGGCGCGCGGCCGAGGTCATGTGCCCCCCGGCGCTGCGGCCCGGCGTCGTCGTCCTCCTCGCCATGCTCGCGGCGCCCGGCACCTCGGTGCTGCGCAACGTCTACGTCATCAACCGCGGCTACGAGGACCTCGCCGAGCGGCTCAACGCCCTCGGCGCGACCATCGAGACGTTCCGCGACATCTGAGGGTGGCGCTGCCGTCCGCGGTGGCGCAGACTCTCGTCATGGCGGACCTCGTCCCGTTCCCGCACACCGGTGTCGTCCACGACGCCCGGGGTGGAGGGCGCGCGCTGCGGGTCTCGTGGCACCACGACCAGGGGCTCGTGGTCCTGTCGGTGTGGCGTGGGCCCACGTGCGTCGCGACGACGCGGGTGGCCGCGGAGGACGTGCCGGCCCTCGTCGAGGTGCTCGTCTCGGGGCTCGGCCAGGGGTACGCGGCGTCGGGATCGACCGGGGCCGCTCTCGAGGACGACCGCGGGCGCGCGGACGTCGGCTGACGACTCCGCGCCGCCGCAGGTGTCCTAGCCGGTCGCCCCGGTCGCTGCGAGCACCCGGCGCTCGTCGTCGTCGGTGAGGCCAGCGCGCCGCTCCTCGGCGGGTCGGGTCTCCTCGTAGGCGAGGGCGGCGGCGAGGGTCTCGCGCAGCGGGCGGGTCACCAGGCCCGCGGCCCGGGCCCGCGTCGTGTCCATCGTCGCGAAGCCGCGCCAGTCGGGGTCCGAGATCCACAGCGGCAGCGAGACCGGCCCCATCCAGCTCTCCACCCCGAGCTCGGTGAGCACCTCCGCCGGCACCGGCCGGGGCCGCGCCGACGACCCGGCGACCTCGGCCGCCGTCCGGAGCGCGAGGTGCAGGGGCGTCGTCGGGCCGGTGGCGTTGAGGACCCCGCCGGTGCGCTGCTCGACGAGGGTCACGATCCACGACGCGAGGTCGCGGACGTCGACCATCGCCGTCGGGAAGTCCGGGTCGTCGGGGACGACGACCTCCTTCCCCACCGGGTGGGCGAAGCGCCACGGCCAGTAGCCGGTCCGCCCGGACGCATCGCCCGGACCACCGATGAGGCCGGAGCGCACGACGGTCGCGAGGGTGCCCGACCCGAGAACGGCCGCCTCGCAGGCGACCTTGGCCTCGCCGTACGTCTCCATGTCCTCCATGACGTCGCCGTCGAGGGCCTCGCGCAACGGCGAGTCCTCGTCCTGCTCGAGGGCGTCGAAGGCGGCGTAGACGTTGCCGGTCGAGACGAGGACGTGGTGGGCCGTGTGGAGGTCGCGGACCGACCGGCGAACCTGGCCCGGCTGGCGGGAGAGGTCGAGCACGGCGTCCCACCCGGTGTCGGCGACGGGCGCGAGGCCGTCGTCGGCGTCGCGGTCGGCGGCGGCGAAGGTGGCCCCGTCGGGAGCGGGCGCGCTCCCCCGCGCGAGGCAGGTGACGTCGTGGGCCCGACGCAGGGCCTCCTCCGTGACCGTCCGACCCAGCCACGCCGTCCCACCGAGCACGAGGATCCTCATGGCGCCCAGCCAACCCCGCGCCGGCAGGGAAGGTCCAGCGTGTTCGCGATCGGCCGATCCGCGCTCCCCGCCAGCGGATGGCTCAGTACCCGGGAAGACGCGGCGCAGGTCGTCGAGGTCGAGGTCGCCGGACACCATGACGTCGGCCGGGGTGTGGGCCCCGGTGAGGCGGCCGGAGACCCGGGGCGCTCAGGCAGGACGGCGGGCGAGGACGAAGCCCTGCGGCTGCCGCTCGGACCCGACGGGTCGGCGCACCAGTCGGGCTTCCTTGACGAAGCCGGCCCGGGCGAAGGCGTCGAGCATCGCCTTCACTCCTCGCTCGTGGCGCACGAGCGTCACGTCGTGGCCACGCTCGCGCAGGCGGCTGCCCACGTCGGAGGGACCGTCGCCGACCTGGAAGCCCGCGAGGACGAGTCCCCCGGGTCGCACGACACGCCTCACCTCTGCCAGGACCACCGGGAGCTCGGCGCCGGTGAGGTGGATGAGCGAGTACCAGAGGAGGACGCCGTCGACGGCGTCGTCCTCCAGGGGAAGGGCCGTCAGGGAGCCCTCGCGGACGTCGAGGTCGGGGTGGTCGCGTCGCGCCATCGCGAGCATGCCGGGCGAGAGGTCGACACCGATGACGGTGCAGCCGCGGTCGGTGAGCAGGCGCGCCATCCGGCCGGTCCCGCAGCCGGCGTCGAGGACGTGCGTCCCGCCGGACTCCCCGAGGAGCTCGACGAAGTGCCCGACCATCACGAGGTCGACGGCGGCCTCGGGTTCGGTCGCCGGGAAGGTCGCGGCGTCGTCGGCCGCGATCGCGTCGTACGCCGAGCGGACCTCCTCGGCGCTCCCCTCCACCGGCACGGCCTCAGCCCAGGCGCGAGCGCAGCGTCGCCGCGACGCCGTCGGGCGTCAGGTCCACGGCGTCGAGGACCTGGCCGCGCGAACCGTGGTCGAGGAACGCCTTCGGCAGCCCGAAGACGTCGACGGGGACGTCGGACCCGGCCGCGCGGACCGCGAGGGCCACCTGCGAGCCGACGCCGCCGACGACGACGTTGTCCTCGACGACCGCCACGCGGCGGGCCCCTGCGGCCAGGGCAAGAAGGTCGTCGCTGACAGGCAGGGCCCACACGGGGTCGACGACGCGGACCCGGGTGCCCTCGACCGCGAGCTTCTCGGCGGCGGCGAGGGCGGTGACGGCCATCGAGCCGATGCCGACGAGGACGACGTCGACCTCGCCCTGGTCGGGCTCGGACAGGACGTCGACGGTGCCGACGGTCCGCACGGCCTCGATGGGGTCGGCGACGGTGCCCTTGGGGAAGCGGACGACCGACGGCGCGTCGGCGATGTCGACGGCGGCACGGACGGCGCGCGCGACCTGCTGGCCGTCGCGGGGAGCCGCGAGGTGCAGGCCGGGGACGACGCCGCTGATCGTCATGTCCCACATGCCGTGGTGCGAGGCACCATCGGGCCCGGTGACGCCCGAGCGGTCGAGGACGACGGTGACGCCGGCCCGGTGGAGCGCGCAGTCCATGAGGAGCTGGTCGAAGGCGCGGTTGAGGAAGGTCGCGTAGACGGCGACGACGGGGTGCAGGCCGGAGAAGGCGAGCCCGGCGGCCATCGTGAGGGCGTGCTGCTCGGCGATGCCGACGTCGAAGGTCCGCTCCGGGTAGGCGTCGCAGAAGTCCTGGAGCCCGACGGGGATCATCATCGCGGCGGTGATGGCGACGACGTCCTCGCGCTCACGGCCGATCTCGACCATCGTGTCGCTGAACTCGTCGGTCCACGAGCGCCCGGCGATCTCGAGCGGCAGGCCGGTCTCGGGGTTGATGACGCCGACCGCGTGGAACTGGTCGCCCTCGTGGTTGACGGCGTGGTCGTAGCCGCGACCCTTCTGGGTGATGACGTGGACGAGCACCGGACCGCGGTACGCCCGCGCCTTGCGCAGGGCGTTCTCGATGGCGGGCTCGTCGTGGCCGTCGACGGGTCCGACGTACTTGAGGCCCAGGTCCTCGAACATCCCCTGCGGGGCGACGATGTCCTTGATGCCCTTCTTGACCCCGTGCAGCGTCTCGTAGACGGCGCCGCCGACGACGGGCGTGCGCGAGAGGGTGTTCTTGCCCCAGTCGAGGAAGCGCTCGTAGCCGCGGGTCGTGCGCAGCGTCGCGAGGTGGTCGGCGAGGCCGCCGCGGGTCGGCGCGTAGGAGCGCTCGTTGTCGTTGACGACCAGGACGAGCGGGAGGTCGCTCTCGGCCGCGATGTTGTTCAGCGCCTCCCAGGCCATCCCGCCGGTGAGGGCGCCGTCCCCGATGACGGCGACGGTGTGGCGGTCACGCTCGCCGCGGACGACGCGGCCCGCGGCGATGCCGTGGGCCCACGACAGGGAGGTCGAGGCGTGCGAGTTCTCGACGACGTCGTGGGCCGACTCGGCGCGGCTCGGGTACCCCGAGAGGCCGCCCTGCCTGCGCAGCCCGGTGAAGTCGTGGCGTCCGGTGAGGAGCTTGTGCACGTACGACTGGTGGCCCGTGTCGAAGACGACGGCGTCCTTCGGGGAGTCGAACACCCGGTGGATCGCCATGGTCAGCTCGACGACGCCGAGGTTGGGGCCGAGGTGTCCGCCGGTGCGCGCCACCTCGTCGACGAGGAAGGCGCGGATCTCCTCGGCGAGGACGGGCAGCTGGTCCGGACGCAGGGTCTTGAGGTCGTCGGGGCCCTCGATGCGCGCGAGCAGGCTCACCGGTGCCTACCTCCTGGATGTGTGGCGTCGTGCGGGCGAACCCCACGAGTCTAGGCGCTGAGGCAGGGCGCACCGGCACCGTGCAGGGTGCCCTCCACCACTCCTGCACCCGACCTCCATGCACCCTTCACCCATCCTCCAGACCCGCCCGTTTCCGGCCGCGGAGGGAGCGCCGAAGAGGCGCCCGGACCGCCGCCCCGCTCACACCCGTTCGACGCGGTCGGCCTGTGGTCCTCGATCGCTCTGTCGCACCTGGTACCGGACCCGATCGCCGTGGTGCAGCGCCTCGGCGCCTCTGATGACCGACACGTGCACGAACAGGTCCGCTCCTCCCGCGTCCGGGGCGATGAAGCCGAACCCCCGCTCCGCGTCGTAGCGCGCGACCACTCCCTCGCCGCCGCGCGCCGGGACGTCGGATGCCTCCCGGTGTCCCGACCGAGCGCGGGTCGTCGACGTCGCGGGCGCGCCCCGCGGGGTCGAGCTGCGTGCGAGGCGCACCTCGCGGGCCTGCGGGCCCTTCTCGCTCATGACGACGTCGTACGTCACCCGGTCCCCCTCGCCCAGCTCGGGGAGCCCGTCGGCCAGGTCCCGGACGTGGACGAAGACATCGGGGCCGCCCGACTCGGGGGTGATGAACCCGAAGCCCTTGTCCCCGTCGAACCAGGACACGGTGCCGTCCGCGCCGTCGGATGCCACGGCGTGCTGGGCGGCCTGGGCTCCCAGGGGGAGCAGATGGTCAGCCAGCGGACCCTTCTCGCCGTCGACGACGAGGAACGCCGCCCGCTGCCCCTCCGAGAGCACGCCGCCCCCCACGATGGCCGAACTGTGCACGAAGATCTCGGCACCACCGCCGTCGGGCGAGATGAAGCCGTACCCCTTGGCCGGCTCGTACCAGGCGACGGTGCCGAGCACGCCCAGCGGTGTGTCCGCGGCCTGGTCGCCCGTGACCCGGACGCGGCGCGCCTGCGGGCCGCGGTCCCCCTCGCCGATCTCGAACTCGACCACCTGCCCCTCCCGGAGCAGCTTCATCGCGTCGTCGCTGACGATCTCGGACGCATGCACGTACAGGTCCTCTGCGTCCTGTCCGAGGGCGATGAAGCCGAACCCCCGGTCGGCGTCGAACCAGCGGACGGTTCCCTCGGTCACGGCTGACTCCTTGTCGAGCGACGGTCGGTGGACCCCCAGTGTCCCCGACGGAACGCCGACCAGCGCCGTCGCCGGTGCCGGCGGTGCTCGCACCGTGCCCGGCCAGGCCGTCGAGACCGCACGGCAGGCCGGTGGCTCAACCTGACGGGGACGTGACACGCGGCAGAACGCGCACGGAGTCACGGACCTGAATCGGCATCGGCACCAAGTGCTCGCCGTTCCCGGTGCCAGGCGACGGGCCTCACGTACATGATGGGGGAGACGAGCTACTACAACCCCGCCACCGTCTTCGCGCGCAGCAAGGTCGCGGCCGGAGAGTTCGGGCGTGTCTTCTACGCCGAGGGCGACTACGTGCACGACATGGACCTCGGCTTCTACTCCGCGTACCAGTACAGCGGCGGCCCGAACTGGCGCGCCACGGCGAGCTTCCCTCCCATGCACTACTCGACCCACTCCATGGGCGGCGTGCTGGGGGCAGTCCCAGGGCACGCCGTCAGCGTCAGCTGTCTGGGGGTCAAGGACGACCAGGGCGACGGCGTGTTCGACGCCACGGTCAGCCAGTTCGACAACGACATGTCGAACGCCAGTGCGCTGTTCGAGCTCGACAACGGCGGAGTCGTCCGGATCAACGAGATGCGCCGTGTCGGCTACCCCGCGCAGATCCGCGAGTCCCGCTTCCGCGACTTCGGCACGAAAGCGAGCTTCGAGCAACTCGCCACGGTCAGCCTGTGGCAGGACAGGCACCACGTCACCGACGTCACGGAACTGCTCACGACCGTACCCACGGTGCCTCTGGACCACCCCTCACTGGCCGACCTCGCCCCAGAGCTGCGCGAGGCTTTCGTCTCGGGCCACGCGCCGGTGCACGACGTGAGTCGCCTTCCTGACTCGCTTCGCGGGCTGGCGTCCGGCCACGAGGGCAGCCATCAGTTCCTCGTCGACGACTTCGTCCGGGCCGCGGTTGGGGGAACGCTCCCACCGCTGAACGCGTGGGTCGCCGCGCGGTACACCCTGCCCGGCATCGTGGCTCATCGCTCAGCCCGAACAGGAGGGCAACGCCTCGCGATTCCCGATCTGGGCGACCCGCCGGTGGCCGTGGACGAGCACTTTCCGTCTGCAGCTGACACCAGCCAGAAGGAGGTGACGTCTCCGTGACGGACGTCTCGGCCGCAAGTCATCGAGCGGCGCGGGGCGGGGTGGCGACGGCGCCGACGTCCGTGGAGATGATCCAGGCAGCACCTGCCGTGGAAACGACGATGCACCGTGGCACCCTTCGCGCACAGCGGCTTGCACGGGCGACCCGGTGACCAGTTACGGAGTCTGAGGCTTTGCTGCCTCCTTGAAGGGGACTCCGACGACCTGCCATGGCTGGCCAGAGGCGCATGGCTGCTCTTCGTACTGGCCGACGCTGATGAAGCCGCCGCCGAGGTCGACCGGTTCGCCCGTTCTCACACTGTGCTTGCCCGACGGTTCGGTGATCACGACGTCTTGACCAGTGACCTCGGCGGTCCACCCTTCAGGCCACACCAGCCACTGCATCCGCCCTCCCTGCTCCTCGAGCCGGATGCAACCGGCTTCGTCCAGCGTGAGCGTCCCTGGAATGGACCCGGCCATTGCGCTCTGACTGGGCTGCCAGGTCGAGCGCGCAAGTGGCTGTCGTGACGTTGCTTCCGGATGCCCCGAGAATCGGGCTGAGGGCGTCAGCGGCGTCGAGCCTGACGTACAGGCGCTGAGAAGGAGAGCGAGAGCCGGGCCGAGCGCGCCGATGGAACGGGCGCCTCTCCTCGCGTACGGCAAAGCGCCCACATCCCCTCGGCTTGGCTTGCGCCACTCGCGGCAGTCCCGGACGTTTCCGACAGCCGGTCCTAGGCTCGCAGGTAGCGCTGGGTCATGAAGCGCTCAATGGTCTGGCTGATTCGAACGTGCGGGGGGACGTCGAAACGAAACGCTCATGACGTGCGGCGCCGGGCACGGAGACGCGAAGCGAACCGCGGTACGGCGAAACTCGCCCAGAGGAACAGCGCGGCGCCGGCGAGCAAGGACACCTTCTCCACGGGCCCCGTGGTTGAGGAACCCAACGCGACGACGAACGCCAACCCTGAGAACAGGGCGACCAGCGCGAGCAGGACTTGGCCTATTCGTGTGGCAACAGCCATGCAACGACGGTACGTCGGACAAGACCGCAATGGTAGAGGGAGACGCTCTCCATCGATCCGAACGCCCGCATCTGCGGACGTTCGCGGACCGCGCTCAGACCGTGGACCGCGACCCCAGCCGCGGGTACGGAGCACGGCTCGAGAGTGGGCCCTCCTCATGGATGGGGGAGCTTCTGCTGCCCTGGTTGACGTCTCCGGGCAGACTTCAGGGATGGCCCGTCCTGCCCTCCCGTTCAAACCCTGTGCCCGATGCGGTCGAAGCATCACCTGGCGCAAGGTCTGGGCGCGCGACTGGGACTCGGTGCGTTGGTGCTCGGACAACTGCCGCAAGCACGGCATCGGCGATGTCGACCGGCAGCTCGAGGCCTCCTTGGAGTCCTTGCTGGACGGGCGGTCTCCCAGTGCCTCGGTGTGCCCGTCAGAGGCGGCGCGTGCCGTCGGCTCCGACGACTGGTCCGAGCTGATGGAGCCGGCGCGAATGGCCGCTCGACGCCTCGTGGCCATGGGGCGCGCCGAGATCACCCAAGGCGGACAGGTCATCGATCCCAGCAGGTTCAAGGGTCCGATCCGCGTGCGCAGACCACGATGAGTGCCACCGAGGAGGCCCCGCGAGAGGGCAACATGCTGCTGACCCCGTCCGCGCCCCATCGGGTCGGTGGGTTCACCGATGATCACCGAGATTCACCGGCGAGGAAGCCCGGCCATCCTCGTCTGGCCGACGGTCGGTGGCGTGGCACGTCGGGCACACCCAACCGCTGAGTCGTCGCCCCGGAGCCTGGCCCGATCGC
>CAWIAT010000008.1:0-326455 GCA_963834225.1 uncultured Actinomycetota bacterium | reverse complement strand
CTCGACGCGTGTCTTGAGGCCGCCGGTCCAGCCCTTTCCGTCCCAGGCGAGGACGAAGGGCGCCGTCAGCGGGGTGGACCCGGACGTGCGGGGCGCCTCAGGCTCGCGGAAGCTGCCCTGCTGCCCGGCCGGCGTCAGGGTGAGCCCGCACGGACCGCTGGGGCAGTCGGAGGTCATCGTCGCGAGGATGACCCGGGCCATCCGCTGCTCGACCTCCTTGAAGTCCGAGCGTTTGACCGTCCACGCGGCGAGCGTCCACGGACCCTCAGGGCGTGTCGCCGACGCGGTCGAGGGCGACGGCGACGCGGAGGCGGAGGCGGAGGCGCTGGGGGAGGCGGACTCCGTCGGGGTCGACCCGCCACCGCAGGCGGCGAGGGCGACTGCGAGGGAGGCGCCCACGAGGAGCGAGCCGCCCCGTTCAGCGCGTCGGCGCGGCGCCATCGTCATCAGCGGTCGTGCCGTCGGCGGACGCGGTGCCCGCGGGGTCCGGGTCGGATCCGTGGTCACGCTTGAGCCGGCTGCGTGCCTCGTCGATGACGGCGTCGGCCCCGTGGCCGATCGCCTTGTCCTTGATCGAGGAGACGACGTCCTGCCCGGCCCCGACGATCGTCTGGGTCGTGGTCGTCGTGACCCGCTCGATGACCGACGGCTCCACCGCGCTCGCTGCGACCGCGGTCAACCCCTGGTCGAGGTCGTTGCCCTTCTCACCCATGCCACACCTCCACGTGCGTCCCCTGCGAGGCGTGCCGAGGACCGGCACGCCTCAAACGTCGTGGCGCCACGGTAGGGCCGCCGGGTCCTGCGCGTCCGGCACTCGGCGAAACCGGGTCGGGTGGCGTGTTCTGCCTGCTCAGCGACCGCTCAGTCGGCCGGCGCTCGGTCGGCGTGGCCCCCACGGGGTCGCGCGGGTCACGACCGTGGGAGCACGACCGTCACGCGTCGGTTCTTGGCCCGGCCCTCGGGCGTCGAGTTCGTCGCGACGGGCGAGGCCTCGCCGAACCCCTGGGGCTGCAGCGTGATCGGGATGCCCGCCAGGGCCGGCTGCAGGACGCGCGCCACGGCGAGCGCCCGGTCGCGGGACAGGGAGATGTTGCTGGCCGGTGTCCCCACGTCGTCGGTGTACCCGTTGACCTGCACCGTGCCCTCGACCTCGGCCGCCCGAACCTCGGCGGCGAGGCCGAGCAGGGCCTTGCGCGCCGAGGGGGTCAGCTGCGCGGACCCGAGGGAGAACAGCACGTCGGACGTCAGGACGAGCTGGCGCCCCTCCTGGACCTTCGGCGGAGCCGTCGGGGTCGCCGTGGCGATCGAGGGCACCGCGCTCGGCCCCGGCGAGGCGGTGGCGGGGGTCGGAGTCGGCGCGACGGAGGTCGCCGTGGTCGAGGGCACGGTCGCCGGAAGGACCGCCGCTTCGACGCGCCCCCCGGGCCCGGAGCCGAACCACCACCAGCCGGCGCCACCCGCGAGGAGGCCGAGGAGGACGAGCGCCAGCAGCACGGCGCGCCCGCGGGACCTGCCACGGCGCAGGGGCACGGCGACCCGGGCCGAGACCCCCTCCTCCGGGACCGGCGGCTCGTGCCACCCCAGGGCCTCCCGCGCCTCGTTCTCGCGGAAGGCCGCCATGAGCGCCGTGGCCGTCCCGAGGTGACCGCGAGCCGGGCCGCCCTCAGCGGTCAGCGCCCCGAGGTCGGGCGTCAGCCGGAGCCGCGCGACGCGGCCGTCGTGGCCGGGCACCGCCGTCGCCGAGACGTTCATCCGCACCCGTGTCCCCGAGGGGTCGACGCCGGCGAAGCGGCCGACGTGGACCCCCGAGACGACGACCTCCTCGGTGGCACCGGCCGCCGTGGTCGTGCGCAGGACGTGGGTGACGGCGACGTCCTCGAAGCTCGAGACGAGGGTCGCGACGGCCGGGCCGCGGGCAGCACCGTCGAAGGTGACCCACGACTGGTCGACGTGGACGTCGACCACGGCCGAGCCGAGGGCGTCGAGGAGCGCACCACCGCTCCCCGCTTGGAGGGCGGCGACGAGATCATCCAAGGTCCGGGTCGTCTCGCTCATGTGGCCACCGAGGCCCATGGTGCGCGCTGGGTCGCGCCCTTGGGAAGGGGGAGGAGCATCGCATTCGCCGCCCCTCATCGTTCCCTCGGCCCTCCCGGGTCCTGCATCACCATCACCTCCGCGACCGGGACGACCCGTCATGCGCGCGGACCGCACCTCCGCCAGCGTGGTGCAGGGGCTGGCCGTCGAGCCCCGATCGGCCTACCGTTCGATGGAGCAGCTTCCCCTCGACGTGGAGGACGACATGGGTGACGGCACCGGCACCGCAGCGGACCCGTGGGTGTTGACGACCGCCCCCGGCTCGTCGTCGTACACGATGCACCGCGATCCCGACGCCGATCCCCCGGCGCTGGTCTGCCAGGTCGGCAGCACCACCCTCCGGTACCACCTGGCCGCCGTGGAGGACCTCCACCGGTGGTTGACCGAGCAGGGCGACTGGGTGGACCTCGGTGCGGCGGACGAGAAGAAGGACGCCGCGCCCGGCACGGTCGAGGCGTGGGGACGCTCGGCGGAGAACCCGGTCGGCGGGTGGTACGGGCTGCGCAAGGGGTACCGCGGGCGCTTCGGCATGTACCTGCCGCCCCTGCTCGAGGCCCTCGGCCTCGTCGAGCTGACGCACGACGCGCGCAACAACCGGGTCCGCGCCCTCTGACCACGGCCCGGCGACGCCGTCCGCCCCCGTCGCGACCGGGGGACGGAGGGCCCCCTCGATCGGGGACCAACGGCCCTGCCGAAGGCCGCGGCCGGAGGCGAGGGTGGACCACGTGAACGCGATCGTCGGAGGTGCCGGATGCGCCACTCGCACGCCTTGAGGTACGCCGAGTGCAGCGCTCTCCTGCGCGCGGGGGTCGCCGGCCGGCTGGCGCTGTCGACTCCCGACGGACCGCACATCGTCCCGCTGAACTACGTGGTCGTCGACTCGGCCATCATCGTGCGGACCTCCCCGTACAGCGTGCTCGGGACCCACGGCCGTGACACGGTCGTCGCCTTCGAGGTCGACCACGTCGACCCAGTGCGCGAGGGTGGGTGGAGCGTGGTGGCGCGAGGCCGTGCCGAGGTCGTCCGCGAGCGCGGGGAGATCGACCACATCCACGCGGTGTGCGACCCGCGGCCCTGGGCGAGCGGTGGTCGGGAGCTGCTGGTGCGGATCCGGTGGACCGAGCTGACCGGACGTCGCCTCGGCAGCGAGCCGGAGGTCACACCGGCGGCTGTCGAGCACCCCGCCTGACTCCGGGGACCACGACGTCGGCAGGCACCCGGACACCCCGGACCTACACTGCGGAGGTGGCTCCCGTGCGCGTCTTCCTGCTCGACGACCACGACGTCGTCCGCGAAGGGCTGCGCTTCCTGCTCGAGCGCCACGACATCGAGGTGGTCGGCGAGGCCGGCACCGCCGCCGAGGCGACGGCCCGCATCCCCGCCCTGCGCCCCGACGTCGCCGTGCTCGACGCCCGCCTGCCGGACGGCTCGGGCATCGAGGTGTGCCGGGCCGTGCGGTCGGTCGACCCGAGCATCCGGGCCCTGATCCTCACCTCCTACGACGACGACGAGGCCCTCTTCGCCGCGATCATGGCCGGGGCCTCCGGCTACGTCCTCAAGGACATCCGCAGCAACGACCTCGTGGGCGCCATCCGCCAGGTCGCGGCGGGCAACTCGCTCATCGACCCCTCCCTCACCGCCAGGGTCCTGGAGCGGGTGCGGACGGGGGCCACCGCCGCACCCGAGCTCGCCGGCCTCACCGAGCAGGAGCTGAAGCTGCTGGGCTTCATCGCCGAGGGCATGACGAACCGGCAGATCGGCGAGCAGATGCACCTCGCCGAGAAGACCGTGAAGAACTACGTGTCGAGCATCCTCGCCAAGCTGGGCGTCGAACGACGCACCCAGGCAGCGGTTCTCGCGTCCCGCCTCCTGCGCGCCCCCGGGGACGGACGGGGCTGACGCGCCCTCCGGACGGTGGTCCGGACGTCCCGCGGCAGTCGGGACCTTGGTCCCGAGGACCGGTGACCACGGGCCCTGCCGCGCGCCCGGCACGTCGGCGAGCCTTGAGGTGACAGCAGACCACCACCGAGACAAAGAGGAGACGGCACCATGACCACCACCGCCCGTCACACCATCACCCCGAGCACGGACACCCCCGTCGTGGCCGAGGCGCACGGTCAGCCGATCTGGCTCGCCCGCTCGCTCGCCACGCTGCGCATCGCCTTCGGCATCACGTTCCTCTGGGCGTTCCTCGACAAGACGTTCGCGCTCGGCTTCCACACCGGGTACGACCAGGAGGGCACCCTCGACCGGTTCGGCGACGCGGCGTGGATCAACGGCGGCAGCCCCACCACCGGCTTCCTCAGCTTCGGTGTCCCCGAGAACAACCCGTTCAAGGGCGCCTTCAACGCCATGGCCGGCAACGCGGCCGTGGACTGGCTGTTCATGCTGGGCCTCCTCGGCATCGGCGTGGCCCTCCTCCTCGGGATCGCGATGCGTCTCGGCACCGCGGCCGGCGCCCTGATGTACGCCTTCATGTACGCCGCCGTCCTCCCCCTCGAGAACAACCCGGTCGTCGACGACCACCTCATCGGCGTCATCGTCATGGCCGTCCTGGCCTTCGGCGCCACCGGCGCCACCTGGGGCCTCGGCCGCCGGTGGGCCCGGACCCGCGTGGCCCAGGCCAGCCCCGTCCTGCGCTGACCCACGACCCGATCGACCACCCGCGCCCCTGGTGCGGGTGGTCGATCGTCGTGTCAGGCCCGAGGAAGGGGGACGCGCCAGGTGAACACCGTTCCCCTGGGCTCGTTCCCGGACAGCTCGAGGGTGCCACCCAGCTCGTCGGCCCGGCGTCGCGCGTTGCGCAGGCCGCTCTCGACCCGGTCCGGGGGGACCCCGCTGCCGTCGTCGGAGACGGTGAGCAGCAGGTCGTGGTCACGGACCTCCAGCTCGACCTCGGCCCGGTCGGCCAGCGCATGACGGGCGACGTTCGACACCGCCTCGCGCAGCACGGGGAGCAGGTGGGCCCGGACCTCCGGCGTGACGGCGGTGTCGACCGGCCCGAGGGTGCGGACCGCCGGTGCGAACCCCAGCACCTGGACGTACTCCCGCACGAGGGTCCGCACCTCCTGCCGCAGCGAGGACGAGCCGCGGTCCTGGAGCGCGAAGACGGTCCCCCGGATGTCCTTGATCGTCAGGTCCAGGTCGTCGACGGCCCGCTCCAACCGCTCGGCCACGTCCGTCCCGGCAGCCAGCATCGAGATGCCCTGGAGCTGGAGCCCGGTGGCGAACAGGCGCTGGATGACGACGTCGTGCAGGTCGCGCGCGATCCGCTCGCGGTCGGAGATGACCGCCAGCTCCTGGCGGTCCACGAGGGCCTGCGCCCGGTCCAGGGCCAACCCGGCGTGGTCGCAGAACGAGGTCAGCAGCTCGATCTCCTCGACACCACGCGGCGGCCCGTGCCCGTCCTGGAGGGCCACGAGGACCCGCTGGTCCCCCAGGTGCGCCCGCAACGGGATCGCGACGGCGGCGAAGGGTCCGGCCGACAGCTCGGCCACCTCGCCGTGGACCGACCCCCGCAGCCGGACGGCGACGTCGTCGAGAGCCGCGGCAACCACCTCGGCGTCGTCGGGGTCGTGGTCGAGGGCGAGCACCTCGACGTCGCGCGCGAGGCCGACGAGGGCGGTGGCACGCGCGCCCGAGACCACGCGGGCCGTCGTGACGATCCGCCGGAGTGAGCGGGCGAGGTCGATGGGTGGCTGCAGCGCCTCGGTCAGCTCGGCCGTGGCCTCGAGCAGCTGACGGCGGCGCTCGCTCACCCCGTAGGCCCGGGCGTTGTCGATGACGAACCCGGCGGCGCGCGCGAGGGCCTCGACCAGCTGCTCGTCCTCCTGCGTGAAGTCGAGCCCGTCGGCCTTCTCCGTGAGGTAGAGGTTGCCGAAGACGGTGCCCCTGATCCGGACGGGCACGCCGAGGAACGTCGACATCGGCGGGTGGTGCGCCGGGAAGCCCACCGACTGGGGGTGGGCCGCCAGGTGGTGCATCCGCAGGGGCTGCGGCTCCTTGACGAGCAGGCCGAGGATGCCGCGGCCGCGCGGGAGGTCGCCGATGCGTCGGTGCGTCTCGTCGTCGACCCCGGTGGTGAGGAACTCGGTGAGGAGGCCGTCGGGACCGACGACCCCGAGGGCGCCGTACTGCGCCGACGTCAGGGCGGTCGCCGCCTCGACGATGCGGATCAGCACGCTGCGCATGTCGAGGTCCGAGGACATCGCCGTCACCGCGTCGAGGAGGGCGTGCGCGGGCCCGGCCAGACGGGAGGACTCGGCGGAGGTCACGCGCCCATCCTCGCGGATCGGCGCGGCCGTGTCCGATCCATCGCCCTCCCGCGGGCGGAGCGGCGGGGTTTCCGTTCTGGGCGAGGACCACGCAGGATGGTGGCCCAGTGCCCCGGACGGCGAGCACCAGCTCCCGCCGCCGAGCACCCGAGTCCGGAAGGGCGCCCCGTGACCCCCACCCCCGTCCTCTCCCTCGGCATCATGGCGCGGTCCCGCAAGGAGGACGAGCGGAGGCTGGCGCTGCACCCGGCGCACCTCGACCGCATCCCCGAGGACCTCCGCGCCCGGATCCACCTCGAGCAGGGCTACGGCACCCCGTTCGGGGTGACGGACGCCGAGCTCGCACCTCGCGTCGCCGGCATGCTCAGCCACGACGAGATCGTCGAGCACTGCGATGTCGTGCTGCAGCCCAAGCCGTCGCTCGACGACGTCGTCGAGCTCGCCCTCGGCCAGGTGCTGTGGGGCTGGCCGCACTGCGTGCAGGACACCCCTCTCACCCAGCGGGCGATCGACCAGCGGCTCACGCTCATCGCCTTCGAGGCGATGAACCACTGGAACTCCGACGGGTCGTTCGGCCTCCACGTGTTCCACAAGAACAACGAGCTGGCCGGCTACTGCTCGGTGCTGCACGCCCTCCAGCTGCAGGGGTCGACCGGGGACTACGGACCCCGGCTGAACGCGGTCGTCATCGGCTTCGGCGCGACCGCCCGTGGGGCCGTGACGGCCCTGGCCGCCATGGGCATCCGCGACGTCGACATCCTCACCAGCCGCGACGTCGCCGCCGTCGCCTCACCCATCCACTCAGCCCGCATCGTCCACTTCGACAGCGACGACTCGGCGACCCGGGTCAGCCACGTCGTCACGCCCGAGGGTCGGGTCCCCATCGCCGGGTTCCTCGGCGAGCACGACGTCATCGTCAACTGCGTGCTCCAGGACACCGACGCGCCGCTCGTGTTCATGACCGAGGACGACCTCGACGTCCTCACCTCGCGCACGCTCGTCGTGGACGTCTCGTGCGACGAGGGCATGGGCTTCACCTGGGCCCGCCCCACGAGCTTCGCCGAGCCGACCTTCGAGGTCGGACGGGGGGCCACGTACTACGCCGTCGACCACAGTCCGAGCCACCTCTGGCGCTCGGCGACGTGGGAGAACAGCGAGGCGATCCTGCCCTTCCTGCGCACCGTCATGGGGGGCCCGGAGGCCTGGGACGCCGACCCGACGATCCGCCGCGCCATCGAGATCCGGGAGGGCGTCATCGTCAACCCCGCCATCCTCAGCTTCCAAGGTCGTGACCCCGCCCCTCCGCACGGGTTCCTCGCGCGCTGAGTGGCCCGCGTCAGGGCCCCAGCGGCCGACGCACCGACGGGTCGACCTCGACCCTGCCTCGGCTCCTCCGGGTCACGCGGGCCAGGAGCAGGGCTGCCGCCGGGGCCTCGCCCGGCGCGACGAGGGAGAGCACCGGCTGCTCGACCCAGCGGCTCGGCTCGGTGGTGTCCTCCGAACCGGTCACCGGCACCGGGCAGTCCGCCGACTCGTGCCACTCGATGACGAGGTCCCGCACCGCGCGGCGCCGGCCGACGTGTGGCTCGAGGTGGACGGTGAGCGGCTCCGCGACGACGATCTCGCGCCCATGGGCGTCGACCGCCCAGCCCGCGCTCACCTGCAGGTCGGCACCGTCGCCGGCCTCGACCTCCAGGCCCGAGACCGTGCCGTACCCGTGGAGCCGGTTGTGGCGGTAGCGCATCTCCCGGTGGTACGCCTGTTCAGCGGCGAAGTCGTCGGTCCCGAGCACGAGTCCGTGGACGTAGTTCACGCGGCGGGGTTGGTCGGCCATGCTCGAGTATCCGCCCGCACGAGCACGGCGCACGCCTCACCCGCCGCCCGGACGCACCCTCGCTTGTCCCGGCCCCGACCGGGGTGCACGATCGAGGCGACAGGACCGTGATGCCGACGTCGCCAAGGAGATGGCCATGACACCGACCGCCAGCGCGCTCCCCACCGTCGCGTTAACGGAGCGACTCGAGGGCTCCAGCGCCCTCGACGCCGTCGTCCGAGGGATCGAGCCGACGATCCGGTCGACCTTCGGGACGGGCGTCCGTGGGGAGGTGCTGCGCGGTGAGTGGTTGGGCCACGCGCTGCACCCCGTGCTCACCGACGTCGTCATCGGCACGTGGACCTCGGCCACCCTGCTCGACTGGCTCGGCGGGGACGAGGACTCGCGCGCCGCGGGTCGGCTGATCGGGATCGGCCTCCTCGCGGTGGGGCCCACGGCCTGGAGCGGCTGGGCCGAGTGGTCGAACGCCGGGCGGGGAGCCCAGCGGGTCGGGGTCGTCCACGCGCTGACCAACGGCGTCGCCATCGGGTCGTTCGCCGGTTCGTGGCTCGCCCGCCGCCGGGGTCACCACCGTGCCGGCAGGGGACTGGCTCTCGTCGGCGCCACGGCACTGGCCGCGGCCGGCTACCTCGGAGGCCACCTCGCCCACGCCCGCGCCGAGCACGGCTGAGCCCCACCGCGATTCGCGCCCCCCGCGGCGCCTGCGACCCAGCCTGCCCCACAGGCCGGTCGACAGCGAGGTGACGACGACGTCCTGCGACCGGGCCCGACGCGGCCCGTGCCGTGAGCAGGAGGTCAGCAGTGAGACCATGGACGCCGAAGAGGGCGAGCGCATCACCCACCGCCCCCACCCCACCGACGGAGAACGCATGCACACTCCTCAGCACGTCCACCCGGCCGCCCGGCACGCCATCACGGGAGGTTCTCGATGAGCCGCCGGGCGCCGCGACGCAAGAGCACCGGATCGCTGCCGGCCCTACCCCCTCACGGCCTGCGGGTCGTGCCCCTGGGAGGCCTCGGTGAGATCGGCCGCAACATGACCGTCTTCGAGCACGCCGGGCGGCTGCTCGTCGTCGACTGCGGGGTGCTGTTCCCCGACGAGCACCAGCCCGGTGTCGACGTGATCATCCCCGACTTCACCTGGATCCGGGACCGGCTCGACAAGGTCGACGCCATCGTGCTCACCCACGGTCACGAGGACCACATCGGCGGCGTGCCGTACCTCCTGCGCGAGCGCCCTGACATCCCGCTCGTCGGCTCACGGCTCACCCTGGCGTTCATCACGGCCAAGCTGGTCGAGCACCGGATCAAGCCGCGCACCGTGGAGGTCACCGAGGGCGACCGGCGAACGTTCGGCTCCTTCGACTGCGAGTTCGTCGCCGTCAACCACTCCATCCCCGACGGGCTCGCCGTGGCGATCCGCACCCCGGCCGGGCTGGTCCTGCACACCGGGGACTTCAAGATGGACCAGTTCCCGCTCGACGGGCGGGTCACCGACCTGCGCGCCTTCGCCCGGTTGGGCGAGGAGGGGGTCGACCTCTTCCTCGTCGACTCCACCAACGCCGAGGTCCCGGGCTTCACGATCTCCGAGGGCGAGCTCGGGCCGGCGATCGACACCGTCTTCCGCACCACCACGGGCCGGGTGATCGTCTCGAGCTTCGCCAGCCACGTGCACCGCATCCAACAGGTCCTGGACGCCGCCCACCGGCACGGCCGGAAGGTCGCCTTCGTGGGGCGGTCGATGGTGCGCAACATGGGCATCGCCGACGAGCTCGGCTACCTCAAGATCCCTCGCGGCCTCGTCGTCAAGGACCTCAAGGCCCTCGAGCGCCTCCGCCCCGAGCAGGTCGCGATCATCGCCACGGGGTCGCAGGGCGAACCGATGGCCGCGCTCGCCCGGATGGCCAACCGGGACCACCCCGTCAGCATCACCCAGGGCGACACGGTGCTCATGGCCAGCTCGCTGATCCCGGGCAACGAGAACGCCATCTACCGGGTCATCAACGAGCTCACCCGCTGGGGGGCCAACGTCGTGCACAAGGGCAACGCGAAGGTGCACGTCTCGGGCCACGCCAGCGCCGGCGAGCTCGCCTACTGCTACAACATCATCGAGCCCACCAACGTGCTTCCGGTGCACGGCGAGTGGCGGCACCTGCGGGCCAACGCCGACATCGCCATCCGCACGGGCGTCGCACCCGACCGGGTGCTCATCGCCCAGGACGGCAGCGTCATCGACCTCGTCGACGGGCGCGCGACGATCACGGGCACCGTGCCGGCCGGCCTGGTCTACGTCGACGCGATGACCGTCGGCGGTGCCACCGAGGAGACCCTGCACGTGCGGCGCACCCTCGCCGAGGAGGGCGTGGTGACCATCGTGTGCATCATCGACCCCGAGACCGGCAGGCTCACCGAGGACCCCGACTACCTCGCCCACGGCTTCCCACCCGAGGCGATGGACTTCTCGGCCGCGACCCCGGCCATCCAGGCCGCCCTCACCAAGGCGGCACGGGACAACATCGAGGACCTGGACCAGATCGAGGACCTGGTGCGCCGCGCCGCCTCCACCTGGGCGCACCGCACCCACCGCCGCAGCCCGCTCATCATCCCGGTGATCGTCGACGCCTGACCCGACAGGCAGCGTGGGACCGCGTCCAGCGCTAGGCCGTTCGACCGCGGGCCTGGGTGTAGGCGATCGTCACGAGCCAGGACAGGGCGTTGCCCTGGCGGGCGCTGTCGTAGCGTGCCGCCTGCTCCCACACCGTCGCGTACGTGCCGTGCGTGTTCGCCTCGGCCCGCTGCTCGTCGCCGAGCACCATCAGGCTGAGGCGGTAGACGGTCCCAGCCGTCACGTCGTAGAGGTCCGACAGGGCGCCGGCATCGCCCCTGCCGCACGCCTTCAGGAGCGAGGCGAGTGTGGCCTCGGCGGGAGTGCGCGGCGGTCCGAGCGATGAGGAAGGCCCGTGGAGTGGTGCCTCCTGCGAAGTGAACATGCCCCATGGTGACGCACCAGGTGGCGGACCGGGGGCTTATTGTCGAACCTTTGTCGAATCTTGACCTCCGGCCAGAGGCACGGGCCCGCGCCTCCGCGGCCGGCCCAAGGACGTCCCTGCTGCGGGGTAGGTCAGGGCTGGAGCGACCCGGTGTCCCCTCAGGGCGTGACCGCGACCTGCGGGACGGTGAGGAGGAAGCGGCACCCGGTGCCGTGGACCGGGGTGAGCTCGACGTCTCCACCGTGGGCGCAGGCGATCCCCCGCGCGACGGCGAGGCCGAGCCCGGCGCCGACGCCCACGCCGGGCGTGCGACCTCCCGTGGCACGCCAGCCGGGCTCGAAGACCCGTGCTGCCTGACCCGGGTCGATCCCGCCGCACTCGTCGTCGACGGCGATGGCCGCCCCGCCGGGCCCTGAGCTCAGGCGGACGTGGACGACCCCGCGCTCGGGAGTGTGGTTCACGGCGTTGGTCACGAGGTTGCCCAGCGCCCGCCCGAGCTGAGCGGCGTCGATCTGGGCCAGCACCGCTCCCTCGGCGGACGCGGAGACGGTGACCCCTCGACGTTGCGCGATCGGGCGGGCGGACGCGACCGCGTCGGAGACGAGGTCCGCCAGGTCCACCGGCCCCAGGTCGAGCACGAGGGAGCCCGACTGGAGTCGGGACAGCGCCAGCAGCCCGCCCACCATGTCGGACATCCGGTCGGTCTCGGCCCGGATCCGCGCGGGGTAGTCGGAGCCGTCGGGGGCGAGCCCGTCGCCCAGGGCCTCCGCCATCGCCCGGATGCCGGCCAGCGGGGTCCGCAGGTCGTGCGACATCCAGGCGACGAGCTCGCGCCGGCGCGCCTCGACCTCGCGGTCCCGCTCGCGCTCGGCGGCCTCGGTGACCGACCGGCGAACGATCTCCTGCACGCGCCTCGCGATGAACCACCCGAAGAGCCCGGCGATCGGCAGGCAGGTGGCGAGGACGGCCAGGACGACCTTGTGGTCGTGCTCGCTGATGAACATCCCCTGGGCGGTGGCGATGATGCCGGACATGACGATGACGATGACGACGACCGGGGTGAGGACGGCAGCCCGGGCGAGCGAGGTCTGCGCCTGCCAGCGCACGAGGGCGGCCCCGAGCAGCCCGACGACGACGGCGGTGCCGGCGGCGAGCAGGACGGCGTCGAGCATCACGAGACCTCCTGCGGGTCCCAGCGGTACCCGATGCCCCAGACGGTGCACAGGCGCCGCGGTGACGACGGGTCGAGCTCGACCTTCTCGCGCAGCCGGCGGACGTGGACGGTGACCGTCGACTCGTCGCCGTACTCCCAGCCCCAGACCTGCGTCATCAGCTCCGCCCGAGAGAACGCGGTCCCGGCCTGCGAGACGAGGTGCTCGAGGAGGTCGAACTCGCGGACGGTGAGCTGGAGCGGGGAGTCGGCGCGCCAGGCCTGGTGGCGCCGCCGGTCGATGACGAGGTCGCCGTCGACGAGCGGCTCACCTGCTCCCGCGGCTGTCGCCGCGGCGGGGGAGCGCAGGTGCTCGGTGCGGCGGAGGATCGACTGGACCCGCAGGACGAGCTCGCGCGTGCTGAACGGCTTGGCGAGGTAGTCGTCGGCGCCGAGCTCGAGCCCGAGGATGCGGTCGGACTCGTCGCCGCGTGCCGTGAGCATCATGATCGGCAGGTCGCCGCGCTGGGCCCGCATCCGGCGGAAGACCTCGAGGCCGTCGAGGCCGGGCAGCGTCAGGTCGAGGAGGACGACATCGGGCGCCGCCGACCGGGCCAGCGCCACGGCCCCGAGCCCGTCGTCGCTCTCGACGACGTCGAGACCCGCGCGGCGCAGGTAGGTCGCCACGACCTCACGCAGCACGGGGTCGTCGTCGACGACGAGGACGGAGGGCACGACCTCAGGGTAGGCACCCGGCGCGGCCTCCGACACCGCCTCCGCCGGGGGCGTCGCACTCGTCACGGCGCTGCCCTCCCGAGGACCACGACGGTGCGGTGCTGGACCGGCTCCGGGGAGACGTCGACGCCGAGCGCGAGCCACCGGGTGCGAACGGCCCCGGCGACCATCCGTTCGTCGTGGAGGAGGGCCTCGGCCGTCACGACGGCTCGCGTCGAGCCCGGAGGCCGGCGACCACCGTCGCCGCCACGACCACCGCCGCGATGACGCCGTACCCGAGCACGTAGGGCCGGTCGAGCAGCGTGGGGTTGTCCGGACGGGCGCCGAACCGGCCGAGGACGGGGACGGCGACCACGGTCAGCGGACCGAGGACCACGAGGAGCCACAGCAGCGGCGTCCGCCACGACGGCCCGGCGCGCAGGGCGGCCAGCAGGCCGACGGCCACCACCACGGGTGCGAGCAGGCCGTCGTGCGCGATGATGCCGCCGGCGAGCCAGATCCCGACGGCCACGACCTGGTCCGGCGGGAGGCGGACCAGCCGCAGCAGGCCGTACGCCGCGAGGGCCACGCCCGCGACACCGAGGAGGACACGAGACGTTCTCATGCCGGGACCACCTCGATCTCACGGACCCATTTCGTCTGCAGCACACCGGGCCTGGCGGGGGCGATGAGACGGCAGGGGAAGCCGTGGTCGGGATCGAGCGGCTCCCCGGCGAGGCGCAGTGCGAGGAGGCTGTCGCGGTGACGGGCGAAGTTCGCGGGCAACCGGCTCACACCGAAGGCACCCCGCGTCTGCATCGAGCGCACGATGACGTCGTCCGACGAGCTGCCGCCGACGAGGGCGACGACGTCGCGCACCGGCACGCCGCCCCACTCCCCGCTGGCGCTCCACCCCTCGACACAGGAGATCGGCAGCACCGCCGTGCGCTGGGCCATGGCCCGCAGGTCGTCGAGGGAGAGCTCGACGGTGGCCGCGGGGCCGATCACCCGGAGGCGCCAGGCCGGGTCGGCGACCAGGTCGCGGACCCCTGCCGCGAGGGCACTCCGGTTGACCGGGATCCCCTGAGGCCCTTGCCCGGACCGTACGGCGAGGACCGCGACGCGACGCAGGCCCGGCACCTCCGCCGCCGTCGTGGCGACGACCGCGACCGCTGCGGACACCCACGTGGCGCGCAGGAGCGTCCGTCGGGTCGGCGCACCCCGCGGGTCGCGCCCCGCCCCGTCACCGGCGGCGTCGACGGCCTCGTCGTCGACGGGGTCGACGAACGCCTGACGGATGACGGGGAGCTTGACGGCGATGTGCACGCCGAGCGACCCGATGGCGACCCAGGCGATGGCGTAGTGCGCGCCGACGAAGCCGAACGACCACGGGTACCACTGCGCCGAGTTCGCCAGCCCGGTGACGAGCTGGAAGATCGCGGCGCCCATGAGGAGCAGGATCGACACGCGCTCGAGGAGGTGGAGCACGAGCTCGCGAGGTCGCCGTGGTGGGCGCAGGAACAGCCGGGGGAAGACCGACCAGAGCTTGACGAGGAACAGCGGGATCGAGGCGGTCCCGGCGGCGACGTGGAGCGCCTGCGTCACCTGGTAGAGCCGGGTCGGCCCGGTGGGCAGCGCGACCGGAGGTGTCGCCAGCTGCGACGCGTGGCTGTACAGCCCGGTGGCGAAGGCGATGGTGAAGGTGACGCCCAGCCACACGCCGATCCGAGCGGCGGTCCGAGGGCCGCGCAACCCGCTCGTGAACGACTCGGTGCGCGGGATCCGCTCGTCGATCCGCGCGGCGAGTCCGCCCAGGCTGCGCTGGCTCATGGCGTCCACCCGCGGGTCGCGGACGTCGGTGCCGCGTCGCTGTCGATCCCGCTGACGAGCCGCCAGGCCGCGGCGAAGCGCGTCGCCGGCGCCTGTTCGGCGACCACGCGCGCGTCCTCGGGGAGGTCGACGTCACGCAGCGTCACCGCGAAGGTCGGCGGGTGTCCCGCACCCGAAAGGGCGGCGGCGGTGAGCCGGCCGGTGTCGGGTCTGCTCATCGGCACGCCCTCGAGGACGACGGCCTGCCGGGCGTGGGTCGTGACGAGGACCCACCACCCCCCGTCGTCCGCAGGTCCGAGGACGGGTCCGCCGTGGCGGTGCGCCTCCTCCGCCACCTCACGGAGCAGGGCCGGGCCCACCTGTGGGGTGTCCATGCCGATCTGGACGACAGGCCCCCCGGCCATGCGGTGGGCCTGCCGATGACCGTCGACGAGCCGCTCCCCGAAGGTCCGACCGCCCTGGGGGACGACGACCCAGCCACGGCAGGCGCCGGCCAGCTCGTCGGACCGGCACCCCTCGCCGAGGTCTCCGTCGAGCGCGAGGACGCGGCGGCCCGGCGGGAACGCCTCCGTTCCGGCGGCGAGCGTGTCGAGGAGGGCCGCGGCCGCCAGCTCCGCGGCGCCGAGGTCGCCGGCGACTGCCGCGAGGCGGGTCTTGGCCCGTCCCGGTACCGGCGCCTTGGCCATGACGAGGACGCTGCCCCTCACGGCAGGACCTTCGCGAAGTCGCGCGCCGTGCGCAGGGTGCCGGTGACCGACCCCGACACCTTCGAGCGCGTGCCGGCGGCGCGGGGGTGGTAGGAGATGTCGTGCTCGGTCAGCACCCAGCCCCGTTGCTGCGCGCGCACGAGCAGCTCGACCGGGTACCCGAAGCGGCGGTCCCGCACACCGAGGGCCAGGAGGTCGTCGCGGCGGCACACCCGCACGGGCGCGATGTCGTGGACCGGCAGGCCGGTGCGGTGACGGAGCCAGGCGAGGACGAGGGCGTTGCCCGCTCGGGCGTGCCAGGGCCAGACCCCGCGCTGTGCCGGTCGACGGCGTCCACACGCCATGCTCGCCCGCCCGGTCCGGACCTCGGCGAGGAGCGGGAGCAGCTCGCGGGGGTCCATCGAGCCGTCCCCGTCGAGGACGGCCACGAAGGTGGCGGTGGCGGCCTCGATCCCGGCGTGGACGGCGGCACCGTACCCGGGCCGGGGCTCGTGGACGACCCGCGCTCCGAGGCGACGGGCGACGTCGGCGGTGCCGTCGCTCGAGCCGTTGTCGACGACGACGACTCCCATCCCGGGCGGCACGGCCGCCAGCACCCCGGGGAGGGCTGCCGCCTCGTCCCGGCACGGGATGACGAGATCGCAGTCGAGGTCCATGTCCTCGACGGTAGGTGTGGCCGTGCCGACGTGGTCAGGGCCGGCGCCTTACGGACCCCTTACGGATCCCCTGCGGTGCCCTCGGCACGGTTCTCGTCGGTCCCTCGGCGAGGCATCCTTGGCCCATGGCGCAGACCGCGACGGACCACCACGGAACGCAGGTGGGTCCCTCGCCGGGCGCCGGGTCCAGAGCCCGGCGGGCCCTCGTGGCCGCCGGGGTGCTCGTCGTCCTCGCGATGACGGTGCCCCGGCTCCTCGGGGTCGACGTCAAGGCCGGAGGGGCCGCGCCCCTCCTCGGCGACTGGGTGCCCCGGGTGTGGTGGACCACGCCGGTCGCCCTCGGCCTCGTCGCGGTGACGGCCTGGGGTGGCCTGGGTGCCGCGCTCGACCGCCTCTCCTGGCGCCGGCTGCTCCTCCTCTCGTGGGGCGCCTCGGTGCTCTGGATGGTCGCCCTCGCCCTCGTCGACGGCCCGTCGGGGATGGGCCGGATCCTCGACCACGGCACCGAGTACCTCGAGAGCGCCCGCGGCATCGACGACGTCGGCGCCATGCTCCGCGAGTACGTCGCCCGCATCCCCCTCGACAGCCCCGGCCACTGGGCCGTCCACCTCGCCGGCCACCCGCCGGGCGCGGTCCTGATGTTCATCGGGCTCGACCGCATCGGCCTGGGCTCGTGGCAGTCCGCCGGCGTCGTCGTCGTCCTCGTGGCGGCGACGCTTCCGGCGGCGGTCGCCACGACGCTCGACCGGCTGGGGGCCCGCGATGCCGCCCGGCGGGCGCTGCCGTACCTCGTCATCGGCCCCGCTGCCGTCCTCATGGCGGTGTCGGCCGACGCCGTCTTCGCCACGACCGCGGCCTGGGGCGCCGCTGCGCTCGCCGGCGCGACCGCCGCCCGCTCGATGACGACGCGGCTCCCGCTGGCCGTCCTCGGTGGCCTCCTCTTCGGCTGGTGCGTCATGCAGTCCTACGGTCTGCTGCTCCTGGGTGCGCTGGCCGTGGCCGTCCTGCTGGCCGCCCGCGGTTCGACGCGTCAGCGCGTCGTCGTCGCGGCGACGACAGCGGCGGCGGCAACGGTCGTCGTCCTCGTGTTCGCCACCCTCGGCTTTGCCTGGTGGGAGGCGTACCCCGTGCTGCACGAACGCTACTGGGCCGGACTCGCCAGCTCGCGACCGTCCTGGTACTGGGTCTTCGGGAACCTCGCGGCCCTCGTCCTCGTCGCCGGGCCGATGTTTCCAGCCGGTCTCGGCGCCGGGTGGCCACGCCTGCGAGCCCTCGTGGCCCGTGAGCGCCCCGACCCCGTTGCGGCCCTCGTGGCGGCGGGGGTCGTCATGGTCTCCGTGGCCGACCTCTCCCTCATGAGCAAGGCCGAGGTCGAGCGCATCTGGCTCCCCTTCGTCCCGTGGCTCCTGCTGTCGGTGCTCTGGCTGCCACCCCGCTGGCAGCGGTGGGCCCTCACCGCGCAGGCGGCCGCAGCCGTCGTCCTCCAGCACCTCGTCCGCACGGTCTGGTGAGGGCGTGGCGGGCGCCGTCAGGGGCGCAGCGGGGCGGTCGCGAAGGCTGCCAGCCCGTCGGCCGGTCCGACCGACGCCGTGAAGCCCAGCTCGTCGCGCGCCCGCTGCGGTGATGCCACGACGTGCCGGACGTCGCCGATCCGGAACTGGCCCGTGACCGTGGGCTCGAGGCCGACACCCGCGCCGACCGCGATGGCACGGGCCACCTCGGCGATGCCGATCGGCTCACCGGAGCACACGTTGTAGGCGACGTGCTCCCCCTCCGGCCGGTCGAGGACGGCGAAGGCGGCAGCGACGTTCGCCCGGGCGACGTCCTCGACGTGGACGAAGTCGCGCACCTGGCCCCCGTCCTCGAAGACGACCGGTGGCTCACCGCGCTCGAGCGAGGACCGGAACATCGCGGCGACCCCGGAGTACGGGGTGTCCCGCGGCATCCCCGGCCCGTAGACGTTGTGGTACCTCAGGGAGACCGCACTGCCCGGCGACTGACGGGCCCACGCGGCGGCGTAGTGCTCCTGCGCCACCTTGCTCGCCGCGTACGAGCTGCGCGGGTCGAGGGGCGCCGACTCGTCGACGAGGGCCCAGTCCAGCGGCCCGGTGCACACGGGGCAGGGGTTGTCGAACTCCCCCGCCTCGAGCCGGGCCCGGGTCCGCGGGCCCGGCGCCTGGGGACCGTGCTCCCGGCACGTGTACCGACCCTCGCCGTAGACGACCATCGAGGACGCCTGGACGAACCGGCCGACGCCACGCTCGTGCATCGCGGCGAGCACCGCCGCCGTCCCGAGGTCGTTGTGACCCGCGTAGAGGGGGAGGTCGGATGCCGTCACCCCGGCCCCGACCATCGCGGCGAGGTGGACCACGACGTCGACGCCCTCGAGGAGGTGGGACCACGTCCCGGCCGCGCGGGTGTCGAGGAGGTGCACCCCCTCGGGCGGGGTGGAGCGGGTGGCCTCACCGTGGGCCTCGGGCAGGAGCAGGTCGACCTGGACGACGTCGACGTCGCGGCGGCGCAGCTCGGTCGCGGTGGCCGTTCCGATGAAGCCGGCCGCGCCGGTGAGGAGGACTCGCACGGTCACGACCGTGACTCCAGGATCGTCTTCAGCCGGAGGAGATCAGCCGTCGTCGCCCGGCGCATGGCCCGCTCCATCACGGGCGAGGTGACTCGGGCGAAGCCGCTCGGCGCCCCCCGGTTCCTCAGGGTCATCCGGGTGCCCGGCTCGGCGGGTTCCCAGGTGTAGGTCGTCTCCATCGGGAAGGGTCCGTCCGCGGTGCGCATGACGAGCCGACTCCCCGGGACGAGGTCGACCACCTCGTAGGTGTAGGCCAGGCGGCGGCCGAGGAAGCCGGCCACGAAGTCCATCCGGGAACCGAGCGTCACCGGAGGTGGTGTCTGCCACTGCACCGAGCGGATGTTCGCGTACCACAGGGGCGCGTTGGTGGGATCACCCGCGAACAGGGCCACCTCGTCCGACGGACGCCTGATGACCGTCTCCACCTCGACGTCGACCACGAGTCCAGTGTCCTTCAGCGCAGCCCGGTGTCGGTCGGTGAGAGGGCGTCGATCTCCCGGGTCGGCTGACCGTCGGCGTGCTGCGCGAGGGCCGCCACCACCGCCGACCGGTGCTCGGGCCGGGCCGCGACCTCGAGGTCTCGAAGGGCGACCTGCACGCGGCGCTGGACGCGTGGGCTGTCCTTGCCCCAGTGGGTGATCTCGTCGAAGGCCAGGGCGAGGTAGTCGGCGAGCCGCGGCTGCGGCACGGTGACGAGAAGGCGCCCGTCATCGGACGTCCGCTGTCGCGGCGGCAGGGGCCGGGTCGCCAGGCGGCGAACGATGTCGTGCAGGTGGTCCAATGCCTGGATCGCGGTCGTGGGGTCGTTGATGCCGGGCGACAGGGCGCGCTCGGCGATGTCCACGAGCTGCCGCAGCCCGAAGCCGACGTCCTGGTCCATGCTGCGCTCGCGTCCGAGGTGCACGGCGGCGTGCAGCCGGGCCTCGTCGAACGTCGCCTCGCCGTGGACCCGGGCGAGGGGTGCGCCGTGCGCGACGTACTCGCCCACGGCACGCAGCATCTCGATGCTCACGCCGTGGCGGTCCGCGAGGTCGGCGAGCGCGACGTCGTCGACCCACTGCACGACCCCGTGTCGGTCGGCTCCGATCGTCCGCGACGGCCCCACGGGTCGGGGGAACGCTGCCTCCGGTGGTGCGTCGGCGGGGAACCGGTCCTCGAGCAGCGCCCGGGTGTCGTCGGCGATGGAGGCGAGGATGGTGGCCGCGCGGATGGACTGGGCGATGTGGTGGATGTAGGCGAGGAAGACCAGGACCGAGGCCAGGACGAGGGCGAAGGAGATCGTGACACCGAGCTGGGGGACGAAGGGGTCGGTCTGCGCGGTGCCGCGGACCGCGCGCAGGACCACGAGCCCGTAGACGAAGGTGGCGACGAAGACGCCGAGCGCCACCTGGTTGAACCGGTCCTCGAGGAACGAGCGCAGGACCCGCGGCGAGAACTGGCTGCTGGTGAGCTGGAGGACCACGATGGTGATCGAGAACACCAGGCCGGTGAACGAGATCATCGAGGTGATGATCGCGGCCAGGAGCGCCCGTGCCCCTTCAGGGCCGCCGGCGAAGAGGAACGGCAACCGCAGCGAGGTGTCGAGCGACTCGTCGACCACGGTGACACCGAGCGCGAGCAGGCTCGCGGCGACGGCGAACACCAGGGGGATCACCCAGAAGCGGTGGACCAGTCCCCGCACCGTCGCCCTCACGTGCCCCTCCCCTCGAGGTGGGTCCGGCGGACGATGCTGCGAGCGGTGCTCATCGGCGGTTCCTAGGTCGGGAGCTCTTCGGGCTGGTCGAGGTTCCTGGGTCGTGGACGTGCCGACCGGCTTCCGGCTCACCAAGGCCTCTCAGCCTAGTGCAGCGCGCCGGCCCCGGCTCCGCCGCACCGGCCGACGCCTCGACCGCGAACCGTCAGGGGCACGAGCGGACCGGCCGGTGGTCGTCGATCCGTCACGAAACCGCAAAGGAACGGCCTGCAGGCTCGTCACACCCGCTTGAGAGCGTCGAGGGAGTCAGAGAGACCGAGACGTCCCACCGGGACAGAGAGGTGGCAGAGATGACCACCGGATCCATCGTGCTGGACCACCCCGACGACATCGACGAGAACACGTCGCACGCCCTCGCCGCCGCCCAGCTCAAGGGCGAGTCGCGAGCGTCCGGGCGCCACCCGAAGCAGGTGGTGCGCTCGATCGCCACGGAGATCGAGCGGCTGGGCCTGCGACCCAACCTCCCCGAGCTGGTGCGTCGCTACCGCGCCGGGGAGGCCAGGCTCCCTCGCTGGCTGGCGGATCCCGACCGCACGCAGCGCTGAGGACCGGCCTCCGCACGTCGTGGTCGGGTGGCCGTGCCCACCCCGGACGCGTCAGCCGGCAGGGGAGGACGCGACCAGCAGGTCGCGGTAGTCCTCGGCCGTGAGGGGTCGATCGGTGAGCACACCCCCGGGCAGAGGGGCGTCGATCGTCGTCCCCTCGGAGGTCAGCACCACCTCCGTGATCTCGGGGACCGAGGTGACGGTGAGGACCAGCTGCCCCACGGCCAGGGGGAGGCGGCCGGGGCCGGTGGGGAGCTGCCCGGCACGGATGTCGACGGTGGCCCTCGCTCCCACCAGCGTGGTGAGCGAGGCCCGGAAGTCGGACCCCAGAGCGGTCGCCCGGCCAGCGGCCCGGTCCTGCTCGGTCGGCCCCGCGACGAGCTGCGCCAGGGCACGGGCCACGGCGTCGGCGGGCAGCCCACCGCCCTCGACCCGCCCCGCCGCGACGAGGCGCTCGTCCTGGAGCATGACGACGTACGGCCCCCGGGCCGCCGACGTCGTCGGCGCCGGCACCGCGGTCCGCGAGGGCGAGAGGAGGTCGTACGGCACCGACCCGATCGTCTCGGCCGGGGTGCTCTCCGGGGCACCGCACGCCCCCAGGACCGAGGGGACCACCACGGCGACGGCCAGGACCACCGCGTGCCGTGCCCTCATCGCCGATCCTCCGTCGGCGAGACACCCGTGGGCAGGCTGAGCACGAAGGTGGCGCCACCGGAGGGTGTCTCCTCACACCACACCGCGCCGCCGTGGGCCCGCGCGGTCTCGTCCACGAGGCTGAGGCCGAGCCCGGAACCCGGGCTCGACCCACGGGACCCGATGCGGGCGAACCGCTCGAAGACCCGCGCCCGTTCGTCGGCGGGGATCCCGGGGCCACGGTCGACGACGCACAGGTGAACCGAGTCCGAGACGACGCGCAGGAGGACCGAGTCGAGGCCCCCGCCGTGCCGGTCGGCGTTGTCCGCGAGGTTCACGAGGGCGCGGTGCAGCCGGGCCTTGCTCCCCTGGATGGCCGGCATGGAGCCGGCGGGCGCCCGGACCGGCACCTGCCCCCGCCCGGTGTCCCGCAGGGTGTGGCGGACGAGGTCCTCGACGTCGACCGGCTCCGCGTCGTGCTCGAGCACGCCGGCCTCGAGCCGACCCAGCTCGAGGAGGTCCTCCAGCGAGCGGTGCAGTCGCCGGACCTCGCGCTCGACCAGGTCCGCCGCGGCCGCTCGCCGCTCCGCGTCCCGCCCCTCGGCGGTCCTCAGCAGCGAGATGCTCGTCATCAGGGTGGTCACCGGGGACCGGAGCTCGTGGGCGACGTCGGCGGCGAACCTGGCGTCGCGCTCCATCCGTTCCTCCAGCGCCTCGACCATCGAGTTGAAGGACCCGACGATGACGGCGAGATCGGGGTCCGTGGTGTCGGCCAACCGCGTCGTCATGCGACCCGCGGCGATGGCTGCCGCCGCGGAGGCGACGTCACGCAGGGGAAACAGGACCCGCGCCGAGGCCGCGCTCCCGACGACGGCACCGACGACGGTGCTCCCCAGGGCGAAGCCCGCCAGGACCACGGCCAGCGTGCGCAGCGTCGACACCAGCTCGGTCGTCGGGGCGATCTCGTAGAAGTCGACGCCCACACCGGGAACGGGCACACCGACGACGAGGGCCGGCTGACCCGACAGCGTCGTCCAGGCCCGCACCGCGCTCCCCCCACGGGCCACGGCATCACGCACGTCGGGCGGCACGTCCTCGGCATCGGTGTCCAGGGACGAGGAGTACCACTGCCCGGTGCGGTTGACGACGACCGCGGCCCCGGGCGGGGGTGAGGTCGCGTCGAGGACGTCGCTGACCGAGGAACCGGCCGTCAGCAGGCCTTCGCGCAGCAGGGCCGCGTCGACGAACGCCTGCCGCGTCGCCGTCGTCTCACGCTGCCCCAGGAGGTGGTGCCGGGCCGTCAGGTACGTGCCCACGGCCACGAGGGCGGAGACCACGAGCGCGAGCAGGGCGAACGAGAAGGCCGACGTGGAGCGGATGCCCGGCGACCACGGCCTCCTCACTGCGGGTCCAGCCGGTACCCCAGTCCACGGACGGTGACGAGCAGGCGTGGGTCGGAGGGGTCGAGCTCGATCTTGGTCCGTAGCCGTCGCACGTGGACGTCGACGATGCGCTCGTCACCGAAGTAGCCGTGGCTCCACACCCGCTCCAGCAGCGCCTGGCGACTCAGCACCCGGCCCGCCGACGAGACGAGCTCTCGCAGCAGGTGGTACTCCGTCACCGTCAGGTGGACCACGGCGTCCCCACGTCGCAGCACCCCCGCACCGGTGTCGAGCACCAGCGGACCGTGACCGGAGTCGATGACGGTCGGGGCCTCCTCGGGATCCGGTTCGACGGAGCGGGTCGGCGAACGGCGACGCAGCGCCCGGAGCCGAGCGCTGACCTCCTTGATCTCGAAGGGTTTGGTGACGTAGTCGTCGGCACCGGCCTCCAGCGCTGCCACGATGTCGTGGGTGTCCCCCTTGGCACTGAGCACGATGATGGGGAGGTCGGAGCGTCGGCGGACCTCACGGATGAAGGTGTAGCCGTCCATCCCGCCGAGCATGAGGTCGACGAGGTACACGTCGATGTCGCCGAGGTCGGGGTCGCGCAGCGCCCCTTCCGCCGACGCGTGGCCCGTGACCTGGTACCCCTCGTCCTCGAGGGCCATCGTCACCGACGCACGGATGCCGTCGTCGTCCTCGAGGACCAGCAGCCGGATGGGCACCAGCGCAGTCTGCCAGCCGTGACCCGGCGCGAGGCCACCGACCGACCGGCGACAAGACGATCGTCACGAGATCGCAAAGCGACCGCATGGGCCTCGTCATCACCTGCTGCGACCGTGGTCCGATGACGCCGCCCGAGGGTCCTCCTGACCGCCAGAACGTCCTCACCCTGGAGCTCGACGGGACGTGGCCCGCGGCCGACCTGCGACGGTTCCGGGAGGGTGTCGCCCACGGGCTGGGCGCGGGGCGTGCTGTTGAGGTGGACCTGTCGAGGGTCGACAGGCTGTCCTCGCACACGGTCGCGACCATCCTCTGGGCCCGGCGCAGCTGCATGCTGCGAAACCTGGGCTTCTCCATCACCGGTGACCGCGGGAGTGCCCGCCGCGTCCTGCGCAGCTGTGGTCTCAGCACGGGGCGAACGGGTGGGACATGGTGAGCCGGGTCGTCGGGGACGCTCTCGTGCACCGTGAGGCGATCGGCTCCTGGACCGTCACGACGATCGAGTACCCCGAGGGCAGTGCGGAGATCAGCCAGCGCGCCCTGCTGACCCAGGTGGTGGTGGGAGACCGGGCGGCCGGCGGGGCCTCGACGGGCGCGACGTGCTACGCGGCCGCCGCGTGCACCGTCGACGGCGAGCTCCTGGTCGCCGTGAAGGCCGCCCCACCGGCCATCGTCGTCACGCCCTCCGGATGCCGAACCCGGCCCGCCGAGGGTGACGGCCACGACAGCGAGTTCCCCGACTCGCGGCAGCGGCTGATCCTGCTGTCCTGCAGCGCCTTCGAAGCGGTTCCGGGCATCCTGTGCGAGGAGGCACGATCCACGCCGTCGCGGTTGGCGCTCGAGGACCCCGAAAGGCTCCTGATCGCCATCCTCGGTCCTGCCGGGCGCGGGGCGGGCGCCGTCATCGACCACCACTGACTCCCGGACGGCGCCTCGCCCGGGGCTCAGGCCATGGACAGGAAGAGCTTCTCCAGGGTGGCCTTGTCCTCGTCGGTCATGCCACCCGGGGCGGAGGCGCAACCGCGCAGGCCCGAGGAGACGATGGCGAAGCCGGCCCGGTCGAGGGCCTTCTTGGCGGCGACGAGCTGCTGGATGACGTCCTTGCAGTCGTGGCCCTCCTCGATGAGGCGGACGACGCCGCCGATCTGTCCCTGTGCTCGACGGAGACGGTTGATGACGGGGGTCATGTCGTCGGTGGCGAGGACAACCATGGTGGGGTTCCTTCGAGTGGGGTGGTGCCGGGGGTGGTCAGGAGAGGGCGGTGCCGCCGAGGGAGGACAGGGCGGCGACGAGCCGGGCGCGGGCGTCGTCCGCGACGGGTGCCAGGGCGGCGTTGCCGGTGAGCTGCACCATCGTGGCAGGGTCCATGGCCTCGACGACGACGTCCTCACCGTCGGACCGCACGACGACGTTGCACGGCAGGAGCAGCCCGATCGAGGGCTCGGCGGTGACGGCCTCGTGGGCCAGCGGCGGCCGGCAGGCGCCGAGGATGAGGTGCGGCGGGATGTCGACGTCGATCTTCTCGCGCAGCGTGGCGGCGAGGTCGATCTCGGTGAGGATCCCGAACCCCTGGTCGGCCAGGGCGGCCCGGGTCATCGTCACGGCGGTGTCGACGGGGACCGAGAGGGTAGTGGTCAGGGCGTAGTGCTGCGCGCCCTCGGTGCGGTCGGACATGTGAGCTCCTCCTTGACGTGGGGTGGTCCCCGATTTGACGGGGATACTCCCCTCTGTATTACTGTCAGCCTAGTAGATACTCCCCTATGTATCAATCCGGCGGGAACCGAACATCCGCCGGACCCCTCGCTGGAACGGAAGGCATCCATGACGTCCTCACAGGCCACGGCAGCGTCCGAGCCGGTCATCATCGCCATCGACACCCCCTCCCTCGGCGACCGTTCATACCTCGCCCATGACGGCGTGGTCGCCCTGGTGGTCGACCCGCAGCGCGACATCGACCGTGTGCTGGAGCTCGCCGACGAGGCGGGCGTGCGGATCACCCACGTGTTCGAGACCCACATCCACAACGACTACGTGACGGGCGGCCTGGCGCTCGCCCGGCACACCGGTGCCACCTACCACGTCAACGCCGACGACGAGGTCGCCTTCGAGCGCACCCCCATCCACGACGGCGACGTCGTCGAGGTCTCCTCGTCCCTGCGCGTGCGGGCCATCGCCACGCCGGGGCACACCTTCACCCACCTGTCGTACGCCCTGGAGTCCCCGGGGCGTGGCCCCGACGTGGACGTGGCGGGAGTCTTCACGGGGGGCGCCCTGCTGTACGGGACCACCGGCCGCCCGGACCTGCTCGGGCACGAGCACACCCACGAGCTGGTCCACCACCAGTACGACTCCGCCCACCGCCTCGCCGACCAGCTGCCCGAGGTCGCCGAGGTCCTCCCCACGCACGGCTTCGGGTCCTTCTGCTCGCCCGGCTCCTCCGGCAGCGCGACCTCCTCGACCATCGGTCACGAGAAGCGCTCCAACCCGGTCCTCACCCGGGCCGAGGAGGACTGGGTCGAGCAGACCCTGGCCGACCTCGAGGCCTACCCGACGTACTACGTGCACATGGCACCCGCCAACAGTGCGGGCCCCCTCCCGCCCGACCTCTCGCCGCCGCGGGCGGCCGACCGCGAGGCCCTCGCGGCGAGCATCGGCGCCGGGGAGTGGGTCGTCGACCTGCGCACCCGGACCGCGTTCGCGGCCGGCCACGTCACCGGGACCTTCAACATCGGCATCGACGGCCAGTTCGCGACCTACGTCGGCTGGCTCATCCCGTGGGGCACCCCCCTCACCCTGCTCGGCGAGAGCGCCGAGCAGGTCGCCGAGGCGCAGCGCGAGCTGGTCCGGATCGGCATCGACCGCCTCGAGGGCGCGGCCACGGGCTCGCCGACGGAGTGGACGACCGCACCGCTCGGCCGCTTCGAGCGCGCGGTCTTCGCCGACCTCGCCCAGGTCCGACACCACCGCCACGTGGTCGTCCTGGACGTCCGACGGGCATCGGAGCACGACGACTCCCACATCGAGGGCGCCGTCAACATCCCCATCCACGAGATCCTGGGCCGGCTCGACGAGGTCCCGACCGGCGAGGTCTGGGTCCACTGCGCCACCGGCTACCGCGCCTCCGTCGTCGCGTCGGTCCTGGCCGCTCACCGCCACGACGTCGTGGTCATCGACGACGACTTCGACGAGAACGCCGCCGAGTCCGGGCTTCGCCTCTCCTCGGTCGCCTGACCGATCCGCACCGAACAGCCACCGAAGGAGAACCACCCATGTGCCGAGCCACCACCTGCAAGGTCTGCGGAAGGACCACCTGGGCCGGGTGCGGCCAGCACGTCGCCCAGGTCATGGACGGCGTCCCACGCGCCGACCGCTGCCCCGGCCACACCGACGCCGAGCGGGCCGCCGCCTCGGGGCCGCGCCTGCTCGACCGACTCCTCCGACGCCCCTGACACCGGGCCGACCCCGGCACCTGCACACCCCAAGGAAGTCACCGTGACCGTCCTCGCGGCCCCCGCCGCCCTCCTCGTCGGTCTCGTCATCGGTGCCCTCGGCGGTGGCGGGGCGATCATCACCGTGCCCGTCCTGGTGCACCTGCTCGGCCAGAGCCCCCACGAGGCCACGACGAGCTCGCTCGTCATCGTCGGGACGACCGCACTCATCGCCCTGGTCCCCCACTTCCGGCAGGGCGACCTTCGCGTCGGACAGGGCCTGGCCTTCGGCCTCCTCGGCACGGCCGGCTCCGTCGCGGGCTCCGCGCTGAGCGCCCGGATCCCGGGCGACCTGCTGCTCCTGCTCTTCGCAGCCCTCATGGTCCTCGTCGGCGTCCTGATGGCCAGGAAGGCGCTCCATCCGTCGACCGACGTCGATCCCGACGAGCCGACCGAACCGATGATGACCCTGCGGCCCCTCACCTGCGCCTGCCCCCGCGTCGCCAAGGTCGTCGTCACGGCCACGCTCGTCGGCCTCCTCACCGGCCTGCTCGGCGTCGGCGGCGGTTTCGTGCTCGTTCCTGCCCTCGTCCTGGTCCTCTCCCTGCCCATGCGCGCCGCCGTCGGCACGTCCTTGCTCGTCATCGCCGTCAACTCCGTCACGGCGTTCACCACCCGCGTCACCATGGGGAGCGAGCCGATCGACTGGCCGCTGGTCGGGACCTTCACCGCCGTCGCCGTCCTCGGCAGCCTCGCGGGTGCCCGGCTCGCCACGCGCCTCCCCGCCCGCGCCCAGACCGGGGCCTTCGCAGCACTCCTGCTCGTCGTGGCGGTCTACACCGGCGCTGCCGCCCTCACCTGACCTGGCTCATCCGATGCGGCGGCCGAGCAGGTCGATGAACTCGTCCGCCATCGCGAGCTGGACCTCCAGCCTCGCGCGGCGCTCCGTCGCCTCGTGAAGCACGTCGACGAGCCGCTTCCCGGCCGCGTCGCCTGCGGGGTGGGCGGACCCCTGGTCGTGCAGCACCTCGATGTCCCGCATGACGGCGCTCATCTCCTCGAGGGTGAAGCCCAGCGGCTTCATCCTCCGGATGACCAGGATCTTCGCGACGTCGGATTCGGTGTAGAGGCGGAAGCCACCATCGGTCCTCCCCGAGGGGCGGAGCAGGCCGACGTCCTCCCAGTGGCGCAGGCTCCGAAGGGACAGGCCGGTCCGGGAGGCGACCTCCCCGATGTGCATGGCGCGGTCCACCTCGGGCCCCGCAGCGGCGGGCGGGTCGGGGATCACGGGCCCTCCCAGGTCATGGTCAGCGGTCAAACCTCACGAAGCGTAAGGGTATGCTCACTGCGGCCCTCCGGTGGCAGGGACGCCGGTCGCGCCCCGTGCGCACGCCCACCCTCCACCCGCAGCCCGGCCGGGACCGCCCGTTCCGCGCGAGATCCCTTGCAGGCCTTCGAACGGAGCCTCTTGAGCACGCCCGTGTCACACGCCCCGGCCCCGTCGGCCGAACCGACCGTCCGCAGCGCGCTGCGGTCCCCGCGGATGCTGCGGACCGAGGTCCTCGCCGGACTGGTCGTCGCTCTTGCCCTGATCCCCGAGGCGATCTCCTTCTCCATCATCGCCGGGGTCGACCCTCGTGTCGGGCTGTTCGCCTCCTTCACGATGGCGGTCTCGATCGCCTTCCTCGGCGGACGACCGGCCATGATCTCGGCCGCGACCGGTGCCGTCGCCCTCGTCGTCGCCCCCGTCGTCCGGGAGTACGGCCTCGACCACCTGATCGCGACGGTCCTCCTCGCGGGCGTCCTCCAGATCGCCCTGGGCCTGGTCGGGGTCGCGCGCCTCATGAGGTTCATCCCGCGCTCGGTGATGGTCGGCTTCGTCAACGCCCTGGCGATCCTGATCCTCCTGGCCCAGGTCCCGCACCTGGTCGACGTCCCGATGGCCGTCTACCCGATGGTCGCCGTCGGCATCGCCGTCATCGTGGCCCTCCCCCGCATCACCAGGGTCATCCCCTCTCCCCTGGTCGCGATCGTCGCCCTGACCGGGTTCGCGCTGCTCGCCGGGCTGGGCGTGCCCGACGTCGGCGACGAGGGCGAGCTGCCCGACAGCCTGCCGTCGCTGTTCTTCCCGGACGTCCCGCTGGACCTCGACACGCTGCGCATCATCGCCCCCTACGCGCTGGCGATGGCCCTCGTCGGCCTCCTCGAGTCGCTGTTGACCGCCAAGCTCGTCGACGACATCACCGACACCCACTCCCCCAAGACCCGAGAGGCCTGGGGCCAGGGGGCCGCCAACGTCATCACCGGCTTCTTCGGCGGCATGGGCGGCTGCGCCATGATCGGCCAGACGATGATCAACGTGAAGGTCTCGGGTGCCCGTACCCGCATCTCCACGTTCCTCGCCGGGGTCTTCCTGCTGATCCTGGTCGTCGGGTTCGGCGACGTCGTCGCCCTCATCCCGATGGCGGCCCTGGTCGCGGTCATGATCATGGTCGCCGTCGGCACCTTCGACTGGCACAGCGTCCGGCCGGACACCCTGCGCCGGATGCCCAAGTCCGAGACCACCGTCATGCTCTCGACCGTCGCCGTCGTCGTCGCCACCCACAACCTCGCCATCGGAGTTGCCGTGGGGGTCCTCGTCGCGATGGTGCTGTTCGCGCGACGGGTCGCCCACCTCACCCGGACCGAGCGGGTGCTCCTCGAGAACGCTGACGGCACGGTCACGGCTCGCTACACCGTCACCGGTGAGCTGTTCTTCGCCTCCAGCAACGACCTGTACACCCAGTTCGACTATGCCGGCGACCCCGAGCACGTCGTGATCGACCTGACCCGCTCCCACATCTGGGACGCGTCGACCGTCGCCTCCCTCGATGCCATCACCACGAAGTACGACCGCAAGGGCAAGTCCGTGGAGATCATCGGGCTGAACGAGGCGAGCGCTGCGCGCCACGAGCGCCTCACGGGATCGCTGCCGTCGCACTGAGCGCCCGAGCGGCACGGTCGCCGTGGGCGTCGCGCCCCGAGTCGCCCTCAGCCCGCCCAGCAGGGATACTGCCCAGATGTGGTTGCGTGCGATCGTCGGAGCCGTCGCTGTAGCGCCCTTCGTGCTGCTCCTGGTCGCCATGGCCACCGGCCGAGCCCGGGTCGAGGCCTGCTGCGGCGCCCGCGGCGCCGCCGATGCTTACGCCGGAAGAGGCGGCCACCGGGCTGCCCGGAGGTTCAGTCCTCCCGGGCCGCGATCGCCTCGGTGAAGGTCAGTCCGGTCGCTGCCCGGACCCGGTCCATGAGCTCGAGGGTCCCGACCGTGGCGTCCCACGGGCGCAACGGTGAGTGCGTCTCGCCGGCAGCGACCCGCCGGGCGACCTCTGCGGCCTCGAAGTGCAGTGCGTCGTGCTCGACCATCGGCTCGGCCCACGTCAGCGACGGCCCGCGCCGCTGGTGCACGGTCATCGGCCCGGGCAGGTAGTACCGGGTGCCCAGGTCGACGCGCCCCTCGGTGCCGATGACGCTGGCGGTCGTCGCGCTGTCGGCGAGGATCGAGGTGTGGAGGGAGGCGGTCGCCCCCGCCGGGGTGCGCAGGGCGATCGCGAGCTGGCCGTTGACCCCGTTCGGCGCCGGGGTCGCCACCGCCGTCACCTCGTCGGGAGCGCCGAGCACCCAGGTCGCGAAGGTCGCCGCGTAGGTGCCGAGGTCGAGCAGGGGACCGCCGGCCAGGTCGGCCCGCAGGATGCGGTGCGGCTCGTCGAAGCGTTCACCCATGTCGGCGTGCGCCCCGACGACGCGTCCGAGGGCACCTGCCTCGAGCAGCTGCCGCAGGACGTCGAACTTGGGCAGGAAGAGGCTCCACATCGCCTCCATGCAGAACACCCCCGCGCGCTGTGCGGCGGCCCCGATCTGCCGCGCCTCCGCCGCGTCCAGCCCCACGGGCTTCTCGACGAGGACGTGCTTGCCGGCCTCGACGGCGAGCAGGGCGTGCGGGAGGTGGAAGTTGTGCGGGGTGGCCACGTACACGACGTCGACGGAGGGATCCGCGACGAGCGCCTCGTACGACCCGTGGGCCACCCCCACCCCCCAGAGCCGGGCGGCCCGCTCGGCGGACTCCGTCGAGCGCGAGCCCACGGCGGCCACCTGCTGCCGGGTGTTCCGCCGCAACGAGGCGACGAAGGTGTCGGCGATCCACCCCGTGCCGAGGATCCCCCATCGCAGCGGGGGTGCGTCGACGGAGTCGGGGGTCCGGGGGGCGGGCAGGGACGTCAGCGGCATCGCAGGCACATCCTCGATCGGGTCATCGACCGGGCCGCCGGCCGATGTGGGGGGTGGAGTCGGTCATCGCGGTCGGGGTGGAGCGGTCGTGCGACGCTCGACGAGCGTGGGGGGCAGCCGGGTGCGGGACTGCCCCGGGGGATCGCCGTCGAGGCGACCGCAGAGCCGGGCCACGGCCAGGGTCCCCAGCTCGGCCAGCGGCTGGCCCACCGTCGTGAGGGACAGCGGGCGGAGGCCGGCCAGCCGCGTGCCGTCGAAGCCGACGACCGAGACGTCGTCCGGGACCGACAGACCCCGCTCGGCGACGGCCGCCAGGGCTCCGATCGCGGCGAGGTCGTTGACGACGAACAGGGCGGTCGGAGGGTCAGCGGCGTCGAGGGCTCGGCACGCGCCCCGGTGGCCCCCCTCGTCGGTGAAGGACCCCGGGATGACGCAGATCGCGTCGGCCAGACCGTGCCGCGTCATCGCGGACCGGTAGCCACGGCGCCGGTCCCGGGCGACCGAGCTCGACCCGCCGTCGATGTACGCGATCCGGCGATGGCCCAGGGCCACGAGGTGGTCGACCGCCAGGCCGGCTCCCTGCACGTCGTCGGTGCTCACCGAGTCCAGGTGCGGGACAGGCCCGTGAGCGCTGCCGATGACGACGCCCGGGCAGTGCGCGCCGACGGCAGCCTCGAGCCCCGCGGGCAGGCGGTGGCCGAGGGCGATGACCCCCTCGACCCGGAACTCGAGCAGCTTCTCGAGCTCGGCGCGCTCGGCGTCGGCGTCGTCACCGCCCACGACGACGATGGTGCGGTAGTCGCGACGGCGCGCCTCCGCCTGGACGGCGTCCAGCACGTCGGCCGTCACCGGGTTGTGCAGGTCCAGCACGAAGACGCCGATGGTGCGCGTCCGGCCGGCCCCGAGCGCGTGGGCGGCGGCGTTGCGTCGGTAGCCGAGCTCGCCGGCGGCGGCCAGGATGGCTGCGCGGGTCTCGGGCGAGACGCGCGGGGCGTTCTGCAGGGCCAGGGACACCAGCGACTTCGACACCCCCGCCCGGGCTGCGACGTCGCGGATCGTCGGCGGGGCGCCGCCCGTGGCCGGGTCCCTCGGCTGCTGTGCTCCCACCGGCGTCAGACCCCCCTGCGCTGCCCGGCCATCCCGGCCTCGTGGGCGGCCCGGACCTCCCGCACCGAGGCCAGCTCGCTCACCTCGGGGACGCCGACCTGCCAGAAGAGCCCGCCCTCGGTCCAGTCCGACTCGCGGACGTCGACGACGATCACGCTGGTCCGGTCGTGGTCGCGGGCCTGCCCGATCGCGGTCTCGAGCTGCGCGATGGAGGAGGCGCGCGTCGCGTGCGCGCCGAGTGACGCGGCGTGCGCGACGAAGTCGACCCGCACGTCGCTGTTCGGCCCGCGGGCGTCGCGCAGCATGTTGTTGTACGAGCTGCCGCCCTGGTTGCGCTGGAGCCGTTCGATGACAGCGAACCCCGCGTTGTCGCAGACGATGAGGATGAACTTCCTGCCCGACAGGACCGAGGAGTAGATCTCGCTGTTGAGCATGAGGTAGGACCCGTCGCCGACGAGGCAGAGCACCTCGCCCTCGGTGCGCGCGAAGGCCGCGCCCCAGGCCCCGGCCGTCTCGTACCCCATGCAGGAGAAGCCGTACTCGCAGTCGAAGCTCGCGACGGACTTGCTGAGCCAGTTGATGTTCAGCTCGCCCGGCAGCCCGCCGGCGGCGGTCATCACGTAGTCGTCGGCCGTGGCCGCTGCGGTGCAGGGCCCCGATGATCTGGGCGTAGCTGAGCGGCAGCACCCCGTCGTCGGCCACGCGGCTCGCGATGAGCTCCCCGAGGCTCCGGCGCAGCTCGTCCCCCCGGTCGGTCCACTCCTGGGGGGCCACCCAGTCGCCGAGCAGCTCGGACAGCTCGACGAGGCTCTCGCGCGCGTCGCCGACCACGGGGGTCGCGAGGTGCTTCGTCGCGTCGAAGCGCGCCGTGTTCAGGGCCACGATCCGTGCGTCGTCGTCGAAGAGGGTCCAGGACCCGGTGACGAAGTCGTTGAGCCGGGTGCCGACGGCGAGCACGAGGTCGGCCGCCCGGCACGCCTCGTTGGGCTCGTCCGCGCCCGTGACCCCCACCGGCCCGACGTACCTCGGGTGGTCGGCGACGAGGGAGGACTTGCCGGCGACGGTCTCCACGACCGGGATGCAGTGCCGCTGCGCGAAGTCGGCCAGCTCGGCCTCGGCGAGGGAGTAGTGCACCCCGCCGCCGGCGATGAGCACCGGACGCTGCGCGCCGCGCAACGCCTCGGCGGCGCGCTCGAGCTCCCTGCGGTCGGCTCGCGGCCGCGGCACGCGGTGCACGACCGGCTCGAAGAAGCTCTCGGGGTAGTCGTACGCCGTCGCGGCGACGTCCTGGGGGAGGCCGAGGAAGGCCGGACCGCAGTCGGCCGGGTCCAGCAGGGTGCGGGTCACCTGCGGGAGCGAGGCGAGGAGCTGGGCGGGGTGGCTGATCCGGTCCCAGTAGCGCACGACCGGCCGGAAGCAGTCGTTGACGGTGGTGCTCGGGTCGCCGAAGTGCTCGACCTGCTGGAGCACGGGGTCGGGCAGGCGCGAGGTGAACGCGTCGCCCGCGATGAACAGGGCGGGGATCCGGTTGGACATGGCGACGCCGGCCGCCGTGACCATGTTCGTGGCCCCGGGACCGATCGAGCTCGTCGCGACCATGACCTGCCGGCGGCGGGTGGCCTTGCCGAAGGCGACTGCTGCCAGGCCCATGCCCTCCTCGGTCTGGCCCCGCCAGACGGGGATCTCGTCGCGGTGCTGCTCCAGGGCGTGGCCCAGGCTCGTGACGTTGCCGTGGCCGAAGATGGCGAAGACACCCGGGTACAGGGGAACCTCGCGGCCGTCGACCTCGGTGCGCTGGGCGATGAGGTAGCGCACGAGCGCCTCGGCGGTGGTGATGCGGACGGTGCTCATCGGGTCCTCTCCCTCAGGTCCTGCACGCTCTGCCAGCTCCGCGACTCCCACGAGTCGATGAGGGCCTGTTGCACGCTGACGACGTCGACGGCCTGCTCGAAGCCGGGGGTGAAGCGCTCGCCGGTGGCCAGGGCCTCGAGGAACGCGTAGTCCTGGATGGTGATGAGGTCCTCGAACCCGATGCTGTTGGCCTGGCCCGGGACGAAGGCGCCGTGGAACGGGAAGCGCTCGCCGCCGAAGATCGTGGTGTAGCCGGAGTTCGGCGAGTCGGTGACCGCGTAGTACTGCAGCTCGTTGATCCGCTCGTGGTTCCAGGTGAGCGAGCCCTTGGTCCCGTAGATCTCGAAGGCGTTCTGGCTCTCCGGGCCGACCACGGTGCGGCTGGCCTCGAAGGTCCCGGTCGCTCCGGCCTCGAAGCGGCACAGCATCGAGGCGAAGTCCTCGTTCTCGACCTCGCCGGTCGGGTCCTGCGGGTTCCCCACGCCGTAGTGGCTGGCGGCTCCCGTCGGGATCGGGCGGCGCGGGATCGTCGTGTTGGCCATGCCGACGACCTCGGTGATCGGGCCCACGAGGAACTGCGCCATCGCGACCGAGTGGCTGAGGATGTCGCTCGTCACGCCGTAGCCGGCCTGCTCGAGGAAGAACCGCCAGGTGAGCAGGCCCAGGGGGTCGCTGCCGTACATCGACAGGAAGCGCCCGCGGTAGTGGGTGACCTCGCCGAGGGCGCCGCTCGCGATGAGCTCGCGGGCGTGCAGGACCAGCGGCGACCAGAGGTAGCAGTAGCCGACCCCGGTCGCGACGTCGGCGGCCCGGGCGTGCCCGAGCGCCGCGACGGCGTGCTCGGGCTTGCCACCGATCGGCTTCTCGCTGAAGACCGCCTTGCCGGCGGCGGTCGCCGCCTCGATCATCGGCAGGTGGAGCATGTTGGGCGCGGTGACCCACACGGCGTCGACGTCGGGCGCGGTGACGGCCTCGCGCCAGTCCTCGACCGCGCGCTCGAAGCCGAAGTCCTCGGTCGCCTGCCGGCGACGGTCGGCCACCGGGTCGGCGCAGACGACGAGGTGCGGGTCGAAGGAGCGCTGCGGGAAGTGGCTCGGGATGCGCCGGGCCGAGCGGGAGTGGGCCTGGCCCATCCAGCCGAGCCCGAGCACGGCGATGCCGATGCGCGGCTTCATCGGGCCACCCGTCCCGTGGCCGAGGTCATCGGGAGGCGCGGGTCCTGACCCTGCTCGGCCCAGGCGTCGCGGATCCAGTGGTGGTCGGGGTCGTCGCAGAACGCCATGGTGCGGTCCTCGGCCGGGCCGGCGAGCACGTTGAGGAAGTACATCGGGTACTCCGGCTGGGCGGTGGAGGGCCCGTGGTAGCCCTCCGGGACGAGGTAGACGTCGCCGTCGAGCACGGTGACCGTCTCGTCGCTGGACCCGTCGACGGTGTAGACCCGGAACAGGCCCTGGCCGTGCGGGTGGCCGTGCGGGCCGTCGAGGCGGCCCATCCGGAAGTAGTAGATCTCCTCGTTGGCGGGGGCGCAGTCGCCGATGCCGTCGTGGCGGTGCGGCGGCCACGACGAGACGTTGCCGCCGGGGGTGAGCACCTCGCAGACGTTGATCTTGTGGGCCCCGGTGAAGGAGCCGGGCGTCGCGATGTTCGTGACCTGGCGCGAGGCGCGGCCACCGCCGCGGACCTCCACCGGCACGTCCTCCGCCGACGTCACTCGCACCGGGTGCCGCTCGGTGGCCCGTGCGGTGCACAGCGCGACCTCACCGCCGGCCCCCTCGACCTCGACGGCGGACCCGACCGGCAGGTAGATCCAGTCCGAGACGGCCGCGAAGACGCCGGTGCGCCCGCGCAGGGTGTGGGTCTCGCCGTCGACGGTGACCCGCACGTCGGTCGCCGACAGCGGGACCAGGACGCCCTCGATGCCGTCGAGCACGCGGCTGAACGTGCCGGCGGCGAGGTCGACGACGTCGAGCCCGCTGTAGGCCCAACCGGCCTGCTCGGGGGTGACGGTGACGAGGGTGTCGGCGGCGGCCAGGGTGCCGGCGCGGTGGTGGTTGCTCACGGGAGGGGCTCCTGAAGGGACGGGGTGGCGGTGGGGTGGACGAGGGCACCGGCGCGGTCGACGGCGTCGCGCACGCTGAGCACCTCGGGGTAGAGCAGGGCACGGCCGGGGACCAGGCCGCGGATGTTCGGGACGTGCAGCGCGCGCTCCCAGGCGGCGAAGACCTGTTCGTGCTCGCTGCCGGCGTCCCCGCCGAGGAGCAGCACGGGGCAGGTCGTCGCGGCGGCGACGCGCGCGGGGTCGGCCGTCGGGGGGATCTTCAGCCAGGTGTGCGCCGACGACGACCCGAGGCCGCCGGCGATGGCGACCATGCGGACCAGGGCGTCCTGCGACGGGTCGAGCTCGAGGCCGCCGTCGGGGCGCCGGCGGTACGGCAGCGGCTCGACCAGGGACATGACGCCGGCGTCGGCCAGGGCCGTGGTGAGGCGGGCGACCATCTCCAGGGTGCGCGGCACGCCCGGGTCGGTCGGCTCGACGCGCAGCAGGGTCTTGCCCCCGTCGAGCCCGAGGGACACGACGTGCTCGGCGTCGTAGGCGGTGAGCCGGTCGTCGAGCTCCCAGTGCGCGCCGGAGATGCCGCCCCGGTTCATCGTGCCCACGGCGAGCCGGCCGTCGAGCGCGCCGAGGAGCGCGAGCTCCTCGAGGACGTCGGCGCTGCCGAGGACGCCGTCGACCCTGGGGTCGGCGAGCCCGGTGACGAGCCGGTCGAGCAGGGAGTGGCGGTCCGCGGCGGCCATCGGGTCGGACGCCGATGGCCAGCTTGCCGCGCGCGGTGTGGTCGGCCGCGAGCAGCAGCATCCGGCCGTCCTCGCCCACGAGCGGTCGCCGGCGGCGGCCCGCCAGCGCCTGCGGGAGGCGTCCGGGCTCGCGGACCCTGGCCTCGGTGATCGCCCGGTAGTCGGCCTCGCTCACGGCGTGCTGGTCCTCAGCCATCCGACGTCACCCCCGCCGGGGTCCGCTCGGCCGCGTCGACGAAGGCCTCGAGCTCGGCCAGGGTCGGCATGGCGTCGGCACAGGTGAGCCGGGAGGTCACGAGGGCGCCGGCGGCGTTCGCGAGCCGTCCGGTCCGGGCCAGCGACCAGCCGCTCACCAGGCCGGTCGCGAGGGCCCCACCGAAGGCGTCTCCCGCGCCCGACCCGCACCGTGGGGTGACCGGCACGGGGTCGATGACGACGCGCTCGTCGGCGGTGGCGAGCAGGACGCCGTCGGCACCCATCTTCACCACGGCCAGGCTCACCCCGCGCGCGAGCAGGGCGTCGGCTGCGGCGTCCGGCTCGACGGCGCCGAGCGCCATCGCGCACTCGGTGCGGTTCCCGATCACGACGCTCGAGAGCTCGATCGCCCGCGCGGCGGCGGCGGTGGCCTGAGCCGGGTCGGGCCACAGGCTCGGCCGGAGGTCGAGGTCGAGGACGGTGTGGGGGCGGCGTTCCCGCTGCTCGAGCCACCGCATCGCGGTGCGGGCCGTCGGCCCGGCCGCGAGGGTGGCGCCGCTGGTCCACAGCACCCGTGCGGAGGCGACCGTGTCGGCCTCGACCGCGTCCACCTCGATCGTGGTGTCGGGGGCGTCGGGCTCGCGCAGGAAGGTGATCGTCGGCTCGGCCGGGTCCTCCAGAGCGACGAGGACGACAGGGGTGCGTCCGCCCTCGCGGACGGCGACGTAGCGCGTGTCGACGCCGAGTGCCGCGAGCCTGGCCAGCGTGTACTCGCCGAGGGGGTCCGCGCCGACGGCCGTGACGACGGCGGACCGCAGGCCGAGGCGGGCGGCGGCGACGGCCACGTTGGTCGGGCTGCCGCCGATCGACTTCACGAAGGTCTGCGGCTGGAGGAAGGACGCGCCCGGCTCCTGCGCGTACAGGTCGACGCTGATCCGGCCCAGCGCGAGCAGGTCGAGGGGGGCGGTCGTCATGCGTCCTGCTCGAGCAGCGGCGCGACGACGTCACGCAGGTAGCGCATCGACTCGCGGACGCCGGTGACCGGTCCCTCGCCCTCGTCCGGGAGCTCCCCGGTGAGGGCCGTGTCCTGCTCGATGACGTACCAGCCCCGGTAACCGGCGCGCTCGAGGGTGACCACGACGTCGGCCAGGGCGAGGTCGCCCTGCCCGAGCGAGGGGAACAGGCCCGCCTGCACGCCCTGCATGATCGAGGTCGAGCGGTCCATCAGGGCCGGCACGAGGTCCATCCGCACGTCCTTGAGGTGGACGTGGCCGACCCGGTCGGCGGCCCGGCGGGCGAAGTCCACGGGGTCGGTGCCGCCGATGGCCAGGTGGCCGGTGTCCAGGCACCAGTCGACGTCGCAGTCCTGCAGGACCCGCTCGACGTCGCCCGAGGTCTCCACGACGGTCTGGACGTGGGGGTGCAGGACCTGGCGCAGGCCCGCGTCTGCGCAGATGGAGTCGACCTCGCCGAGCATCCGCACGAGGTGGGCGTGCTCGTCGCGCTGCAGCGGGCGGGGGATCGACCAGTCGTCGTCCATGACGGGGCACGAGACGAACGTCGAGGCCCCGGCCCGGCTGAACAGCTCGACGGCGGCCCGGGTGTGCGCCAGCGCCTCGTCGCGGCGCGCCGGGTCGTGCAGCACCAGCGGGGTGAAGCCGCCGAGGAGGGACATGCCGTGTCCGTCGAGCACGCCGCGGATGCCGTCAGGGTCGGTCGGCAGGAACCCGGGGGCCCCGTACTCCGTGGCCCTGATCCCCAGGTCGGTCATCTCGGTGAGCACCCGGTCGGTGGGGAGCATGTGCCCCCAGCCGGGGACCTCGCAGATGCCCCACGAGATCGGCGCCGACGCGATGCGGTCGAGAAATGCCACCCTGGCCTCCTGTGCTGGAACGGTCCAGCAATGTTCGCACATGAAGACCGACTCGGCAAGGGCGTCAACGGGACCATCGCGGAGACCACGTCGTGGGACCCGACCGGTCAGCCGGTCTGCGGCGACGTGCGGGCACCGTCGAGGAGGAACGCCGTCAGCACACTGCTGGCATGACCGACGTCCACGTCCCCGCGCGGCGGGGAGGCCGCTGACCTGCCGGCGGAGGGCTACCCGTTGACGCGTCCTCACCCGGGCGAGGATGCTGGACGGCGCAGAACGATCTGCCCCACGTGAGAGCTGTGTCCGATGGCTGATGTGACTGTGGTGGTGTCGGCGGGTGGAGCCGCGGCTTCAGCCGTGCCGCGCCGGACGGCGGAGGTGACCTACACCAGGGACGTGAGCGCCCGGGGCGACAAGGCCAGCCGCCAGCCGGCGACGGTGCTCGACGTGGTCGTGGCCGACGTGAGCGAGGACGCGTCGGCGACCCTGCTCCTCGAGGACGCCGACGTCAGCAGCCCGTTGGCGGTGCGGCTCCTCACCGGGACGGGTGCGGTGCGCATCCTGCGGACGGTCGGTCCCCCGCTCCCCGCCACGGTCGACATCACGCTGACGAAGGAGGACCTCAAGGTCCTGAGCCAGCCCGAGCTCACCGCCGAGGTCCAGGACCAACCGGTGCTGCGGCGCGCACGGCTGGTGCCCGTTGGCAGCGTCCCGGTGCGTTTCGTGACGTGCGAGCTGCGGGTGGCTTCCTTCGCCACCGCCGACTGGTCCGTGCTCGGCCTGGACGCCCTGTTCTCGATGCCCCAGCCGCAGACCACGTCCGTCGAGCAGCCGCCGACGTCCGTGGCCGGTCTCGCGAGCCTTCCGTGGACCCCGGTGGTGATCGGCGTGGACGGCGGGTTCGTCACCGCCCTGCCGCGCGACCCGGCGGCCGACTGGTTGTGGTGGCTGACCGACGGCTCCAACGTCGCCGTCGGCGCCGTCGTCGACGACCTGACGGTCGACCGCCCGGACGAGGTCGCTCTCCCCCTGCCTCCGTTCGCTGCCGCCTCGACCGGCGACGTGCCGCCGGGTCGCACCCCGTTCGCGACGAACGACCGCGAGATCGCGGACAACCCTGACGTGTACGGCGAGGATCCCGGCGCCTTCTGCACTCCGTTCTCCAGCCCTGAGCGCATCCTGGGCGAGCGCGCGTTCAAGGTGATCCTTCGCGCCGAGCAGCCGGCGATCAGCTCGGAGCCGACACGGCGCTTCCCGTCGTTCCCGGTGCTCGACTACGACCCGACCGTCCTGGCTGCCCGCGAGGGAGGCGGACCCACCATCGCCAGGCGCGGTGCGCTCGACGTGGGCTCGCGGCTGCCGCTGGACCAGGCCGTGAACCTCGGCAACCTGCTGGCCCGCCCCTCCCTGCCGGAGGACTACCTCGACCTGATCAAGCGCACGCCCCGCGGCCGTCACGTCGTCGACGCCGCGAACCCGCTCGACTGGGAGGGCGACTCATCGCGCTACCAGGCGGCCACGGTGGCTCGTGGCCACATCCTGGAGTATCGGATGAGGTGGCGGTCCAACGGCTACTCGCTCGGCACGGTGGCCCGCACGCTGACCCTCGCGCCCCGCCAGGCCAAGCGCATCCAGAAGATCGAGTTCGAGCGGCTCGAGCGCACCCGCCGCGCAGAGACCACGCAGCTGCTCGACGAGGTCGCCGACGAGGTCTCCCGCGACCGCAGCTACGAGGACACCGTGGAGGCCAGCCTGTCGGAGTGGGCGAAGGGCGAGTCGTCATCGAGGACGTCGGCCGGCGCGGGAGGCTTCGGCTTCGCCGTCGGCGGGTTCGTCGCCGGCGGGGGTGGCGGCCACTCGCGGGCCTCGAGCACGTCGTCGCAGTCGGGCGGCCGAGAGACCCGGGCCGCCGAGGAGCAGCGGCTGCGCGACACGATCCGCCGCTTCGCGGACTCTCGTCGCCGCCTGGACAGCGTCGTCGTCACGGAGGTGAGCCAGGAGGAGACGGTCACCGGCACGGTCGAGGTCGTCCGCAACGCCAACTACGCCCACTCGCTGACCGTCATCTACTACCAGATCCTGCGACACCTCAGGCTGGACACGGAGTTCGCAGGGGTGCGCGAGTGCGTCTTCGTACCCTTCGCCGTCAAGCCGTTCACCCTGGCCCGCGCCTACCGCTGGCGGGAGTCGATCCGCAAGGGACTGCGGGATCGCCAGTACTCCACGGCGCTGACCTACCTGCGAGACGTGTGGAACAACTTCGCCGACTCATCCGTGCCTGACCGGGCGCGAGCCGACCTGCCGGTTCGTCACCTGCGCGGGTCGATGACCATCCGGCTCGGCGTGGAGCGGCCACAGGTGGCCTTCGACGTCTTCGACGACGTCCCCTGGACGCCCCTGCGCCCCTTCCTCGGCTCCCCCGCCCTGTCCATCTTCTCCCGGCTGCGCGAGCTCGCGGACTCCTCGCGGGACGCCTGGTTCCAGTCGGAGCAGGCCCCGCGGATCGCAGCGGGATGGGTCGACACGCTCCGGCTCACCGTGGGAGGAGCCGCCCTCCCCGCCGACTTCACCCTCGCCTCTCGCTATGCCTTCAACGGTGCCGCGCGCGTCGACTTCAGCGTCCGCATCCCGCTGGGCACCACCGTGACCCGGCGCATGCTGACCGATCTGCGCGTCGAGGCCTCGCGGCCCCTCACTCCCGGCTCGGTCGCCAACGTCACGTCGTTCGGCTACACCTACGACACCGACACCTTCCGCCGAACCGTCTCCGTACCGACCGGCACCGACGACCTCGTCTCCGCCGAGACCGGCGCGATCGACTCCCTCGGCGCCTCCGGGTCACAACCCCCCGACGAGTGGGAGCTGAGGAACGAGCGCGCCGAGATGGTCAAGGCGGTGCAGGCGCTTCTGGGCCACCTCAACGAGCACGTCGAGTACTACGACAAACTGGTGATCTGGGACATGGACCGCGACCGCGTCTTCATGATCGCGGACGGCGCCGTCATCCCCGGCACGAACGGCGTCAGCGTGGCCTCGGTGGCCGAACGCGACCCCATCGCGATCATCGGCAACTCGCTGGTCTTCCAGGTGTCGGCCGGCGCCTTCCTCGGCATCGACGGGCTCGACGCCCCCGACAAGCTCCACGCCTGGTACGCCGACAAGAACGCGCGCAGCGAGCCGATGCACGTGGCACTGCCGACCGACGGGCTGTATGCCCAGACGATCATGGACCCCTGCGTCGCCCTCGAGGAGCACTACGGCGACCTCGACTGGGTGCTGACGAACACCGAACCGGCGCTCGGTGACCTCGACCCCTCGCTGCTGATGTCGCGGCGCGCCGAGCCGATGGCGACGTCGCCCACTCCGTTCCCGCAGACCATCATCAGCCTGCAGAACGCCCCCGAGGCGCCCGACCCGGCAGGGTTGGCAGGTGCCCTCGGCGCCGTCCAGAACGCCGGTGCCTTCCGAGACATGGCAGGCCTGGCCGGGACGCAGGCCAACGCGGCCGCGGGGCTGCAGACGGCGGCCGGCCTCGCCTCCTCGTTCGGCCAGCAGGCGGCGGCGCTCAAGATGGCGGAGATGGCGGCGAACACCCAGAAGACCAAGGAGGCCAACCAGAAGCTGGCCACCGTCAAGAAGGCCGCCGATGGCAAGCTCGTCGAGCCGGAGAAGGCGAAGGAGGAGGCGGGCAAGATCCTCTCGGACCTGACCGCTCCGTCCTCGATGCCGGTGTTCGGTGGCATGGGCGGACTGGGGGCGATGCTCCAGGCGGCGGCCGTGACGCCCGGGAGCGACGTGGTGGCCACACCTGACGGCCTCAAGGTGGCGCTCGGCGGCGGGGGCGGCGGCTCCGCCGCGGCAGGTGCGCTCCAGCTCGCGTCGTTCGGCTCCCTGCCCTCAGGCGCCGCGAACCTCCTTCCAGGTGCCATGGGCTCCCTCGCCTCACTCATCCCGGGTGTCGGTGACGTCCTGCAGATGGTCCAGGACTGGATGGCCAAGGTCGACGCCTTCAAGCGGGAGGCCGCCGCCGTGGCCCGCCACGAGCTGACCACGTGGAACGGCCGACCGGAGAGCGACCCGGCGGTGCTGCCCTTCCTCGAGGCCTACGGCCGGGCCGCGAAGACGACGGACCCGGCGGCCTGGGCCGCAGCAGCAGCCGCGGACACGACCGCGTGGAGCGCCGGCTTCATCTCGTACTGCGTGCAGGAGGCCGCCCGCACCGCCGGCATCCCCGGCGACCCCTTCGCCAGGGACACCCTGCACGCGCGCTACGCCCACGCCGCCAAGCAGAACCGGGTCGACCGAGCGTTCGCGAACCCCTTCTGGCTCTACCGCCTCGATGAGGTCAAGCCGGAGGTGGGGGACTTCCTGTGCAAGAACCGCCCGGGAACCACCGCACTGACCTTCGACAACATCCAGGGCACTGAGAGCAGTCACGTCGACGTCGTCACCGAGGTCGTCGGCCCACAGCAGCTCCTGGCCTGCGGGGGGAACCGTGGCGGTGGCGGCCTCACCGTGGTCGAAGCCCCGGTCACCCTGACCGGCGGCTTCGTCACCGCAACCTCTGCCACCCAGGCAGCCGGGCCCTACTACGCGATCCTGCGAGTGCGCACCAGCCCCCTCGAGGGGCTCACCCTGCCGTGAGGACTGCATGCTCGACGCCGAGGTGACCATCGCCGGACCCCAGGGCCCGATGCGAGGCGGACCCACGCCACGCGCAGGCACGGCGATCCCCGTGCTGGACGTGCGACACACGCTCGTCTCGCCACGCGACGCGGCGACCGGCCAGCCCAGCGGCAGGAGGCGACACACCCCGATCGACATCGTCAAGGATGTCGACCGCTCGAGTCCGCTGCTGACGGCAGCATGGTCGCGCAACGAGGTCCTCACGGCGTGGCGCCTGGTCGTCTTCGGAACCGACCAGCTCGGCCGTCGGACCCCGACGTACGCGATCGAGCTGCGGCGCGCGTTCGTCGTGGGGATCGGGCTCGAGGCACCAGAGAGCTCCCGGATGCCTCGGGAAGCCGTGAGCTTCGCGTACGAGGGCATCACGTGGACCTGGATCGACGGCAACATCAGCTCGACCGACGAGTGGCTCGCGCCCAGGTGAGGTCGGCGGCCACGGTGCCACCATCGATGAGTGCCGCGCCGACAGGAGAGGCCCCGCGATGAACACCCCGCCGTCCGCGGCAAGGACCCGGCCGACGTGGGCGTCGGGCCGCGGTGTCGCGGCAAGGAGGACGACCCAACCACCACCGGGGCCTACCGGGCCACCGGCCACGCGTCACCGGTCAGCGCGGCGAGGCCTCCGGGTGACCGTCGGGCTCCGGAGCCCGAAGAGCCGGACGCGGCGTGGGGACCGCGGGCCAGCCGTCCGCCGCACGTGGGTGGATGCTGCGGGTCTCGGCCCGGGCGTACGACGTGTTGAGCCAGTCCCCGACGTGGACCTTGGGGAGGATCTTGGCGACGGCAACGGCGACGTACATGACGGTGTTGATCGCGACGAAGGTCGCGAGGACCTGCGCCCAGGGCGCCCACAGGGTCGTCTCGGGCAGTAGGACGCCGGTGGAGAGGGAGGTGACGACGGTGCTCACACCAGCTCACCGTCCTCGATCTTGACCCGCCCGGAGGCGTCGGTCACGACGTGCTTCCACTCGGCTCGGCGACCGATGAGGAGGTCGAACACCCCGCGGACGTACACGGCGTTGAGCACGCAGGCGTACACGAGCTCGGGGATCAGCAGGGCTCCGAGGAGTCGGGCCCGCCACCCCCCGGCCCAGACGCTGACGAGTCGTTCGACGGCGAAGACCGCGCCGAGACCCATCCAGAAGGGGTAGACGACGAAGGAGTCCAGCGAGAGCCCGGTGACGGCCACGAGCACGGCATAGGACGACAAGGCGACGACGCCGTAGCCGATGCCCATCTGCTGCGCCCAGTACCTCACGGTCTGGGGTGTGAGCCCGTAGGCGCCGAGGTTCTCGAGGGCGCCTCGCTGCCAGCGCAGGCGCTGGGCCCAGAGGGCGCCCCAGGTCGGCATGACCTCGGTGACGACGCGGCACTGCGGCGCCGACGTCATCATGGCGCCGAGCGTCTTGAGCGCGAGGGTGATCTCGTTGTCCTCGGTGAGCGAGACGGTGTCGTAGACCTCGCCGTGGCGCCCGGGAAGTGCGGTTCCGCGATGGGCGGCGACCTCGCGCAGCGCTCCCGAGCGGAAGACCGAAGCGGTTCCGGTGAGGACGAACAGCCGTCCGCGGCGGCGCGCGATGTCGCGGCTGTAGCGCGTGTACTCGTTGCGTTGCATCTGCTGGAGGAGACCTCCGCCCTCCTCGCCGAGGAAGAGTCCGCCCACCGCCATGAGGGCGCGGTCGTCGGTCATCCGGCGGCGCACGGTGGAGATGTACGCAGGGGACAGCTCGGTGTCGGCGTCCATCACGAGGACGGTGTCGTTGTCGCTGAGCGTTGGCAGGAGGAGGGCGAGTGCCTGGTTCAGGGCGCCGGCCTTCTTGTGGGTGTTGCCCTCGCTGGACATGACGTCGGCCCCGTAGAAGCGGGCGACCTCCTCCGTGGCGTCGGTGCAGTTGTCCGTGACGACGACGACGCGCTCCGGTGGGCTGTCCTGGTACCAGATGGACTTCAGCGTCGCGCCGATCCGGTCGGCCTCGTTGTGGGCCGGGATGAGGACCGTGACGGTCACCTCGCCGTCGTAGCGGCCCGCGGTGCGGGCCATGACGACCCGGGGGGCGAGGGGCGTCGCGACGGTGTCGCCCGAGCGGCGGTAGCGGGTGCTGATGCGATGCTCGGCGCCGGCGACGGCGGCCGCGACGAGCAGCGCGACGGCCACAGCCACGACGATCATCTGGACGGAGGGCGCGGCGGACGAGTAGAGGAGGGTCCAGACACCGAAGACGGCGCCGTGCTCGATCGGGCTCGTCAGCTCGGGGTCGGAGAGCAGGAGGCCGCCCCAGAGGACGAGGCCGGCGGCGAACGCCATGCCGAGGATGAGGGCGCCTACTCCGCGCTGCAGGGTGCGTCGGGTGGTCATGCGAGGTCTTCCAGTGGGGCTGAGGGGCGAACCCCTCGTGGCACGGGTCAGAGGTGTCGCGAATGAGGCGGGGCGTGCCAGGGGACCTCGCGTCGTTCTCCACCAGTGTCCGGTGCCCTCAGGACCGAGGCGGCCTGTCCTGCCCACCCTCAGGACAACGGCGTCCGACTCTGACCGAACGGAGGACCCACTCGCGGGGAGATTCGGCGGCTGGGCGGTCCCGGATCGCCGACCACCCGTCACCACCCGGCAACGCCGTGGCCGGCCGGTGCACGCACCGGCCTGCTGTCGTGGAGGCATGAGGGTGGCGATCGCGGCCGAGACGCTCCTCCCCCACGTGAGCGGCGTGACGAGCTCGGTCACCCGGTGCTGCGGCACCTGCGCCAGCACCGCCACGAGGCGATCGTGCTCGCGCCCTGGTAGCCGCCCTCGTCGTCTCCGCGCCCACCGGCCCGCACGAGGCGTTCTGCCAGTCGGTGCAGGAGGCGATCGACCGGTGGCGTGCTGGTCTGCGGCACGTTCCTCGGCCACTACCGAGCCGTGCAGGCGACGGTCCGGCTCCGCTGACACTCCCTCGTCGACTCTGGCGACGACGGTCGAGACGCACTGACTCACCGGGGTCGGTCGCCCAGGCTGGTCGAGGTCCGAAGGAGCGGTGCCGACCTAGGCACCCATGGACAGTGCCCTGCGCGCTCGCGCTGATCGCCGCAACAGCTTCTCGGCCACGAGGGCCAGGACGACCGAGGCCCCGAACACCGGGAGGACCAGGCACAGGGCGATGATCCCGGCACCGAGGACGGGGGAGCCGATGATCGGCATCCGCCCTCGGGGGGCGCCGAGGTTGTCGGCTCCCTTCGGGCGGCGTCGCCACCACATCAGGGGGCCGGTGATGCACGAGGCGATGACGGCGAGGCAGAACACGGTCGTCAGGATCATGTTGAGGGTGCCGAAGTGCCGACCCTCGTGCAGCGCGATGCCGTGGCTGACCGTCTTGGCGAGGACGCCGTAGTCGTCGTACCCGTACCGAGAGACCACCGATCCGCCGAACTGGTCGACGTGGACCGTGCGCTCGGCGGTGGGGTCGTTGAAGGCGTACCCGATGGCAGAGAACACCCCGGTCTCGTCGCCGGGGATGACGATCGTCATCGGGTGTGCGAGGCCCTCACGCTCGCCGACGAGGACGGCGGTGTCGACGTTGGCGATCGACCGCTCCGCGTCGGGAGAGGACTGCGGCACCTCGCTCTTCTCCTGCGCCCAGGGGATGACGCCGTGACGGTGCGGCAGCGACTCGTCGAGGGTGGAGGTCGGGTCGGACAGGGCGCCGTGGTCCTCGCCCCAGAAGGAGGTGCCGGCGGTGGTGGCGAGCTTCTGGGTCTGGGCGCCCCAGACACCGGTCCACGGCAGCCCGGACACCACGAGCAGCAGCAGGCCCACGCCGATGAACGCGCCCGTGTAGGCGTGGCCGGAGCGCAGGCGGGCCGCACCGAGGTCCTTTCTGCGGAGGCGACGACGGGCCCGCCACCCGCGGACGAAGAGGTAGTACCCGGTGAGGGCCATGACGATCGCCCAGCACGCGCCGAGCTCGAGGATGACGTCGCCGACGGTGCCGGCCATGAGGTCGGCGTGGATGCGCACGGCAGTACCGCTGATCGTGGAGTCGGGGTCCAGCGCCCCCAGGACCTGCCCGGTGTAGGGGTCGACGAAGACGTCCCTGGTCGACTCCTCGGGTGTGGTGACGGTGAAGCGGGTGCTGTGCTCGGCGGCCGCCGGTTCGGTCATCGACACCACGACGTCGTCCGGCCGGGCCTGCTGCACCGCCGCCAGCTGTTCGTCGTAGGTGGTGACCACGGGATCGGCCGGGGCGGCGACGCGCATGAGGTCGGCGTGGATCATCGGCTCGAGCTGGAAGCGGAACAGGTAGACCACGCCGGTGACCGCCAGGACCACCACGGTCGGGATGACGATCAGCGAGGCGTAGAAGTGCCACCGCCAGAAGGCACGAAACAGCCCGAGGCCGTGCCGGGCGTCGGGGTTCGGGGTACGGGTCGGGGACGCGGGTAGCCCGCGCAGCGGGTCCTTGAGCAAAGACATGGGTTCTCCAGAGGGTCGGGTGGCTGGGGACTCCCGAACACCGGATCACTCGGCGTGAGGACGCGTCACTGCTCCTGCGGCTCGCGCGCCGTCACGGCAGGGAGCGCTGCACTCACGACGCGCTGGTCCGGTTCGGGATGTGGCGGTGGGCCGCCCCGGAACCCGGAGCGGCTCAGACGAGCAGGGCAGGTGGCGCGCGGCCACCCACGGGCCCGACGACCCGACCGTCGAGCACCCGCACCACACCGTCGACGCGCGCCACGCGGGAGACCTGGACTGCGACTCCGGGGACGCGCTCACCGCCCCTGACCCAGCGAGCCACTGCCCGGATGGCATCGACGCCCACCGTGAGGAGCACGCTCGCGACGAGGCTCGCAACCGCGTGCGCCAACAGCATCGAGGACGTCAAGGACAGGGGCGACGAGGTCGAGGTCGGCAGCAACGGCATCGGCGCCATGGCCTCGTGCAGATGCAGGCGGCCCGCGCCGCCGCCGGGGGTGGGGGCCATCCCCGCCAGGGTCAGGTGCGTGACCAGCTGGCCGAGCGCGGTCGCGGCCGTCATGCGCACCAGCGACGTCTTGCGGCGCACGCACAGCCAGACCATCGGACCGACGAGGACGGCGAGCACCACGGCAGGAATCGGCTGGAGAGGGGCGCCACCGCCCATCTGGTGAGCCGTTGCGCCGAGGCCGATGACGACGAGCGTCGCGACGGCTGCACGCAGAGTCCGCACCCCGTCACCCGCCGCGGTCATCACGGCGTCGAGCGTACCGGCCATCGCGACAGCTGCCCTGTCCAGGAGCCGTGGTGAAAAGCCCCCACCGTCGCGGGGTCGTGCCGGCCCGGACCACCACGATCGCGATGAGAACCCTCGTCATCGACGGCAGCGTCGACCGACCAGCGCCCACGACGCATCCGATCAGCGCCGCACGGTCAGGTGCGTCGGAGCACCGCGTACCGATGGTGCAGCGCCCGGCGAGAGGGAAGCAGGTCGGGGGCGATCACGTCGAAGGCGTGCGGTAGACCGCGGTACAGCTGGACGTCCGTGAGGACGCCCGCCACGAGCAGGGCGTGCGCGAAGTCGAGGACCTCGTCGCGGAAGATGTCGCAGTCACCCGTCTCGAGGTGCACCGGAGGAAGCCCCGCCAAGTCGCTTGCCCGGGCCGGCGCCACGTGGCCATCGGTCCCCGGCTCCACCCCACTCGTCACCGCCGCCCACGCCACGGCGTTCTGCTCGTAGGTCCACGTGACCACGGGGACGAGCGAAGGGTTGGGAGCGGTCGTCCGGTCGTCGAGCATGGGGTACACGAGGATGAGGCGAGACAGCGCCGGACCCCCCGAGTCGCGGGCGATCATCGCCGCCGCCGCGGCCACCCCTCCCCCTCCGGAGTCGCCCATGAGGGCGATCCGCGCAGGGTCGACGCGCAGCTCGCCGGCCCGCCCGACGAGCCACCGCACGGCCCGCAGGACGTCGTGGGCCGCGGCTGGTGCGGGGTGCTCGGGTGCGAGCCGGTAGTCGACGGCCAGTATCGGCGTCCCGCTCTCCCCCGCGTAGCGGGCGACGATGCGCTCGTACGCGTCGAGGTCACCTGACACCATCCCGCCACCGTGGACGTACACGACGGCGCCCGAAAGGCCGTGTGCCGGGGCATTGGCCGGCCGGTACCAGCGGACGTCGAGCGGTGTCCCACCCCCGTCCTCCACGACGTGCCCCGTCACGGCGACGTCGGTCCGGGGGGCGATGAGCGAGGCGTAGTACGTGAAGGCTGGGCCCGCCGTCGCCCGCATCGACGCGACGCTCACCTCGGCCGTCGGCTCGACCCCGACGTGGGCGGCGAACGCCGCGACGGCCTCGGGGTAGCCCTGGGCGACGGGTGGTGTCGCTGGGATGGCGTGCGCGGTCATCCGAGCACCTTCCCCGGGTTGAGGATGCCGCGTGGGTCCAGGGCCGCCTTGACCGCCCGCTGCATCTCGAGGACGGCCGGTGACTGCTCACGGCGCATGCCAGCCCGTTTCAGCAGGCCGACGCCGTGTTCGCCAGTCACCGTGCCGCCCAGCGAGATCGCGAGGTCGAGAATCTCCTCGAACGCCGACTGGGTACGACGCTGCCCCTCCTCGTCACCGGCCGGCGTCATGAGCAGCGGGTGGAGGTTGCCGTCGCCGACGTGGGCGATGTTCGCGATGACGACGTCGTGCCGGCGTGCGATGTCCTCGATGCCGGCGAGCGCACGGGGCACGGCTTGGCGCGGGACGCAGACGTCCTCGGTGAGGACAGGCCCGAGCCGCTCCAGGGCCGGGTAGGCGAGCCGGCGAGCCGCGAACAGCGCCTCGGCCTCGTCCGTGTCGGTCGACCGGTCGGCCCACGTCGCGCCCGCGCCGCGGAAGCAGTCGACGACCTGGTCCGCGATCGCTTCGGCGACGCCCGGCGGCTCGTCGATCCGTGCGAGGAGCACGGCGTCGGCCTCGACCGACAGTCCCATGTTCTTCCAGGCGTCGACCGCTTCGAGGCAGTGCCGGTCGACGAGCTCGAGGGCGGCCGGGGTGATGCCGGCGGCGGCGACGTCACGTGCCGCGGCCCCGGCGGCGACGAGTGAGGGGAAGTACCCCGCGACGGTGACGGCCGGCGGCGGCAGCGGACGCAGCCGCAGGGTGACCTCCGTGACGATGCCCAGGGTCCCTTCAGACCCGACCATGAGTGCGGCCAGGTCGTACCCGGTCACGCCCTTTGCGGTGCGGCGGCCGAGCCGGACGACCTCGCCCGTGCCGGTGACGACCTCCAGCTCGAGCACGTAGTCACGGGTGACGCCGTACTTGACACAGCACACGCCACCGGCGTTCGTCGCGACGTTCCCACCGATCGTCGACCACGGCGAGCTGGCGGGATCCGGCGGGTACCAGAGGCCGTGGCGCGCGACCTCGGCCCGGAGGTCGTCGTTGACGACCCCCGGTCCGACGACGGCGTACCGCTCGAGGGTATTGACCTCGACGATGCGGTCCATCCCCTCCAGCGCGAGGACGACGCAACCCTCGACCGCGTTGGCGCCCCCGGACAGACCGGTCCCGGCCCCCCGCGCCACGACGGCCACCCGGTGCTCGTAGCAGGCGGCCACGACCACGCGGACCTCCTCGGTCGACCTGGCCCTGACGACTGCGAGCGGCACGCCGTGCTCGGCCCACACCGCCTGGTCGTGGCTGAGTCCGAGCATGACCTCGGGGTCGGTCACGACCCGCGACGCGTCGACGCCCGCGCCGATCGCTTCGAGGACTGGATGGACGGGCGCGGCCACCGCCGCCATCACGGCTCCCGGTGCGGGGCGGGTGCTGCCTCGGCACCCGCGTACCCCGCCATGAGGTGGATGAGGCGGCCGGTGTCGACGGTCGAGATGGCGCCGTCGTACAGCACCGACCCGAGGTTGAGGACGACCACGTGGTCGGCCACCGACATCACCGAGTCGACGTCGTGCGTGATCATGATGACCGCCGCGCCCCGGTCCGCGAGGGCCCGGGCGAGCGTCAGGACCTGCTCGGTCTGCTTGACGCCCAGGGCCGCCGTCGGCTCGTCGAGGATGACGACCGCCGCGCGCTCGTCGTTGACCCTGGCGATCGCGACGCACTGCCGCTGCCCACCGGAGAGTTCACCGACAGGGCGAAAATAGTCGGTGAGCCGGACGCCGAGCCCGGCCATCCGGGTGCGCGCGACCTCCTCGGCGGCCTCGCGATCGAGCCAGCCGAGCCAGCGCAGCGCCGGGACCCGCGGCTCGTCGCCGAGAACGAGGTTGAGCGCAGCGCCGAGGTTCGGTGAGAGCGCGAGCTCTTGGTAGACCGTGTGGATGCCGGCGTCGCGGGCGTCGGCCGGGCTGGCGAGGTGGACCTGCTCGCCGTCCAGGGTGACCACGCCGCCGTCGGGCGCCACGACACCGCTCAGCATCTTGATGACGCTGCTCTTGCCGGCACCGTTGTCTCCGAGGAGACAGGTCACCTGACCCCGACGGGCGATGAAGCTGACGTCGTCGACGGCGGTGACCGCCCCGTAGTGCTTCGTCAGGCCGGAACAGGTGAGGCCGGACCCGGTTCCGGAGGGGCCGTCCTGGGCGGAGGGCAGCAGGCGGTCGGCCGTGCGCTCCTCCACCGGCGGCGGCACGGCGGCGGCACGGCGGCGGGCGGCGACGACCTGGTCCGCACCGAGGGCAAGGAGCAGCAGCGCACCCTTGGCGAGCAGCTGGTAGTAGCTGTTGAGGCCCTCGAAGACGAAGCCCGCCTGCAGGACGCCGAGGACGACGACACCGATGAGGACGCCACTCCACCGACCGGCACCGCCCTGGAAGGCGACGCCACCGAGGATCACTGCGGTGAGGACATCGATCTCGAAGCCCACCCCGTTCGTCGGGGAGGCCGAGCCGATCGTTGCCGCGACGACGACGGCGAGCAGCCCGACGGCCAGGCCCATGTAGACGTACAGGCCCAGGACGTGGCGCTCGGGTCGCAGGCCCACCAGACGGGCCGCGTCCGGGCTGCCACCGATGGCGTAGCTGCGCAGCCCGGAGACGGTGCGGGAGAGGTGGACGGCGCCGAGGGCGAAGACCACGAGGGCGACGACCAGCGTGAGCGGGACACCGCCGAGGCGGTAGAGACCGAGGTCGCTGAAGGTCGTCGGAAACCGGTAGAGCGCGACGCCGTTCGTCGTGATGAGCGCGATGCCGGTGTAGACGGTGCCGAGGCCCAGGGTCACGATGATCGGTGAGATCGCGAGGGCGCGGACGAGCAGGCCGTTGACGAGGCCGAGGAGCGCGCCGCCCCCGAGGGTGAGGGCGATCGCGAGCGTCGCCGAGTCGGTCGTGGCGAGCAGCCAGCCGCACCACACCCCGAGGAGCGCGTATCCCCCGGCGATCGACAGGTCGACGTTGCCAGTGATGAGCAGACGTGCGGCGGGGATGGCCGCGATGATCGTCGGCGCCAGGTTCTGCCCGATCTGCAGCAGGTTGCCCTGGGTGATGAAGGAGCCGACGTGAAGCTCGAAGAACACGACCATCGCCAAGGCGAGCAGCCACAGGCCGAGGCGGGCGCTCGACCGCTCGATCTGGCGGCGGCCCTTCCAGCGGTCCCACACCGAGAGGCGGTCATCGGTCTTCGGCGAGGGCGTCTGCCGGCCAGGACCGCCGGTCCTTCCGGCCTTGCTCGTGGCCAGGGCGGTCACGTGGTCACCGCCGGCAGCTTCTCCGGAAGCTCGCCCTCGTAGTACGCGTCGCGCGTCTCGAAGCTGATCTCGCCGCGCGGGGTGACGTACGTCGTGTCGCCGTCGAGCATCTCCTCGTACAGCTCCTTGCACCTGGTCTGGTCCTTCTCGAGGGTGGCCGCCGAGTCGGGGGAGTCGATGAGGAAGCTGTTGTACTCGAGGTACTGCGGGATGCTGAGCCCGTCGGCCCACCGGCCGATGAGCCGGCCGGGCACGTAGCCCACCATCGGGAAGTTCACGGCCGAGCTCGCCTTGAACGGCGAGTCCTGGTCCTTGATGTGCGCGACGGCCTGCGGCGAGCCCTCGGCGCCGATCACCGCGAGCTTGGGAATGGAGGTCCACTTGCCGGCCGCCTTCAGTGCTGCCATGGCGCCGAGCGCGAGCTCGTCCTGCGCCCCGACGACGACGTTGTAGTCGCCGACCTTCTGCAGCGCCGTGTTGGTCAGTTCGTAGCCGCGGTCGGTCGTCGCGATCTCACCCGCGTCGATGCTCGTGATCATCTCCTTGGGGAGGCCGGCCTCGGCCATGGCGTCGAAGAAGCCGGTCTCACGTGGGCGCAAGGTGATGCTGCCGTTCGCGTTGAGGAAGAGGACCTTGCCGTCCCCGCCGAGCTCGTCCTTGATGTACTTCGCGGCGTAGACGCCCTGGGTGTGCCCGAAGGTGTACTGCACAGCGGCCATGCCGCAGGTGATCCCGCCCGCGTTGAAGAGAAACATCGCGCCACCCTTGGCCATGTTGGCCTGCATGGCCTTGACCTGCGCGGGGATGTCCTGCGCCGGCGCCACCATCCCCATCACCCCGCGGGAGACCGACTGGTTCATCTGCGTGATGGTGGCGGCCGAGTTTCCTTGCGAGTTCGCGGTGATGTACTCGAACTGGATGTCGTCGGCGGCCTTCTCGAGCCACTGGTCGGTGAGCTCGAGTGGCGCTGCGCCGGCCACGACGTTCTGGAACGCGATCCGCTTCGGCAGGGACGGCTTGGCACCGGCTGTGCCTGACGGGACCCACAGCTTCGAGGGGAAGGCCGTCGTGGGCATCCCGGTCCCCGTGGCGGCCCCAGAGGCACTCGCGGCGCCGCCGCTCGTGGTGGTCCCGGCCTTCGAGCAGGCGCCCAGGGCGGCGGCACCGAGGACGATGCCACCCGTGAGGAGCCCGCGCCGACTGAGCGAGGCGAGCGGGGCGGGGGTGGAGGGGGTTGCGGGCATGACGGACTCCTTCGTCGCGCGGGGATGGTGCGGGTGGTGGTGGGTGTGTCGACCGGAGTTGCCGGTCGCGAGGTCAGGGCCGGCCGGGTGAGAGCCCGCCGACGAGGTCGAGGAGAAGGTGGTTCAGCGTGTCGGGCTGGTCGAGGGCGACGACGTGCCCGCAGTCCTCGAGGACGACGGCTCGGCCGTCCTTCGCCAGCGCGGCCGTGGCCTGGGCGTGCTCGGCGGGCCAGAACTGGCTCTCGCGGCCAGCGACGACGATGACGGGGACGGTGGTGCGCGCCACGACGTCGCGCCAGTCCGCAACGGCGTGGTCGCGCAGCAGCGGCATGGTCTCGGGACGCACCGAGCCGAGGGCTTCAGGCATCCCTCCCAGCCGGGAGAACCACTGCTCGAAGGCGGCCTGGGTCCGCTCAGGAGCGGGCCCGTGGCCGGTGTCGGGGATGCCGTTGTCGAAGAACGTCCCGACGTTGGTGTCGTCCAGCCCGTAGAAGCCGAAAGCCCAGTCGTCGCCGGACCGCATGCGGGGGGTCTGGTCGACGCTGACGACGGCGCTCACGGCGCCCTCGCCGACGAGGTCGAGGTAGGCCCAGATGGTGCTGGCGCCCATTGAGGCGCCGACGAGGACGACATCACGAAGGGCGAGCTGGTCGACGACCTCGTGCAGGTCCATGCCGTGGCGAGCCATCCGGTGGCCGAAGGTCGGGGCGTCGGACCGCCCGTGGGAGCGCCGGTCCACGACCACGACGCGGTGGCCGGCCGCGACGAGGGCGTCGGTCTGGAAGACCCACGACGTGGTGTCAGCCGTGAAGCCCGGCACGAGGACCACAGGGCGGCCGTCGCCGCCCGAGTCCTCGACGTGCAGGTGCACGCCGTCGCCGGTCGTCACGGTCAGCGACTCCATCGTCGGCTCCTTCGTCGGTGACTGGCGCCGGGAGGGTGGTGCCGTCTGCTCACCATGGTGCTTCCCGGTCGTACCGCAGCACCATGGACGATCCTCCTGTCGTCGACGGGTCCTGACGGAAAGAATCTCCACCCCCCGGCATGCCACCATGGGTCGGTGTCCGACGACGTCACCGCAGATCCCGCTGACCGTGCCCAGACTGCCTCCACCGCCGACGAGGTGCGCCACCAAGCCGACCGGCTGCGGGTGCTCAACGACCTCGCCCGCCGCCTGGCATCGATGCGCGACCCGGCCGAGGTCCTCCACGAGGTCGCGGCCCAGGCGCGGCGCCTCCTCGGCGTCGACGTCGCCTACATCATGCTCCTCGGGGAGGGCGGGCTCCTGCGCATCGAGGTCGTCGACGGGATGATGGGTTCGGCGATGCGCGGCATCGAGCTCGCCCCCGGCGTCGGGCTCGGGGGCCTCGTCGTGAGGAGCGGGCGGCCGGTCTGGAGCCGCTCCTACCTGGACGACCCGCGTTTCCCGCACGCCGCCCCCATCGATGCCGCGGCGTCCAGCGAGCACCTCTCGGGCATCCTCGGCGTCCCGCTCCTCGTCGGCGACGAGAACCTCGGTGTCCTCCTGGTCGCCGAGCGCCGTGCGCGCGACTTCGAGGCGGAGGAGGTCGAGCTGCTCGCGGCGCTCGCCTCCCACGCCGCAGTGGCCATCCGCAACGCGCAACTCTTCGACGGGTACAGCCGCGCGGAGGACGCCCTGAAGCGAAGCAACGCCGAACTCGAGCGGACCAACCGTGCTCGCCAACAGGCCGCGGACCTGCGCGACGAGCTGACCCGCACCGTCATCGCCGGAGGCGACGTCGGCCAGGTGTGCGAGGTCCTCGGGCGGGCGCTCGGCGTCCCTGTCGCCTACGTGGACCGCGACGACGCACCGGTCGTCGGTGACCTGGACGGAATCGGCCTCGCCGGGCTCACGGGCGGCCTCCGTGGCGCCGACCTGTTCCGCGGAGGCGGTGAGGACGCGCCTGCCCGTGGCCCGACGGGCACGTGGGTCGCGGCACCCGTCGTCCTGCGAACCGGCTACGCCGGGGCTCTCGTCTGCCTCGACGTCCCCGACGACGCCGAGGAGGTCGATAGGCACCTGTCGATCGGGGTGCTCGCCGTGGCCCTCGTCCTCGTGTCCGAGAGCTCCGTTCTCGAGGCGGAGCTGAGGGCCCGTGGCGAGCTCGTCACCGTCCTCCTCTCCCCCGCCGCCGACGACGCGGTCGTACGACGCCGAGCGAGGGCCTCAGGCCTCGACGTCGACACGGTGCGCAGCGTCGCGGTCCTCCACGCCGACCGCACCGGCACCGACGCCGCGAGCCGGCTTGCCGGGCGGCTCGCCGCAGAGGTCCGGGGGTGGACCGCCGGCACCGACGACGTCGTCGTGGTGCTCGTCCCCCAACACGACGCCTCCTCCGTCGCCACGCTCCTCGCACGCCTCGCGGAACGCCCGCCGCCCGCGCCGGTGGGACTCGCCGACACCAGCGGTGGTGTGCGCGGCCTTCGAGACGCCCTGTCGTCGGCCCAGCAGACGGCGAGGGTGCTGCGCGCCCTCGGCCGTCTCGACGCCGTGGTGCGCGACGTCGACCTCGGCCCGTACCGGGCCGTGCTGAGCGGGTCGGGCCGACTCGAGCTCGCGGGCTACGTCGAGTCGGTGGCGGGCCCGATCCTGCGACACGACCAGCGGCGGAAGAGCGAGCTGACCCGCACGGCCCGCGTCTACCTCGATCATGGACGCCAGCACACGCGGACCTGCGCTGAGCTTCACATCCATGCGAACACCCTCTATCAACGGCTCGAACGGCTCGATGCGCTCCTGGGGGCGAAGTGGCGGGAGCCGCCGCGGGCCCTCGACGTGCACCTTGCCCTCACGCTTCACGACTTGGCGAGTCGGCTCGGCGTACCCCCTGGCGGTGCGCGGCTGAGACCGCCCGATGCACCGTTGTTCGACAGCCCCGGTGGCTGATGAACGGCCCGGCCTCACCCGGCCCGACTCCAGGTCCGTGCGGCTTGTCGGCGAGTTTTGGGGCCCACGGGCCCTCGACGGCCCCTCCGCACTCCGGACGGAGCGAAGGCCCCGACCGCGTCTCCGCTGGTCGGGGCCTTCATCCTCTGTCTCAACACAGAGCGCGCCCGAAGGGATTCGAACCCCTAACCTTCTGATCCGTAGTCAGATGCTCTATCCGTTGAGCTACGGGCGCCCTGTCACACCCGCGGGCGCAACGAGAAGGCAGACTACCGGAGCCTCTCGCCCTCCGAGAAATCCGCCGGCGCCCTGAGGATCGGGCGGCCTGACGGGGCGAGCAGGGACCTCCGCCGCCGCCCGATCACCCAGGGGCCGGCCGACCACCGGCCGAGTGCACCCATCCACCCCCTGCAAGCTCACGCCACGCCGTGACCTGCCTTTTCAGCACCCTTGCAAGTTCTTTCAGTGTCTGCGACCCGCTGTGAGGAGACCCACAAGGTGCAACCGTTTTCGCGGTTCCCACCGGTTCGCGCGCGGGCCTACCGTGACAGCAGGCTCCCAGCGGCGGGTGCCGAGCCACTGCCTGACCGGCGGGCCGAGCGCGCGTCGTCGGGTGGTGGCCGACCAGTTGAGCCGGACCGGCGGAAGGACGACCATGACGACGCAGGCAGCGCACGATACGGGGACGAGTCACGAGGGCCTGCAGGCCTGGGTCGACGACATCGCAGCCCTGACCACCCCCGAGCGCGTCGTGTGGTGTGACGGCTCGAGCGAGGAGTGGGACCGCCTTACCGCCGGAGCTCGTGGAGGCCGGCACCTTCACCCGGCTGGACGACGCCAAGAAGCCGAACTCGTTCCACGCCGCATCCGACCCGAGCGACGTCGCCCGCGTCGAGGACCAGACCTTCATCTGCTCGGTCGACGAGGCCCACTCCGGGGTCACCAACAACTGGATGGCCCCCGCAGAGATGAAGGCGACCATGACCGAGCTCTACCAGGGCTCGATGACCGGCCGGACGATGTTCGTCATCCCCTTCGTCATGGGCCATCTCGACTCCGACGCACCGATGTTCGGCGTCGAGGTCACCGACAGCGCCTACGTCGTCGTCTCGATGCACGTCATGGCCCGCGTCGGCACCGAGGTGCTGCGCGCCATCGAGGAGCGGGGCGCCGACTTCGTCAAGGCCCTCCACTCGGTCGGGATGCCGCTGTCCGAGGGGACCGCCGACGTCGCGTGGCCCTGCTCGCAGACGAAGTACATCTCGCACTTCCCCGAGACGCGCGAGATCTGGTCGTACGGCTCCGGCTACGGCGGCAACGCCCTGCTCGGCAAGAAGTGCTACGCCCTGCGCATCGCCTCGGCCATGGCCCACGAGGGCGGCTGGCTCGCCGAGCACATGCTCATCCTCAAGCTCACCTCGCCGCAGCAGCGGGTCCACTACATCGCCGCCGCCTTTCCGAGCGCCTGCGGCAAGACCAACCTCGCGATGCTCAAGCCCACGGTGCCCGGCTGGACCGTCGAGACCCTCGGTGACGACATCGCCTGGATGCGCTTCGGCAAGGACGGCCGCCTCTACGCGGTCAACCCCGAGTTCGGCTTCTTCGGCGTCGCCCCCGGCACCAACGAGAAGACGAACCCCAACGCGATCCGCACCATCGAGAAGGGCAACTCGATCTTCACCAACGTCGCCCTCACGGCCGACGGCGACGTCTGGTGGGAGGGCCTGGAGAACGTCCCCGACCACGCCACGTCGTGGAAGGGCGAGCCCTGGACCCCCGACAGCGACGAGGTCTCGAGCCACCCGAACAGCCGCTACTGCACGCCGATCTCGCAGTGCCCGATCCTCGCCGACGAGTACGACGACCCGAACGGCGTGCCGATCTCGGCGATCTTCTTCGGAGGACGCCGCAAGACGACGATCCCCCTGGTCACCGAGTCGCGCGACTGGGCGCACGGCACCTTCATGGGCGCGACGCTGTCGTCCGAGACGACCGCCGCGGCCACCGGTGCCGTCGGCGTCGTGCGTCGCGACCCGATGGCGATGCTCCCCTTCATCGGCTACAACGTCGCCGACTACTTCCGCCACTGGATCGAGCTGGGCAAGGACGCCGACGCCACCAAGCTGCCGAAGATCTTCTACGTCAACTGGTTCCGTCGCGACGACGAGGGCGGCTTCCTGTGGCCGGGCTTCGGCGAGAACAGCCGCGTCCTCAAGTGGGCCATCGAGCGCCTCGAGGGCACCGCGGCCGCCGTCGAGACCCCGATCGGCCACGTGCCCACCCCGGAGTCGCTCGACACCGACGGGCTCGACCTGACGCCCGAGCAGCTCGAGGCCGCCCTGGCCGTCGACACGGAGGAGTGGCGTGCCGAGCTCCCGCTCATCGAGGAGTGGTTCGCCACGATCGGCGACCAGCTCCCGACGCCGCTGACCGACGAGCTGAACACCCTGCGCGCCCGCCTGGACAGCGCCTGAGGCGCAGCCGGCAGGACGGCCGGCATCACGCGAAGAGGCCCCACGGAGCGACGTGCTCCGTGGGGCCTCTCCCCGTGCCCGGCTCCGGGCCGGGCGGTCAGTCGGGGTCGACGACGAGGAAGTCGTCGACCCGCATCGTCACGGCTGCCGCCGCACTGCTCGACATGTAGGAGTTGAGCCCGACCGAGCCGCCCGACTGCAGGCTGGCCGTCGCATCGGTCACCGTGGCCGTCCACGCGGCGGGCTCGGTCGTCCCGACCCGCCACAGCTTCGTCGACAGTGTCGTCGTGCCGGCGCTCGTCGTCGCGCGCACGGCGAGCCGGTACGAGGTGTTGGCGGTCTGGGTGATGCCGGCAACCGTCGCCGTGCGCAGGACCGTCTCGGTCGTCCCCACCTTGCGGGCGATGACCAGCTGCATCGTCCCCGATGCCGCCACGACGACCTTGACCCGGTAGTCGCTCCCGTTCGTCTGGCGGCGGACCACGGCCGTGCCGTAGAGCGTCCCCTGGCTCGCGGTCCGGCTCCAGGCCAGGCTCGTCCTCAGGTCGACGTCGGTGGTGTTGACGGCCGGCAGCATCGTCTCGCCGGTCGTCCCCCCCGCCGTGAGGATGTGGTTGCCGGTGCCGCCCGAGACGCCGTAGCGGCTGCTCGTCCCGAGGACGGTCCAGGCGCCGCCCAGCTGGGCGGAGCCCCAGCCGTTGGTGACGCTGCGCTCGAACAGGTCGGTCGCGACGTCCTGGGTGGGCGGTGGAGTGGCCGCCACCGTCACCTGCCGCGTGGTCGTGCCGGTGTCGCCGTCGTCATCGGTCACCGTCAGGCGCACCGTGTACGTGCCGTCGGCCGCATACGTGCGCGACGCCGTGCTGCCGGTCGCCGTCGCCCCGTCCCCGAACTCCCATGCGTACCCGGTGATCGTGCCGTCAGGGTCGGTCGAGCCCGACCCTGAGACGTTGACGGTGCGCTGGCTGACGACCGGCGTACCGATCACCGCCGTCGGCGCCTGGTTCGGCGGCGGCGTCGCGGCCACCGTCACCTGGCGCGTGGTCGTGCCGGTGTCGCCGTCATCATCGGTCACCGTCAGGCGCACCGTGTACGTGCCGTCGGCCGCATACGTGCGCGACGCCGTGCTGCCGGTCGCCGTCGCCCCGTCCCCGAACTCCCATGCGTACCCGGTGATCGTGCCGTCAGGGTCGGTCGAGCCCGACCCCGAGACGTTGACGGTGCGCTGGCTGACGACCGGCGTACCGATCACCGCCGTCGGCGCCTGGTTCGGCGGCGGCGTCGCGGCCACCGTCACCTGGCGCGTGGTCGTGCCGGTGTCGCCGTCATCATCGGTCACCGTCAGGCGCACCGTGTACGTGCCGTCGGCCGCGTACGTCCGCGACGCCGTGGCACCCGTGCCGGTGGCGCCGTCCCCGAACTCCCAGGCGTACCCGGTGATCGTGCCGTCCGGGTCGGTCGAGCCCGACCCCGAGACGTTGACGGTGCGCTGGCTGACGACCGGAGTACCGATCACCGCCGTCGGCGCCTGGTTCGGCGGCGGCGTCGCGGCCACCGTCACCTGGCGCGTGGTCGTGCCGGTGTCGCCGTCGTCATCGGTCACCGTCAGGCGCACCGTGTACGTGCCGTCGGCCGCGTACGTCCGCGACGCCGTGCTGCCGGTCGCCGTCGCCCCGTCCCCGAACTCCCACGCGTACGAGGTGATCGTGCCGTCGGGGTCGCTGGAGCCCGCACCCGACACGGTCACCGTCCGCTCGCTGATCATCGGCGTCCCGATGAGCGCCGTGGGGGGCAGGTTGGCCGGGGGTGCCACCCCGAGCCGGGTGATCGTGTACCGGTCGAAGGTCATCGTGGCCGGGCTCGTCGCCGACCCGGACTGGTACACGTCGATGCCGGTCGTCCCGGCCGCCTGCAGCGCCGCTGTGGCATCGGTGGAGGTCACCGTCCACGCGGCGGGCTCTGCCTGGCTCACCGGCCACAGCTTGGCGCGCAGGGTCGTCGGCGACGCGCCCTCGAGCTCGAAGCGCAGCCTCAGGTACTGGCCGGGCGCCACGGTCCCGGGGATGTTCGCGGTCGCCAAGGAGACCTCGGCGCCCGTGAAGCGGATGAGCGAGAGGTTGACCGCCCCGCTCGCGAGGTAGCGCACCTTCGCCCGGTAGCTGTTCGTCCCCGACAGCCGGCCATGGACCGAGACGTAGGTCCCCGACCCCGACGCCGCGGGCGTCATCGCGAGGTCGGTCAGGATCTTCGCGTCGGCGACCGACACGGTCGGGAGCCGCATGCCTCGTGTCGACCCCAGGGGCGCGACGATCCGGCCGACCGAGCCGTCGACGGCATAGGCCGTCGCGCTCGACGTGAACTGCCAGGCCTGGCCGGCGGCCGTGGCGCCCCAGCCGTTGCTGACGTTCCGGGAGAAGGTGTCGTCGACGAGCTCGGCGGCCGGGGGGGTGCGCACCTCCCACGTGGACGAGACCGTCTCCGTCACACCATCGCTCGTGACAGCGCGCCACTCGTACCACGTGTCGGCGTCGAGGCCGGTCCAGGTGCGGGAGGCGACGGTGCCGGAGTCGGCCGTCACGGTCCCGATCGTCTGGAACGGTGCGGGCACGCTCCCGGCAAGGCTGAACGGGACGGTGAAGGCCGAGTCGGCGTCGCTCTCGAAGGTGCCGAGCTTCGGCGAGTAGGTGCGTGCCGTCATCGTGCTGGCCGCGGGGTCGAAGGTGAAGTACCGGAGCCAGCCGTCGCCTCCGTTGGCACGGTCCTGGTAGTCGGTGAGGACCTGCTGCACGGGCTCGCCGCACCGGTTGAGGTCGGAGCGGTTGGCCTCGCCCGCGTCACCGTTGTGGAAGTGACCGCTGAGGACGAGCTTGACCTGGCACTGCTGGGAGATGAAGTCGGTCCACAGCTGGTTGGCCGAGGTGCCGCCCGCGCGCTCGGGCGTGGTCCGGCGCAGGCCGTTGAGGCCGAGGAAGGAGTGCGTCGTGACGATGGCGAGCCGGTCGGGGTGGGCCTGCAGCACCTTGACCGCCCAGTCGACGGCCCACGAGGGCGCCTCCCACTCGAGGTTGACGGCCACCCAGTCGCGGCCACCGGCGGTGAAGAGCGCGAAGTTGTTCATGTTCTTGCGGTCGACGGGGTCGGGGCCGAAGAGGTTCTGGCCCATGTACCCGCCGTACCGGGCGGTCGCGGGGGTCCACGTCGCGTTCGCATAGCGCGACGGCGGGAAGAACTGGTCGTACTCGGCGAAGGCGCCGGTGGTCGTGTTGAAGTCGTGGTTGCCGGGGACGACGGTGTTGGGCATCCCGGCGTCGTCGAGGACCTTCAGGGCAGTGGAGGTGTGGCCCCACTGGGTCAGGTTCTCCTCCTCGCTCACGAGGTCACCGAGCTGGACGACCATCGCGGTGTTCAGCTGGGTGCGCGTGTTCACGGCCCACTGGGCCTGCTGGGTGATCGTCCCCTGGCGGTTGTTGTACGTGTAGTTCTGGGTGTCGGGCAGCGCGACGATCGTGAACGGGTCGGCGGCCCCCCCGCCGGGCACCGTCGCACCACGCTTGCGCCCCTCGAACCGCACCTGCAACGACCCTCCGTCGGGGTCGGTGGGACGAACCGAGAGAGGGATGTCGACGGCGGTCGCGGTGGAGCCGTTCGCGGGCGCGACGAGCTGGGCGGCAGCGGGGGCTGCGGCCTGCGCAGGGGCGGCGGAGAGAGCCGAGGCCACCAACGCGCCGGCGGTGATGCCGACGAGGACTCTACGGATCTTCATCGAACGGATCCCCTTCCCTGAGACCAACCACGAGCACGCCGAGGGCAGGCCGTCAGGGAGCGGCCGCTGCCCAGTGTCGACACCCGCGGACGCCGTGTCAACGGTGCGACCACCACGCCGAAGCCCCCGCCGGGCGCCGGGACGTGCACCGGACCCTCACAGGACGCACAGGTTCGCCACAGGAAACGCATGGGCGGCCCTCAGCGCGGACAGTCGAGGACCTGCTCCTCCTCGCCCGCCTCGACGCCGGCCGGCCCCTCGCGAGCCCGTCGACCTCTCCCTCCTCGCGGTCCAACACCGTCAGCGACGCGCACGCCGCGTCGCCGCAGCACGCGTGGGACCTGGACCTGCCCGAGGGGCCCGGCGAGGTCCCCGGCGACCAGGCGCGCCTGCACCAGCTCCTCGCCAACCCCGCTCACGGGCGCAGGGGTCCTCGGTCCTCCTGCTGAGCATCGTCGCCGCGGTCGGTCAGGCGCACGGCGGGCGGGTCGAGCTCGCGAGCCGTCCGGGTGACACCACCTTCTCGGTCCTGCTCCCCATGGCCTGACCCCCGCCCACTGCGGCTGATGGCGCAGCACCCACCCTCTGGACCCCTCCGCGGGTGGGTTCTGCGCCATCAGTCGGTGAGGGGGAGCGTGTAGGCGAGGAGGCGGACCTCAGGTACGGGCGACCAGTCGCGGTCCGGGAGCCGGGTGAACCCGAGCCGCTCGTAGAGACGGTGCGCCGCGTGCATCGTCGTCGCCGAGCACAGGACCATCGCGCCGAAGCCCCGGTCCCGAGCCCGGTCGACCACGTGGCGGGCCAGGGTCTCACCGATGCCCTGGCCCGTCGCCGATGGGTCGACGGCCAGCGAGCGCATCTCCGCCTCACCGTCACGCGACACCTCGACGAGGGCTGACCCCGGCTCGACGTACGTCACGGTGCCGACCACCCGGTCGCCGTCGAGGGCGACCCACACCTCGGCCTCGCGGTCACGGTGCGCGGCGTCGCGGAGGAAGTCGAGGTACCCGGCCTCGGCGGGGAGCACGCCGGCCCCGACGTAGGCGTCGGCTGTGAGGTCGCCGACGGTGTCGAGCTCGTCGGGTCGGGCCCGTCTCACGACCAGGGCCGCTCCGCCGGGGGTCGTCGGTCGAGAGGTCGAGGGCACGCCTCATCCTCCCACCGCTCTTCGGGGCGCCAAGGGACCCGCGGGCTGCGTCGGCGATCCCGGGACGTGCGGGGGGGTGGGTCCCGGACGGGGCCATCCCCCTGGCGTCGTCCGGCGCCGTGCGGCAGCCACCCGGCCGCCCTGTTCGCTCCGGGCGGCCCACGGACCCGTTTTGCCCGGCGGCCTGCGGGTTCGTTAGCCTGTCCCTTCGTTGGAGGCGTCGCCTAGTCCGGTCTATGGCGCCGCACTGCTAATGCGGTTTGGGTCTCAAGCCCATCGAGGGTTCAAATCCCTCCGCCTCCGCACTCCAGAAGCCCCGCGAGCTCGCTCGCGGGGCTTCTGTCTGCGCGCGAGGGATGCCGGGAGCCGGTCGTTGGTGGGTGAGGAACGAACCCGCACCCCCGGCTCCCTCCGGGCTCAGCCCGTACCCGACGTGACCTATTGGTCGACCTGGGTACGGCTCCCTCCGCTCAGCCCGTACCCGACGTGACCTATTGGTCGACCTGGGTACGGCTCCCTCCGCCTCAGCCCGTACCCGACGTGACCTATTGGTCGACCTGGGTACGGCTCGAGGACCTCCCACTCCCCGGCCCTCCAGAGGTGGAGGTGATCGGGCGGTGCCGCGCACCGGCGGATGACCTCGAACCGGCCGAGGCCCCCACCACGAAGTGGAGCCCCTCCGGGGTCCAGCGGCCCGGAGGGACCCCACCGTCTGCGGGTGGACGCGCAGGTCAGTGGACCTCGGCGAGGCTCCACATCGTCCACAGCTCGGTGCGCATCCGCCGGGGCTGGCGCAGCGCGTGGACGACGGCGGCCCCGATGTCGGTGGGCTGCATGAACGGCCCGTCGGCGGGGTCGCCCTCGCCGAACCGTCCGTCGGCCGCGGCGAACGGGGTGTTGACCCCGGCCGGTGCGATGACGGTGGTGCGGATCCCCTCGGAGCGCAGCTCGCGGTCGAGCGCGGTGCCGAGGTTGATCTGGGCCCCCTTGGTCGCGGCGTACACGGCCTCCTTGCCGCCGCCGATCATCAGGCCGGCGACCGACCCGATGATGACGAGGTCGCCGCCGCCTCCCTGGGCACGGAACTGCCGCACCGCCGCCCGGGCCACCCACACGGTGCCCTTGACGTTGACGTCGACCATCGTCTCGACCTGTTCGGTCGAGACGTCGAGGACACCGCCGTAGAAGCCCACCGCCGCGTTGGCGATCACCGAGTCGACCCGCCCGAAGGCCGAGACGCCGACCGCGACCAGTGCGTCGCACGCCTCCGCCGACCGGACGTCGCCGATCCCGAGGGCGACCCGGTCCGGACCCCACTGCTCGAGCAGGCCTTGGACCGCGTCCTCCCGGAGGTCGCCGGCGACGACCCTCCCGCCGTCCTCGAGGACCAGGCGGGCGGTCGCGCTACCGATCCCTCCACCGGCGCCGGTCACGACGACGACGGTGTCGGTGAGGCTGCGGACCTCGGCCCCGCTCACTTGATGGCTCCCATCGACAGGCCGCGGACGAGCTGCTTCTGGGCGACCCAGCCCGCGATGATGACCGGCAGTGCGGCGATGGTCGCGGCCGCCGACAGCACGGCGAGGAACTGGCCGCGGCCGTCGACGAAGCTGCCGAGGAACGGCGGCGTGGTGCGGGCCGCCGAGCTCGTCAGCAGGGTCGCGAGGAAGTACTCGTTCCAGCTGAAGATGAACGTGATGAGTGCGGCCGCGGCGACCCCGGGCAGGACCAGGGGCAGCACGACGCGGACGATCTCGCGGTACAGGCCCGCGCCGTCGACCCGGGCGGCCTCGACGATCTCGAAGGGGACCTCGAGGAAGAACGAGCGCATCATCCACACCGTCACCGGCAGGTTCACCGCCCCGTAGATGATCGCCAGCATGTAGATGTTGTCGAGCAGCCCGAGCGTCTTGAGGATCATGAACAGGGGCAGCACGACCGCGGCGAGCGGCATGAACCGGGTGGAGATGAAGAAGGAGAGCGACTGCTCGACGTTCTTCACCCGCCGGATCGACAGGGCGTAGGCCGCAGGGACCGCCAGGACGACCGAGATGACCGTCGCCGTCACCGACGCCGTCAGCGAGTTGATGAGGTAGCCCTGCATCCCGCGGTCGAAGGCGGTGGAGAACCCGTCGAGCACCGGCGTGAAGAACAGCTTCGGGTTGATCGAGGACGCCACCGACTCGGGCTTGAACCCGTTGAGCAGCATCCAGAAGACGGGGAAGAAGAACGCGAGGACGAGGAACCAGGTGAACGCCGTCACCAGGGTCCCGCGCAGCTTGGTGCTCATCGGCTACCTCCGGCCATGAAGACCTTGAACAGGGTGCGCAGCGCGACGGTCGCCACGATGATCGTGAGGATGACGGTCACGACGCCGTACGCCGCGGCCTCCCCGACGTCGAGGCCGATGAAGGCCCGTTCGTAGAGCAGGTAGGCCAGGGTCTTGGTCCCGCCGGTGCCCTTGGTGAGGATCGCGATCGGGTCGAAGACCTGCAGGATGATGACCGACCCGAGCAGCACGCCGATCTCGATGTACATCCGCAGGTGCGGCAGCGTGATCCAGGTGAAGGTGCGCCAGGTGCCGGCGCCGTCGACGTCGGCGGCCTCGAGGATCGCCTTGTCCTGACCCTGCAGCCCCGCGAGCAGGATGAGCATCATGAACGGCGTGAACTGCCACGTCAGGACGATGACGACGGTGGCCATCGGGTGCTCGGTGCCCCACGAGACGACCGGGAGCCCGAGGGTCTTGAACAGCCAGTTCACCATCCCGATGTTGGTGTCGAACATCGAGTACTTCCAGATGAGCGACGCCGCCGCGGGCATGATGAGGAACGGGGTGATCATCAGCGTCCGGGCGATGGCGCGGCCTCGGAACTGGCGGTCCAGAAGCACCGCGAAGAGCAGCCCGAAGAGCAGCGAGAGCACCACCGAGAAGGCCGTGATGAGGACCGTCGCGACGATCGAGGGCCAGAGGTTCCCCGAGGTGAGCGCGGTCTTGTAGTTGTCGAAGCCGGTGAAGCCCCGGTCGGCGGGGTAGAGCAGGTTCCACTTCATCGTGGAGAAGCCGATGGTGACGAGGAACGGGACCTGGGTCAGCAGGACCAGGAAGATGACGGCGGGGGCGAGCAGCCCTCGGCTGCTCCACGCGTTGCGCCGAAGGATGCGGCGCTTGTCACTGGCGGCCTTCGCCTCGACCTTGTCGAGGTCTGTCGTGGTGGTCATGCGCACTCCCTTGTGCGTCGTGTCGCTGGACCGGGATCCGGTGCCGGGGCGGCGTCAACCGCGCACCCCGGCACCGGTGCCCGCGGGGGTCAGCCCTTGTGGGCGTCGCCGGCCTTCTGTGCGAGGTCCTGGCACTTGCTGAGCGCGTCGTCGACCGAGCTGCGGTTGGCGATGTAGTCGGCGATCAGCTGGGCGCACTGGTTGCCGACGTCCTGGAACTCGGGGATGGAGACGTACTGGATGCCGACCCAGTTCTGCGGGTTGACGCCCGGCTGCTTCGGGTTGACCGCGCTCATGACCTCGAGCGTGATCGGGGCGTAGGCGGCCGCGGCCTCCTTGTACTCGGGGATCTCGTAGGTCGAGGTCCGCGAGCCCGGCGGGACGTTGCTCCAGCCGATCTCGGTGCCGACGAGCTTGATGTACTCCTTGCTCGTGGCCCACTTGACGAACTTGACGGCCGCGTCCTTGTTCTTCGTCGACGACGGGACGGCGAGGTTCCAGCTCCACAGCCAGCCGGACTCCTTGGTCTTGTTGACGGGCATGTGGGCGTAGCCCATCTTCCCCTTGACCGGCGAGTCAGCCGCCTCGAGCATCGAGGCCGCGACGGAGGCGTCGGCCCACATGGCGGCCTTGCCCTCCTTGAGCGCGGTGAGGCACTCGTTGAAGCTGTAGGACACCGGGTCCTTCTCACCCGACTCGTCGAGCATCGTCTTGTAGAAGGTCACGGCCTCCTTCCACTCCGGAGTGTTGACCGTGGCGGTCCACTTGTCGTCGTACCAGTTGCCGCCGAAGGTCTGCACGACCGTCGTCAGGGGGGCGAAGAGGTCGCCCCAGCCCGGCTTGCCGCGCATGCAGATGCCCGCGGTGTCGGCGGAGTTGACCTTCTTCGCCGCGTCGGCGACCTCCTGCCAGGTCGGGTTGGTCCCCAGGCTGACGTCGGCCGCGTCGAGCAGCTCCTTGTTGTACATCAGGATGGAGGACTCGCCGTAGAAGGGGACGGCGAACTGCTTGCCGTCGAACGAGATCGCGTCCCGCACGGGCGGGAGGATGTCGTCCACGTCGTACGCCGAGTCCTTGGCCAGCTCGGGCGTGAGGTCGACGAGCCACTCGTTGGCGCCCCACTGCGGGGTCTCGTACGCCCCGATCGTGACGATGTCGTACTGACCCGCCCCGCTGGCGACGTCCGTGGTCACGGCGGACCGGAGGTCGGCCTCCTCCATGACCTGGAAGTTGACCTTCGTGCCGGGGTTGGCGGTCTCGTACTCGGTCTTGAGCTTCTCCATGTCCTTCATCTGGCCGTTGTTCACGGTGGCCACGTTGAGGGTGACGTTGCCTCCGGCGGCGCCGGACCCGTCATCCCCGGACACGGCGCCCGACGAACAGGCCCCGAGCACGAGGGCCGAGGCCAGCGCGCCGGCCCCGAGCGTCAGTGCGCGCGATGTGCACAGCATGCCTAACTCCTTTGGTAGGTGTGTCGTCCACTCCCGGAAGCGGATGCGGTGCACGGGGCCGAACCCGTCGGGACCGGTGCGTCTTTCCCTCCACTGCCTGGAACACCGCCATGGTGGGTACCGTCGCGCACCCCGGACAAGGACCAACAACGGCCCCGTTTCGGTACTATTTTTCTGAGAGCCACCTCACAGTGGCTCCACCCCTGCCTCCGAGAGCGGCGAGAGGCGCGAACGCGACGACGACGTCGAAAGGTCGGGATCACGATTTCGTATCAGTCGAGGCCCACAGCAGCCGTCGAGCACCTGCACGCGCACGACGACCACCCGGCCCACCACCTCCCGATGCCGAACCCGCCGCGCCGTGAGGTCATCCCCCCGCACCCCATGCAGTCGATCCGCGCCCTCACCCACGACTTCCCCAGCGAGATCTGCGGCTGGGGGTCGCACCCCGAGTACGAGATCCACCTCATCACCAAGACCCACGGCAGCTTCATCGCCGGCGACCACATCGGGACCTTCGCCCCCGGCCAGGTCAGCATCATGGGCCCGAACCTCCCCCACGACTGGGTCAGCGACCTCGAGCCGGGCCAGGTGGCCGTCGACCGCGACGCCGTCGTCCAGTTCACCGACGAGTGGATCCGGCGCTGCATGGAGGTCATGCCCGAGCTGCTCGAGGTCGACGAGATGCTCAAGCTCTCGAGCCGCGGCCTCGTCTTCTCCGGCGCCACGGCGTGGCGGGCTGCCGAGACGGTCCTGGCCGTCGTCAACAGCCGCGGTGCGGACCAGCTCTCGCACCTGTTCAAGCTGCTCACGCTGTTCGCCCGGGCCCCGGAGGACGAGCGTGAGGTCGTCGCGAGCGAGTGGATGGGCCGGCCCACCGACGGCAACTCGCAGGCGGCCGTCGAGGCGGGGCTCACGTACATCTTCGAGCACCTCACCGGCGACATCCGGCTGTCCACCGCGGCGCGCCTGGCCTACATGTCCGAGCCGACCTTCTCGAAGTACTTCAAGGGCGCGACGGGGATGACCTTCAGCCACATGGTCAAGAAGCTGCGGATCGCCCACTCGCGGCGCCTGCTCGACACCACCGACCACCCGATCGCCCAGGTGGCCACGCTCAGCGGATACCACAACATGGCGAACTTCAACCGGCAGTTCCTTGCCGAGGTGGGCACGACCCCCACCACCTACCGGCGCATGGAGTCGTCACAGAAGCCGCCGCCCGAGGTGTTCAGCCTGGGCCGGCGCGCGCAGGTGGCGGCGCCACCCGAGTAGGACGGGGGTGCCGGTCGGGGACGCTCAGCGCCCCAGCACGTGGTCGACGAGGCCGTGGACGCCCTGTTCGGCGAGGAGCGCCCGCAGGCGGCAGTAGGGCTCGAGGAAGCGCGGGTCCGATCCGAGGTCGCCGAACAGCGCCTCGAGCTCGACGAAGGCCTCCCGACGCTCGTCGAGGGCAGCCGCCGTGAGCTCGGCGGCGTGCACGTCATCGGGCACCTCGTCGGGGCCGAGCCCACCGCGTCCGATGAGGGCCCAGTACTCGGCCCAGGCCGCCACCATCGCGGCGCCGAGCTCGACCGCCCGTCCTGCCTCGAGGTTGGCGCGGACCGTGGGGAGGGTGAACGTCGCCATCCGGTTGCCTCCGTCGGTCGCCAGGCGCACGAGGGTGTCCTTGATGCCGGGGTTGGAGAAGCGCTCGAGAAGGGTGGTCATGTAGCCGTCGAGGTCGATGCCGGGCAGGTCCCCGAGGGTCGGAGCCGCCTCGTCGGCCATGTAGTGCGCGAGGTAGTCGCGCACGTGGTCGTCGCGCATCGCCTCGTCGACGAGGAGGTGGCCGAGCGGGGCGCCGAGGTACGCCAGGGCCTGGTGGCTGGCGTTGAGCAGCCGCAGCTTCATCAGCTCGTAGGGGGTGACGTCCTCGACGAACTGGACCTCGACCTCCTCCAACCCCGGTCTCCCGACGGGGAAGTGGTCCTCGACGATCCACTGGGTGAAGGGCTCCGCGGGAACCGGCCAGCGGTCCTCGATGCCGAAGTCCCGGCGCAGCGCGTCGCGGTCCGCGTCGGTCGTGGCCGGCGTGATCCGGTCGACCATGCAGTTCGGGAAGGCGACCTCGGCCTCGATCCAGTCGGCGAGGTCGGCATCCACGAGCCGGGCGAAGGAGGTGACCGTCTGGCGGGCGACGTCGCCGTTGCCCTGGAGGTTGTCGCAGGACAGCACGGTGAAGGGCTCCAGCCCGGCCTCCCGGCGACGGCGCAGCCCCTCGACGACGTACGCGAACGCGGTGCCGGGTGCGTCGAGGTGCTCGAGGTCGTGGCGCACCGAGGGGTGACCGGCGTCGAACGCGCCGGTCACGGCGTTCTTGAGGTAGCCGCCCTCGGTCACCGTGAGGCTGACGATGCGCACCGCCGGGTCCAGCAGCCGCTCGTACACGACGGTGGAGTCCTCGGGGCCGTAGAGGTACTCCAGGACCGAGCCGACGACGCGGGGCTCGAGGCTACCGTCGGGGTGACGCACGACGAGGGTGAACTGGCAGTCCTGCGCCCGCATGGCGTCACGCATCGCGGCGTCGTGGGGGAGGACGCCGACGCCGCAGATGCCCCAGTCGAGGCCGTGTCCGGCCTCCATGAGGCGGTCGACGTACATCGCCTGGTGCGAGCGGTGGAAGTTGCCGAAGCCGAAGTGGACGATGCCGACGGATGCCGCCGCCCTGTCGTAGGACGGGGTGGAGACGCTCGCAGCGAGCGGTTGGTCGGTCAACGCTGACACGGGTCAGGTCCTTTCGGGGAACGGGGAACCCTGCAGCATGGAACCAGTCACGGGGCGGCGAGACCAGAGCGGGACGCCCTGTGGAATCAAAAGATCGACGACGCACGGATTGGTACCGGTCCGGCCTCGGGGTGGCCCGGCGACGAGGTTGCGCGCACCCCGCGGGCGCCCGATCGGGGGTCGGACGGTTGACTGGGGGCATGAAGGTCCGCGTCGCCGTCGTCGTCGCCGCCGTCCTCGTCCTCGTGGGCGGGCTCGGTGGTGCCCTCTGGTGGCGCCAGCGCGAGGCCGACCGCGACACGGCGGCGGCCGGGGCGTTCGAGGCCTTCGCCACGGCCTGGGTCGCCAAGGACCTGACCGCGGCACCTCTGGCCTCCCCCGCCGTCGCCGAGGACTTCGACACCGCGCTGGCCGACCTCGAGCAGGCGCCGGTGACGGTCCGCCCCGGTGGGGTCCGGCGCACCGGGACCTCGGCGACGACCGACCTCACCGTCCGGTGGACGCTGCCGGGCGACACGGCGTGGGAGTACACCGTCCGCACCACGGCCGTCGAGGACGGGTCGCGCTGGCTCGTCGCGACGCCGGGCGCCGGTCGCTCGCCCTGGCACCCCGACCTGGCGGCCGGGGAGACCGTCGAGGTCGAGCGCACCACCGGCACCCGCGGCGACCTCCTCGACCGCGAGGGTCGCGCCCTCATGCCCCTCGGCGCCGTCTTCTCCATCCTCCTCGACCCCGTCAACGCGACGCCGGCGTCGGCGGCCGGCCTCGAGAAGGTCGTCGACGCGAAGAAGGGCTCCCTCGTCGCCGCGCTGAGGAAGGCCACCGACGCCGGCTCGAAGGCGCCCATCACCGCCATCACCTACCGCGAGGCCGACTACGAGTCGCGCCGCGCCCGGCTCGAGGACCTCGTCGGCGTCCTGGCGCGCGAGGGCACCCAGCCGCTCGCGCCCACGCGGACCTTCGGCCAGCCGCTCCTCGGCAGCTACGGCGACGTCACCGCCGAGATGGTCGAGAAGGGGGCCGGGCGCTACGTCGCCGGCGACCGCGCCGGACGCAGCGGCCTCCAGGGCCAGTACGACACCGCGCTGCGCGGCACGACCGGTCTCTCGGTCACGACGAGCGGCGGGGCCACCCTCTTCGAGCAGGCGGCGACCAACGGGGCCGACGTCCGCACGACGCTCAGCCCGCAGGTGCAGGAGGCCGCCGAGCAGGCCCTCGCCTCGGCGAACCTGAAGGCCGCGTCCGCGCTCGTCGCCGTCGACGTCCCCTCGGGCGAGGTCCTCGCCGCGGCCAACTCGCCGACGAGCGGCTTCGACCGCGCCCTCACCGGGCGCTACCCGCCGGGGTCGACCTTCAAGGTCGCGACGACCTACGCCTACTTCACGCGCGGGATCACGCAGACGACGACGCTCGTCGCCTGCCCGGCCACGGCCGTCGTCGACGGTCGCGAGTTCCGCAACTTCGCCGGGGAGTCGACGACCGGCGACCCGACCTTCTTCGAGGACTTCACCGTCTCGTGCAACACGGCGTTCGTCGGGCTGAGCGGCAAGCTCGCCCCCGACGACCTCACGACCGCCGCGAAGGCGCTCGGGGTGGGCGCCGGCTGGGCCGACCAGCTCGGCGTCGCGGGGGCCTTCGACGGCAGCGTCCCCGAGACGACGGGCGGCACCGACGCCGCGGCCGCCGCCATCGGGCAGGGCCGCATCGAGGTCTCGCCGCTCGCGATGGCCGTCCTCGCCGGGACCGTCGGGCGCGGCACCTTCATCGCGCCGTCCCTCGTCGCCGACGAGGGCAACAACCCGCGGCCCACCCCCCTCGACGGCACGACCGTCGCCGACCTCCGCTCGATGATGGCCTCGGTCGTGTCGTCCGGAACGGGAACCGCCCTGCGCGACAGTCCCGGCGGGCCGGTCCGTGGCAAGACCGGCACGGCCGAGTACGGCTCCGACCCCGACACCCCGCCGCGCGTGTGGTTCATCGGCTACCAGGGTGACGTCGCGTTCGCGGTCCTCGTCGAGGCCGGCACGAGCGGCGGCACCGTCGCGGCGCCCATCGCGGCGTCGTTCCTGGCCAACCTCGCCCGCGGCTGACCTCGCCCGCGGCTGGCCGGGCCGACCGCGCCGGCGAGCGGCGGCGGCACGGTGCCTCTCGGTGCCGGTCGCGGGTGTTCGCAGTGCTGACGTGGGGTGCAGCAGTGCGAAGGGCCGGCGTCGGACATCCGACCAGCCCCGCAGTCGCACTGCTGACGTGGGGTGCAGCAGTGCGAAGACGCTGAGCGAGCAGGGGGGCAGGCGCCGGAACGACGAGCACCGGGCAGGCGGAAGGCCCCGCCCGGGCGAACCGGACGGGGCCTTCGCGAGGACTCGCGGAGTCCGGGGTCAGACGGGGCGGACCGACTCGGCCTGCGGACCCTTCGGACCCTGGGTGACCTCGAACTCGACCTTCTGGTTCTCGTCGAGGCTGCGGTAGCCCTGGGTGTCGATGGCGGAGTAGTGAACGAACACATCGGGGCCGCCGCCGTCCTGGGCGATGAATCCGAAGCCCTTCTCAGCGTTGAACCACTTCACGGTGCCCTGTGCCATATCGGGGGTAACTCTTTCTGTGGGTAGCACGCGACCGGCACACGTCGTACCGGCCGTGGATGCGAACTCCAGTCCCCTTCGGCGCGTGATCGTCGACCTTCAAGGTGGTGCTGTTGCTGCAACCGCGAGCGACGCTAGCACGCAGGCCGGGCCGACGCGCGGCACCCCGTCATCAGTTCATCCAGCGGACGAACCCGGGTGCGGCGTACCGGCGGCGGGCCGGTCGGGTCAGAGTGGCGCCTTGACGGCGAGGACGTCGCAGGTGGCGTCGAGGAGCACCTGCTGGGCCGTCGAGCCGGTGATGAGCTTGCCGAGCGGGCTGCGCCGGCGCAGGCCGATGACGATGAGCGAGGCGTCGACCTCGGCAGCGGTGTCGAGCAGCTCGTCGGCGGGTGCCAGGCCGCGGGTCGGCTGGCGGACCTCGTGCTCGATGCCGCGCTCGGTGAGCTGGGTGTCGAGGGCGTCGATGTCCTGGGGCGCGGCGAAGTTGGCGTGCGTGTAGTCGCCGTGCTGGCCGGTGTTGACGACCACGAGGCGCTGCCCGGTGCGCTCGGCCTCGGCGATCGCCTCGTCGACGGCGGCGAGGCCCTCGGGGCGGGGGATGTAGCCCACGACGATGGTCATGGTGACCTCCGGATCTGGTGTGGACGATGGGACGTGGGGACGGGACGCCGCACCTGGTCGTCCGTCAGGTGCGGCGCCCCGCGTTCACGAGGGAGTGAGCTTCGTGGCGCCGGTCATGATGGCGACGCCCTCTCCCATGTCGTGCGACTGCGGCGTGATGACCCCGGCGCAGCCGCCGAGCCGCTGGATGTGGATGCGGTCGGCCGCCTCCCACACGTGCGGCATGTTGTGCGAGATGAGGATGACCGCGAGGCCGTTGTCGCGCAGCTGCTTGACCATGTCGAGGACCATCCCCGACTCCTTGACGCCGAGGGCGGCGGTCGGCTCGTCGAGGACGACGACCTTGCTCCCGAACGCCGCGGCACGGGCCACGGCCACGGCCTGGCGCTGGCCACCGAGAGGGTCTCCACCGCCTGGCCCATGTTCTGGATGGTCTGGATGCCCAGCTTCTCCACGGCCGCGCCGGCGCGTTCCTTCATCCCCTTCTTGTCGAGCATCCGCAGCACCGACCCGAGCGGACCCGGGCGGCGCTCCTCGCGGGCGAGGTAGAGGTTGCTCGCGATGTCGAGGGCGGGGATGACGGCCAGCTGCTGGTAGACCGTCTCGATGCCGGCCTCCCGGGCGTCCTGCGGACGCTTGAAGCTGACCGGCTCGCCGTCGAGCTGGATCTGGCCCGAGTCGGGCGTGTACGCGCCGGTGAGGCACTTGATGAGCGTGGACTTGCCCGCGCCGTTGTCGCCGATGACCGCGAGCACCTCACCCCGGTAGAGGTCGACGTTGACGCCGTCGAGGCCGATGACCCGGCCGAAGGTGATGACGAGGTCACGCGCCGAGAGGATCGGCTGGGCCTCGTACTTGGCCCGCTTGTCGGCGGGGATCTCGTCGACCGCCAGGGGCAGCCGCTCCATGGTGCTCATGCCTTGACCTTCCGGATCCACTGGTCGACCGAGACGGCGACGATGACGAGGACGCCGATCGCGAAGAGGCGCCACTGCTGGTCCACGCCCGCGAGGGAGAGGCCCAGGGTGAACGCGCCGACGATGATCGCGCCCAGGAGGCTGCCGATCAGTCCGCCGCGGCCACCGAAGAGGCTGGTGCCACCGATGACGACCGCGGTGATGCTGTCGAGGTTGGCGTCGGGGATGCCGTTGGGCGTGGCCGCCCCGGCCCGGCCGATCTGGACCCACGCCGCGATGCCGTAGATGAGGCCGGCGACGGTGTAGACCGAGAGCAGGACGCGCTTGCTGGCGATACCCGACAGGCGGGCCGCCTCGGGCTCGTCACCGACGGCGTAGATGTGCCGACCCCACGCGGTCTGCGACAGGGCGAAGCCGACGACCGCGTAGAGCACCAGGACGATGATGACGCCCACGGTGATGTTGAACGGGCCGACCTTGAAGGTCTCGCCGGTGACGTTGATGAGGCCGGGCAGCCGGTTGTTCTGGATGCTCGAGCCACCGGAGTACAGCAGCGCGATCGCCGTGAAGATCGACAGCGTGCCCAGGGTGACGATGAACGGTGGCAGCCCCACCCGGGTGACGAGGAACCCGTTGAGGAACCCGGCGGCCACCGCGAGGGCGACGCCGATGAGGATCGCGAGGAACCCCGGCACGCCGCTCTCGGCGGCCAGCGTCGCCATGACCATCATCGCGAGGATGGTGACCGCCCCCACCGACAGGTCGATGCCCGCGGTGAGGATGACGAGCGTCTGCCCGATGGCCAGGCACGCGACGACCGCGACCTGCTGGAGGAGGAGGGACTGCGCGTTCGGGGAGGCGAAGCGCGGGTTGATGACCGAGAAGGCGATGAAGGTCAGCACGAGCAGGAACAGCGGGCTCAGCCACGGGTAGCCGTGGAGGAGGTGCTGGACCCGCTGGACGGGGCTCTGCCGCCGCCGAGCGAACTCGGCGGCAGCAGACGATGTGGACGACGACATCGGGGTCAGCCCCAGCAGATCTTCGTGGCTTCGGTGGTGTCGATGCTCTCGACGCCGTCGGAGGGCTTGTCGGTGACGAGCGCAACACCGGTGTCGAAGAAGTCGAGACCCTCGGTGGTGGTCGGCTTCTCTCCGCCACGGGCGATCTTGGCGACCGCCTCCATGCCCAGCGTCGCCATCTTCAGCGGGTACTGCTGGGAGGTGGCGCCGATGGTGCCGTCCTTGACCGAGGCGACGCCGGCGCAGCCGCCGTCGACCGAGACGATGATCGCGTCGGTGATGCCCGCGGCCTTGAGGGCTGCCGAGGCGCCGACCGCGGCCGGCTCGTTGATGGTGTAGACGACGTTGATGCCGTCGCTCTTGGACAGGCAGGTCTCCATCGCCGTGCGGCCACCGTCCTCGGCGCCGTTGCTCGGCTCGTTGCAGACGATGGTGTAGTCGCCACCGCTGTACTTGCCGGTCTTGGCCTCGTCGCCGTTCTTCTTGCCGTCGGCGACGTCGATGCCCATGCCCTCGAGGAAGCCCTGGTCGCGGTTGTAGTCGACCGAGACGATCTTGTCGTTGAACAGGTCGAGGAGGGCGATGGTGGCCGGCTTGCCGGCGAGCTGCGCCGCGGCCCACTTGCCGATGAGGTCACCGGCCTTGCGGTTGTCGGTGGCGAAGGTGATGTCGACGGTGTCCGCGGGGTCGGGCGGGGTGTCGAGCGCGATGACGTAGAGGCCGGCGTCGCGGGCCTTCTTCATCGCGTCGTTGACGCCGTTGGACATCGGGGTGATGAGGATGCCCTTGTCGCCGCGGACGACGGCCTGCTCGATGGCGGCGATCTGGCCCGCGTCGTCACCCTCCTGCTTGCCGGAGGCGACGGTGGGAGCTTGACGCCGTTCTTCGAGGCGTCGGCCTGGGCGCCCTTCTGCATGGCGACGAAGAAGGGGTTGGACGAGTCCTTGGTGATGAGCGAGACGCCGATCTGGTCATCGCCGCCACCGCCACCGTCCCTCCGTCGTCGAAACCGGCGACACCGAGGGCGAGGCCGGCGAGCGACGGACGGAGGACCCGGCGCGTCATGCGCGAGGCCGTGCTGTGAGCGTTGTACATTGCGGTTCCTTCCTTGAGTCTCTACTGGACGACACCGCCGTGACAACGTTGTCAGGGCCATTTTACCCTCCCCTTGCGCTGGCGTCAATACATGGACTACACATCGTGATGTGAAGGTGACATCGTTGTCCGGGCAGTCGAGCCGCGCCACCATGCGCGACGTCGCGGCCCTGGCCGGTGTCTCCCTCAAGACGGTGTCGCGGGTCGTCAACGACGAGGTGGGGGTCTCCGCCGACGTCCGGGAGCGGGTCGCCGCCGCGGTCCGGCGCCTCGACTACCGGCCCAACCTCGCGGCGAGCAACCTGCGCCGCACGGGGGCACGCTCCGGTCTCGTCGGCGCCCTCGTCCAGGACCTGTCGAACTCGTTCTCCGCCTCACTCCTGCGCGCCCTCGAGGACGTCGCCCGCAGGCGCGGCACGGCCGTGCTCGCCGCGAGCCTCGACGAGGAGAGCGAGCGCGAGCAGGAGCTCGTCCACGACCTCGTGACCCGCCGCGTCGACGGCCTGGTCATCATGCCCGCGAGCGACCGTCAGGACTACCTCGTCGCCGAGTGCGCACCGGGACCCCGGCGGTCTTCGTCGACCGACCTCCTCGCGGGGTCGACGCCGACTCGGTGATGACCGACAACCGGGCGGGCGGGGCCATGGCCGCCGAACACCTTCTCGCGCAGGGACACCGGCGCATTGCGGCGCTCTCGGACCTGTCGACGATCTACACGGCGAACGAGCGGATCACGGGTTTCCGGTCGGCCTACACGGCCCGCGGGCTGCGCCCCGACCCGGACCTCGTCATCGACGGGCTGCGCTCCCATGACCAGGCGAGCGAGGTCGTCCACGAGCTCCTCGCGATGGCCAACCCGCCCACGGCGATCTTCACCGCCCGCAACATCCTCTCGACCGGGGTGGTGCGGGCGCTGGCCGAGCGTGGGCTGCGGCGTGAGGTCGCCCTCGTCGGGTTCGACGACTTTCCCCTCGCCGACCTCCTCGACCCGCCGCTCACCGTCATCCGGCAGGACGTCGCGCGGATCGGCAAGACCGTCGCCGAGCTCCTCTTCGCCCGGATCGACGGTGACGACACCCCGCCCCGGCACGTCGTCACCGAGCCGACCCTCGTGGTGCGGGGCTCGGCGAGATCCCCCCGCCCACGCGCTGACGCCCGCACCGTCGGCCGCCGCCGGGGTCAGCGGCGCAGGTGGCGGGCGCGCGTCACGAGGTAGACGCCGAAGAACATCAGCCCCACCGAGATGACGCTCAGCTCGTAGCGCCCGAGCGGGGCGTCCTGGAGGAAGCGCAGCGCGCCGTCGAGGCCGGTCGAGTCCTCGGAACGGCGGGTCCACGCGGCGGCGAGGAACAGCCAGCCGACGAGCCCGAACGCCACCCCGCGGGTGATGAAGCCGATCCGGCCCATGACCTCCGCGAGGCGTCCAGGGTGGCGCTCGAGGTCGACGAGGAAGTCCCTGGTCCAGCCCGACCAGATGCTGAAGACCCCGACTCCCCCCACGGCGAGCCCGGTCACGACGACCAGGACCGTGCCGCCGGGTAGGTCGAGCAGGGCCCTGGTGATGCCGACGCTCGAGTCCCGGCTCGAGGTCCCCGCTCCGAGGGCGAAGGCGGCCGCGCTCCAGGCGACGGTGACGTAGGCGATCCCGTCGGCGCCGTGCTCGAGCCGCTTGAGGCCGGTGTGGCAGTGCCGACCCGTGATGGCGCGGGCCAGGTTCCAGAGGGCGACGACCGAGAAGCCGACGACGCCGACCCACAGGACCCAACGGCCTCCGACGGTGTCGGCCATCGTCGTCAGGGCCCCCGACTCGTCGGCGGTGCCGGCCCACCCCCACGCGATGCCGAGGCCGGCCCACCCCATCGCGACGTGAAGCAGGCCGTCGAGGAGGAACCCCACGCGGGCGCCGGTCGAGACCGTCGGGTGCGTCTCGGCGACCTCCGCGGCGTGGGTCGTCACCTGGGCGAAGGCCGCGGCGGCCTCCCCGGTGGACTCGGCCACGTCGCTCGCGACCTCGGCGGCGCGCTCGGCGACGTCCTCGGCGACCTCCCGGACGGCCTCGACGACGGGCAGCCCGCCGGAGTCCTCGTCGGGGTGGGGCGCCGTCGCCCGAAAACCTAGCCCGGTGACGCAGGCCGGCGGGGCGAGTCGTCAGGGCGTCCCGGCCGCGCTCTCAGCGACTCGTCAGGTGTCGTCCGGCGGAGGGCGTGGGATTCGAACCCACGATGACGTTGCCGCCATAGCGGTTTTCAAGACCGCCGCACTAGGCCACTATGCGAGCCCTCCTCGCCCGGACCGGCCGGGCACGTCACAGGGTATGACGTGCCGGGGGGCTCCCTTCCGGCCCGTTCGAGGGATTCCACCGGCAGCCCACGCCGTCGGGACACCTCCGACCGGGCGCCGGGCGGCAGACCGGACGGGACGCCGGGGTTCGTGGCGCCCTCGGTTGGGTAGGGTCGGGAGCCGACGAAGGGCACCGTCCCGACGAAAGGAGCCACCCATGGCGAAGCTGACGTTCCTCGCCGGTCTGGCCACCGGCTACGTCCTCGGTGCGCGCGCCGGGAAGCAGCGGTACGAGCAGATCCGTCGCACCTCCTCGAAGGTCTGGAACAGCGGGCCCGTCCAGAAGCAGGTGGGTGTCGCCAAGGAGGCCGCCCGCACCAAGGCCGCACCGGTCGTCGCCGACCTGGTCGCCGACGCCGCACGGGCCACCGGGCAGCGCCTGCGCGCCAGCCGCACCGTGACGACCGAGGCCATCGCGACCACTCCGGGGACGCCCCCCGGCGGACCGGACGGATCCGGGGCCGACACGACCCCGCCGCACGGCGACCCCTGGGCGGCCGCGACGCGCCGCTCCGACGGCGCCGCCTGACCCGCTCGACCCCGCTGGCCCCCGAGGGCGCGCCGGACCGGCCGCTCCATGGTGCCGACACGTGGTCGCCGGCCACGCCGACCCCTCCTGCGCCCCCTGCGGCGCCGGTCCGGCGTGGCCGGCTCCCCGTGTGAGGGACCGTCGCCACGACGGCGCACCTTCGTGCGACGTCACGGCGCCCCACGGTCCCGGTGCACCCGAACCGCCCCTGAGCTCGGAACGGTCGCACCGCGGATCCCGCTGGGTTCCACGACGACGAGGAGCGCGTCCGGCGCCCCCTGATACACGCCGCGGAGAACGTCTGCGAACCCGCCCGCGACCGGCCTGACGACCGGCCTGACGACAGCCCGACCGCGGTGTGACGACGCGCGACGGAAACGCGCAGGTCGCCGTGTATCAGGGCCGCCCTCCCGACCTCCTGTCGGGTGATGAACAGAGTCACTACGCTGGGCGAGACCGCTCTCGCACCCGGTCCCCATTCCGCACCAGGAGCCACGATGGCTGGCACGTCCCCCGAGAAGCCCTCGCACGAGAGCGTGCCCGACCGGTCGCGCCCCCCGACCGCTCCGGTCGTCGAGGACCCCTCCTCCCTCCCCCCGGTCCCGCTCGTCTCCCCGTTGCTGGCGCGCCGGCTCGGCGCCCGCGTCCTCGACCCCGACACGGCGGTCCTGGCCCCCGGACAGCCGACGCCGCTGCCGACCGTCTACGTCGGCGACACCCTCCTCGTGCGTGACGTCACCGACCCCGACCTCGACGACGAGGGCCGGCCGACGCGGGTCGACGAGCTCGTCGCGTACGCCGCGAGCCTGCCCGACCCGTTCGTCATCGAGCCCGTCGGTGAGCCCGTGCCCCTGCCCACCCGCGGCCCCGCCGCCGACGCACTCGGGCCCGACGGACAGGTCATCGTCACCCGCATCCGCCTCTCCGGCGACCCCGCCCGGGCCGGGAAGTCGCCCGATGCCTGGCGCTTCCTCCAGACCACGCTGATGGAGACCTCCGAGCGCGGCTCCCTCCTCTACGACAAGCTCGGCCTCGGACGCCTGCCCGAGCCCGGCGGCCAGATGGGCGAGGCCGAGAAGCGGCGCCGCGAGCGCCGCGACCGCCGGGGCCGCAGCCTGGCCGGCGGCGTCTCCGTCGAGCACGTCCTCACCGCCGGTGGCGGCGTGTGGGGCGGCGGCGGTGGCGTCTGGGGTGGAGGCGGCGGGGTGTGGGGCGGCGGCGGCGGCGTCTGGGGTGGAGGCGGCGGCGTCTGGGGCGGCGGCGGCCTCCTCGCCGAGTACGGCAGCCCCGGTATCGGTGGCCGCACCCCCGTCGTGTGGTCGGCCCCCGACCCGCGCGCGGCGATCACCCCCGGCAAGGACGCACCGGTCGTGGCCGTCCTCGACACCGGCCTCGGAGCGCACCCGTGGTTCCCCGCCGAGGACGAGGACGCGAGCGCCGAGGACTGCACCGGCCCGTCGACGTGTCCCGGCGCGCACCGCAGGGTCACCGTCGACGGTGAGCCGATCGGCGTGTGGAAGGAGCCCTCGCGCGACCCCGAGAACACCGGCGTCGTCTTCGACGACGTCAACGGGCTCGTCGACATCCTGTGCGGCCACGGCACCTTCATCGCCGGGGTCGTGCGGCAGCGCTGCCCCGAGGCCGTCGTGCTCTCGGTGCCGGTCATGGCGTCCGACGGCGCCGCCCTCGAGGACGACGTCGTCACCGCGCTGAGCCGGCTCCTCGCCCGCCACCGCGCCGCCAAGGCGGCGCCGGGCACGATCGCCCACGGCGTCCTCGACGTCCTCAACCTCTCGCTCGGGTACTACCACGAGACCCCCGAGGACGCCGACGACACCGCGCTGCACGACCTCCTCCAGGACTTCGCCGACGAGGGCGTCGTCGTCGTCGCGTGCGCCGGCAACGACTCCACCCGGGCCCGGTTCTTCCCGGCGGCCTTCGCCACCCCGGGTGAGGAGGGCCTCGTCGGGGTCGGCGCCACCAACCCCGACGACCGCAGCGTCGCGCTCTTCTCCAACGTCGGCGACTGGGTCACGGCCCACGCCCCGGGCGCGGGCGTCGTCTCCACGGTGCCCACGACGCTGTCGGGCTCGCTGCGCTCCGTCATCGAGGTCGAGGGCGTGGGGCCGGGAACGCGGTCCAGCGTCGACTTCGACGACTTCTCCTCGGGCTTCGCGGTGTGGAGCGGCACGAGCTTCGCGTCACCGTGGATCGCCGGCGAGGTCGCGGCGCAGGTCGTCCGGTCCGGTTCGGCCGTCACCACGACCGGCACCTCGCGCTCGCGGACCGCGGCGACCGCCGTCGTCGCCGCAGCGCACACCGACCGCTTCGAGGGCACGCCGTGACCGCCGACGACACGGTGCAGACCCTCTCGACGCGCGCGGCGACCTCGTTCCGGTCCTACCGCGACGGCGAGGTCCGCGCCATGGACGAGCTCGTCGACCTCCTGACCCCCGTCCTCTGGCACACCGCCCGGGCCCAGGGGGCCGCCGACGCGCTCGCCCAGGACGCCGTGCAGACCGCGTGGCTCCGGCTCGTCGAGAACGCCGGGCGGATCAAGGACCCGCAGGCCGTCATGGGCTGGCTCATCGTCACCGTCCGGCGCGAGTGCTGGCGGACCCACAAGGTCGACGGCCGCACCGGCGCCGAGCTCGACGAGTCGCTGCCCGACGACCAGCCCGACCCGGCCGCCGTGGCCGTGCACCGCGAGGACCACCGCGTCCTGTGGGCGCACGTCCAGCGGCTCACCCCGCGATGCCAGGCGCTGCTGCGCGTCATCGCGTTCTCCGACCGCCCCGACTACGCGGCGGTCTCCGAGTCACTCGACATGCCGGTGGGAAGCATCGGCCCGACCAGAGGGCGCTGCCTGGCCAAGCTGCGCGCCGCCCTCGCCGACGACCCCGCCTGGGGAGGTGCCCTGTGAACGCCGACCGAGACCTGGCCACGGAGCCGCTCGACGAGTTCGACGGGCGGATCCTCACCGCCCTCGCCGACGTCCTGCGCGCTGCCGACCCCGTCCCCGCGGGACTGGCCGACGACGTGAAGTTCGCCCTCACCGTGCAGGCCCTGCACGCAGAGGTCGCCGAGCTCCAGCGCGTCGGTGCCGAGAGCGCCCTCGCGCGCTCCGAGTACACCCGGACCCAGACCCTGACCTTCAGCGCCGAGACGCTCTCGGTCATGGTCACCCTGTCCCCGATCGACGCCGAGGAGGTGCGGGTCGACGGCTGGGTCACCGGCCACGACTCCGCCGTCACGGTCGAGATCCGTGGCGCGACCCGCACCCTGCGCGTCGAGGTCGACGACGACGGCCGGTTCACGATCGACCCCGCCCCGCGGGGGCTGGTCCACTTCGTGTTCCTGCCCGCGGGAGACGTCCGCCCCGTCATCACGCCGACCGTGGAGATCTGAGGCCCGGGATCGACCCGGTCCTCCACGACCACGTCACCCGTCTCGTCGAGGAAGCCGTCCTCGCCAACGCCGCGGGGGCGCCGGCGCGCGCCGAGTCGCTCCTGCGCCGGGCCCTGCGCCGGCTCGACCGCGAGGTGGAGCCGCCCGAGGAGGCCGTGGTCCTGCGCGCCCGGGTGCACGTCACCCACGCGGTCTCCCGGGTCCAGCGCGGCGACCGGCACGGGGCCTTCGCCCTCCTCGACACCGCCGACGGGCTCCTCGTCGACGCGCGGCCCAACCACGTGCGGTCCCTCGCCGTCGTCCAGCGGGCCGGGCTGCACGGCCGGGTCGGCGAGTGGGAGCGCACCCGCGAGCTCCTCGAGGGCGTGGCGCTCACCGTCGAGGTCGCGCCGCGCACCCGCTGCCTGCTCCACCTCAACCTCGGCCTGACCTACCAGTTCCTCGGGCGGTACCACGACAGCGACGTCCGGCTCCGGAGGGCGCACCAGGACGCCGTCGCCCTCGGCTTCCCCGACCTCGCGGCCGCCGCGGTGCACAACCGCGGGCGGCTCCAGCTCCTCCTCGGCAACCTCCCGCGCGCCCTCTCCCTCATGGAGCAGGCCCGGGCGCTGGGCGGCGAGCTCCTCCCTCCCGGCGCGGTGCTCGACCGGGCCCGGGTGCTGTCCGAGGCCGGCCTCGTCGACCAGGCCATGGAGACGCTCGAGGAGGGCGAGGAGGCCGCCCGCAGCGGCGGGATCGCGCACGACGTCGCCGAGGCCGACCTCGAACGGGCCCGCCTCGCCCTGCTCCGCCACGAGCACGCCGATGCCCGCCGCTACGCCGCGCGGGCCGAGCGACGCTTCGCCCGGGGGTCGGAGGCGGCCTGGGCCGTGCGAGCGTCGCTGCTGCGCCTGCAGGCGGACGTGCTCGCCGGACGCAACCCCGAGGCGGTGGCGACCACCCTCACCGAGCTCGCCGACGGTGCCGCCCGCGCGAGCGCCGTCACGGCCGAGGCAGCCGTCCTCGCGGCCGAGGCCAACGCGCTCGTGGGTCGGCTCGACGAGGCTCGGCGCCACCTGGCCCGCCCCGAGGTCAGGCGGGCGGCCTCGTTCCCGCTCCGGCTCCAGCGCACCCTCGCCCTCGCCGAGCTGCACGCCGCCGAAGGACGTCCCGACCTCGTCCGTCGCGAGCTGCGCCGCGGTGCGCACCGGCTCGCGGTGGAGCAGGCGCGACACACCTCCATCGACTCGCGCACGGCCGTCGCCCTCCACACCCGTCGGCTGCGGGACGCGCACCTCGACCTCGCCATCGCCACGGGCTCCCCTGCCCAGGTCTTCGACGCCACCGAGCTGTGGCGCGGTGTCTCGCAGCGGCTTCCGCCACTGGTCGCCTCGCCCGACGTCGAGCTCGCCCGACTCACGGCCGACGCGCGGCGTCTCCACGCCGAGGCCTACGACGCCCCCGACGCACTGCGCCGCTCCACCCTCGAGGCGGCCGCACGCGAGGTCGAGCGCGCGGTCGCCCGCCGCGACTGGGAGCAGTCGGGAACCGCGTTCGCCCCCGCGGAGGAACGGCCCGTCGCGGTCGCCGCCCTGCGCCCCCTCCTCGAGCAGGCGCGCGCGGCCTCCTCAGCCTGTTCCTGCACCGCGACCAGCTCTGGGCGGTCACGGTCACCCCGGGCGGAGCGAGGCTGACCCGCGTCCGCGGTGGTGGTCGGGTGGTCGAGGCTGCCGCCCGCCTGCGCGCCGACCTCGCCACGCGACGCCTCGCCGTCGGGACCGACCTCGAGGCCGTCATCGAGCGCTCGATGATGCGCACCGTCGTCTCGCTCGGAGAGATCCTCGCGCCCGTCCTGCCCCGCGCCCACCGGGTCGTCATCATCCCCTCGAGCACCCTCGCGTCGCTGCCGTGGCGCCTCGTCCCGGGCATCCGTGGACGGGTCGTGACCGTCGCGCCGTCGAGCGACCTTCTGGGCCCGCCGGTCAGTGCCGGTGGGCGTGCGGACGGCCGGCCAGCGGGTCGTCGCGCTCGCCGGCCCGGGGCTGGCCGGTTCGGCGAGCGAGGCCGACGACGTCGCCCGCCTCGCGGGGGTCGTGGGACGTCCCGGTGGCCCGGTGTCGACGGGGTCGCAGCTACGAGCAGGCCTCTGTCCGACGCACCATCGTCGACGTGGCGGCGCACGGCATCGATCAGGACGAGAGCCCGCTGTTCACCCGGTCGTCATGGGTGACGGACCCGTCTTCGCCGAGAGTTCCAGCGCACCCGGGTCGGCGCGCAGCACGTCGTGCTGTCGTCGGGCGAGGTCGGTCGCACCCACGTGCGGTCCGGCGACGAGGCGCTGGGCCTCACGGCCAGCCTGCCCGCCACCGGGGTCCGGAGCGTCGTCGAGCCGTGGGCCCGGTCGGGGACGACGACGCCCACCGCCGTGATGACCGCGTACCACCGGGTCCTCGCACAGGGGCTCGACGCCGCCGAGGCGCTCGAAATCGCGAGCGCGGGGGTCGAGGAGGGGCGGCCCTTCTGGCGCTTCGGTGCCGACTGGGCCCGGCACCGGTGTCGGTCGGCGAGGCCGCGACCCCGCGGACGGCCGGGTCGCGCGTTTCGTTGAGCGGTCGCGGATGGCGGTGACTCCTCAGATGAAGAGGGCCGGCTCCGCGAAGAGCGCCTCGTAGGGGTCCTCGCCGGGTGCCCGGGGAAGCGCACCCTCGCGGGGATGCCCGTGGCGATCGCACCATCCGGGATGTCCTTGACGACGACCGAGTTGGCGCCGATCTGCACGTCGTCGCCGACGTGATGGGGCCGAGGATGCGGCTCCTGCCCCGATCATGACGCGATCGCCGACGGTGGGATGCCGCTTGGCCGCGCCCAGGAGCGACCGCCGAGGGTGACTCCGTGGTAGAGCATCACGTCGTCGCCGACGACGGCGGTCTCGCCGATCACGACGCCCATGCCGTGGTCGATGAAGAACCGCCTGCCGATGTGCGCACCGGGGTGGATCTCGACGCCCGTGACCGCGCGGGTCACGGTCGACAGGGCGCGGGCAGGGCCGGATGCCGCGCCCCCACAGCCGGTGGCAGGCGGTGTCCCCAGACCGCATGCAGGCCGGGCGAGTTCAGCACCACGTCGAGCCCGCCCTGCGCGGCGGGATCCGGGCCGCCGCGTCGACGTCCTCGCGGATGCCTCGCCGGGCGGCACGGACGAGCCCATCAGTCAACGAGACCCTCGAAGAGGACCGTCGAGAGGTAGCGCTCGCCGAAGCTCGGGATGATGACGACGATCGTCTTGCCGGCGTTCTCGGGGCGCGTCGCGACCTGGTCGCGGCGGCGAGGGTGGCGCCGGATGAGATGCCGACGAGGAGGCCCTCCTCGGGCGCGGCCCGCGAGCCCACTCGACCGACGTCGTGACGTTGACGTCGATGACCTCGTCGTAGACCTCGCTGTCGAGGATCTCCGGCACGAAGTTGGCGCCGATGCCCTGGATCTTGTGCGGGCCGGGCGCGCCGCCGTTGAGGATCGCCGACTCCTCGGGCTCGACGGCGATGACCTTAGGTCGGGCTTGCGCTCCTTGAGGACCTGCCCGACGCCCGTGATCGTGCCGCCCGTGCCGATGCCCGCCACGAAGATGTCGACCTTGCCGTCGGTGTCGCGCCAGATCTCCTCGGCCGTCGTCTCGCGGTGGATCGCCGGGTTGGCCTCGTTGTCGAACTGCCGGGCGAGGACGGCGCCCTCACGCTCGGCGACGATCTCGTCCGCCTTGGCGACCGCGCCCTTCATGCCCTGGGCCGGGTCGGTGAGGATGAGCTCGGCGCCGTAGGCCCGCAGCAGGGCGCGGCGCTCCTTGGACATCGACTCGGGCATGGCGAGCACGACCTTGTAGCCGCGCGCCGCGCCCACCATCGCGAGGGCGATGCCGGTGTTGCCGCTCGTGGCCTCGACGATGGTGCCGCCGGGCGGCAGCTGACCGGACGCCTCGGCGGCGTCGATGATGGCGACGCCGATGCGGTCCTTGACCGAGCTCGCGGGGTTGTAGAACTCGAGCTTGGCGGCACGGTCGCGTCGCCCTCGATGATCCGGTTGATCCGGACGAGCGGGGTCTTGCCGACGGCCTCGGTGACGTCGTCGAGGATGGGCATCGGTGCGCCTTTCGCTGGTGGAACGTGGTGCGGCGCCGGAGGGCACCAGCACGCGGTCGGACGAGCCGACATCGGGGCAACCGACGCCTGCTTATGCATATTCCAACAGACGGTTATCGACGTGCACAACGACGTCTCGGGACCGCGCTCGGCGGGCTCAACGGTCGAGGAGGCCGCGCTGCGCGTCGTTGAGCGGCAACGCGGCCGCCCGTGCGTCGGCCGCGTCGCCCTTGTCGGAACGGCCGGGCCGACGCAGCAGCACGGCGCGCGTCGCGTGCCACCGCGCGTAGCCGTCGAGCCCGTCGATCCCGTCGACCTGCGCGAGCCCCGTGCGCCGCGCCGTCGCGTCTCGCCGACCGCCGCCGCGCGATGAGCCGGGCGACCGGTGCGGCGTCGAGGGTCAGCAGCACGTCGTACCAGGACACGATACGCGTCCCAGTCCGTCGCGTCGTACGTCGGCGCCAGCGCGTGGCAGGCGGCGATCGAGGCCTGCACGACGTAGCGATCCGGGTGCGTCGGTGAGCGGGCAGCCCCTCGCCGACGAGGGTTACGCCTCGTCGATCTGCGGCCGGACCCACCGCGTGCGGTCCTGGTCGGCGAGGAGCGCCGTGGTCCCGGCGGCATCGACGCGCGGTCGCGCGGCGCAGCGCTGCAACAGCATGAGCGCGACCAGCCCGGTCGCCGGCGTCTGTCGGGCGTCGCCGGAGCAGCAGCCGGCCGAGCCGGATCGCCTCGTCGACGAGCTCGGCGCGCACCACCCGCGCCCGGACCTCGCGGCGTACCCCTCGTTGAAGACCAGGTACGACGTCGCGAGCGCGGCGGCGCGCCGGTCGCGCAGCTCGTCGTCCGCCGGCACCGGTGGCGATGCCGCGCCTGGTGATCTTCTGCCTGGCCCGCGTGAGCCGCTTGGCCATCGACGCCTCGCTGACGAGCAGCGCCCCGGCGACCTCCTGCGGCGAGCCCGCACAGGGTGCGCAGGCTCAGCGCGACCTGCGCCTCCGGCGAGAGGCTGGGGTGGCAGCACGTGAACACCAGCCGTAGCAGGTCGTCTGCCACGCTCCGCGGGGATCGGCTCCCCTCCGTCATGACCACCTCGGCTTCCGGCCGCCCCTCCTTTTCCCCGCGAGCCGCCCCGAGGCGGACCCGATCGACCGCGCGCCGGCGGGCCGTCGTGCGCAGCCAGGCGACGCGGTTGTCCGGCACCCCGTCACCCGGCCACGTCGCAGCGCGCGACGACGCGTCCTGGTCGGCGTCCTCGGCGACGCGACGTCGCCTGTCCCGCGGGCAGGGTCGCGAGCACGTCGCGGCCCGCGCCAGCGACCATCTCGGCCAGAGGCGCTGAATGCCCTGTTCCGCCCAGGCCGATGCCCCCGGCGCGGTGCGCCGAACTCGATCAACGGCTCGGACCTTCGCGCACCTGCTCCAGCGCCGGGGATGGTCGACGCGACCTTGATCGCCTCGTCGAGGTCGGCCGCCTCGAGCAGGTAGAAGCCGGTGAGGGCCTCCTTGGTCTCGGCGTAGGGCCCGTCGGTGCGTCAGCGGCGTCGCCGCCCTTGCCGCTCGACCCGCACCGTGGTGGCGGTCGAGGTCGGGTAGAGCGCGGCGCCGCCGCGGATGACGGCGCGCGGCCGCCTCGCGCGAACGTCGCTGCACTCGCGCGGTCTCGCCGGCGTGCTCGGGCGGCGGTCCAGTCGACGTCGGCGGCTGTAGATGAGGGCTGCGTACTGGGTCATGGGCGACTCCTTGGTCGTCTCGGTGGTCCCGGGCCGCGCCGGTCGTCCGGCCTCACCCTAGAGACGAACGGGGTGCCCCGAGAAGGACAGGCCGGGCCGCGGCGGTCGTCGGCTGCTCGACCTCTCGACCGCGGCCGGCGTCCGATCGTTGACGGTCGTCACAGGCAGGCTGAGCGGCGCGCTTACCCGCCGGTAGGCTGCGCGACATGGTCAGCCCTGCTCGCGCCCGCCCTGGCCAGCGACGTCATCCCGATGCCCGACGAGCGCGTTCGGCGGCCTCGGCCCCGTCCAGGTCGTCGCCCTCGTGCTGTGCACCGTCGTGCCGCTCGTCGGATGGGCCCTGCTCTTCCGCCAGATCGGGCGCTTCGTGGCGCTCTACCGTGTCGGACAGCCGGATCCGCGTCGCACCGACGCACCGCTGGCGCGCTCGTGGACGTTGACCAAGGAGTTCCTCGGCCACACCCGCATGGCGCGACTGCCCGTCGTGGCCGTCGCGCACTGGTTCACCGCGCTGTCGTTCATGCTGCTGATCGGCACCTTGGTCAACGCCTTCGGGCAGCTCATCGACCCGTCCTGGGTGCTCCCGGTCATCGGGCACTTCCCGCCGTTCGAGTGGATGACAGAGCTCTTCGCGTGGGGTGGCCTCCTCGGGATCATCGCGCTCATCGTGATCCGTCAGCGTCAGCACCCGCGTTCTGCCGCAGGGGAGAAGGGCCGGCGTTCGCGCTTCTTCGGCTCCAACTGGTGGCACGCCTACTACGTCGAGTTCACGATCCTCGGCGTCACGCTCTGCATCCTGACCCTTCGCGTCCTCGAGGCGGCCCTCGTCAGGAGCGAGAACCCGGCCGAAGGCCTCGCGCTGCACTTCCCGCTCACGGGTTGGCTCGCGGGCACCTTCTCTGGCCTCTCGCTCGGCGCCCTCGAGACGGCCATCGTCATCGTCGCGACGATCAAGATCATCATCTCGTTCGCGTGGATGATCACCATCTCGCTCACCCCGACGATGGGTGTCGCGTGGCACCGCTTCCTCGCGTTCCCCAACATCTGGTTCAAGCGGGAGGCGTCCGGTGCCACCGCCCTGGGCAACCTCAAGCCGATGACGATGGGGGACGGTCGGATTTCGATGGAGGCGATGGAAGCCGCCGCGGAGAACGACGACGAGGACTCTGAGTCCGAAGAGGAGCCGGTCCTCGGTGTCGGCAAGGTCGAGGACTTCACCTGGAAGGGCCTGCTCGACTTCTCCACGTGCACCGAGTGCGGTCGCTGCCAGTCGCAGTGCCCTGCCTGGAACACCGAGAAGCCGCTCTCCCCCAAGCTGCTCGTCATGGCGCTGCGTGACCACGCCAACGCGAAGTCACCCTGGCTGCTCGCCTCCGAGGAGGCCCGCGCGTCACTGCCCGCAGCCACGACGGCACTCGCGGAGCTCCCCCTCATCGGCGAGACCGGCTACGACATCCGGAACCCGCTCGCGGCATACGACCCTCATGGTCCGGATGCCGTCATCGACCAGGACGTGCTGTGGTCGTGCACCACCTGTGGCGCGTGCGTCGAGCAGTGCCCCGTCGACATCGAGCACGTCGACCACATCGTCGACATGCGCCGCTACCAGACGCTCATCGAGTCGGCCTTCCCGTCCGAGCTCGGTGGCCTCTTCAAGAACCTCGAGTCCAAGGGCAACCCGTGGGGCATGGGCTCGCGGGCCCGCCTGGACTGGGCCAAGGACCTGCCGTTCGAGGTGAAGACCCTCGGCGGCAAGGGCAACAACTCCATCGAGTCGGCCTCGGAGGTCGACTACCTCTTCTGGGTCGGGTGCGCCGGTGCCTACGAGGACCGCGCCAAGAAGACCACCCGTGCCGTGGCGGAGCTCCTCGACACGGCCGGTGTGTCCTTCGCCGTGCTCGGGGACGGCGAGACCTGCACCGGTGACTCCGCCCGCCGCGCCGGCAACGAGATCCTCTTCTCGATGCTCGCCCAGCAGAACATCGAGACGTTCGGCGAGATGGGCGTCCAGAAGATCGTCGTCACCTGCGCCCACTGCTTCAACACGATCAAGAACGAGTACCCCGACCTCGGCGGCACGTTCGAAGTCGTCCACCACACGCAGCTGCTGAACCGGCTGGTCCGGGAGAAGAAGCTCGTGCCCTGGCGCGTCCGGCCGACGTCCCCGGGATGTCGTCCGCCAAGAACGCGGCGTCGACTGCCGCCACGGTGACCTATCACGACCCCTGCTACCTCGGCCGCCACGACGACGTCTACGCCCGCCGCGTGAGCTCCTCGGTGCCCTGCCCGTGTCGAGCTGCGCGAGATGGAGCGCACCAAGGAGAAGTCCTGCTGCTGTGGCGCCGGTGGCGCCCGCATGTCGATGGAGGAGAAGCTCGGCGGCCGGATCAACGTGACCCGCACCGAGGAGGCCCTCGCGACCGGTGCGGAGCGCATCGCCATCGGCTGCCGTTCTGCCGCGTACATGATTTCCAACGGCCTCACGGCCAAGCGGTCCGAAGGGTGTCGGCGAGGACGTCGAGGTCGTCGACGTCGCGCAGATGCTGCTCGCTGCGGTGCGTCACGGCCAGGAGGACTCGGGCGAGTCCGTGGACGAGTCCGCTGCCGCCGCGGTCGCGTCCGAGTCTGCGGAGTATGCCGGTCCAGTCCGGTTCTGCTCCGCCTGCCGGTGCCGGTTCCGCTGGCGCCGCGGCCGATGCGAGTGCTGCTGCCGCGACTGCTGATGCTGCCACGGGAGAGGCGACGGCAGCGGGGACTTCGGCACCCGCCGACGAGGGCGACCCGTGGGACGAGGGGCCCGAAAGCACCCGCCGCCGCCCACACCACGCCCGCCGACACACCCGCCGCAAAGGCCGACCCGTGGGACGAGCCGGCAGCACCCACCGCCCAGACCAAGCCCGCCGACGCACCCGCCGCAGAGGGACCCGACCCGTGGGACGAGCCGGCAGCACCCACCGCCCAGACCAAGCCCGCCGACGCACCCGCCGCAGAGACCGACCCCTGGGACGAGCCGGCAGCACCCCACCGCCCAGACCAAGCCCGCCGACGCACCCGCCGCAGAGGCCGACCCCTGGGACGAGCCGGACAGCGTCACCGACAAGGCTGCCGCCTCCGAGGGCGAGCCCACGCCCGAGAAGCTCGAGGCTGCCGCTGCTGTCTCGACGGACGATGTCGACCCGTGGGACGAGCCAGCCGCCACCGCCACCGCCGGCGCCACGCCGAAACCTACGGCCTCCTCGACCGGCGACGTCGACCCCTGGGACGAGCCCGCCGACACGGCCACCCCCGCCCCGGTCGCCACTCCTCCCGCTGAGCCGGCCTCCGACGAGGACGCCGACCGTACCCAGAGTGACCTATCGGTCGATCCCGGTACGGAACGAGGTCGAGGAGCAGGCCGCCCTGGAGCCCGCGGCCCCCGAACCGGCCGCTGTCGCGACGAACAACGTCGACCCCTGGGACGAGCCCGCCGACACTGCCACCCCTGCCCCGGTCGCCACTCCTCCCGCTGAGCCGGCCTCCGGCGAGGACACCAGCCGTACCCAGAGTGACCTATCGGTCGAATCCCGGTACGACGAGGTCGAGGAGCAGGCCCGCCCCGGAGCCCGCGGCCCCCGCGCCCGGCCGCTGTCGCAACGGACGACGTCGACCCCTGGGACGAGCCCGCCGACACGGCCACCCCCGCCCGGTCGCCACTCCTCCCGCTGAGCCGGCCTCCGGCGAGGACACCAGCCGTACCCAGAGTGACCAATTGGTCGAATCCGGTACGCCCGAGGGTGAGGCCGCAGCGGATGAGCGAGGCGGAGGTAGCCACGGAGAAGCCCGCCTCCGGAGCCGGCGGCGACTTCACCGGCGACCCGAAGACCTCGACGAGCCCGACCCCTGGGACTGACGACTCTCGAGTCGTGTACTCCAGGTGGTCGCTCGAGCAGCCACCTGAGCACACGACGCGGATGGGGAGCCGAATCCCCGAGCATGACGGAGGGCCCGGTGCGCACCATGCGCACCGGGCCCTCGTCATCCGGGCCGAAAAGCCCGGGGGTCGGGTCAGGCGAGGCCGTTGGCCTTGAGGAACGCCTCGGCGACGGCCTCGGGGTCCTTCTTGTCGATGTCGGTCTCCTTGAGGAGGCCGGCGATCGTCTCGGTCGTCGCTTCGCGGAGACGGCGTTGAGCGCCTCCTTAACCTGGTCGGCCTTGTCGGCCCGCACCAGCGGGACGATGTTCTGCGACCCGAAGTTCTTCTTCGTGTCCTCGAGCGCGACGAAGCCGTTGGCGGCGATGGACGGGTCGGTGGAGTAGATGTTCGCCGCGTCGACCTGCTTGTTCTTCAGGGCCTGGATGATGCCCTGACCCGTCAGCGGGCGGAACGAGCCGAACGTGACGCCGTAGGCCTTGGTGAGGCCGGGGATGCCCTGCGGGCGCTCCTTGAACTCCGGCGGCGCCGCGAGGGTGAGGTCACCGGCGACGGCCTTGAGGTCCTCGATGGTCTTCAGCTGGTACTTGTCGGCCGTCTCCTTGGTCACGACGATCGAGTCGTTGTCCTCGGCCGATGACTTGTCGAGCACGGTCAGGGTGTCCGGGAGGACCTCCTTGACGTGCGCGTAGAACCTCTTCGGGGTCGGTGCCGGCGTAGTCCTTGTCGTAGTTGAACGCCAGGGCGCCGGTGTACTCGGGGAAGACCTGCACCGAGTTGTCCTCGAGCGCGCGCAGGTAGATCTCGCGCGAGCCGATGTTCGGCTTCGTCGTCGCGTCGACGCCCTTGGCGCGCAGCGCACCGGCGTAGATCTCGGCGAGGAGCGTGGACTCGGAGAAGTTGGCGCCGCCGACGACGATGGCACCGCCCGGGGCGGCCGAGGTGGCCGAGCCGGACGCGGTGTCGGAGGCCAGGGGGTCGCTGCCGCCGCCGCAGGCGGTGAGCCCGACGATCGAGGCCGCCGCGATCACGGTGGCGAAGGTTCTGCGCTTCATGGGAGTGGTCCCTTCAGGTGGGTGGGCGCGGGGGTGGTGGGTGGTGCGTGCGGGTCAGGATCTGGGATGTGCCGGGTCGGTCGGGGACGGACGGGGACGGGTCAGGCGGGGAAGCGCGGGGAGACAGCGGCAACAGCGGCGTCGGCCTCAACCTCCGGGGCAGGGGAATCCTTCCCCCGACCACCGACAGGGCGGCGAGTCCCTCCGAGGCCGGGCGAGACGGTGCGCCGCTGGGCGAGGGCGAGGAGGCCGTCGAGCACGAGAGCGAGCAGGGCGACGACGACGGCCCCTCCGGCCGCGCGGGCGTAGTCGCCGAGCGCGATGCCGTCGATGAGGTAGCGGCCCGGCCGCCAGCCCGATGAACGCGGCGATCGTCGCCGTCGCCACGACCTGGAGGACGGCGGAGCGGATCCCGGAGTAGAGCAGCGGCAGGGCGTTGGGCAGCTCGACCTGGCGCAGGACCTGCGACCCGGTCATCCCGACGCCCTTCGCGGCGTCACGGGCCGCGGGGTCGACGGCCTCGATGCCCGCGTAGGTCGCCGGCGAGCAGCGGCGGGATGGCGAGGAGCGCCAGGACGAGGACGCTCGGCACGGTGAACGCGAGGTCACCTTGGATCTTCGGCCCCAGCCACAGCGCCACGACGAACAGCAGCCCGAGCGTGGGGACGGCACGCAGCGAGTTGGCCAGCGACACCAGCCAGCGCGCGCGGCCGGTGTGGCCGACCCACAGACCCAGCGGGATGGCGATGACGGCCGCGACGACGAGCGACATCAGCGTGTACTGGAGGTGCTCGAGGAGGCGGGCGGGGATGCCGTCGGGACCCGACCAGTTGACCGGGTCGGTGAACCACGAGAGGAGCGAGGGGATCATGCGCGTCCTCCCTGGGCCGCCCGCCACGGCGTGACGAGCCGGGTGACGACGACGATCAGGCCGTCGAGCAGGAGGGCGAGCAGGACGCAGGAGACGACACCGGTCGCGAGCCGCCCCAGATCACCCGGTTGTAGCCGTCGATGAAGAGGTCGCCGAGCTGGGAGACGCCGATGAGCGCGCGATCGAGATGATGCTGATGTTGGACACCGTGGCCACCCGCAGGCCGGCGATCAGGACCGGGATCGCGAGCGGCAGCTCCACCGAGAAGAAGCGCATGCCCGGTCGGTAGCCCATCGCGGTGGCCGCCGCCGACGAGGTCGGGCACCGCCCGCAGCCCGTCGGCGACCGAGCGGACGAGCAGCGCGACGGTGTAGATCGTCAGCGCCACGATGATGTTGATCGGGTCGAGGATCTTCGTGCCGAGGATCTCGGGCAACACGATGATCAGCGCGAGCGACGGGATCGTGTAGAGCAGCCCGGCCGCGGGCAGAGGACCGCGCGGGCACCGGGGCCGCGGCTGGCCAGCCAGCCGAGCGGGATCGACGCCAGGATGCGCGACGATCACCGGCACGAACGACAGCACACGTGGTCGCGAGCAACCCGAGGTCGAGCACCGTGCGCCAGTTGCGGGGAATCCAGTCCCACCCGGCATCGTCCCCGGAGACTCAGGCCACCCCGCCGTGGACCGGTCGGCGGCGTCGCGCTCGGGCCGCCGATCTCCGCGGCTTGCGCTGCGCCCTCGAGCGCCCGCAGCACGTCGTCGGCCGCGATCGAGCCGGCGACGCTCTCGTCGACGGTGACGCCCTGGCCGGCACGGCGACGACAGCGCGGCGTCGAGCGCGCTGCGCAGCGATCCGTCTCGACGCGACGCGTGCAGCGACCACCGGGGACGACGTGCGCGGGGACGGTGGACGCCCGGCGGGCGCGGCTCGACCCAGCCCTGCGGCCTGCCCTCGCCGTCGACGACGACCCGCCAGTCGGCGGGCGTCGGCGACCTCCCAGCCACGACGTGGTCAGCTCGGAGCCCAGCGGCACCCGGGGACTGGTGAAGCCCAGTGCGCGGTAGCCCCGGTCGCGCCCGACGAACTCGGCGACGAAGTCATCGGCCGGCTGGGCCAGCAGGTGCGGAGGGTCGTCGAACTGGGCGAGCTTGCCGCCGACCCGCAGCACCGCGACCTGGTCGCCGAGCTTCACGGCCTCGTCGATGTCGTGGGTGACGAAGACGATCGTCTTGCCGAGCTCGGACTGCAGGCGGAGGAACTCGTCCTGGAGCTCGTCGCGCACGACCGGGTCGACCGCGGAGAACGGCTCGTCCATGAGCATGCACCGGCGGATCGGCGGCCAGCGCACGGGCCACACCGACGCGCTGCTGCTGGCCGCCCGAGAGCTGCGCCGGGTAGCGGTCGCCGAGCTCCGGGGCCAGCCCGACCCGCTCGAGCAGCTCGCGCGATCGCGCGGGCGTCCGCCTTCTGTCCCAGCCCAGCAGCAGCGGCACCGTCGCGATGTTGTCGACGACCGTGCGGTGCGGGAACAGGCCCGGCGTGCTGGATGACGTAGCCGATGCCGCGGCGCAGATCGGCCTCGTCCATCCGGCCGGTGTCCTGGCCGTCGACGGTGATCGTGCCGCGGGTCGGCTCGATCATCCGGTTGACCATCCGCAGGCACGTGGTCTTGCCGCAGCCCGAGGGGCCGACGAACACGGTGATCTTGCCCGTGGGAGCGGTGAGCGACAGGTCGTCGACCGCCGTCGTCCCGTCCGGGAACTGCTTGGTCACGGCATCGAACCGGATCATGGGCCCCCTGGAGGTCTCCGACTGGTGTCCAAACCTAGCCGAGCGGGACGACGGGTGGGTCTTCGTGTCGAGGCCTCGACCTGCACGGACGTCGGGGGCCCACCGAACAGGCCGCGGAGGCGACCGACGGGTCGTCGTCGTCCCGACGTGGTACTCATGGGTCGTGACCGAGGCCCCGGCGTTCCTCGACCGCAGCTCCGTGCGCGGTCGGCGGGTGCTCGCGGGGCTGACGCTCGGCTCGGGCGTCGCCATCCTCGACGGCTCGGTCGTCAACGTCGCGCTGCGGACGATGGGCCGCGACCTCGACGCCTCCCTCGCCCAGCTCCAGTGGATCGTCAACGGCTACCTGCTGGCCCTGGCCTCGCTCGTCCTCGTCGGCGGAGCGCTCGGCGACCGGCACGGCCGGCGACGGGTCTACCTCGTCGGCGTCGCCGCCTTCGCCGTCGCCTCGGCCCTGTGCGCGCTGGCCCAGACGCCGGGGCAGCTCGTGGCGCTGCGCGTCCTGCAGGGCGTCGGTGCGGCCCTGCTGACGCCCGGTGCCCTCGCCCTCATCCAGGCCTCGTTCCGCCCCGAGGACCGCGCCGCCGCCATCGGCACGTGGGCCGGCCTGTCCGGCATCGCCGGCGCGCTCGGACCGATCGTCGGCGGCTGGATCGTCGACCACGCGAGCTGGCGGTGGATCTTCGCCATCAACGTCCCGCTGTGCATCGTCGTGGTCCTCCTCACGAGACGGGCCGTCCCGGAGAGTCAGGACCCCTCTGCCACAGGCAGGTTCGACGTCCTCGGCGCAGCCTTCACCGTCCTCTCCCTCGGAGCGGCGACGTACGCCCTCACCGCCTCCGGCGAGTCGGGCGGGTCGGTGGTGACGCCTCGCGTGGGTGGTCGCGGTCGTGAGTGCGGTCGGGTTCCTCGTCGTCGAACGGCGCTCGGCCCACCCGATGGTCCACCTCGCGATGTTCCGCAACCGGATCTTCTCCGCGGCCAACGCGATGACCCTGCTCGTCTACGGCGCCCTCGGCGGGGTCTCCCTCTTCGTCACCCTCCAGCTCCAGGCCGCCGGGTGGAGTGCGCTCGAGGCCGGCCTGTCGGGCCTGCCGATCACCATCGCCCTCATGCTCCTGTCGAGCCGTGCCGCGGCGTCGCCCAGCGCACCGGCCCTCGATGCCGATGACCGTCGGGCCGCTCGTGTGCGCGGCCGGTGCCCTCCTCCTCCTCGCGGCCACCGACTCCCCCTCGTGGCTGACGGTCCTGCCCGGCATGGTCGTCCTTCTCGCTCGGCTGGCCCTGCTCGTCTCCCCCCTGACCGCCGCGATCCTCGGCCCCCCCGACCGCCTGGCCGTCGCGCGCGGTGTAACAACGCGCTCGCCCGAGCCGGTTCGCTCCTGGCGGTCGCAGCCCTCCCGGCCTCGTCGGCCTGGCGGGCGACGACTACCTCGGTCGCGAGGCGATGGCGTCGAGATACCGCGGGGCGATGGTGTGGTGCGCCGTGCTCCTCGCCCTCGGGCGTCGTCAGGCTTCGTCTAGGTCGAGCACCTCGATGACGAGTCCCGCACGAGGGGGTGCCAGGCGCCGGCGTCGCGGAGCATCGCGTGGGTGTCGTTCTCCATCATCACGCTGCGGACGTTGACGCCGCGTCGTAGAGGCGCGAAGCGAGCAGCGCGTGCGCCGCGGGTCGGTGATCCGGTCGCGGCTGCCGTCGGCGAGCAGCACAGGGGTCCCGGGGCGGGCCAGGACCGAGTCGCTCCGACCCACGGCGCGAGGGCCGCGACGCCGACGACGTCGGGGTCGCCAGCGAGGCGCAGGACGACGCGGCCGCCCATCGAGTGGCCGACGAGGACACCGGCACGCCGGGCAGGACGTGGCGGATGCGGTCGAGGGCCCACCGGGCGTCGGTGAGGGGGTCCTGTCGCTCGCCGTTCGAGCCGCGGACGCGGTTCTTCAGGCGCAGCACGGCGAGGCGGTCGCCGCCGCGGCTCTCGACGGCGGCGGCGAAGGGCGCCATCCGGATGACGGCGAGGCGCCACCAGGCCACCGCGGCGTGGCTGTCCTCGGCCCCACCGTGGAGGACGAGGACGACGCCCTGCGGGTCGTCGGGGACGTGGCCGCGCAGCTCGGCGCCGCCACCGCCGTCGGGGTCGAGGAGCTCGCGCTCGAGGTCACGGTCGGTGACGGGCTCGTCCGGTGCGACGTCGTCGTGCACGTCGGCGTCCTCTGCCACGCCGGTGCTCGGCTTCTTCATGCGCGTCCTCGGTCGGGGTGGGGGCCCGGTGGTCCGGTGTCGTGAGGGAGTTCGGAGCCGACGTGGCACCGGATGTCACCCCGGCCCTCGCCCCGGCCCTCGCCCTGCTCCTGCGTCCGTCCCCGACCCGGTCCCTGCCCCTGCACGGCCCCGGCCTCAGACGTCGGCGCGATGGAAGTTCTGGAAGCTGCGACTGGCCGTCGGGCCGCGCTGGCCCTGGTAGTGCGACCCGTACTTCTCGGACCCGTACGGGTTCTCGGACGGGGAGGAGAGCCGGAAGAAGGCGAGCTGCCCGATCTTCATCCCGGGCCACAGCATGATCGGCAGGGTCGCGACGTTGTTCAGCTCGAGGGTGACGTGGCCGGTGAACCCGGGGTCGACGAAGCCGGCGGTCGCGTGGGTGAGCAGGCCGAGCCGACCCAGGCTCGACTCGCCCTCGACGCGGGCGGCGAGGTCGTCGGGGAGCGAGACGGTGTCCAGGGTGTCGCCGAGCACGAACTCCCCCGGGTGGAGGACGAACCCCTCGGCCGGGTCGACCTCGACGAGCCGGGTGAGGTCGGCCGGTCCAGCGACGGGTCGATGACCGGGTACTTGTGGTTGTCGAAGAGCCGGAAGAACTTGTCGAGGCGGACGTCGACGCTGCTCGGCTGGATCATCGCCGGGTCCCAGGGGTCGAAACGGACCTGCGGCGTCGACCTCGGCGCGGATGTCACGGTCGGAGAGGAGCACGAGGACAGGCTACCCGGCGGGCCCTGCGGAGCCCGGAGGGCGCGTCGAGTGGGGCCCGCGGGTTCGGCTAGAGTGTCGGCGCCGGGGAGGACCTGACGGTTCTCGACCCGGCTCGCCGGTGTAGCTCAATGGTAGAGCGCCAGCTTCCCAAGCTGGACACGCGGGTTCGATTCCCGTCACCGGCTCAGCGCATGACGAGACCCCCGACACGCTTTTCGTCTCGGGGTCTCGTCATGCGCTGACCCCGGGTCATGGCCGGGAATCGGGACGACCCCCCGCGAGCGCAGCGAGCCCCTCGAGAACGATCCCGTCACCGGCTCCGACGAAGGTTTCGCACGGGCGGGGCACGCAAACCCCCATCCGGCCCCAAGGAGCGGCACGATGAAGCATGCAGCCCCGGACCCCCCGCCGCACCGCCTCGGCCCCCGCTCCCCGACCATGACTCCCGGCATCCTCGTCGCCGGTCTGAGATGGACCTTCTGGGGACTCGTCTACCTCATGACCTTCACGATCGCGGTCGTCGCCTTCGCCTACGTCCCGATGTCGCAACCCGTGCGGCTGTCGATGCTCGGCGTCGTCGTCTTCGGGATCGGCGTCGACATCGCGCACAAGCGGCGCGAGGACGCGCAGCGGCTGGCGGGCCCGCCACCCCGCTAGCCTCGGACGCATGGAGCCGGCCCGGATCGTCCTCGTCGCGGCGACGCTCACCAGCGGTCTGCTGGCCGGCGTCTACCTCTTCTACGCGCACACCGTGATGCCCGCGATGAAGCGCCTCCCCGACGAGCCCGCCGTCGCCGCGTTCGCCGCCCTCGACCGTTCGATCGTCAACCCGGTCTTCATGGCGACGGCCTTCCTCGGGGCCCCCGTCCTGACGGTCGCCGCCCTCGCCACCGGCTGGGGCCAGCCGTCGCGCTGGTGGGTCGTCGCCGCGCTCGTCCTCCACGTCGTCACCACGGTCGTCACGGCCGTCGTCCACCTGCCGCGCAACGACGCCCTCAAGCAGATGGCGGGCGGCGAAGGCCGCTACGCGGCGACGACCGCGCGTGCCGCCCTCGAGGAGCCGACCTGGGTGCGGTGGAACCTCGTGCGCGTCGTCGCCTCGGCCGCTGCCACCGCCAGCCTCGGCTGGGCCCTGACCCTGGTCTGACTCACCCGTTCGGCCCGATCGGCGCGAGCAGGGGACATCCGGTACCCCCCGGGGCTACCCTCTGCGTCAGCAACCGACGTCGCAGGGGCACCGTTGGTCACAGCCGTACCAGCCGCCGAGGGGCCCCCTGCCATGAGCACCACCGTCCGCCGCACCACCTCCCGCCGAGCACCCGCCACGGCGACCGCCGTCCTGGCCGTCGCCGCCGCGGCCGCCCTCCTCGCCGGGACCACGGGCACCGCGAACGCCGCGACCGCCGCGACGGGCTCCCCGTCGCCCGTCACCTCGAGCTCGGGTCGGGTCTTCACCGGCACCTACGCCGGCTCCGCCGCGGACCTCCGGATGAAGTCCGCCCTCACGAGCCGCGCGACGACGGCCCGCTTCGGCACCGCCTTCTCGGGCGCCGTCATCGACGCGACCTCCAACCGCCTCGTCTGGTCGAAGAACGGCACGACCGCCCTGATGCCGGCCTCGACGAACAAGCTCGTCACGGCCTCGAACGCCCTCACCGCCTTCGGCCCGACGAAGCGCTTCACGACCAAGGTCGTCGACGGGACGGCGGCCGACCGCGTCGTCATCGAGGGGTCCGGCGACCCGAGCCTGAGCAGCGCCCAGCTCGACGCGATGGCCCGGACCGTCTCCTACGTCCTCACCCAGCGCGGCCTCACCGTCGCGCCGGTCCGCGTGTACGTCGACGACGACGTCTTCCCCACCCCCTCGCTCGCGACCGGCTGGAAGTCGAGCTACGTCCCCGACTCGATCACCGCCGTGCGCGGCCTGGTCCGCGACCAGCGCGACTCCTCCGACACCAGCGCCGACGTCGGCCGCTACTTCCGCGACCGGCTCAAGGCCTACGGCATCACCGCCGCCGGCTACTACGGCCGGGCCGACGCGGCCCCCACGGCCCCGGTGCTCGCCAGCTCGCAGGGCGCCCCGCTGTCGACGACGGTCAACCGGATGCTGCTCGTCAGCGACAACGAGATCGCCGAGTCGCTGCACAAGCTCGTCGGCGTCGCCAAGGGCAAGGGCTCGACCTGGACCGGGGCCCGCTCGGCGCAGGCGCTCGTCCTCGGCCAGCAGGGCCTGAGCGCGGCCGTCCTCTACGACGGGTCGGGCCTGTCGCGGGCCGATACGATCAGCGCCGTCCAGCTCGCCCAGGGTCGTCGACCCCGGCGTGGACCACCCACCCCGAGCTGTGGCCGCTGCGGTCGGCCGAGGGCATGCCCACGGCGGGTCGCACCGGCACCCTCTCGGCGTCCTCGAAGCGCTTCGTCACGGCGCAGTCCAAGTGCGCCGCCGGGAAGCTGTGGGCCAAGACGGGCCGGCTCTCCGACGTCGTCGCGCTGTCCGGCTTCACCAAGGGCGCCGACGGCCGGCTCAAGGTCTTCGCCTTCGTCGTCAACGGCAAGGACTCGACGACGACGCTGAAGCAGAACGTCGACATGCTCGCGGCGACGGTCACCGGCTGCTACTGACACCGGCCCGGGCCCTGCCCCGGGAGCGCCCCGCGGTCGAGGCCTTCACAGGTGACCGAACGGTCACCTATTATGCGGCTCGTGGCGACGGTCCCCCGGTCGGGACTCGCCCCCGCCACATGGAAGGCCCTTCCTCGAACGGAGAGACCCGTGACCCCCGACCACGCAGCGGCACGCCTGCCGCGGTCCGACGCGACGTACGTCGACGACCCGGTCGACCCGCGTCTTGAGTTCGAGCGCATCATGGCGCACCCGCGAACCCGCGTGTGGACGGCGATCACGACACCGCTCCCCCGTGCCGCGTGGTTCTTCCCCGGGAGGCTCGACCCGGTCGTCGGATCCGAGGTCTCGCTCGAGGACTCCGGTCCCGGCGTCACGGGCCGGGTGGTCGAGGTGGTCGAGCCGTCCGTGCTTCGACTCACCTGGTCGAGCCAGGACGGCCCCCGACACCGCCATCGAGTTCCGGCTCGACGACGTCGAGGCAGGCACCAGGCTCCGGGTCACCTACGACGTCAACGACCGCTGCCACCCCGTCAGCCTCGGCGCCGGGTGGCACGCCATCCTCGACGACCTGGCGACGTACCTCGACCGCGGCGAGGTCGTGCCGAGCGCGGGTCGTCACGCGGGGCTCCTCGACCACTACCGCGTCCGGTTCAGCTGACCGGTCAGCCCGGCACGACCCAGCCGAGCACGGTGACGAACCCGATGACGGCGAGGACGACGAAGAGGATCGCGAGCACCCACGCCATCAGCCACGCCCCGTCGAAGCCCTCGGCCTCGACGTCGGGCAGGTCGGGGACGTCGGCGCGGGGCGGTCCGTCGTCGGCGGAGCCCTGGGACTCCGACCCCTGGGTGGCGCGGGCCCGCTCGCGCAGCGCCTCGATGCGCCGCGGCCGCGGCTCCTTGCGCGCCGAGGCCGGCAGCGAGCGCCACATCGCGACGAAGTCCTCCCCCGTCTGCTCGCGCCAGGCCGCGACCGCACCGTCGACCTCGGGACCCTTCGCCCCGGCCGCGAACCACACGGCACCGGCGCGCGGCAGGTCCCCCATGGCGTGGAGCACGTCGCCGAGGGCGGTCAGCGCCTCGGTGTCGCGCTCGGACTCGACGTGCTCCTCGAGGAGGTCGCGCGCCTGCCAGACGTGCCCCTCGTCGACGAGGCGACGGGCCCGGTCGACGACCGAGCGCTCGGCGGGCGACGTCATCGGGCCGCTCCTGCAGCCCGCCGCGCGTCGACCAGACGCGTTGGGCGACGAGGGCCGAGAGCACCAGGCCCATGAGGAGGACGGCCGTCCCCATCGACGGCACGAGCAGGGCGACGAGGAGGCAGGCGAGCGTGACGGCGACGGCCGGCACCATCGTGCGCGCCGACTCGTGGTCGCCGAGGGCGTGGAGGGCCGACAGCGTGAGGGCGACGACACCGAGGGAGATCGCCAGGGCCAGCGCCACCGCACGGGTCCCGGCCTCGGCATCGCCCTGCACGACGTCGACCGCGGCCGCGATGGCCGAGCCCACCGCGGCGATCCCCGCGAAGACGAGGTAGTGGCCGTACCCGAACACCCACACCGAGCGCCCTCCCTCCTCGATGGCTCGGACGTGGTCCCGCGAGAAGTAGGTCCACCACAGCGCGAAGACGATGAGCAGCCCGCCGAGGACGAGGGGTGCCATCCCGCCGTCGAGGGCTGCGGCACCGCCGGCCGGCTCGGCCGCGAAGGGCGCGACGTGGCCGCCCGACGCCTCGGGGTCCTCGGGCGCGGCCATGACCCCCTGCACCGCCTGGACCGAGGAGAGGATCACCTCCCCGAGGACGATGATCGCGAGGAGGCCGTAGCGCTCGACGATGTGGTGCGGGTGGAACGGGGTGTACCCGTGGTTGCGCTCGGCGAGCACCGGGACGAGCAGCTCGGCGACGACGAGCAGGAGGAAGGTGGGCACCCACCACGCCTCGGGGACCCAGAGCCGCGCGATCCACAGCAGCTGCACGACGGCGATGCCGCCCGCGTACCAGAGGGCGGTCTGCCGCCGCTCGGGGTGGCCGGCGGCGGCGCGCAGCCACAGCCCCACCATCCCGAAGCGCATGACCGCGTAGCCCGTCACGGCGGTGGCCGACGAGCCGTCGGCGAACAGGTCGGGCACCCCCGCGGCGAGGAAGAGGGCGCCGGACATGATGACGAAGGTGAGCAGCCGGAACACGACGTCGTCGTTGTCGTAGGCCGAGGCGAACCACGTGTAGTTCATCCACGCCCACCAGATGGCGAAGAAGGCCATGAGGTAGCCGCCGACCGTGCCGTAGTGCGCCGCCGACAGCCCGTGGTGCAGCTCGGCGGCGTTGCTCGCGATCGCGACGACGAAGACGAGGTCGAAGAGGAGCTCGAGGGGCGTGGCGGCCCGGTGGTGCTCGCTCGTGTCGCGCGCCACGACCGGCCGGCGCAGCGCCACGGGGAGGATGCTCACGCGCCCGAGTATGCCCCGCGCCGCGCCCACCGCCACCTGCGGCATCATCCGGTTCCCCTTGCATTTGTTACCGGTGGGTAGCACACTGGTAAGCAAGCGCTCACTCGCCACCAGGAGGACTGCGGCCATGGGCCACTACAAGAGCAACCTGCGCGACATCGAGTTCAACCTCTTCGAGGTGTTCGGTCGCGCCGACGTCCTCGGTTCGGGCCCCTACGAGGAGCTCGACGCCGACACCGCCCGCGAGATGCTCAAGGAGGTCTCGCGGCTCGCCGAGAACGAGCTCGCCGAGTCCTTCCAGGACGCCGACCGCAACCCCCCGGTCTACGACCCGCAGACCCAGGCCGTCACGATGCCCGCCTCGTTCAGGGCCTCGTTCGACGCCTACCGCGAGAGCGGCTTCTGGAACATCGACGTGCCCGCCGAGCTCGGGGGCACGGTGGCCCCGCCGAGCCTGCGCTGGGCGGTCAACGAGATGCTCCTGGGCGCCAACCCGGCCCTCGCGATGTTCGCGGCCTCCTACTCCTTCGCCAAGCTCATGCACCTGCTCGGCAACGAGGACCAGAAGAAGATGGCCCGCTGGATCGTCGAGAAGGGCTGGCACTGCACGATGGTGCTCACCGAGCCCGACGCCGGCTCCGACGTCGGCGCCGGCCGCACCAGGGCCGTGCAGAACGACGACGGCTCGTGGACCCTCACCGGCGTCAAGCGCTTCATCACCAGTGCCGAGTCCGACATGGTCGACAACGTCGTGCACTTCGTCCTCGCCCGCCCCGAGGGCGCGTCCCCGGGCACCAAGGGCCTGAGCCTGTTCGTCCTGTCGAAGTTCGACGTCGACCTCGAGACCGGTGAGCTCGGCGAGCGCAACGGCGTCTACGTCACCAACGTCGAGAAGAAGATGGGCCTGAAGGTCTCCACGACCTGCGAGCTGACCTTCGGTGGCGACAAGCCCGCTGTCGGAACGCTGTTCGGCGACGTGCACGACGGCATCGCGCAGATGTTCCACGTCATCGAGAACGCCCGGATGCTCGTCGGCACCAAGGCCATCGCCACCCTGTCGACCGGCTACCTCAACGCCCTCGCGTACGCCAAGGAGCGCGTCCAGGGAGCCGACCTCACCCAGATGACCGACAAGGCGGCGCCCCGCGTCACCATCACGCACCACCCCGACGTGCGCCGCTCCCTCATGACCCAGAAGGCCTACGCCGAGGGCCTGCGCGCGCTCGTCCTCTACACGGCGACGCAGCAGGACATCGTCGACCGCGAGCTCCTGACCACGGGGTCGGAGGTCTTCGAGAAGGGCTCGGCCGCCGACATCGCGAGCCGCGTCAACGACCTGCTCCTGCCGATCGTCAAGGGCCTGGGGTCCGAGCGGGCCTGGGTGCTGCTGGGCACCGAGTCGCTGCAGACGTTCGGCGGGTCGGGCTTCCTCCAGGACTACCCGGTCGAGCAGTACGTCCGCGACGCCAAGATCGACACCCTCTACGAGGGCACCACCGCGATCCAGGGGCTCGACTTCTTCTTCCGCAAGATCGTGCGCGACAAGGGCCAGGCGCTGACCGTCCTGTCCTCGCAGATCCAGGAGTTCGCCAAGGACCTCGGCGCCCACGACGGCCGGATCGACCGCGAGCGCGAGCTGCTCGGTCAGGGCATGGAGGACGTGCAGGGCATCCTCGGGTTCATGGTCGGCGAGCTGATGAAGGCCGACGTGCGCCAGGGCGGCGACATCGACAACCTCTACCAGGTCGGCCAGAACACGACGCGTCTGCTCCTGGCCGCCGGCGACCTCGTCGTCGGCTGGCTGCTCCTGCGCCAGGCCGCGGTGGCGCTCGACGCCCTCGCCGCCGGGGCCACCGGCAAGGACAGGGACTTCTACGAGGGCAAGGTCGCGGCGGCGCAGTTCTACGCCCGCCAGGTCCTCCCCCGCCTGTCCGCCGAGCGCGCGGTCGCCGAGGCGACCGACTCCCTCCTCATGGACGTGCCCGAGTCGGCGTTCTGAGGTCCTGACCCCGGGTCGGGCGCGCTGCCCTGGAGCGCGCTCCCGGCTCGGTCACCACATGCCGACGGCCCGCCCCCACGTCGGGGGCGGGCCGTCGGCGTGTGTCCCGGCTGTGGCAGCGAGCCTCAGCGGGGGTCGATGTCGGTGCGGTCGACGCGGGTGCCGGTGCCGGGGTCGACGTGGCTCTCCCGGGTCGTCGTCACGGCGCCGGGACGGCGGCCACGCATGGCGAACGAGAGGAGGATCGCGGCGAGACCGGCGATCATCAGGATGTACCCGAGGGTGTCGTCGCCGACACCCGGGATGTCGATGTTGAGGGCGAAGGCGAGGATCGCGCCGATGACGATGAGCACGATGCCGAGACCGATGTACATGAGTTCCTCCGTGGGGTCGGGGTCGGCGGTCGCAGTGACCCTACTCCCGCACGCTCACCTGCGGAGTTGAACGTGTGTCGAATGTTCTGAGGTGTCTCTCAGGACCGCGCTCAGGCGGTCAGCCGCTCCAGCCACCCTGGTCGGTGCGCCGGATCGTCTGGGCCGCGGCGGCGCCCTCGCCGTAGCTCGCGTCGCGGAAGGTGTCGTCGCCGGACCCGCGCGTGCGCGCGCCCCGACGCCGACGGTCCACGAGCACCGCCGCGACGACGACCACTCCGACGACGGTGCTGACCATCCACCTGGCTGCCTCAGCTCCCCGGTCCCTGGAACCGCTGGGCCTGGTGGCTCGCGGCCGACTCCTCCTCGAAGGGGGCCTCGCTCGTCGGCCGTCGCGTGCGACGGGCCTTGCGGCAGAGACCTGGCGGGCCCAGAGGACGACGCCCACGACGGCGAGCAGCACGAGCAGGCCCATCATCACGATGCCGAACGTCGTCGCCATGCTGCCCTCCCCTTCCCACCCACGCCCGCGGGTGGACGGCCAGCATGCCTCGTGCCGGGTTCGGTGTCGAGAGTCCGGGCCGGTGGGGAGGAGCGGCTAGAAGCCGCCTCCGTCGCCGGCTGCTCCCCCACCGCCACCGCGGATGTCGGGACGGTTGAGGTGGCGGTCCTCCTCGCCGGCGTCACCCTGGCTGCCGCGGCGTCGCTCGAGGACGTACACGCCGACGAGGACGACGACGAGCCCGACGATCCACATCCACCACATGGGAACCTCCTGACGGCCTCGCCGGTCGGCGGGGTGCCACTTCGAGTCTCCTCCGAAGGCCCGGCCCCGTCCAACGGGCGGCGGGCGGTCGTCCTCAGGGAGCGAGGACCGAGCCGGGGTTGAGGATGCCCTGCGGGTCGAGGGCGTCCTTGACCCGGCGGGTCAGCGCCATGACGTCGGGGCCGAGCTGGGCCTCGAGGGAGGCGGCCTTGAGGCGTCCGACGCCGTGCTCGCCCGTGATCGTGCCGCCCAGGGCGATCGCCGCGGCCATGACGTCGTCGAAGGCGAGGCGGGCCCGGCGCTCGGCGTCGGCGTCACCCGGGGTGAAGATGATCGCGGGGTGGGTGTTGCCGTCACCGGCGTGCGCCACCATCGGGATCTCGACCCCGTGCCTCTCGGCGATGGCGGCGACGGCCTCGAGCAGCGCGGGCAGCTGCGGCACCGGCACGCCGACGTCCTCGGGCAGCACCGTGCCGCGTGACTCGATCGCCTGGAAGTGGAGCCTCCGTGCGCGGACGAAGAGCTCGCCCTCCTCGGGGTCGTCGGTGGCGAAGACCTCCTTGGCGCCGGCGACCTCGCACGCTTCCGTGGCGGTGGCGATCTCCTCGGCGCGGGCGGCCCCGGGGGCGTCGCTCTGGATGACGAGGAGGGCGCCGGCGTCGCGGTCGAGCCCCATGGGCCGGAAGTCCTCGACGGCGTTGACCGAGGCCTGGTCCATGAGCTCGACCATCGAGGCCCGCGTCGTGCGGCCGAGCTCGATGACGGCGGCGGCCGCGGCGGCGACGGTGGGGAAGGTCGCGACGAGGGTGGCCGCGGGCGGCTGGGCGGGCAGGAGGCGCAGGGTCGCCCGGGTGACGACGCCGAGGGTGCCCTCGGAGCCGACGAAGAGCTTGAGGAGCGACAGGCCCGCGACGTCCTTGACCCGCTTGCCTCCGAGGACCACGAGGGTGCCGTCGGCGAGGACGACGTCGAGGCCGAGGACGTAGTCGGTGGTGACGCCGTACTTGACGCAGCACAGGCCGCCGGCGTTGGTCGCGATGTTGCCGCCGATCGAGCACATCTCGAACGAGCTGGGGTCCGGCGGGTACCAGAGGGCCTCGGCCGCGGCGGCCCTCTTGACCTCGACGTTGAGGGCGCCCGGCTCGACGACGGCGACCCGGCTGGCGGTGTCGATCTCGATGCCGCGCATCCGCTCGAGGCTGAGGACGACCCCGCCGTCGACGGCGAGCGCTCCGCCGGACAGGCCCGAGCCGGCGCCGCGCGGGACGACGGGGACGGCGTGCCGGGTGGCCCAGCGCAGGGTCTCCTGGACGTGCTCGGCGCTCTCGGCGCGGACGGCGGCCAGGGGGGTGCCCGCGGTCGCGTCGTGCGTCCAGTCGAAGCGGTACTTCTCGAGGGCGTCCGGGTCGGTCGTCACGACCCCGTCCGGCATCGCCTCGACGAGCTCACGAACCACGGCGTCCATCCCCCCACCCTCCCACCCCCACCGGGGCCAGGCTCCTCCCCCCATCCGAGTTGGGTGCTGAGATGGCTGTCAGGGCAACCACCTGAGCACCCGACTCGCAGCGGGAGGTCGGGTGTGGAGAACTCCTCGGGCCGATCCGCCCTCCGGACCAGACTCCCTCCGTGGGCGAGACGTGGCACCAACGGGCGGCGCGGCAGGCGGGGGTTCTCAGCGAGCGCGACCTGCGCGAGCTGTGCGTCCCGCGGGCCTTCGTGCGCAACCAGGTCCGGGCGGACCGGTGGACGGAACGGACCCACGCGGTCTACACCACGACAACCGGGCCGTTGTCGCGAGAGCAGCTCCTCCACGTCGCCGTCGCGCACGCTGGACCGCAGGCGCTGATCGGCGGTCTGACGGCCGCTGGTCTCCACGGGCTCCGCGGATGGGCGCGCGACGAGGTGACGGTGTACGTGGAGCACGACCTGTCCTTCGACTCCGTGCCCGGTGTCCGGTTCGTGCGGACGCGCAGGTCGGTCGACGTCCTGCGCCACCCGGGTGCCGGCCTCGCGCGAGCTCGTCTCGAGCCCGCCGTGCTGCTCTTCGCCTCGACCGAGCCGAGTGTGCGCACTGCGCTCGGTGCGGTCGCGGCGTGCATCCAACAGAGGCTCACCACGGCCGAGCGACTCGTCCCGTGGGTGCGCATCCTCCGGCCCCTCCGGCGTGCCGCCGACCTGCGGGCCCTCCTCGCCGACCTCTCCGGCGGTTCGCAGTCCTTGGCGGAGGTCGACGTCCTGAGGCTCTGTCGACGCTGGGGGCTCGCCGTCCCCGCCCGCCAGCGGCGCAGGAAGGACCGTGGGGGCCGGTGGCGCTACACCGACGCCGAGTGGGACCTTCCCGACGGGCGCGTCCTCGTTCTCGAGGTCGACGGCGCGTTCCACATCGACGTGCTGTCGTACGGCGAGGACGTCAAGCGCCAACGGGGCCTGACGACTGCCGCGCGCATCGTCATCCGGGCCACCGCGTTCGAGGTCCGGCACGAGCCCTTCGGCCTGGTCGGCGACCTCATCGCCCTGGGCGTCCCGAGATCTCGCGAGTCGGGTGCTGAGGTGGCCGTCCGGACAGCCATCTGAGCACCCGACTCGAGGTGAGGGAGGGGAGCGGGCGGCGTGGCGAGCCCCGGGGGTCAGAGGCGGCGGTCGGGCAGCACGGGGAAGGCTCGGCGGTACTCGGTCGTCGCGGTGAGGTCGACCTCGACCGACAGGACGCCCTCCTCGGCGTGGGCGACCTCGGCGAGGACCTCTCCCGTCGCCGCGACGACCTGGCTGTGGCCGCCCATGGCCGTGCCGGCGTGGGTCCCCCCGGTGTTGCCCTGGACGACGACCGCCTGGTTCTCGATGGCGCGCGCCCGGCCGAGCAGCGTCCAGTGGCCGACGCGCGCCGCAGGCCAGGCGGCGGGGACGAGGAGGAGCTCGGCGCCGGCCTCCTGCTGGCGGCGGTACAGCTCGGGGAAGCGCAGGTCGTAGCAGGTCGACAGCCCGGTGCGGACGCTCCCCCCGGCGCCGTCCGGCAGGTCGAGGACGACGACCTCCTCGCCGGCCTCCATCAGCCGGGGCTCTCCCGCCCCGAACCCGAACCGGTGGATCTTGCGGTACGCCCCGAGGGTCGCCCCCGACGCGTCGAGGACGAGCGAGGTGTTGGCGAGGTCGTTCCCGTCGGGACCGGGCGCGTCGAGCTGCTCGACGAAGGACCCCGCGTGGAGGACGACGGCTGCCGAGCGCGCGGCATCGGCCATCGACCTCGACCACGGCCCGTCGAGCGGCTGTGCCTGGTCGGCCCAGCCCTGGTAGCCGAAGCCGGTCGGGGCCCACAGCTCGGGGAGGACGACGAGGTCGTGCCCCGAGAGCCCGGCGACGATGCCCGCCACCCGGTCGACCCGGGCGTCGAAGGGCTCGTCGTCCCCGTAGGCGAGCTGGACCACCGCGATGCGCATGCCCTCATCCTCCCGCACCTCGAGCCGCTCCCCCAGGAACCGCGAGTCGGGTGCTCAGGTGGTCGCCCGAGCAACCATCTCAGCACCCAACTGTGAGAGGGGGCGCGAGAGGGGCGCGAGAGGGGGAGGAGGGCGGGCGAGGGTCAGCGGGAGTCGGAGTGGTCGCGGAGCCGGCGCAGGCGCTCGTTGTAGGCCTTGAGCTCGGCGTCGCCGTCGCGGTCGGCCTGTCGGTCGAGGCGCCGGGTCTCGGTGGCGTCGCGGCGGAACCACTGCACCGCCACGACGACCGCCAGCACGAGCGTCGGCGCCTCACCGATCCCCCACGCGACCTCGCCCGCGCGGTGCTGGTCGGCCAGCGGCACCGGACCCCACGGCAGGTTCAGCTGCCCGAAGAAGTCCGGAGCCAACAGCTGCTCGGACCCGGTGAGCGAGACGCCGAAGAACGCGTGGAACGAGATCGTGACGAAGAGGATGACGAGCAGCATCAGGGGCGACCAGCGCGGGGGCCCCGGGTCGATCCCGATGAGCACCCAGGTGAACAGGTACCCCGTGAGGAGGAAGTGGGCGAGCATCAGCAGGTGACCCGTGTGGGTCGTCAGCGACAGCTCGAACAACCCGGTCCAGTAGAAGATCGCGAGGCTGAAGAAGAACAGGGCGGCGGCGACGACGGGGTTGGCGACCACCTGCATCGCGCGCGAGTGGACGACCTGGAGCAGCAGCTCGCGCGGCCCCCACGTGCGGTCGGGCCGCGACGGCAGGGCTCGCAGCGCCAGGGTCAGCGGCGCCCCCGGGACGAGGAGCAGCGGCACGATCATCGCCACGGCCATGTGCATGACCATGTGCACGCTGAACAGCACCCGCCCCCAGATGCCCGGGCCTCCCGACGTCGCCCACACGAACAGCGCCCAGCCCAGCACCCAGCACACGGTGCGGATCGCCGGCCACGCGTCGCCGCGTCGCCGCAGCCGGACCACCCCCGCGACGTAGAGCCCCACCGCCAGCACCGCGATCCCGAGCAGCAGCCAGTCGGTCCGCCACCCCGTGAACCACTGCGACGCCGCCATCGGGCCGGGGTCGGGGAACCCGGTCAGCTCGAGGATGCGGCTCGGCGCCGGCGGGGCGTCGGGCACCGGCGGGAAGGAGCGGGAGAGGACCGAGGCGAGGCCGGTCGCGAGACCCATGACGGCGACCTCGGCCACGGCGAGCCGCGCGAACGTCCTCCCGTCACCGGGGTCGGCGGCCAGCCGGGTCGCGATGGAGCGCCGGTGGAACCAGCCGAGGCCCCCGAGGACGACGAGCGCCATCGTCTTGAGGGCGACGATCGCGCCGTACGACGTGGCGATCGCCCCGAACGACCCGAGCCGGATCCACGCCTGCTGCACGCCGGTCACCGTCACGAGGGCGAAGCACCACAGCGCGACCGTCGAGTACCGCGCCACCGTCGCCCCGAGGTCGGACCCGAGGCCGCGGCGCATCGCGACGAGGGCGATGAGGCCGCCGACCCACACGACGACCCCCAGCAGGTGCACCCCCAGCGAGTTGACGGCGTCCTCGTGGCTCGAGGACCCGGCGGCGTGACCGGTGAGCGCGAGGATGACGACCGCCACCAGCGTGAGGGCGGCGAGCCACGCCATCGGGGCACGACGCGTCGTGAACGCCGCCGACACCGCGACGACGACGGCGACGAGAGCGCTGATGAGCAGCACGCGCGTCGTCTCGAGGGTCCACGTGAAGGAGAAGAGCTGGCTCGGCAGGTCGGGGCTCGACAGCGGCGTCCCGGCGAGCGAGGCGAAGGTGAGGACGACCTCGAGGAGCGCCGCGCCGGCCCACAGCGACCCCGCGCGGGCCGCGTACCGGACCGCCGTCGAGCGCCGCTGCGTCGAGGTGCGCTCGGGCACGAGGAAGGCCGCGAGCCCGAGCAGCCCGACCGTCGCACTCGCCGCCAGGGTCGCCACCGTCGAGACGAGCGGGAGCCCCCAGCGGACGACGGGACCGGGGTCGGCGAGGTCGAGCGGGGCGACCGCTCCCGTCATCAGGGCGGCCACGACGGCCGCCAGGAGCCCGGCCCCGACGGCGAGCCCGAGCGGTCGCGACAGCGACGGGTGCTCGCGGGTGGCCATGCCCACCAGCGTAGGTACTGTGACCGCATGCCCGTGCACCCCCCGGCGCCCACCGACCCCGCCGGCCTCGTCGACGCGTGGTCCCGGGCCGTCCGCAACGTCATCGACCTCGGCCGCACCACCCGTCCCGGCGACGCCGACCTCCCCACCGACTGCCCGGGGTGGACGGTCCACGACCAGGTCGCCCACGTCGCCGGCGCCGAGGCCCTCGTGGCCGGCGACCCCGCGCCCGACCTCGACGTCAGCGACCTCGCCCACGTGCAGCACGACTTCGGCGCCCTCATGGAGAGGTTCGTCCAGGCCCGGCGCGACCGCTCCCTCGAGGAGGTCCTCGACGAGCTCGAGGATCGCCTCGACGAGCGGCTGGCCTTCTTCGCCTCCGAGGAGGGGTGGGAGACCCGCACGGTCGCCGGCCCCTTCGGCCCGACGACGTGGCCGCAGCTGCTCAGCATCCGCTCGTTCGACGTCTGGGTCCACGAGCAGGACCTGCGGGAGGCGCTCGGCCGGCCCGGCGGCCTCGAGGGCGCCGCGGCATCCATCGCGATGACGTCCCTCGTCGACTCCCTGCCGAGGATCGTGGCGAAGACGGCCGAGGTCCCGCCGGGCAACGCGGTCGTCGTCGAGCTGACCGGCCCCACCGTCGGCCGGGCGGGCGTGCGGGTCGAGGAGCGCGACGGCAGGGCCCTCGGCATCCCCCTCTTCACCGGCGACAGCGACGAGCACCCCGACGTCGTCACGACCACCCTCACGATGTCGACCCAGGTCGCCGGTCGCCTCATCGGGGGCCGTCGCGACCCCGCCGACCTCCACGTCGTCGTCAGTGGTGACGAGGACGTGGCGCGCCGCGTCCTCGCGTCGCTCGCCATCACTCCCTGAGGACGTCGCCCCCGGGTCCGCACCTGGGCTGCGGTTAGGGTCGGGCGATGGCCACCTTCACGACCTCGACGACCTCGACCGCGACGGTGACCGCCGGGAGCGAGGAGGTCTGGGCCGCCCTCACCGACCCCGTGCTGCTCGCCCAGTTCACGCCCTTCCTCCACCGGGTGACCGCCGAGGGGGACGACCACTGGGTCTGGGAGATGAGCAAGGTGCCCGTGCTGGGCAAGAGCTTCGCGTTCACCTTCCGGGAGCGGATGACGTTCGACGAGCCGCACCGCATCGAGTTCACCCACGACCCCGCGCCCGGCTCCGAGGAGGCCGCAGGGGTCGAGGGCTGGTACGCGCTGGAGCCCCGCGGCGAGCACACCCGCCTCGAGACCTCGCTCGCCATCACCGTCGACCTGCCCTTCCCCGGCCTGGTCCGCCCGGCGGTGACGGCCGCGATGAAGGCGGTCGTCGCCCTCATGGGCCAGCGGTTCTCGGCCCACCTCCTCCACCACCTCCACGCCCGGTCGGTCTGACCCCGGGCGAGCGCCGCTGTCGAAGGCTGGCGGCGGGAACTTCTCCCCCGCCGGCTCCGGGCATATAGTTGTATGTCGCACGCAACTGTATGGAGGAACGACATGCCCGACCCCGCGGAGACCCGTGCCGCGACGCCGACCCTGGCCCTCGGTGACGACCTCGTCCGGGTCGTCAAGCTGCTCCACGTCGTGCGCCAGCACGCCCCCCGCCGCCACCCCTCGGTCGACCCGATGGCCTACCCGCTGCTCTTCAACCTCACGGCGGGCTCGCTGCGGGTGTCGGCCCTCGCCGAGCGCCTGCACTCCGACGTCTCGACCGTGAGCCGCCAGGTGACCACGCTCGTCGACCTCGGCTTCGTCACCCGCGGCCCCGACCCGGACGACGGGCGCGCCCAGGCCCTCACCCTCACCGCGGAGGGCGACCGGCTCCTCCACGGCATCCGCGAGGACCGCGACCGCTGGATCCGCACGCTCCTCGCCGACTGGGACGACGACGACGTCGCCACCTTCTCCGCGCACCTGCGCCACTTCGCCTCGGACCTCGAGGCCTCCCTCGCCGAGCTCTCCCGAAGGACCTGACCCGATGACCGCCACCACCGACGAAGAGCAGCTGACGCACCGTCAGATCGTCACCATCCTCCTCGGCCTGATGACCGGGATGTTCCTGGCCGCCCTCGACCAGACGATCGTCGCCACCGCGATCCGCACGATCGCCGACGAGCTGAAGGGCCTCGAGCACCAGGCCTGGGCGACGACCGCCTACCTCATCACCTCGACCATCGTCACCCCGCTGTACGGCAAGCTCGGCGACATCTACGGCCGCAAGAAGCTCTTCACCACCGCGATCACCATCTTCGTCGTCGGGTCGGTGCTGTGCACCTTCGCGACGTCGATGGGGACGCTCGCCGTGTACCGCGCCGTCCAGGGGCTCGGCGCCGGCGGCCTGTTCTCGCTCGCCCTCGCCATCATCGGCGACATCGTCCCGCCGCGGGAGCGCGCCAAGTACCAGGGCTACTTCCTCGCCGTCTTCGGCACCTCGTCGGTGCTCGGCCCGGTCGTCGGCGGCTTCCTCGCCGGCACCGACTCGATCCTCGGCATCACCGGCTGGCGCTGGGTCTTCCTCGTCAACGTGCCGGTCGGCATCATCGCGCTCGCCGTCGTGTCCAAGACCCTGCACCTGCGCCACACCCGCCTCGACCACCGCATCGACTGGATGGGCGCCGCGTTCCTGTCGGTCGCCCTCGTCCCGCTGCTCCTCGTCGCCGAGCAGGGTCGCGAGTGGGGCTGGGGCTCGGGCAACGCCATCGCCTGCTACGTCGTCGGCGTGCTCGGCGCCGTCGCGTTCTTCGTCCAGGAGGCGCGGATGGGCGACGAGGCGATCCTGCCGCTCGCGATGTTCCGCAACCGCACCGTCGGCGTGTCCTCGGTCGCGTCGATCATCATCGGCGTCGCGATGTTCGGTGGCCTGGCCGCCCTTCCGCTCTACCTGCAGATCGTCAAGGGCGCGACGCCCACCGAGGCCGGCCTGCTCCTGCTGCCGATGACGCTCGGCATCATGGCCGGGTCGATCCTGTCGGGCCAGGTCATCAGCCGCACCGGCCGCTACCGGAAGTTCCCGATCATCGGGTCCGCGCTGCTCACGGTCTCGCTCTTCACCTTCCACTACGTCGAGTTCGACACCCCGCTGTGGCAGACGATGATCGTCATGGTCGCCTTCGGCCTGGGCCTGGGCTTCAACTTCCAGCCGCTGACCCTCGCCGTGCAGAACGCCGTGCCTCCTCAGCAGATCGGCGTCGCGACCTCGACGGCCACCTTCACCCGCCAGATCGGCGGCACCCTGGGCACGGCGGTCTTCCTGTCGATCCTGTTCTCGCAGGCCTCGGAGAAGATCGCGAGCTCGGTGCAGGCAGCCACCCCGACGGCCGACTTCCAGGCCGCCTTGCAGGAGCCGGCCAACGCCGCGTTCGCCCAGCAGCTGCAGTCCTCGGGTGGCGCGACGAGCGGTGTGCTGCAGGACAGCTCGTTCCTCAACGACCTCGACGAGCGCTTGGCGAAGCCCTTCCTCATGGGCTTCTCCGACGCGATGGACACGGTCTTCCTCGTCGGCGCCTCGGTCATGGTGTTCGGCTTCCTCGTCATGCTCTTCCTGCCGCACGTCGAGCTGCGCAAGAGCTCGAACTACAGCACCAAGGACGCCCAGCCGGCCGACGCCCCGGCGGTCGCCCCGCACTGACCGTCGCACCCCCTCCCGGCCCGCTGCACCTTTCCCGCCGGATCCCGCATGGTCCAGGTTCGCCCCACGTAGGAAGTGGGGCGAACCGGACGGTTCCGGGATCCGGCGGGAAAGGTGCGTCGGGTGGGGTCAGCCGAGGAGGGCGGGCAGGCCCGTGAGGTCGGCGGCGGTGCGATGCGCCCCGGCGGCCTCGAGCTCGGGCCCGGCGAACGACGTCGTGATGCCGATGACGGTGCCGACCCCCGCGCCCACGGCCGAGCGCACCCCGTTCGGGGCGTCCTCGCACGCGAGCGCCGCGGCCGGGTCGGCCCCGACCAGCTCGCAGGCCAGCCGGTAGCAGGCCGGGTCGGGCTTGCCGACCTCGATGTCGTCGCGCGTCACCCGCGCGGCGAAGTGGCCGAGGCCTCCGATCCGTGCCAGGACCTTCTCGGCCCAGGCCGTGTTCGCCGAGGTCACGAGGGCCACCGGCACCCCGAGGGACGACGCGTGGCGCAGCGCCTCCTCGGCCCCGGCGACGACCTCGGGAAGCCGGTCACCCGGCATCGCGGCGACGGCCTCGGCGAACAGCTCGCGCGGGTCGAGCCCGGTCCACGGTCCCTCCACCGTCGCGAAGACGTCGTCGGCCCGGCGACCGATGAAGGTCGCCGCGACCTCGTCGGTGTACTCCCAGCCCCGCGAGCGGTACCAGGCCTCGAAGCCCGCCCGGTGGATCGGCTCGGAGTCGACGAGGGTCCCGTCGAGGTCGAGCAGCAGGGCCGAGACGCGAGGTCCGCTCACGCCTCCGCCGGCCAGGGGAACAGGACGTCGCCCGCCGCCACCGTCTCACCGAGCCGGTCGCTCGAGACGGCGCCGGGCTTGGTGTCGAGGACGCAGAGCATCACCATCGGGCTGAGGTCGCGGCCCGCCACCTCGGTGGGGTCCCACCGCGTGACGGCCTGACCGGCCTCGACCCGCGACTTCTCCTCGACGAGCAGCTCGAAGCCGGCACCGTCGAGCTTGACGGTGTCGATGCCGAGGTGGACGAGGATGCCCGTCCCGTCGTCGGTGACGACGACGTAGGCGTGCGGGTGCAGCTTGACGAGCGTGCCCGCGACCGGCGACACGGCCTCGGACCGGCCACCGTCGGGGTCGATGGCGACGCCCGAACCGACCATCTCGGCGGCGAACACCGCGTCGGGAGCCTCGGACAGCGGGCGGACCCGGCCCGCGACGGGAGCGAGGACCTCGCTCACATCAGGTCCTCGATGTCCTCGGCGATGTTGTCGGCCTCGGGACCGACGACGACCTGGACGACCGACCCGCTCGTGATGACGCCGTGCGCCCCGGCCGCCTTCAGCGCCGCCTCGTCGACCTTGGTCGCGTCCTTGACCTCGGTGCGCAACCGGGTGATGCACGGCTCGATCTCGACGATGTTCTCGGCACCGCCGAGGCCCGCGAGGATCTGCTCTGCCTTGCTGCTCATGAAATGTCCTTCCGGGACGGTCGGTGCGTGTCGTCGTCGGTGACGAGTCTCGCCGAGGGCGGCCCGCGGTGCCAGTGCCCGGTGGTTGACAGCGGCGTCGCGGGGGTGCATCCTCTCCACTGGTACGCACTGGACCGTACCAGTTGGACCCACCCCCGTCGAGAGGACGAGCACCCGTGGCGCACACCGCCGTCGCCGCCCGTCGGATCACCGACGGGTCCCGGCCCAAGCACGTGCAGCTGCGCGACGTGCTCGCCGCGATGTGCGCCACCGACCTCGAGCCCGACACCGCGATCCCCTCCGAGCGCGACCTCATGGAGGCCTACGGGGTCTCGCGCGCCACGGTGCGCCGCGCCATCGAGTCGCTCATCACCGAGGGCCTGCTGCGACGGGTCCAGGGCAAGGGCACCTTCGTCGCCCGGCCCCGCGTCGAGTCGCACCTCCACCTCGCGTCGTTCACCGAGGACATGCGACGCCGCGGGCTCGAGCCCTCGACCCGGGTCGTGCGCGCCGACGCCGCCGTCCCGCCCGTCGAGGTCGCACGCTTCCTCGGCCTCGACGCCGGCGAGGACGCCTGGCGCCTCGAGCGGGTCCGCCTCGCCGGTGGGGAGCCCATGGCCTTCGAGTCGGCCTGGTACGCCCCCGACCTGCTGCCCGGCCTGGTCAGCCACGACCTCACCGGGTCGATCTACACGATCTTCGCCGAGGCCTACGGGGTCACGGTCGACACCGCCGAGCAGACCGTGTGGGCCGAGGTCGCCGACGAGCGCCTCGCCCGCCACCTCGACGTCGCCGTCCGCTCGCCCGTCATGGCCTTCGACCGCCGCGGCAGCTCGGCCGGCCGTCCGCTCGAGCGCGCGGTCAGCCACTACCGCGGCGACCGCTACAGCCTGCACGTCTCCCTCGACAGCACCATGCCCCACCACCACCGAAAGGACACGCGATGACGACCGTCGACGCGACCGCCGGAGAGTCCGGCAAGAAGCGCCTCAACCTGGCGCCGATCCAGAAGTTCGGTCGGAGCCTCATGCTCCCGATCGCCGCCCTGCCGGTCGCCGCGCTGCTGCTGCGCTTCGGCGCGCCGGACATGCTCGGGGCCGACGGCCTCGGGTGGGACCAGGTCGCTGCCGTGCTCTTCGCCGGTGGCAACGCCCTCTTCGCCAACCTCCCGCTGCTCTTCTGCGTCGGCGTCGCCATCGGCATGGCGAAGAAGGCCGACGGGTCCACGGCCCTGGCCGCCGTCGTCGGCTACCTCGTCTTCAAGGGCGTCAGCGACGCGATGTCGCCGCTCGTCAACGGCCTCCCCGAGGAGGGCTCCGACCAGGAGCTCGTCAACTACGGCGTGCTCGGCGGCATCCTCTGCGGGCTCATCGCGGCCAGGCTGTGGGAGAGGTACCACCGCAAGTCGCTGCCGACCTACCTCGCGTTCTTCGGCGGACGGCGGTTCGTGCCGATCGTCACGGCGTTCGCGACGCTCGTCCTCGCCGTCCTCATGAGCCTGATCTACCCGGCCTTCGACGCCGGCCTCACGGCCGTCGGCGAGTGGGTGGCGAACAACTCGATCACCGGTGGCTTCGTCTACGGCACGCTCAACCGCCTGCTCATCCCGCTCGGCCTGCACCACATCCTCAACTCGGTGCCGTGGTTCATCCTCGGTGAGTTCACGCCCCCGGGTGGCGGTGCCACCGTGAACGGCGACATCGCCCGCTTCCTGGCCGGCGACGAGACCGCCGGTGCCTTCATGACCGGGTTCTTCCCGATCATGATGTTCGCCCTCCCGGCCGCGGCGCTCGCCATCTGGCAGGAGGCCAAGCCGGCCGCGAAGAAGGCCGTCGGCGGCATCATGATCTCGGCCGCCCTCACCTCGTTCCTCACGGGCATCACCGAGCCGCTGGAGTTCGCCTTCATGTTCGTCGCGTGGCCGCTCTACGTCATCCACGCGCTGCTCACGGGGTCCTCGCTCGCCATCGCCAACGCCCTCGGGATCCGCGACGGGTTCGGCTTCAGCGCCGGCCTGACCGACTTCCTCCTCAACCTCGGGATCGCGGAGAAGCCGCTCCTCCTGGTCGTCATGGGGCTGGTCTACGCGGTCATCTACTACGTCGTGTTCCGCTTCGTCATCCGGCGGTGGAACCTGCGCACGCCGGGCCGCGAGGCCGAGGGCGAGGAGTCGGTGGCCTTCGACCCGGAGGTGGCCCCGGCCGCGGCCCCCGCGGGCGTGGGCTCGGGCTCGGGCTCGTCGTCGGGCGCAGACGAGCGAACCGGCTGAGCATGATCCTCAGCGCCGACCGTGTCGTCCTGCCCTCCGGCTCCGTCGAGCCGGGCTGGGTGGAGACGAGCGGTGCGCGGATCACCGGCGCCGGCGGGGGACCCCCGCCGGCGCCGGCCGCTCGGCACCTCCTCGGGACGCTGGTCCCCGGTTTCGTCGACCAGCACTGCCACGGCGGTGGGGGCGCCTCGTTCACGACGGGCGACCCCGCCGACGCGGCCAGGGTCGTCGCGACCCACCGCGCGCACGGCACGACCTCGCTCGTCGCGAGCCTCGTCACCGACACGAGCGAGCGCCTCGTGTCGCACGTGCGCGCGCTGGCCCCGCTCGTCCACGCCGGCGAGCTCGTCGGGCTCCACCTCGAAGGACCCTGGCTGAGCGGCCGGCACTGCGGGGCCCACGACCCCACCCTGCTCCGCTCCCCCGACCCGGAGGAGGTCGGCCGCATCCTCGACGCGGCCGATGGCACCGTCCGGATGGTGACGCTCGCGCCCGAGCTCGACCACGGGCTCGACACCGTCCGCCTGCTGCGCGAGCGCGGGGTCGTCGCCGCGCTCGGCCACACCGACGCGCGCTTCGACCTCTCGCGCAGCGCGATCGACGCCGGGGTCACGGTCGGCACCCACCTCTTCAACGCGATGCGCGGGGTCCACCACCGCGAGCCCGGCCCGGTCCTGGCGCTGGCCGGCGACCGTCGCGTCGTCGTCGAGCTCATCGCCGACGGCATCCACCTGCACCCCGAGGTGCTGCGCTGGGCCGCCACCTCGACCCCCGGCCGGTTCGCCCTCGTCACCGACGCGATGGGCGCCGCGGGCGCGGACGACGGTGACTACGTCCTCGGTCCGGCCGCCGTCCAGGTCCGTGACCGGGTGGCCCGGCTCACCGACGGCGGCGCCATCGCCGGCAGCACCCTGACGATGGACCGCGCCCTCCGCTACGCCGTGACGGTGGCCGGGGTGCCGCTCGACCTGGCCGTCGAGGCGTCGTCGTCGACCCCGGCCCGCGTCCTCGGGCTGACGGACGTCGGGGCGATCACCGCGGGGCGGCGGGCCGACCTCGTCCACCTCGACGACGACCTCGAGGTGGTCGCGGTGATGCGCGCCGGGGACTGGCTCAGCCCCTCCCCCTGACCCCCACCGACCCCCACCGACCCCGACTTCTTGCGATCCACCCACCTCACGGGGGGCTCTGAGGGCGGTCCCGGGTGGGTGCGGCGCAATCAGTCGGAGACCGTGGCGTCGGCGGTCGACGCCGGGGTCGGGGTCGGGGTCGGAGGGGCGGCGTGCCCGGTGCCGGCGGCCTCGGCGCGCTCGAGGCGGCGGTACCGCGCGAGGATGATGAGGAGGGCGAGCGCCCCCGCGGCGACGGGCACGGCGTACGCGCGCTGGGCCCCCCACGCCTCGATGGCCCAGCCGGCGACGGCCGAGCCGCCGGAGATCCCGATGAGGATGCCGGTGACCGCGACCGCCATGCCCTCGGTGACGAGCGCCTTGGGTACGAGCTTCTGGGCCAGGGACAGGCTCGTGATGAGCATGGGCGCGGTCGCCGACCCGGCCACCACCATGACGACCACCAGTGGCCACAGGCCCCCGACGAGGAGCGCCGGGACCTCGAGGACGAACATCGCCGCCGCGGCGACGGCCAGGCGCCGGGTCAGGCTCGTCGTGAAGATCCTGGTGCCGAAGACGATGCCGGCGATGGTCGACCCGAGGGCGAAGCCGCCGAGGATGACGCTCGAGAAGCTCGTGCTCCCCGCCTCCTTGGCGAACGCGACGGCGATGACCTCGTTCGCGCCGAAGATGACCCCGGTCATCACGAGTGCGCTCGCGACGACGAGGAGGCCGGGGCGGCGGATCGCGAGGCCACCCGGGCGGTCGCCGTGCGGGACGACCGGCGGCTCGGTGGCACGCGCCGACAGGAACGCCACGCACCCTCCGGTGAACAGGATCGTGGCGAGGACGAGCCCGGCCTCGGGGAACCAGAGCGTCGAGACGAGGACGGCGAGCACCGGACCGAGGACGAAGGACGCCTCGTCGGCGACCTGCTCGAAGGCCATCGCCGTGTGCAGGCGGTCGGGCTCGTCGCGGAAGATGTGCGCCCAGCGGGCCCGCGACATCGGACCGGGTTCGGGAAGGATCGCGCTCAGCCCGTAGAGCAGGAACAGGGTCCAGACCGGCGCACCCGAGGCCGAGGAGGCGACGACCCCGCCGGTCGTCACCGCCGACAGGAGGACGAAGGGCACGGCCACCGTGCGCTGCCCGTACTTGTCGACGAGCCGGCCGAGGACCGGACCGGCGACGGCGAGCACCGCCAGGCCCACGGCGGAGACGGCGCCGGCCAGGCCGAAGGAGCCGCGGCGCTCGCTGATCATGACGATCACCGCGACGCCGAACATCGCGCCTCCGGTGCGCGAGAACGCGGTTCCCGCGATGAAGGGCAGCGCTCCCGGGACCCGGAAGAGCGGGGCGTAGGCGGACAGCATCAGCGGAAGGCCGCCTCGCCGGTGAGGGCCTGGCCGATGACGAGGGTGTGCATCTCGACGGTGCCCTCGTAGGTGAGGACCGACTCGAGGTTGTTCGCGTGCCGCATGACGGGGAACTCACCGCTGACGCCGTTGGCGCCGAGGATCGTCCGGGCGGTGCGGCAGATCTCGATGGCCTTGGTGACGTTGTTGTACTTGCCGACCGAGACCTGCTCGGGGCGCAGCCCGACGGTGTCCTTGCGCCGGCCGAGGTGGAGGGCGAGGAGCTTCCCGAGCTGCAGCTCGACGGCCATGTTCGCGAGCTTGGCCTGGGTCAGCTGGAAGGCGGCGATGGGGCGGCCGAACTGGACGCGCTCCATCGAGTACCGGCGAGCCGCGTCGAGGCAGGCGCGGGCGGCCCCGAGCGAGCCCCAGACGATCCCGTAGCGGGCCTCGGAGAGGCAGGCCAGCGGACCCTTGAGCCCCGCGACGTCGGGGAACACCGCGTCGGCCGGGAGGCGGACCTCGTCGAGGGTGATCTCGGCCGTGACCGAGGCGCGCAGGGACATCTTGTGGTGGATGGTGTGCGAGCTGAATCCCGCGGTGTCCGTGGGGACCACGAACCCGCGGATGCCGCCGTGCTCCTCACCGGCGTTGGCCCAGATGACCGCGACGTCGGCGACCGAGCCGTTCGTGATCCACGTCTTGCCGCCGGTGAGCACCCAGTCGTCACCGTCGCGCCGGGCGCGGGTCCGCATCGCCGCGGGATCGGACCCGTGGTCGGGCTCGGTGAGGCCGAAGCAGCCGATGGCCTCGCCTGCGGCCATCCGGGGCAGCCACTCCTGCTTGTGCTCCTCGGTGCCGAAGCGCCAGATCGCGAACATCGCGAGGCTGCCCTGGACGGAGACGAGCGAGCGGATGCCCGAGTCGCTGGCCTCGAGCTCGAGGCAGGCCAGGCCGTAGTCGACGGCCGAGGTCCCGGCGCAGCCGTAGCCCTCGAGGTGCATCCCGAGCAGCCCGACCTTGCCGAACTCGCGGGCCAGCTCGCGCACGACGGGCAGCTCGCCCTTCTCGTACCACTCCATGACGTGGGGGTCGACGAGCTCGGCGCAGACCGCCCGCGTGGAGGTCCGGATCGCCTTCTCGTCGTCGGTGAGCAGGCTGTCGACGTCGATGAGGTCGAGGGGGTCGGACGGACGCTTCGGCATCGAGGACAGGGCGCTCATCCCCCCATTCTGACCGGTCCCGGCCGTGGGTGCCGACGCCGGAGGTCGGCCCCGACGCGAGTCGGGTGCTCAGGTGGTCGCCGGGGCAGCCATGTGAGCACCCGACTCGCAGCGGTGGCTCAGGGGCGGGCGGACGCGGCACCGAGGAGGGCGGCGAGCCCGAGCGCGCTGCGCGGGTCGTAGGCGCAGCGCCAGAGGCCACCGTGCGCGGCCGCCCAGGCCTCGTCCTCCCACGGGTGCTCCTGCGCCGGCGACCCCTGCACGAGGTCGTGGACGAGCAGCGCGGCCATCAGGGTGTTGGCCGTGCCGGGCTCGAACACCTCGACGCCGAACCGGTGCGCCCCGGCGTAGGCCGCGGCGAGGGCCCGGTTCTTCACGACGGACCTCGTCCGGGTGGGCGGCGCGATCTTGAACGAGACCTCGGCACCCTCGGCCCGCGCGGTCGTCGCCCGCCAGCGCTGGATCCGCTTGGCCAGGAGGTAGTTGGGTCCCTGCTGGAGGACGACCGAGTCGTTGATGCCGGGGTCCTCACCGGGGAGGTAGTTGCGGCGCAGCAGCCGCCCGCCCGACAGGGTCCGCAGGGGCACGCGGAGCAGCTTCGAGGTCCGGCGCTCGGTGTACGCCTGCACGCTCGCGGCGACCGCGTCCCCGGGGACGGCGAAGACGTCGGTGGGGGTGGCGAGGAAGGACAGCGCCGTGTCCGGTCGGGCCTCGCGGACCGTGCGGGTCAGGGCGTCGACGGCGACGCTGACCCGCACGTTGGTCGCGCCGTCGGCATAGACGTAGTTGCCGACGACGAGGGTGCCCTCGAGGCCGGCCACCCACCCCGTCGCGGTCGGGAGGTCGTGGACGAGGTCGACCCCGGCGCGGTCGGCGAGGGCCGACGATCCGGGCACCGCGGGCACCAGCACCCGACCGGCGCCGGTGCGGGCCTCGTCGAGGACGCGGGACCAGAGCTCGGGTCGCGGCAGGTCGACCGCCGCGACGGTGGCACCCCAGCGCAGCAGCGCCCGCAGCGGTCCCATCTCGGCAGCCGCACCGAGGACGACGACGGTGCGCCCCTCGAGGCGCAGCCACTCGGGGTTCTCGAGGACGGCCGTCACGGCCTCGCGCAGGCTCGGCTCGACGACGCCGTCGGCCACCCAGGTGTCGAGCTGGCGACGCAGGTCGTCACCCGCGAGCCGCTTCCCGCGGTACGGCAGGGTCAGCGCGGTGTCGGCCCGTCCCGATCCGGCCACGACCTCGGTCTCGAGCCGGTCGGCGGGACTCCCCACGACCCCGCCGAGGGCCGCCGCGAGCCGCACCTCGCGACCGTCGGGGTCGCGCCACCGCATCCGCTCGTGGACCGACGCCAGGCCCGCCTCGGCCACGGCGCGGGCGTCCTCGGGTCGGGCCAGCCCGGCCTCGACGAGACGTCGGAAGTGGGTGAGGTACCCGCTGCGCCAGCTGGTCTCGCGGTGCGCTGCCGCGGCACCGACCGGGTCGACCGGGGCCAGTGCCTCGGCGACGATGCCTCGCCCCGTGGCACCGGTGGAGCGTCGCCCCTCGACCTCGGGGAAGACGACGCCGGTGGGGTCAGCCGCCACGCGTCAGCCCCAGACGAGCCCGCGCGAGGGATCGCGCAGGAGAGCGGCGACGTCGGCGAGGTAGCGGCTGCCGAGCTCGCCGTCGACGAGGCGGTGGTCGAAGGACAGCGCGAGCGTGGTGACCCAGCGTGGCTCGATCGTCTCGCTCCCGTCGGCACCCGCGACGACCCACGGTCGGCGGTTGACGGCGCCGAACGCGAGGATCGCCGCCTCCCCCGGGTTGAGGATCGGCGTGCCGGCGTCGACGCCGAAGACGCCGACGTTCGTGATGGTGATCGTGCCGCCGGACATCTCGGCCGGCTGGGTCCGGCCCTCGCGCGCCGTCGCCGTGAGGGCGCCGATGGCCTCGGCGAGCTCGCGCATCGACATCGTGTCGGCGTCCTTGACGTTCGGGACGACGAGGCCGCGCGGGGTGGCCGCCGCGATGCCGAGGTTGACGTAGTGCTTGTGGACGATCTCCTGGGCGGCCTCGTCCCACGACGCGTTGATCTCGGGGTTGCGCCGGATGGCCACGCACATCGCCTTCGCGAGGACGAGGAGCGGCGTGACCTTGACGTCCTTGAACTCCTTGTCGCGCTTGAGGCGGTCGACGAGGTCCATCGTCGCGGTGACGTCGACCGTCACCCACTCGGTGACGTGCGGTGCGCTGAACGCGGAGCCGACCATCGCCTGGGCGGTCATCTTCCGGACGCCCTTGACCGGAACGCGGGTCTCCCTCTCGCCCGCGGCGGTGGGGCGACCCCAGCGGCGGGTCCCACGCTCTGCGTGGGCAGCGGCCGGGGCGGCGGCGCCCGCCGCGGTGGGGGGGTCGGTCACGGCACCGGAGGCGGCGGCCTCGACATCCGCGCGGGTGACGATGCCGCCGTCGCCGCTCGGGGTGACCGAGCCGAGGTCGACGCCGAGGTCCTTGGCCAGCTTGCGGACCGGGGGCTTGGCCAGCACGCGAGTCCGCTCACCTGACGGCTCCGCCTGTACCTGCTGTGACCTATTGGTCGATTCAGGTACGGCACGGACGACGGGCGCCTGTACCTGCTGTGACCTACTGGTCGATTCAGGTACGGAGGGGTCACCGCCCTTGCGGGGGCGACGCTTCGCCTCGGTCTGCTTGACGCCGTAGCCGACGAGGACGGCGGTGCGTCCGGTCGACGTCGTGCCACCGATGAGCCCCTCGCCGATCTCGTCGTCGGCCGCCGGCGCGTGAGTGGCCGTCGCGGCCGGCTCGGTGACGGCGGGTGCGGCCGGAGCCGCGGGAGCGCCACCCAGGCCGTCGTCGACGGAGATGATCGGGGTGCCGACCTCGACGGTGTCGCCCTCGGCGACGTGCAGCGCCGAGACGGTGCCGGCGAACGGCACGGGCAGCTCGACGAGCGACTTGGCGGTCTCGATCTCGACGACGACGTCGTTGACCTTGACGGTGTCACCGACCTTGACGTGCCACGTGACGATGTCGGCCTCGGTGAGGCCCTCACCGGGGTCGGGCAGACGGAACTCACGAAGAGCCATGTGCGAGAACCCCTCTCAGTAGGCGAGCGAACGGTCGACGGCGTCGAGGACGCGGTCGAGGTCGGGGAGGAACTCCTCCTCGATGCGGCTCGGCGGGTACGGCACGTTGTAGCCGCCGACCCGGAGCACCGGTGCCTCGAGGGAGTAGAAGGCGTGCTCGGTGATGAGCGCCGAGATCTCGGCGCCGAGCCCGAGGAAGGTCGACGCCTCGTGGACGACGACCGCACGGCCGGTCTTGCGGACCGAGCCGAGGATGGCGTCCTCGTCGAGGGGGGAGAGCGAGCGCAGGTCGATGACCTCGAGGCTGCGGCCCTCCTCCTCGGCGGCCTGGGCCGCCTGGAGGCAGGTCTTGACCATCGGCCCGTAGGCGAGCACGGTGAGGTCGGTGCCCTCGCGCAGGACCCGGGCGGTGCCGAGCGCGCCGTCGGGGCCCTCGCCGACCTCGCCCTTGTCCCAGTAGCGGCGCTTGGGCTCGTAGAAGACGACGGGGTCGTCGGTCTCGACGGCCTGCCGGATCATCCAGTGGGCGTCGTGCGGGTTGGAGCAGACGACGACCTTGAGGCCCGCGGTGTGCGCGAAGTACGCCTCGTTGCTCTCGCTGTGGTGCTCGACCGCCCCGATCCCGCCACCGAACGGGATCCGGATGACGATCGGCATCGAGACGAACCCGAGGGAGCGGGCCCGCAGCTTGGCGATCTGGCTGACGATGTGGTCGAACGCCGGGTAGACGAAGCCGTCGAACTGGATCTCGACGACGGGCCGGTAGCCGCGCAGCGCCATCCCGATCGCGGTGCCCATGATCCCGGCCTCGGCGAGCGGGGTGTCGATGACGCGGTCCTCGCCGAAGTCCTTCTGCAGGCCCTCGGTGACGCGGAAGACACCGCCGAGCTTGCCGATGTCCTCGCCCATGAGGACGACCTTCGGGTCCTTCTCCATGGCGGCCCGCAGGCCGCTCGTGATGCCCTTGGCGATCGTGGTCTGGCTCATCGGTGACCTCCCTCGAACGAGGCCTGGTAGGCGACGAACTCGGCCCGCTCGCGCTCCATCACGGGGTGCGCCTCGGCGTAGACGTGGTCGAACATCTCGGACCCGTCGGGGTCGGCCATCGTCAGGCAGCGCTCGCGGACGTCGGTGCCGAGCTCGTCGGCCTCCGCGTCGACCGCGTCGAAGAAGTCGGCGTCCCCGCGGCCGGTGGTCGTCAGCCAGCGCTTGAACCGCTCGATCGGGTCGCGGTGCTTCCACACCTCGACCTCGGCGCTGACGCGGTACTTCGTGGGGTCGTCGGACGTCGTGTGGGCGCCCATCCGGTAGGTGTACGCCTCGATGAAGGTGGGGCCCTGCCCGGAGCGGGCGGCGTCGAGGGCGGCCTTGGTGACGGCGTAGACGGCGAGGACGTCGTTGCCGTCGACCCGGATGCCGGGGAAGCCGAAGCCGCGGGCGCGGTGCCACAGGGGCGCCCGGGTCTGCTTCTCGTTCGGCTCGGAGATGGCCCACTGGTTGTTCTGGCAGAAGAAGACGACCGGGCTGTTGTTGACCCCCGCGAAGACGAGCGCCTCGGAGACGTCGCCCTGGCTCGTCGCGCCGTCGCCGAAGTAGGCGATGACGGCGGTGTCGCGCTCGTCGTCACCGGTGCCGACGTGCCCGTCGCGCTGGACGCCCATCGCGTAGCCCGTGGCGTGGAGGGTCTGGGCACCGATGATGATCGTGTAGAGGTGGAAGTTCTTCTCGTTGGGGTCCCAGCCGCCGTGGTTGACCCCGCGGAACATCCCGAGGAGGTTGACCGGGTCGACCCCGCGGCACCACGCGACGCCGTGCTCCCGGTAGGTGGGGAACGCGTAGTCCTGGGGGCGCATCGCGCGGCCGGACCCGACCTGCGCGGCCTCCTGGCCGAGGAGGCTGGCCCACAGGCCGAGCTCGCCCTGGCGCTGGAGCGCGGTGGCCTCGGCGTCGAAGCGCCGGATGAGCACGAGGTCGCGGTAGAACCCGCGGACCTCCTCGTCGGAGAGGCCGTCGACGACCGCGTCGTGGTCGGGGTGGCTCACCCGCTCGCCCTCGGGGTTGAGCAGCTGGACCATCTCCGGTCCGCCGTCCTGGACGGGGCGCTCGGGGGCCTCGGCTCGCGTCACGTGGTGGTCCACGCCGAACGCCGTCTCGAGGGGGGCGACTGCGTTGTCGCTCACTGGGCACTCCTTCTCCGGGAACCCGTGGTGACGGGTACCGCGTCGCGGGCCGACGGGACGCTGCGGTGGTGTCCGCGCGGACCGCCGGCAGGGTCGTCGTGACCGCTGGTGCTGGGTGTGGCGGCGGTCACTGCCGGGTGTCGATCACACCGTACCGGTGGCGGTCCGCTTCCACCCAAGTCGCAGGTCGCGACCGCTGGTTCGAGGTGAAACCCGACCACGAGAGGGTGGGATCTCACCTCGACCCCGCCGCTCCCTCGCTGGTTCGAGGTGAGACCCGACCACGAGAGGGTGGGATTTCACCTCGACCCGGCCCTACGGTCGGGGCATGGACCCCTCGGACCCGGACCTGCCCGCCCTGGTGCGGTCGGTGGCCGCGTCCACGGGGTTCTCCGGTGTCGTCCGGGTCGACCGGGACGGGACCACCGAGGTCGACGCGGCGTTCGGCCTCGCCGACCGCCGGCACGGCGTGGCGATGAGGACCTCCACCCGGCTCGGGACGGCGAGCGCCGTCAAGGGCCTCACCGCCGTGGCCGTCCTGCAGCTCGTCGCCGACGGGTCCTTGTCCCTGGACACGCCGGTGCGCGACGTCCTCGGGCCGGACCTGCCGCTCGTCGACGACCGGGTCACGGTCGAGCACCTCCTCACGCACCGGTCGGGCATCGGCGACTACGTCGACGAGGAGGCGATGACGGAGGTCACCGACCACGTCCTCACGGTCCCGGTGCACACGCTCACGACCACCGAGGACTACCTCGCCGCGCTCGACGGGCATCCCCAGGTGTTCGAGCCGGGCAGCCGGACCACGTACAACAACAGCGGTTTCGTCGTGCTGGCGCTCGTCGCAGGGCGCGTGACGGGCCGACCGTTCGAGGAGCTGTTGCTCGAGCGGGTCTGCCGGCCGGCGGGCATGGCGGCCTCGGCCTTCCTCCGCTCCGACGAGCTGCCGGCCGACGCCGCCACCGGGTACCTCTGGGCCGACGGGCCGCGCACCAACGTCCTCCACCTCCCCGTCGTCGGCACGGGTGACGGCGGCCTCTACACGACGACCGCCGACGTGACCGCCTTCTGGCACGCGCTCGACGCCGGTGTGCTGCTGCCCGGGGCGACCCTCGCCGACGCCCTGGCCGTCCGCGGCACCGACACGGACGGCTCGCGCTACGGGCTCGGGTTCCTGATCGGTGCGCGCGACGGGGTGGTGGGGCTGGTCGGCAGCGACGCCGGGGTGTCGTTCCAGAGCGTGCACGACCCCGGCCGCGGCCTCACCTGGACGGTCGCGTCGAACACGACCGAGGGCGCGTGGCCCGTGGCGCGCGCCCTCTCGCAGCACCTCGCCCCCTGAGTCAGGCGTAGGCCTGCTCGCCCGGGGTGAGGACGCGCAGCCACCGTCCCCGGTACCCGTCCGCCCGCAGCGTGACCCGACCGGAGGACGGCAGCTCGACGTCGTCCTCCCCGTCGAGGACGTCACGCAGCACCGAGCCCTCGGGGACGCGGCCGAGCTCGAGCGAGACCTCCGTGTCCTCGGCGCCGAGGTTGTGCACGGCGAGCAGACGCCAGTCGTCGCACCGGGCGACGTGGGCGAGGACCGACGTGGCGTCGTGGTCGAGGACCTCGACGTCGGACCACCCGATCTGCGGCATCTGGCGGTAGCGGCGGACCAGGGTGCGCACGAACGACCAGAGCGAGTCGGGGTCCTGCCGCTGGGCGGCCGCGTTGACGTGCTCAGGCGACCAGAGGCCGGTGGGCTGCGGGCGGGTGAGGCGTCGCTTCGGCGCCGTGGAGAACCCGCCGTTGGGGCCGTCGTCCCACTGCATCGGGGTGCGCACGGCGAGCCGTCCCTCGATGTCGAGGTTCTCGCCCATCCCGATCTCCTCGCCGTAGAACAGCGTCGGGGTGCCGGGCAGCGAGAACATCAGGGAGTACACGAGCCGCAGCCGTCGCTCGTCCCCACCGAGCATCGGCGGGAGCCTGCGACGCAGGCCGCGCCCGAACAGCTGCATGTCCGGGTCGGGCCCGAACGCGGCGAAGACCTCCTTGCGCTCGGTCATCGGCAGCTTGTCGAGCGTCAGCTCGTCGTGGTTGCGCACGAAGTTCGCCCACTGGCTCGTCTCGTCGAGCGGCGGTCGCTCGCGCAGGGCGTCGGCGAGGGGCGTCGCGTCCTCTCGCGCGAGTGAGAGGTAGAGGCGCTGCATCCCGATGAAGTCGAACTGCAGGTTGAGGCCGTCGCCGTCGGCCCCGCCGAAGAACTCCTTCTGCTGCGGGTAGGGCAGGTTCACCTCGCCGAGGAGGGCGGCGTCTCCCAGGCGGCGGGTCACGAAGTCGCGCACGTCCTTGAGGTAGCGCTGCGGGTCGAAGCCGCCGGGCTCCGAGCCGGGATAGGAGTCGGTGGCGAACAGGAAGGGCACGGCGTCGATCCGGAATCCGGACACACCCAGCTCGAGCCAGAAGCCGAGGGTGCGCGCGATCTCCTCCTGCACAGCGGGATTGGCGACGTTCAGATCGGGCTGGGTCTTGTAGAAGTGGTGGAGGAACCACTCGCCGGTCTTCTCGTCGAGCTCCCAGATGCTGTCCTCCTTGTCGGGGAAGACCACCTCCTTCTTCCCGCTCGGAGGCTTGGTGGCCGACCAGACGTAGTGCTGCCGGTAGGGGTCGTCGACGCTGCGCCGCGCGCTCCTGAACCATGGGTGCTTGTCCGAGGTGTGGTTCATGACGAAGTCGACGACGACCCGGATGCCGCGGCTGCGGGCGGTGCGGACGAGCTCGACGAAGTCCCCGAGGGTGCCGAGCCGGGGGTCGACGCCGAAGAAGTCCGTGATGTCGTAGCCGTCGTCGCGCCCTGCCGTCGGGTAGAACGGCATGAGCCAGAGGCAGGTGATGCCGAGGTCGGCGAGGTACTCGATGCGCTCGGTCATCCCGCGGAGGTCGCCGACCCCGTCGCCGTCGCTGTCCTGGAAGGTCTGGACGTCGGCGCAGTAGAAGACGGCCGACTTCCACCACACGTCGCCGGTCTGGCTGAGCCTCATCGGGTCGCCTCCTCGCGCTCGACGGCCTTCCGGTCGGTGACGGCAGGAGGGGGCGGCGTCGGGTCGAGCTGTGGCAGGACGTGCTCGCCGAAGGTGTCGATGAACGCCTCCTGCTCCTGCCCGACGAAGTGGAGGTAGACCTCGTCCCAGCCCTGTTCGACGTACTCGTGGATCCACGTCACGTGGCGGGCCGGGTCGGCGGAGACGTTGACGACCTCGGTCACCTGCTCGGGTGTCACGGTGGTGGCCATCGTGTCGAAGGCCTCGACGGTCTCGGTGTCCCAGGCGACCGGAGGTCCGTGGACGTTGCTGCGCCACTGGTCGTGCGCGACGGCGAGCGCCTCGGCCTCGGTCGGCGCCCAGCTGAGGTGGACCTGGAGTCGTGCCGCGCCTCGTCCTCCGGCGTCACGGTAGGCGTCGAGGACCTGGCGGAGGGTGTCGAGCGGCTGGTTGACGGTGACGAGCCCGTCGGCCCAGTCCGCGTGCCGTGCGGCCGTCCCGGGGGTGACGGCCGGGCCGATGAGCGGCGGCACCGTGTCGGGCAGGGTCCACAGGCGGCCCCGGTTCACCGTGACGAGGCCGTCGTGGCTGACCTCCTCGCCGGCGAGCATCCGGCGGATGACGTCGACGCACTCGCGAAGCCGCTCGTCGCGGACCTCCTTGCGCGGCCAGACGTCGCCGGTGACCCGCTCGTTGCTCGCCTCACCCGAGCCGAGCGCCGCCCAGAACCGTCCGGGGAACATGCTCGCGAGGGTCGCGATCCCCTGGGCGACGATCGCGGGGTGGTAGCGCTGCCCCGGGGCGTTGACGACGCCGAACGGCAGGTCGGTCGTCGCGAGGGCGGCACCGAGGAAGGACCAGGCGAACCCGGACTCGCCCTGGCGCGCCGACCACGGCGAGAGGTGGTCCGAGCTCATCGCCGCGGTGAACCCCGCGCGCTCCGCGTGCTGCACGTCGCGCAGGAGCCGCCCCGGGGGGATCTGTTCGTGGGAGCAGTGGAAGCCGATGACCGTCATGTCGTCCTGTCTACCGGCCCGGTCCCCGAGGGAGCGGCTCAGCGACAGACCGGTCGGTCCGCGACGCGAGCCGGCGGGTCAGCTGCTCCCGCGGGAGGCGAGGAAGGCGCCGGCGACCTCGACGAGGCGGTCGTTGGCCTCCCGCTCGGCGATCGTGGCGCGCGCGCCGTCGGTGCCGTACGGACGGACGGTGAGGCCGGCCTCCTGGCACGCCGCGGCGAAGGCGGCGGTGTCGTCGCCGAGGGCGAACCAGACGAAGTTGGCCTGCTGGTCGGGGACGTCCCAGCCCTGCCCCCGCAGCGCCTCGACGACCCGCTCCCGCTCGGCGACGAGCTCCTTGACCCGCACCCCGAGCTCGTCGGCCGCGGCGAGCGAGGCGACGGCGGCCTCCTGCGCGAGGGCGTTGACCCCGAACGGGATGGCGGCCTTGCGCAGCGCCGCGGCGACCGGCTCGTGCGCCACGGCGTAGCCGACCCGCAGGCCGGCGAGCCCGTAGGCCTTGGAGAACGTCCGCAGCACCGCGACGTTGGGGCGGTCCCGGTGGATCGCGAGCGCGTCGGGGGAGTCGGGGGCCGTGACGAACTCGACGTACGCCTCGTCGATGACGACGAGCACGTCGTCCGGGACCCGGTCGAGGAAGCGCTCGAGCTCGTCGGCGCCGACGGTCGTGCCCGTGGGGTTGTTCGGGGTGCACACGAGGACGAGCCGGGTGCGGTCGGTGATCGCCGCGGCCATCGCGTCGAGGTCGTGGCGGGCGCCGGCGTCGAGCGGGACCTGCACCGGCGTCGCGCCGGAGAGGGTCACGAGGATGGGGTAGGCCTCGAAGGAGCGCCACGCGAAGACGACCTCGTCGCCGGGGCCGCACGTCGCAGCGACGAGCTGGCCGAGCACCCCGACCGACCCGGGCCCGGTCGCGATCCGCGCGGGAGGCACGTCGAGCCGCTCCGCGAGGGCGTCGGTCAGCGCCGTGACCGCCATGTCGGGGTACCGGTTCACCGACCCGGCCGCCTCCCGCAGGACGTCGAGGACGGAGGGCAGCGGCGGGAACGGGTTCTCGTTGCTGCTGATCTTGTACGCCGTGATCCCCTCGGGCGCCGACGCCGGCCGGCCCGGCGTGTACGCCGGGAGGGCGTCGATGACGCCGCGCAGCCGGACCGGCGTGGCCGGGTCGAGGGTGGCGCCGGTCGGCTCGGGCGACGCCGGGATCTCCGTCGTCGTGGCGGCCTGGGGGGTCTGCTCGCTCATGCCGACCACTGTAGGGCGGCCGCGGGGGTGGTCCACGGGGGCTGCGGGCGCCCCGGCACACGGCGCGCGGTCGTGGTTCCCGGGCGCGTCACCTGACACACTGCGCCTGTGAAGAACTTCCTCATCAAGGTCGTCATCAACGGTGTCGCCCTGTGGGTGGCGGCCCTCGTCGTCAGCGGGGTCAACCTCGCCGAGGGCAGCGCCACGTGGAGCAAGAAACTGCTGACCATCGTCCTGGTGGCCCTGCTGTTCGGCCTCGTCAACGCGGTGATCAAGCCGATCGTCAAGCTCTTCTCGTTCCCGTTCATCGTCCTGACGCTGGGCCTGTTCACCTTCGTCGTCAACGCGTTCATGCTCCAGATCACCGAGTGGATCAGCAAGCCGCTCGGCCTGTCGTTCTCCATCGACGAGTTCTTCTGGGACGCGGTCCTCGCCGCGGTCGTGATCACCCTCGTCTCGTGGGTCCTCAGCGTCGTCCTCCCCGACGACGACGACTGAGCGGCCCGCCCGACCTGTCCGGGGCGCCGCTAGGGTCGAGGACATGCGCGTTCTCGTCTCCGGCGGTGCCGGCTACATCGGGTCCCACACGGTCGTCCAGCTCACCGCTGCGGGGCACGAGGTCGTCGTCGTCGACTCCTTCGCCAACGCCAAGCCGTCGGTCGTCGGTCGTCTCGAGGCGCTGACCGGGCGGCCGCTCGACGTCCGCTCCTTCGACCTCACCGACGTCGACAAGACCGAGCACCTCTTCGCCCACGAGAGCTTCGACGCCGTCATCCACTTCGCCGGGTTCAAGGCCGTCGGCGAGAGCGTCGAGAAGCCGCTGGAGTACTACGAGAACAACCTCGGCTCGACGTTCTCGCTGGTGCGCGCGATGCGCCGGCACGGGGTGTCCAAGCTCGTCTTCTCCTCCAGCGCCACCGTCTACGGCGCCGAGGCGCCCGTCCCGATGGGCGAGGACCTGCCGACGTCGGCGACCAACCCCTACGGGTGGACCAAGGTGATGCAGGAGCAGGTGCTGCGCGATGTCGCGGCCTCCGACCCCACGTGGCGGATCGCGCTGCTGCGCTACTTCAACCCGGTCGGCGCCCACCCGAGCGGCACGATCGGCGAGGACCCCAGCGACATCCCGAACAACGTCATGCCCTACCTGGCGCAGGTCGCCGTCGGACGCCTGGAGAAGCTGTCGGTCTACGGCGACGACTACGACACCGTCGACGGCACCGGGGTGCGCGACTACATCCACGTCGAGGACCTCGCCGCCGGCCACATCGCCGCCCTCCACAAGCTCGGTGCCACCGATGCCCCGGTCTCCACGTGGAACCTCGGCACCGGCACGGGGACCTCGGTCCTGCAGCTCCTCGCCGCGTTCGAACGGGCCTGCGGGCACGCCCTTCCCTACGAGGTCGTCGCCCGCCGGCCCGGCGACATCGCCTCCTCCTACGCCGACCCCAGCCGCGCCGAGGCCGAGCTCGGCTGGCGGGCGACGCGCACCGTCGACGACATGTGCGCCGACTCGTGGCGCTGGCAGAGCCAGAACCCCCGCGGCTACCCCGAGGGCTGATCGCCGGCCGTCCCCAGATCGACCAATAGGTCACGCTGGGTACGGGCTCGGACCGTATCCGGATCGACCGATGGGTCACGGTGGGTCCGGGCTCCGCGTACCTGACGTGACCTATTGGTCGATGTGCGTCCGGGTGGCTGACGACCGTCGAACCGGTCAGGCGCGCTCCGGCAGGGGGGTGTTGACCCGGATCATGTTGCCGGCCGGGTCGCGGAAGGCGCAGTCGCGCACGCCGTAGAACTGGTCGGCCGGCTCCTGCAGCACCTCGGCGCCCGAGGCGGCGACGTGCTCGAAGAGGGCGTCGACGTCGTCGACCCGCAGGATGAGCGAGGACATCAGGCCCTTGGCGAGCAGCGTGTCCATCGCGGCGCGGTCGTCGTCGGAGCTGCCGGGGTAGATCCCGACCGACTGGATGACGACCTCGAGGCCGGGTTGGGCCGGCGGCGAGACGCTGAGCCAGCGGTACTCGCCCTGGGTCACGTCGTTGGTGACGGTGAAGCCGAGGACGTCGCGGTAGAACGTCAGCGCCGTGTCGTGGTCGTCGACGACGAGGAAGCAGTTGGCGACCGCCAGCGAGGCTGTCGACGGGTGGGGCGAGGTGGCCGGTGCGGGGGCGGTGGTGGTGTTCGTGTCCATGCCCTCGACGTTAGGCACCGGTGGCGTCCTCTCGCTTCTTCGATCCTGACCGCTTCCGCTGCGGCCGGTCGACCTGCTTGGCCACGCAGGTCGGGATGACGCGCGCCTCCTCGTGCGCCTGCGCCGTGAACTCGCTCGGTGTCATCCCCATGAGCTCGGTGAAGCGCGAGCTGAACGATCCGAGGGAGGTACAGCCGACGGCCATGCAGACCTCGGTGACGCCCTGGTCGCCGAACCGCAGGAGGGCGGCGGCCCGCTCGATGCGGCGGGTCATCAGGTGCTGGTAGGGCGTCTCGCCGAAGGCCTCGCGGAAGCTGCGGTGGAAGTGGCCCACCGACATCAGCGCCTCGGCGGCGAGGGCCGGGACGTCGAGGGGTTCGGCGAAGTCGCGGTCCATCCGGTCACGCGCCTGGCGGAGCCGCACGAGGTCGTCACGGTGCACCTCACCACGGTGCCACACCGGCGTGGGTTCAGCGCCGCCCCTCGGCGTCGGGGCCGTCGACGCGTCGTCGGCGTCGCGCTCAGGCCCAGCTGGGCGGGGGTGGCGGCGGGGTCGACCCCGAGGGCGTCGTGGGCGGCTCCTCCGGGGGGCTCGGCGGCGGAGGCGGAGGCGCCGAGGCGGGCGGCGGGGGGGCGCTGCCCGTCGGCGGGGGCGGCGGTGCGGCCGGCACACCGGCACCGGCGGCCGTGGACCCGGGCGGGGGCGGCGGGGTACCCGGCGCGTACGAGGGTGTCAGGGTGAGCGGCCCGAGGCGGCCCGACGACTCCAGCTCGCGCAGCTCGGCGAGGAGGCGGTCGCGGTCGGCGGCCTCCACGGGACGTCCCGTGGCCTCGAGGTAGGCGAGCACCCCGAGGTCGCGCAGGGTGCGCTCGCCACCACCTCCGCCCGGGGTGTTGATGCCGGCCTGCTGCATCGCGACGTCCGCCTTGGAGGCGAGGTCGGTCGCTGCGGCCTTGGCGCGCTCGAAGAAGCTCATCCGGGACCTCCCTGACTGGTTCCTGATCCTTCCCGAAACCCTAGGCCGCGAGGGGCCTCTGCGCCTAGCGTTGGGAGCCGACGAACCGGACGACTGGTCCGGTCGCGACGAAGGGCGGGGAGACGCACATGGCCATCCACGGGTCGCTGTTCAACGAGTTCCGGGAGAAGGACGCATCGGACCCGTTCTCGCTGCAGAACAAGAAGATGCTGCGCATCGACATGCGCTTCGGCGAGGTGTGGGCGCGGACCGGGTCGATGGTCGCCTACCAGGGCGACGTGCGCTTCGCGAACAAGGGCTCCGGCGGCCTCGGCAAGATGCTCAAGGCGGCCGCGACCGGCGAGGGCGTGAAGATGATGCAGTGCTCCGGCAGCGGTGAGCTCTTCGTCGCCGACCTCGCGTCCGAGATCCAGGTGATGTACCTCGAGAACGACATGATCTCGGTCAACGGCGCCAACGTCCTCGCGTTCTCCAACTCCATCGCGTGGGACATCCACCGAGTCCAGGCGCGCGGCGCGGCCATGACCGGCGGGCTCTACAACGTCTCGCTGCGCGGCACCGGCTACGTCGCGGTGACGACCAAGGGTGACCCCGTCGCCCTCGACGTCGCCTCGTCCCCGACCTTCGCCGACGCGCAGGCCGTCGTCCTGTGGACCTCCGGCGTCTCGATGGACGTGCGGGTCGACACCGGCGGCATCGGCTCGATGATCCGCGGTGGCACGGGCGAGATGCTGCAGATGGCCTTCGGCGGCCAGGGCCACGTCCTCGTGCAGCCGAGCGAGTCGGTCCCCCAGGGCGGGACGCAGCAGCAGAGCGGTGGCGCCGGCCTCGGCTCCCTCTTCCAGTAGGCCCCACCTTTCCCGCCGCATCCCGGAACCTCCAGGTCCGCACCGGAAACCACCCCCGGCGAAGCTGGAGGTTCCGGTGCGAACCCGGCCCCGTCCTCCGACGAACCTGGCCCGCGCCCTCGGAACGAACCGGCCCGCGCCCTCGGAACGAACCGGCCCGCGCCCTCCACCCGACCGGCCCGAGGACGACCCCTCCACCCGCGCCGACCTGAACACCCTGCGGCACCGGGTCCGCGATGGGGAACAATGCCGGACATGACGGCTCAGGCGACCGACACCGGCATCCTCGACGTCGCGCGCGAGCAGGTGCTCGAGCGCGGGGTCCCGCTGACCCAGGAGCAGGTCCTCGAGGTCCTGCGCACCGGCGATGACGTCCTCCAGGACCTCCTCGCCCTCGCGCACGCGGTCCGGATGAAGTACCAGGGCCCGGCCGTCGAGGTCGAGGGGATCATCTCGCTCAAGACCGGCGGCTGCCCCGAGGACTGCCACTTCTGCAGCCAGTCGGGCCAGTTCACCTCGCCGGTTCGCTCGGTCTGGCTCAACATCCCCGAGCTCGTGCGCGCCGCGAAGCAGACCGCCGCGACCGGGGCGAGCGAGTTCTGCATCGTGGCCGCCGTCCGTGGGCCCGACGAGAAGCTGATGCAGCAGATGCGCGAGGGCGTCGCCGCGATCCGCGCCGCCGTCGACATCCAGGTCGCGGCGTCCCTGGGGATGTTGACCCGCGAGCAGGTCGACGACCTCGTCGACATGGGCGTCCACCGCTACAACCACAACCTCGAGGCCGGGCGGTCGTACTTCCCGAAGGTCGTGACCACCCACTCCTTCGAGGAGCGCTGGGACACCTGCCTCATGGTCAAGGAGTCCGGGATGGAGCTGTGCTGCGGCGGGCTCGTCGGGATGGGCGAGACCCTCGAGCAGCGCGCCGAGCTGGCGGCCCAGCTCTCCGAGCTCGAGCCGCACGAGGTACCGCTCAACTTCCTCAACCCGCGGCCCGGCACCCCGTTCGGCGACCTCGAGCCGATGGAGACCGGCGACGCCCTGCGCACCATCGCGGCGTTCCGGCTGGCCCTCCCCCGCACGATCCTGCGGTACGCCGGAGGACGCGAGCTGACCCTCGGCGACCTCGGCACCCGCGACGGGCTGCTCGGCGGCATCAACGCCGTCATCGTCGGCAACTACCTCACGACCCTCGGGCGCGACCCCAAGGAGGACCTCGCGCTGCTCGAGGAGCTCGAGATGCCGATCAAGGCCCTCAACGACACCCTCTGAGCCGGTGATCTTCGTGGGCGAGGACGACGCCGACGCCGCCGACGGCCCGGTGCCACGGGCCTCGGACCCCGGGACGTGGTGCGGGCAGTGCGGTGAGGAGGCCGCGTCGGGTTCGCACGCACGGTGTGCCCGGCGGGCCGAGCTCGAGCCGCCGCGGTTCTGCGCCCGGTGCCGGCGGCGGATGAAGGTGCAGGTCACCCCGGGCACGTGGACCGTGACGTGCGTCGCCCACGGCACCGTCGAGCACTCCACCTGGTCCTGAGCCGGCGCTTCCCCTCCCCGGCGCCAGGCTGGGAGGTCGTCGCGCGCCGCGTGTGCCCGGGGGGTCGCCAGGGCAGCCGTTCGAGCACACGCGCCCGGTGGACACCTCCGAGTCGGGTGCTCGAACGGTCGCGGGGGCAGCCACCTGAGCACCCGACTGTCCGAGGACTTGGCGCCCTCACCGGGAATGTGGCACGATAGTTGATGGTTCAATCATCTGATCAGCGTCGATCGCCCTGCTCGATCCGCCCCTCCCTCCAGGAGAACCCCGTGAACGTCCTCGTCCTCGTCGGCAGCCTGCGCGCCGGCTCGACCAACCGCCTGCTCGCCGATGCCGCCGTGGCGCACCTGCCCGCGGGTGTCACCGGCACCGTGTTCGAGCGCCTCGCCGACCTCCCCCACTACTCGGAGGAGCTCGACCACGACGACTCGCTGCCCCAGGTCGCCCGCGACCTGCGTGAGGCCGTCGCCGACGCCGACGCGGTCCTCCTCGTCACCCCCGAGTACAACGGCTCGCTCCCGAGCGCCCTGAAGAACGGCGTCGACTGGGTCTCGCGCCCCCGCGGCACCGCCGCGATGGCCGGCAAGCCCGCCGCCGTCATCGGCGCGAGCGGCTCCCCGAACGCCGCGAAGTGGGCCCGCGAGGACGGCGTCAAGGTCCTGCGCGTCGCCGGCGCCGAGGTCATCGAGGACACCGTCGGCGTCGGCGCCTCCTTCCAGGCCTTCGAGGACGGACGCCTCGGCGACGCCGCCCTCGACGCCGAGCTGCGCACCCTCGTGGGCCGCCTCACCCGCGCGGTCGAGGACACCCGCTCCGCCGCCTGACCCGGTCCCACCTCGGGGGGAGGGCAAAGGGCCTCCCCGTGAGCGGTCGGCCGGTGGAGTCGGGTGCTCAGGTGGTGGCCCCGGCGACCGCCTGAGCACCCGACTCGGGAGAACCGCCACAATGGGCGCGATGTCCAGCGAGCCGCACGACCACGACGCCCTCGAGGCGCTGCTGGCCTTCGACCGCGCCCACGTGTGGCACCCCTACTCCTCGGCGCTGACCCCGCAGGACCCCTACGTCGTGGAGTCGGCCGAGGGCGTGCGCCTCTCCCTCCGCGACCGCGGCGGCACCCGGAGCGAGGTCATCGACGCGATGAGCTCGTGGTGGTGCGCCATCCACGGCTACCGCGTGCCCGAGCTCGACGCCGCCGCCCGTGGCCAGCTCGACCGGATGTCGCACGTGATGTTCGGCGGCCTCACCCACGAGCCCGCGGTCGGCCTGGCCCGCCGCCTCGTCGACCTCGCCCCCGACGGCCTCGAGCACGTCTTCCTCGCCGACTCGGGATCGGTGTCGGTCGAGGTCGCGATGAAGATGGCCCTCCAGTGGCACCGGGCCGCGGGCCGCCCTCGCACCCGCTTCTTCACCGTCCGCGGCGGTTACCACGGCGACACCTTCAACCCGATGTCGGTCACCGACCCCGAGGGCGGGATGCACGCGCTCTTCCGCGGCGTCCTGCCCGAGCACGTCTTCGCACCGCGGCCTCCCGGCGGTCTCGACCTCGGCCCCGACGACGCCGCGACCGTCGCCTGGGAACGGGCCACCAGGGCCCTGTTCGCCGAGCACGCGGACGAGGTCGTTGCCGTCATCGTCGAGCCGGTCCTCCAGGGAGCCGGCGGGATGCACGTCTGGTCGCCGCACGCGCTCGGCGTCCTCCACGACCTGGCCCGCGAGCACGGCGCCCTCGTCATCCACGACGAGATCGCCACCGGCTTCCACCGCACCGGACCGCTCTGGGCCGGCGACCGCCTCGCGTCGACCCCCGACATCCTCTGCGTCGGCAAGGCCCTGACCGGCGGCTACCTGTCGCTGGCCGCGGTCCTGTGCACCCGCGAGGTCGCCGAGGGCGTCAGCCGCGGGGAGGCGGGCGGCCTCATGCACGGCCCGACCTTCATGGGCAACCCGCTCGCGTGCGCCGTCGCGAGCGCCAACCTCGACCTCCTCGCCGCGCGCGACACCGCGGCCGACATCACCCGCATCGAGAAGGCCCTGCACGAAGGTCTCTCTCCCGCAGCCGATCTCGGCTCAGTTGCCGAGGTTCGCACGCTCGGGGCCGTCGGCGTGATCGAGCTGAACGAGCCGGTCCGCGTCGATGCGGTGACGGCCGCCGCCATGGCCCGCGGCGTCTGGCTGCGTCCGTTCCGCAACCTCGTCTACACGATGCCGCCCTACGTGGTGTCGGACACCGACCTCGCCATCGTCACGCGCGCGCTCGTCGGGGCCGTCGCCGACGTCCACGGCTGAGCGCCTCCTCGACCCACCCCAGCACCACCGGGACCGACGACAGCGCCAGCCCGAGACCGGCCGCGCCGACCGGCGTGGGGTCGGTCAGCCAGGCGAGCTCACGCACCCCCATGGCCACCAGGACCCACGACGCGACCGCCGGGGCCACGCCGAGACCGACGCGCCAGCGATGACGTCGCAGCCACCGGGCGATGCCCGCCGGGTCGATCCCACCAGCGGAGCCGGCCGCACCGATCGTGATGACGACGGCGACGAGCGACCACGCGAGCCCCGCCCCGTCCTCGACCTGAGCCGTGAGGTGACCGAAGCGCAGGAGGACGTATCCCACGGCGACGCTGACGACGACCTCGACCGCCCGGCGCAGGCGGGATCCCTCGACCTCCCGCGCCGCGACCGCGTCGTCCATCCCCGCAGTATCGCGCCGTGGCGACGTCAGGGAAAGGGACGCCGTCAGGTCAGTCGGCCTTCGCCTCGCCCCAGCCGTGCCAGTGGGTGATCTCCACCCAGCAGCTGACCCGGGCCCGGTCGCGCACCCGGTAGTCCTGACCTCCGTAGTGGTGGGACAGCCGGTCGATGTCGGCGAGCCCCTTCTCGGGGTCGTCCTCCCACCGCACCACGCGGCCGCGGACCGACACGTGGGTGTACCACTCGCCCTCCTTCAGCGCCGTGAGCGCGACCTCGGGCCTCTCGCGCATCCACTCGAGCCGGGCGCGCGAGGCGTCCATGTTGAGCAGGACGGTCCCGTCGTCCTCGACGAGGTACCAGGTCGCGACCGCCATCGGGGCACCGCTCGGCATCAGCACGGCGACGACCGCGGGGTTCGGGCGGGCGAACAGCTCGGCGACGTCCGCGGGCAGGGGTGCCTTGGGCACGGGGGACTCCTCGGTCGGTGGGGAACGTCCCGGCAGGCTAGCCCGGCGCTCCCGTCCTCAGGCGTCCGAGGTGCGGCGAAGGGCCGCGATCGCGTCGTCCCTGGTGAGGCCGAGGACGCGGGCCCGCTCGAGGTAGGCGGCGGCCGCCTCGTCGAGTGCCCGCTCGGGCGTGACGGCGGCGGGCGGCGCGGGCGCGACCCGGGTCCCCCCGCCCCGACGGGAGCGCACGTACCCGCCCTGCTCCAGCTCGCGGTAGGTCCGCGCCACCGTGCCCGGCGCGAGGCCGAGGTCGGCGGCGAGCTGGCGCACGGGCGGCAGCCGGTCACCCGCCGAGAGGACGCCACTGCCGATGAGGTCGGCCAGCTGGCGGCGCAGCTGCTCGTAGGGCGGGGTGGGGTCCAGGACGTCGACCGTGACGGTGGAGAGCGTCATCGGACCGGTGCACCGACGGGCGCCGGGTCACCCGGCAGGGGCCGCGGCAGGTCGTCGACCCGGATGGTCGGGGTGAGGACGAGGCCCGCGAGCATCCCGAGGGCCGCCCCCGTCGCGATCGGCGCGAGGACCGCAGCCCCCCACGCCACCGCCGTCTCGAGCGCGCTCGCCGGGCAGGCGTTCCCCGACAGGCCGCCCGCGACGAGACCCGCGACCGGCCCCAGCGTGCCGAGGACGGTGACCGTCGCGGCCGTGAGGACGTTCCCCACCGACCACCGGCGCAGCACCGTGTCGAGGCCGTGGCTGTCGAGCTCGGGGCGAGGCCGAGAGACGATCGCCCGCAGCGCGACGGCGACGAGCACGACGAGGACGACGAGCGCCACCGCCAGCGGGACGGCGTAGAAGGAGCCGGGCCACGGCCCGCGGGTGCTCCCCAGCGTCGTGCGGCCGAGGTCGGCGAGGACGACCTCGCACGTCCGGGAGTAGGCCCGGCCCGCGCGGCCCAGGTCGTCCGGGGACCCCCAGGCGGCACCGAGGCCCAGCGTCGCGGCGAGGAGGGCGGTGGAGACCCCGAGGACGACCGCCCGCCCTCGCGGCAGGAGCATCCCGAGGCGACGCCGCTCCATCGTCGCGCTGCGGCGGACACCGACCGGTGCGCGGGCGGTGAGCTCGCCGGCGATCGTCCCGATGAGGATGCCGGCACCCAGCGCGGTCGGCGCCAGGGCCGTGAGTCGTCCGAGGGCGTCCACCCGCTCCCCGGCGACGAGGAGCAGGACCGCGACCACCGCCCCGAGGAGGAGGCCGACGACCCGCCAGCCGCGCGTGTGCCGGGCGATCGCGACGGCGCCGGCGTGCTCGTTGCCGCCGACCGTGAGGACCGTCCGGCGCAGCAGGGCGGCGACGAGGCCGAGGACGCCGATCGGAACGGCGAGGATGAGGAAGCGCACGAGGACCCCCGGGATCTTGTGTCGATGAACTGGTACAAGATGGGAGGTTGGCACCTTCAGCTGACTTGTGTCAAGCACCTGCCACAAATCCGCCATTCGGACGTGCTGGACGCCCGGAGCGCGCTGGAGCCACCCCACCGATCGAGATGCGCGGGGGCCGGTCGGGTCGCCGTGGCAGGATCGACGCCGTGACGAGCCCCCTCGACTGGATCCGTGAGGCCTCCGCCACCCGTGCGGAGGCGGGGCTCACCCGACGCCTCGTCACGACGAAGTCGGGAGACGGCCTCGACCTCGCGGGCAACGACTACCTCGGCCTGCGCACCCACCCGGCGGTCGTCGCCGGGGCGGTCGCTGCGGCCGAGACCTACGGCACGGGCGCCGGGGCCTCGCGCCTCGTCACCGGCACCCTCGACGTCCACGACGAGCTCGAGGCCGCGCTCGTCTCCCTGACGAGCGCCCCGTCGGCGCTGGTCCTCTCCAGCGGCTACGCGGCCAACCTCGCGGCGCTGAGCACCCTCGCCGACGCCGGCACCCTCGTCGTCAGCGACGAGCACGCCCACGCGAGCCTGATCGACGGATGCCGCCTGTCGCGCGCGGCCGTCTCCGTCGCGCGGCACAACGACCTCGAGCACTACGCCGAGCTGCTGAGCCGCCGCGACGTCCCCCGGGCCGTCGTCGTCGCCGAGTCGATCTACTCCGTCCTCGGCGACGCCGCGCCGGTCGAGGACCTCATCGCCCTGACCGCCGAGGTCGGCGCCATCCTCGTCATCGACGAGGCCCATGCCCTCGGGGTGGTCGGACCGCGTGGGGGTGGCCTCGTCGCCGCCGCGTCCGACTCCCTCCCCGAGCACGTCGTGGTCACCGGCACCCTCTCGAAGTCCTTTGCGGCACAGGGCGGCACGGTGCTCGCCTCGTCCGTCATCCGCGAGCACCTCGTCAACACCGCGCGTCCCTTCATCTACGACACCGGGCTCGCGCCCGCATCGGCCGGTGCGGCGCTCGCAGCCATCCAGGTCCTGCGCGAGCACCCCGAGCTCACCGCCCGGCTGCACGCCAACGCCGCGCGCCTCGCTGCCGCGTGCGGTGTCGCGGCACCGGCGGGTGCCGTGATGTCCGTGCTGATGGCCGGGCCCTTCGAGGCCGTCGAGGCCGTCGAGCAGGCCCGCCTCCAGGGCATCCGGATCGGGTGCTTCCGCCCGCCCTCCACCCCCGACGGTTCGTCACGGCTGCGCCTCACCGCCCACGCCGACCACACCGAGGACGACCTCGACCGCGCCTGCGACGTCCTCGACGGCATCGCCGGTCGCCGCGAGACCGGTTCTGCCACAGCCGACCTCGACCTCTGATGGCGGACCCCCGCTCCCTGACGTCCGTCGTCCTCGTCACCGGCACGGGGACCGAGGTCGGGAAGACCGTCGTCACGGCAGCTTTGGCCGCGGTCGTCCGCGCCCGTGGCAGCAGCGTCGCGGTCGTGAAGCCGGCGCAGACGGGGCTCGCGCCCGGAGAGCCCGGGGACGTCGACGAGGTGCGGCGGCTCGTCGGTGACGACGTCGCCACCCACGAGCTCGTCAGGCTGCGCGACCCGCTCTCCCCCGAGGCCGCCGCCCGCCGCGAGGGGGTGACCCTGCCCCCCATCGCCGCGCACGCCAAGCGCGTCGGCGAGGTCGCCGCCGACTCGGAGGTCGTGTTCGTCGAGGGCGCCGGCGGGCTCCTCGTCCGGCTCGACTCCCGCGGTGGCACGCTCGCCGACCTGGGAACCGGGCTGCGCTACAAGGGCATCGGCTGTGGCGTCGTCCTCGTCGCGAGCGCGGGTCTCGGGACGCTGAGCATCGCCGCGCTCACGGCCGAGGCGCTGGCCGCCCGGTCGCTGCCGCTGCTCGGCGTCGTCATCGGGTCGTGGCCCGACGAGCCGGGCCTCGCCGAGGAGAGCAACCTCGTCGACCTGCCGTCCGTCACCGGCGCCCCGCTGTGGGGACGCATCCCCGAGGGAGCGGGTCGCCTGTCGCGGGCCGGCTTCCTCGCCGGCGTCCCCACCTGGTTCGGGTTCGAGTGATGGCGACCGGACGGCCGTACCGGGTCACCGTCGTGTGCTGGGGCAACATCTGCCGCTCGCCGATGGGCGAGTACCTGCTGCGCGAGGCCTTCGAGGAGGCGGGGCTCGGAGACCGGGTCGTCGTCGACTCGGCGGGGACCTCCGGCGAGGAGACCGGCAACGGGATGCACCCGCGCACCGCCGCGGTGATGCGGCGCAACGGGCACGTCGACTCCGGATGGTCCTCGCACCGGGCCCGCCGGTTCGAACCGAGCTGGTTCCGCGAGGCCGACCTCGTCCTCCCGGTCGACCACGTCCACGTCGACCGGCTCCTCGCGTTGGCGCGCGACGACTCCGACCGTGACCGGGTCCGGCTCTTCCGCTCCTTCGACCCCGCGGCCGTGGCAGACGGCGAGCTCGGGATGGACGACCCCTGGTACGGCACCGACCCCGCCTACGACCAGACCTACGCCGAGATCAGTGCCGCCGTCCCGGGGATCGTCGACCACGTCCGCGCCGAGCTCGAGTCCCGCCCTACCCCGGACCGAACGCCCGACACCGGACGGTGAACCGGCCGCGCCCGGGGCTCTGGGAGGATGGGGACATGGCCCCCGATGCGACCAGCCTCGCCGCCTCGACCCGTCTCGCCGACGCCGAGCCGCCCATCGCCCTCGGCGCTCTCGACGGGCGGTACCGGGGGGCCGTGGCCGACCTCGTCGACCACCTGAGCGAGCCCGCCCTCAACCGCGCCCGCGTCCACGTCGAGGTCGAGTGGCTCATCCACCTCACCGAGCGCGAGGTGGTCCCGGGCGTCCGCCGCCTCACCTCCTCCGAGCAGGAGGCCCTGCGCGACGTCGTGCGCACCTTCGGCGCCGCCGAGATCGAGGAGATGGCCGCCACCGAGCGGGTCACCCAGCACGACGTCAAGGCCGTCGAGTACTTCCTCAAGAAGCGCCTCACCGACATCGCCCCGTCCGAGAACGACCGAGGGCTCGCGGAGCTCATCCACTTCTGCTGCACGAGCGAGGACGTCAACAACCTCTCGTACGCCGTGATGGTCAAGGGCGCCGTCCACGAGGTGTGGCTTCCCCGGGCCGGCGCTCTCGTCGAGAAGCTCGCGACGATGGCCTCCGACCTGCGCGACGTCCCCCTCCTCTCGCACACCCACGGCCAGCCCGCCACGCCCTCGACGATGGGCAAGGAGCTCGCCGTCCTCACCTGGCGGCTCCAGCGCCAGCTCGCGCGCATCGACGACGCCGAGTTCCTCGGCAAGCTCAACGGCGCCACGGGCACGTACGGCGCCCACGTCGCGGCGGTCCCCGGCGCCGACTGGCAGCAGCTGAGCCGGGAGTTCGTCGAGCACCTCGGGCTGACGTGGAACCCGCTCACCACGCAGATCGAGAGCCACGACTGGCAGTCCGAGCTCTACGCCGACATCGCCCGCTTCAACCGGGTGCTGCACAACATGTGCACCGACGTCTGGACCTACATCTCGATGGGCTACTTCGCCCAGGTCCGCGGGCAGGGCACCGTCGGCAGCTCGACGATGCCGCACAAGGTCAACCCGATCCGCTTCGAGAACGCCGAGGCCAACCTCGAGGTCAGCAACGCCCTCTTCGACGTCCTCGCCGCCACCCTCGTCCAGAGCCGGCTCCAGCGCGACCTCACCGACTCCTCGATGCAGCGCAACATCGGCTCCGCGTTCGGGCACGGCCTGCTCGCCATCGACAACGCGGCCCGCGGGCTCGACGGACTCGACGCCGTGCCCGCCGCGATGGCCGCCGACCTCGACGCCAACTGGGAGGTCCTCGGCGAGCCGGTCCAGTCGGCGATGCGGGCGCTCGGCGCCGCAGGCGTCCCCGGGATGGAGGAGCCGTACGAGCGGCTCAAGGAGCTGACCCGCGGCCGACGCATCGGGGGCGACGACCTCGTCGCCTTCGTCAAGGGTCTGGGCCTGCCGCCCGAGGTCGAGGAGCGCCTCGCCGCGATGACGCCCGCCACCTACGTCGGTCTCGCGCCGGAGCTCGTCGACCACCTCCGGTGAACGCGCCCTCCTCCGGCGTCGAGGCGGTCCGGGTCGTCGGTCTCGACGGCTCCGCTTCCCGCGCGTCTGCGGACGTGGTTGACGACGGAGGGCCATCGGGGCCACAATCCTAACTATGTTAGGCAAACCGAACAGCGATAGGGTCGAGCGTCGCCGTCAGGCGACCCGACACGAGATCCTCGACGCCGCGTGGGCGCTCGTCGGTGAGCTCGGCTGGTCCGGCCTGACCCAACGTGGCGTGGCGGACCGGGTGAACATGCGCGCGCCCTCGCTGTACGGACACTTCGACTCCAAGCTCGCGATGGTCGACGCGATGTTCGGCCAGGCGTGGGCGGAGCTGGACGAGCGCGCGGCCGCATCCGAGGCGGACCTCCCCGAAGAGCCCAGGGCGGCCCTGCTGTCGGTCGCGACGATGTGGCTCGACGCCATGGGGGAGGACCCCGAGCGCAACGCGCTGATGAACCAGCGTCCCGTTCCGGGCTTCACTCCCAGCGCCGAGTCCTACGCGTTCGCCGTCGCCGCCATCGAGCGCCTCCACCGGTTCCTGCTGCGCATCGGGATCACCGACCCCGACGCCGCCGACCTGTGGACGGCGCTGCTCGCCGGACTGGTCAGCCAGCAGAACGCGAACGACCCCGGGGGCGAGCGGTGGCGCCGGCTGTTGCCGCGCTCCGTCGACATGTACCTCCACGAGGTCGGACCCCACACCACCGGAGAGAAGGATGGACGATGAACGCCACCGACGACGACCGAAGGGACGCCGGGCCCCGCCGCCCGCGGATGGACCGCGAGGTCGCGATGCGGATGGCGGAGACGGAGTACCAGCGCTTCCTCGAGCTGCTGCGCTCCCTGTCACCGGACGACTGGTCCGCTGCGACGGACTGTCCGGGCTGGGACGTCAGGGCGATGGCGGGTCACACGACCGGGATGGCGCTCATGGCGACCGGCCTGAAGGAGACTCTTCGCCAGTTCCTCGCGGCCCGACGCCGGGACGGCGTGCCGTTGGACGCCCTCACGGCCCTGCAGGTCGAGGAGCACGCCAGCCTCACGACGGCCGAGCTGATCGACCGGTTCTCGGCCATCGGCCCCCGGGCCGCGCGAGGGCGCCGGAGCACGCCGGCGGTGGTCCGCCGGATGAGGATGCCGGACCCGCAGGACGTCGGCGGCCGGACCGAACGGTGGACCAACGGGTACCTCATCGACACGATCCTGACCCGGGACCCGTGGATGCACCGGATGGACGTGTGTCGGGCCACGGGACGCGAACCCGTGCTGACCCCCGAGCACGACGGCCTCCTGGTGGCCGACGTCGTGGAGGAGTGGGCGGAGCGACACGCCCGACCGTTCGACCTCGACCTGACCGGACCGGCGGGGGCCCGGTTCTCGAGGGGGACCGGGGGCCCCGTGCTGGTGCTCGACGCCGTCGACTTCTGCCGCGTCCTGTCGGGGCGCCCCGCCCCGGTGGGCGTGCCGAGCGACCTCCTCGAGGTCGCGGTGCCCTTCTGACGGAGCAGATGCGCGGGGCCGACCGCGCTCCGCGTGGGTCTGGGGCGGTGCAGGGCTGCCCAACCAAGCACCCCGCTCCCCGCAACCGTGAGGAGCCCTGGCTGGCCGCACTGCTCCTCCGGAATACCCCATAGGGGTACCCTGTTGGCATGGTCATGGACGCACGGACGACAGCTCCCCCCGGGTACTCCGAGCACAAGGACGCCCACCTCAAGCGGCTCCGCCGCATCGAGGGCCAGGTGCGGGGCATCGCCCGGATGGTCGACGAGGACGCCTACTGCATCGACGTCCTGACCCAGGTGAGCGCGGTGACCCGCGCCCTCCAGGCCGTGAGCCTCGGCCTGCTCGAGGAGCACATCGCCCACTGCGTCGTCGACGCCGCGCGGGAGTCCGACGAGGCCGCCGCCGCCAAGGTCACCGAGGCCAGCGCCGCCATCGCCCGACTCGTGAGGAGCTGACATGACCCAGACCACCGACCGCACCACCCCCGACGAGGTGCACGAGGTCGACCTCGCCATCACCGGGATGACGTGCGCCTCCTGCTCGGCGCGGATCGAGAAGAAGCTCGGGAGGCTCGATGGCGTCGACGCCGTCGTCAACCTCGCCACCGAGAAGGCGACCGTCCGCTACGCCGACCCCGTCACCGTCGCGGACCTGCTGAGCACGGTGCGCGCCACCGGCTACGGCGCCGAGGTCGCCGGCCGCGGCGGCGCGCCCGCCCAGCGGCCCGTTCGGACGCTTTCCGTCACCGACGTCTCGCGTACCCAGCGTGACCTATTGGTCGAATCTCGTTCGCAGGGGGAGCACCTCACGGGCGGCGAGCACTCCACGGACGACGAGCACGTCGACCACCCGAACCACCCGAACCACACGAACGACACGAACCACCTGGACCACGCGGTCGCGCCCGCCGACGCGCTCAAGCGCCGCGCGATGGTCGCCGCCGTCCTCACCGCGCCGATCCTCGTCCTCGCGATGGTGCCGGGCCTGGACCTCCCGGCGGGCCCGTGGGTCCAGCTCGTCCTCGCGACACCGGTCGTCCTCTGGGCGGCCTGGCCGTTCCACCGCGCCGCCGCCCTCAACGCCCGCCACGGCGCCTCGAGCATGGACACGCTCGTCTCGATCGGCGTCCTCGCGGCCTACCTGTCCTCGGTCGTCGTCGTCCTCACCGGCCGCGCCGGGACCGGCATGGCGATGCCGGGCGAGCAGACGAGCCACCTCTGGTTCGAGGTCGCGGCCGTCGTCACCACCTTCCTCCTCGCGGGCCGCTGGATGGAGGCGCGCGCCACCGACCGCAGCCGCGACGCCCTCCGTGGCCTGATGACCCTGGCCGCCAAGGACGTCGCCGTCGAGCGGGTCGACCCCGCCACCCGGGTCACGACCGAGGTGCGCATCCCGGTCGACGACCTCGCCGTCGGCGACCGCTTCCTCGTCCGTCCGGGCGAGAAGGTCGCCACCGACGGCGTCGTCGTCGAGGGCACGAGCGCCGTCGACGCCTCGCTCGTCACCGGGGAGTCCCTTCCGGTCGACGTCGGCCCGGGCCACGAGCTCGTCGGAGGCAGCGTCAACAGCACCGGCCGCCTCGTCGTCGAGGCCAGCCGGGTCGGCTCCGACACGATGCTCGCCGGCATCGCCCGCCTCGTCGAGCGGGCCCAGACGACCAAGGCCCCGGTCCAGCGGCTCGCCGACCGCGTCTCGGCCGTCTTCGTCCCCGTCGTCCTCGGCATCGCCCTGCTGACCTTCGTCGGCTGGTGGGTCACGACCGGCGACCCGGCCCGGGCCCTCGAGGTCGCGATCGCCGTCCTCGTCATCGCCTGCCCCTGCGCCCTCGGGCTCGCCACTCCCACGGCACTTCTCGTGGGCACGGGACGCGGCGCGCGCCTCGGCATCCTCATCAAGGGGGCTGACGTCCTCGAGGACACCCGCCGCGTCGACGCCGTCGTCCTCGACAAGACCGGCACCGTGACCACGGGCGAGATGACCCTCGTCGACGTCGCGACGACCGGCCGCCTCCCCAAGGACCAGGCCCTGCGCGCCGCCGCCTCGGTCGAGGCCGGCAGCGAGCACCCCGTGGCCCGCGCGATCGTCGACGCCGCGTCGAGCCGCGCCCTCCGTCTCCCCCGGACCACCGAGTTCGAGGCCCTTCCCGGTGCCGGCGCGCGGGCGCGGATCAAGGACACCGTCGTCACCGTCGGTCGCGCCGACCTGTTCGACGAGGTCCCCCGCGACCTCGCCCGCCCGACCGTCGACGGCACGACGGTGTGGGTCGGCTGGGACGGTGTCGCCCAGGCGTCGCTCACCGTCGCCGACACGGTCCGCCGCAGCTCGCAGCGCGCGGTGCGCGACCTCGCGGCGGCAGGCCTGCCGGCCTACCTCCTCACCGGCGACCACGACCAGGCGGCCCTCACCGTCGCCCGCGACGTCGGCATCCCCGTGGGTCGCGTCATCGCCGACGTCCGCCCCGAGCAGAAGCACGCGATGATCGCCGAGCTCCAGTCCCGCGGACGGGTCGTCGCGATGGTCGGGGACGGCGTCAACGACGCGGCCGCCCTCGCCCAGGCCGACCTCGGGATCGCCATGGGCAGCGGGGCCGACGTCGCCGCCGACTCGGCCGACATCGTCCTCCTGCGGGCCGAGCTGCCTGCCGTCGTCGACGCGATCATGCTCTCGCGTGCGACCCTGCGCACCATCAAGCAGAACCTGTTCTGGGCCTTCGGCTACAACGTCGCCGCGATCCCGCTCGCGGTCGCCGGTGTGCTCAACCCGATGATCGCGGGCGGGGCGATGGCGATGTCGAGCGTCCTCGTCGTCGGCAACAGCCTGCGGCTGCGCACCTGGACCCGCAGGCCCTGACGCAGCGGGTCAGACGGTGACCTCGCCCGCGGGCGTCTCGAAGGTCACGGCCATGAGGCCGGGGGTGCCGTGGGGCGAGACGAAGGTGAAGTCGATGACCGACGACGTGTAGTCGACGGGCAGACCCAGCCAGTCGCGGACCCGGTCGGGGTCACCGGCGATCTGGAGGGAGTCGATGGTCACCTCGGTGTTCGCGTCACCGGAGGGGTGGGGAACGCCCTCTTCCCACTGGATGAAGAAGGGCAGCTGGGGGTCGGCCTGGAGGCCCTTGACCCCGAGCTGCTTCCAGCGCAGCTCGACACCGTCGGGACGGTGCCGGTTGCCGAGGACCGCCTCGCGACCGAGCCGCTTCTCCTGCTCGGCCATGTCGTCGACCTGCACGACCCAGCCCAGCCAGCCGCCGCCGGCCTCGGACCGCGCCCGGACGACCTGGCCGAAGGGGGCCTTGTCGCTGGCCGGGTGGTCGAGCACCTCGACGACCTCGACGTACCGCTCGTGCGCGAGCGGAAGGATGATGTTCCGCGTCCCGAAGCGCGGGTGAACTCCCCCGTCGACCGGCTCGACGCCGATGCGCTCCGCGAGACGCCGCGCGGTGGCCTTCAGGCCGTCGCGCTCTGCCGCATAGACGACGTGGTCAACTCGCATGCCGTTCATGGTCGCATATCCGAGGGGGTGCTCCGGACACGGCCCCCGGGGGTCAGGAGGACCGCTGGCGGACGGCCTCGTAGACCACGACGGCCGCCGCGGTGGCCGCGTTGAGGGAGTTGACCGTTCCCGCCATCGGGATGCGGATGCGGGCGTCCGCGGCACCCAGGGCACGGTCGGTGAGCCCCTCCTTCTCGGTCCCCACGGCGATCGCCACCGCCCCCGCGTAGCCGACCTCGGTGTGGAGGTCGTCGGTGTCGGGAGTCGTCGCGACGAGCCGGATCCCCCTGTCGCGCAGCCAGGTGAGGACGTCCTCGAGCGGTGCGGACGCGACCGGGACCGAGAACACGGTGCCCTTGCTCGCGCGCACGACGTTGGGGTTGCCCCAGTCGGTGACCGGGTCGGCGGCCACGACGGCGGCGACGCCGGCGGCATCGGCCGTGCGCAGCATCGCCCCGAGGTTCCCGGGCTTCTCGATGCCCTCACAGACCAGGACGAGCGGGTCGGGCGGCAGGACGAGGTCGCCGAGCGCGACGCCGGCGACGGGGACGACGGCGAGGAAGCCGTCAGGGCCCTCGCGGTAGGCGACCTTCTCGAAGGCCGACCGGCTCAGCCGGAGGGTGCTCGCGCCGAGGTCACGGGCCCGGGCGACCAGGGAGGACTGGTGCCCGGGGTCGAGCATCAGGTCGGGGCAGTGGAGCACGGTCTCGGGCACGACCCCGGCGTCGAGGGCGAGGCCCAGCTCCTCGTACCCCTCGACCACGGTGCGCCCCTCGGCCTCGCGGACCCGGCGGCGGCGCAGCGCGAGGACGGACTTCAGGCGCGGGTTCGACGCGGACGTCACGAGGAGCTCAGCCATGGCGGCCCCAGCATCCCACGGGGCCACCGCGTGCTGTAGAAAGGCCGGATGACCAGCGACGACGTGGCCACGAGGGAGCGGTCCCGCGGCCGTCGGCTCGTACGCGCGGCGGTCTTCGCCGTCGTCGTGGCCGTCGTCCTGTTCGGGGTGGGCTACCTCGTGCGCAGCAGGTGGGGACCGCTGCAGAGCCTCGACGACGCGATCATCGACCGGACCACGGCGTTCACCCGGGAGCGACCGGCGTTCCGCGAGGCCCTCATCGTCTGGCAGGAGCTGACCCAGCCGATCAACCTCTACGTCGTCGGCACCCTCCTGTGCCTGTGGGTCTGGCTGCGCGCCGGACTGCGCACCCGGGCCTGGTGGTGCTTCGCGACGATGATGGCCGCCTGGAACCTCGGCCTCGTCGCCAAGCTCGTCGTCGAGCGGTCCCGTCCGGTCGTCGAGGACCCCGTGTCCGAGGCGCCGGGGTTCTCCTTCCCCTCCGGTCACGCGCTCAACGCCGCCGCGTGGGCGACGCTCGTCGTCATCCTCCTCTGGCCCCTCCTGCGCCCGGGTCTGGGCCGGGTCCTCGTCGCCCTGGCCGCACTCTTCACCCTCGCCACCGCCCTCGACCGGGTCTTCCTGGGCGTGCACTTCCCGAGCGACGTCACCGTCGGTGTGCTCACCGGCATCGGTCTCGCGGTGGCCTCCTACGCGGGGTACTCGGGGTGGAACCCCCCGGATCCCACCGAGATGCGCGACCCCGACGCCGACTCCGACCCCCGTTCCCCCGCCGCAACCACCTCGATGGAGCGCTGATGTCCGACTTCCTCACCCGTTGGGACGACGAGAGCCGCCCCACGGTCACCGACGTCCTCAAGCAGCTGGTGGTGCGTGCCGTCCTGCCCGCGGTCGTCCTGTTCGGCGTCGTCGTCGGGATCGGGTTCATCGTCACCGGCCCGCTCTGGCAGCTCGCCGACCGCGAGAACGAGATCAACCGTGCGCTGCAGGACGGCCGCACGCCCACGGGCGAGAGCGTCACGTCGTTCATGTCGATGGTCGGCAACACCGAGTACGTCATCGGCCTCTGCGTCGTCGTCGTCGCGGTCATCTGGTGGCGCACGAAGAAGTGGTGGTACGCCGTCATCCCCGGCATCGCCATCTCGCTCCAGGCGACGATCTTCGTCATCGCCGCGTACGTCGTCGGCCGCGACCGCCCCAACGTCGAGCGGCTCGACCCCACCCCGCCCACCTCGAGCTTCCCCAGCGGCCACGTCGGCGCCTCCACCGCGCTCTACGTCGCGCTCGTCCTCATGGCGACGCGGATCGAGAACCCCGTGGTGCGCCGCGTCGTCATCACCCTGTGCGTGATCGCACCCCTCTCGGTCGCGTACGCCCGGCTCTACCGGGGCGCGCACCACGTCAGCGACATCCTCGTCGGCCTCCTCAACGGGGCGGTGTGCGCCGTGCTCGCGTGGCTGTACCTGCGCCGCGACCCCTCGGCGGCGTCGGGCCGGGCCTCGCGGGCCCGCGCCAAGGTCGGTGCCTGAGCGCAGGCCGTAGGCTCGCGACCATGGCCGAGGCAGAGCGCACCACGTACGTCCTCGTCGACGGCGAGAACATCGACGCCACGCTCGGCGGCGCCATCCTCGGTCGGCGCCCGCGCCCCGAGGAGCGGCCGCGCTGGGAGCGGCTCCTCCAGTTCGCCGAGGAGCGCTGGGGCCAGCCCGCCAGCGGCCTGTTCTTCCTCGCCGCGAACAACGACCTGCCGATGACGTTCGTCCAGGCGCTGCTCGCCATGGACTACCGCCCGGTGCCCCTGTCCGGCGCCGCCGGCGAGAAGGTCGTCGACATCGCGATCCAGCGCACCCTCGTCGAGCTGCGCACCCGCGACGCCGACGTCCTCCTCGTGAGCAACGACGGCGACTTCGTCGAGCAGGTGGGCGACGTCCTCGACGGTCGACGGGTCGGGGTCGTCGGCTTCGGGGAGTTCCGCAACAGCGCCTTCGCGCCGATGGTCGAGCAGGGCCTGGAGGTCTTCGACCTCGAGTACGACGTGCGGGCCTTCAACGAGCGCCTTCCGCGAGTGCGGATCATTCCCATCGCCGAGTTCGACCCCGCGCAGTTCCTGTAGGAAGAGGAGGCAGCCCGTGCCCGGACACCGGATCTTCACGACCCCCTTCGCGAGCATCTACCCGCACTACGTGGCCAAGGCCGAGCGCAAGGGCCACACCAGGGGCGAGGTCGACGCGGTCATCTCATGGCTGACCGGGTACGACGACGCCGGTCTCGAGCGGGTCCTCACCGACGAGGTCGACCTCGAGACCTTCTTCGCGCAGGCCCCCGCGATGAACCCCAACGCCGCCCTCATCACGGGGAAGATCTGCGGGATCCGGGTCGAGGAGATCGACGACCCGCTGATGCAGCAGATCCGCTACATGGACAAGCTCGTCGACGAGGTCGCCGGCGGCAAGAAGATGGCCTCGATCCTGCGCGGCAGCGCACCGGTCGGCTAGGACCCGGTCCCTCCGGTGGCCGATGCCGACGACGTGCGCCGCCTGGCGCTGGCCCTCCCCCACGTGGTCGAGAACCCCAGCTCGGGCTTCGACTTCCGCGTCGCCGACCACGGCTTCGTCTGGTCGTACCCGGAACGCACCCCGGGCCAGCCCCGCCGCATCCGTACCGATGTCGCCGTCCTCTACGTCGGCGACGAGGAGGAGCGCCAGGCACTCCTCCTCGGCGAGCCCGACCTCTTCTTCACGGCGCCGGGGTACGAGCACACCCCGCTCGTCCTGCTCCGCCTCGACGAGGTCGACGCCGAGCGGCTGGCCGAGCTGGTCACCGACGCGTGGCGGATGCGTGCCCCAGCAGGACTCCTGAACGAGCCCGCCGCGGGCGACGCCTGATCCGATCCTGGGGGCGGGTTTCAGTCGTCGAAGACGTTCCAGCAGAGGGCACTTCGGACCCGCTGGTCCTCGAGGACGAGCTCGCGCACCTCGTCGGGGAGCTGCGCGCGCTGCCAGTCCCGTTCCGCCGCCGAGGCCTTCCCCGCGTCGTCCGCAGGAACGGACGCGCCCACCGCCCGGATGGCGTAGGCGGCCGCCCCGAGGTCGTGGGCCGCGACGTGCGCCACGGCGACCGCCTGGCCCGCGGACAGCGCGGCGAACTTCACCGGGTCGGGCATCGCGCGCCCGGCGGCGTTCGCGGTGAACGCCGTCCGGTGGGCCTCCTTCATCGAGACCTCACCCCTGACCCACGACCGGCCGACCTCGATCGCGTCGCGCGGTCGCGGGTCGTCGGGCACGTGGGCCTCGAAGATCGGGAGGACGTGCTCGGCGCAGAGGAGGGCCCACTGCGCCAGCAGGTGGTGGTGCTCGTCGGTCAGCGTCCCGCCGCGACGGACGGTGACGAGGCGTGGGTCGCGGTCGGTCGGCAGGATCGGCACACGCCTTTCCTACCAGCCGTGCCGACGGTGGGCGAGGATCCTCTGGTGGGCACCCTCATCGTGGTCTCCGGGCCGCCCGGCTCGGGGAAGTCGAGCGTCGCCGAGCACCTGGCCGCCGGGTACGACCCGAGCGCCGTGGTCGCCGGCGACGCGGTCTTCGCCTTCCTGCGCCAGGGCTTCATCGAGCCCTGGGCGCAGCGGGCCCACCCGCAGAACCGTGCCGTCGTCGAGGCGTCGGCCGCGGCGGCGGGACGGCTGGCCGAGCACTGCACCGTGGTCCACGACGGTGTCGTCGGCCCGTGGCTGCTCGAGGGCTTCGTCGCGGCCTCCGGCCTGGACCGCGTGCACTACGCCGTCCTCCTCCCGCCGGAGGAGACGTGCGTCGAGCGGGTGCGCCGCCGCAGGGGCCACGGCTTCACCGACGAGAGCGCGACCAGGCAGCTGTGGCGGGACTTCGACCTGGCACCGCTCGACCCCCGTCACGTCGTCGTCGACACCACGTCCGACGCGGCCGGGATCGCCCGGGAGGTCCGCGCCCGGGTCGAGCGCGGCACCATCGCCCACCCCTCCGCCGAGGCGGGTCAGACGCGGGCGTACCGGGCGCGCGCGAAGGAGTAGATGCCGTACGCGGCGATGCCGAGAGCGACGACGGTGAGGAGGACGGGGCCGAAGGGCTGGTCCTTGAGCGTCTTGAGGGCGCCGTCGAGCCCCTGGGCCTTGTCGGGGTCGGCCTGCACGGCCGCGACGAGGAAGAAGAAGCCGACGACGACGAGGGCGACGCCCTTGGCGATGTAGCCGACCCGGCCCGCGTGGACGGCCCAGTCGCCCGGGTGCTCGCGCAGGTCCTCGAGGAACGTCTTCCTCCACCCCTTGAGGACGTGGTACCCGGCGACGCCGAGGACGGCGAGCCCGAGGACGCCGACGAGGACCCGCCCGAAGGGGCTGCCCATCAGCCCGGCGGTGAAGTCCTCGGTCTGCTGCTCGCTCGACCCGCTCGACCCCCGGGTCACCTGGAAGGTGGTCCAGGCGAAGAACAGGTACAGGACGCCCTTGGCGCCGGCCTTGACCCGGTCGGAGGTCTCGCCGTGGGTCACGGCGGCCTCGGCGAGCTGCCAGACGGCCAGCAGGACGAAGCCGACGACCGAGACCCAGAGCAGGAGCGGACCGGTGCCCGAGGAGGCCAGCGTCGACAGGGCGCCGGAGGTGTCGGCCTCCTTCGATCCGCCGCCGATGTCCCACGCCACCTTGATGCCGATCCACGCGATGACGAGGTGGAGCAGACCCACGACGACGTAGCCGAGGCGTGCACCCCACTCGACGACGGAGCTGTCGCCGGCCTGGCGCGCGGCGGAGGTGACGTCGGAGCTGTTCATGGCGCTCACCCTGCCACCTGCGACGATGCCGTGTGGTCGGCGGTGCCGTGGCGATTCGCGCCCACCCTCAGGGAAGTGTCAGGAGCACCGCGAGCAGACCGTCGTCGTCGACGTGGCCGGTGACCTCGTCGGCCGCCGCCTTCACCTCGTCGGGGGCGTTCCCCATCGCGACGCCCCGGGCCGCCCACCGCAGCATCTCGAGGTCGTTGCGCTGGTCGCCGACGGCCAGCGTGTGCATCGGCTCGACCTCCAGCCGGCGCCGGATCCCCTCGAGCGCCGCGGCCTTCGAGACACCCTCGGGGTTGATGTCGAGCCAGGCGCTCCAGCCGACGGCGTACTCGACGCCGTGGAGGCCGATCCGCTCGGTGCGCTCCATGAACTCCTCGCTCGTGCTCTCGGGGTCGCGGATGGTCAGCCGGGTGACGGGCGTCGCCATCAGCTCCTCGAAGGAGACGACCCGCGGGGTGCCGTCGAGCTCGCCGTCGGGGAAGGGGGCCGACACCTTGAAGCCGACTCCCAGCTCCTCGACCGCGATGAGGGCCGACGGGAACTCCTCGCGCAGGAGGGTGAGCGCGGGCCCGGGGTCGAAGGTCACGGCCTCGATGATCTCGTAGCCGTCGTCGAGCGAGGGGTCGAGGCGCAGCGTCACGGCACCGTTGGCGCACACGGCGAAGCCCGTCGTCAGGCCGAGCCGGTCGAGGACGGGCAGGGTGCCGATGATGGCGCGGCCGGTCGCGATCGTCACGTGGTGCCCGGCGTCGGCCACCCGGCGGACCGCCTCGCGCACGGGCTCGGAGAGGGCGCCCTCGTGGTTGACGGTCGTGCCGTCGATGTCGAGGCAGACGAGGTGTGGAGATGTCATCACCGCTGACGCTACCGGCGCGTGGTGACGCGGGGGTGAACGTCCGGCGGCTGCGGCGGTGGCCGGTGCCTCTGGCACGAGGGCCGCGCCCTCGTCATGAGCGAGCCCGACACCGCGAAGGTGGCCCACGTGCGTCGCGGCTCCCCCGTGCTGCTGCACCTGCACACCCGCGCCGACGACGACGGCGTCGTCATCCTCTCGGGTCGGGGCGAGGTCAGCGAGCGGTCGACCCCCGAGTGGCTGCCCGAGATCGGCGAGGCGATCGCCGCGAAGTTCCACGTCGTGCTGGTGGTGGTGCCCACCCGGCTCCAGGCGTGGTGACCGGCGCCGCGGTCGGGCGAGGTCGGGTGCCGGGTCAGCCGCGGGCCTGTCCGAGCTTCCAGTAGCCGCAGAAGGAGATCCTGCGACGGTCGACACCGTGCCGGACCAGCGCCCTCCGCGCGCCCGCCGCGAGGTCGGTCTCGCCGCAGGCCCACGCGTAGACGACGGGCGCGCCGCCGGCCGCGAGGTGGGTGTCGAGCGCGGGCACGACCGCGCTGCCGGGGACCCCCCGGCGGACGTGGACCCTGGCCGCCCCGAGGTCGTAGCCGCACAGGACCGCGGGATCGGACACCTCGACGTGGACCTCGACCCCACGCGCGGCTGCCGCCTCGGCACCCCCGAGGGCCTCGAGGATCGCGGCCACCGAGGGGACGGCGGTCTCGTCCGCGACGAGGACCTGCCGCCCGACGAGGTCGAGCCCGCGGTAGAGGGCGCCGCTCGCGCGGAACCCGGCGCGGTCGCCGACCGACGCGCGCACCGTCCACGCCGAACCGGGGCCGGAGTCGCCGTGGGTGACGATGTCGACGTCGATCCGGCCGGCGGCACGGTCGTGCGAGCGGATCGTGTACCAGCGCAGGTCGGGGCGGACGTCCTCGGGGACGGCCGCGATGGAGGCGCGCACGTTGAACGGCTCGGGGTCGGGCATGGTCAGCTCCCGACCGGGGTGCGGCATGACGAGGCCGAAGTACTCGTCGGGCCCGGCGCACTGGAACGCCGTGAGCTCGGGCGCCTCGAAGGTCACCCGGCGCATCCCGGCGCCGAGGTCCTCGACGCCGACGACCGTCATCGGGAACTGGGGCTGGTCCTCGCGCAGGACCGGCGACGCCGTCGTCAGGCGCGACTGGAGCCGCGCCGCCCTGAGGTGGACCTTCTCGGCGACCTTCACTGCTGCCTCCTGCGGGGGATGACGACCGGGGTCCCGGTCTCGGGGTCGGTGATGACGCTGGCCGTGACGCCGAAGACGGCCTCGATGACCTCGGGGGTGACGACCTCGGCCGGGGTGCCCTCGGCGACGATCCGTCCCTCGCGCATCGCGACGAGGTGGTCGGCGTAGCGGGCGGCCATCGCGAGGTCGTGCAGGACCATGACGACGGTGGTGCCCGAGTCGTCGCACAGGCCGCGCACGAGGTCGAGGACGTCGAGCTGGTGGGCGATGTCGAGGAAGGACGTGGGCTCGTCGAGGAGGAGCACCGGCGTCGCCTGAGCGAGGACCATCGCGAGCCAGACCCGTTGCCGCTGACCGCCGCTCAGGCTGTCGACGGGGACCGAGGCGAGGTGGACGAGGTCGGTCCGCTCGAGGGCGGCCGCCACGGCCTCCTCGTCCCCGCGGCCCCACGAGCGGAACAGGCCGTGGTGCGGCTGGCGCCCGCGCTCGACGAGCTCGAGGACGGTGACGCCCTCCGGCACGATCGGCTGCTGCGGCAGCAGGCCGAGGCGCCGCGCGACCTCGCGGGTGGGCAGCGAGCCGATCTCGTCGCCGTCGAGGAGGACCGAGCCACCCCGGGGCCTGAGGAGCCGGCCGAGCCCGCGCAACAGGGTGGACTTGCCGCAGCCGTTCGGGCCGACGACGACGGTGGTGCGCCCGGTCGGCACCGCGAGGGTGACGCCGTCGACGACGACGCGGCTGTCGTAGGCCAGCCGGACGTCCACGGTGCGCAGCCGGGACCCGTCGGGGGCCTCCGCCGCGTGGTGGGGCGCCACGGTCGGTGCGGGTGACTCGGTCACGGTCATCGGCCCTCCTGGGACGAGGTGCGGGAGCGGAGCATCCAGAGCAGGACGGGGGCACCGAGCGCCCCGGTGACGACGCCGACGGGCAGCGCGGTCCCCGGGATGCCGTGGGCGGCGAGGTGGTCGGCGCCGCAGACGACCACGGCGCCGACGAGCGCGGCCACCCCCACGCCGGGCCGACCGGGGACGAGGCGGCGGGCGATCGGCCCGCTGAGGAAGCCGACGAAGGCGATGGGACCGACGACGGCCGTCGCCGCGGCGACGAGGGCGACGACGAGCACGGTGATGCCGACCCTCAGGCGGCCGACCCGGACGCCGAGGCCGGCCGCGAGGTCGTCGCCGAGGCCGAGGACGGGAAGCCGCCCGGCGAGCGCGAGGAGCACCGGGAGCAACAGGGCGTCGAGGACGAGCAGCCGGAGGATGTCGGCCCAGGTCACGGTGTTGAGGCTGCCGCTGAGCCAGATGAGCGCGTCCTGCGCCTGGTGGATGCTGGCGCGCACGAGCACCCAGTGGACGACGGCCGACAGGCCGGCCGCGAGGGCGACCCCGACGAGCACCATCCGGCCGGTCGCCCCTCCGCGACCTCCGGCCTGGCCGAGGATCAGGCCGGCGGCGAGCACGGCGCCGGAGAGGGCCGCGAGGGTGACCGGCGTGCCACGGACCCCGAGGACGACGACCGCGATGACGGCACCGGCGCTCGCGCCGAGCGTGATGCCGAGGACGTCGGGGCTCGCGAGCGGGTTGCGGAGCATCACCTGGAAGGCCGCACCGGCGGCGCCGAACGCCGCACCGGCGAGCACCGCCATGACCGCCCGCGGCAGGGTCGACTCCATGAGGACGAAGGAAGCCCCCGGGATGTTCTCGCCGCCGATGATCCGGACCGCGTCGGGGAGGCTGACCCGGTAGTCGCCGAGCAGGGCTCGCACGACGACGAGTCCGACGAGCAGCAGGAGGAGCGCGCCGACGACGGCCACGCGGCGTCGCTGGGGGCCTCGTCGCGCGAGAGCGAGGGTGTCGGCCGTCGACATCACAACCCCCTGACCCTGCGGATGACCAGGACGAGCACGGGAGCGCCGAGGACCGCGCAGACGATCCCGGCCTGGACCTCCGACGGTCGTGAGACGAGGCGGCCGATGACGTCGGCGAGGACGACGAACGCCGGGCCGAGGATCGCCGAGAGGACGAGCAACCGCCGGTGGTCGACGCCGACGAGCGCGCGGACGAGGTGCGGGACGACGAGGCCGACGAACGCGATGGGGCCGGCGAGCGCCGTCGCCGACGCGGCGAGCAGGACGGCCCCGGCGGCGGCGAGACCCCGGTGGACGACGACGTTCTGGCCGAGGCCGCGGGCCAGGTCGTCCCCGAGGGCGACGGCGTTCAGGGTGGGGCCGGAGGTCAGGGCCAGGAGGAGGCCGAGGCCGAGGAAGGGCAGGACGTCGAGGACCGTGGCCGCGTCGCGCCCCGCCACGGACCCGACCTGCCAGAAGCGGAAGCTGTCGAGGGCGCCGCGGTCGGTGACGAGGACGGCCCCGATGAGGCTCTGCCCCAGCGCCATGACGGCCGCTCCGGCGAGGGCCATCGACACGGGCGCGCTGGCCCGCGGCGCCATCATCGTCAGCGACTGGACGAGGACGGCGACCGCGACGGTCCCGACGATGGCTGCCACGACGTACCCGGTGACGGTCGAGATGCCGAGGAACCGGATGCCGAGGACGACGGCGAGCGCCGCCCCGGAGTTCAGCCCGAGGATGCCGGGCTCCGCGATCGGGTTGCGGGTCAGGCCCTGCAGGACGACACCGCTCACCGCGACGGCCGCCCCGACGACGAGCCCGATGGCGGTGCGGTCGACCCGTGAGGCGACGACCGCCGCGGCCTGGGTGTCGGTCGCCCGGCGGAGGGCCGCGTCGATGACGGCACCCGGCGCGACCTCCTGGACTCCGAGGAGGAGCGACGCCGCCACCGCGAGACCCACGACGACGAGGGAGCCGACGAGTGCCAGGGTCATCGGGATCCGCGCCGACCCGGCCCGCACCCCGGTGAGGGGGGCGGGCCGGGTGGCGGTCGGCGTCGCGGTCGTCACGACGCGGGAGTGCCGTTCAGCGCCGAGACGATCTTCGGCAGGAACTTCTCGACGGCGGTCTGCACCGACAGCGGGCTCGGCAGCGACATCGAGAGGGCGACCGCGTTGTCGGCGCTCGCGACGTACTGCTTGCTCCTCAGCGCGGGGATCTGCCCGAGGAGCGCGTTGCCGGTGATGGCGTCGGTGCCGGCGCCCTCCTCCGCGTAGAACACGACGAGGTCGGCGTCGAGGGTCGCGGCCTTCTCGGCCGAGAGGTTGACCGAGAACGCCGACGGGTCGGCCTTGCTCAGGTCGACGACGGTCGGCGAGTCGACGAAGCCGAACTCGCGCAGCATCTGCGGGCGCAGGTCGGCGGAGGAGTACAGGCCGATCGTCGACAGGTCGGTGGGGGTGAACCAGGCCCAGGCGGCCTTCTTGCCCTGGATCTCGGGGTGCTCGGCCTTGGCGTCCTGGATCGTCGCCTCGGTGTCGGCGACGAGCGTGGCGGCCTCGGCCTTCTTGCCGAGGGCCGCGCCGATGGTCTCGACCTGCTCCTGCCACGGGGTGCCCCACGGCGCCGTCGTGTAGGCGACGACCGGCGCGATCTTCGACAGCTTGTCGTACTCCTCCTTCGAGACCCCCGAGCTGAGGCCGAGGATGAGGTCGGGCTTGACCGCGGCGATGGCGGTGAGGGGGATGCCGGCCGAGTCGTCGTAGCGGGTGACGTCGGTGTCCGTGCCGCCGATGGCGGTGAGCTGGGCGTCGAACCAGTCGGTGGACCCCTTGGCATTGCCGCCCCAGGTGATCTTGGGCGCGCCCACGGGAGTGATGCCGAGCGCCGTCACGGTGTCGGCGTCGGCCCAGCCGATCGTCGCGACGCGGGTGGGCGCCTTCGCGATGGTCGTCTCGCCGTGGGCGTGGGCGATGGTCACGGGGAAGGCGTCCGGGGCGACGGACACGGAGGCGGTGCCGGCCGGCGACGTGCCGCCCGCCGGACCCGTCGAGCAGGCGGCGAGGGCGAGGAGTGCGGCCGCGGGGGCGGCGGCGAGCACGTGGCGGCGGGACGGCATACGGAGGACCTCCGGCGAGTAGGGCAGCGACTGGTTAGGTTAGCCTCACCTTACTCACACCCGGCCAGGGCCCGTCAACCCGCACCACCCGACGGACACCCCCGCCTCGACCCCCGTACCCCCATCGACCAATAGGTCACGTCGGGTACGCCCGAGAGACCGCGCCGCCGTACCCCCATCGACCAATAGGTCACGTCGGGTACGCCCGAGAGACCGCGCCGCCGTACCCCCATCGACCAATAGGTCACGTCGCGGTACGCCCGAAAAGACCGCGCCGCCGTACCCCCATCGACCAATAGGTCACGGTGGGTACGGCGGGGTGTCACTCAGGGGCGGACCAGGCCTGCCGCATCGAGAGCTTGCCGCCGGTCTGCAGCAGCGAGCGCCGGTAGAGGCGCTCGGCGACGACCACCACGGCGCCCGCCGCGAGGAGGAGCAGGCCGAGGGCAGCGAACGGCTCCCACCAGGAGGTCCCGCCCTCGATGACCCGGGTCGGCATGAGGACGGCCGAGAACGGCGGGACGAAGGAGAAGACGGTCTTCATCGTGCCGTCGAGGAACATCGCGCCGAAGAACACGAGGAGGACGACGATCGTCATCGGGCCCGACGTGCTCTGGACCTCCTCGGTGCGCGACGCGAGCGAGCCGGCCACCGCCCAGAGGGAGGCGAGCGCGACGAACCCGGCGACGAAGAAGACGAGGAACCAGACGACCGGACCGCTGATGGCGGGGACGAGGCTCGCGTACGGGGTCGCCGCGAGACCGGCGAGCCCGACCCCGGCGTAGAGCAGCATCTGGACCACGGCGAGCACGCTGTTGCCGGCCACCTTGCCGATGAGCAGCTGCCGCACCGGGATCGAGGTCGCGATGATCTCGACGATCCGCGACTGCTTCTCCTCGACGACGCTGTTCGCGAGCTGGATCCCGAAGAGCAGGGAGGCCATGTAGAAGAGGAAGGCGAACGCGAAGGCGATCCCCTGCGCGAGCCCCACCTTGTCGGCGTCGCCCCGGAGGAACTGCGAGGTCACCTCGCTGCCCGCGAGCAGCTCGTCGGTCGTCGTGCCGATGGCGCCCGCGGCCTCGTCGAGCGACGCGGTGCGCACGACCTGGCTCGTCACCGCCTCGAGGCCGTCCTCGGCGCCGGAGTCGGTCGTCAGGACCCACCCCCCGCCGCCGCGGTGCAGCCACGCGTCGGCGTCGCCGTCGCGCACGAGCGAGCGCGCGGCGTCGGCGTCGGCGGCCGCGACGACCTCGACGCGCACCTCGTCGTCGATCCCGGGGGCGTCGGTCGCGACCCGGTCGGCCATCGTGCGGTCGGCGCTCGTCGCGGTGAGCGTGTACTCGGCCGTCCTCGAGGCGTCCCAGGCAGACCAGCCCATGAAGCCGGCGATGAAGACAAGCGTGACGAGCGTGCCGATGAGAAAGGACTTGTCGGTGAGCTTGACGACGATCTCGCGCCGGGCGATGAGCAGCCAGGCCGCACGCACCCCGCCCACCCGAACCTCGGCGGGGGTCGTCGTGGGTCGGTCGGTCGTCGTGGTCATGCCGCCACCTCCCGGTAGATGTCGGCCAGCGCGGGTCGCACCGGCGTGAACTCGTGCACCGGGCCGCGCGCGGCGGCCTCCCGGAGCACCTCCTGCTCGGCGCCGGGCTCGACGACCTCGACGAGTGCCGTGGAGCCGTCGACGTCGACGACGTGGATGCCGCGCAACCCGCGGACCCATCCGGCGTCGGCGGCCAGGCCGAGCCGGTAGCGGACCGGGCCACCGGCGCGCAGCTCCTCGACGTCACCGGACGCCACGACCCGCCCGCGGGCGAGGATGACGAGCCGGTCGCAGAGCCGCTCGACGAGGTCGAGCTGGTGGCTGGAGAACAGGACGGGGACACCGCGCGCGGTGTGCTCGCGCAGCAGGTCGACCATCGAGTCGACGGCCATCGGGTCGAGCCCGGAGAACGGCTCGTCGAGGACGAGGGCGATCGGGTCGTGGAGCAGGGCCGCGACGACCTGGACCCGCTGCTGGTTGCCCAGGCTGAGGGTCTGCACGTGGTCGCGGGCGCGCTCGGTGAGGCCGAACCGCTCGAGGTGCTCGGTCGCCGTCGCCCGCGCCGAAGGGGCCGACATCCCCTTGAGCTGCGCGAGGTACACGAGCTGGTCGATGACGCGCTGCTTCGGGTAGAGGCCGCGCTCCTCGGGCATGTAGCCGAAGCGGCGCTGGTCGGTGGCGGTGATGCTGCTCCCCCTCCAGAGCACCTCACCACCATCGATCCCCAGCACACCCATGACCATGCGCATCGTCGTCGTCTTGCCGGCCCCGTTGCCGCCCACGAAGCCGGTGAGCAGACCCGGCCGCACGTCGAAGGTGACCCCGTCGACGGCCGTCGTCTCCCCGAAGCGGCGGGTGAGCCCGTTGATCTCCAACATGCTCCCGACGCTAGGCGCCGACGCGTTGTCGCGGATCAGCCCACGGGAGGGTTCAGGCCTCCGTCGGGGTGATGAGCCCGGCCTCGTAGGCGAAGACGACGGCCTGGACCCGGTCGCGCAGGTGGAGCTTGGCGAGGCAGTTCGACACGTGGGTCTTCACCGTCGCCTCCCCGAGGAAGAGGTCCCTGGCGATCTCGGCGTTGCTCCGGCCGCGGGCCATGAGGACGAGGACCTCGCGCTCGCGGTCGGTGAGCCGGGCGAGCTCGGGCGGCTCGGGGCGGGCCGGGGCGTCGCGCTCGCCCGTCATCCGCTCGATGACGCGGCGGGTCACCTCGGGCGCGAGGAGGCCGTGGCCGTGGCCGATGGCCCGCACCGCCTCGACGAGCTGCTCGGGCTCGGCGTTCTTGAGCAGGAAGCCGCTGGCCCCGGCGGCGAGGGCGTCGAAGAGGTAGTCGTCGCGGTCGAAGGTGGTGAGGATGACGACCTTGCCGAGGTCCTCGGCGACGAGCCGGCGGGTCGCCTCGATGCCGTCGAGCACGGGCATCTGGACGTCCATGAGGACGACGTCCGGCCTGGTCTCGCGGGCGACGACCACCGCCTCGGCGCCGTTGGCCGCCTCACCGACGACCTCGATGTCGTCCTCGACGCTGAGCATGAGGGCGAAGCCGGAGCGGACCATCGCGTGGTCGTCGACGAGCAGGACGCGCAGCGGCGCCGTGTCGGACGCGGCGTCGTCGGACGCGGCGGCGTCGGACACAGCGGTCACGAGACGCTCCGCAGGCCGGGGGCGCGGGAGTCGGGATCGGGGGCGGCCCGCTCGGCGGCGTCGGCCCACGGGAAGCGGACGCGCACGCGGTAGCCACCGGTGGGGCGGGGGCCGACCTCGACCGTGCCCCGGTGCGAGGCGGCCCGCTCGCGGATGCCGAGCTGGCCCAGGCCACTGCCGGAGGTGCCCGGGCGCGGACGGCCGTCGTCGACGACCTCGACCTCGGCGAAGCCGTCGGTCCCCGTCTCGAGGCGGAGGACGACGGAGACGCGGGCGGCGGTCGAGTGCTTCTCGACGTTGGTCAGCGCCTCCTGCACGGTGCGGTGGATCGAGTGGGCGAGCGCCGCCGGGAGGGACTGCGCGGCACCGGGTTCCGACTCGACGAGGTCGAACGCCGCGTGGCGGTTCGGTGTCGTGAAGGAATCGACGAGGGCCGGCAGGTCGGCGAGGGTCGGCTGGGGGGCGCGGTCGGCCGCCTCGAAGTCGGGACCGGTCCGCTCGACCTCGCGCAGCGTGCCGAGCAGGCCGCGCATCGAGCTGACCGCCTCGCGCGAGGAGCCCTCGATGCCCTCGAGGGCGTGGCCGGCGGCCTCGGGGTCGCGGCCCATGACCCGGCGGGCGGCGGCGGCCTGGATGCCGATGACCGAGACGTGGTGGGCGACGACGTCGTGGAGCTCGCGGGCGATCCGCAGCCGCTCCTCGGTGACGGCGCGCGTGCGGAGGGCGTCGGCCTGCTCGGTGATCGTCTCGGCCTGCTCGGTGAGCAGGGCGGTCTGCCGGGCGCCGCTCCACAGGTTGCGGCCGGTGATGAGGGCGCCGCCGAAGTAGACGACGTTGATGAGGACGGTGACGAGCACCGCCGCCGGGACGGGCCCGATGACGCCGTAGCGGGTGCCGCCGTCGGTGTCGTCGATGATGTCCTGCACCGCGGAGCCGACGGCGAACTGCAGGGCGATCCAGGTGAACATCACGACGACGATGATCCCGATGACGACGACCATCCAGCGTCGGTCCCGGGCCCACGCGACGCCGGACATGATCGCGACGAAGTAGATGACCTGGAGCGTGAACTGCCCCATGATCATCGGCATCGCGAGGCCGACGACGAGCATGTGGAGGGCTGCGAGCGATGCGACGGTCAGCGGCCAGCGGCGGCGACCGACGAGGAGCGCGGCTCCGGTCGCGACGGCGACCCACTGCACGCCCCAGGGATAGGTGACCTCCTCGAGCGCCCCGACGCTGCGGACGAGCTCGAGGGTGAAGAGGCCGAACACGGCCATGGTGGCCGCGAGGACGAGGTCGCTGCGGCCGACGGGGGCCGCGGGTCGCTCCCACGGGTCGTCGACGCCGAACCAGCGCAGGACGCGGGCTCCGGCGGACGACGCGGTGGAGGCCATGGCGTCCAGCCTAGGTTCGCCGGGGTGTCGGCGTCCTCCCCCGGTGGGTGGACGCCTTCCTCATCCGCGAGTCGGGTGCTCAGGTGGTCGCGGGGGCGACCGCTTCGGCACCCGACCCGGGGTCAGCGGACGGGCTCGAGGACGTCGAGGCCGACGAAGGGCCGCAGTGCCTCAGGGACCACGACCGAGCCGTCGGCCTGCTGGTGGTTCTCGAGGATCGCGACGAGCCAGCGGGTCGTGGCGAGCGTGCCGTTGAGGGTCGCCGCGACCTCGTTGCCGTGCTCGCCCTTGAAGCGGGTGCCCAGGCGGCGGGCCTGGAAGGTGGTGCAGTTCGACGTCGAGGTCAGCTCGCGGTAGCGGCCCTGGGTGGGGACCCAGGCCTCGCAGTCGTACTTGCGCGCGGCCGGGCCGCCGAGGTCGCCGGCGGCGGTGTCGATGATCCGGTAGGGGACCTCGATCATCGCGAGCATCTCCTGCTCCAGGGCGAGGAGGCGCTCGTGCTCGGCGGCGGCGTCGTCGGGACGGCAGTAGACGAACATCTCGATCTTGTTGAACTGGTGCACCCGGATGATGCCGCGGGTGTCCTTGCCGTACGAGCCGGCCTCGCGGCGGTAGCAGGTCGACTGGCCGGCGTAGCGGATCGGGCCCTTGCTGAGGTCGATGACCTCGTCGGCGTGGTACCCGGCGAGGGCGACCTCCGAGGTGCCGGTGAGGTAGAGGTCGTCGGCCTCGAGGCGGTAGACCTCGTCGGCGTGGTGGTCGAGGAAGCCCGCGCCCGCCATGACGTCGGCCTTGACGAGCGTCGGCGTGATGAGGGGGACGAACCCGTGCTGGATCGCCTGGTGCATCGCGGCGTGGAGCAGGCCCATCTCGAGGCGCGCGCCGACGCCCTTGAGGAAGTAGAACCGGGCGCCGGCGACCTTCGCGCCGCGCTCCATGTCGATGCCGTCGAGGCCCTCGGCGACGGCGAGGTGGTCGCGGGGCTCGAAGCCCTCGGCGGCGAAGTCGCGGGGGGTGCCGAGGGTCTCGACGACGACGTAGTCGTCCTCGCCGCCGGCCGGGACCTCGGGCTCGACGACGTTGCCGATGGTGCGCAGCAGGGCGTCGAGCTCGACCTGGGCCTCGTCGGCCTGGGTCTGCGCGGCCTTGACCTGGCCCGAGAGCTCCTTGGTGTGGGCGAGGAGGGCCTGCTTCTCCTCCCCCTGCGCCCTCGCGACGTCCTTGCCCATCGACTTCTGCTCGGCCCGCAGCCGCTCGAAGGAGGTGAGCGACGCGCGGCGGCGCTCGTCGGCCTCGCGGACGGCGTCGACGACGCCCTCGTCCTCACCCCGAGCGCGCTGGCTGGCACGGACGAGGTCGGGGTCGTCCCGGAGCAGCTTGATGTCGATCACCGTCGGAGTTTATCGACGGACGGCGGCCACCCGCGCCACGCTTGTTCGGAGGGGTGGGGCGGTTCGAGGTGAAACCCCACCACGAGAGGGTCGCCTTTCACCTCGACCCACCTGGTTGCCGGCTGGTTCGAGGTGAAACCCCACCACGACAGGGTCGCCTTTCACCTCGACCCGCGCGGGTGGGCGGCTGACCTCGGTGTCAGTCGGGGGACGGCCGGTGACGAGGAGGCCGGTACCGAGTCCCACCATCATCAGCCCACCGACACCACCGACCCGCTCCATCCGGCGCGGGGACGAGGCGAACCAGTCGCGGGCGCGGCTCGCGGCCAGGGCCACGCTCCCGTCCAGGACGACGGCCAGGACGGTGAAGATCGCCCCGAGGAGGAGGAGCTGGGCCCAGACGGGACGCGAGGGGTCGACGAACTGCGGGAGCAGGGCCGCGAAGAAGACGAGCGACTTCGGGTTGGTGACCCCGACGACGTAGCCGGCGCGCACGGCGTGCAGCGTCGGGGTGCGGTCGGGGACTCCGGCGGCGAACGCGTCCGAGAGGGCACGACGGTCGCGGATCGCCTGGATGCCGAGCCACACGAGGTAGCCGGCGCCGACGAGCTTGAGCGCGGTGTACGCCGTCGTGCTGGCGGCGATGACCGGCCCGAGCCCCACGGCGAGCGCGCAGATCTGGGTGAGGATCCCTAACGCGTTGCCGACGACGGTCAGCAGCGCTATCCGACGGCCCGCCGACAGCGCGCGACCGATGGTGAACAGGACGCTCGGGCCGGGGATCGCGATGATGACGACCGACGCCAGCGCGAAGGCGAGCAGGACCGAGGGCGAGGGCACGTCCTCAGTGTGGGACCCCCGGCCCCGGGCCGCACCGGGGTTTCCACCCCCTGGCGGATTTCGGGGGCACCCCGAAATCCGGCTCCTCCCCTGGGAATCCTTCCCATGGGAAGGACGGGGTTCCGGCGGGAAGCCGGCACCACCGACGAGGTCAGGCGGGCTCGGCAGCGGCCTCGTGGTCGCGCCGGATGTCGAGGCGGCGCATCACCGGCGTCGCGAGCACCCCGTGGATGAAGACCGACAGCGCCACCGCGAACCCGACCGTCGACCACAGCCACCGCTCCTCCGGGAACGTGGCCTGCCCCGCCGCGTAGGCGACGTAGTAGATCGACCCGACGCCGCGCACCCCGAAGAAGGCCACCGCGAGCCGTTCCTTGGCGTCGAGCCCCGGGACGTCGTCGGGCCCACCGTCGGACCGAGCCCCGTGCCCGACGAAGGACAGGTACCCCGCGAGCGGGCGGATGACGAGGACGAGCAGCACCCCGACGAGCACGCCCCGCCAGTCGAGGTGGGCGAGGAGCCCGTTGGTGATGGCGAACCCCAGCCCGAGGAGGACGACGAGCGTCAGCAGCGTCTCGAGCCGGTGCACGACGTCGTGCATGTGCTGGTGGTAGTCGTGGTCGCGCTCGACCGAGCGCACGGTGAGGGCGCAGGCGAACACCGCGAGGAAGCCGTAGCCGCCGACGAGCTCGGCCGCGCCGTAGGCCACGAGGAGCGCCGACAGCGCGAGCAGCGGCTCCCCGACCTCGGCCAGCCGCAGCGACCTCGCCGGCGCTCGGAAGGCCACCCGCGCCATCAGCCACCCGACGGCCACCCCGGCGAGCACCCCGACGACGACCTTGCCAAGGAGCTCCCAGGCCACCCATCGCGGCAGCCACTCGACGACCGGTCCGGCCGACGCGAGGAAGATCGCGAGGTAGACGAACGGGAACGCGAGCCCGTCGTTGAGCCCTGCCTCGCTCGTCAGGGCGAAGCGGACCTCGTCCTCCTCGTCGATCTCCTCGGCATCGCCCTCGAGCGTGGGCCCGCCGACCTGGACGTCGGAGGCGAGCACCGGGTCGGTCGGCGCCAGCGCGGCCCCGAGGAGCACGGCCGCGGGGAGCGCCACCCCGAGGGCCCCGAACGCGAGACCGGCGACCCCGGCCGCGGTCAGCGGCATCCCGATGACGAGCAGCCGCCAGGTCGGCGACCACGAGCGCCACGACGCCCGGTCGCGCCACTGGAGCCGGCGGTCGATGGCGAGCCCGACGCCCATGAGCGCGACGAGCACCGTCACCTCGGCGACGCGCTCGATGACGGGGCGCAGCTCCACCGGGTCGAGGACGACCCCGTCGGTGAGCGGCAGCAGCCCGACGAGCATCCCGGTGGCGACGAGGACGATCGGCGCCGACAGGGCCCAGCGGTGCAGCGCCTGGGGCAGGACGGCGGCGAGCAGCAGCGACCCTCCGAGCAGGAGATACACGAGCTCGGCGCTCACGGGTGGTCGACCCCCACGTCGTGGAGGTGGTGGACGAGGTCGTGGAGGCCGTACTGCCCCAGGGTGAGGACGGTGAACCGCGACCCGTCGGAGCGCAGGCCCGGGCGGTCCCACCCGTCGGGAGTCACGTCGCGGTACGACGCCGCCCAGCCGGCGGCGGCGACGGCGAGCTCGCGCAGCACGGTCGCCGGGTCCTGCTCGTGGTACCGCTCCGCGAGGGCGGTCTCGTCCTGGTCCCAGTTGGCGAAGCGCGGCGCGTCCTCCTCGAGCATGAGGTGCAGCCGCTCGTCGAAGAGCCGGCAGACGTCGCGCACGTGGCAGGCGTACTCGAGCGGCGACCACGTCGTGGGGTCGGGGCGCTCGGCCGCGTCGGGGCGCCCCAGCACCGACTGCCACGGGTCGGTGGCAGTGGTGATGCGGCGGGCCAGCGCACTGCCCGGGACGTCACCGACGAGCGAGCCGCAGTCGGGGCACCGCTCGTGGAGCACCCAGGTCCAGTCCTTGTCGTCGGGCGGCGGCGTCGCGGGGCCGTCCTGCGCCGGGAGGGTCGTCATCCCCTGACCCTAGACGCGCAGGTCACGGCATGGACGTGGGGTACCTTGCACTCTTGTGTCGAACGCGTCGTGGACCTGGGTGGGCATCGCCCTCGCCGTGCTCCTCGTCGGCGTCGGGCTCTGGCTGCTGATCTCCTCGCGGTCGAGCGGTCGGCACGCGAGCGCGCGCCCCTCGCGCGACTCCTTCCGCAGCGGCCAGGACGACGCCCCACCCCTCCGGCGGATGGCGGTCGTCGTCAACCCGACCAAGCTCGAGGGCGACGGCTCGGAGCAGAAGGGCGTCATCGAGCGGGCCTGCACCGAGCAGGGCTGGGACACCCCGCTCTTCCTCGAGACCGACGAGCACGACGTCGGTTTCGGCCAGGCGCGGGCCGCGCTCGCCGAGGGCGTCGACCTCGTCTGCGCGTTCGGTGGCGACGGCACGGTGCGCGCCGTCGCCCAGGAGATGGTCGGCTCGGGTGTCCCGATCGGCCTGCTCCCCGGCGGCACCGGCAACCTCCTCGCCCGCAACCTCGAGCTGCCCACCGACGACCTCGGCCGCGCGGTGGAGGTCGCCATCGCGGGGCGCAACCGCCACATCGACGTCGGCTGGATGACCCTCGACCCGTCCGACGCCGACCTCGAGGAGCACGTCGGCGAGGGCGCGACCGAGGGACAGCGCCGCCATGCCTTCCTCGTCATGGCCGGGCTCGGCCTCGACGCGGCGATCATGAACGACACCTCCGAGCAGCTCAAGGCCAGGATCGGCTGGACGGCCTACGTCCCGGCCGGCCTGAAGAACCTCCTCATCGAGCGCTTCAAGGCCCGGCTCACCCTCGACGACGGCCAGCCGATGGAGCTGCGCGCCCGCACGATCCTCGTCGGCAACTGCGGCAAGCTCACCGGCGGCATCAACCTCATGCCCGACGCCGAGCCCGACGACGGCACCCTCGACGTCGTCGTCCTCTCCCCCAAGGGGATCGCCGCCTGGGCCTCGGTCATCGCGCGCCTCGTCACCAAGAGCGACCGGACGACCAGGACCCTCGACCGCTTCCGCTGCCAGAAGGCGGGCATCCACGTCGACCACGCGCAGCAGATCGAGCTCGACGGCGACATCGTCGGCGAGGCGCGTCACCTCGAGATCGAGGTCCAGCCGCGCGCCCTCATCGTGCGCACCGAGGCCGGCCGCCAGGCCGCCGCACCCGCCGACGCCTGAGCCCGGCCCCGAGGCGCGGCCGGTCAGACCTTGCGCTCGCGCCACTGCCGCTCGAACGGCAGCCGCCACGTGTACGGCGAGATGAGCTGGTGGATCTGGTTGGGCCCCCACGTGCCCTGGGCGTACGGCCGCACCGGCGGCGGGTTGTCGAGGAGCGGCTGGCTGATCTCCCACAGCCGCTCGATGCCCGACGCCGACGTGAACAGGGTGCGGTCGCCGCGGGCGGCGTCGTAGATCAGCCGCTCGTACGCCTCGAGGACGGCCCCCGCCCACGTCGTCTCCTGCATGGCGAACTGCATCGACAGCTTGTCGAGCCGGAAGCCCGGGCCGGGGCGCTTGCCGTAGAACGACAACGACATCCGCGACTTGTCGGCGAGGTCGAAGGTCAGGTGGTCCGGGCCGTTGTCACCGACGCCGGAGCCCGGCGGGAACATCGACTGCGGGGGCTCGCGGAAGGCGATGCTGATGATGCGGGCGCCCTCGGCCATCCGCTTGCCGGTCCGCAGGTAGAAGGGCACGCCGGCCCAGCGCCAGTTGTCGACGTAGCACTTGAGGGCCACGAAGGTCTCGGTCTCGGAGTCGGGGGCGACCCCGGGCTCGTCGTGGTACCCGGTGTACTGGCCGCGGACCACGTCGCCGGGCTGGATCGGCTGCATCGAGCGGAAGACCTTGTTCTTCTCGCGGCTGATGGCTGCCGGTTCGAGCGAGGTGGGCGGCTCCATCGCGGTGAAGGCGAGGATCTGGAACAGGTGCGTCACGACCATGTCGCGGTAGGCGCCCGTCGACTCGTAGAAGTCGCCCCGTTGGGTGAGGCCGAGCGTCTCCGGGACGTCGATCTCGATGTGGGAGATGCTGTTCCGGTGCCAGATCGGCTCGAAGAGTCCGTTGGCGAAGCGGAACGCGAGGATGTTCTGCGCGGCCTCCTTCCCGAGGAAGTGGTCGATGCGGAAGATCTGCTCCTCGTCGAAGACCTCGTGGAGCTGCGCGTTGAGAGCGACGGCCGAGGCGTGGTCGGTGCCGAACGGCTTCTCCATGACGACCCTGCTGCGCGCGACGAGGCCGGCCTCCCCGATGGTCCTGACCGCGGCGAGCGCAGCCTTCGGCGGGATCGAGAGGTAGTGCAGCCGCTGGTCGACGTCCCCGGGCAGCAGCTCCTCCGCCCGGTCGACGGCCTCGCGCAGTGCCCGGGGTCCGGCGGAGAGCGCCACGTAGTCGAGGCGCTGCGCGAACTCGCGCCACGCGTCGTCGCCGAGCTCGCGGGTGGAGTGCTCGCGGATGGCGGTGAGGGCGAGGTCGCGGAAGTCGTCGGGGCTCATCTCGTCGAGGGAGGTGCCGACGACGCGCATGTCGTCGACGAGCCCCGACTGGAAGAGGTGGAGCAGGCCGGGGATGAGCTTGCGCTTCGCGAGGTCACCGGTGGCGCCGAACAGGACGACGGTCGTGGGCGCGGTCATGGGCCCACCTTGGCCCTGCCCGGCGCTCCTTCGCTACCCCTCGTCCCGTCGGTGGTCACTGTCGAACCCTGTGCCGCAGGGCGGTCCGTCGCGGCGAGGGTGGTCCGCACCTCGACGTGCCGCACGAGGAAGGCCCTCTCGTCGAGGCGTTTCCGCCGCATCCAGCCGGTCACCTCGTCGTTGCACTTGCTCGCGTTGCAGGCCGGGCACGCGGGCACGACGTTCTCGACGGTGTACCGGCCACCCCGTGAGATCGGCAGCACGCAGTCCTTCTGGAGGGGGCGGTCGGTGGCGCGGCAGTAGGCGCAGCCCGCCCAGGCCGCGGTGAGGGCGGCCCACTGCTCGGCGCTGAGGTCGTGCTCGACGCGCGCCATCCTTCGCGAGCGCTTGCGCGCCGCCCGCGTCCTCCGGCTGCCACCCGTCACCACCCGGACAGGCTAGGCCGCGCGGGCCCCGCCGTCGGGGAGGCTCAGGTGAAGCGCTGCGTGCCCCAGTCGCCGTCCTGCGCCAGACCGGGAGGGCAGGCGAAGAGCGCCGACCCGGTGTGCTCGATGTCCTCGTCGAGGACGTCGGACGTCGCGAGCGCCCGCTGCATCGGGACGAACTGGCGGTGGGTGTCGTGGACGAACGCGAGGAAGAACAGGCCGGCGCCGAGGTGGCCCTCACCGTCGCTGCCGTCGGAGGCGACCCTCAGGAGCCTGTGCTCGTCACCTCCCTCGGCGCGGCCGTGGGCAGCGCCACACGGCGGGGGCGTCAGCGGCCGGAGCGGCCGGGGGTCGCGAGGCGGACCTCGTCGTCGGTCGGCTCGCGCTCCTCGCGGGCCTCGGGAGGGAGCTGCCCGACGATGGCGTCCATGATCCGGCGGGTGTCGGCGGCGGCGGAGCGCGGGCCGAGGACGAGCCCCTCGACGGCCGGGCCGACCCGCACGCGCACGGTCGGCGGGTCGGTGAGGTTGAGGACGCGGGGCACCGGCGACGACCGCGGCCACACGTGCTCGGAGCCCCACACCCCGAACGGGATGACCGGGGCGCCGGTGAGCGCGGCCAGGCGCGCGGCGCCGGAGCGACCCTTCAGCACGGGGTCGTAGAAGGCCCGGCCACGCGGGATGGTGCCCTGCGGCAGCAGGCAGACGATCTCGCCGCCCTCGAGCGCCACGACGGCCTGCTCGAACGACTCGGTGCCCCCCGTGCCCCGGTCGACGGGGATGCCACCGAGGGCGGTCGCGAGGGCGCCGACGACCGGGACGTCGAAGAGCTCCTGCTTGGCCATGACCCGACCCGTGCGGCGCGTGGGCCGCATCATCTGGATCATCGCCGGGATGTCGAAGTACGAGCGGTGGTTGCCGACGAGGATGGCCGGCCCGGTGCGCGGGATGTTCTCGGTCCCGGCGACGTCGAAGCGGGCGTACGGGTACGCGAGCGGCGGCATCGCGAGGAAGAGCAGCCGCTGGAGCTCGACACCGATGACAGGCACCTTGAGCACTCCCGGGGAGACGTCGAAGTGGACGATGGGCCACCCGCGGGCGACGGCGTAGACCGTGAGCCGCGGGTCGGGGTTGACGGCGGCCGGGTGGCCGACGGCGGTGAGCAGCGGCACGTCGTAGATCGAGTCGGAGTAGGCGTACGACGCGTCGAGGTCGATGTCGTTCTCCTCGGCCCACTCGCGCACGGCCGCGAGCTTCCCCCGCGACCACACGAACCGCCCTGCGAGAGAACCGTCGAAGCGTCCGTCCTCGGTCAGGTTGTAGCGCGTCGCGATGACGTGGTCGATGCCGATGCGATCGGCGAGCGGCCGGATGAGGTGGAACGGCGTCGTCGTGGCGAGGACGACCGGCCGGCCGGCCGCCCTGTGCTGCTCGATGAGGGAGAGCGCGAACGGGTGGATGACCGAGGCGATGGCCTCGGCGGCCTGGAGCGCAGCGGCGTCGAAGCTCGTGCCGTCACGGCCGCGGGCGACGAGGGTCGCGTTGCGCGCGAGGAGGATCGAGGGGATGTTCTCGCCGAGGGTGTCGAAGAGCCCGTAGAGGAAGCGTTCGCCGGGCAGCTTGCGGGTGACGACCCCGAGGTCGAACATCGCTCGCGACAGCAGCGGCCCCGTCCCGCCCTGGAGCAACGTCCGATCGAGGTCGAAGATCGCGGCGCCGCCCATGGACGCAGGCTACCGGCGCGCGGGCCCCCCTACGCTGGGGTCCATGCCGCGCGCGCAGCTCACCGCCTACGTCCTCGGCGGCGGCGGTGTGCTCGGGTCGACCCAGGTCGGCATGCTGGCGGCCCTCGCCGAGTCCGGGGTCCGGCCCGACCTCGTCCTGGGGACGAGCATCGGGGCACTCAACGGCGCGTTCGTCGCGGCCGACCCCGGCGAGGAGGGCGCGGCGCGGCTCGCCGAGGTGTGGGAGGCCGTCCTGCGCGACGGCGTCTTCCTCGAGAACCCCGTGCGGCAGGCGGCGCGGGTCGCCCGCTACCGCACCCACCTGCTCTCGAACGCCCCGCTGCGCCACGTCATCGAGCGGTACCTGCCGGTGACGACGTTCGAGGAGCTGGCCGTGCCGTTCCAGTGCGTCGCGGCCTGCATCGAGGACGCCGGCGCCCAGTGGTTCTCGCAGGGAGAGGTCACGTCCCCGGTCGTCGCGTCGTGCTCGGTGCCCGGCCTGTTCCCGCCGGTCGTCATCGAGGGGCGCCACTACCTCGACGGCGGGCTCGTCCACTCCATCCCGGTCGGGCGGGCGCTGGCGCTCGGGGCCACCCGGATCTTCGTGCTCCAGGTCGGCCGGGTCGAGCAGCCGCTCACCCCACCGACCCGGCCGTGGGAGGTCGGGACCGTCGCGTTCGAGATCGCCCGTCGGCATCGCTTCGTCCACGAGATGGAGACCGTCCCCGACGACGTCGAGCTCCACGTCCTGCCGAGCGGGACGAGCGACGCCCCCAACATCTCCATCACCCGCGCCCGGGCCCGCCGGATGCGCGAACGCGTCGACCAGGCGCACACGGCGTCGGTCGACTACCTCGAGGGAGTGGTCTGACATGGGTGCCCGCAGCATCCCGCCCCCGCCGGCGTTCGCCCGCAGGGCCATGCACGTCGTGTGGCCGGTCCTCGCCGTCGTCGTCACCGGCCTGCTCGCGCCGGTCGTCGTCGTCGGGGCCTTCCTCGTCGCGGTCGAGCGGCGGGGCCGGGTCTTCCGGGCGGCGTGCGCGGCCGTCACGCTGCTCTGGGTCGACATCCGGATGCTCGTCGGGTGCTGGTCGCTCGCGTCGCGGCATCCCGACACCTCGTCCGCCGCGTGGCGGGCCGGGCACGAGCGGCTGCTGGTGAGCTTCCTCGACTCGCTGATGTACTACGCGCGGCGCTGGCTCGGGTTCGAGGTGCGCCTCACCGACCGGATGCACTTCGGCACCGAGGGACGGCCGCTCATCGCCCTCGCCCGGCACGCGGGCCCGCTCAACTCCCTCGCCGTCGCGTGGCTGCTGGCCCGTACCGCCGGGCGGCTGCCGCGTATCGTCCTGGCCGAGTCGCTGCGCTGGGACCCGGGCCTCGACACGATCCTCACCCGCCTCGACTCGTTCTTCGTGCCCTCGACCTCGGGTGCCGGCGACGACCGTCTCGCCGGCGTCCGCCGGATGGCGACGAGCCTGGAGGCCGACGACGTCTTCCTCCTCTTCCCCGAGGGCCAGAACTGGTCGCCGACGCGGCGGGCGCGGATCATCGAGCGCCTGCGCCAGCGTGGCGAGGAGGCCAGGGCGCGCCGGGCCGAGGAGCTCACCCACGTCCTCCCCCCGATGACGCGGGGGGCCTGGGCAGCGCGGTCGGCGCGGCTCGACGCCGACGTCATGGTCATCGCGCACGCCGGCCTCGGCCACCTGACGAGCGCGCGGCTCATCTGGGCGGCGCTGCCCTTCACCGACCGTCCCTTCGTCGTCAAGACGTGGACCTACGCGGCGGCCGACGTCCCCGACGACGAGCGGGCCTTCGGTGCCTGGCTCGACGCCCGGTGGGGCGAGGTCGACGCGTGGGTCACCACCAACGCCGGCCCGTGGCCCGAGGGGCACGGGCCGACCGACGAGACCCTCCCGGGAACCGCCGGGCCCGCCGGCGCATCGAACGACCCGGAGACCTGATCCTCTGCCCTCCTCACCCTCCCGACCCTTCGCACCCTTCGCACCCTTCCGACCCGACAGGGGACCCACCATGGCGCGCACGACGACCCGGATGACGACGGCCCTCGCGATCGGCGGCGTCCTCGCCGCGGTCGCCGTCGGGGTGGTTGCCGCCATGACGCTCTGGGACCGCGGCGACGACAGCGCCAACGGCTCGGTCCCCGTCGAGCGGCTCGCCGACCTCGACGGCTCGTGGCTCGCCGTGAACTCGGTGGGGGCGCCGAAGGAGGTCGTCGGCGAGGTGCGGCTGCGCTTCGAGAACGGGCGGCTCGTCGTCGAGACCGGCTGCAACGCCGGCCGCGGCACCGTCGAGGTCGAGGACTCCCGCCTCGTCGCCGGGCCGATGATGTCGACGAAGATGGGCTGCGAGGCTCCGCTGATGGAGCAGGAGGCGTGGCTGTTCGCCATGGTCGAGGCGACGCCCCGCGTCGAGCTGTCGGGCCCGTACCTCTACGTCAGCTGGGCCGACGCGGCGGGCACGGACCGCTGGCTCGGCCTCGAGCAGGAGGGCACCACCCCGGCGTCCTGACGGACCGACCCTTGGGGACGTGGCGTCGCTGGCATGACGTCCCTCGTCGCCGACGGCCGCGTCACCCTGCGGCCACTCACGGTCGCGGACACCCCGGCGCACCTGGCGGGCTGCGACGTCCTCATCAACGACCGGCTCGGCGGTGGGAGGCCTCCACGCGAGGCCGACGTCGCACCGGACAACGCGCAGTCCCAGGCCGTGGCACGGCGGGCGGGCCACGCCGCAGACCGACGACGAGCACGGCCACCTCGTGTGGCTCGAGCACCAGCCCCCTGACCACCGAACTTCTTGCGGGTCACCCACCTCGAGACGTCCCCAGACGGACTCTCGCGGTGGGTGGATCGCAATCAGTGGGAGATGTGAGGGCTAGGCGCGGCCGGTGCGGATCGCCTGGAGCCAGGAGCGCGCGGCGGTGAAGTCGCCGTCGGCGGTCAGCGGCGCGATGCTCGCCTGCTGCCGGTCGGCACGGGGGTAGGACCCGAGGAAGCGGACCTCGGCGCAGATCCGTCGCAGCCCCATGAGGGCCTCGCCGAGCCGCTCGTCCAGGACGTGGCCCTCGAGGTCGATCGAGAAGCAGTAGGCACCCATCGAGGCCTTGGTGGGCCGCGACTCGAGGCGGGTCATGTTGATGCCGCGGGCGGCGAACTGCTCGAGGAGGTGGAGGAGGCCGCCGGCGTGGTCGTCGCGCTGGAAGAGCACGACGGTGGTCTTGTCGGCGCCGGTGCGCTCCGGGAGGTCGCCGGGGCGCGCGACGAGGACGAAGCGGGTGACGGCGGCCGCCATGTCGCCGATGTCGTCGGCGAGGACCTCGAGGCCGTGCAGGCGGGCCGCCGCGGGGGCGCAGACGGCGGCGTCGTAGGGCTGCGGGCCGGCCTCGAGGCCCTCGGCGGCGGCCGCCGTCGACAGCGCGGGGACGTAGGTGGCCGAGGGGAGGTGGCTCGCCATCCAGCCACGGACCTGGGCCCACGCGTGCGAGTGGGTGCCGACGGCCGTCACGTCGTCGAGGCCGACGCCCGGGCGGGCCGCGAGGACGAAGGTGATGGGGACGAGGACCTCGCCCGTGACGACGAGGGGCTCGCCGCTCGCGAGGGCGTCGAGGGTCGCCGACACCCCGCCCTCGACGGAGTTCTCGATGGGGACCATGGCGCCGTCGATGGTCCCGGCGCGCAGGGCCGCGAGGGCGCCGTCGACCGAGCCGAAGGCCTCGCGCCGCGCGTCGTGGGCCGAGGCGGGCGCCCACGCGTCGAGCGCCATCGAGGTGAAGGTCCCCTCGGGGCCGAGGAAGCCGAAGCGGGTCACGGGTTCTCCTTGCCGGTGCGCGCGACCGCGAGGGCCTGCTGCTCCTCGGGCGTCAGGGTGGCGTCGGACCGGCCGCCGACGACGCCCTTGGCGTACGTGCGCGACTCTCCGCGCGCGTGGATCGAGCTGAGAACGACGCCGTCGCCGGAGTCGTCGACGATGGCGGTGCTGAAGCTGAGCCGGCCGCCCATGTCGCCGAACGCGTCGTAGCGGACGACGGCCACGTGGCGCAGGGCCTGGCCGAGGTCGGCGCGAAGGGCGGCGAGGTCGGCGTCACCGGCGGGGCGGTGCGCCTCGAGGGCGGCCACCCGGCGGCGGAGCCCGGCGCTGCGCCGGAGCAGCACGACGACACCGATGACCGCCACGACGACGAGCAGGACCGACACCCCGAGGACGAGCAGCTCGAGCGGGTGCGGTGCCACGGACATGCGCCTCAGGCTAGGCGGTCCGGCCGCCCGGCCGCCCCCGCGTTCCACGCGCCCGGCTCACCGGAGGCCGTACCCGAAGTGACCAATAGGTCGATGTTCGTCCGCCCGGCGGGGCGCTGGCCGTACCCGGAGTGACCTATTGGTCGATGTTCGTCCGGTCGGCGGAGGCTGGCCGTACCCGAAGTGACCTATTGGTCGATCTGGGTACGGTCGTCGGGCTTCGCGGCGCCGGCGCCGGCGCCGGGGACGGCGACGGCGTCGTCATCGGTTCGAGGTGACGCTCGGCCCTCTGCGGGTGGGATGTCACCTCGACCGGGGCGGGGCCGGGTGACCCACCAGAGGAGGAAGAGGGCCAGGAGGCCACCGGCGACGTCGGCGTTCTGGAGGATGCGCCCGGGCCACTGGGGCCAGTCGCGGTGGGCGAGCCAGTCGATGCCCCACCACGGCAGGCGGCAGACGAAGAACACCGTGAGCCCGGCGCCCGCCCACAGGCGCCACCGCTCGCGCAGCGGGTCGGCCCCGAGGACGGCGAACACGACGACGACGACCCAGTGGTAGTGGTGGACCCACGCGACGGGCGAGAGCAGGCACGCCATGAGGCCGACGACCGCGACCTCGCCGATGCTGTCGCCCTCGAGGTACCGGCGCCGGGCCAGCCAGAAGCCGAAGCCACCGACGAGCACGACGAGGACGAGCCAGATCGCGGTCCCGGCGAACCCCTCGGGACCCAGGCGGAGGAGGAAGCCGCGGATCGACTGGTTCGCCGTGCCCGCGTTCGGCCCGAGCCGCGCCGGGTCCTGCAGGGCCCCGCCCCAGAAGGCGAACGACGCCTGCGGCAGGAGGACCCACGAGCCGACGGTCACCCCGACCGCCGTCCCCACGGCCGTCGCGGCCTCCTTCCAGCGCCGGGTCACGAGGAAGTGGATGACGAACACCCCGGGCGTCAGCTTGACGGCCATCGCCAGCCCGACGAGGACGCCGCGGGGCACCCAGCGCACGAGCCCGGGCCGCGGCTCGCGCACGTCCATGAGGCAGAGCAGGACGATGAAGGCGTTGACCTGCCCGAACCGGATGCCGTCGCCGACCGGGTGGAGCCACAGCATCGGCGCGGTGAGGGCGGCCAGGGCCAGCGGGACCCAGGCGCCCGTGCGGTGGATCAGGCGGTACCCGGCGTACCAGGTGATCGCGGTCGTCGCGGCCACCTGGGCGGCGGTCCACAGCCACCCGACGACCCCGAACGGGAGGAACGCGAGCGGGATCGAGAGGATCGCCGCGAACGGAGGGTAGGTGAAGGGCAGCAGCTGGGGCGGCTCGGTGAGCGTGGAGTACACGGGGCGGCCGTAGAGGATCGAGACGCCGGCGTCGCGGTAGACCTGCACGTCGATCTGCCACTGGTCGAGCGGCCAGAACACGAGGTACCGCAGGACGACCGGCAGTGACGCCAGGGCGATGAGCCCGACCGCGAGGGCCCAGCGCAGCCGGCGTGCGGTGGGGGTCGCGGGGGTGCTCACGCGCACATTCTCCCGGTCGGCCGCCGCGGTGGGGTGCCGGGGCGACCCGCGCGTCTCCTGGACGAGGCACCCGGGCCCGTCTCGTACCCTTGGCCGCGTGCTGCGCAGAGCCCTCGCCGTCACGGTCGCCCTCGCGACCGTCGTCGCGGGGCTCCTCCTCGGTTGGGCCCCCTCGTCCTCGGCGGGCCAGCGCGCGCCGATCGCCGACCCGGTGGGGGCGGTCGTCGTCATCGGGACCGGCGGCATCGGGTGGGCCGACGTCTCGCGCACAGCCACCCCGAACCTCTGGATGCTCCTGCGCGAGGGGTCGTCGGCGGCGCTGTCGGTGCGCTCGGTGTCCGCCAACACCTGCCCCGCCGACGGGTGGCTCGGCCTGTCGTCCGGAGGACGCGCCGCCGCCCCGCGCGCCGGCGACGAGCGGGACCCCGCCGACCGGCCGTGCTCGGAACCCCCGCAGGTCGTCAACGACCAGGTCCAGGGGTGGTCGACCTTCGTCGCGGCCTCCGAGGGCCAGCGGTTCGACACCTCCCTCGGCCTCCTCGGCCGGACCGCCGCGGAGGCCGACGTGTGCGTGCGCAGTGTCGGGCCGTGGGCGCCCCTCGGTGGGGCCCGGGCCGACGGCACCGTCGACCAGAGCATGCCGTTCGACGCCGGGACCCTCCTCGAGGACCTCAACGCCTGTCCGGTGACGCTCGTCGACGTCGGCTCGCTGCGCGACCCCGGGGACGTCGCGACGGGGGAGCCCCGACTGGCGGCACGGGCCGAGCAGCTGCGCCAGATCGACGCGCGGATCGGTCAGTCGCTCGAGGCCGGGCCCAACGGCGCCGACTACGTCGTGGCCTCCCTGTCCGATGCCGGCACCACCGAGCGGCTGCGACTCGTCGTCACCCGGGGCCCGCACTTCGGCCCCGGCCTCCTCGCGTCGGAGTCGACCCGCCAGGAGGGCCTGGCCCAGACGGCCGACCTCACCGCGACGATCCTCGCCACGGTGGGGCTCCCGGTGCCCGCCGGGCTCGGCGGCTCGCCGCTGACGAACGTGCAGGCCCCCGACAACTCCGAGCGCCGCGCCGAGGACCGACTCACCCACCTCGTCGACCTCGACGAGGCCAGCCACGAGGTCCACGGCCTCGTCGAGCCGTTCTTCACCGTGTTCGCCTACGGCCAGCTGGCCATCTACCTCCTCGTGCTCCTCGTCTGGAAGGGCCGCCTCGGGTCGGAGTCGACACGGGTCACGGTGCTGCGCCGGGTGCGGGTCATCGCCGTCGTGGCGTCGGCGGTGCCCGTCGCGACGTTCCTCGCGAACCTCCTGCCGTGGTGGCGCTTCGCGGTCCCGATGGTCACGGTCGTGGGGGCGGTCGCGGTCTTCGTCGCGCTCATCGCGACGGCGGCGCTGCGCGGTCCCTGGGCGCGCTCGCACCTGGGTCCGATGGCGTTCGTGTCGCTGACGACCGTCCTCGTCCTCACCGCCGACGTCATGACGGGGTCCCGCCTCCAGCTCTCCTCGCTCATGGGCCTGCAGCCCGTCGTGGCCGGGCGCTTCTACGGCATGGGCAACCCGACGTTCGCCCTCTACGCCACGGCGACGATCCTGCTCGCGACCTCGGTGTCGTCGGTCCTCGTCGCGTGGGGCCGGCGCAGGGCGGCCGCCCTCGCCGTCGCGGCCATCGGCGCCTTCGCCGTCCTCGTCGACGGCCTGCCCTTCTGGGGTGCCGACGGCGGGGGGCCGCCCGCGCTCGTCCCGGCGGTCACCATCCTCGTCATGGCGGTCCTCGGGGTCCGGCTCACCTGGCGGCGGGTGCTCGTCATCGCCGCCGCGGTCGTCGTGATCTTCTTCGCGGTCGCGGGCGCCGACTGGCTGCGCGCCCCCGCGAGCCGCAGCCACCTCGGCAACTTCGTGCAGGCGATCATCGACGGCACGGCCGACGACATCGTCCTGCGCAAGGCCGAGCAGAACTGGGCGATCCTCACGTCCGACATGCCCCTGACCCTCCTCGTGCCGGTCGGGCTGCTCTTCGTCATCTACCTCATGGCGCGCCCGACGTCGTGGGGCTCGCGCGCGATGCGGCGGTCCTACGAGCAGGCGCCGACCCTGCGCGCCGGGCTCGTCGCCCTCCTCACCGCACTGACCATCGGCTTCCTCGTCAACGACTCGGGGGTGGCGATCCCCGCCGTCGGGGCGACCCTGGCGGTGCCGCTCATCATCTCGGTCGTGATCAGCTCACTCGTCGACGAGGAGCGCTCCACGGCCACGACCCGCGCCGGACGCCGGCAACGATGACGACCACCCACAGGGCGAGCCCGACCCACGGCACGACCCCGCGGCGCACGCCGAGCGTCAGGTCCTCGACGGCCGGCGTCATCCCGAGGACGCGACCCGGGACGTAGGCGACGGCGAGCGCCAGGAGGCGGCCGAGCGCGACGAGGTCGACCGGTCCGGCCAGGAGGGCGGGCAGGGCGACCCACGCGAGGAGGTCGTACCAGGGCAGTGAGTACGGCGCCGCGAGCGAGTAGGCCAGCGCGAGGCAGGCGGTGACCCACAGCGCGACCGTGGCGACGTCGTCGCGCAGCGAGGCTCGGGTGAGCCGGAGGAGGCAGGCGGCCAGCACGACGGCGAGCACGGCGGCGGCGATGCTGATGGCGAGCCGGGTCGGCTGGTTCCCGATGGTGTCGCGGCCCCACTCGAGGAGCGGTCGCCACGGCGTCGCGAGTGACACCGCCTGACGGCTGCGCAGCAGCTGGTCGTACACGTGCGGGCCGGCCCAGAGGTGCAGTGCGGCCGCGACGACGACGAACCCGGCGACGTGGGCCCCGGCGAGCCGTGCCCAGGCCGCACCACGGTGCCCGGTGGCCCACCACGCCAGGAGGAGGCCGACGGCGACGACGGCGTAGGTGACCTTGGTCGACCCGGCGAGCGCGACGACCGCCCCCGAGCCGGCCGCACCGAGCGGCCCCGGCCACCGACCCGCCACCCACACCGCGGCCACGGCGAGCGCCGCCGCCACGACGTCGATGTGCGCGCCGAGGACGCCGACACCGAGGACGAGCGGGTTGAGGGTCCACAGGACGTCGACCCGTCCGTGCACGTCCTCGGGCAGCACCCGGCGCAGGAGGAGCCGGACCGCCAGCCACGCCGCGACGACGAGCAGCTGCCAGACCCAGACGCCCTGGCGCAGGTTGTCGCCGCCGAGCAGCGACGACAGGCCGTGCACGAGCGTGCCGAACGGCCCGTAGACGCTGGGTTCCTCGGTCCAGGGGGCCTCGACGCGGCTGGTGACCGGGTCGGTGCCGCCGCCCCAGTCGACCGGCCGCTCCGTCCACGGGTCACCGCCGGTGACGAGGATGCGGCCGTACCCGAGGTAGCTGAGGTGGTCGCCAGAGCCGAACGGGCTCGTGAGGAGGGCGAGGACGCCGAGCGTCGCGGGGACGGTCCACGACCTCAGGGCGGCCGCACCCTGGCGCAACCTGAGGAGGACCCCTGCCCCACCCGCGAGGTAGGCGACCCACAGGGTCGCCGTGACGGCCGCCGGCGAGAGCGAGAGGGGGATCAGGACACCCGGGGCCCAGCCGCGGGGCGCGAGGTCGGGCTGCGCGGCGTTGGGTGCCACGAGGCCGACGAGGACGAGCAGGACCACCGACACGGTGAGGAGGAGGACCCCGGCGCCGGCCAGGGGCCCGCGCTCGTGCGGGCGCGGGGTGGGCGGGCTCGTCAGCTGCGCGGCCACGGCCGCCAGCCGCGCCGGACGAGGGCGAGCCACACGTCGCGGTACTGCTCGGCGCGGTGGACCTGACCACGCCAGTCCCTGCCGCTCACCCGGTGCTGGAGGTCGCACGGGACCTCGAGGACGGTGAGCCCCGCCCGCAGGACGTCGACGGTCAGGGCGGTCTCGACCCCCCAGCCGCTCGCGAGGGGCGTGGCGGCGTCGAGGGCGCGCGGGCTGAGGCACCGCATGCCCGAGAGGGGTTGCACCGCACGGAAACCCGTGAGCCGCTCGATGCCCTGTCGGGCGAGGTTGACGACGAGCCCGCGCCCTCCGCCGGAGGTCAGCTGGGCCGGGAGCGTCGCGATGGTCATGTCGGCCGCGCCCGAGAGGACGGCGTCGGTGAGGACGCCGACGTTGGTCGCCGTCTCCTGGAGGTCGCCGTCGACGAAGAGGAGCGCCGAGCGCCAGGCCTCCCCGGGGTCGCGCTCGGCGGCCTCCCGCTCGAGCACCCGGACGCGGGCCATGCCGGTCTCGAGCGCGGCGGCCTTGCCCCGGTTGCGGGGGTGGCGCACGACGTCGGCGCCGGCCTCCCGGGCCACGGCCGCGGTGTCGTCGCTGCTCCCGTCGTCGACCACGACCACGGTCGCGACCTGCGGCAGCGCCGTGAGGGCGGCGACCGTCGCGGCGATGCGGTCGGCCTCGTCCTTGCAGGGGACGACGGCCGCGACCCGCGCCGCGACGGAGCTCATCAGCGGAGGGTGACCTGACGGCTGAGCAGCCCCGACCGGGCCCGTCGCTCGTCGGCCGTGAGCGGGGCGTCGGAGGCGAGCGCCTCGCGGTACCGCTCGCCCCAGGCGGCGAGCTCGTCCTCGTGGTCGTCGGCCCCGAGCTCGGGGTCGAGGTCCCAGACCGGGACGAGCAGCCCGCACGCCCGGAACGCCCCGAGCAGGCGGGTGTCGCCGCCGAGGCCGTCGGTGCCGGCCGCGTGGAGGCGGGACAGCGCGTCGGTGGCGGCGTCCTCGTCATCGGGGAGGACGAGGCGGATGTGGGTGCGCTCGCCGACGCGGACCCAGTAGGCCGAGGGGAGGGCGCTCATCCGGCTCGTGGGGACGACGCTCTCGTTGGCGCGCGCGAGGGACTCGGCGGCGTCGCCCTCGAGCTCCTGCTCGCCGACCCAGAACTCGAAGCCCTCGTGGAGGGTGACGTCGAACGCACCGTCCTCGAGGACGTCCTGCAGGCGCGGGCTGTCGGCCGTGACCTGCGGCGTCGTGACGACGGGGACGCCCGGCTCGACGGCGAGCGCGGCGAGGAGCTGGGCGGCGAGGTCGCGGGAGGCGTCGCCGCTGGCGTTGCCCGACTGGGTCCCGACGAGGATCGTGCCGTCGGCGCGGTGCAGCGCCGGCCAGGCGAGGGGCAGGACGGTGGCGACGGTGACCTCGGAGGGCGCGCCCTCGGGGACGTGCTCTGCCCTGACGCCGACGGTCGCGGTCGCCGCGGGGAGGATCTCGCGCATCGCGACCCAGTCGGTCTCACCCGCGAGGCCCTCGAAGGGGCGGCGCACGAAGGGTGCGGGTTTCGGGCGCCGACCGGTGTCGGTGCCGCGCTGACGTCGAGAAGCCTTGCCCATGCGCGCCACCCTAGTGGGAGCGGTCAGGTGGCGCGGCGGCGGCTGGGACCGCCGAGGGTGGCCCACACGACGTTGCCCGTCCGGTCCTCGGTGACGCCCCACTCGTGGGCGACCGAGCGCACGATGCGCAGGCCACGACCCGACGACAGCCACACCGAGCGGGGTGCCGGACGGGGGACGCTCTCGCCACCGCCATCGGTCACCTCGACCTCGACGACGTCGCCGCGGATCTTCCAGCGCACCCGGATCGTGCCGTCGGAGAGCGCGCGGGCGTGGCGGACCGCGTTGGTCAGCAGCTCGGACGCGACGATCTCGGCCTCGTCGACGAGCTGGTCGGGGACGTCACGGGTCTGGAGGTCGGCGACGACCTCCCGCCGGACCCTGCCCACCGAGGCGGGCTCGTGCGGCGCGCGCAGGGTGCAGACGATGGAGTCGGCGCCCGGCCCGGGGGCCTCGGAGACGAGGAGGCCGGTCTCCCCGAGGCCGGGGCGCTCGACGGCGCCGTGGTGGTCGCCGTCGTCGTCGGCGAAGGAGTGCGAGGTCACGGGGCCAAACCTAGTCCGACTGGGCCATCCGGGCGATGACCAGCGCCGGACGGTTCGTGATGATGACGTCGACCCCCTGCTCGAGGCAGCGGTCGACGTCGGTCTCGTCGTCGACGGTCCAGGCGTAGACCTGGTGGCCGCGGCGGTGGAGGGCGGCCGCCATCTGGGGGCGCTTGCGCAGCAGCCGCACGTCGAGGCCGACCGCGCCGATCCCCCTGGGCACCACCCCGTCCCACGCCATCGCCGACAGGCCGGCCTCGACGAGGTAGACGAGCGGGACCTTGGGGGCGACCTTGTGGACCCGCAGCAGGGCGCGCCGGGAGAAGGACATGACGCGCACGTGGGGCCGGCCCGGCTGGTCGCCGCCGTCGAGGTCGAAGAAGCGCAGGGCCTGGACGAGGGTGTGCTCGACATCGGCGCCGTGCCGGGTCGGGTGCTTGGTCTCGATGAGGGTGACGACCTCCTGCCGGGTCTCGACGAGGGTGTCGAGGAGGCGGCGCAGGGTCAGCAGGTGGCCCCGTTCGGGGTCGGACTCGGGGGTCTCGGACTCGGCGGCACCGCGCTTCCAGGACGCCCAGTCGAGCTCCTCGAGGGTGGCCAGCTCGAGGGTCGAGACCGCACCGTCGCCGTTGCTCGTCCGGTTGACCTTGCGGTCGTGGACGCACACGAGGTGGTGGTCGGCGGTGAGCCGGACGTCGCACTCGACGCCGTCGGCCCCGTGGGCGAAGGCCTTCCGGTACGCGGCGAGGGTGTGCTCGGCCTCCTCGTCGCTCGCTCCCCGGTGCGCGATGACCAGGGGATGACGGCGCACCGGTCGTGCGGGCGACAGCGCGCGGTCCTCGACGTCCACGGCTCCATTGTTCCCACGTCGACCCCCGCCGCGCACGCCACCCGCCGAGGCACATCCGACCAATAGGTCGATCTCGGCCCGCCGCGCGGCACCCTGCCCCGGGTCGTGTGCTCAGGTGGCTGCCCGGGCGACCACCTGAGCACCCGAGGCAGGGAGGGAAGGCAAGCAGGGAGGGAGGGCGCGGACTCACATCCGGCGACGGCCTACCGTTGGATCACCGTGAGCCTGCCCCCCTTCCAGCACCTCGTCGACGAGCACTGGCGCGACGTCGCCCGCCTCGCCCACGCCCTCGCGCCCGGGAACGGCGACGACGTCGCCCAGCAGGCGTGGACCCAGGCCCTCGCGGCCTACCCCCGGCTCACCCACGCCCGCAACCTGCGCTCGTGGCTGCTGACCATCACGCACCGCTGCGCCATGGACCACCACCGCACCGCTCGCCGGACCACCCCCCACGACGACCCGGCCTCGCTCGACGAGGCACCGGTCGTCGTGCCGTCCGACGCCCCCGACTCCACCCTGTGGGCCCGGGTCGCGGCCCTGCCCGAGCGCCAACGGGAGGCCGTGGTCCTGCGCTTCGTCGCCGACCTCGACCACCGTGCCGTCGCCGCCGCCCTGGGGACCACCTCCGGGATGAGCCGACGCCTCGTCAGCGACGCGGTCGCCACCCTCCGACTCGACCTCAAGGACCAGCCATGAGCAACCCCTTCGACACCTTCGCCCCCGACCTCGCCGGCCCCCCGCGCCTGGCCCCGACCGACGTCTCGTACACCGTCGAGGACACGGTGGTCGGGCGCCTCCTCGTGGCCGTGCGCGAGGACGGCCGGGTCGTCACCTGCGCCTACGTCCCCGACGAGGCGGCCGAGGACCGTTGGCTCACCCGGGTCGCCGCGGCGGTCAGCCCCCGGGTGCTGCGCCACCCAGCGGCCACCGATGCGACCCGCCGGGCGCTCGAGGCGTTCCTCGCCGGCCGCGCCCGCTCGGTCGACGTCACCGCGGACCTCGCCCTCGCCACCCCCTTCCAGCGCGAGGTCCTCGACGGCCTCGCGACCCGCGTCGGGTACGGCCGGCGGACGACCTACGCGCAGCTCGCCCGCGCCGTCGAGCACGAGGGCGCCGCCCGCGCCGTCGGCAACGCCCTGGGTGCGAACCCGCTGTGCCTCGTCCTGCCCTGCCACCGGGTGCTGCCCGCGTCGGGCGGGGTCGGGGGGTACGCGGGCGGTGCCGCGGCCAAGGAGCGGCTCCTCGCCCTGGAGGCCGCCCACTCCGCCTGAGCCAGGCACGTATCGTGGGTCGACGATCTCGACACGAGGGTGAGGACGATGCGCGCGCGGGGGAGGGTCACCCGGTGGAACGACGACCGGGGCTTCGGTTTCATCACGCCCGACGAGGGCGGCCGTGGTGTGTTCGTCCACATCAAGGCGATGCCGCGGGGGCGTCGTCCGCTCGTCGGTGACGCCGTCGAGTTCACCGTGGCGACCGACGACAGCGGTCGGCCCGAGGCGACCGACGTGCGTCCGCTCGTCACCGGCTCCCGCGCGGACCGGGGCCGCCCGGCCTCCGCTCCGCCGCCCCAGCGGCGAGCGAGCCCGCCGTCGACCCGTGGCCTCGTCGGCGCCGGGCTGACCGCCGTCGCCGCGCTGGCCGTCCACGCCGTGCTCGTCGTGACCGAGGCGGTCCCCGCCGTCCTGCTCCTGGCGCAGCTCGGGGCGTGCGCGGTGTCGTTCGGCCTCTACGCCCGCGACAAGTCGGCGGCCCGGACGGGCACCTGGCGGGTCCCCGAGGCGACCCTCCACCTCGTCGACCTCCTCGGCGGGTGGCCCGGAGGACTCGTGGCGCGCCACGTCCTCCGGCACAAGACCCGCAAGCAGCCCTTCCAGCGGAACTTCTGGCTGACGGTGGCCCTCCACGTCGTCCTCGTGGTGGTGATCGCCGTCGAGGGGAGCGACCTCGAACGTCTCCTCAGCGGGTGAAGCCGTACCGCGCGAACGGGTGCGCGCGGACGGCGTCGGGCGAGGGGAGGAGCCCGAACTCGAGCTCGTGCCCGTCGTCGGTCACCCGCGGTCCCCGAGCCGGCCGCCCTCGTCGTCGCCGGCCAGGCGCCCGGACCCGGCGTAGCCGCCGAGCAGCTCGGCCATCGCGAGGTGCGGCTTCGCCTCGTCGTGGCGGCCCTGGCGCTGGAGGGTGCGGCCGAGGAGGAGGTTGGCGTACGGCTCGTCGGGGTGGTCGGCCAGGATCGCGAGGGTGACCCGCTCGGCCCGGCCCAGCTGGGCCGAGTGGAAGTACGAACGGGCGAGGAGCAGGCGCAGCTCGGTCGTCCCGTGCAGCGGCGGCTCCATCGCGCTGTCGTCGACGAGCGAGGCGAGGGCCGTGGCGGCGGCCTGGTACTCGCCGTGCTCGAACAGGCCGCGGGCGCGCTCGTAGCGCTCCGCCATGTCGGGCTGGGGAGTGGTCATGGCCGCCACAACACCACATCGGGAGGCCGTGTTCCGCCGGTGCCGACCCGGCCCCCCGCGCCCCGCGAGGCAGGTCCGTCGCCTCCGGTGCGTGCCGCTGCGTGCGAGGCGTCGGTCCCTCGGGAGAGGATCGAGGGGACATGACCCAGCCCGACCCGATGCAGCCCCCGCCCGGTCCGCCCGGCGGAGCCTCCTCGACGGGTCGGGCCCGGGTGGCGGGCGCCGGTCGCGCGGCGGGCCGGGGTGGGCGCGCAGGCATCCGGGTCGTGGGTCGTGGCGGCCGGTCCGCCGCCCGCCGCTTCCGCGCCTTCGCCGCCGCCGACGGCGCGAGCGACACCGGGCTCGCCCGGCTCACCGAGCTGCACGCGGTCAACGTCGCCGCCGACGCCGCCCTCACGATCTCCCTCGCGGGCACCGTGTTCGCCCTGCCCACCGACGAGGCCCGCGGTCGGGTCGCCCTCTTCCTCGTCCTGACGATGGCGCCGTTCCTCCTCCTCGCGCCGCTCGTCGGCCCGCTCCTCGACCGGTTCCGGCACGGCCGCCGCTGGGCGCTCGGGACGACGCTGGCGACCCGGGCCTTCCTCGCCTGGGTCCTCGCGTCTGCGGTCGTCGAGGACAGCCCGTGGCTCTTCCCCGCGGCCCTCGGGTGCCTCGTGGCGAGCCGGTCGTACGCCGTCGCGCGCGCGGCGGCGGTCCCCCGCCTGCTCCCGCACAGCATCGGGCTCGTCACGGCGAACTCGCGCCTCAACCTCGCCGGCCTCGTCGGGATGGTCCTCGGAGGCGGCATCGCCGGGGCGCTGGCCCAGATCGGCCCCGACTGGTCGCTGCGCTTCGCGTTCGCGGTGTACGTCGCGGCGACGGTGCTCGCCATCCGACTGCCCGCGCGGGTCGACTCCAGCCTCGGCGAGGTCGACGTCGACGGCACCCCGGTCGGCACCCAGCGCCTCGGCTCCCCCGAGCGCGGCGTCCGGAGGATGCGGGCGCTGCCGCGCGCGGTGCGCTTCGTCCTCTGGCTCACCTCGGGGGCGAGGCTCCTCTCCGGCTTCCTCGTCCTCTTCCTCGCCTTCCTCATGCGCGAGCACCCGCTGCCCGGGTGGGGCGGCCCCACCGTCCTCGCGGCCGTCGTCGGGGCCGCCGGGCTCGGCAACGCCCTCGGCTCGGTCGTCGGGAACCTGCGGCGGGCACCGGCCCCCGAGGTCCTGGCCGCGGGGATCGCCGCGGTGGCCGTCGTCGTCGTCGGGCTGACCGCCGCCCTCTACTCGCTGTGGACCCTCATCGCCCTGGGCCTGGCCGCGGGGGTGTTCGGCCAGCTCGCCAAGCTCTGCCTCGACGCCGTCATCCAGCGCGACGTCGCCGAGGACACCCGGGCCCGGGTCTTCTCGTGGTCCGAGACCATCCTCCAGGCGTTCTGGGTCCTCGGTGGGGCGATCGGCATCGCGATCCCGCTCGAGCCGGTCCTCGGCTTCACCCTCGTCACCGTCCTCGTAATCGGGCTCGCCGTGGTCGCCGTGCGCGCCCGGCGGATCGGGGCCACGCCGATGGCTCCCCCGCCCGAGCGGCCCGCCCCCGAGAACCCGACCGCTGCGTGAGCGCGGCCCGGCTGCGCCTCGCCGCGCTCCTCGTCGCCCTCGTGGTCGGCGGGGTCGTGGCCAGCCTCGTCCTCGGCGACGACCTCGAGGCCGTCCGCTCGGCCGTGCGCGACGCGGGGGCGTGGGGTGGCCTCGTCTTCGTCGTCGCCCACGTGGTCATCTGCCTCGTGCCGGTGCCGCGCACCCTGCTCTCCCTGCTCGCGGGCGCCCTGTTCGGGGTCGCGGGCGGCATCGGCCTCTCGCTCGTCGCGTCGTGGGCCACGGCCGCGCTCACCTTCGCCATCGCCCGCGGTGTCGGTCGCGAGGCCGTGGCGTCGCTCGCCGGACCGCGGGTGGCTCGGGTCGAGCGCCTCCTGAGCGAGCAGGGCCTCGTCGCCGTCGTCGTCGCCCGGTTGACGCCGGTGGCGCCCTTCGTCCTGACGAACTACGGCTCCGGCCTCAGCGCCGTCCGGGGCCGCGACTACGCGCTCGGCACGGCCGTCGGCGTCATCCCGGGGTCCGTCGCCTGGGCGACGGTCGGCGGCAGCGCGGGAGCCGACCCCACGACCCTCCTCGTCGGCGCGACCGTCGGGGTCGTCCTCCTCGTCGTCACCGTGCTCCTGGGCCGACGCCTGCGGGCCGGCACCGCGCCCGAGCCCGAGCCGACGTCTCGGCCGGGGCGTCCGGGATAGGGAGCGGGGTCTCAGTGCGCCGCGGGGGCCTGGTCGCCCGAGCGGGCGTTCTTCACCGCGGTGACCACCGCGACGACGAGCGCGCCGACGACGAGCCCGATGACGGCCGAGGCCGCGGTGTTGACGACCCAGCCGAGCGCACCGCCTCCGACGGCCTCCTCCCAGTGGTGGACCGTGTCGTAGAGCCAGGTCCAGCCGAGCTCGTCGACCCCCACGAGCAGGATGTGCCCGCCGACCCACAGCATCGCCACGATGCCCACGGTCGACAGGACCGACAGCAGCTTCGGCATGCCCGCGACGAGCCCGCGACCGATGCTCTGGGCGGCACCCGACTCGCGCCGCGTCAGCGCCAGGCCGATGTCGTCCATCTTCACGATGAGCGCGACGACCCCGTAGACGAGCAGCGTGATCGCGATGGCGACGACGACGAGGATGACCGCGCGCGAGACGAACGGCTCGTCGTCGACCTCGTTGAGCGCGATGACCATGATCTCGGCCGAGAGGATGAAGTCGGTGCGGATGGCGCCGCTCACCATCGTCTTCTCGTGGTCGGCGTCGCCGTCGATCGCTGCGGGCGCCTGCGCGTGCTCGTGCCCGGAGACCTTCTCCCAGATCTTCTCGGCACCCTCGTAGCAGAGGTAGGTGCCCCCGAGCATGAGGATCGGGGTCAGCAGCCACGGCACGAACTGCGAGAGCAGCAGTGCCACCGGGAGGATGACGAGCAGCTTGTTGCGCAGCGACCCGAGGGCGATCCGCTTGATGATCGGCAGCTCACGTTCAGCGAGGAAGCCCTGGACGTAGCGGGGCGTGACGGCGGTGTCGTCGACGACGACACCCGCGGCCTTGACGCTGGCCCGGCCGGCCGCGGCACCGACGTCGTCGATCGAGGCGGCCGCCAGCTTGGCGAGCACGGCGATGTCGTCGAGGAGGGCGACGAGTCCACCAGCCATCGAGGTCCTCCTGAGGGTCGGGGTGGGCGGATCGGGAGCCGGGCGGGCGTCCCTGTGAGCGAGGTGTGTGCCCACGCTAGCGTCGAACGCGCGTGCGGGCCGCCGCGTGCCCACCACACCGTGGGGGCGTGGAACGCCACCGGATCAGCAGCCCGGGACGGTCGGGTGCTCGACCTCGGTTGCCGCGGTGGGGCCCGGCTCGCCGCGCTGAGGGGTCAGCCCAGGGCCGTCCGCCGCCGCGTGAGCAGGGCCCGCTCGGCCGGGTTGCCGGCGAGCTCGACGGCCCGGTCGTAGGCCCGCCCGGCCTCCGTCGAGCGACCGAGGCGGCGCAGGAGGTCGGCACGGGTCGCGTGGAACGGGTGGTAGCCGTCGAGGGCGTCGGCGAGGGAGTCGACGACGGCCAGGGCGGCCTCGGGCCCCTCGACCTCAGCGAGGGCGACGGCGCGGTTGAGGACGACCACCGGCGTCGGCGTCACGACGAGCACGCGGTCGTAGAGCGCCACGACCTGGTCCCACTCGGTGTCGGCGGCGGTCGCGGCGTCGGTGTGCACGGCGTTGATCGCCGCGAGCAGCTGGTAGTGGCCGGGACGGTTGCGGCGCAGGCACTCCCGCACCAGGACGTGACCCTCGGCGATCTTCGCCCGGTCCCAGCGCGACCGGTCCTGCTCGTCGAGGGTGACGAGCGCCCCGTCCGCGTCGACCCTCGCCTCCCGGCGGGCATCGGTGAGGAGCATGAGGGCGAGCAGGCCGGCGACCTCCTCCTCGTCGGGCATCAGCTCGCGCAGCACCCGGCCGAGCCGGATGGCCTCCGCGCAGAGGTCCTCGCGCACCGCCGCCTCGCCGGACCCGGGCAGGTGGCCCTCGGTGAAGACGAGGTAGACGACGGCGAGCACCCCGGAGAGCCGCTCGGGCAGCTCGTGGTCGCGGGGGACGCGGTAGGGGATGTTCGCCGCGGCGATCTTGCGCTTGGCGCGGGTGATCCGCTGCGCCATGGTGCGCTCGGGGACGAGGAAGGCGGCGGCGACCTCGGGGACCGTGAGGCCGCCGAGCAGCCGCAGGGTGAGGGCGACGCGTGCCTCCGGGGCCAGGGCAGGGTGGCAACAGGTGAAGAGCAGGCGCAGGCGTTCGTCGACGACCGACGTCACGGGAGCCCCGGGGTCCTCGGGCGCGGTGAGCATGTCGGCCTCCTCGGACCGGGCCTGCCGGGTCGACTCGCGACGGAGCCTGTCGAGCGCGCGGTTGCGCGCCACGACGGTGAGCCAGCCACCGGGGTTGGGTGGCACCCCCTCGGTGGGCCAGCGACGGACGGCCTCGACGAACGCCTCCTGGGCCATCTCCTCGGCGAGGTCGAGGTCGCGGAAGCGGGCCGCCAACGAGGCGACGACCCGGCCGAACTCGGCGCGGTAGACCTCGTCCACCGCGCCGAGGGCCGGGGTGGTCACTCGCCCTGGAAGGGCCGGACCTCGACCTTGCCGCGGCAGGCCTTCGACCCACGGGCGGCGATCGCGAGGGCGGCGTCGAGGTCGGGCGCCTCGACGACCCAGAAGCCGCCGATCTGCTCCTTGGCCTCGCTGTACGGGCCGTCGGTCGTCACGACCTCCCCGCCGGTGCCGTCGACGACCGTCGCGGTCGAGGGGGCGTGGAGGCCGCCGGCGAACACCCAGGACCCCTCGGCCTGGAGCTCGTCGTTGAAGCGGCCGGTGTCGGCGTACGCCTGCTGGGTCTCCTCCTCGGAGCCGTAGACGTCCTCGCCCTCCGCGTGCCACACGGACATCAGGTACTGCGTCATCGCCTTCTCCTTCTCGTGGTGGGACCGGCCCGGTGCCTCGTCCCACTGTCTCCACGAACGGGACTGCCCGGATGCGACAGGTCCCCCGAGAAATTGTCGCAGCGGCCCCTCGGGTCAGCCGTCGCCGGAGCCGTCGCGGACGCCGGTCGGCCAGCGGGAGATGGCCAGGACCCCGGTGTCGGCGACCTCGCTCGCGACGTCGGCGAGCTTGCGGTTGGCGTCCTGGCTCGCGACGCGCAGGACGTCGAACGCGTGCTCGCGGGTCAGCCGGTGGCGCTGCATGAGGATGCCCATCGCGACCCCGATCTCGCGGTTCGTCGCGAGGGCCCGGGTGAGGTTCTCGGCCTTGTCACGGGCGAGGAGCGCGGTGACGAGGAGGGAGCCGTGCGTCGCGAGGACGAGCCCGGCTCCGACGTCACGGTGGCCGAAGGCGTCGACCTCGGACGAGAAGACGTTGAGGCAGGCGATGGCGTCGGAGTCGTCGAGCAGGGTCAGGCGGTGCGCGAGGACGCTGCGGACGCCGGTCTCCGCGTGCGCGCGGCCCCCCCACTGCGGCCAGCGCTCGTCACGGGTGACGTCCCCCGTGACGTAGACGCTGTCGTCGAGGACGGCGTCGACGCAGGGCCCGGAGCCGATCTCGTACTGGAGGGCGTCGGCCCGGGGCGCGATGGCGCCGGTGGACGCCTCGCTGTGGAACCGCCCCCCGCGCAGCACGGTGATGCTCGCGCTCGACGCCAGCTTGATCTGTTCGGTGGTGGCCTCGACGAGCTCCTGCAACGGGGCGCCGCCCTCGAGGGTCGCCCGACCGGCGACGAGGGACATCGCCTCGGCGAGACGGCGGAGGTCGTCGGACGAGGTCCCGCCGTCGGCGTGCGCCTGGTCCTGGTCCCGGACGGCAGTCGGCTCGTGGATGACGTCGGACACGGGGTCCTCCTGTCGGGTGACGAAGGGGTGGTGGTCCCGAGTATGCCTCGCCTCGGCGCGACGGGGCCGATAGGTCTCTCAGCCGGCGGCCGCTGCGCGCCGCAGGTCCTCGCACAGCTCGTCGAACGAGTGGTAGGTCCGGGTTCGTGAGAGGGACGAGAGCCGGCACGCGAGCCGAACCGGCTCGTGGTGGGCGATCAGCAGCGCCAGGAGGTCGTCCTGGTGCGTGGGGAACGGGTGCGTCGCGAGGGCGACGCGCAGCGCGCCGATGTCGGCCTCGACGTCGGAGACGGGACCAGGCAGGCCGGGTCGCTCGCTCGTCTGGGTCATCGACTCGGACCTCCTCGTCCCCGGGGTCGTACCTCACAGGCCCCCTCCCCCGGCTGACTGTCTCACGTACCCGGGTCCCGCCGCCCCGAAACGGGGACGTTGTCGGGCTGCGCCGGGACCCCACCCACACCCGTCCGGATTCCATCGGGACGTGGAGTCCCTGAGGACCCGGGACGACGGTACGTTTCAGGACGACCCCCCGGGGTCCGGTCCGACAGCGCGCCGATCCGTCCTCGAAAGGACGCCCCGTGACGCTCCCCGTTCTCCAGTCGGCCCCTGCGCTCACCAGTCCGGCCGAGGTCGACGACCTCGACGCCGTCATCGAGCCCCTCGCCCTCGAGCTCTCGCTCACCGCCCCGGACGACGAGTCGCGGCGGTCCAGCGTGCGCGAGCGCATGGTCGTCATCGCCGTGCCGCTGGCCGACGGGGTGGCCCATCGCTACCGCAACCGCGGCATCGAGACCGACGACCTCGTCCAGGTCGCTCGCACCGCGCTCGTCAAGGCCGTGCACCGGTACCGGCCGGGGGCCGGTCCGGGCTTCGCGGCCTTCGCCACCCCGACGATCTCGGGCGAGCTCAAGCGCTGGTTCCGCGACCACGGCTGGGCCGTCCGCCCGCCGCGCCGCCTCCAGGAGCTGCGTGCCGCGCTCGTCGGCGAGGAGGAGCGCCTGCGCCACGAGCTCGGCCGCCACCCGCTCGACGCCGAGCTGGCGCTCTCGCTGGGGGTCACCCGCGCCGAGGTGGGCGAGGCCCGCATCGGGTCGGCCGCCTACCACTCGACCTCGCTCGACGAGCCCCTCCCCGGCGGGTCGAACCTCGCCGACCTCGTCCTCGTGGCCGAGGGCCCGGACTCCGCGATCGCCACCCGGGACGCGCTTCGTCGGTCCGTCGCGCTCCTCACCGAGCGCCAGCGCCTCGTCCTGGCGCTGCGCTTCACCGACGAGCTCACCCAGGCCGAGATCGGCGCGCGGATCGGGGTGAGCCAGATGCAGGTCTCCCGGATCCTGCGGGGCGTCCTCGCCTCACTGCGGGCCGACCTCGAGGACGGTCCCCGCGCGCGGTCGAGCGACACCGCGGCCTGACCGGGCGACGCGCCGGGACGGACTTTCGCGGGGCCGTGGTCCGCTCGCGGCCCGCGCGGTACCGTCCCGCCCATGCGTGTGTTCCTCCGTGTCGTGGCGGTGCTCCTCGTCCTGCTCATCGCCGCCGGGATCGGGGGGTACTTCTACGCCAAGCCGCTCCTCCTCACGGGAACCGGCTACGCCGCGCACAACGCCTGCGCGGTGACGATGGTCGCCGACCGCGACGACCCGGAGTCCGACCTCCCGCCGAACCCGCTCGTCCCCTACCTCACGGGCTACGTCAACGAGGCCGGACGCTCCGCGACCTCACAGGTCCTCCTCGCGCTGGCCACCCAGAAGGCCTGGTACTCGCGGGGATTCGGCTGCACCGTCGCGACGGAGCGACCCGAGGTCCCGACGGCCACGAAGGTCGAGTCCGACCTCAACCCGTTCGCCGCCGCGGCCAAGCCGACGATGACGCCCGAGGTCACCGCCGCCATCGGGCGAGCGTTCGGTGACGACCTCTCGCGTGGCCAGCAGACCGACCTCGGCACCCGCGGGATCGTCGTCGTCAAGGACGGCCAGCTCGTCGGCGAGCGCTACGCCGAGGGGTTCACCGGCGACACGCCGCAGCTGGGGTGGTCGATGGCCAAGAGCGTCACCAACCTCCTCGTCGGGCGCTACGCCCTGGACGGTCGCGTCGCCGTCACCGACGCCGCGCTGCGGCCCGAGTGGACCGACGCGCGCCGGTCGATCACCGTCGACCAGCTGATGCGGATGACGAGCGGCCTGACGTGGGACGAGACGTACTCCCTCGGGACGCCGATCACCCAGATGCTCTACGCCGAGGGCGACATGGCCGGGTACGCGGCGTCCCAGCCGCTGGCGCACCAGCCCGGCCAGTACCAGCAGTACTCGAGCGGCTCGACGAACGTGCTGTGCGGCGTCCTCACCGGGCTCACCGACGTCGCCGACTCCGACTTCCCCCGGCGCGACCTCTTCGCCCGGCTCGGGCTCGGCCAGGCGGTCTGGGAGGTCGACGGCACGGGCAACCCCGTCTGCAGCTCGTACCTGTGGGCCACTCCGCGCGAGTGGGCGGCCATCGGCCAGTTCGCCCTCCAGGACGGTGAGTGGGCCGGCGACCGGCTGCTTCCCGAGGGGTGGATGGCGCAGTCGACGACCGCGACCACGGTCACCCGCAGCGAGGAGCAGGGCTACGCGGCCGGCTGGTGGGTCAACAAGCAGGCCGACGGCACCCTCGTCGAGAAGAGCCTTCCGGAGGACGCCTACTGGGCGCAGGGGCACGACGGGCAGCGGCTCTACGTCATCCCGTCGCAGCGCCTCGTCGTCGCACGGCTCGGCTTCTCGCCCGAGGTCGACGACGTCCGCACCGACCGCCTCGTCGCCGACCTCGTCAAGGCCCTCCCCGAAGGGTGAGGAGCGGGCGGTCGTCCTCAGCCGTCGAAGAGGGAGCGCCCGACCGGGGGCACGGCGTCGTAGGTGCGCCGTCCCCGGGTGTCGCGCAGCACCACCCGCACCTCGCCCGCCAGGCCGGGGTTCGACGCGGCGATGACGACCGTCGCGTGTCCGCGGCGGGTCTCGACAACCGGGGAGGCCGCGCCCGCGGCGCCACCCGCCCCGGTGACCTGGACCGAGGCGGCACCCGGGTGGATGACGAGCCACGAGAGGAACCCCGGGCGGGGGGGCGGGGTCTCGGTCAGCCACGGGACGTCCGGTGTCTCCGCCGGGACGACGAGTGCCAGCTCGAGGGGGAAGGCCGAGCCCCTCTCGTCGACGTAGGCGCTCGAGCGCAGCACCGCACCCTCGGGAGTCCTCGTGCGCATCGCCACGACCCGCGCGCCGTTGGGGCCGCGCGGCGCACCGGGCTCGTCGAACAGGCCACCGTCGAGGGCGTCGCGCGCGGTCAGCGTCGTCACCAGCGACGACACCGGGATGGCCGTCATGTCGGCGATGAACTCCTCGAAGACGTCGGCCGGCTCACGCTCGCCCGCCGGCGAGCTCGTTGAACAGGCCGAAGGCGGTCCCGACGCCGGCCGCCGCCCCGTCGAAGCCGTCGACGCGGACCCGCAGGGCCGGGGGCGCCGCCATGTCGAGGGTCACCGTGCCGATGCCCGCCTCGAGGGCGACCTCGGTCCACGTCCGCCTTCGGTCACCCGCGGCCGTCGGCCGGACGTGGGTCGAGTAGGAGGCCGTGGTCACCTCGGGTCGGGCGAGGAGGAGCAGCGTCGACCGAGGAGTGCGCTGCTCGGGACCGTCCGGCACGACCACCGCGACGCTGTCGGTGCTCGGGACCGCCATGAAGACGGCCTCGACCTCGGAGAGCGAGGCGGGATCGGTTCCGCGGGCTCCGGTGAACAGCCGCAGCTGGCTCTCCCCGACGAACCCGTCGGTCGGTGGCGTCCAGACCACGGCGAGGCGGCGGGTGCCCAGGTCGCCCGCCCACAGGATGCGCTCGACCGGCGACATCCGCCCCGCCACGAGGGCTCGCAGGGACGGGTCGCCGGCCAGTGGTCCGCGCACCGGCCACTGCGACGTCGACAGCCACGCCCGGTCGCTCGGGCCGGGGAGCGGCCGGGCGGTGACGCCCGCCGGCGGGTCGCGCAGCGCCACGGCGGCGCCCGCTCCGACGACGGCCGCGGCTGCCATCCCGCCGAGGACGAGGCTGCGCCGCCGCACCCGGCGGGCACGGTCCCCGACGAGAGCCGCGGGGTCGGGCGGGTCCGAGAGGTCGCGCAGGACGATGTCGACGGCATCGGCGAGGTCGCGGTCGAGCGCCCAGGGAGCGGGGCCGTCGTCGCCGCGAGCCGTGGTGTGCGTGGCGGCCAGTCCGTCGCGCAGGGCCCGGTCGCGGTCACGGAGGTCCGGCGCCGGTCGGTGCAGGAGGCGCGCGACGTCCTCGGGTCGGAGGTCCCAGAGCAGCCGTCCGGCGATGAGGGCACGGGCGAGCGGGTCGAGGGCCCGGAGGTGCGCCACGAGGGCGTCGACCACCGGGTCCGCCGTCTCGCCACCGGCGGCGACGGCGGGGTCGCGGTCGCGGTCGACGTGGAGGTCGGCGGTCGAGCGGTGAGCCCGGGACACGGCCTCGGTGAGGACGTGGCGCCGCGCGCTCTCGACCGGCCGCGCGGGCACGTCGTCACCGGACGCGGACCACTCGCTCCGCAGGCGCACGAGGGCGCTGGTCGTGACCTCCCGGGCCGCCGCGGGGTCGAGCACGACGAGGCGTGCGGCCGGCTCGAGGTCGCCCCACCGGACGCGCACGAAGTCGTCGAACGCCCCCTCGGTCACGACGTCAGCATCGCACCGGCGGGCGCCGCGGAGGGCGGCGTCGTCCTCAGAAGGCGGTCGTCACGGTGCCCTGGGTCGCCCCCGCCACGTCTCCGAGGAGCGGGACGCAGGTGACGTCGACGGTCTGGCCGGGGTCGCCGGTCGCGGTGCACGGCGTCTCGACGACCTGGCCGTCGTCGGTCGTGAAGGCGATGGTGAAGAACAGCGGGAGCCCGCCGGTCTCGCCCATCGTCGCCTTCATGTCCTTGACCTGGACCGCGTTGAACCCCGCGGCGCCACGGTCCTCGAGGGACCAGCCGTCGCCGATGTCGGCGCGGGCGAGCTCGAAGCCCTGCCCGACGGTGATGTCGACGCTCTGGCCGATGCCGTCGGTCGGCAGGTCGGACGGGAAGCCCGAGGGGAAGTCGCTGGGGAAGTCGCTCGGGAAGTCGCTCGGCAGGCCGCTGGGGAAGCTGGACTGGAAGGACTCGCCGACCTCGTCGACGGCCCGGTTGAAGAAGAAGATCGCGGCGACGCCGAGGCCCACGACGACGATGAGGCCGACGACGGCCGCGATGAGGCAGCCCTTGAGGAGCCCGCTGCCGCCGGACTTCTGGGGGGGCTGCCACCCGGCGCCGGTGTCGCCCGGAGCGCCGTAGCCCGTCTGCGGGGCGCCGGCCTGTGGGTAGGCGGCCTGCGGGTACGCGGCCGGGTAGGCCGGCTGCTCGGCGGTGTCGCCGTACGGCGAGGAGTACGGCGAGCTCGGGTGCACCGGACCGCCGTACGGCGTCTGTGCCGCTCCCTCCGACCCCGGGGCGACCGTCGGCAGCTGCTGGGTCGAGTCGACCCCGAGGGCCTGGGTGTGGTCGCCGGCCGTTGGCTCGGCGCCCGCCGCGGAGGGGTCGGCGTCCGCGTCCTCGTCCTCGGACGCCGCGTCATCGCCCGACACGGAGGAGGTGCCGTCGCCACCGGCCCACGAGGGCGGCGGCGGGGGCGCGGTCGGGTCGGACATCGCGGGCGCACGGAACTGCTCGCTCCACTGGGAGCCGTCCCAGAAGCGCTCGCGGCCGTCGGGCTGAAGGTGCCATCCGGGTGGTGCCGACATCGTGTTCTCCTCGCGCGGTGGTGGCCGCGAGCCTAGACGCTGCGCTCCCTTTCCCGCCGGATCCCGGAACCTTCCCGTTCGCACCGGAAGCTACGGGGTGCGAAGCTCCCTGTTCCGGTGCGAGGTCCCGCTGGCAGCGAGTGGACCGACCACATACTGATGCCATGGGCGGGCACTTCTACCAGGACGAGCTCGGCTCGAGCCTCGGTCCCGGGCCTGCTGCTGCCACGCCGCCGCCGGCGTCTCCGCCGGTCAGGCCGTCCCGGCCCCCATCGCCCCGACGGCCGCCTGCTGCCGCCGTCCCCGGGCGGAGCAAGGCCACGATGCTGCACCTGCTCGTGCTGCTCGGCGGTCCGGTCGGGCTCGTCCTCGGCCTCGTCATCGGCCTCGTCAGGGGTCGTGACCCCCGGCCGCTCGTCGCCTCGACGGAGTCGGCGATCCTGCGGTTCGCCGTCCAGCTCGCGGTGCTCGCCGGCCTCGGCAGCCTCCTGGTCGTCGCCGGGCACGAGGACTGGGCCGTCGCACCGTTCGCCGTGATGGCGGCCGCGTACCTCGTCCTCCCGGTCGTGGCAGCGGTGTGGACCTATCGGACCGGCCGCGTCTTCCGCTACCCCCTCTGGGACCTCCTGCGGCGCCCCGCCCCCTGACGCGGCGAGGTCGGGGACGGCGCCTCGTCCCATGGCGTCTCCGGAGATGCTCAACCCACTGGATCGATCGATCCAGTGGGTTGAGCAGGTGCGACCGGTAGTGCTGTCGCGCGGCGTTGCCCGAGGCACCTGATCCCTCTCCTCGGGCGACCCGGCCGAGGGACGGTCAGCGGCGGAAGACGGCGTCGACGGCGGGGATCCGGGCCCGGTAGCCGGCGAGCAGCTCGCGGGCCACCGTCACCGAGTCGACGAGGGGGTGCAGCGCGAAGGCCTCGACGGCCAGCCGCTCCGAGCCGGTCAGCGACGCCTCGATGACGAGCCGCTCGACGGCCTTGACCTGCTGGACCAGCCCGAGCGGGTGCCCGACGAGCGGAGACACCGGCAGCGGGTGCGGCCCGGAGGCGTCCACCGTGCACGGCACCTCGACGACGGCGTCCTCCGGCAGGCCCGCCACGGTCGAACCGTTGCGCACGTTCAGGATGAGCGACGCCGGTTCCCCGCGCGAGATCGCCGCCATGATCGCGAGCGCGACACCCTCGTACCCGCCTCCCCGGACGTCGTCCTCCCCGCGCTCCTCGTCCTCGCCCCGGGCCTCACGCATGTAGGTGGCGTTGCGCTCGAGCCGCACCCGGTCCCACTCGGCGTGAGCGCTGCGGGCGCCGGCGAGCCGCGCGTAGAAGTCGCGCTGCTGGTCCAGGAGGTACTCGCCACGGGTCTGCGGCGCCCCGGTGATGGAGCGGACCGCGTCACGGGTGAAGTAGTAGTAGTAGAGGTACTCGTTCGGGACCATCCCCAGCGTGCGGACCCACTCGGTGCCGAAGAGCTGTCCCTCCTCGAGCGAGCCCAGCAGCGCGTCGGAGGCCAGCAGCTCGGGCAGGACGTCGCGGCCCCCTACTGTCACGCCTCGCAGCCAGCCGAGGTGGTTGAGCCCCACGTAGTCGACGGTCGTCGCGGCAGGATCGAACCCCAACGCAGCAGCAGCCCTGCGCCCCAGCCCGATCGGGCTGTCGCAGATGCCGACGACGCGGTCGCCGAGGACCGCCTGCATCGCCTCGGTGATCATCCCCGCAGGGTTGGTGAAGTTGATGACCCAGGCGTCCGGGGCGAGGGCCGCGACCCGCTCGGCGACGTGCACCGCGACCGGGACGGTCCGCAGCCCGTAGGACAGCCCACCCGGCCCCGTCGTCTCCTGGCCGAGCAGCCCGAGGTCGAGGGCGACCCGCTCGTCGGCCGTCCGCCCCTCGAGCCCGCCGACCCGGATCGCGCTGAAGACGAAGTCCGACCCCTCGACCGCCTCGTCGAGCGAGGTCGTGACGTGGACCCGCGGCGGGTCGGGGTGCCGAGCCGACATCTCGGCCAGGACCCGGCTGATGGAGGCGAGGCGGTCCTCGTCGACGTCGTGCAGCCACACCTCGTCGACCCGACGCTCGTGCGGGTCGGACAGGAGGGCGCCGTGGACGAGGGGGGTCCGGAACCCGCCACCCCCGAGCATCGCCAGCCGCATGGCGGCACCCTACCGACGGCCGGCGACCGTCCCCCGTGCCCGGATGACGGCTCGTGGGCCCCTCGGGCTGGTCCCATCCCCCCGCCGGGGTGCATCCTGACGACCAGACCCGACGGGAGAAGGAGCCGCCCCGCGTGCCCAGCCAGGTGTTCGACCCCCTCGCCGCCCTGCGGCGCGAGGGCGACCCCGACGTCGACGTCTTCGTGTGGGGCACGGTCTGCCTCGACATCATCATGACCGGGCTGGACCGCCTCCCCGACGGCGGCCAGGAGGTGTGGGCCGACGGCATGGGCTCGTGCCCCGGCGGCATCGCCAACCTCGCGGTGGCCGCTCGACGGCTCGGCCTCGAGACCTCCCTCGCCGCGGCGTTCGGGGACGACGCGTACGGCGACTTCTGCTGGGACACCCTGGCCGACGAGGAGCACGTCGACCTCAGCCGCTCGCGCCGGTTCGACGGCTGGCACTCCCCCGTCACCGTGTCGATGACGGTGGCGCGTGACCGCGGGATGGTCAGCCACGGCCACCCGCCGCCCATCGACGGCACCGCGCTCATCGGCGACCCGCCCCGCTCACGCGCCGTGATGGCCGGGCTCACCCCGGACCGCCCCCTCATCGGGACCGACGAGCCGACGTGGGTCGAGAAGGCGCGCGAACAGGGCGCGCTCGTCTTCGCCGACGTCGGCTGGGACCCGAAGGAGACCTGGCCGCGCGGCGTCCTCGACCAGCTCGCCGTCTGCCACGCCTTCCTCCCCAACGCCGTCGAGGCGATGGCCTACACCCGCACGGCCACGCCGAGCGACGCCCTCTACGCCCTCGCCGACCTCGTGCCCCTGGCCGTCGTGACGAACGGCGAGGAGGGCTCGATGGCCATCGACTCCGCCACCGGCGAAGAGGCCCTCGTCCCCGCCCTGCGCGTCGACGCCATCGACCCCACCGGGGCCGGCGACGTCTTCGGCGCCGCGATGGTGCTCGGCACGATCGCCGGCTGGCCCCTGCAGCAGCGCCTCTCCTTCGCCGCGCTGTCCTCGGCGCTGGCCGTGCAGCACTTCGGCGGGTCGCTCGCGGCCCCCGGCTGGGGCGACATCGCGGACTGGTGGATGCACCAGAAGGCCGCACCGGTCGAGGACTCGTACCACCGTTCCTTGCGGCGCCGGTACGACTTCCTCGACGACCTCGTGCCCCACGTCCCCCTCGGCCAGGGCCGCCGGGCCACCGCGACGATCGCCCGCCACGTCGACGTCGAGGGCTTCGACACCGCCCACCCCGGAGGTCCACGCTCCCAGGGCTGAGCACCGGCAGTCACCGGCAGTCACCGGGTCGGCGGGTCAGCGCTCCCCGAGGGCCTCGAGGATGCGACGTTCGCGGTCGGGCGTCCAGTTCGGCGGGTCGGTGACGGCCACCCAGGCCCGAAGGTTCGCGGTGTACGAGTACATGTGCCCGTACCCGTCGGGGACCGCACCCGCGCCGGGCATGTCGAAGAGGACCTGCCCCATCGTGACGACGGGGAACCACCCCATCCGCTCGGAGACGTCGGGCCCGCGCTCGTCGTCCCGCAGCCACGCGGGCCGCTCGAAGGCGAGGTCGCTGGAGAAGAAGGTCACCGGGTCGGAGGCGTGCTGGAGGTAGACGACCCGGGTCGGTCCCCAGGGCCCGGGCGTCTGCTCGAGCCCGCCCGACTCGTCCATGAAGCGCACGGTGCGCCCGCCCTCGTAGACGGGCAGGGTGGAGCGGGATCCGTCGTCGCGCCCGCTGACGAGCCGGGCGTGGAGGTCGTTGACGAACGGCGGCCCGACCATGAGGGCGCCGTCGACCGACGCGTTGAGGATGTTGACCGACGACAGCACGCCCTCGACGCCCTTGGACCCGAGCGAGAGGCCGTAGAGGTAGAGCGCCGGCCGGTCCGCCTCCGGCAACGTCGCCCAGTGGTCGCGGACGGTCTCGAAGACGATGCGCGAGCTGTCGACGACGGCCTCCTGGTCGGCGAGGAGCGAGATCCAGCTGGGCAGGTACGAGTACTGGACCCCAGCGATCGCCGTGTCGCCGTTCCAGGCGTGCTCGATGGTGTTCGTCCCGTGGCGGTCCAGGAAGCCCATGCCGGTGGTCGTCGCGACGACGAGGACCTTGCGGTCGAACGCCCCGGTCCGCTTGAGCTCGGCGAGGACGAGGTCGGCGCGGCCCTGCGAGGTGCGGGCGCTCTGCAGCCCGGCGTAGACCCGGATGGGCTGGCGCGCACCGGGCCCGTTCACGGTCTCGAGCTGGGCGACGGTCGGTCCCCCGCGCACGAAGACCCGCCCGTAGCGGCCGAGGTCCTCCCACCGGGTCAGCGACTCGGCCGTCCCGGACCGCTCGGGCACCGACGGGCGCGCGGTGCTGTTGGTGCCCGTGGTGTCCTGGGGGGCGAAGACGGCGTTGGCCCCGGCGAAGAAGCCCCGGACGATGACGCCGGTCCACAGCCCCCAGAAGAGCAGGGCGATGAGGCCGATGCCGAGGACGAGGGAGAGCCGGTGCGGCAGCCGGCGGGCGAGGGAGCGGATCGTGCGCTGGGCGAGCAGGCGGATGCTGCGCCCCACGACGAGCAGCGCCCCGGCGAGGAGGACGGTGACGACGATGACGACGGGCCAGATCGTCGGCGACGTGGCGTCCATCCCGAAGGTGCGGCGGATCTCGTTCTGCCAGCCCACGAGTCGCCAGGCGTTGAGCACCGCCCCGAGCAGCCCGAGCCCGACGAGGATCGTCGTGACGATGGTGCGGACCCGGCCGCGCAGGCCCGGGATCCCCAGGTAGTCCCAGAGGGCGTGGGCCGATGCGCCGAACCCGTAGCCGACGGCCACGGTCACGCCCGAGACGATCCCCTGGAGCCACCCCTCCCGCGGGAGCAGCGAGGGGACGAGGGACGCGGCGAACGCCCACGTGGCACAGGTGAGCCCGACGCCGCTGAGGGTCGGGTCGAAGACCCGCTCCGGCCGGCCCAGCACCGGCAGCCACGCGCTCGCGAGCACGCGGGCGCTGGCCTGCTCCACGAAGGCGACGGTCACGGCAGGTCCTCACACGACTGCTCGGGGATGGGTGCCCGAGGCAGGCGTCGGCGACCCTCCGGGCGGGTGCCGGCCCACGGCACCGCTCCCACTGTAGGACGGCTCCCCGTGTCCTCCGAGGGGTTTCCGGCGTGGCGCCGCGGCCCGAGGGTGGCCGACGTGACCGGGGAGGACGACGGCGTCCCCCCCACGGCGCCGGGACCCTCCGTCGACGCCGGGTTCCGGGGCCGGGATGAGAGGGTGAGCCCGGAGGTGGTCCCATGGCCGACGGCGGCAGTGTGGTCGTGACGCGCAACGAGGACGAGAACCGCTGGGAGGCACGGCTCGACGGCGAGCTCGCGGGCTTCGCGGCCTACCACCTCACCGACGAGCTCATCGTGTTCACCCACACCGAGGTGGAGCCGGCGTACGAGGGACGAGGGATCGGCGGCGCCCTGGCGCGCCACGCCCTCGACGAGGTCCGGGCCGAGGGGACCCGCACGGTGATGCCGCTGTGCCCCTTCATCACGGCCTGGATCGGGCGTCATCCGGACTACATCCCGCTCGTCCACGGGGCAGCGCCGCAACGCACGGCTGACTGAGGAAGGCCCCTCGGGGGGACTCGTGCGGCGCCGTGGCCGCGCGTCGGCCACGTCCACAGGTCTCGACAGGACCGACGGGTCCGGTGCCCGGCGCCCTCGCGGTCCGGCTCGCGACATAGGTTCACGCCATGACGGCCTCCGAGCTCCTCGCCCTGGGCGACAGCGACTTCATCTCCCTCACGACCTTCCGCCGCACCGGGGAGGCGGTGCCCACCCCCGTGTGGGTCGTCCCGGACGGCGACCGCCTGGCGGTGTTCACCCCGGCCGGGACCGGGAAGCTGAAGCGCGTGCGACACACCCCGCGGGTCACCGTGGCCGAGTGCAGCCGTCGGGGCTCGGTGCCCGAGGGCGTCGTGCCCGTCGAGGCGCGGGCCACCGCCACCGACGACCCGACCGAGGTCGACCGGGTCACCCGGATGCTCGCCGACAAGTACGGCCTGCAGTTCAAGGCCTTCATGCTCGTGGAGAAGGTGGCAGCCCGCGGCGAGCGCGCCCGGGAGGTCATCCACCTCTACCCCACCGACCCGGCGGCCGGGTCCATCGGGTCCGCGGGCACCCGAACGGCGTGACGGACCGTCCCCCGTGCCCCGAGGGGTGGCACGGTGGGGTCATGAGCAGCGGCGGCACCCGGGTCCTCGTCATGTCCGACACCCACCTCCCCCTGCGGGCGAAGGACCTGCCCCCGCTGCTGTGGGAGGAGGTGGACCGGGCCGACCTCGTCGTCCACGCCGGCGACTGGGTCGACGTCGCGCTGCTCGACCGGCTCGAGGAGCGGAGCCGGTCGCTGCTGGCGTGCTGGGGCAACAACGACGGGCCCGAGCTGCGAGCGCGGCTCCCCGAGGTCGCCCGTGCCACCGTCGAGGGCGTGCGCGTCGCCGTCGTCCACGAGACCGGCGCGAAGCAGCGGCGCGAGGAGCGGATGCGGGTCGCGCACCCCGACACCGACCTCCTCGTCTTCGGCCACAGCCACATCCCCTGGGACACCGACCACGAGGGCCTGCGCCTGCTCAACCCCGGCTCGCCCACCGACCGGCGGCGCGAGCCGCACTGCACCTTCGTCACCCTGCGCCTGGCCGACCGAGCCGTCGAGGACGTCGTCCTCCATCGGCTCCCGCCGCGAGCCTGAGACCGGGGAGATCAGGCCGGCGCGTCGGCGAAGCGCAGGTACGGCTTCACCTCGTCGACGTTCTTGAAGCGCTCGCGCGCGTCCTCGGTCGAGACCGTGGGGGCGACGATGACGCGCTCGCCCGGGGTCCACTCGGCCGGGGTGGAGATCGGGGCGCCGTCGGTGGCCTGGAGGGCGTCGAGGGCGCGGAGGATCTCGGAGAAGTTGCGACCCACCGACTTCGGGTACGTGATGGTCAGGCGCACCGTGTTCGACGGGTCGATGAGGAAGACCGAGCGCACCGTCGAGGTGTCGCCGGCGTTCGGGTGGATCATGTCGTAGGCCTGCGAGACCGAGCGGTCCTGGTCGCCGACGATCGGGAACTCCACCGCCGCGCCACCGACCTCCGCGATGTCAGGGAGCCAGCGGGCGTGGTCCTCGACCGAGTCGACCGAGACGGCGATGGGCTTGGCGTTGCGGGCCGCGAACTCACCCGAGAGCGCCGCGGTGCGGCCGAGCTCGGTCGTGCACACGGGTGTGAAGTCGGCGGGGTGGGAGAACAGCACGGCCCACGCGCCCTCCTTCCACTCGTGGAAGCTGATGCGGCCGGCCGTCGTGTCGGCGGAGAAGTCGGGCGCGGTGTCGCCGAGACGGATGCTCACAGGATCACTCCTTGTTGGGATAACGATTAGTTGACGTTATCGGAGGGCTCGGGAGGCCGTCTCGGGCTGCCCGCATGGTGGGCAGCCCGAGGTCGACGGCCGCACCGGAGGTTCGGGGACATTCGACGTCGGGCCAGCCTCCGTGGCGAGGGGTGGGCCGGTCGGGCGCCCGTACGACATCTCGCGGCTGGACACCGGCTGGCCGTGAGGCAGTGGGTCCGGGCCTACCAGTCGGCGCCGGAGCACTGGGCGGCGTCGCGCGACTCGACCTGGATCGTCGCGTGGGCGATGCCGAACCGCTCGCGCAGCAGCTCGGTCGACGACGCGAGGACGTCGGCCTCGCCCTGCGGGACCGCGACGAGGTGCACCGTCGCGACGTTCATCCCCGACGTGAGCGTCCACACGTGCAGGTCGTGGACGTCGACGACCCCCTCGACACCCGTGAGGGCGGTGACGAGCTCGGTCGGCTCGACCCCCGTGGGCGCGTGCTGACCGAGGACCGCCACGACCTCGCGCCCCAGCATCACCGCACGGATCGCCACGAACACCGCGATGGCGAGGGCGATCGCGGTGTCCCACACCGCGTTCCCCGTCGCTCCGACGAGCAGGCCCGCCACGATGACGCCGACGGACCCCACGGTGTCGGCGACGACCTCGAGGTAGGCGCCCCTGACGTTGAGGCTCTCGGCCGCGCCGCCGCGCAACAGGACGAGCGCGACGAGGTTGACCGCCAGCCCGATGCCGCCGACGAGCAGCATGGTGCCCGACGCGACCTCGGCGTCCGCGCCGATCCGTCCGAGGGCCTCGACCACGATGTAGCCCGAGACGCCGAGCATGAGGAGCACGGCGAACCCCGAGGCGAACACCTCGGCGCGGTAGGAGCCGAACGTCCGCCGGCCGGTGGGGTCGGGGCGGGTGGCGATCCGGGTGGCGACGAGGGCGGCCCCGAGGGTGGCGACGTCGGCGGCCATGTGTCCCGCGTCGGAGAGCAGTGCCAGCGAGCCCGACACCAGCCCCGCCGCGAGCTCGACGCCGAAGAACCCTGCGACGAGGACGAACGCGACGGCCAGCCGCCAGCGGTGCCTGCCCCCGGCATGCGCCTCGACGTGCCCGTGTCCGTGCCCCATGACCACCTCTTCCGGAATCGTCGCGGTCAGGACCTCAGGCTAGGTCAGGCGGCCCGGCGCCCGTCGGCGCCCCACCCGGTCGGACCCGCGCGCGAGGATGGGCCCATGAGCACCGGAGATCAGGTCCGTCGGGTCCACCAGCTGCGGGTCGTCGTCGAGGCGGCCGACTACGACGAGGCGGTGCAGTTCTACCGCGACGTCCTCGGGATGCCCGAGGCCATGGCGTTCGCCGAGGGCGGCGACGACCGGGTCGTCATCCTCGAGGCCGGGCGCGCCACCCTCGAGATCGCGAACCCGACACACAAGCGCGTCATCGACGAGGTCGAGGCCGCAGGACGACCCAGCCCGCGCATCCGGCTCGCCTTCGAGGTCGACGACACCCGGGCCACCACCGATGCCGCGACGCAGGCCGGGGCCGACCTCGTCGCCGCGCCGGTGCTCACTCCGTGGCTCTCGCTGAACTCGCGGCTCGACGCCCCGGCCGACCTCCAGATCACCCTCTTCCAGGAGACCACCAGCGGCGAGGAGCGTTCGTGGCAGCCGGGGTTCGGCACCGACGACACCCGCTGACCTCCACCGGCGCCGCTAGTCTGGGCGGGCCGCGACGGGGACGCGGCGCTGGGCTTCACGACAGGGAGACACGATGGGCAAGGGCACGACCACGGGCGCCGCCGCCGACGGCCACGACGTCATCCGCGTGCAGGGGGCGCGGGAGAACAACCTCAAGGACATCAGCGTCGAGCTGCCCAAGCGCCGCCTCACCGTGTTCACCGGGGTGTCCGGCTCGGGCAAGAGCTCGCTCGTCTTCGCGACGATCGCCGCGGAGTCGCAGCGGATGATCAACGAGACCTACAGCGCCTTCGTCCAGGGGTTCATGCCCAACCTCGCCCGGCCCGAGGTCGACCACCTCGAGGGACTGACGACGGCGATCATCGTCGACCAGGAGCGGATGGGCGCCAACCCGCGGTCCACCGTCGGCACCGCGACCGACGCCAACGCCATGCTGCGGATCCTCTTCAGCCGGCTCGGCGACCCCCACGTCGGCCCCCCGACGGCGTACTCGTTCAACGTCCCCACCCGGAAGGCCAGCGGGGTGATGACGACCGAGAAGGGTGGTCGCACCGAGAAGCGGGTCGCCCAGCAGGAGACCTACCTCGGCGGCATGTGCCCGCGCTGCGAGGGCATGGGACACGTCAGCGACATCGACCGCACCGCCCTCTACGACGACTCCAGGTCGCTCAACGACGGCGCCCTCACCGTGCCCGGCTACTCGATGGACGGCTGGTACGGCCGCCTGTTCGAGGGCATGGGCCTGCCGATGGACTCGCCGATCGCGTCGTTCACCGCCAAGCAGCTCGACACGATGCTCTTCGCGCCGCCGACGAAGATCAAGGTCGAGGGCATCAACCTCACCTTCGAGGGGATCATCCCCAAGATCCAGAAGTCGATGCTGTCCAAGGACCCCGAGGCGATGCAGCCGCACGTGCGCCGCTTCGTCGAGGCCGCGGTCACCTTCCAGGCGTGCCCCGAGTGCGACGGCACCCGCCTCACGGCGGAGGCACGGTCGTCGACGATCCGGGGCAAGAGCATCGCCGACCTCTGCATGATGCAGATCAGCGACCTCGCCGACTGGGTCCGCGAGGTCGAGGAGCCCTCGGTCGCGCCGCTGCTCAGGGGCCTGCAGCACCTCCTCGACTCGTTCACCGAGATCGGCCTGGGCTACCTCTCCCTCGACCGTCCCGCCGGGACGCTCTCCGGCGGCGAGGCGCAGCGCACCAAGATGATCCGCCACCTCGGGTCCTCGCTCACCGACGTCACCTACGTCTTCGACGAGCCGACGATCGGGCTGCACCCCCACGACATCGAGCGGATGAACCAGCTGCTCCTCCAGCTGCGCGACAAGGGCAACACCGTCCTCGTCGTCGAGCACAAGCCCGAGACGATCGCCATCGCCGACCACGTCGTCGACCTCGGCCCCGGGGCCGGCTCCCGCGGCGGTGAGGTCTGCTTCGAGGGGTCGGTGGAGGGGCTGCGCTCCAGCAGCACCATCACGGGCCGCCACCTCGACGACCGTGCCGCGGTCAAGGGGACGGTCCGTTCCTCCACCGCGGCGATGGAGGTCCGCAAGGCCTCGACCCACAACCTGCGCTCCGTCGACGTCGACGTGCCGCTCGGCGTCCTCGTCGTCGTCACCGGCGTGGCCGGGTCCGGCAAGAGCTCGCTGATCCACGGCTCGGTCGCCGGGCGCGAGGGCGTCGTCGTCATCGACCAGGGCGCGATCAAGGGGTCGCGGCGGAGCAACCCCGCCACGTACACCGGTCTCCTCGAGCCGATCCGCAAGGCCTTCGCGAAGGCCAACGGGGTGAAGCCGGCGCTGTTCAGCTCGAACTCCGAGGGGGCCTGTCCCACCTGCAACGGCGCCGGCGTCGTCTTCACCGACCTCGGCATCATGGCGACGGTCGAGTCGACCTGCGAGGAGTGCGAGGGCCGACGGTTCCAGGCCGTGGTCCTCGAGTACACCCTCGATGGCAGGAACATCGCCGAGGTGCTCGCGATGTCGGTGCTCGAGGCCAAGGCGTTCTTCGGCGCCGACGGTGAGGCCCGCACACCCGCGGCGCACACCGTCCTCGAGCGGCTCGACGACGTCGGCCTCGGGTACGTCAGCCTCGGGCAGCCGCTGACCACGCTTTCCGGCGGCGAGCGCCAGCGCCTCAAGCTCGCGACCCAGATGGCCGACAAGGGCGACGTCTACGTCCTCGACGAGCCCACCACCGGCCTCCACCTCGCCGACGTCGAGAACCTCCTCGGGCTCCTCGACCGGCTCGTCGACTCCGGGAAGTCGGTCATCGTCATCGAGCACCACCAGGCCGTCATGGCGCACGCCGACTGGGTCATCGACCTCGGACCGGGCGCCGGGCACGAGGGCGGGACCGTCGTCTTCGAGGGAACCCCCGCCGACCTGGTCTCCGGCCGCTCGACCCTCACCGGGGAGCACCTCGCGCAGTACGTCGGGGCCTGACCGACGGGCCCCACCGGGGCCGGACGCGCGAAGGAGGAGAGCAACCGCCCTCCTCCATGTCCAAGGTACAGCCGACCCGGGGGCTTGCGGCAAGCCCCCCGTCCTGGCGCAGAATCACCGGCCGAGGTCGGGCCCATGGGGGGCACCCGGCCCGCAGCACCCGGATCGGAGCCCACGTGAACCCCTCGACCGCCAGCGCGTTCGACCTCCCTGACCACCTCGCCCACAAGGCCGTCCCCGCCCTCGTCGAGGCCGACGAGCGCCACTTCGCCGCCATCGCCCGCACCCTCGACGCGACGCTCGCCGACCTCACCGAGCAGCTCGAGGCCGCCCGGCGCGCCCCGGGCGGCAGGGGGCAGGCCGCCCTCGACCGCGACCTCGAGGTGCACCGGCTCACCGGCCGGCTGCGGGCCCTCGGCCGGTTCGGCCTCGACCTCTGCCTGGGCCGGGTCGTCGCCGAGGACGAGGACGAGCCGCTGTACGTCGGACGCCTCGGCCTCACCGACGCCGACGGGCGCCGTCTCCTCGTGGACTGGCGCTCCCCCGCGGCCGAGCCCTTCTTCGGCGCCACCCACGCGAACCCGATGGGCCTGGTGAGCCGGCGCCGCTACCGCTGGACCCACGCACGGGTCCGCGACTACTGGGACGAGGCGTTCACCGCCGAGGCCCTCACGAGCCATGCCGGCGCCCTCGACGACCAGTCGGCCTTCATCGCCAGCCTCGGCAGCAGCCGGTCGAGCCGGATGCGCGACGTCCTCGGCACCATCGCGACCGACCAGGACGCCATCATCCGCGCCGGGTCGCGCCGACCGCTCGTCGTCGACGGTGGGCCGGGGACCGGCAAGACGGTCGTCGCGCTGCACCGCACCGCCTACCTCCTGTACTCCGACCCCCGCCTCGGTCACCGCAGGGGCGGGGTGCTCTTCGTCGGGCCGCACCAGCCCTACCTCGCGTACGTCTCCGACGTGCTGCCGAGCCTCGGTGAGGAGGGCGTGCTGACGTGCACCGTCGGCGACCTCCTGCCCGAAGGGGCGACCGCGGGCGAGGAGGCCGACCCCGAGGTCGCCCGGCTCAAGGCGGACGCCCGGATGGCGGAGGCCGTCGAACCGGCCGTCGGCCTGTACGAGGCGCCACCCACCGAGACCCTCGAGGTGACCACGGCATGGGGTGACGTGCGCCTGTCGGCGCGCGACTGGGCCGAGGCGTTCGACGCCCGCGAGCCCGGGACCCCCCACAACGACGCCCGCGACCAGGTGTGGGAGGCGGTGCTCGCCATCCTCGTCGACCGCGTGGCCGACCGGGCCGGCGGGGACGGCTGGGACGGCTGGGACGACGAGCAGGACGAGTCGGGCGACGACGGCCCTGCCGGCGATGACGAGTTCGACGCCTACGGCATCGGGGCACAGGACCCCCACGCGGTGTACCGCCGCGCCCTCGCGACGACCGCCGAGCTCGTCGACGCCTTCGCCCGTGCCTGGCCGCTGCTGGAGGCGACGGACCTCGTCGGCGACCTCTGGACCGTCCCGGCGTACCTGCGGAGGTGCTCCCCGTGGCTCTCCCAGGCCGAGGTGGCAGCCCTGCAGCGGCGCGACCCCACCGCGTGGACGACGAGCGACCTGCCCCTCCTCGACGCGATGCGGATGCGGCTCGGTGACCCCGGTGCGTCGCGGCGGCGGACCCGGCGCGAGGCCGCTGAGGCGGGCGAGCGGGCGCGGATGGCCGACGTCGTCGCCGACCTCATCGCGACCGACGACTCCGAGATGCGGGTCATGTCGATGCTGCGCGGCCAGGACCTGACGTCCGCGCTCGTCGACGACGCCGAGGGGCCCGTGGCCGACCCCGACCTGCTCGCGGGACCGTTCGCGCACGTCGTCGTCGACGAGGCCCAGGAGCTGACCGACGCGCAGTGGCAGATGCTGCTGCGTCGCTGCCCGTCCCGCAGCCTGACGATCGTGGGCGACCGGGCGCAGGCGCGGCACGGGTTCACCGAGTCGTGGGAGGAGCGGCTGGCCCGGGTCGGCCTCGACCGCGTCGCCCTCGCCCCGCTCAGCGTCAACTACCGAACGCCGGAGGAGGTCATGGCCGCGGCCGAGCCCGTCATCCGGGCCGCCGTCCCGGACGCGAACGTCCCGACCTCGGTGCGCAGCACCGGTGTCCCGGTCCGCCACGGCTCCGTGGCCGACCTCGGGGGCATCCTTGAGGAGTGGGCGGCGGCGAGCGCCGAGGGGGTGGCCTGCGTCATCGGCGACGCGTCGTTCGTCGGGACCGACCGGGTGCGGTCGCTGACGCCCGTCCTGGCCAAGGGACTGGAGTTCGACCTCGTCGTCCTCGTCGACCCCGACGGCTTCGGCGAGGGCATCGAGGGCGCGGTCGACCGCTACGTCGCGATGACGCGGGCGACCCAGCAGCTCGTCGTCCTCACGTCGTAGCCGGCGACCCGGCCGAGCCGCGCGGGAGACGGCCGCGGCCGGCCCCGCGGTGTCGCGGGGCCGGCCGGGCGCGGGCTGCGGTCAGTCGCAGCAGATGTTGTAGCCGTTCGCCATCCAGAACGACGTCGGGTTGGGGTTGGTGAGCGACGGGTCGCCGACGCTCGTGGCCGCGCTCGTCTGGCGACCGGTGCGCATCTCGACGTGGGTGTGGGCGGCACCCGAGCTCGAGACCCCGCGCCAGTCCTCGGTGCCGACGCGGGCACCCTTGGCGATCGACTGGCCGACGCGCAGGCTGTCGAGCGGGTCGGAGTGGAGGTACACGAGGGTCTTGTTCTGGCTCGCGTTGTAGATGGCGACCTGCGACAGGCCGCTGCCACCGCGGGCACCCTGGGTGACCCGGGTGACCGTGCCACCGAGCATCGCGTACACCGGAGCGCCGATGCCGCGCGCCATGTCGGTGCCCTCGTGGCGCCCCGAGGTGTTGAGGTAGCCGTCGAAGTACGCGGTGATCCGGCCGGTGTTCTTGTAGAGCCCGGTGACCATCCGGCTGTTGGACGCCGACCCGACGACGTGGCCGGCGTTCTCGTTCTTCAGCGTCGACTTGAGGTTGACCTTCGAGCCGCTGCCGATCGCGTCGATCGACCCCGCCCAGCCGCTCTTGTAGAAGACCGTGACGGCCGCGGCCTCCCGGTTCCACACCGACGCGACGTTGTTCTTGATGCACTGGCCGCGACCGCTGCCGGCCTTGACGAACTTCACGCAGCCGGCGCCGGTGCCGTAGTCCTTGTCCCCGCCGCCGAGGTCGACCATCGACCCCGCGTGGTTGCTGTTGTAGTAGAGACAGAACTCGCCGGTCTCGCACACACCGTTCTTCGAGGTCGCGGCCTGCGCGGTCGGCGCCGTGGCGACGACCGTCCCGAGGACCGCGACGCCGGCGGCGGCCAGCGACATCGTCTTCCTCAGCTTCATCTCGTGCTCCTTCATGGTCGGTGCCGGGAGCGGGGTCGCCCCCGGCGCGGACGACCGACGCGGTTCGCTCCCCCTGGCACCTCGGCCTGCGCCGACGTGTCCCCCCAGTGGTCACGGCCCCCCGGTCGTGCGGGTGACCCGGCCACCTGCGGCGTCCGTGCCTCCCTGCGGCCATCCTGCTCAGGACGGGACCGGATGACGATGGGGAGCACTCCCCGGTCCCGTCCGGTCACTGGTCCATCGCACTTGCGCATATATACGTCATCGGCGTATGTTCGAGGGCGTGCCCAGCGAGCTCGCCGTCCTCGAGGTGATCGCCGACCCCACGCGTCGGCGGATCCTCGATGCCGTCCGCGGCGGCGAACGCTCGGTGGGCGAGCTCGTCGAGGCCGTCGGCATGCACCAGCCCGGCGTGTCCCGGCACCTCAGGGTGCTGCGCGACGCCGGCCTCGTCGAGGTCCGTCGCGACGCCCAGCGCCGCCTGTACCGCCTGCGCGCCGAGCCCCTGCGCGAGCTCGACGCGTGGCTGGAGCCGTACCGCGCCGAGCTGGCCGGGCGCCTCGACTCCCTCGAGCGCCACCTCGAGCGCACTGCCCACGCCATCCCCCCGAAGGAGCGACCCCAGTGACCGACGACCTCACCACCCGCTACGACGGCACCCTCGAGCGCACGCGCCGACGGCGGCGTCATCCGCTTCGAGCGTCACCTCGCCCACGACGTGCGCGAGGTGTGGGACGCCATCACCTAGCCCCAGCGCCTCGCCGACTGGTGGCTCCCCTTCGAGGCCGACATCACGGTCGACCTCCGCGAGGGCGGCGAGATGGTCTTCGTCGGGAGGTCGAGGACGAGCCGGTCACGATGACGTGCACGATCCTCCGCGCTCGAGCCCCCGCTGCTGCTCGAGCACACGCACCCCGCGCCCGGGTCGCGGATGCGCTGGGAGCTCGAGGCCGCCGGAACCGGCTGCATCCTGCGGCTCAGCCACGTCGTGCCCGACGTCCGCGAGGCGGTCGACAACTGCTACCTCGTCGGGCTGCAGACCTCCCTCGACCGGCTCGAGCCGAGCCTCGCCGGACGGCCCGTGCCGTGGGACTGGGACGCCTTCGCCGCGGGCCAGGCCGCACTACGCCGACCTCGGCCTCGCCGCGCCGGTGGCCACGTCGTGAGCGCCCCCCGCGAGCAGCTCCTGCGCGTGCAGAACTTCATGCTCTCGACCGACGGGTTCGGCACCGGCGAGGGACAGAGCATCGAGCGGCCCTTCGGCCACGCCGACCCCGCCCGACTCGCCGTCGTGGGCCGGTGCCACGGCGAGCTGGCCCAACCGCACCGACCCGGGCGGCACCCGCGGCCTCGACGACTACTTCACCCGCGACTTCTCCCACAACATCGGCGCCGAGATCATGGGCCGCGACAAGTTCGGCCCCCAGCAGGGACCGTGGGAGGACCTCGACGTGGGAGGGCTGGTGGGGCGACGAGCCGCCGTTCCACACCCCGGTCTTCGTGCTGACCCACCACGTCCGGCCGAGCTTCTCGCTGTCGGACACCACGTTCCACTTCATCGATGCCGACCCGCACGAGGCGCTGCGAGCAGGCGAAGGCTGCCGCCGACGGCAAGGACGTCCGGCTCGGCGGTGGCGTCGCGACGGTCCGCGAGTTCCTCGAGGCCGACCTCGTCGACACGATGCACGTCGCCGTCGCGCCGGTCGAGATCGGTCGCGGCGAGCGGCTCTGGGACTCCCCCGACGAGCTGCTCGACCGCTTCCACCACGAGGAGGTCCCGAGCCCGAGCGGCATCGTCCACCACCTCTTCTGGCGCCGCTGACTCCTGCCGCGCCTCAGGTGTGGTCGCGCAGGTACCGGCCGAAGTGCGGCACGGTGAAGGCGATCCGGCCCCGCTCCCCCGAGTAGATGAGGCCCTTCTTCAGGAGGGCGTCGCGCGCCGGCGAGAGCGACTGCGGCTTGCGGTCGAGGTGGGAGGCCACGTCGGAGGTCGGGACGGCCTCGGCCTCGTCGCCGAGCTCGACCGCGACCTCGGCCATCGCCCTCAGGTACTCGCGCTCGCCGGGCGTCGCCCGTTCGTACCGCGACCCGAAGAAGCCCACTGCGAGCTCGGCGTCGGCTTCCGGGGCGGCCACCGACACGTCCTCGGCAGTGATCGGCGAGCCGGGGGCCCTGTCCCACACCGCCTTCCCGTAGGACTGGATGAAGTAGGGGTACCCGCCGGTGGCGGCGTACATCGCCTCGAGGGCCTCGTCGGAGTACGCCGCGCCCTCCTCCTCCGCCGGGACGACGAGCGCGGCGTCGGCGGCCGCGCGGTCGAGCCGGTCGATGCGCGAGTAGCGGAACAGTCGCTCCGAGTACGACTTCGACGCCGACAGCACCGCCGGCAGGTGCGGCAGTCCGGCGCCCACGACGATGAGGGGCAGCCCCGACTGGGAGATCTCGTGGCAGGCGGCGCACAGGGCCGAGACGTCGTCGGGGCCGAGGTCCTGCATCTCGTCGATGAAGACCGCGACCCCGCGGCCGGTGTCGGAGGCCATGCCGCCGAGGTCGGACAGCAGCTCGACGAGGTCGATCTCGATGTCGCCGGAGTCGGCGCGACCCTGGACGGCGGGGACGGTGATGCCCGGGTTCCACCGGTCGCGCAGCTTCGTCGCGGTGCGGCCACGGCCCTGCGCCGGTTCGCTCTCGCGCTGGGCGAAGGCCTTGACGACGCCGAGCGCGTGGTCGCCCGAGCCGCCGGCCGGGCCGAGCTCGCGGACCGCCTGGTGGAGGGCGGAGGCGAGGGGGCGCCGCAGCGACTGGTCGGGACGGGCCTCGAGCTTGCCGGTCCCCCACCCGGCGCGCACGGCCGAGGAGCGCAGCGCGTTGAGCAGCACGGTCTTGCCGACCCCGCGCAGCCCGGTGAGGACGATCGAGCGCTCGGGACGGCCCCGGGCGACCCGCTCGAGGACGACGTCGAAGGCGTCGAGCTGCTCGTCGCGACCCGCGAGCTCGGGTGGGCGCTGGCCGGCGCCGGGGGCGTAGGGGTTCCTGACGGGGTCCACGATCGCAGCGTATGCGGCTCTCTAGCGTTCCTCGCAGACATCCCGATACAGCCCCGATCCGCGTGTCGCCCGAGGGTGCCGGCGCTCTCCCCATGGGCTGGCGCTCGTCTCCGGCTGTCTAGCGCCCGGCCGAGACGGCCCGATACCCACCGATCGAGGCCGGGGTCTAGCGTGGGCCCGTGCTCGAGGCAGCGTGGTGGGGGTTCGTCGGCGGTGGGGCCCTCCTCGTCGGTGCCCTGCTCGGGCTCTACGTCAAGGTCGGCCTGCGGGTCATCGGGCTCGTCATGGCCTTCGGCGCCGGGGTCCTCATCAGCGCGGTGGCCTTCGAGCTGACCGAGGAGGCCTTCCAGTCCGCGGGCGGCACGTCGTCCGCCCTGGGGCTGGCCGCCGGGTCCCTCACCTTCTTCGTCGGCGACTGGCTCGTCGACCAGCGGGGCGGGCACCGCCGCAAGAGCCCCCTGCACGGCGGGATCCTCGAGTCGGCCTCACCCACGGGGTCCGGCCCGGCCAAGGCCGCCGGCGCCTCGAGCGGCCTCGCCCTCGTCCTGGGGGCGCTGCTCGACGGCATCCCCGAGTCGGCTGCCATCGGCATCAGCCTGATCGGCGGCGGCGGGGTGGGCGTCGCGATGGTCGCGGCCGTCTTCCTGTCCAACGTCCCCGAGGCGATGTCGGCGACGACCGGGCTCAAGGCGTCGGGCCGGTCGACCGGCTGGATCCTGCGCCTCTGGTCGGTCGTCGTGGCCGCGTCGACCATCGCCGCCGTCCTCGGCTACGCCCTGCTGGGCGACGCGTCGGAGGGGACCGTGGCCTTCATCCAGACCTTCGCGGCCGGCGCCATCCTCACGATGCTCGCCGACACGATGGTCCCCGAGGCCGTCGAGCACGCCGGCCGGCTCGTCGGGCTGCTGACCGTGCTCGGCTTCGCCGTCGCCTTCTTCATCAGCACGGCCTGAGGGCGGCGCGACCGTCCCGCAGCCGGGTCAGGGGACCTCGGCCGCCGAGCCGTCGGCCGTCTCCATCGGCTTGCCCGCGGCGTGCCAGGCGCGCATGCCTCCGGCGAGGTTCGCCACCTCGTAGCCCTGCTGCTCGAGCCACGGCATGACCCGCTGGACGCGGCCACCCGAGCGGCAGGTGATGACGAGCGGCTCGTCGCGGTCGAGGAAGGGCGCCAGCTCGTCGACGCGCACCGGGAAGCTCGGACATCGGGATGTGCACGGCGGTGGGGGCGTGGCCGCGGTCCCACTCGTCCTGCTCGCGGATGTCGAGGACGACGGCGTCGTCGGACAGGTCGCTGACGGTGACGTCGGGGTAGGCACTCATGCCACCAGTATCCCCAACCCCCACCGCTCCGACGCATTGCGCTCAGCGGACGTCCGGGGCGCCGATCTCGTTCACCCAGCGCCAGGCGTCGGGCTGGGGGCGGGATGCCTACTTGAGGAACTTGCTCGTCCGCCGGTCGGCGAGCGGCTTGCCGCCGGTCTGGCAGGTCGCGCAGTACTGGAGGGAGGAGTCGGCGAAGGAGACCTCGCGCACGACGTCACCGCACTCGGGGCACGTCTCGCCGGTGCGTCCGTGGACCCGCATCCCGGCCCGCTTGGCGTCCTTGAGCTCCTTGGCCGGCTTGCCCGAGGCCGTGGCCACCGCCCCGGCGAGCGTCGCCCTCAGGGCCTCGTAGAGCCGCTGGACCTCGTCGGGCCGAGCTTCGCGGCGAGCGCGAAGGGCGAGAGCTTGGCGACGTGGAGCACCTCGTCGGAGTAGGCGTTGCCGACCCCGGCGATGATCGACTGGTCGCGCAGCAGCCCCTTGACCTGCATCCGGTGGGACGCGGCGATGGCGGCGAACACCTCGAGGGTGAAGTCGTCGGCCATCGGGTCGGGACCGAGGGAGGCGATCCGCGCCACGGTGGCCGGGTCGTTGACGATGTGGGCCGCCAGGCTCTTCTTCGTGCCGGCCTCGGTCAGGTCGAAGCCCGACCCGTCGTCGAACCGCACCCGCAGCGCGATGGGCGACTTCCCGGGTCGCAGGACCGTCGCCGGGATCGCGTCGGACCAGCGCAGCCACCCCGCCCGCGCGAGGTGGAAGACGAGGTGGGTTCCGCCGCAGTCGAGGTCGAGGAACTTCCCGTGCCGGGACACCCCGTCGACCGGAGCGCCGACCAGCGCCTGCGGCGGCGGGGTGAAGGTCTTGAGCACCGAGATGGAGCCGAGCTCGACGCCCGTGACGACGAGCCCGTCGGTCCGCTCGCGCAGGAAGTCGACGAGGGCCTGCACCTCGGGCAGCTCGGGCATGGGGCGACGCTACCGCCCGGCGCCGGCGGTCCTCCGGGTTCGCCCCGGAACCTTCAGGTTCGCCCCCCGTCCGTTCCCCTGCGAACCGGAAGGTTCCGGGCTCCGGCGGGAAAGGTGGGGCTCGGGGGGCGTGGGCAGCGACGGGCCGTCCCACGGGCAGCCGCACGAGCCCCGCAGGACGATCTTCGTCGGGATGACGAGCGGCTCGACGTCGTGGGTGCGGCCCTCGATCCGCTCGTGGAGCCGGATCGCCGCCCACCGGCCCAGCGCGTGGGTCGGCTGCTGGGCGGTCGTGAGGCCGGGGGCCATGAACCGCGAGGTCATGATGTCGTCGAACCCGGTGACCGCGAGGTCGTCGGGCACCCGGACCCCGCGCCGCGACAGCTGGGCCATGACCGACAGCGCGAGCTCGTCGTTGGCGCACAGCAGCGCGTCGACGGGCGCGTCCATCGCGAGGATCTGGTCGACGGCCACCGGCCCCGACGCCTCCTCGGGATGGACCCGGATCGGCGGTCCGGCCTCGAGCAGCCGGCGCCGGCGCAGGGCCGAGACGAAGCCGTCGTAGCGACCGGTGAAGTCGTACGAGTCCTCGACGTGCCCGACGAAGAGGATGTTGCGCCGGCCGTGGCCGATGAGGTGGCTCGTCAGCTCGGCGGCGCTGCGCTCGTTCTCGATGAGGACCGCGTCGCACCCCTCCACCGGGTCACGGGCCAGGAGCACCGTCGGCGTGCCCCGGCTGATCGTGCGCACCGTCGCGTCACTGACGGTCGCCGTCGCGACGACGAGCCCGTCGACCCGCTGGAGGACGGTGCGCAGCGAGGTCTCGACGTCGACGGGGCCGTTGGCCAGGACGACGACGACCGACTGGCCGTACTGGGCGGCGGTGGACTCGAAGCCGGTGAGCAGGTCGGAGAAGTAGGGACCGTAGAGCCCCGGCAGCACGAGACCGTGCGTCTGGTGGCGCGGCACGTCGACCGGCCGCGAGGACCGCAACGGCACGTAGTCGAGCTCCTCGACGGCGCGCAGCACCTTGCGACGGGTCATCGGCGACGCGGGGGTCGACCCCTTGAGCACCCGCGACACCGTGGCGATCGACACCCCGGCGCGCTCGGCCACGGTGTAGATCGTCACGGGACGGTCGCCGTCGTCCGACGCCACCGTGCCTCCTTCCGCCGTGACCCACCCTGCCGTCCCGGGGGACGTTAGGCCAGAGTCGACGGCGGCGGTGGGACCCGCGGCCAGGTGCGTCAGGCGAACGGGTTGGGCACCGCGTCCAGGAGCTTCTTGGTGTACGCGTCCTTCGGCGCCCGGATGAGGTCGAGGGTCGGCCCGCGCTCGACGACCCGGCCCTCGTGGAGGACGAGCACCTCGTCGGAGAGCATCCGCGCGCTCAGCAGGTCGTGGGTGATGTAGAGGATCCCCATGTCCCGCTCGCGCACGAGGGTCGCGAGGAGCTCGAGCACCTCGGCGCGGATCGACACGTCGAGGCTCGAGATCGGCTCGTCGGCGACGATGATCTCGGGCTCGACGGCGAGAGCCCGGGCGATGACGACGCGCTGGCGCTGGCCGCCCGAGAGCTCGTAGGGGTAGCGGTTGAGGAAGCGGTCGGTCGGCGTGAGCGCCACCGTCTCGAGCAGCTCCTGGACCCGGGCCCGCAGCGCGTCGCCCTTGAGCTTCTGGTAGTTCACGAGCGGGCGCTCGAGGGTCTGGCCGATCCGCTTCGTCGGGTTGAGCGAGGAGTACGGGTCCTGGAAGACCATCTGCACGTGGCTGCGGTACTCGCGCAGGGCCCGGCCGCGGTAACCGGCGACCTCACGGTCGCCGCCCTCGGCGTGGAAGACGATGCGGCCCTCGGTCGGCTTGTCGACGCCCGTGATGAGCCGGGCCAGGGTCGACTTGCCCGACCCGCTCTGGCCCACGAGGGCGGTGACCTCGCCGCGGCGGAGGGTGAACGACACGTCCTCGACGGCGGTGGTGCGCTCGACCGTGAAGCCGCGACGGCGCTCGTAGACCTTCGTGACGCCCTCGACCGAGAGCAGCGGCGGGTGCTCGAGGGCCTTGGCCGACTCGTCGGCGGTCTTGACGAACTCGGGGCCGTTGAAGGTCCGGGTGCGCTCGCCGATGCCGGCGGCATCGGCGCCGCCCTCGTCGGCGCCGCGCTGGATCCGCGCGACGTGGCAGGCGACCTCGCCACCGTCGAGCGGCGCGAAGACGGGGGTGACGCGTCTCGCAGCGGGCGATCCTCTCGGGGCAGCGCGCGACGAAGACGCAGCCCTCGACCGGTCGGCTGAGGTCGGGAAGGCGTCCGGGGATGTAGGTGATCCGCACCGTCTCGGCACGGGGGTCGCTGTACGAGCCGAGCAGGCCCTTCGTGTACGGGTGCAGCGGGTCGGTGAGCAGGTCCTTGGTGGCCCGCTCCTCGACGATCCGGCCCGCGTACATGACGAGGAGCCGGTCGGAGAGGTCGAGCACGGTGCCGATGTCGTGGCTGATGAACAGGACCGCGAAGCCCTTCTCCTTCTGCAGCCGGCGGACGTTCTCGAGGATCGAGTGCTGGACGACGACGTCGAGGCCGGTCGTCGGCTCGTCGAGGAGGACGACCTTGGGGTCCAGGGCCAGCGCCAGCGCGAGGTTGACGCGCTGCTTCATCCCGCCGGAGAGCTCGTGGGGGAAGGCCTTCATGAACTTGCGGTCGATGAGGACCATGTCGAACAGCTCGCCGATGCGCGCGTCGACCGCGTCGCCGCGCAGCTCGGAGTGCTCCTCGATGACGTCGGCGAACTGGGCGTCGACGCGCACCACGGGGTTGAGCGAGTTCATGCTGCTCTGGAACACCGTGGAGATGTCGCGCCAGCGCAGGTGGCGCAGCTCGTCCTCCGGCGTGGTCGTGATGTCCTTGCCGTCGAAGGTGATCGTGCCCTCGCTGATCCGCGCGGGCTTCTCGAGCAGGCGCAGCACGGCGTTGCCGAGCGTGGTCTTGCCCGAGCCGGACTCACCGATGATGCCGACGAACTCGCCGGGGCGCAGGGTGAAGGACACGTCGGAGACCGCCGTGATGGCACGGTGCGCCTTCGGCTCGTAGCGGACCGAGAGGTTCTCGACCTCGAGGATCGGGTTCATCGCTCAGTCCTCCCGGAGGTGCGGGTTGCTCAGCAGGTCGACCCCGAAGTTGAGGAACGACATGGCGGTGATGAGGAGGGCGAGGACGAGGCCGGGCGCGAAGACCCAGATGAACAGGCCCTGCGCGATGGCTCCCTGGGCGTCGGCCTGGTAGAGCATCGTCCCCCACGAGACCTGGCGCGAGTCGCCGAGGCCGAGGACGGCCAGACCGGCCTCGGCGCCGATCGCCCCGGTCGCGGCACCGACGAACCCGGCGGCGACCAGCGAGGTCATGTTGGGCATGATCTCGCGGAAGATGATCCGGAAGGTGCCCTCACCGGAGAACTTCGCGGCGGTGACGAAGTCGCGGTTGCGCAAGGTGATGATCTGCGACCGCTTCCCGCGCGCCGCCCCCGCCCACGACGTGATGGCGATGACCGCCACGATGAGCCCGACGCCGCGGGTCTCGGCGTACGCGACGAGCGTGATGATGAGCGGCAGGACCGGGATGACGAGGGCGACGTTGGTGACGAAGGTCAGGCCGTCGTCGAGCAGGGTGCCCTCGGCGTACCCCGAGACCATGCCGATGAGCAGGGCGATGAGGGTCGCGAGCACGCCGCCGAAGAGCCCGACGAGCATCGAGACGCGCGAGCCGTAGATCAGCTGCGAGGCGATGTCCTGCCCGTTGGTCGTCGTCCCGAGCCAGTTCTCGGCGCTCGGGCCGGCGAGGGGGACGAAGTCGGCGTTGGCCGGGTCGTGCGGGGCGATGAGGGGCGCGAAGGCGGCCACGAGGATGTAGACGGCGACGATGACGATGCCGACCCGGGCCTTCTTGCTGCTCCAGACGATCTTCCACCAGGCGTCGGGCGCCTGGGAGTCGCTGACCTCCTCGGCCGCGGCGGTCGCCTGGCCCTGGTCGACGTCGCCGACCCGCATCGGGTCGGAGGCTGGGGTGGTGGTCACGACTCGCTCCTTCGTGCGCGGGGGTCGAGGACGCCGTACAACAGGTCGGCGACGAGGTTGGCCAGCAGCACGCCGACGGTGGTCAGCAGCATCAGGGTCTGGAGGAGGGGGTAGTCCTTGGCGCCGACCGCCTCGCCCATGAGCCGCCCGAGGCCCGGGTAGTCGAAGACGGTCTCGACGAGGATCGCGCCGCCGAGGACGCCGCCGAGGGCGAGGGCGAAGCCGGTGACGCTGGGGAGCAGGGCGTTGCGGGCGGCGTAGCGCAGGGCGATCCGCCGCTCCGGGAGGCCCTTGGCCTTCGCGAGGCGGATGTAGTCCTCGCCGAGGTTCATGATCATCGTGTTGCGCATGCCGAGGACCCAGCCGACGGGCGCCACGATGAGCAGCGACAGCGCCGGGAGCAGCGAGTGGGTGAAGGCCTCCTGGATGAAGGCGCCGTTGAACCCCGGTGTCGCGGCGGAGTACCCGCCGGACGTCGGGAGGACGCCGAGCGTGTAGCCGAAGACGTAGAGCAGGAGCAGGGCGATCCAGAACGGCTGGAGGGTGCCGAGGAAGGTCGAGCCGAGCGTGACGACCGAGTCGGCCTTGGTGTTGCGGCGCCACGCGGCCCAGGTCCCGAGCACGATGCCGATGATGAACGCGAGCACCTGGGTGACGACGACGAGGACGACCGTCCACCAGATCGCCTGGGAGATGACCTCGCTGACGGGGAACGGGTAGTACGTGTAGCTGAGGCCGAAGTCGCCGTGGACGAGGTCGCCGAGGTAGGAGGTGTACTGCTGCCACAGCGACCCCTCGGGGGCGCCGAGCATGGCGCGCATGGCCTGGACCTGCGCCGGGTCGAGGGCGTTGTCCTTGCCGGCGAGCCGTCTGACCATGATCTCCGCCGGGTCCCCGGGCTGGAGCCTGGGGATGATGAAGTTCAGGGTGACGACGGCCCACAGGGTGGCGAGGAAGAAGCCCACCTTTCGGGCGAAGTACTTCACGTCTCGTCCTCCGTCGGTCTCGCGAGGGTCCGCGCGGGAACCGGTGCGCGGTGCTGGGGGTGCTCGTTCGGGGCTGCCCGGGACCGTGCCGGGACGCGGGTCACGCGTCCCGGCACGGTGTCAGGGGGTCACTTCGGCGAGGTGAGCCGGGTGAGGACGAGCAGCCGGTCGTCCGAGGGGTTGGCGTACGGGTCCTGCTCGCTCGGCCAGCCGGTCGCCTTGTCGGTGCGGTAGATCAGGCGGGTGGGGGCGTAGATGAGCGAGGTCACCGGGTACTGCTTCATCATGACGTCGACGAGCTTGCCGACCTCGGTCCGCTGGGTCTCCGGGTCGGTGGCCTGCGAGAGGGCCGCGACGGTGCTGTCGACCGAGGGGTCGGAGAAGCGGCCGACGTTGGGCAGGATCTCCTTCTCGCTCGGGAACTGCTTGCTCGAGAGCTTGGCGCCGATGTTGCGGGCCAGCTCGCAGCCGCCGTGGAGGTACTCGAGGAGGACCTGGAAGTTGCCGGTCTTCTTCTGGTCGTCGACCGACTCGGGAGCGGAGGCGGTGACCTTGGTGGCGACACCGACCTCGTTCATGCCCTTGGCGATGACGTCGGCGACGGCCTGGTAGTCGATGTAGCCGGCCTGCACCGTGAAGTTCACCGCGAGCGGCGAGCCGTCGGGGAGGGTGCGCTTGCCGTCGGCGCCCTTGGCGTACCCGGCGGCGTCGAGCATCTGGTTGGCCTTGGCCGTGTCGTAGGGCAGGACGGTGTCCTGGCCCTTGTACGCGTCGGGGAGCAGCTTCTCCATCGAGGGGAGCTTGAGGCCGGTCTGGCTCGCGGGCTTCATCACGCCGTAGGTGGCCTTGAGCGACATCGCCTCCTTGTCCATCGCGTACGAGATGGCCTCGCGGAACTTCACGTCGTCGAACGGCTTCTTCTGGAGGTTGCCGGTGAGGACGGTCATCCCGTTGGGGGCGTAGTAGAACTTGTTCGTCTTCTTGTCGGCGGAGACGAAGGTCTTCTCGGGGTTGGGGATCTCGCCCCAGTAGGCGTCGAGCTCTCCGGCGCGCAGCTTGAGCGCGGCCTGCGAGGCGTCGTACTGCCCCTCCTGGACGATCTTCTGGACCTTGACCTTGTCGGCCTGCCAGTAGTCGGGGCGCCGGTCGAGCACGAGGCGGCGGCCGTTGAAGGTCGCGAGCTTGTACGGGCCGGTGGAGACCGGCTTCTTGTCGATGTACTTCGTCGGGTCGCCGACCGTCGAGTAGACGTGCTCCGGCAGCATCTTCTGCTTGATGATCTCGTCGTACTTCGCGGCGGCGTTGCCCGAGAAGGCCATCGTCACCGTGTTGCCCTCGGCGGTCACCGAGTCGGCCGGGGCCCCGAAGGTCTCGGTCCAGACGCCGGCCTTGTCCATGCCGGGGTACTGCTTCATCAGGTTGAACGTGAAGGCGACGTCCTTGGCCGTGAAGGGCTTGCCGTCGCTCCACTTCACGCCGTCACGGATCTCGATGACGAGGGTCTTGTCGTCCGTCCACTCGGCCTTGTTGGCGAGCCAGGGCGTCTCCTCGCAGGTGAGGCCGTTCTTGATGATGAGCGGCTCGTAGAGCCAGAACGTCGTCAGGGGGTTCGGCGAGTACGGGTTGAAGTTGCCGAGACCGCCGACCGCTCCCTGGACCTCGGCGGGGAAGGTCAGCTGCGCGACCATCCCGCCGCCGGCTCCTCCACCGGAGCCGCCGTCAGCGGTGCCACCTCCCCCCGCGCACGCGGCGAGCGCAAGGCTCGCGAGCAGGCCGCCGGCGGCGGCGAGGGACGTCGATCGAGTCAGCATCGTTGCAGACCTCCTGAGCGGTGGTGTCGACGGCCAACGTAGGGGCGTCGACGAGCGTCAGGGGGTCTGCGAAACCATGAAACTACTTTCATTGGACAGCCCTGTTTTCATTTATTTACAGGGCTTTTCGGTTCGGTGTCGGTGCACCGGCGCTGGTAGGCATGAGTTCGTGAAGCCCCAGCAGACCGCCCAGGTCCCGGCGCCGCGGCCCCGGGTCGACAGCCCCCAGGGACTCGTCGCCGAGTTCACGACGAACGGGTCACCGGCCCGGCTGGAGGCCTTCGGGCACAGCCTGCTCCTCTATCCGGCGGGCGAGCTCGAGGCCGGCCCGGCGGGTCTGCACCTCCGTGTCCTCGACGGTGACCGGGCGCGGTGGACCCCCCTCCTCGGCCCCGGCTCGGGGGCCGTCGTCTCCACCGGTGACGGCGTCGTGCACCTCCACGGGTCGTGGTCCGGGCTCGACTGGACCGTGGCCTTCCGCCCCGGGTCCGGCGACGCCGACGGCAGTGGTGCGCCCGAGGCGCTGCACGCGTCGTGGAGCTGGGACGTCGAGGTCGTCAACACCGGCGAGCACGAGCTCGTGGTCGACGTCGTCCTCACGCACGACCCCGCGCTGGCGTCGCCCGGGGCCGTCGCGACGAACGAGTACTACGTCGCCCAGTACCTCGACGTCTCCCCGCTGGCCACCTGCCGCGGCACCGCGCTGGCCGTGCGCCAGAACATGCCGGGCCCCTCGGTGCCGTGGCTCCTCCTCGGTTCGCTGCGTCGCGGCACCGGCTGGGCCACCGACGCCCTCCAGGTGGTCGAGCGCACCGCGACCGGGACGACGTGGGCGGGCCTCGACCGCTCGGTCCTGCCCTCGACCCGGCTCCAGCACGAGCACACCCTGGCCGTCCTCCAGGACGAGCCGGTCCCGCTCGCCCCGGGGGCCACGCACCGCACCGGGTTCGTCGGCGTCGTCCTCGCCGACCACCCGGCCGCGACGGGCGCCGAGGACGCGCACTGGCTCGGGGTCGCCGTCGCCGAGACCGTCGCCCCCGCCGACGAGGTCGCGCCGGCGGGTGGGGTCCGCGTCGTCCCGACGGTGTTCACCGGCGTCCCGACCCTCGAGTGCCGCCCCCTGACCCCCGAGGAGGTGGCCCTCCTCGACCTCGGGCCCGTCGGCGACGTCGAGACCTCGCCGGCCGGCGACCCCTGGGCCTGGTCCGGGAGCGACGGCCACGTCGTCCTCGCGGCGAAGGAGCTCGCGGTCCTGCGCCCGCACGGCCACCTGCTGCGCACGGGTGACGTCCTGTCGCCCGACACCGAGGGCCTGACGAGCACGGTCTGGATGGACGGCACCTTCATGTCACAGGTGACCCGGGGCCACGTGGGCCGGGACCCCCTCCTCACCGGGCGCCGTTCGTACGTCGGGCTGCACCGTGCGCACGGGGCGCGCGTCCTCGTCGACACGGGCGACGGCACCGGCGACGGTCGTCGGCTGCTCGGCACCCCGTCGGCCTGGCGCGTCGGCCTCGACGGCTGCACGTGGGTCTACGCCACCGACGACCTCCTCCTCGAGGTGACGGCGAGCGCGCCCGCCGACCGGCACGAGCTCACCCTCGCGGTACGGGTCGTCTCCGGCGCACCGCGCGGCCTCCTCGTCGCCCTCGCCACCGCCGGTGAGCAGACCGTGACGCCGGGGCCCTCCTCGGTCACGGTCGGCGGCGCCGACGGCTGGCTCCTCGAGTGGGACGGCGACGACACCCACGTCGACGACGACGCCCCGCTGCACGCCGACCACACGTCGCGCGACGCCTCGTGGGTGACCCTCACCGTCGACCCGACGACGGCCTGGACGCTCCGCACGAGGACAGCCGGCGCGAGCGACCCCGGCGCCTCCTCGGCCTCGGACCTGACAGGCGCCGTGCGGGCGCCGTTCTGGGACACCACCGCCCACTCGCTGTCGCTGCGCGCAGCCGACGCCCCGGCCGACCGGGCCGAGCTCCTCGCACCGATCAGCAGCGCCCTGCCGTGGTTCGCCCACGACGCCCTCGTCCACTACCTCTCGCCGCGCGGCCTCGAGCAGTACACCGGCGGCGGGTGGGGGACCCGCGACGTGTGCCAGGGTCCGGTCGGCCTGCTCACCGCCCTCGACCGGCAGGACGTCGTGCGCGAGCTGCTCGGCCGGGTCTTCCGGGCGCAGAACGCCCGCGGTGACTGGCCGCAGGCCTTCGAGTTCCTCCCGCCCCTGCCGACCTCGGGCCAGCAGGACTCCCACGGCGACGTCGTCTTCTGGCCCCTGCTCGCCGCGGGCGAGCACCTCCTCGCCAGCGGTGAGGCCGACCTCCTCGACATCGTCGTCCCCCTCGTCGGCGACGACGGCCTCACCGAGCCGCTGCGGGTGGCCGAGCACCTCGCCCGCGCCGTCGGCCGGATCGAGGAGGGGACCGTCGCCGGGAGCCCGCTGCCCGCCTACGGCCACGGCGACTGGAACGACTCGCTCCAGCCCGCCGACCCCCACCTCGCGAGCAACCTCGTGTCCGTGTGGACCTCGGTCCTGCAGACCCAGGCGCTGCGCACCCTGGCCAACGGGCTGCGAGCCGTCGGTGCCGAGCCCGAGCTGGCCGAGCGCGCGGCCTCCCTCGCGGACGCCACCGAGGACGCGATCCACCACGAGCTGATCACCGACGACGTCCTGCCCGGCTACGTCCTCCACGGTGCCGACGGTCGGCGCGAGCCGCTCGTCCACCCGCGCGACGACCGCACCGGCCTCACCTTCGGCATCCTGCCGTGGGTGCACGCCGTGAGCGCCGACCTCCTCACCTCCGAGCAGGCCGAGCACCACCTCGCGCTCGTCGACGAGCACCTGCTCGGTCCCGACGGTGCGCGCCTGTTCGACCGCCCGGTCGGGTACGCCGGCGGTCCCATGTCGGTCTTCCAGCGGGCCGAGGCGAGCACCTTCTGGGGTCGCGAGATCGGCCTGATGTACGTGCACGCCCACCTCCGCTGGGCCGAGGCGCTCGCCCGGGTCGGGCACGCCGAGCGGCTGCTGCGCGCCCTGGCCCAGGCGACCCCCCGCGGCGCGGTCGACCTCGTCCGTCCGGCCCGTCCGCGCCAGTCGACGACGTACTTCTCGTCCTCCGACGGCGCCTTCACCGACCGCTACGACGCGCAGGAGCGCTACCCCGCGCTCGTCGAGGGCCAGGTGCCCCTCGAGGGTGGCTGGCGGGTCTACTCCTCCGGCCCGGGCCTGTTCCTCCGGCTCGTCGTCGAGGTGTTCCTCGGCATCCGGCGCCGCGGCACGACCGTCGAGCTCGACCCCGTCGTCGACCCCGGGCTCGGGGAGCTGCGGGCCACCGTGCCGTTCGACGGCGGGACGCTCGACGTGCTCGTGCGCACCGGCCGCAACGGGCACGGGGTCACCCGGGTCACGGCGCGCGGCACGGAGCTCCTCACGACGACGCTCGACAACCCCTACCGCCACGGCGGTGCGTCGGTCCGGCTCGACGACCTCCGGGCGGCCGTCGCCGGTCGCACCGATGGCGATGACGGGCCGGACGTCGTCGTGGAGACTCTCTGACCATGACGAGCAGCGAGCGCCCCTGGCTCGACACCACCCTCGCGACGGAGGAGCGGGTCGAGGCCCTGCTCGCGGCGATGACCCTCGAGGAGAAGGTCGGCCAGACCCACCAGGTCGCCAACCTCGCCCCCGACGACGTCGCCGCGATCCGGGAGGGTGGCGTCTCCTCGAGCCTGTTCGCCTCCGGGGCCACCGCCGGCAACGAGCGCGACGAGGGCGTCCTCGTCGGCAACATCGACACGGCCCAGCGGATCGCGGTCGAGGAGAGCCGGCTCGGCGTCCCGCTGCTCTTCGGCCGCGACGTCATCCACGGTCACCGGACCGTCTTCCCCATCCCCCTCGGGCTCGCCGCCTCCTTCGACGAGGGGCTCGCCGAGGAGGCCGCCGCCATCGCCGCGCAGGAGGCCACCCTCGAGGGGGTCGCCTGGACCTTCGCGCCGATGATGGACATCTCCGAGGAGCCGCGCTGGGGTCGCGTCGCCGAGTCGCTCGGCGAGCAGCCCGTCCTCGCCGGCCGGCTGGCCGCGGGCATGGTCCGCGGCTTCCAGGGCGAGGACCTCGACCGACCGTCGCCGGCTCGCCTCCTGCGCCAAGCACTTCGTGGGGTACGGCCTGTCGACGGGCGGCCGCGACTACAACACGGTGACCGTCGGCGAGAACACCCTGCGCAACCTGCACCTGCGGCCGTTCCGCGCCGCCGTCGAGGCCGGTGTCACGACGGTCATGGCGGCGTTCAACGACGTCGACGGCACGCCGATGCACGCCCACCGACGGCTGCTGCGCGAGGTGCTCAAGGGCGAGTGGGGGTTCGACGGGGTCGTCGTCGCCGACTGGAACGGCGTCGGCCAGCTGGTCCGCCAGGGCGTGGCCGCCGACCTCCGCGAGGCCACCCGGCTCGCGATCGAGGCCGGCGTCGACCTCGACATGTGCAGCGGTGGCTACGCCGCGCACCTCGCCGACCTCGTCCGCTCCGGGGAGGTGCCCGAGGACGTCCTCGACGACTCGGTCCGCCGGGTCCTGCGGCTCAAGGTCCGCCTCGGCCTCTTCGAGCACCCCTACGCCGGCGACCTCGAGGGGTCGCCCGCGCCGACGGCCGCGACCCGCGCGGTCGCGCTGCGCGCCGCCCTCGCCGCCCACGTCCTCGTGAAGAACGACGGGGTGCTGCCGCTCACCGAGGCGTCGGGGCGCGTGCTGCTCACCGGTCCGTTCGTCGACGACGGCGACGCCCTCCTCGGGACCTGGGTCCTCGACGGGCGCGGCGAGGAGGTCGTCACCCCGGCCGACGCCCTGCGCGCCCGGTTCGGCGAGGCCGAGGGAGCCCGCCACGGCGAGCGCCTCGACGTCCTCGACGGCCGCTACGCCGACCAGGTCCTCGAGGTCTCCCGCCGGGCCGACACGACCGTGATGCTCCTCGGCGAGCACCGGAGCCGCTCGGGCGAGGACCGCTGTGTCACCGACATCGGGCTGCCCCCGGGACAGCTCGACGTCCTGCGGCACGTCGCGGCGCTGGGCAAGCCCGTCGTCGCCGTCGTCTACACCGGGCGCCCCCTCGACCTCACGGCCGTCCTCGACCTCGCGGCCGCGGTCGTCGTCGTGTGGCACCCGGGCGTCGAGGCCGGGACCGCGTTGGCGCAGGTCCTCACGGGCGACGTCGAGCCGCACGGGCGCCTGCCGATGACCTTCCCGCTCTCGGTCGGGCACATCCCGACGAGCACCCACGCGCGCCCCACCGGCCGCCCGATCCCGTCCGCGCGCGACCCGTGGGAGGGCCGGTACGGCGACGCGCTCACCCACCCACGGCTGCCGTTCGGGCACGGGCTGTCGTACACGAGCGTGGAGTACGGCGACCCCTCGCTGTCGGCCAGCCTCGGTGCCGGTCGACGGCGGGTCGGCGACCGTGACGGTGCGGGTGTCGAACACCGGCGACCGCCCGTGCCGCGAGCTCGTCCAGCTCTACGCCCACGACCCCGTCGCCGACGTCACCCGCGCCGAGGTCGAGCTCGTCGCCTGGCGTGCCGTCGACCTCGCACCCGGCGAGTCCGTCGACGTCGAGCTCACCGTCGTGGCAGGCGACTTCGCCTACACCGGCCGCGACCTCGGCGAGCGGGTCGACGCGGGTGAGGTCGTCCTCCTCACCGGCCCGGACGCCGCCACGCTGCGGCCCGTCACCCTCACCCTGACCGCCTGACCCTCACCACCCCTGCCAGGAGATCCCCGTGATCGAGCTGACGCACAAGCAGGTCGTCGTCGACGGCACCCCCCGCATCGTCATGGCCGGGGAGGTGCACTACTTCCGGGTGGCCCGCGAGGAGTGGGGGCAGCGGCTCGACCTCTGCGTCGAGGCCGGCCTCACCGCCGTCGCCTCGTACATCCCGTGGGTCTTCCACGAGCTGCCCGACGGCACCATCGACGTCGAGGGCCGCACCCGTCCCGAGCGCGACGTCGCGGCCTTCATCGACCTGTGTGCCGAGCGCGACCTGATGTTCATCGCGCGGCCGGGCCCCTTCGTCATGGCCGAGCTGAAGAACGAGGGCATCCCCTTCCGCGTCTACCGCGAGCACCCCGAGGTCGTGCCGGTCGGCTGGGACGGTGCGGTCGGCGCCCTCGCGGACCGTCGACTACCTCGCGCCGGCCTTCCTCGAGGAGACGAGGCGCTGGTACGAGGCCGTGCTGCCCCTCATCGCCGAGCGGCTCCAGCCCAACGGCGGCAACGTCGTCATGGTCCAGCTCGACAACGAGGTGGGGATGCTCGCCTGGGTCACCAACGCGCCCGACCTCACCGACCACCTCCTGGACCACCTCGCGCGCTGGGTGGAGGAGAAGTACGACGGCAGCGGGCCGTACCCGGTGGCCCCGGGCGGCGAGGGGTGGGCCGACGCCGTGCGCTCGCCCTCGGAGGAGTGGGCCGGTCCGCTGCGCCGCGACCTCGGCGAGTTCATGCGCGACCGCTTCGCCGACTACGTCCTCGCCCTGCGTGCCATGGCCGAAGGGCTGGGCGTGCGCGACGTCCCGTTCGCCGTCAACATCCACGGCACCGAGGGTGGCAGCGGCACGCCCTTCCCCATCGGCATCAGCCAGCTCGTCAAGACCTACGCGGAGATCCCCGGGCATGGTGTCCGGCAGCGACCACTACATGGGCGAGGCGACGCTGAGCACGATGAGCGACCTCTACGTCATCAACGCCTACATGGACGCCGTGCACGACGCCGACCAGCCGCTGACCTCACTGGAGTTCGAGGCCGGTTCGGGCGACTACGGCGCGGGCGCCGAGATGCAGTACGACCCGTCGACCGCCGACCTCAAGACGCGGCTGTGCCTCGCGCAGGGCAACCGGCTCATCAACTACTACCTCTTCGCCGGGGGCATCAACCCGCCGCTCGACGAGGTCGTCGACGACGGCAACGACCGCCTGTCGTTCACCGGCGAGCGCCACGGGACGGCCGCGCCGGTCGGGCCCGAGGGACAGCGCGGCTTCGCCTACGAGGCGACGAAGCGGGTCATCCACGCCGTCAACGCCAACGAGCCGTGGCTGGCCGTCATGGACGAGGAGCACGACGACGTCGAGCTGGGCCTCGTCCTCGACGCCTACGCCACCGAGTACCACCACCCCGGCTCGGCCCTGATGAGCGACGCCGTCGACGACCTCTCGCAGCACCGCGGGGCCGGGCAGCGGCGGGCACTGGTCCGTTCGCTCCTCATGGCCGGCTACCGGTTCGGTGCCGTGCACCTCGAGGAGCGTTCTCCCCGAAGGGGTTCCGTGCTCGTCCTCGGGACGGGGCGGTACCTCGCCGAGGTGGTCCAGCAGAAGGTCGTCGCCCACGCCGAGGCCGGGGGGAGCGTCCTCCTCCTCGGGCCGGTCCCGCAGCTCGACCTCGACGGCACGCCGTGCCACGTCCTCGCCGACGCGCTCGACCTCGGTCACGGCGAGGTCGTGCGCGACACGGGCCACTACTACCCGTCGGTCGTCGCCCACGGCTGGGCCGCCCCCTGGCCCGAGATGCGCGTCGGGTGGCGCCAGGAGCTGCGGCCGAACCGCGGCGACGTCGTCCTCACCGACGTGTACGGGACGGTGTGCGGGGTCGACGTCCCCCTCGGCGACGGCCGGGTCGTCGTGCTGGCGGCCGAGCTGCCCTCGAACCGCGACCTGTTCGCCCGGGCCCTCGCCGCGCTCGGTGCCTCTCCCGGGGTGTCGACGGCGACGCCGTTCCCGGGCGTCATCACGACGACGACGGCCTCCGAGGGTGGCCAGCGCGCGCTCCACCTCATCAACGTGTCCGGCGCCCCGATGCCGACGACGGTCACCGTCGACGGCGAGGAGCTCTTCGACGGGCAGCCGCTCCAGGTGCCGGCGCGCTCGGGGTACGTCCTCCCGCTCGGCCTGGACGTCGCCGGGGTCCGCCTCATCGGGGGGACCGGCGAGGTCGCCGGTGTCGAGGACGGCGCCATCTCGTTCTGCTCGCTCCTCGGGGTGGGCGACGGTCCGGGTCACGTCGACATCGCGCCCGGGACCGCGGTGCTGCCCGACGACGGCTACGACATCACGCCGTTCGCCGACGGCACGGTGCGCGTGACCCCGCACGAGGGGACGGTGCTCGTCGTCCGGCTCGACACGACCTCGACCCTCGTCGACCCCACCCACGTCGAGGCCGACCTCCACATCGAGGCCTCCCCCCGCGCCTGACCCTCGGCTCCCACTCTCCCAGTGCGTGCTACCGCCCAGTAAGTGTCGTGATCACAGCACTTACTGCGCCGTAGCACGCGATGGAGGGGGCGCGGAAGAACGCGATGGAGGGCGCGGGGTGCGGGTCTCAGCGGTCGTCGGGGTCGGGGAGGAGCCACTCGGGTGGGTCGTCGATCGAGGTGACCGCTCCCGAGGCGTGCCGCGCGAGGGTGCGGACCGGGACGTCGCCCTGGCGCCACACCCCTCGGACCTGGGCCGCGAGCCCGTAGCCGTCGGGCGCCCGGATGAACGGCACCTCGAGGTCCTCGGTGGGCGCGGGGTTGAGGTCGTCGTTGGCCACCGGGACGCCGTGCGAGAGGACCTGCTCGCCCGGGGTCAGCTCACGGATGGCGATGGCGCGCACGTGGTCCGGTCGGCGAGAGGCGAACTCGGTGTACAGCCGCGGGTCGTGCTGCCCGTCGTCGCCGATGAGGAGCCACTTGACGTGCGGCAGCTCGCGGGCGAGCCGGTGCAGCTGGGCCCGCTTGTGCTCCTGCCCCGACCGGAACCAGCCCGTGTTCGTCGGACCCCAGTCGGTCATGAGCAGCGGGCCGGCCGGGTAGCCGTTGCGCCGCAGGAACCGGGTGAGCGACGGCGCGGTGTTCCAGGCGCCGGTCGACAGGTAGATGACGGGGGCGTCGGGCCGCTCGGCGAGCAGCTCGCGGTACATCGTCGCCATCCCGGCGACCGGCTTGCGGGCGCCCTCGGAGCGCATGAACGTGTTCCAGGCGGCGATCATCGGCCGCGGCAGCGAGGTCGACAGGACCGTGTCGTCGATGTCGCTGATGATGCCGTGGGTCACCGTCGTCCCCACGACGAGGACGGGCACGTCGATCGTCTGGGCTCGCGGCGACCCGATGTAGACGCGGTGCCAGCCGGGCGAGAGGCCGTGGCCGCGCACGGCGAGGTCGATGTAGCCGCCGCGGTCGGTGCGGGTGGGGATGATCCGACCGTTGACGCGCACCGTCACCGGCTCGTCGATGGCCGGCGTCGCGAAGAACGCGCGGAACCCCCGGGTCTCGAGCTCGACCGCGCGCAGCCGGGCGGCGTAGGTGGGCTCGTCGGGCTCGTCCTCGGGCAGGCCGCGGGTCATGATGACCCGCCCGAACACCCGCAGCTGCGGTGACGCTGCCGTAGCCGGTGGACGGGACGACCCTCGTCATCCAGCCGCGCGCGTCCAGCAGGCTCGCCTTCCGGGCGTGGTAGGCGTCCTCGAGGACTGCTGCGGCATGCGGTCGCGGCACGTGACGATGCTAGTTCAGGGTCGGGGGACGCTCGGGGCGTCGGGCGTGCTCACCCCGGTGACGATCTGCTGGGCGAGGACCCGGACCTTGATGTTGCGGTCCTGCGAGGTCTTGCGCAGCACCTCGAACGCCTCGTGCTCGCGGATGCCGCGCATCGCCATGATGACGCCCTTGGCCTGCTCGATGATCGCCCGGCTGGCCATCGCCTGCTCGAGCTGGCCGGCGAGGCGACGGGCGCCGTCGAGCGCCGTGACGGCGACGAGCGCGTCGGCGCAGCGCGAGGCCGCGAGCCGCACGAGGGCGGCGTCGAAGGCGTCGAACGCGTGGGGGGCCCAGGCGTAGAGGTTGATGGCGCCGACGCACTCGTTCCCGCTGAGGAGCGGCAGCGCGAGCAGGCTGCGCATCCCCTCCTCGCGGCACTCCTGCGCGAAGCGCGGCCACCGGCCGTCGCCGACGACGAGGTCGGCGACGTGGTTCTCGGTGCGGTGGCGGGCGGCGTCGAGGCAGGGTCCCTCGTCGAGCGCGTACTGCACGGCGTCGATCTCGAGGGTCTGCACCGTCGTGTACGCGGCGGTGTGCGGGCGGTTGGCGCTGAGGACGGTGATCCCGACCTCGTCGCAGCCGTCGATGTGGCGGCGCACCGCGTGGACGACGCGCTCGAGGTACTCGGACACCTGCTCCATCGACTCCAGGACCCCGCCGAGGTCGGTCGTGAGGGCCGCGATGAGGGCCTGCTCGTCGACGGCGGGCACCGCTGAGGGGTCCACCTCGGGGCGGAAGTCGGTGTCGGTCATCGGGGGTCCTCCAGTCAGGCGTCCCTGCGGGGGCCAGCGTACCGACTCCCGACCGGCCGCCGTCCCCACCTGCGACGATGGGGCGGATGAGGACCTTCCGCAAGCAGGTCCCCGCCGGCCCGGACGGCTACCCGGCCTGGGAGGCGGCGGGGCTGCGCTGGCTCGCCGAGGCGTCCGCCGCCGGTGGGGCCGCCGTCGTCGAGGTGCTCGAGGTCGGACCGACGCACCTCGAGCTGCGCCACCTCGACCCCGCCCCTCCGAGTGCCGCCCACGCCCGCGCCCTCGGTCGCGGCCTCGCGGTCACCCACGCCGCCGGCGCCCCCTCCTTCGGGTCCGGACCGCCCGGCTGGACGGGCGACGGGTGGCTCGGCCCGACCAGCGAACCGCTGCCGCTCGCGCTCGGCTCGTGGTCCTCGTGGGGCACCTTCCTCGCAGAGGCCCGCCTCGCACCGCTCCTCCGGACCGGCCGCGACCGCGGCGTCCTCGACACCCGGCAGGTGGCCGCGCTCGAGGACGTCGCCGCCACCGCTGCCTCCGGCGCCCTCGACACCGACGACCCACCGGCCCGCCTCCACGGCGACCTGTGGTCGGGCAACGTCGTGTGGACGGCGACCGGGGCCGTCCTCATCGACCCCGCTGCCCATGGCGGCCACCGCGAGAGCGACCTCGCGATGCTCGCCCTGTTCGGCTGCCCCCACCTCGCCGACGTCCTCGCCGGCTACGAGGAGGTCGCGCCGCTGGCCGACGGCTGGCGCGACCGGGTCGGGCTGCACCAGGTCCACCCGCTGCTCCTGCACGCGGTGCTCTTCGGCGGGTCCTACGCGGAGCGGGCCGTCGCCGCTGCCCGCAGCGTCGGCTGAGCGACGGTCACGGACAGGCGCAGGGCGAGGCGCCGCAGCGCGGGCACCCCGTGGCGTAGCGGTCGACCGCCTGCGTGAGGTCGACCCCGACCTGGTTGGCGAGCGAGGCCACCCACGCGAGGACGTCGGCGAACTCGTGCTCGCGCTGGGCGTGGCTGCCCTTGCGGACGGCCTGCGCCAGCTCCCCGACCTCCTCGGCGAGCCACGCGACCGTGCTCGGCACCCCGCGCTCGCGGTCGCGCTCGCCGTAGGTGCGCTCGATGACGTCCTGGAGGTGCGCGAGGTCCATGGCGGGCAACCTACCGGCCGCCTCGTCCTCAGTTCAGGCTGGCGCCACCGGGCTGGGGCGTGCTCGGCAGCGCGCCGAACGTCTCGACGATGGCGGCCTCGCGACGCAGGAGGGCGAGCACGGTCCGCAGCCGGGTGGCGGCGTCCCCGCCGTCGAGGACGCGCTGCCGGTCGACGGGGTCGAGGACCATCCGCTCGACGACGCGGTACGCGACCTGGCCCGAGCGGCGCCTCGACCGGCTCCGCCGTCGCCCCGAGCCGCTCGAGGTAGGCGCCGTGCTCGCTGATGATGCGCTCGGCCAGCGCCGCGACCTCGGGGTCGTCCGCCGCCGACGGCTCGTCGAGCCAGGTCACCTCGCCCGTCGTGAACGGCGTGCCCGCGGCCTCGTCGATCCCGTCGAGCCGGAAGCGGCGCACCCCGGTGGCGACGAGGTGGACCATCGTGCCCATCGGTCCCTCGGCGAGCGCCATGGCGTCGACCCGCGCCTCGCAGCCCGTCCCCTGGAGGTCGCGGACCGACTCGGCGCCCACCTCGTGCCCGGTGCGGATGAGGACGACGCCGAAGCGGCGGTCGTCCTCGGCCCGCTCCGCGAGCTGACGGGCGAGCTCGAGGTAGCGCGGCTCGAACAGCTGCAGCGGCAGCCGGGCCCCGGGGAGCAGGACCGTTCCGAGGGGGAAGAGGGGCAGGGTCGCCATGCGCCACTGTAGGCACGTCGGGGCCCTGCGAGAGGGGGTCGCGGCGACCCTCGACAGGGACCCGATGCGGGGATGTCGGTGCCCGACCGGTAGAGTCGTGTTCAACGACCCGCCATCTGCCGCGTGTCGCCGAACGTCTGATGTCGATGCCACGCGACCCGGGACCCATGTCCCGTCGCGGCGCCGAGGCCCAGAGCCCAGCCGGCAGAACATCCCCGTCGTCGCCGACCACCTCGGTCCGCCACGGCCTCATCCCTCTTGGAGTCTTCTTGTCCACCAGCACCTTCGGCACGCTCGGCGTGCCGTCCTCCCTCGTCGAGGTCCTCGCCACCGGCGGGATCACGACCCCCACCCCCATCCAGACCGCGACGCTGCCCGACTCCCTCGCGGGTCGCGACGTCCTCGGCCGCGGTCGCACCGGCTCCGGCAAGACCGTCGCGTTCCTCCTGCCCGTCCTCGCCCGCCTCGCGGCGAGCGGCACCCCCCGGACGGCCCGCCGTCCCCGCGCCCTGATCCTCGCGCCCACCCGCGAGCTCGTCGCCCAGATCGACGAGGCGATGGTGCCGCTCGCGGCCCGTCTCGGCCTCACCAGCCGGACCATCTTCGGTGGCGTGGGCCAGAACCCGCAGGTCTCGGCGCTGCGCCGAGGCGTCGACGTCGTCGTCGCGTGCCCCGGCCGCCTCGAGGACCTCATCGGCCAGGGCCACGTCTCGCTCGACGCCGTCGAGGTCACCGTCATCGACGAGGCCGACCACATGGCCGACCTCGGCTTCCTGCCCGCAGGTCCGCCGGCTGCTCGACGCCACCCCTCGCCAGCGGCCAGCGGATGCTCTTCTCCGCGACGCTCGACGCCGGCATCGGCGTCATCGTCAACCGCTACCTGTCCAACCCCGTGACCCACGAGGCCGACTCGGTCCAGTCGCCGATCTCGACGATGGAGCACCACGTCCTCCACGTCAGCGCGGCCGGCCACGCCGCCGTCCTGCTCGACCTCGTCGCCGCCCCCGGCCGCACCGTGGTGTTCACCCGCACCAAGCACCGCGCCAAGCGGCTGCGCCCGCCAGCTCAACGGCTCCGGCGTCCCGGCGGTCGAGCTGCACGGCAACCTCAGCCAGAACGCCCGCACCCGGACGATGGACGCGTTCCACTCCGGCGAGGCCCGCACCCTCGTCGCCACCGACATCGCCGCCCGCGGCATCCACGTCGACGACGTCGCCCTCGTCATCCACGCCGACCCGCCGGTCGAGCACAAGGCGTACCTGCACCGCTCCGGTCGCACGGCCCGCGCCGGCGCCTCGGGCACCGTCGTCACGCTGATGACCGACGACCAGGCGCAGCGACGTCCGCGACCTCACCCGCAAGGCCGGCGTGCGCCCCACGACGACCCGCGTCGACGCCTCGCACCCCCTCCTGAAGACCATCGCCCCCGGCGACCGGTCCTTCGAGGGCGGGCTTCGCCGACCCCCGAGCCCGGCCCCCGTGGCGGCGGCTCGCGCGGCAACGGCGGCGGCGAGCGCTCCTCGCGCGGTGGCGGCCGCTCCACCGGCGCTGCCGGCTCGGTCGCCGGCTCGGGCCAGTCCCGTCGTCGTGGCGGCTCCGGTCGCCCGGCGCGGCCCCGGCCTCGGTCGCGGCCGCCCCCTCCGCGGCCAGCGCTCCTCGGCCCCCGGCGGCCAGCGACGCGGTGGCTCCGGCTCCGCGTCGGGCCGCCCCGCCTCGGGTCGTCCCGCCTCGGGTCGCCCGGCCCGCTCGGCGGCCTCGTTCTCCGAGGGCGCCGGCGGCCGCCGGTCCCGCTGACCTGACCCAGCCCTTCCCAGACTCCCCGGCTACGGTCTGCTGCCCATGGACTGGGGTGACGAGGTGTGGTCGCGGATGGCGGCCCGACTCCGGGGTCGGCGCTGTCCGGCGCCCCGGTGGTCGTCGTCCTCGTGGCGGCCTTCGTCGGGGTCGCCGTCGGACCCGTCTGGGGCGTGCTGCGCCTCGGCGTGACCCTCGTCCACGAGCTCGGCCACGCCCTCGTCGGCATGGCCTCCGGGCCGTCGCTTCACCGGCTTCGTGCTGCGCGGCGACATGTCCGGCCACGCGGTCACCGTGGGACCGGCGCGCGGGCTCGGCCGCGTCCTCACGACGTGGGCCGGCTACCCGGCTCCGGCGGTCGTCGGGGCGGCTGCTCGTCGTCCTCGCGGTCCGCGGCTGGGCGGCGCCCGTCCTCACCGTGGTGCTCGTCCTCCTCGTCGCCTCGCTCCTGCTGGGTGCGGCTCGGTCCTGACCGCCGTCGTCGTCCTCGCGGTCGTCGCGGGGGCCGGCGCGTGTGGTGGGCGGCGCCGCGCCGAGGTGCAGGCCCAGGTCGTCGTCGCCGCGGGGCTCGTCCTCCTCGTCGGCGCCTGGCGCCACCTCGGAGCGGTGCTCGGCGCCCCGCGCCGCGGGACGAGCGACCCCGAGGTCCTCGACCCGGCTCACCCGCGTGCCCACCGTGCTGTGGAACCTCACCTTCGCCCTCGCCTGCCTCGGCGCCTCGTGGGTCGCCGGGACCACCGTCCTCACGGCCGCCGGGGTCCTGGCGGGCTGAGCCGCGCCCGGCCGGCGCCACGCACGGGGGCTAGCGTGGGGCCATGGCACACCAGTACCGCGTCGTCGAGCTGCGCGAAGGACTCGTCGGGGGAAAGCTCTCCGGGGACAAGCTCGAGAAGATCCTCAACGAGAACGCTGCGCAGGGCTGGCAGCTGAAGACCATCACGGCCTCGGAGGTCAAGGGGCGCGTCGGTCCCGGCGGGGTCGAGGGCCTGCTCGTCACCTTCGAGCGTCAGGTCTGACCCGCGACGACCTCCACGTGGGGTCGGCGCTGCCAGAGCGCCCAGTCCTCGCTGACCTCCGCCGCGGTGCGCTGGAGCATCGGGAGCAGCTCGTCGACGAGCCGCTGCGTGCTCGTCTCGGCGGCGTGCACGGTGACGTTCATCGCCGCGCGCACGGCACCGGTGCCGTCGCGCACCGGGACCGCGACCGAGCGGACCCCGGGGGCGAGCTCCTCGTCGGCGAGGGCCCAGCCGCGGGCCCGCACCCGCGCCAGCTCCTCCTCGAGCTCCTCGGCCGACCGCTCGACGTGCCCGCGCAGGCCGGACCGGCTCGGCTCGCGCGAGCGCCGCCGCGAGGGCGTCGGCCGGCAGCGCCGCGAGGAGGACCTTGCCCTGTGAGGTCGGCGGCGCCGGGAAGCGCGTCCCCACCTCGACCCGCAGGGCGATGATCTTCGGCACCGAGACGCGGGCGACGTAGACGATGTCCGACCCGTCGAGCTGCGCCATCGACGACGACTCACCGGTGCGGCCGACGAGCGACTCCATCCGCGGGCGGGCCATCTCCCACAGGCCGAGGGACGACACGTACGCGGTGCCCAGGCTGAGGACGCGCGGCGTCAGCGTGTAGGTCCCTCCCGCGGACCGGACGTGCCCGAGCTCCTCGAGGGTGAGCAGCAGCCGGCGGGCGGTGGGGCGCGCGAGGCCGGTGGCCGCGGCGACGTCGCTCAGCGACATCGTGGGGCGCTCGCGCGAGAAGCTCGCGATGACGTCGAGCCCGCGCGCCAGCGCCTCGACGAAGTCGCGCCCCTCGCCACGTCCGGCCACCGGGCCTCCTCCTCGTCGCCGTCGATCCGTGCGGGCCGCACCCTACGCGGTCGGCGGGTGCTCCTCGCCGGCGCCGGGCTCACCGAACACCGTGCCGCGGGCCAGCGTCGTGTCGGTGCGGAACTCGGTGTACTGGTACGGGTTGTCGAGGACCTTGCCGTCGTCCTCGGGCAGCGCGGGGTTCATGCCACCGGTCCACGCCTCCTCGCCCATCTCGCCCACGAGGTGCTCGACCGTCGCCTCGGCGCGGCGGCGCAGGGCGTCGAGGTCGCAGCCGACGAGCCGGCCCTCGTGCTTGACGACCCTGCCGTCGACGACGACGGTGTGGACGTCCCCGCGCTGGGCCTGGAAGGCGACGTGGCCGTAGGGGTGCAGGACCGGGAAGGACACCGGCGAGTGGTCGTTCTTGATGAGGACGACGTCGGCCTTCGCGCCGGGCACGAGGCGGCCGATCTCGTCGGTCCCGAGGGCGCGGGCGCCACCGCGGGTGGCCCACTCGACGACCTGCTCGGCCCGCAGGTGGACGTTGGTGACGGTGTCGCCGGCGGCGTGGGCCTCGAGGTGCTCGCGCGAGCGGTCGGCGCCCAGCGTCGTGCGCATGGCCGAGAAGAGGTCGCCGCTCCACCAGACGCTCGTGTCCATCGACAGGGACACGGGGATGTCGTGGCGGCGCAGCTGCCAGGTGGGCGGGTAGCCCTGTCCCGCACTCTGTTCCGACTCGGTCGAGACCGAGACCGACCCGCCCGTCGCCGCGATGCGGTGGTAGGAGTCGGCCGACAGGGTCGCGGCGTGGACGAAGACGGTGCGCTCGTCGGTGAAGCCGTTCTCGTGCATCAGCCGGATGCCGTCGTCGTTCGTGGCGCCCCAGACGCCGGCGTGCGTGGTCACGGGGAGGTCGAGCTCGCGGGCCACCTCGAAGGCCGGCCGCTCGGGGAACGCCGGGTCGCCCGTGACGTCGAAGGCGAGCTGCCAGCCGTACAGGTCGCCCCGACGACGCTCGAGGAAGGCGCGCACCGCCGGGTCGGCGGTCCACTCCCAGGGCCCGGCCTGGATGTTGCCGTAGGCGAGGACGAAGCGTCCCGGCACCGCGGCCAGGGCGTCGACGGCGGCTTCGCGCGTGGTCGACGCTCTGCAGGCCGTGCGACCAGTCGACCGTCGTCGTGACGCCGGCCTCGAGGGCGTCCCACGCGGAGATGAGGTTGCCGGTGTGGACGTCCTCGGGGCGGAACCGTCGCCCGTGCTCGAGGTAGTACCAGACGAAGTACTGGGTGAGCGTCCAGTCGGCGCCGTACCCGCGCATCGCGGTCTGCCACATGTGGCGGTGGGTGTCGACCATCCCGGGCATGACGATGCCGCCGGTCGCGTCGACCTCGAGGGCGCCGTCGGGCGCGGTGAGGCCGTGGCCCACCTCCGCGATCCGGTCGCCGACGACGAGGACGTCCCCGCCGGTCAGCACGCGGTGCGCGTCGTCCATCGTCAGCACCGTGGCGTTCCGGAACAGCACCGGACGACCCTCGGCCACCTCGTCGTGAGCCATGAGCTTCTCCCGTTCACTCTGGCGGACGCTCGTCCGCATCATGGCGCGTCAGCGCCAGGAGCCCACTGTCGGCGTGCGGTGCGCGCGGTGTCAAGAGGGTCGGGCCTCCTGTCGAGGGTGCTCGATCGCGCCTTGACAGGCCCGCCTCGCCCCGTCGAGACTCGTCGTGACCACGACAACGGACACCTGTCCGTTGACGGACGAGCGCGAGGGAGGTCCGCCATGGCGCAACCGGTCCGGTCCGCTCGCCGGGCTCCTCGTCGCCGACTTCTCCCGGATCCTCGCCGGCCCCTACGCGACGATGCTCCTCGCCGACCTCGGCGCCGAGGTGGTCAAGGTCGAGTCGCCCGGCGGCGACGACACCCGGACGTGGAGCCCGCCGGTGCGCGACGGCGTCTCGACGTACTACCTCGGGGTCAACCGCAACAAGCGCTCGGTCGCCCTCGACCTCAAGGACGACGACGACCGCGCCGCGGCCCGCGAGCTCGCCCGGCGGGCCGACGTCCTCGTCGAGAACTTCAAGCCGGGGGGCCTGGCGCGGTTCGGGCTCGACTACGACAGCGTCAGCGCCGACAACCCCGGCGTCGTCTACGCCTCGATCAGCGGCTTCGGCAGCGGACCCGGCGGACGCGACCTGCCCGGCTACGACCTCATGGTCCAGGCCATCTCGGGGCTGATGAGCCTGACCGGCGACCCCGAGGGCCCGGCCTACCGCGCGGGGATCTCGGTCTTCGACGTCATGGCCGGGCTGCACGCGAGCATCGGCGTCCTCGCGGCCCTCCACGAGCGCGACGAGACCGGCCGTGGCCAGCACGTCGAGGTCAACCTGCTCAGCTCGGCCCTCTCGGGCCTGGTCAACCAGTCGAGTGCCTTCGTCGCGGGCGGCGTCGTCCCGAGCCGGATGGGCAACAGCCACCCCAGCCTCTTCCCGTACGAGCCGCTGCCCTGCTCCGACGGCGACCTCATCGTCACGGCGGGCAACAACGGCCAGTTCCGTCGGCTCGTCGAGGTCCTCGGCGTGCCCGAGCTCGCCGACGACCCGAGGTTCGCGGGCAACGAGGACCGCACCGCGAACCGCGAGGAGCTCCGACCGCTCCTCGTCGAGCGGCTCGCCACCCGCTCGACGATGGAGTGGTTCCGCGTCATCACCGCGGCGGGCGTCCCCTGCGGGCCGATCAACACCGTCGACCAGGGCGTCGAGTTCGCCGAGTCCGTCGGCCTCGAGCCCGTCGTCGTCGTGGGCGAGGGCGAGGCCGCCGTCCCCAGTGTCCGGCACCCGATCCGCCTGTCCCGCACGCCTGCCGACTACCAGCGACCCCCGCCCTCCCTCGACGAGCACGGCGACGAGATCCGCCGCTGGCTCGCCCGGCCCGCGCCGCCGGCCGCCACTCGGCGACCCCACGACCGACACCCCCACGGAGCGTGACGCGTGACGAGCTACCCCACCTCGCTCGGGACCTCGACGCCCGACGAGATCCGCCTCCTCGGGCAGGACCTCACGGCCGACCTCATGGGGAAGGTCGGCTTCGGCGAGCTGGCCTTCTGGCTCGTCGCGATGCGCCGCCCGACGCCGTCGGAGACGCGGGTCTTCGAGGCCGTCCTCGTCGCCCTGGCCGACCACGGCTTCACCCCGACGGCCATCGCCGCCCGGCTGACCTACCTCTCGGCGCCCGACTCGCTCCAGGGCGCGCTGGCCGCCGGCCTGCTCGGCGGGGGGTCGCGCTTCCTCGGCGTGACCGAGGACTGCGGGGCCTTCCTCGACGCGGTCGTCACCGACCTCGGCGACGACCTGCCGCAGACCGACGACGAGTGGGACGCCGTCGCCCTGGCCGCCGTGCGCCGCACCAAGGAGTCCGGCCGCTACGTCCCCGGCCTCGGCCACCCGGTCCACAAGGACGGCGACCCCCGGACCCCCGTCCTCCTCGCGATCGCCGAGGAGGAGGGCCTGCGCGGCCCGCACCTGCGCCTCTTCGAGGCCGTGGGGCGCGTCCACGAGCAGGTGCTCGGGCGGCGCCTCCCGCTCAACGGCGCCGGGGTGTGCGGGGCGGCGCTGGCCGACCTCGGCCTGCCCGTCGAGATGCTGCGCGGCTTCGCCCTCCTCGCCCGCGCCGCGGGGCTGCTCGGCCAGCTCGCCGAGGAGCGCCGCCGCCCCATCGGCATGGACGTCTACCTCTCGGTCGACCGCAACGCCGAGTACGTCGACCCCCGGTCCTGACCCCGAAGGAGACCAGCAATGGCGCAGGTCGTCGCCGTCATCGCCTCGACGCACCACCCGTTCTACTACCGCGCGAGCACGTCGGTCGGTGAGGACCGTCCGCCGTTCGCCGACGAGTGGGTGGCCAAGATCGAGCGCTTCCGCGAGACGCTGACGAGGGCCCGCCCCGACGTCCTCGTCATGGTCGGCAGCGACCACTTCCACCAGCTCTGGCTCGACAACATGCCGCAGTTCCTCGTGGGGAAAGCGCCTGTCTACGACGCCAACTGGTACAACGAGGAGCGCGAGTTCGGCCTGCCGAGGTTCCGGCTCGAGGGCCACGAGGAGCTCTCGTCGCACATCCTGCGCGGCGGCCTGGACTCGGGGTTCGACCTCGCCTTCAGCAACGAGCTGCGGATCGACCACTCCATCACGTGCCCGATCATCACGCTGCGCCCCGAGGCCGACCTGCCGATCGTCCCGATCTACACGAACATCTTCGCGCCGCCGCTGCCGCAGCCGAAGCGCTTCGTCGAGCTCGGTCGCACGATCCGCGAGCTCATCGAGTCGTGGCCGAGCGACCAGCGGGTGGCGGTCATCGGCACCGGCCACCTGTCCCTCGAGCTCGGCGGGCCCCGGCAGTTCGGACCGCACGGCCCCGATCCCGAGTTCGACCACCGGGCGGTGCAGTGGATCGCGAACGGCGACCTCGACGGCTGCCTGCGCGAGGTGACGCTCGACAGCCTGCACCTGCCGGGAAACGCCACCCACGGGTTCATGGACTTCATGCTGATGATGGGCGTCGCGGGCGAGAACGTGAAGGCCGACCACGTCGACTCGCTCGACCTGTTCCACACGATGGAGGCCTACTTCACCTGGTACCCGAACGGAGCGCCGGCATGAGCAAGTACCTCCTGAACAAGTTCCTCTACACCGTCGACCGCGACCCCGACCTGGTCGAGCGGTACCGCGAGGACGCCGCGGCGTTCGTCGCGTGGTGGGAGGAGACGCAGGCGAACCGGATCCTCAACGTCATCGACGGCGAGGCCAGCACGTGGCTCGCGTTCACCGACGAGGAGCGCGCCGCCCTCGTCGGGCACGACCACGTCGCGCTCTTCGGGCTCGGGGCCCACCCGTTCCTCACGCTGACCCTCTTCATCGCGATGTTCGAACGCGACCACCCCGAGCCGCTGTCGTACCAGAAGGGCTACGGGGCCGCCCTGGCCCACCTGTCCCTGCCCTACCCCGACATCGGCACCTGAGGACCCGGTGCGCGCCGCCGTCATCACCGCCCACGGCCGTGGGCCCGAGCTCGTCGACCGTCCCGACCCGGTCCCGGGCGAGGGCGAGGTGCTCGTCGCCGTCGACGCGGTCCCGCTGACGCCCCTGGACCTCCTGTGCGCCACGGGGACCTCGTACTTCGGCCCTCCCGCCCTGCCCTACGTGCCCGGCGTGCAGGCCGTCGGCGTCGTCCTCGACGGACCGGCCGACCTCGTCGGCTCACGGGTCTGGTTCCCCACCGTGGCGGGCATGGCGCCCGGCGACGGCGGGCTGGCCGAGCTCGCCCTCGGCCGTGCCGACCAGCTCGTCGTCGTCGGTGACGACGTCCCGGCCACCACCGTGGCGGCCCTGGGCCTGTCCGCGGTCGCGGCGTGGGAGGTGCTGTCACGGCGGGCGGCCCTGCAGCCGGGCGAGGTGGTGCTCGTCCTCGGCGCCGGCGGTGCCGTCGGCCAGGTCGCCGTCCAGGCCGCGCGGCTGCTCGGGGCGCGACGGGTCGTCGCCGCCTGCCGCTCCGCAGCGGCCCGCGACCGGGCGATGGCGTGCGGTGCCGACGTCGTCGTCGACCTCGGGCCCCGATGACGACTCCGCCTCGCTCGGGGCTCGGCTCCGCGACGCCTGCGAGGGCGGCGCCGACGTCGTCGTCGACCCCCTGGCCGGGGTGGTCGGGACGGCCGCGGTGTCGGCCCTCGCGACCGGCGGCCGGCTCGTGAACCTCGGCAGCAGCGCCGGACCGGCCGTCGAGGTCGACTCCGCCGTCCTGCGCAGCCGGTCGGCGTCCGTCCTCGGCTACACGAACAACTCCCTCACCGACGCTCGGCGTCGCGAGGTCTTCGGGATCGTCCTCGGGCACGCGGCCGCGGGTCGGCTCGAGGTCGCCCACGAGGTCGTGTCGCTCGAGGACGTCGGTGCCGCGTGGGCCGCCGCCTCCCGGGGGAGCGGAGGGGCGCGGGTCGTCGTCACCCCCTGACCTCCGGACGCGCAGGAGACGCCCCACCACCGGTGGGACGCCTCCTGCGGTCGTGCTGCGAGGTCAGCGGCGCAGCGTCAACGTCGCCGTGTCGGTCTGACCCGTTGACGGCACCGTGACGGTCACCGTGTAGGTCCCCGGCCCGGGGAGCCGGCTCGTCTTCAGGTCGTACTGCCATTGGCCCGCGGCGAACTTCGCCGTCGCGGTGTGGACGACCGTCGAGCCCTGGGTCACGGTGACGACCGGTCCGAGCGTCGTCGGCACCGTGCCGTCGCAGTCGCGGTAGACGACCTTGACGGGCACGTTCGAGCCGTACTTGGCCGTCGTGCCCTTGCCGAGCGGGGGCCGGATGCCGCTGCTCGTGTACTCGACGGCGATGCTCTCGTGGTCGTCGTCGGTCGACAGGCCGTGGATGTCGGTCACGGTGACCGTGGCGGTGTACACGCCGGCGGCACCGTAGGTGTGTCCGACGGTCAGCGGGCTCGATGCCGCGGTCACCGTCGGTGGTCCGCCGACCCGTCACCCCAGGCGACCGTGACCGAGTGGGTGTCGCCGGGTCGCGGTCGGTGGGCTCGACGCGTAGCGCTCGCGTTGCCCGTGCCGCACCCGACCGAGTGTCGGCGAACGCCGCCGAGACGGTGGGGCGGTCGGCTGAGGCCGACGATCGATCGGGTCGTGGTCGGACACGCGGAACTCGTTCGGCGCGTACAGGCTGGCGCCTGGAGGCTCGGCGTCTTGAAGTCGGTGTTGTAGTCGAGGACGGACGGCTCGTCGGCGTTGACGTGGTACTCGGTGACCCCGGTGACCTGCGAGAGCATCCCGGCGCTGCCGAGCGCGTGGTCGAGGTAGCCCCACTGCCCGTCGAACACGTACGAGTACGCGTCGTCACCGACGTACTCCGTCGACGAGGTTGGTGAAGCCGGCCTCCTCGAGGGTGCGGATCGGGTCCTCCTTCGCGTACGAGTTGAGGTCGCCGAGGATGAGGACGTCGGTCTCGCCGGTGCCCGTCGGGTCGCCGGCGAGCCAGGTGGCCGAGGCCTTGGCCGAGACGGTGCGCGAGCGCGTTGCAGTTGCCCTGGCCGTCACCGGCGTCGGGCACGGTGCACGGCCGAGCCCTTGGACTTCAGGTGGTTGACGTCGGCGACGAAGATGCCCCCGGTCGCGTTGACCTCGAAGGCCTGGGCGAGCGAGGGGCGGCTCCGCGGGGCGCTGTCGCCACCGTTGACGAACTCCTACGGTGTTCGAGCACCGCGGTGTTGCCGATCGGCGTGACCTTGGCCGGCTTGTAGAGCATGCCGACCTTGATGGCGTCGGTGCCCAGCGCGTTCGCCTGGCCGGTCTCGTCGTCGACGTCGATGTAGGCGTACGTACCCGCGCCGTGGACGGCGTTGAGCTTCTCGACGAGGTGCGCGAGGGAGCTGTCGGAACCGTAGCCGTCGTTCTCGATCTCGTTGACGCCGAGGACGTCGGGGTTCACCTTGCCGATCGCCGCGACGGTCTTCGGCCACTGGCGGTCGAACTCCGCCTGGGTGTCAGCACCTCGGCAGTCGGTGAGCGCGCCACCGACGCCCAGGCGGCAGGTGTTCTGGTTGTCGGGGAAGCCGTCGAAGGTGTTGAAGTAGTTGAGCAGGTTCATCGCCGCGACGCGGACGTCGCCGCCGACGGCTCCGGGCACGCTCGGCCGGGGGTTGCCGGTCTCGAAGAGCCACTCGCCTCCGAGGGCGTTGACCGGCCGGACGCGGAAGGCGTTCGGGCTGGCCGCGTTGCCGCCCCAGGTGTACGTCATGACGCCGGTGACACCGGTGATGGTGTCGCCCCCGCGCAGCGTGTTGCTCGCGCTCAGCGGGTCGTCACCCCGGCCGAAGACGATCGGGTCGGGGTTCTGGGCGTTCGTCGCGTCGTCGATGAGGATCTGGTTGACGTTGTTGGTCGCCTGGAGCTCCGCGGCCTCCGCGCCGGGGCGCAGGATGTTCGTCGGCTGCTGGAGCCGACCGCCACTGGACACGAGGACCTCGCCGAATCGGCCGAGCTGGAAGTGCTCGGTCACGGTGAGCTCCTGCGGCATCCGCACGAGCATCCCCTCGTAGCGCTCGAACGCGGTGGCGCTGGCCATCGGCAGCTCGACATCGGTGACCGGGACCGTCGCGTCGGCGTCGCAGACGACGACGTTGCCCGGCAGAACCGACATCTGGGTCTGGTCCTGGAACTCGCTGACCGAGCCCTGGAGGGTCACCACGTCCCCGAGGTCGACGAGGTCCTCGTTGCTGCCGCTGAAGACGAAGATCGCGTCGGAGGTCGCTGCGTCGCCGTCGCCCTCGGCGTCCTGCAGGTAGAAGCCGCGCAGGCGCGGCTCGCGCCGCCCTCGTAGTCGCCGACGACCACACCACTGGTGGTCTGGGTCCCCGTGAGTGCAGCGGTGTCGCCGGATCCCTGGATCGTCGGGATCGCGGTGGTGTCGCGCTCGCAGAAGTCGACGACCTCGAAGGTCGAGATCACGTCGTCGGCCAGGGTATCCGGCGGGTCGATCATGTCGACGTCGCTGATCCCGGAGGCCGCGACCGTCACGGTGCAGTCCTCGCCGACGACGAGCGGCTGGGCCGGGCGCAGCGTCCACACGTCCTTGGCCGCGTTGGCCGTGGCGGTCGTGGCCACGGTGCCAGAGGTGGTGCAGGTGAGACGCGAAGGCGCGGGGTCGGCGTTCACCGGCTCGCTGAAGGAGACGACGGACGGGCGTTGACCGAGCCGGAGGCCTCGTCGGCCGCGACGACCGACTCGACCTCGGGGGCCTCATCGGTGGGCTCGGTGCCACAGTTCGCGGTGTGGGCGCCGAGTCCGCCGAAGGTGTTGCTCGCGAAGCCGTCCCACTCCAGGGCGGGGTCGAAGGGATTCGTCGGGTCCGTGTCACCGGCGCAGATGCTCGCCTTGCGACGCAGCGTGTTGTCGGCCGTGCTGACGAGGCCGGAGCCCCACTCGGACGTCGGGTTGGACGCGATCTGACCGAGCGAGTCGACGACGTCCGTCCCCTTGCGGAGGACGACCGTGTCGTTGCCGTTGAACCAGGACGTGCTCCCGTTCAGCTGGTCGGAGGCGGCGATGATCGCGGGGTTCGGCCGTCGCCTGGGCCAGGACGAAGACGTCCCCCGTGGCGACGGTGCCGTTGAGCGGGATGGTGAGGCCGGCGGTCGTGTTCGCGTTCGCGAAGAACTGGACGCTGTAGCCCTGTGCGGCGAGGTCCACGCTGGCGCCGGTGCCGTTGTAGATCTCGAGGGCCTTGTTGTTGCTCGGAACCCTCGACGTACTCGGAGAGCAGCAGGTCAGCCGTGCTCTGCGGCCGCCGGGGGCGGCGTCAGGACGACGGGAACGGCGACGGCGAGGGCGCCGACGGCGACCCTCGTCACGAACCGGCGGAACGGCGAGACAGCCATGCATCCTCCAGGGAAAGGGTGGGAGGCCGACGGGTCACGCCGCCTCGACCACAGGTTTGCGGCGTGAACGTAGCACCTCCACCGGGTCGGGGCGACCGCTAGGAACAGGCCCCTCGACGAACGGCAGGTGAACGTCCGAGTCGTCCTCCGCGACAACGATGGACAACGTGGGTTGCCGCGTCGCACCGCCGGGTAGGGCCGACGCCGACGGGGTGTGATGCAGCCCCGCACCCCGACGTGAGGAGCACCCGATGGCGTACGCGAAGGGCGACGAGGTCAGCTGGAACACCTCCCAGGGCCGAACCCACGGAACGGTCGTGGAGCAGCGCACGAGCGACTTCCAGTTCGACGGACAGCAGTTCCGACCGACCGACGACGACCCGTACTACCTCGTGGAGTCCGCGAAGACCGGCGCCAGGGCAGCCCACAAGGAGTCGGCCCTGACGAAGCGGGGAGGCAGCTAACCGACGAGCCGGGACTCGCGGTCGTAGTTGCGTCCGAGGAACTGCGGGACGAGCGCCCAGCGGAACGCGAAGACCATGACGAGCAGGGTCGCGACGTAGGGCAGCATCGACACGAACTGGTGCGGGACCGCGAGCCCGGTGACCTGCGCCTTCTGCGCCATGACCTCCATCGCCGCGAAGAACGCCGAGCCGAGCAGGATCAGCTGGGGGCGCCAGCCGCCGAAGAACGCCAGCGCGATGGCGAGCCAGCCGCGCCCGGCGACGATGCCGTCGGCGTAGACCCCGGAGAACACCATCGGCAGGTAGGCGCCACCGACCGCCATGAGCGCCGCGCCCACGGTGCCCGCGACCATCCGGGTCCGCGTGACGTCGATCCCGAGGCTGTCGGCGGCCTTCGGGTTCTCGCCGACCGACCGCAGCCGCATCCCGGCGTCGGTGCGGTAGAGCCACCACCACAGCGCCACGGACAGCGCGATGGCGAGGTAGACGAGGAGGTCCTGGCCGAGCAGGACGTCGGGCAGCGGCTTGATGCGCGGCGGCTCGTCGTCACCGATGACGACCCGGTAGAGCAGGCTCGCCGTGCCGCCCGCGAGGAAGAACAGGGCCAGGCCGACGACGAACTGGTCCATCCGCAGGTAGGTCGTCGCCCACGCGAGGACGGCCCCGAACACCCCTCCTGCGAGGCCGGCGACGACGAGGCCGACGGCGTTGGACCCCACCGACAGCGACACGAGGTACCCCACGGCCGCGCCGAGGAGCATGAGCCCCTCCTGCGAGACGTTGAAGATGCCCGCCCGGCCGCTGAGCATGGTGCCCTGGGCGACGAAGAGGAACGGGACCATCGCGGTGATGGTGAGGGCGAGGAACTCGGTCATGACGCCGCCTTCGCTCGGGACTGCCGCATCCGGGAGACGACGACGTCGGACATGAGGATGAACAGCAGGATCAGGCCCTCGAGGATGAGGACGACCTCGACGGGCACCCCGGACACGCGCTGCATGCTGCCCGCCCCGACCTCGAGGACGGCGATGCCGAAGGCGACGAACGGCACCGCCATGAGCGACCCGCGGGCGATGAGCCCGATGATGATGCCGAGGAGCAGGAAGTTGCTCTGGATCCCCTCGAGCATCCGCTGGTGGACCCCGGCGACCTCGATGGCGCCGGCGAGCCCGCCGACCGCGCCCGCGACGACCATCGACATCACGGCCACCCGCCCGGTGCGCACGCCGTGGAGCTTCGCGGCCCGCTCGTTGAGCCCGACCGCGGTCAGCTCGAACCCGGCCACCGAGCGCTTGGCCAGGACAGCCGCGACGGCGGCGAGCAGGGCCACGAGGATGACGCCCACGTGCATCGGCGGCCGGCCCAGGGTGGGCAGCTCGGCGCCGACACCGATGGGCAGGGTCACCGCGCCGCCGGCTCCCGGGTCGGACCACACCACGGACGCGAAGAAGTCGAGGATCTCGAAGGAGACGAAGTTGAGGAGCACCGTCGAGAGGATCTCGTTGACGTGGAAGCGCTGCATCAGCCAGGCCGAGATGCCCGCCCACACCGCACCGGCGACGACGCCCGCGAGGATCGTCAGGGGGAGCAGGACGATGAGCGGCAGGTCCGACAGGGTGATGCCCACGGCCACGGACCCGGTGGCGCCGAGGATCATCTGGCCCTCGCCACCGATGTTGAAGCGGCCCGCCGCCAGGGGGATGGCGAAGGCGAGCGCCAGCAGGGTCAGCGGCACCCACTTCTGGAGGGTCTGCACCATCCCGGTGGGGTTGCGGAACGAGTTGGTGAGCACGGCGCGGAACGCCCGCACCGGGTCGTGCCCGAGGAGCACGATGATGACCGCCACGACGGCGAAGGCCGCGAGGACGGCCAGCACGTAGGGCACCGCTGCGACGACGACCGAGCGGACCCGGTCGGCGGCGCTGGGCCGGGCCAGGACGGCGGTGCTCATGCACCCACTCCTGTCATGAGGCGGCCGAGCTCGTAGGGGTCGGTCGCGCCCCGCGCGACGTCGCCGACGAGGCGGCCCGAGTAGACGACCTTGACGCGGTCGGCCAGCGCGATGACCTCGTCGAGGTCCTCGGAGATGACGATGACGACGCACCCCTCCGCGGCCGCCCGGCGGACCCGGTCGTAGACGAACGCGGTCGACGCGATGTCGAGGCCGCGGGTCGGGTTGTGGAGCAGGAGCACCTTGGGCCGGTGGGCGAACGCCCGGGCGAGGATGACGCGCTGGATGTTGCCGCCGGAGAGCTGGCCGCACGGGGTCGAGGCGCTGGGCGTCTTGACGCTGAACTCCTCGATGGCCGCCACCGCCTCGGCGCGCGCCTCGCCCCAGTTGATGAGGCCGCCTCGCGCCCGCCGGCGGTGTGAGCCGAGGACGAGGTTCTCGGTGATGCCCGCACCCGGCAGGATGCCGTCGCGCTGGCGGTCCTCGGGCACGTAGACGACCCCGGACTCGAGCCAGTCGGCGGTCGGTCGTCCGGCGAGGTCGGTGCCGTCAAGGACGAACGAGCCCGCGGCGGAACGACATCCGGTGAGCGCCTCCGCGAGCTCGACCTGGCCGTTGCCGGCGACTCCGGCGATGCCGAGGATGTCGCCGGGGTGCAGGGAGATGGAGACGTCGTCGACGAGGGCCTTGGAGCCGGCACCGCCGGGGCCCTGCACGGTGAGGCCGTTGACGACGAGCCGTTCGGCGCCTCGGGTCCGGCCGGTCCGCGCGAGGCCCTCGGTGCCGTCGCTGGAGGTGTCGACGTCGGGGGCGTCGAGGGTGGCCTCGCCGATCTCCGCCTCGCCGAGCGCGACCTTCACGGCGTCGTCACCGACCGCAGCCGCGGTCCCGACCATCCGGGCCGCGAGGTCGTCGGCGGTGGTGTCCTTCGCGTCGACGGTGGCGACCCAACGGCCGTCGCGCATGATCGTCATCGCGTCGCAGACGGCCATCGTCTCGCGGATCTTGTGGGTGATGAGGACGACCGACATCCCCTCGTCGACGATGGCCCGCATCGAGCCGAAGAGGTCGTCGACCTCCTGCGGGGTGAGGTTGGTGGTCGGCTCGTCGAGGACGAGGACCTTGGCCCCGCGGTAGAGCGCCTTGAGGATCTCGACGCGCTGGCGGACCCCGACGGGGAGGTCGGCGACGCGAGCGGTGGGGTCGACGGCCAGGCCGAAACGGTCCGAGAGCTCGCGCAGCCGCGCCACGACGTCGACGCCCTTGGTCGAGGTCCCGAGCACGACGTTCTCGGCGACGGTGAAGACGTCGACCTGGAGGAAGGTCTGGTGGACCATGCCGACACCGGCCGCGATCGCGTCGCGCGGGGAGGCGACCTCGACGGCCCTGCCCTCGATCTCGACGGTCCCGGCGTCCGGCGCGTAGAGCCCGTACAGCACGTTCATCAGGGTCGTCTTGCCCGCTCCGTTGCCGCCGAGCAGGCCGTGGACCTGGCGCGGCGCGACCGTGAAGTCGACGCCGTCCAGGGCCACGACCGGCCCGAACGTCTTGCGGATGCCGGACATCCGCAGGAGGGGGGCGGCCGCCGCGGCCGCCGCGGCCGTCGTGTCGCTCATCGCCCCGGATCAGCCGATCTTGGAGGTGTCGAGCGCGACGGTGACCTCGCCGGAGGTGACCTTGGCGACCGTCTCGTCGACCGCCGCCTTGACGTCGGCGGGGACCGAGTCGGACATGAGGATCTTCACGCCGGTGTCGAAGCCGAGGGGGTAGCGGCCCGTCGTCGTGCCGGCCTTGATCTTGCCGAGGACCTCGGCGAGCGGCTTGGTGAAGTCGTACTCGAGCGAGCCGGCGTAGTGCGAGCCCGCGGCGGCGGACTTGTCGGTGTACTTGGCGGTGACCCAGCCGCTGCCCTCGGGCTTGCCCTCGAAGGCCTGGAAGGTGCCGGTGGCGCCCTGGTTCAGCGAGCCGACGATGACGTCGGCGCCGCTGCCGATGAGCTGGGTGGAGAACTGCTGCGCCTTCGCGGCGTCGTTGAAGTCGCCGGTCCACACGGGCTTGATGGTCGTGGCGGCGCCGGTGTCCTTGATCGCCTGCTCCATCGCGTGCACCTCGGCCATCGAGAACGGCAGCGACAGCCCGCCGACGTAGCCGACGGTGCCGGTCTTGCTCAGCTTCGAGGCGAAGACGCCCATGCCGTAGAAGCCGATGTGGAACTGGCGGTCGATGGTCCACACGTTGGCCGGCAGGCCCTTGGCCTCGCCGTCGTACTCCCCGATGAAGCTGACGTCGGGGTTGGCCTCGGCGACCTTGGCGGTGGCCTCGTAGAACTGCGAGCCGTGGGTCCACACGACGTCGGCGCCGTCGCCGACGGCCTCGTTGAGGCGGGCCTCGATGTCGGGGACCGCGACCTTCTCGGTGAAGGAGATCTCGGCGCCGGCGGTCTCGGCCGCCTTGAGGGCCTGGAGCCCGACGGCGTTGTAGTCGGCGTCGTTGGTCGGACCGGAGAAGATCGCGGCGATCTTGACCTTCTCCTCGCCACCCCCGGGGCCGGCCGGCTCCTCCTCGGCGCCACAGGCCGCGAGGAGGACCAGCGGGGCGACGGCGACGGCGGCGAACAGACGGGTGGTGGTGCGGGTCATGGCGCTCCTCGGGGATCCTCGGACCGCCGGGGCGGGGACCCCGGCTGGGTGATGTCCGTTGACAGTCGAGTGTGGGAAGTGTGGCGCTCTCGCTCATTGTCGCCATCCGCCAGAATGCACCGGTGGCGTCGGCAGACATTGCCCAGCGAGGGTGGGGAATTCGGTGTAACGGGAAGCCCGTGGGACGCGATCGGGTTGGCCCCGAGGACCGTAGTCCGGTTGACACTTCAAGCACCACGAACAGGAGACACCCATGCAGCACCGCGCCATCGCGGACCTCCGGGTCGGGGCCATCGGCCTCGGCGGGATGCCGATGTCCATCGAGGGACGGCCCGAGGAGTCGCGCTCGGTCTCCACGATCCACGCCGCCCTCGACGCCGGCGTCACCCTCATCGACACCGCCGACGCCTACCACCGTGACGCCGGGGACGTGGGCCACAACGAGGAGCTCATCGCCGGCGCCCTGCGCAGCTGGACCGGCGATACGTCCGGCATCGTCGTCGCCACCAAGGGCGGCCACCTGCGTCCCGGTGACGGGTCGTGGACGCGCAACGGGGACCCGACCTACCTCAAGCAGGCCGCCAAGGCGTCCGCCCAGCGGCTCGGCGTCGAGGCGATCGGGCTCTACCAGTTCCACCGACCCGACCCGGCCGTGCCCTACGCCGAGTCGGTCGGCGCCCTGGCCGAGCTGCTCGAGGAGGGCGTGATCGCCCGTGCGGGCATCTCGAACGCCACGATCGCCCAGATCGACGAGGCCAACGAGGTCCTCGGCGGCCGGCTGGCCTCGGTGCAGAACCAGTTCTCGCCGGCCTTCCTCGACAGCCGGGCCGAGCTCGAGCACTGCGCCTCGCTCGGGATCGCGTTCCTGCCGTGGAGCCCGCTCGGTGGCATCCGTCGGGCGGCCGACCTCGGCGCGACACACGGCGCCTTCGCCGAGGTGGCCGGGGCCCGCGGGGTCTCGCCCCAGCAGGTCGCCCTGGCGTGGGAGCTCTCGCTCGCACCCGTCGTCATCCCGATCCCGGGTGCGTCGCGTCCGGCGTCGGTCGAGGACTCGGTGCAGGCCGCCGACCTCGAGCTGACCGCCGACGAGCTGGCCACCCTCGAGGCCGCCCTCGCCCCCTGAGCCCCGGTTCGAGGTGAGATCCGACCACCTCGGAGTCGGGTTTCACCTCGAACCGCTGGGCCTGGCATCGAATCGAGGTGAGAACCCACCACCTCGCGGTCGGGTTCCACCTCGACCGGATGGGTGGTGACGACGTCGGCGGCGGGTGCGACAGTGGACAGGTGACCGGCTTCCAGGGCATCCCGCTCGACGCGCTCGACTTCTACGAGGACCTCGAGGCCGACAACAGCCGCACCTGGTGGCAGGCGAACGCGCAGCGCTACGCCGACTCCGTCCGTGGCCCGATGGAGGCGCTCGTCGACGCCCTCGAGGACGAGTTCGGCGCCGCGAAGCTCTTCCGGCCCCATCGCGACGTGAGGTTCAGCGCCGACAAGTCCCCGTACAAGGAGCACCAGGGGGCCCTGACCTCGCAGGTCGCCGGGATGGGCTTCTACGTCCAGGTCGCCCCGGGGGGCCTGATGGCCGGCGGCGGCTTCTACCCCACCGGCACCGACCAGGTTCCCCGCTTCCGGGCCGCCGTCGATGCCCCGAGGTCGGGGCAGGAGCTCCAGGGGATCGTCGACGGGCTCGTGGGGCAGGGTTTCGAGGTCGGCGGCGACCGGGTGGCCACCCGACCGCGCGGGGTCGCCGCCGACCACCCCCGCCTCGAGCTGCTGCGCCACAAGGTCCTCTTCGCCAGCAGGCTCCACGGGTCTCCCGACTGGCTCACCACCCCGGCAGCCGTCGACCGGGTGCGTGAGGACTGGCGCGCCGTCCGCCCGCTCGTCGACTGGCTGACCGAGCACGTCGGTGCCAGCCAGAACCCCCGCGGCCGCTGACGGCCGCCCGCCCCCCCAACCCCGACCCCGACCGGAGGCACCGATGGCGACGACACCGGACCGCAGGACCCAACCGCACGACGGCGACGTCGGGACCTACCTGGACGCCGTCGCGGACGACCGGCGTCGCGAGGACGCCCGAGCCGTCGTCGACCTCATGCGCGAGGTCACCGGCGCCGACCCCGTGATGTGGGGGCCGGGCACCATCGGCTTCGGGCGCCAGCCCTACCGGACCGCCGACGGCAAGGACCGCGAGTGGTTCGCGGTGGGCCTGGCCGCCCGCAAGGCCGCGCTCACCCTGTACGGCCTGACGTTCTACGGCTCGAACACCGACCTCCTCGAGCGCCTCGGCCCGCACACGACGGGCAAGGGCTGCCTGTACGTCAAGCGCCTCGAGGACCTCGACCGCGGCGTCCTCACCGACCTCGTCCGGCGGTCGTGGGAGGCCAACCACGAGCGGCCCTGCTGAGCCCGCTCCCTCGATGGGGGAGGATCGGGTTCGATGACGCTCACCGACCGCCTCACCGGCGACCCCAGCGCCGGCGCGGACGGTGCCTTCGACGTCTTCCTCGACTGGGCCGGTGAGCGTGGCTTCTCGCTCTACCCCGCCCAGGAGGAGGCCGTCCTCGCCCTCGCCGGTGGGGCGCACGTCGTCCTCGCGACGCCGACCGGCTCGGGCAAGTCGCTCGTCGCGGTCGCGGCCCACGCCCAGGCCGTCGCCGACGGCCGGCGCAGCTGGTACACCGCCCCCATCAAGGCCCTGGTCAGCGAGAAGTTCTTCGCCCTCGTCGAGATCTTCGGCGCCGGGAACGTCGGGATGCTCACGGGCGACGCGGCGGTCAACCCCGGCGCCCCCATCATCTGCGCGACGGCCGAGGTCCTGGCCAACCACGCCCTGCGCGAGCGCGAGCTCGCCGACATCGGGCTCGTCGTCATGGACGAGTTCCACTTCTACACCGAGCCCGACCGCGGCTGGGCGTGGCAGGTCCCGCTGCTCCTCATGCCCGCGACGCAGTTCCTCCTCATGTCGGCGACCCTCGGCGACACCACCGTGTTCGAGGAGGACCTCGCGCGGCGGACCGGCCGCGAGACCGTCGCGGTGGCCGGGGCCGATCGCCCCGTGCCGCTGGAGTTCGAGTGGGTCCTGATCCCGCTGCACGACACCCTCGAGCTGCTCCTGCGGGATGACCGTGCGCCCGTCTACGTCGTCGCGTTCACCCAGGCCGCCGCGGTCGAGAACGCGCAGGCGCTGATGAGCGTCGACATCGTCTCCTCGGCGCGCAAGGCCGCGATCAAGGAGGCCGTCGGCGGCTTCCGCTTCGGCAAGGGCTTCGGCGTGACGCTCAAGCGACTCGTGCTGCACGGCATCGGCGTCCACCACGCGGGGATGCTGCCGAAGTACCGGCGCCTCGTCGAGACGCTCGCCCAGGCCGGGCTGCTCGCCGTCATCTGCGGCACCGACACCCTCGGCGTCGGCATCAACGTGCCGATCCGCACCGTCCTGCTCACCTCGCTCACGAAGTACGACGGGCGGAAGCAGCGGGTCCTGCGGGCGCGTGAGTTCCACCAGATCGCGGGACGCGCGGGACGGGCCGGCTTCGACACCGTGGGGTACGTCGTCGTCGAGGCGCCCGAGCACGTCATCGAGAACGCGAAGCTGCTGGCGAAGGCCGGCGATGACCCCAAGAAGCGCCGGAAGGTGGTGCGCCGCAAGCCTCCCGAGGGTGTGCTGACGTACAACGAGGCGACGTACGAGCGCCTCGTGTCGGCGGACCCCGAGCCGCTGCGGTCGCGGATGGTCGTCAACCACGCGATGGTCCTCAACGTCCTCGACCAGTGGGAGGGCCAGCAGGCGGCCCTGCACACGCTGCTCCTCGACAACCACGAGGAGGACGCGCGCCGCGACGCGCTCGTCGAGCGGGCCGTGCAGGTGATGGCGTCGCTGCTGCGCGCCGAGGTGATCGAACCCGATGACGGGTCGGCGCGTGACGCGTGGCTGCCGCCCCTGGAGGCCCCCGTCGACGAGGCGGTGGCGGCGGCGGCCCCCGAGACCAGGGACCCGGACGACGCCGGGGCCGCCGGGACCGACGACGACGCCGATGCCGCCGACGCCCCGGGCGCCGGCCTCGGCTCCCTCGGACGGCTCCTCGCCGAGGCCGGGATCACCGCGTCGGAGCCCGACGCCACCGCGGGCGAGTCCGATGACGACGCCGCCACCACCTCGCGGCCGACCCACGAGCCGGGGCCGCTCGAGCGCTTCCTCCGGGTCGAGGGTGACCCGTACCCCGAGGGCCCGTTCCAGGTGGGCCTGGACCTCCACGACGGCTTCGCCCTCAACCAGCCGCTCTCGGCCTTCGCCCTCGCGGCGCTCGAGCTGCTCGACCCCGCGGCGCCCGGCTACGCGCTCGACGTCGTCACCGTCATCGAGGCCACCCTCGACGACCCGCGACCCGTCCTCATGGCCCAGCGCTACGAGGCCCGGGGCGAGGCGGTCGGTGCGATGAAGGCCGACGGCATGGACTACGAGGACCGGATGGAGGCCCTCGACGACGTCTCGTGGCCGCGGCCGCTCGCCGAGGAGCTGGAGGGTGCCCTGCGCGTCTACCGGCAGAACCACCCGTGGGTCGACCCGCGCGGCCTGTCGCCGAAGTCCGTCGTCCGCGAGATGTACGAGCGCGCGATGACCTTCGGCGAGTACACCGCCCACCACAAGCTCGCCCGGGCCGAGGGCGTCGTCCTGCGCTACCTCACCGACGCCTACCGCGCGCTCCGCTCGACCGTCCCGACGTCGGCCCGCACCGAGGAGCTCGACGACCTCGTCGAGTGGCTCGGCGAGGTCGTGCGGCACACCGACTCCAGCCTCCTCGACGAGTGGGAGTCGCTCGCCAACCCCACCGACCTCCCGGCCTCCGACGTCCGCCCGTCGTCGGAGGGCCGCGCCCTGTCGGCCAACCCCCGCGCACTGCGGGTCATGGTGCGGCAGAGCATGTTCCGGCGCATCGAGCTGGTCTCACTGCGCCGCTGGAGCGCGCTCGCCGCCCTCGACGGCGGACTCACCGCGGAGGAGTGGGAGGACGCGGCCTCCACCTACCTCACCGAGTACGGCGACCTCGGCACCGGCCCCGAGGCGCGCGGGCCCGCCCTCTTCAGGGTCACCGAGGAGGAGGGGTACTGGCTCGTCGAGCAGATCCTCGAGGACCCCGACGGCGACCACGACTGGCGGATCAGCGCGGAGCTCGACCTCGCCGCGACCGACGAGGCGGGCGAGGTCGTCCTCGTGGTCACCGGCTTCGGTCCGGCGACCGCCTGACGCTCAGCGCTTGGACTTCCGCCAGCCGGCCGCCACCGCATCGGACTCGCTGCAGAACCAGCGCTCGCCCTTGGCCTGGTCGATCGTGGTGACGGCGTAGAACTGCTGGCCGGGCAGGTGGTAGATCTTCTCGCCGTCGTTGGCGACGTTGCCCTTGATGACGCACGTGCCGGGGGCAGCCGGAGGTGGGGCCAGGCACCCGCTGCTCCAGATGCCCTTGCCCGCCTTGCGCGCCGCGCTCTCGGCGGCCCGGTAGGCGGCCTGACCGGCGTAGGCCCGGTCGTAGGTGTACTCCTCACCGAAGCCGCCGGCGATGAGGAGCTTCGCGACCTGGCGGCCGTCGGCGAGCTGGACGTGGCGCAGCAGCCGCCCGTAGCGGTCGCGGTCGTCCTGGGTGCGGTCGCGGACGAGGCGCACCTTCTTCGACTGCACGAGCGACTGCATCCGGCTGCTCGCCTGCTGCGCGTAGCACTCCCCGCCCCGGAGCTCCGGGGTGTCGATGCCGATGACCCGGACCCGCTCGGTGACCCCGCCGAGCCGGACCTTGAGGGTGTCGCCGTCGACGACCGACGTGACGAGGACGAGGCCCGTGGCCGCGGCGGCGGCGGGCTTCGCGGTCGGACGCGGGGTCGGCGTCGCCGTGGGGGTCGCCGTGGGCGTGGGGCTCGGCGCGGGCGTGGGGCTCAGCATCGGCGATGCCGACGGCGTCGGGGTGACCGTCTCCGACGGCTCCACCGGCGGTGTCGTCGACGGGGCGGCGGAGGAGGAGTCCTGCGAGGGCGCCGCTGCGGCATCGGCGCCTGTGGTCGTGCTCTCGTCCCACCCGAGGGCGACGGCGGCCGACCCGGTCGCGACGACGGCGGACACCGCGGAGGTCGCACCCCCGACGAGCAGGCCGAGGGCCACGAGGACGGCCGTCGCCCCCGACGACAGGCGGGCCGACCCTCCCGTGGCTCCACCCGGCACGGCTGCTCCCTCCCTCACGACGACGGCGAGCGTAAGCCGCGCGCCCGGCCTCCCGTGGGCGTTTCGCCCGATTAGCGTGGGCGGCATGGCGGTGCTGCGGGACGCGACGGTCCACGACCTCCCCGCGCTCTACCGCGTCTGCCTCCTGACCGGCGCCGCGGGCCGGGACGCGAGCGCCGTCCACGCCGACCCCGACCTGCTCGGCCACCTCTTCGCCGGTCCCTACGTCGTCTTCCCCGATGCCGTGGCGCTCGTCGTCCAGGACGAGGACGGCGTCGCCGGCTACTGCCTCGGCGCGCCCGACACCACGGCCTTCGAGGACTGGATGGAGGACGTCTGGCTGCCGCCGCTGCGCGAGCGCTACCCGCGAGGGAGTGGCGGGTCACCGGCCGACGAGGGCCTCATCGGATGGGTGCACTCATCGTTGCGGCCGACGGCCCGGTACGTCGACGCGTACCCGGCGCACCTCCACGTCGACCTCCTGCCCCGGCTCCAGGGCCAGGGCTGGGGACGCAGGGTCATGGCAGCGATGGCCGAGCGGCTGGCCACGGCCGGCGCCCGGGGCCTGCACCTCGGGGTCGACCCGGCCAACACCGGGGCCCTCGCGTTCTACGCGCGGCTGGGCTTCCACGAGCTCGACGGCCCCGAGGGCGGGCGGTTCCTCGGGCTGCGCCTCGACACCCCCGACACCGCCGCGCCGGACTGAAACCGCCCCGATACCCACCCCCGCACCACCGTCCCCACCCTTGAAGATGCGTGCTACGGCGCAGTAGGTGCTGTGATCGCGACACCTACTGCGCCGTAGCGAGCGCCTGAGCCGGGGACGTAGCGGGCGCCGGAGCCGGGGCCGTAGCGAGCGACACAACCGGGGACGTAGCGGGCGCCGGAGCCGTGGCCGGGGCCGGAGGGGGGTCCAGGGCAGTCCGGAAGGTTCGACACCGAGCGCTCGGCCGGGCCGCTGCGGCGACGAGGGCCTCCAGCACCCACACTGTGCGCATGCGGCTCACCGGTTCCCACGTCCTGCTGACCGGTGCCACCGGGACCATCGGCTCCCGCCTCGCCGCCGAGCTCGGCCGCCGCGGGGCCCGGCTCACCCTCGTCGCCCGCCGCCCCGAGCCGCTGACGGCCCTGGCCGAGCGGGTGGGTGGTGCGGCCGTCGCCGCCGACCTCACCGACACGGCCGGCCTCCCCGACGTCCTGGCCCGCGCCGAGGCGCACCACGGTCCCGTCGACGTCCTGGTCCACAACGCCGCCGTCGAGACCCTCGGGCCGCTCGCCGAGGTCCGCGACGGGGAGGTCGCCGACGCCGTGGCCCTCAACCTCGTGGCCCCGCTGGAGCTGACGCGCCTCGTCCTCCCCTCCATGCTCGCCCGGCGGAACGGCTGCGTCGTCGGGATCTCCTCCCTCGCCGCGGTCGCCACCTTCCCCGGGCTGTCGGTCTACGGCGCCACGAAGGCCGGCCTGTCGGCGGCGCTGGCCGGGCTGCGGATCGAGCTGCGCGGCACCGGTGTCCGCACGACGACGGTCGAGGTCGGCCCCGTCGCCTCCGAGATGATGGACCGCATCAGCACCCAGCCCCTCGCCGCCGCGGCCTTCGCCCGCGCCCGCTCGCTGCGCGTCCTCCCGGTCCTCGATGCCGACGCCGTGGCGCTCGCTGTCACCGACGCCGTCGAGGGCGACCGCCCCCGCCTCACCCTCCCGCGCCGCGCGGCGCCGTTGGCCGCCCTGGCCGAGACACCTCGCGCGGTGGTGCGGGTCGCCCTCACCGGCCTCCGACCCGCCGGCCGGGTCGAGGTGCGCGCGTGACGCGCCCGACGGTCCGCCGCAAGATCGCCGTCGCGAGCTGGAAGGCCCCCTCCGAGGGTCGGATCCACGCCCGCGCCGAGGTCGACGTCTCGGTCGCGCTCGCGCACCTGGCCACGCTCCGGGCCGAGCACGGCGTCCGCGTCACCCTGACCCACCTCGTCGGTGCCGCCCTCGGCCGCGCGCTGCGGGACGTGCCCGACGTACGGGCCCGCGTGGTCCTCGGACGTCTGCGGCCCATCCACGAGGTCACCGTCGCGTTCGCCGTCGACATCGAGGGCGGCCGTGACCTCGCGCCCGTCCGGGTGCACGACGCCGACCGCCTGACCACCCTGGAGGTCGCGCGCGCGGTCGAGGCGGGCGCCCTCACGGTGCGCGCCGGGCAGGACCGCTCGTTCCGGCGGTCGTCCTCGATCATGCGCGCCGTGCCGATCTGGGCGATGCGACCCGTGGTCAACGTCGCGAGCCTGGTCACCGGCGGCCTGGGCCGCGGACTGCTCGGACAACCGGGTCGCCCGCTCGGCACCGCCTTCGTCTCCAACGTCGGCACCCTCGGTCTCGAGGAGGCGTTCCTCGCGCCGGTGCCGTTCGCGCGGGTGCCGGTCTACCTCGCCATCGGGGCGGTGCGCGACCGGCCGGTCGTCGTCGGCACCGACGTCGTCGCGAGACCGACCTGCGTCCTCGTGGCGACCGCGGACCACCGGATCGTCGACGGCGCGCACGCCGGGCTGCTCCAGCAGGCGGTGCTGCGACACCTGGCCGACCCCGCGGGGCTCGACCGTCCCGGCACGGGCTGACCCCGGCCGCTCACGCGACGAGGACCGACCCGACGCGCGTCAGGGGGTCGTGGTCTCCATCTGCTGCGAGAGGTACTGCGGCAGGCCGATGCGCATGATGGCCTCGATCTGCGACTCGAACCAGTCGGCGTGCTTCTCCTCGTCGCGGGCCATCTCCTCGAAGATGGCGGCGCTGGCGTGGTCGCCGAGGTCGTGGGTCTCCTGGGCGGAGGAGTTGAACTGGGCGACGGCGGCGATCTCGCCCTCGAGCGCGATGCGCAGCATCTCCTCGGCGTCCTCACCGATCCGGATCGGGTTGAGGCGCTGGACGTTGGGGTGGCCCTCGAAGAGCAGGATGCGGCTGATGAGGGCGTCGGCGTCACGCATCTCGTCGATCGACAGGTCGTAGAAGACCTTGCCGAGCTTCGGGAACCCCCAGTTGTCGAGCATCCGGGCGTGGAGGAAGTACGTGTTGGTGACGGTGAGCTCGAAGGTCAGCGCGTCGTTGAGCAGCTCGACGACCCTGGGGTCAACTGGCCTCATCGCGGAACTCCAGGTCCTCGGCGGAACGGGGTGCCTCATGCTCGCACACCAGCCGTCGGACCGAGAACACGCAGGCCCCGCAGTCGCGCCCGGCACCGGTCATCCGGCAGACCTGCCCGAGGGTGCGGGCGCCGGCGTCGACGGCAGCCGCGATCGCGGTGTCGTTGACGACGTGGCACTGGCAGACGATCACGGCTCCCCCTCTCGGGTGGTCGGGGCCCGGCGCGGGCCTGAAGGTGAGGCTTACCTAACCACAGGATGACACACGTCGCCAGGAGAGCGCTGCCCGGACCGCGGGACGACCGGTGAGGGTGCTCACGGCGGCGCCCGGTGTATCAGGACCGGGCAGCACCGCTCCTGCTTGTCGCACCGGCCCGACCTCGCGGCCGCGCCGACCACTGGAGTGCCGTCGTGACCCGTACCTCGTTCACCTTCCTCGTCCACCCCCGCACGCGCACCGGAGAGGACCTCGCCCGCGTCTGGCGCCCGCTCGGCCGGGTGCCCGAGAAGGTCTACGACACCGCGCTGCGCCGCCTTCCGCTGCCTCCCGTGACGATCGCCGCGGTCGAGGTCGGCGGGGAGCAGGTCGGCCACGTCGTCCTCGTGCCGTTCGGCGCCCGGCACCTCCTCCAGGCACCGGCCGAGGGCCGGGCACGTGTCGCCCGGGCGGTCGACCGCGCCGTGTCGCTCGGGTCCGGGGTCGTCGGCCTCGGGGCGCTCACCGCCACCGTCACCGCCGGCGGGGCCTCGCTGCGCACCCGCACGGACATCGCCGTGACGAACGGCAACGCCTTCACCGCGGCCACCGTCGAGCGCCAGGCCCGCGACGCCCTCGACCTCTTCGTCCCCACCGGAGGGCGTCGGGTCGCCGTCGTCGGCGCCACGGGCAGTGTCGGCACCGCGGTGACCCGCCTCCTCGCCCGTGACGGCGGGGTCGAGCACCTCGTCCTCGTCTCGCGCACGGCGCCGCGCCTCGCAGGCCTGGCCGCCGAGGTCGGTGGGCGCGTCCCCACGACGACCGCCACCGACCTGCGGGCCGTCGCCGACGCCGACCTCGTCATCCTGCTCACCGCCTCGGCCGACGCGGTCCTGCGGGCCGAGCACCTCGCGCCGGGCGCGGTCGTCATCGACGCGACGCAGCCGCGCAACACCTCGCCCGGGCTCCTCGTGGAGCGGCCCGACGTCCTCGTCCTCGACGGCGGCGTCGTCGACGTCCCCTCGTTGCGGCTGCACGGCAGCGACATCGGCCTCCCCGACGGTCGCGCCTACGCGTGCTTCGCCGAGACCGCGATGCTCGCCCTGTCCGGGCAGCGGCAGCACTTCTCGATCGGGAACCCGGGCCTCGACCTCGTGGACCGCACCCGCGGCCTCGCGGCCGACCTGGCCCACCTCGGTTTCGTCCCCGCGGCTCCCACCTCGTTCGGCCGCCCCGTCGCGGCCCTCGGCCCGGTCGGGGCCGGGGTGGCGGCATGACGCGCGTCGTGCTCCTCGGGGGCGGGTACGTCACGCTCCACGCGTACGCCGCCCTCGCCCGGGGTCTGCGGCGCGAGATCCGGCGCGGCGAGGTCGAGGTCGTCGTCGTCACGGCAGACCCCGCCCACAGCTTCCACGGCTTCACCGGGGAGGTCCTCGCCGGCCTCCTGCCCTTCGCGCGCACCCGCACCCCCGTCGCGAGCGCGTGCCCCCTGGCCCGCGTCGAGCACGGCGTCGTCACCGAGGTCGACCGCGAGCGCCGCACCGTGACGTGGCGGCCCGCTGGGTCGGCCGTGACGCGCACGATGACGTGGGACCACCTCGTCGTCGGCACCGGGGGCCGGGAGCCGACCGCCCTCGTCCCCGGCCTCGCCGAGCACGGCTGGACGCTGCGCGCGCCCGGCGACATCGAGCGCCTCGCCGCCCGGGTGGGTCGCCTCGCCGACCGTTCCCTCGATGGCGACGCGCGGCCGCCGCTCGTCCTCGTCGCCGGCGGGGGCCTCGCCGGGGTCGAGCTCGCCGCCGCGGTGGCCGACCGGGGCCGGGGCCGGGTGCGCGTCGAGGTCGTCCACGCGGGCGAGCAGCTCGTGCCCGAGCTCGCCGGTTCGCAGCCGCGCCTGGCCCGGCGGGCCGCCGCAGAGCTGGAGCGGCTCGGGGTCCGGGTCCGCTGCGGCGTGCGGCTCGTCGAGGTCACCGCGGGGTCGGCCTGGCTGTCCGACGGCACGCTCCTGCCGACGGCCGACGTCCTCGCGACGACCGGCCAGCGGCCCGTCCGCCTTCCCGGGCTCGGCGACGAGCTGCACGACCTCCGTGGGCGGCTCCTCACGGCGTCCGACCTGTCCGTCGGCGACGGCGTCTGGGCGGCCGGTGACGCTGCCCGCGTGCTGCACCCGGTGACGGGGGCGCCGGTCGCCGCGAACGCGCTGTGGGCCATCAAGGGAGGCCACCACGTCGGCGCCAACGTCGCCCGCGTCGTCCGGGGGCGTCCCACGCGGGCGTTCCGCTATCGCGGGCTGGGACGGGTGGCCTCCTTCGGGCTCGGCCACTCGGTCGGCGAGCTCTACGGCCTGCCGCTCACCGGGGCGACGGCGTGGGTGCTGCGGCTGGCGTTCTTCCTCCGTTTCATGCCCGACCGGCGGCAGGCCCTGCGCACCCTCGCCGACACCGGACGGGCCCTGCGCGGCCACCGCGTCCCGGCGCCCACGGCGGCCCCCGCCGAGCACGAGGTGTCCCGGGTCGCCTGACGTCCTCAGCCCGCTGGTGGGTGTGGCGCCGGCACCCACCGACCCAGTCGGTGGCTGGTCTGGGCGAGGACCGACCTCGCGGCCACGCCTGAGCGGAAGACACCGGTCAGCATCGTCTCGACGAGCACCCTGCTCAGGCGCCCGGGGACCTTGGCCCCGCTGCTCCTCGCGCCGGCGCGCACGACCGCCTCGACGCGCTGGCGGCGGGCACGCTCGTAGGACGCGAGCCCGGCAGCTCCCTCGGAGGCCACGCACCGAGCCAGGACGACCGCGTCCTCGAGGGCCATGGCCGCGCCCTGGCCGCTGCTGGGACTCGGCGCGTGGGCGGCGTCGCCGACGAGGACCGTCCGGCCCCGCCACCACGTCGGGACGTGCGGGAGGTCGTGGGTGCTGTCGCCGGCGAGCTCGAGCGACCCCGCGGCGACGAGGGCCGCCGCCGGGCCGACGTCGTCGGCGACGAGGCCGGCGAGCAGGGCGAGCCACTGCTCGTCCGACGTCGCGGCCCGCTCGGCGTGCCCGATCGGCTCCCGGGGGACGTTGGCGAACCACACGACGTCGCCCGTGGGCAGGGGGTGGGCCCCGAAGAAGCTCCGGCGCCCGAAGACGAACCGCCAGACCTCCGGTGCCAGACCCAGCGCGCTCGCGTCCCCGAGGTCGGCCGCCCGCGTGATGCCGCCGAAGTTCGTCAGGCCGACGTACCGCGCCTCGGGAGCGGCGGGGTCGACCATCCGCCGGATCCGCGACCGCACGCCGTCGGCGGCGACGAGGAGGTCGCCCTCGACGACCGTGCCGTCGGCGAGGACCGCCCGCACCGGTCGGCCCGGTTCGTCCTCCACGTCGACGACCTCGGCACCTCGCCGGACGACGGCACCGGCCCGTTCCGCGGCGTCGGCGAGGACCACCGCGAGCGCCGACCGCTTCATCGTCAGGGCCACCGTCCCGTCGGCCAGGGGCGTGCCGAGCGTGACGTCGCCGAGGTGCCTCCCGGTCGCCCCGAACATCGAGGTGGTGTGCGACGGGTACCCGATGGCGCGCACGTCGTCGAGGACGCCGAGGACCTCGAGGGCGTCGAGTCCGTTGGGCGCCAGACCGATCCACGATCCCTCCTCGGGGTCCGCCACCGCCCGGCGCTCGAGCACGGTGGCCTCCAGGCCGAGGCGCACCGCCGCGAGAGCGACGGCCGGTCCGGCGACACCGCCTCCGATGACGAGTAGTCTCATGTCCGGTCCTTCCCTACGGGATTCGTATATTTCGATGATCGAAAGGTATCTGGATGGCGACCCGTCGTCAACTCGTGGCCGACCTCGGCACGTCGCTGCAGCGCTACCAGCGCAGCGTCCAGGCGTACGACGACGCCGTGCAGCGGGCCCTCGGCCTCGGAGCGGCCGACCTTCGCTGTCTCGACTGGCTCGCGGACGGGCCCAAGACCGCAGGTGTCCTCGCCACCGCGACCGGCCTGCGCCCCGCGGCGACCACGGCGCTCATCGACCGGCTCGAGGCCAAGGGGCTCGTCGAGCGGGTCCGCGACGAGGGCGACCGGCGCCGCGTCCTCGTGCGGATGACGAAGGAGGGCGCCCGCCGGACCTCCGCGATGTACGCGCCACTCGTCGACGAGGGACCCGGGCTGTTCGCCGGGCTGACCGTGGCCGAGATGACCCGGATGCGCGACCTCGTCGACGCGATGACCGCGCTCACCGAGCGTCACCGCGGCGGCATCTCGGCACCGTCGTGAGCCCGGCTCTGCAAGCCACCACGCCGTTCGGGCGCGCAGCAGGTCCGTTCGGCCGATCTCGATGTCCCACGCGGGACCGGGCCGCGACCCTATGCTCCCCGGCATGAGAAGCAGGGTTCTCATCGCCGAGCTCGATGTTGCGGTCGCAGCACACCTCGCCGGCCAGCTGGCCGACGAGGTCTACGAGGTCGTCCCGGTGACCAGTTCAGGAGCGGTCTTCGGCCAGGTGCTGGCCGGCGACGTCGCTGCCATCGTGCTCGGCCTCCCCGACTCCGCCGACGTGCTGCGCGACCTCCCCGACGCGGGGTTCGAGGGCGGTGTCGTCGTCGTCGACGTCCCGACGAGCCCCGGTGACGTCACCTCCACCTCGCTCGACGACGCCGCCGCCGGTCGCCCCGTCCTCCTCCTCCACCACCTCGACCACCTCGCGAGCGCCGTCGAGCAGGTCATCGAGCTCTCCGGCGGGGGGAGCCGCGAGGAGGTCGACGTCCCGGCCACCGTGGCCTGGGTCCTCGCCCAGCACGCGCCGGGCACCCACATGGAGGGTCCGAGCTCCGGTGGCGTGCAGGTCATCCGGGCCACCCTGGACCCCGAGGCCTTCGACGCCTTCCTCGTCGCGGTGGCCGCCGTGGTCGGGATCGGCAGCCGGGTCCGCCTCGAGCACGACGACGGCAAGGTCCGCATCGCCGTCGCCGGGGCCCGCGTCGACCCCGTCGCCCTGCTCCACGTCCGCGAGACCCTCGGCGTCCTCGGCGGCACCCTCGAGCTCGAGAGCCACACCGGCGACGCGTTCTCGGCGGCCGTGCCCTCGGGCATCTCCGAGTGGGAGTGACCCCACCTCCCTGACCGCTCGGCGGCCCCGGACCCGACGAAGGCCCCTCGCTCCCGAGGGGCCTTCGTCGATCTGTGCGCAAGGGGGGATTTGAACCCCCACGCCCTTTCGGACACTGGCACCTGAAGCCAGCGCGTCTGCCGTTCCGCCACTTGCGCGTGGTGCTGCTGCGAGCCGTAACAGTGTGCCTGATGCCGACCCGTTCCGACAAAAGCACGCCACACCCGGGCCGGCGGCCGCCCTCAGGACATCGGTGGGGCCTCGGCGCCCGCGAACCCCGAGCGGCCCTCCCGGTTCCCCCTGGGCTTGAGCCGCACCCCGGGAAGGGCCGGCGCCGGGATCCGCTCGACCTCGCCCTCGTAGCCCTCGACCCGGCCGAAGCGCCCGGCCTCCCCCGACGTCGGGTCGGCTCCCGCCTCCCATGCCTCCCGCGCCGCGAGGACCTCCTCGTGGCTGCGGCCGATGAAGTTCCACCACATGACGACCTCCTCGCCGACCGGCTCGCCACCGAGGACGAGGACGCGGGCACCGTCGGGACCGGCGGCCAGGAGCACCGTGCCGTCGTGGTCGCGCGCGGGGACGACGGCGAGCTCGGCCCGCGCGACGTCGGTCCCGTCGAGCGTGACCAGCCCGGAGTCGACGAGGACCGCCGTCTCGAAACCCCTCGCGACCGGCACCGACACCGCCGCCCCGGGCTCCAGGACCACCTCGGCCCCGACGAGGGGCGACTCGACCGCCACCGGCGACGACGACCCCCACAGCGACCCGACGAACACCTGCGCGCGGGCGCCCTCGCCGACGTCGACCACCGGCGGGACGTGGTGCTCGAAGCGCGGGTCGACGTCGGCCGCGGCCGCCGGCAGCAGGAGCCACAGCTGGGCCCCGTGGAGCACGGTCGTCCCCGGGGTCGACACCTCCGAGTGCGAGATGCCCCGCCCGGCGGTCATCAGGTTGACCTCGCCGGGCCGCACCATCGCGACCGTCCCGAGGGAGTCGCGGTGCTCCACCTCGCCGCTGAACAGCCACGACACGGTCGCGAGGCCGCAGTGCGGGTGCGGCGCGACGTCCATCCCGCCTGAGGCCGAGACGTCGTCGGGGCCGTAGTGGTCGACGAAGCACCAGGCCCCGACGAAGGACCGCTCCCTGGCCGGCAGGGTGCGCCGCACCGTCATCGCCCGGGGCCCGCCGAGGGGCACCTCGCGGGGCACGATCACCTGCAGACCCACGTTCATCCCCACACGGTACGGGCCGCGCCGTTCAGGGTCTGCCCAGCCGTCACGGATAGGCTGGGGAGACCGTCCGTCGACCCGAGCCACGCGAGGGAGGAGCTGTCATGGGTCTGTTCGACCGCCTCGAGGCGGGCCTCGAGCGTGCCGTCCAGGGCACCTTCGCCAAGCACCTGCGCTCCGCCGTCCACCCCGTCGAGATCGCGAGCACCATCCGCCGGGCGATGGACGACCGCGCCGTCACCTCCTCCGGTCGCGCGATCGTGCCGAACGTCTTCACCATCGAGCTCTCGCCCGGCGACTACGACCGCCTGCACCCCGACATCGCGCACGTCGAGATGGACCTCGTCGCCGCTGCCGAGGAGCACTGCGAGGGCCAGCGGTACACCCCGGCCGGCCCCATCGACATCGTCTTCGAGGAGCACGACGACCTCGAGACCGGCGTCTTCCGGATCCGCCCCTCGAAGGCCAGCCGCCCGAGGGCCACCGGGCAGACCGGCCAGGAGCGCGCGCTGCGCCGACCGGCCGCCGACGCGCCCGCGCCGCCCGCAGCACCCCCCGTCCCCCCGTCCCCCCCGTCGCGAAGGGCGCACCCGCCGCGAGCCCGCCGGCGCGTGACGAGCCCGACGCCACCGCGCGGCACCCGGCCCCCGCCCGCCCGCAGCAGCCCCGCCGACCGAACGCCGCCGAGCGCCCGTGGCTCGACGTCGACGGCGAGCGCTACCCGCTCATGGGTGCCATCACGATCCTGGGTCGCGACGACGGCGCCGACATCATCCTCGACGACCCCGGCATCTCCCGGCGGCACAGCGAGCTGCGGGTCACGACCGACGGCCCGAACACCGTGACGACGGTGCGCGACCTCGGCTCCACCAACGGCACCTTCGTCAACGGTGAGCGGATCACGAGCGAGCACCTCCACGACGGCGACCGCGTCACCGTGGGGCGCACCTCCATCACCTTCCGGGCCGGGCGGAGGTGAGCGCGTGCTGAGCGAGCTGACCCTCACCGTCATGCGGCTCGGGCTCCTCGTCCTGCTCTGGGTCTTCGTCTTCGCCGTCGTCGGCGTCCTGCGCGGCGACCTCTACGGCACGCGCGTCAAGCGGCGCACCGCCGGTCCGGCGAAGGCGCCCGCCCGCCGCGCCGTCACCGCGAAACCCTCACGCACCGAGCGCAAGTCGCGCGGCAAGGGCCCCACCCGGCTCGTCGTCACGGCCGGTCCGCTGTCGGGCACGACACTGCCCCTGCGCCCCGCCGGCACCCTCATCGGCCGCAGCCCCGAGTGCGCCCTCGTCCTCGACGACGACTACGCCTCCGGCCGGCACGCCCGGATCTTCCAGGACGACGACGGCACGTGGAGGGTCGAGGACCTCCGCTCCACGAACGGCACGTTCCTCGGGTCGACCCGCCTCACCGAGCCCAGGGAGGTGGCCGTCGGCAGTGTGCTGCGCATCGGCCAGACCGCCCTGGAGCTGCAGAGGTAGTTCATGCCCTTCGCGTTCCACTACGCCGCCCGCTCCGACGTCGGGATGGTCCGGTCCAACAACGAGGACTCGGGCTACGCCGGCCCGCACCTCCTCGCGATGGCCGACGGGATGGGCGGCCACGCCGGCGGCGACGTCGCGTCCTCCACCGTCATCGCGGCGCTCGTCGAGCTCGACGACGAGGCGCTGAGCGGGCGGGAGGTCGGCCAGGCCCTGCTGGACCGGATCCACTCGGCCAACACCGAGCTCGGTGACCAGGTCACGCACGACTCGAGCCTCGACGGCATGGGGACCACCCTCGTCGCGCTGCTCCGCTCGCGCGACAAGGTCGTCCTCGCCCACATCGGCGACTCCCGCGCCTTCCTCGTGCGCGACGGCCAGGTCACCCAGATCACCAAGGACCACTCCTTCGTCCAGAACCTCGTCGACGAGGGGCGGATCACCCAGCAGGAGGCGCAGACCCACCCGCAGCGCTCCCTCGTCACCCGCGTGCTCACCGGCGACGCCCACGACGAGCCCGACCTCGTCGTGCGCCAGGGCCGGATCGGCGACCGCTACCTCATCTGCTCCGACGGCCTGTCCGACTACGTCGCCCGCGACACCATCGACGAGGTCCTGCTCGGCGTCGCCGACCCCGGCGAGTGCGCCGACCGCCTCGTCGCCCTCGCCCTGCGCGCCGGTGCCCCCGACAACGTCACCGTGGTCGTCGGCGACCTCGTCGACGCCGTCCGCACCAAGGCACCCTCCACCGTCCCGGAGGTCGTCGGGGCGGCCGCGGCCCGTCGCGGCGGCACCCGCCCCATCCCGACGACGCCCGCGGCCAAGGCCGCGGCCCTCACCCAGCAGGCCACCGGCGCCACCGCCGACGACACCGACGACCACCTGACCCTCGCCGAGGAGGGGCCCCGCTCGCGGCGCGGGCTCGCCCTGCGTCTTGCCGCGCTCGTCGTGGTGGCGGGGGTCGTCCTCGCCGGGGGCTCGTACGCCGCCTACGCGTGGTCGCAGCAGCAGTACTACCTCGCGGCCGGCGGTGGCGTCGTGTCGGTGTACCGGGGTGTCGACCAGATGCTCGGGCCGGTCTCCCTCAGCCGTGAGGAGTACGCGACGACGATCGCCGTCGACGACCTCCCGCCCTCGTACCAGGAGAGCCTCGAGCGGGGCATCGAGGCCACCGGCAGGACCGACGCCGACGCCCGCGTCGAAGACCTGCGCCTCCAGGCCGAGGCGTGCCGCTACGCCCGCCTGACCGGCGAGATCTGCCGGACCGTCCCGTCCTCGTGGACACCCCCCACGGCCACGCCGACCCCCACCCCGTCCTCGACGGCGAGCCCGTCGGCGTCCCCCTCCCCGAGCGGCTCGACGTCGCCCACGTCCGCGACGCCGGGGAGCTCGCGGACCCCCGTCATCCCCCTGCCCCCGACGACCCCGGCGCCGGTGACGTCATGAGCGTCGTGTCGTCCTTCACCCCGCGCAAGGGGCGCAACATCGAGCTCGTCCTGCTCATCGGGGCCGTCGCGATCGTCCTGCTCGCCTACGTCAACATGGGCATCGCGACGAGCGAGTCGATCCCGCCCTCGCTCCTCGCCCTCGGCGGCGGCTTCCTCGCGGTGTCGGTCGTCTTCCACCTCGTCCTGCGGTGGCGGGCCTCCTACGCCGACCCGCTGATGCTGCCGATCGTCACCCTCCTCAACGGCCTGGGCCTGGTGATGATCCACCGGCTCGACATCGCGAAGGGCAACTCGCTCACCGAGGGCGTCGCGCTGCGCCAGCTGATGTGGAGCGCCCTCGCGGTCGCGATCGCCGTCGGGGTCCTGGTCCTCGTGCGCGACCACCGCATCCTGCGCCGCTACACCTACCTCGCCGGAGCCATCGGCCTCCTCCTTCTCCTCCTGCCCCTCGTCCCGGTCATCGGCACCACGGTCAACGGGTCGCGGATCTGGATCCGGGTGGGGGGCTTCAGCTTCCAGCCCGGTGAGGTCGCCAAGCTCTCGCTCGCGGTCTTCTTCGCCGGCTACCTCGTGCAGACCCGTGACGCCCTCTCGGTCGCCGGCCGCAAGATCCTCGGCCTCACCCTGCCGCGGGCCCGCGACCTCGGCCCGATCGTCCTCGCCTGGGTCGCGAGCCTGGCGGTGCTGGTCTTCGAACGCGACCTCGGCTCCTCGTTGCTCTTCTTCGGCCTCTTCGTCGCGATGCTCTACGTCGCCACCGAGCGGGTGTCGTGGATCGCCATCGGCCTCAGCCTGCTCGTCGCGGGCGCCTACGTCGCGTACCTCGCCTTCGGCCACGTCCAGACCCGCGTGCTGCTCTGGCTCGACACCTTCAGCCCGCAGGCCCTGGGCGTCTCCGACCAGCTGGCCCGCGGCCTCATGGGGATGGCGTCGGGCGGGATGTTCGGCACCGGCCTGGGCAAGGGGCGCCCCGACCTCACCTACTTCGCCGAGTCCGACTTCATCATCCCGAGCTTCGGCGAGGAGATCGGGCTCATCGGGCTCTTCGCGATCCTCGTGCTCTACGCGCTCCTCGTGCAGCGCGGGCTGCGGACCTCGCTCGGCACCCGCGACGGCTTCGGCAAGCTCCTCGCAGCGGGCCTGTCGTTCTCGATGGCGCTGCAGTGCTTCGTCGTCGTCGGGGGCGTCACCCGGGTCATCCCGCTCACCGGCCTCACGATGCCGTTCCTGTCGTCGGGCGGGTCCTCCCTCCTCGCGAACTGGGCCCTCGTCGCGGTGCTCCTGCGGATCTCCGACCACGCCCGTCGCCCGCTTCCCGAGGTCGGGGCGAGCCCGGTCGCGGAGGCGCGCACCGAGGTGGTGAGGATCCGGTGAACACCCCCGTGCGCAAGCTCTCCATCGTCGTGGCATCGCTCTTCGCGTCGCTGCTCGTCTCCACGACGCTCATCCAGTACGTCTTCGCCGCCGAGCTCAACGCGCGCCCCGACAACCGCCGGACCCTGCTCTCGACGTACGCCCGCGAGCGGGGCGAGCTCCTCGTCGGCCAGAAGCCGGTGGCCCGTTCGGTCGCGAGCGACGACGAGTACAAGTTCCAGCGGATCTACGACGAGCCCGAGATGTACGCCCACGTCACGGGCTACTACTCCTTCTTCGGGGCGAGCGGCGGCCTCGAGCAGTCCGAGAACGCGTTCCTGTCGGGCTCGAGCGACAAGCTGTTCTACCGCCGGGTCTCCGACCTGTTCACCGGTCGTCGCGCCCAGGGCGCCACCGTCGAGACCACCCTCGACCCCGCCGTGCAGAAGGCGGCGTGGGACGCGCTCGAGGGCATCCGAGGTGCCGCCGTCGCCCTCGACCCGACGACCGGCGCCATCCTCGCGATGGTGAGCCGCCCGAGCTTCGACCCCAACGACGTCGCCGGCCACGACCTCACCGCGGTGTCGAAGAACTACGAGCGGCTCAACACCGAGGCCTCCCGACCGCTGCTCAACCGTGCCATCGGCGGCGACCTCTACCCGCCCGGCTCGGTCTTCAAGGTCGTCACGGCGGCGGCGGCCATCTCCAGCGGCGACTACGACGAGGACTCCGAGCTCGACGGCCCGGCCGAGCTCGACCTCCCGCAGACGACGAACACCCTGCCCAACGCGTTCGACGGCGCCTGCGGCCCGGGCGACAAGGTCTCCTTCACCCGGGCACTGGCCATCTCGTGCAACACCGCCTTCGCGAGCGTCGGGATGGACATCGGCGCCGACGCCCTGCGCGAGCAGGCCGCGAAGTTCGGCTTCGGCGACTCGATCGGCGTCCCGATGCGGGTGACCCCCAGCTCGGTCCCCGCCGAGCTCGACCAGCCGCAGCTCGCCTACTCCTCGATCGGCCAGTACGACGTGAGGGTCACCCCGCTGCAGATGGCGATGGTCGCCGCGGGCGTCGGCAACGACGGCACCGTGATGGCGCCCTACCTCGTGCAGTCCGTCATCGGCTCCGACCTCTCGGTCATCGAGCAGGCCGACCCCACCGAGCTCTCCCGGGCCGTGTCGTCCGACGTCGCCGCGCAGCTGCAGCGGATGATGGTCGAGGTCGTCGAGGACGGCTCGGGCGAGCGGGCGAAGATCCCCGGGGTCAGCGTCGCGGGCAAGACGGGCACCGCCGAGCACGGCGACGACCGCAAGGCCCACGCCTGGTTCATCTCCTTCGCCCCCGCCGACGACCCGCAGATCGCGGTCGCGGTCATCGCCGAGGACGGCGGCGTCGCCGGGAGCGAGGCCGGCGGAGGCCGGGTCGCCGCCCCCATCGCCAAGGCGATGATGGAGGCGAGGCTTCAGCGATGACCCCTTCGACCACGATGGCGGCGCCTCGCGCGCCCGAACCGACGACGGGCCCCGGCGGCCCCACGAGGAGTGCGTTCCATGGCTGACGTCCCGATGCTGCTCGGGGGCCGCTACGAGGTGGGCGACCTCCTCGGACGCGGTGGGATGGCCGAGGTGCACCTGGGGTTCGACTCACGCCTGGGGCGCCAGGTCGCCATCAAGATGCTCCGCAGCGAGCTCGCCCGCGACCAGACGTTCATCGCCCGGTTCCGGCGCGAGGCCCAGTCGGCCGCCGGGCTCAACCACGCCTCCATCGTCGCCGTCTACGACCACGGCGAGGACTCCCTCACCGAGAGCGGGGGCGCCGAGGTCAAGGTGCCCTTCATCGTCATGGAGCACGTCGACGGCCGGACGTTGCGCGAGGTCCTCACCGAGCGCGGCTCGCTGCCGACGACCGAGGCGTTCCGCATCACCGAGGGCGTCCTCGACGCCCTCGCCTACAGCCACCGCAACGGGATCGTCCACCGCGACATCAAGCCCGCGAACGTCATGATCGCCGACGACGGCACCATCAAGGTCATGGACTTCGGCATCGCCCGCGCGATGGCCGACGCCAACGCGACGATGACCCAGACCCAGGCCGTCATCGGCACGGCGCAGTACCTCTCGCCCGAGCAGGCCCAGGGCCAGCCCGTCGACGCGCGCTCCGACCTGTACTCCACCGGCTGCATGCTCTTCGAGCTGCTCACCGGCCGGGCGCCCTTCACGGGCGACAGCCCGGTCTCGATCGCCTACCAGCACGTGGGCGAGGCGCCGATCCCCCCGTCCCGCCTCGCCGAGGAGCTGACCGACGACGTCGACGCCGTCGTCCTCCACGCCCTGGCCAAGCCGCGCGACGCCCGCTACCAGACCGCCAACGAGTTCCGCAGCGACCTCGCAGCCGTCCGCCTCGGCCGTCCGATCTCCGATGCCGCCCACGGGACCGCCGCCGCCCTCGCCGGTGCCGCCGCCGGAGGTGGGCTCGTCGCCGGGGCGACCCGGGCGATCCCCTCGATGGGCGAGGAACCCACGAGCATCTACAGCGCGACGCCCGTCCCGGCGTACGACCCCCGGCACGGCTCCGCCACCGACACCTTCGTCGGTGCGGGGCGCGAGGACGACGACGACCCCGGGCGCAGCCCGGCCGCGATGGTCCTCCTGGCGATCGCGGTCCTCGCAGCGCTCGGCGCCCTCGGCTTCGGGCTCTTCCAGTACCTCGGGGAGCCCGAGGTCGTCCAGGTCAGCGTGCCGCGGGTCGTCGGCGACCCCGAGCAGAGCGCCGTCGCGAAGATCGCCCGGGCCAAGCTGGCCTCCGAGGTCGTGCGCGAGACGAGCGACACGGTCGAGGACGGTGTCGTCATCCGGCAGAACCCGGGCGAGGGCACCGAGGTGAACGAGGGGACCCGGGTCCAGATCGTCGTGTCGTCGGGACCCAGCGCGGTCACGGTGCCCGACGTCGGCGGCACGTCGCTCGAGGAGGCCAGGGGTCTGCTCACCGACCTCGGGCTGAAGGTCGGCGAACCCGAGGAGGTCAACGACCCCGACACCGAGAAGGACGTCGTCATCGACTCCAACCCGTCACGCGGGACGTCGGTGGCGCTCGGCACCACGATCATCCTGCGGGTCGGGACCGGCAAGGTCGAGGTCCCCAACGTCGTCGGGCGCAGCCGCGACGAGGCGCAGCAGGCCATCCAGGCCGCCGGGCTGAAGTACCGGACCCGCACGCGAGAGACCGACGCGGTCCCCGAGGACCAGGTCATCGAGCAGGACCCGTCCGAGGGCACCCTCGACATCGGCAAGACGGTGACGATCATCGTCGCGAAGAAGCCCGCACCCACGCCGACGCCGACCCCCACCCCGACACCGTCGGAGACGCCGACCGAGCCCAGCCCCTCCCCGACCCCGACCCTCCCCTGACCCCGGGCCGTACCCCCATCGACCAATAGGTCGATGTGGGTCCGGCTGGTGCGGCACACGATCGACCAATAGGTCGATGTGGGTACGGCTGGTGCCGGACACGATCGACCAACAGGGCGATCTTGTCCGGCCCCCGATGCGGCGGGACGCAGGCGGCCCAGCCGGCGTCAGCCGGCGGCGACGATGCGGGCGACACCCGCGGCGTCGTGGACCAGCGGGCTCAGGCCGACCGAGCGCTCGACCGCGTCGTCCATCCCGCACGTGCGCAGCCAGTTGGCGAGCATCCGGTGGCCGCCGTGGGTGAGGACGGACTCCGGGTGGAACTGCACCCCGTGCAACGGCAGGGTCGCGTGGCGCACGGCCATGACGATCCCGGACTCGGTGCGCCCGTTGGGGACGAGCTCGTCGGGCAGCGTCGCCGGCTCGATGGTCAGCGAGTGGTAGCGCGTCGCCGTGAACGGGGAGGGCACGCCCTCGAGGACGCCGGTCCCGTCGTGGTGCACCTGCGAGGTCTTGCCGTGGAGCAGCTCGGGAGCCCGCCCGACGGTGGCCCCCATGACGACACCCAGCGCCTGGTGTCCCAGGCACACGCCGAGCATCGGCTGCACGCGCTCGGCGCACGCCTCGATCATCGCCATCGAGACACCGGCCTCCTCGGGGGTGCCGGGCCCGGGGGAGACGAGGACGCCGTCGAAACCGGCCGCGTCGGCCGGGGACACCGCGTCGTTGCGCACGACCTCGCACTCGGCGCCGAGCTGCTCGAGGTAGCCGACGATCGTGAAGACGAAGCTGTCGTAGTTGTCGACGACGAGGACGCGGGTCATGCGCCCCATGGTGCCCTGCCGGGGCCCGCCGCCGCACCGACGGTGTTGTCCGTGAACGGCAGGTGCGGGCTCACGGCGGGGAACGCGAACGTGAAGAGGACCCACACGACGAGGGCGAGCAGCACGAGGATCTCCACGGCCTTGAGCCAGCGGGGTCCCGGGAGGACGCGCCAGAGCGCGGCGTACACGTCAGGCCCCCGAGGGTGGCGTGAGCCAGAGGTCGGGGTCCCACTGAGCCCGCGGGATGGTCTCGGACAGGCTGCCGTGGACGATGTAGCGCTCGGTGGCGCCGTACTTGGGATGGCACGACGTCATCGTCAGCACCGCCCCCGCGGGTGCGGCACCGGGGTCGCCGGGGACGGGGGCGATGACGTCGACGTCGCGCGGGCTGACGATGTCGCGCGAGGTCACCTCGTAGACGTAGACCGTCGCCGCCGTCTCGACGACGACCCGGTCACCGTCGCGCAGGCGGTCGACGTCGTGGAACGGGCGCCCGTACGTCGTGCGGTGCCCGGCGACGGCGAAGTTGCCGACCTGCCCGGGGCCGGCCGTGCCGGCGTAGTGCCCCACCCCGAGGGCCAGGACCGGCCGCTCGGTCCCCTCGATGACGGGGCGCGCGTACTCCTCACCGAACCGCGGGATCCGGATGATGGCGAAGGCGCCGTCCTTCCCGATGGCCTCGGGGATGCCGTCGGCGCCGACCGGAACGGGGGTGCGCTCGCGGGCGAAGTCGTCCTCGAGGGTCGTGACGATGCCCGCCTGGTCGCGGTTGGCGACGACGTCGGTCCACCACAGCTGCCACGCGACGAAGAGCAGCAGCAGGACCCCGAGGGTCAGCAGGACCTCGCCGGCCCAGCCGATGACGCGCCGCACCATCGTCGCGGTCACTCCGCCGGCACGACGGCGTGGGCGGGCACGATCGAGCCGATGTAGGCGGGGTAGCGGGTCTCGTCGGGGAGACCGGACACCTCGTAGCCGAGGCCGACGGCCAGTGACCACTGCCTCAGGTTCTCGACCTCGGCGTCGGTGCGCAGCGCGTCGCGCAGCCGGTCGCGGTCGCCCAGCGCGGTGATGACGTAGGGCGGGGAGTAGACCCGGCCCTGGAGGATGAGGGTGTTCCCGACGCAGCGGACCGCGCTCGTGGTGATGACCCGCTGGTCCTGGAGCATCATCGCCTCGGCGCCGCCGGCCCACAGGGCGTTGACGACGGCCTGGACGTCCTGCTGGTGGATGACGTAGTCGTCGGGGTCGGCGCCTTCCGGCACCTCGCCGCCGGGCAGCCGGGCGTCGTCGAGCTCGACCCGCAGGCTCGGGCCCTGCACCTCGGTGCGCCCGGCGACGGGGGCCAGCTCGTTCGCCTGGCGCTCGATCCTCTGGGTGTCGAGGTCGCCGGGGGCGAGCCCGGCGGTCGCGTCGTCGACCTCGGCCTGGAGGCGGTCGACCTCGGCCGAGCGCTGCTCGTTCGTGCGGTTCTGCGAGCGGATGAGGTCGGGGAGCATCGCCTGGTCGGGGCGGATGTCCTGGCCCTGCGCGGCGCGCACGCTCGACGCGAAGAGGGCGCCGGCGACGAGGGCCACGACGGGCACCAGCCACGGCCACGGCGAGGGTCGGTCGACCCTGCCCGCATGCGTCCCGGCCACCGCGACCACCTCCTCTCCGGCTCGAACCTCTACGCTAGGCCACACCATCAACGCCACGAGGAGACAGTCCGTGCCCGAGTCCAAGGGTCGTTCCAAGCCCAGCTTCACCCCGCCGCGCACGGCGCCGAAGGCCCAGGGGCCCAACGCCCGCTGGTTCCTCCCCCTCATGCTCGGCCTCATGATCGTCGGCCTGCTGTGGGTCGTGACCTTCTACATCTCCGGGGTCAACCAGTTCCCCGTGCCGCAGCTCGGCCGCTGGAACCTCGGCGTCGGCTTCGGCTTCATGATGGCCGGCTTCATGATGACGACGCGCTGGCGCTGACGCCGGCCCGTCCCCCGGGCCCGGGGGTTGTCCACAGGGGTTGTCCACACTGGGGATGAATGACAGCCGTGTAACCCACCGCCATCACGCGGGGGCGAGGGCGTACTTCAGCACGGCCAGCACGACGAGGACGGCGAACACCGCCCCGAGCCCGGCCCAGTGCAGACGCGGGGTCCCCCGGTCGACGAGGCTCTTCGACCGGCCGAGGTAGCCGATGGCCGCCGCGCAGGCCGCGCCGGTGACGAGCCCGCCGAGGTGCGCCTGCCAGGCGATGCCCGGGATGACGAACCCGATGACGGCGTTGATCCCGATGACGACGTACATCCCGGAGGCGGGTCGGCCGAGGCGCCGCTGGAGGACGAGGAACGCACCGAACAGGCCGAACACCGCGCCGGAGGCGCCCACGGCACCCGACCACCACATGCCGGTGAAGCCGTCGGCCGCCCCCTGTGCCTCGCTCTGCGCCGACGCCATCAGCAGGTAGACGACCGAGCCGCCGAGCGCACTCAGCAGGTAGGTGGCGACGAAGCGCGCCCGGCCGAGGAGCGGCTCGAGGTAGCTGCCCATCATCCACAGCGCGTACATGTTGAACGCGATGTGGAGGAAGAGGCTCTGGCTGTGCGCGAAGGCCGAGGTGAGGAAGCGCCACGGCTCGGACTCGCCGAGGTAGGGGTAGAACGCGATCTCGCCCGTGAGGCCGGGCAGCGCCATCTGCCCGAGGAAGATCGCGACGCAGATGCCGATGATCGCCATCGTCACGACCGGCCGGCCGTCGGTGACCGACCCGCCGAAGACCGTGCGGACCTGGCGGATGGACTTGCGGCCCTCGGCCACGCAGTCGACGCACTGGATGCCGACCGCCGCCGGCCGCTGGCACTCCGGGCACGCGGGGCGCATGCAGCGCTGGCAGCGCACGTAGGACTCGCGGTCGGGGTGGCGCGGGCAGACGGGGACCTGCTCCACAGCCTCCGGGGTCAGGGGCTGCTCGGTCACGTCGTCTCCTCGTTCTGCCCGCGCCGGTGGAGCCGGAGCTCAGTCCTGGATCTCGACGCGCTCGAGGACGACGTCGTCGAGCGGCTTGTCCTGGGCGCCGGTGCGGACGGCGGCGATCGTGTCGACGACCTCGCGGCTGGCGGCGTCGGCGACCTCGCCGAAGATCGTGTGCTTGCCGTTGAGCCAGGTGGTGGCGCCGACGGTGATGAAGAACTGCGAGCCGTTCGTGCCCTTGCCACCGCGCTTGCCGGCGTTGGCCATGGCGAGCAGGTAGGGGCGGTCGAACTGCTTGTCGGGGTGGATCTCGTCGTCGAAGTCGTACCCCGGGCCGCCCATGCCGCGGCCGAGCGGGCAGCCGCCCTGGACCATGAAGCCGGGGATGATCCGGTGGAAGACCAGGCCGTCGTAGTACTTCGTGGGGTTGGTGCGACCGGCGTCGTCCTTGTAGGTCTTCTCGCCCGTGGCGAGGCCGGTGAAGTTCGCGACCGTCTTCGGGGCCTCGTTGGGGAAGAGGTCGACGACGATGGGACCGTGGTTGGTGTGGAGGGTTGCCTTCATGTCCTCGATCCTCTCACGCGTCCCTGACCGTTCCCCGGGCACCGGGTGGGTGACGGGTCGCGCTCCATCCGCCTGACGCGGAATCGCGGTGAGCAGGGCTGACAGGGCAGGATGGGGGTAAGGAAGAAGTCCCACTCCGAGGAGGACACGTGTTCCGAACCAAGAGCCGGACCGACCAGGCCCGTGACGCCGTCGCCGATGCCGCCGACCGCGCCAGCTCGTCCGCGAAGGACGCCGCCGACAAGGCAGCCGACCGCGCCGCAGACCTGAGGTCCAGGGCATCCGACCTGTCGGGCAGCGCCGCCGACCAGTACGGCACCGCGCGCGGGCGCGCCCACGACTACGCCGGCACCGCCCGCGACGCGGCCGACACGGCGAAGGGCAAGGCGCACGACTACGCCGGGCTCGCCCGCGACTACGCCGACACCGCGCGGGACAGGGCCTCCGACGCCGCCGAGACCCTGGCGCCGAAGGTCGAGCACGCCCGCGAGACGTTCGTCGAGGACATCGTCCCCAAGGTGGCCAGCGCCCTCGCGGCGATCGCCGCCGGTGCGGCAGCCGCCAAGGAGCAGGCCGCCGACGCCGCCGAGCGCGCGCCCGACGCCTACGCCGTCCTCAAGGGCGACGCCGTGGCCAAGCAGTCGGGCGGCAAGGGCAAGTGGATCCTCATGCTCGGTGCCATCGCCGCCGGCGCCGCGGTCTACGCGTGGCGCAAGAGCAACGAGCGCCCCGACCCCTGGGCCACCGCCTCGCCGTACACGCCGCCGGCGACCTCGAGCACGCAGCAGAAGGTCACCGACCTCAAGGAGGCTGCGAAGGAGAAGGCCGCCGAGGTCAAGGTGGCCGCGGCCGACAAGGCCGCCGACCTGAAGGACAAGGCCGCCGACGCCAAGGACGCCGTGGCCGACAAGGCCTCCGCCACCAAGGCCACCGCCTCGGCGAAGGCGTCGTCCGCCAAGGGCGCCGCGGCCGCGAAGGCCGACGAGGCCACCTCGGGCGACTCCACCGACGAGGGTGCCGCGACCTGGGAGTCCGCCGACGTCTCCACCGACGGGGCCCCCTCGACCTCGGGGACCTCCGAGGGCGCCGACCTCTCGACGCCGAACCTCGACGCCGGGTCGAACGACAAGTCCTGACCCCGGCACACCCGCGCACACGGACGGCGGCCGGCCACTCCCCACGGGGAGGGTCGGCCGCCGTCCGTGGTGCAGGGTGAGCCGTGGACGCGCTCGACGAGGTGGTCGGTGAGGTGGCGTCGCTCCACCGGCTCGCCGTCGTGTCGGCCGTCGGGTCAGGCGCGCGCGGGGAGGAGGTGCCGTCGACCGGTGAGCAACGCCAGGCCGTAGCAGAGCGCCACGACGACGAGCAGCGCGTTGAACCCGAGGATGAGGGCGAGGTACTCCAGCGCCCCGCCCACCATCGCGCCGAGGAGGTTCGCCCCGAAGGCCGTCGTCGAGGAGGCGGAGTCCTTGAAGCGCACGGCGAAGAGCAGGTTGGCGAGGAAGATCGGGAGGAAGGCGATCGTCACCCCGACCGCGAACCGGGGCACGGGGGAGAGGTCGAGCAGGAGGTCGCCCGGCACGACCCAGGCGAGCGCGAGGGCGGCGAGGAGACCGGCGTACAGCCACAGCGGCCGGCTGATCGTGACCCGTCGCGCGACCTCGATGGCCGCGAGGACGCTGACGAGCACCCCCGTGAAGACGGCGGCGTTGACCGCCCACGTCGTCCCGAAGAGGAGCGCGAACTGCACGACGTTCTTCGTCTCGAGGAGGAGGAAGGCCACCCCCATGAAGAACAGGTCGGTGTACGGGCGCATCTGCCGCAGCGGACCACCGACCCAGCGGACGAGGACCAGCGAGGTCATCAGGACCAGGCCGAGCATCACGAGGTAGAACGGCGGGATGGTCCGGCTGCCGAGATAGGGGAACGGGCGGTCGTCGACCGACGGTTCGAGCTCGCCGACGCGTGGCGTCCACGTCGTCGTGCAGCCACCGGTCGAGGCGTCGTCGCGCAGGGTGAGCACCGCCTGTTGACGCTGCCCCTGGGTCGGGCCGAGCTGGACGCACGGGGGCGTGCCGTACACGGTGCGGATCGTGTTGGCGTAGCGGTCGAGCAGCCAGGGCTCGTAGTAGTTGTACATCGCGAACGTGCCGCCCGTGTCGAGCAGCGACCGGGCCCGCTCGAGGGCCTGGGTCGTGAAGAGGTAGTTCTCCAGCCGCAGCGCCGACTGCCCCGTGACGATGGTCGCCGAGTCGGGCAGGGCGAACAGGACGAGGTCGTAGCTGCGGGTCGCGCGCTCCATGAAGGCGCGCCCGTCGTCGACGTGGAGGGTCACCCTCGGATCGGCGTACGGCCGGTCGGGGTGGCGGTCCCGGCCGATCTGCACGAGCGCGGGGTCGATCTCGACGGCGTCGACGTGCCTCGCCCCCTGGCTGAGCGCGACCGCGACGTCGTTGCCGGTCCCCGCTCCGATGACGAGGACGTCGTCCCTGCTGTCGGCGTAGGTGTAGGGGAAGAAGTAGAAGGGCGAGTTCGTCCGCGCCTGCTCCACCGACATCGAGGTCTGCAACGGAGTGTTGTTCACCTCGACGCGCACGTTCCCGCCGGCCGCGTCCCCGGTCCGGATCTTGTAGTACGGCGACCACTGGTACGGGCCCACGAACGACTCGAGCCCGAGGACGACGACGGTCACCGTGATGCCCGCGGCGGGCAGCCAGCGCCACGACCGCACCCGGGCGCCGAGCAGGACGAGGAAGGCCGCCGCCGAGACGAGCGCCCACGCGAGCGGCGGCAGCCGGAGGAAGGACAACCCGGCGAAGCCCACGATGCCGAGCAGCGAGCCCCCGATGTCGAGGCGGTAGGCCTCGAGCGGGGGGAAGGTCGAGAAGGTCCGGGCGACCTCCTGCGCCACGAGGCCGAGGGCTGCGACGGTGAGGAGGAAGATCACCGCGAGCGACACCGGCCGGGGGAGCGGACCCATCCCCAGCGAGCCGACGAGCTGCCAACGGCCGCCGGTCGTCGTCCCCGTGCGGACCGGGAAGGCGAGGACGAACGCGACGAGCACCCCGAGGAGGACGGGCGCCAGCGGGAAGAGGTCGCGCCCCCGGTCGCCGCGGAGGAAGCCGAGCCCGATGCCGAGGAAGCTCGCGAGGAGGACGAAGTTCGTCAGGTGGGTCAGGTAGAGGTTGTTCGACGCCGTCCACCGGATGAGGGCGAGCTCGACGAAGAGCATCAGCGCGCTGGCCAGCACCAGCCGGACCCGCGGCGCCACGCTCACCCGCGCCACCCTAGGGGCGCCCGAGGTCCTTCACTCGTCGAGGAAGCGGATCGACTCGACGACCTCGGTGAGGGTCACCATCTCCTCGGTCGTGTTCTCCGGCATCGACATCGCGTCGATGACGAGGCGGCCGTCGCCGACGTCGAGGATCCAGAGCCGGTCGAGCTGCCCCGACCCCTGATGGATCCGCGTTCCCGCCCAGCCCTGTCCGACCCAGCTCTTGAAGAGGTGGTGGCCGTTGCGGTCGGCGTCGCACGACGGTGCCCGGCCCGCGTCGGTCAGGTGCAGGTCGATCGGGACGCTCCACTCGAGGTAGGTCCCGGTCCGGCCGCCGACCTCGACCGGGATCGGCGCGGTGGGCGCGCGGGACGGGACGTTGACGAGCAGGTGGACGAGGTCGTCGACGCCGGGCCCCGGCTCGACCTCCGCTCCGCGCCAGCGGCACGAGTCGGTGAAGACCTCGCGGACGTTCCAGAAGGACACCTCCAGGGTGGAGTCCTTCGGGCCCAGGGCCCAGCCTCCCCGGGAGGTCCACCCCTCGGGGACGGTGACGAGGAAGGGTGGGAAGCTCGCCTGTCCACCGTCGGCGAGCGCCGCCAGGTCGACGCGGTAGGTGCCCGCGGGCAGGGCTGAGCTCCGGCGTCCGAGGGTGGGCGCGTCGGTCATGAGGACGCTGGGGGACGGGGTCGCCACGGCGCGCGTGGCGCCCCCGGTGGAGGCCGAGAGGACCGCTCCGGTCCCCTCCTGCGCGCACGCCGAGAGGACACCGCCGGCCACGACGGCCCCGATGACCGCGACGACCCCCTCGCGTCGACATCCCATGGAGTCCTCCGTCCCTGCACTTCCGACTCCTGTCAAGAACCTAACGCCGACGTCAAGGGGGGTCCGACCGCCAGCCCGGAACGGGCCCGGCTGCGCGACGGTGTCCCTCGCGGCGGGTCCCTGTCACCATGGGGTGATGCGGTACGCGTTCGGGGACCTCGTCCTCGACACCGAGCGGTACCTCCTGGAGCGGCTCGGGCAGCCACAGCACGTCCAGCCCCAGGTCTTCGACGTGCTCAGCCTCCTCGTCGCCAACCGGTCGAGGGTCGTGCCGAAGACCGAGCTGCTCGACACCGTCTGGGGTGACCGCTTCGTCAGCGACTCGACCCTGACGAGCCGGATCAAGGCCGCCCGGCGCGTGGTGGGCGACGACGGCATCGGGCAGACCGTCATCAAGACCGTCCACGGCCGCGGGTACCGGTGGGTGGCCGACGTCGAGGCGTCCGAGGAGGCGACGAAGGAACCGTCGTCATCGGAGACCCCACTGCCCCGACGCCGGGTGGAGCAGCGGATCCGGTTCTGCCGCACCGCTGACGGCGAGCGCCTCGCCTACGCGACCGTCGGCGACGGGCCACCGCTGGTGCGCGCGGCGCACTGGATCACCCACCTCGACTACGAGTGGTCGAGCCCGGTCTGGCAGCACTGGATGGAAGGGCTGTCCCGGCGGCACACCCTCGTCAGGTACGACGAGCGCGGCTGCGGCCTGTCCGACCACGACCCGTACGACGTGTCGCTCGAGTCGTTCGTGCGCGACCTCGAGGCGGTCGTCGACGACCTCGGGCTCGAGCGGTTCCCGCTCATGGGGCTCTCGCAGGGCGGGCCGGTCGCCATCGAGTACGCCCGCCGCCATCCCGAGCGGGTCAGCCGCCTCGTCCTCGTCGGCGCGTTCGTCAAGGGCCGGCGGGCCCGCTCGTCCACCCCGGAGCACGCGCGGGAGTTCGAGATGCAGCGCGAGCTGATCCGCCTCGGCTGGGGCCGCGACGAGCACTCGTTCCGGCTCTACTTCTCGTCGGTGTTCATGCCCGACGCCGACCCCGGGCTGTGGACCGACTTCGCCGAGCTGATGCGGCGCACCGCGTCGGCCGAGAACGCCCTGCGCCTGTTCGACGCGTGCCTCGACATGGACGTCTCCGAGTCGGCCCGGTCCCTGGACCTGCCGACGCTCATCCTCCACGCCCGCGACGACATGCGGATCCCCTTCGAGCAGGGGGTCGCCCTCGCCTCGCTCGTCTCCGGGAGCCGCCTCGTCCCGCTCGACTCGCGCAACCACCTGCTCCGGCCCGACGAGCCGGCGTGGGAGCACCTCCTCACCGAGCTCGAGGCCTTCCTCGCCGAGGACGAGTCCACGATCGGTCCACGCCGGGTCCACGAGCAGTCCACGACCTCGGAGGCCTAGCGGGGCCACGGTTGCCCCCTCACCACCGAGGAGGACACCGTGACCCGGACCCGAGGACCGCGCCCCACCGTCGCGAGGACCTGGCAGGCGGACGTCGTCGTCGTGGGGGCGCGGTGTGCCGGCGCGGCCACCGCCATGCTGCTGGCCGACGCCGGGCGCGACGTGCTCGTCCTCGACCGGGCGCAGTTCCCCAGCGACACCGTCTCGACGCACGTCATCGCCCGCACCGGGATGGTCCAGCTGGCGCGGTGGGGGCTGCTCGAGGCCCTCCACGCCTCCGGGGCGCCGCGGGTGACGAGCGTCGAGATCGACACCGGTGACGACGTCGTGGTCCGCACCATCAAGGACAGGTACGGCGTCGACCACCTGATGGCGCCGCGGCGGGTCGTCCTCGACGCGGTCCTCCAGGAGGCGGCACGGCGATCGGGCGCCCGGTTCGAGACCGGCGTGGGGGTCGAGGGGGTCCTGCGCGGGCCGGACGGGCGGGTCGTCGGGGTCTACGGCCACGACCCCGACGGCCCGGTGCGGGTGCTGGCCCGGCACGTCGTCGGGGCCGACGGGCTCGGGTCGCGCGTGGCCCGGGCGGTCGGGGCACCACTGACCCTCGAGCGCCCGACGTCCGGGGCGTCGCTCTACGCCTACCTCGCCGGACCCTGGTCGGCCATCGAGTACCACGTCGGCCACGGCGCCCTCGCCGGCGTGTTCCCGACCCACGGAGGCGAGGCGTGCGTGTGGGTCTGCACGTCCGAGGACGTCGCCCGGCGGCACCAGCGCTCGGCGCCGCGCGAGACCGTCCTGCGCAGCCTCCTCGCCGAGCTGGCCCCCCGCCTCGCCGACCGCGTCGCCGGGTCCGAGCAGACCACGCCGGTGCGGGGGATGCTGCAGATGCCGAACCACCTCCGGCAGGCCGCGGGTCGGGGCTGGGCCCTCGTCGGCGACGCCGGCTACCACCGCGACGCCATCACGGGCTACGGCATCAGCGACGCCTTCCGCGACGCCGAGCTCCTGGCCACCGCCCTCGACACCGCCCTGCGGGACCCACGGGACGAGGCGGTGGCGCTCGCCACGTACGGGCGCGAGCGCGAGCGGATGGCGCTGCCCGTCCTCGACATCACGTGCGAGCTCGGCACCTTCCCCGCACCCGACCGCTTCGTCGAGCTGCAGCGGGAGCTCGCCACCGTCATCGACGACCAGGCGGGCGAGCTCGCCGCGCGGCCGTCCCGGGCCCGCGCCGTCGTCGCCTGAGCCACCCACCGACCTCAGCTCGAGGACCTGCCGGACCGTCCGGCACCACCACCGAGAGGAACCCACCATGAGCACCGACACCGCCAACCGGAACGGCGTGGACACCGCGACGCTCTTCGCCACGCTCGACGCCGTCAAGCAGATGCCTGCCGCCGCCCAGTTCCAGTTCCGCGCGCACAACGAGTGGCAGCACGGGACGCACAGCCGATCGACCATCTCCGACTTCTTCGGGGTCGGCGAGGAGCGCTCGCACGAGCGGGAGTTCGTCTTCGACGCCGACCACCCTGCCGTCCTCGTCGGGCAGGACCGGGGCGTGACGCCCATCGAGTTCGTCCTCCACTCCCTGGCCGCCTGCCTCACCGCCGGGATGGCGAACATCGCCGCCGCCCGGGGGGTCACCCTCACCGAGGTGCGCTCCACGGTGACCGGCGACATCGACCTCAACGGCATCCTCGGCCTCCAGCCGGTGCGCAACGGCTACCAGCAGGTGAGCATCCGGTTCGTCGTCAAGGGCGACGCGTCCGAGGAGGTGCTGCGCGGCATCGTCGAGCAGTCGCGGCAGCGCTCGGCGGTGTTCGACGTCATCACGAACGGAGTCCCGGTCGACATCGAGGTCGAGGTCGCCTGAGAACCACCGCGCCGCGGGGCCGGCCTGCCTATTGACAGCCGGGCCTTCCGGGCGGGACCTTGGGCATCCGTCACTACGCCCGCAGGGGGCACACCGTGTCGAAGACTTCACGACGCCGTCGGTCGCTCGTGGCCGGGGGGGCCTCGCTGGTGCTGGCCGCGTCCGCGCTCGTCGCCATCGGCCCACCGGCCGCCGTCGCCGCGCCCGGACCCGTCGTGCAGCCGGCGGCCGCCGTGACGGCCGACCGGCTGCCCACCGTGCAGGTCAACGGGGTGGTCTGGTCGCAGGCCATCGTCGGCAACACCGTCTACGCCGGTGGGAGCTTCGCGAACGCCCGGCCGGCCGGTGCGGCTCCGGGGACCAACCTCACGACGCGGCGCAACCTCCTCGCGTACGACATCACGACGGGCAACCTCGTGACCTCGTTCGCACCCGACCTCAACGGCCAGGTGCTCTCGGTCGCGGCGTCGCCCGACGGTTCGCGCATCTACGTCGCCGGCGACTTCACCGCGGCCAACGGGCAGGCCCGCCGCCGCGTCGCCGCGTACAGCACCGCCACCGGCGCCCTCCTCCCGTGGAACCCGAGCGGTCCCAACTCGCAGGCGCGCGCCATCGTCGCGACGAACGACTCGGTCTGGGTCGGCGGCGGCTTCGCCGGCCTCGGCAACGGGACCCTGCGCAACAACCTCGCGGCCTACCGCGCCTCCGACGGCGCCGTCCTGCCGTGGAACCCGAACGCCGACTACACCGTGTGGGCCATCGGCGTCTCCGGCGACGGGGCATCGGTCTTCGCGGGTGGGTCGTTCCGCAACGTCGGCGGGCAGGCGGCGTACGGCCTGGCCAAGATCAACGCGACCTCGGGGGCCCTCGACACGAGCTGGAGGCCGTCGGTCCGCAACGCCGGGCCGGACGCCGGCATCAGCAGCCTGCGGGTGCAGGGGAGCTTCGTCTACGGGACGTCGTGGCACTTCGGGCCCGGCGGCAACCTCGAGGGCACCTTCAAGATCCCGGTCGGCAACGCCGACACCGAGTGGGTCACCGACTGCCACGGCGACACCTACTCGAGCTTCATGGTCAACGGGATCGTCTACGTCGCGGGGCACGCGCACTACTGCGGGAACATGGGCGGCGGCTTCCCGCAGTACTCCCAGTGGAAGTTCCAGCACGCCCAGGCGTGGACCGACACCGTGAACCCGACCGCCAGCGAGATCCTCAACGACGTCCACGGGTACCCCAACTGGCACGGCGTCGAGCCCGGTCCCTCGCTCGTCAACTGGCTGCCCGACATGGCGATGGGCAGCTACACCGGTCAGTACCAGGCCGGCTGGAACGTCACGGGGAACAGCCAGTACGTCGTCTTCGGCGGCGAGTTCCCCTCGGTGAACGGGGTGGGCCAGCAGGGCCTCGTCCGCTTCGCCGTGCGGCCGATCGCCCCCGCCAAGGAAGGCCCGCGGTTCGTCGGCGGCTCCCTCGTGCCGCGGGTCGTCCCGGTGTCACCCACCGCCGTCCGGGTCAGCTGGCCCGCCGGCTACGACCGCGACAGCCGGGTGCTCACCTACCGGGTGACCCGGAACGGTGCCACCGTCCACACGACCACCGCCGCCTCGAACTGGTGGACGCTGCCGACCCTGGGCTTCGTCGACTCGGGGCTGGGCAACGGGTCGCAGAGCTACCAGGTCGTCGTCAGCGACTCCGACGGCAACCAGGTCTTCGGAGGGAGCGCTGCGGTGTCCGTCCCCGCGTCGGCCCCGGGGACCAACGCCTACGCGACCTCGGTGCGCAACAGCGGTGCTCGCATCTACTGGCCGCTGAACGAGTCGTCGGGGACCACGGTCAACGACCGGGCCGCGGCGTCCTCGAGCGGACCCCTCGTGGGGGTCACCGACGGTCGCGCCGACACCGGTGTGACGTGGGGGCAGTCGGGCGCCATCGTGAACGGCGACAGCGCCGCTGCCCTCACCGACAACGACTGGAGCCGGGTCTTCGCGGGCAACTGCGCCGCGACCGCCGGGTGCCAGTGGGGCACCGAGACGGCCCCCGACACCTTCACGAGCCAGCTGTGGTTCCGGACCTCCGGCGGGCTGGCGTCGAACAAGCGCGGAGGGCGGCTGCTCGGCTTCAGTGACCTCCAGAACGGCAACTCGGGCCACCGCGACCGGCACATCTACATGGACGGACTGGGGCGGATCTTCTTCGGGGTCCGGGCGCAGAACAACTCGACGCGCACGGTCAACAGCGTCGGGGCCTACAACAACAACCAGTGGCACCAGGTGACCGCGACGATGAGCTCGGCCGGGATGCGGCTGTACGTCGACGGCGTGCTCGTCGGGTCGCGCAACGACACGACCGAGGGCGAGGCCTACCTGGGCTACTGGCGGCTCGGTGGCGACAACCTCGGCGGCTGGCCGTCGAACCCGCCGACGCGCAACTTCATCGGGTCGGTCGACGAGGTCGCGATCTACCCGTCGGCGCTCACCGCCGCGCAGGTCCAGGCGCAGTACGTGCTCGGGGCCACCGGTGTGGGGGGTGGCGGCAACCAGTCGCCGTCCGCGTCGTTCACCACGTCGTCCTCCGGGCTGACCGCCTCGGTCAACGCCTCCGGGTCCAGCGACCCCGACGGGTCGATCACCGGCTACGCGTGGTCCTTCGGTGACGGTGCCACGGGGTCCGGTGTCACGGCCTCGCGGACCTACGCGTCCGCCGGCACCTACACGGTGACGCTCACCGTGACCGACAACGGTGGGGCGACGGCGACGACGACCCGGTCGGTGACCGTGTCGCAGCCGCCGCCTGCCGGGGTGATCGCCTCGGATGCGTTCAGCCGGACGGTCGGGGCGGGCGGATGGGGTTCGGCGGACGTCGGTGGCTCGTGGACGCACACGTCGGCCGGGAGCTTCTCGGTCTCCGGCGGGGCGGGGAACCTGTCGATGGCGGCCGGCTCCGGTCCGTCGGCGTACCTCAACGGGGTGTCGGCTCGCGACGTCGACCTGGTGGGCGCGCTGCGCTTCGACAAGGCGGCGACCGCGACGATCTACACCTCGATGGTCGCCCGCCGGATCGGGACGTCGGACTACCGGGTCAAGATCCGGCCCGGGGTGTCGTCGACGTCGCTGGACCTCGTGCGGACGATCAGCGGTGCCGAGACCGTGCTCGGCTCGCAGGTCGTGCCCGGCTTCGTCATGACACCCGCGGACGTCATCAACCTGCGGCTGCAGGCCGTCGGCAACGGGACGACGACGGTGCGGGCCAAGATCTGGCTCAACGGCGCGGCCGAGCCAGGGGCGTGGAACCTCACGGCGACCGACTCGACCGCCGCCCTCCAGGCGCCGGGAGCCGTGGGCTTCTACAGCTACATGGGCGGCTCCGCCACGAACGCCCCCGTCACCCTCCAGGTCCAGGACTTCGCCGCATCGACCCCCTGACCCATGTGTCGGGTCAACCGGACGGCGTGATCCACACGGTGGTCTCCGCGGGCAGGATGTCGCGACGCAGCGGCCCCGACGCCAGCAGGACCCGGCCGCTGACCAGGGGCACGTCCGTGGCCCCGAAGTTGGTCATGACCTCCCACCCCGGGTGGCGGCCGAACCGCAGGACGTCCGGGTGGCCCGTCGCTCGCCACTCGAGGTCCTCTCCCTCGAGCAGCTGCCGGCGCAGTCGCAGGGCTTGGCGGTACAGGTGCAAGGTGGAGCCCGGGTCTTCGTCCTGCTCGGCGACGGCGTATTGCGCCATCCACCCGGGCTGTGGCAGGTGCGCCGGCCCGGAGCCGAAACCGAACGACGGCCCGGTGCCGCTCCACGGCAGGGGGACCCGGCAGCCATCGCGGCCCACGTCGAAGCCACGGTTCCGGACGTAGGTGGGGTCCTGCCGCAGGTCCTCGGGGATGTCGGCCACCTCATGCAGACCCAGCTCCTCGCCCTGGTAGAGGTAGGCCGACCCGGGCAGGCCGAGGAGGAACAGGGTCGCGGCCCGGGCACGGCGAAGCCCTCCGGCGATGTCGAGGTCGCCGACCCCACCACCGAGGAGCCACTCACGGCCGTGGCGGTTCGCGGGGCGGCCGTCGGGGGCGCGCCCGGGCGCGGGCAACCCGTAGCGCGTCGCGTGCCGCACGACGTCGTGGTTCGAGAGCACCCAGGTGCTCGACGAGCCGGAGCGGGCCGCGAGCGCGAGGTTGTTCTCGACGACGGTGCGGTACTGCTCCGCGTCGAAGTCGGCCTCGAGCAGGTCGAAGTTGAAGGCCTGGCCGAGGGAGGTCGCGCTGGCGTAGAGCGGCACCCGTGCCGGGGCGACCCACGCCTCCGCGACCGCGGTCCGCGGCGGGTCGTACTCGTCGAGCACGGTGCGCCACTCGGCGTACACGTCGTGCACGTCGTCCCGGTCGAGCACGGGGTGGGTGCCGTCGATCGGGAGCGCGTCGAGCGCGGCCTTGCTGGGCAAGGGTTCGGTCAGGTCCTTGGTCAGCATGTGGGCGACGTCGACGCGGAAGCCGTCGACGCCACGGTCGGCCCAGAACCGCAGCGTGCGAACGAAGTCCGCGCGGACGTCGGCGTGAGCCCAGTTCAGGTCCGGCTGTTCGACCGCGAAGTGGTGGAGGTACCACTGCCCGTCGGCGACGCGCTCCCAGGCGGAACCCCCGAACATGGACTCCCAGTCGGTCGGGGGGTGTTCCCCGTCGGGGCCGGTGCCCTCCCGGAAGACGTACCGCTCCCGCGCGGGCGAGCCGCGACCCCCGGCGAGCGCCTCGTGGAACCAGGCGTGGTCGTCGGAGGTGTGGTTGGGCACGATGTCGACGACGACCCGGATGTCGTGGGCGTGCAGCCGCTCGACCAGGGCGTCGAAGTCGGTCAGGCTGCCGAGGCGGGGGTCCACGTCGCGGTAGTCGGAGACGTCGTACCCGCCGTCCGCGAGCTTCGAGGGATAGAAGGGGCTGAGCCAGACGGCGTCGATCCCCAGCGTGGCGAGGTAGTCGACGCGCGAGAGGATGCCGCGCAGGTCGCCGATCCCGTCGCCGTCGGCGTCGGCGAAGCTGCGCGGGTAGATCTGGTAGACGACGGCCTGGCGCCACCACGGCGCCGTGGCGTCCGCGGTTGCGGGGTGGGTACGTGCGGCAGTGGTCACGAGGACCCTCCTGGAGTCGTGACGGCGGATCGGACGGGTACGGAGCGCGGGGCCGGCTCAGCCCTTGACGGCGCCCTGGGTCACGCCCGCCATCACCCAGCGCTGGGTGAAGACGTAGACCGCGATGGCCGGTGCCATCGCCATCAGGTACGAGGCGAACGAGACGTTGTAGTTGTTGCTGAACTGCGTCTGGAAGATGCTCTGCACCACCGGCAGCGTCTGGAGCGACGGGTCGCTCGTGATGAGCGAGGGCATCATGAAGTCGTTCCACGAGGCGAGGAACGCGAAGATGCCGACGGTGGCGCTCATCGGCGCCAGGAGCGGGAAGATCAGCTGCCAGAACGTCTGCCAGGTGGAGGCTCCGTCGATGCGGGCGCTCTCCTCGAGCTCCATGGGGATCGAGCGCAGGAAGGCGGTGAACAGCAGCACGCTGAAGCTCAGCTGGAACATGATGTGCAGCAGCGTGACCCCGGCCGGGTTGTCCAGCCCGGTGATGCCGGTGAGCCGGATCTGGGCGAGGGCCAGAACGGGGAACGGGATGAACATGGCGGCCAGGAGGTAGTAGAACGAGTACCGGAAGAGCCGCCGCTCCCAGTTGCGCGAGATGGCGTAGGACGCGAACGCGGCGAGGATGATCGTGCCGACCACCGTGCCCGCGGTCACGACCACCGAGATCGTGAACGCGCGGGGGAAGTCGGTCAGGCTCCACGCCTCGCGGAAGCCGTCGACGCTGAACGGCGACGGCAGCGAGAAGGCGCTGCCGTCGACGGCCTGCTCGGTCGTCTTGAACGCCATCGAGACCGTCACGTAGAGCGGGACGAGCACGCTGAGCGAGCAGAGCGCGAGCACCAGGGTGGTGCCCCACGACGGGCGTCCGATCCGGCGCCGGAAGGACCCACTGGGTGCGGCGCGTCCCTCCTGGGCCTCGGCCCCTTGGATGTTCTCGGTGACGAGAGCGGGTTGGGTGGACATCAGAGCGCGCTCCTTCCGCGGGTGGCCCGGAGCTGGACGAGGGAGATCACGATCGTGATGAGGAAGAAGACGGTGGCGTTGGCCATCTGGTAGGCGTAGTCGCCTCCGGTGAAGCCGGTGACGATCGTCATCGCGATGCTCCGGGTCTCGGTGCCCGGGCCGCCGTTGGTGAGCCCGACGATGATGTCGTAGGCGTTGAGGAAGTTCTTGAAGCCGAGGATGACGTTGATGACGACGTACCCCGCGACGAGCGGGAGGGTGATCTTCAGCAGGGTCTGGACCTTGGAGGCGCCGTCGAGGTCGGCGGCCTCGTAGACGTCGCCCGAGATGGACAGCAGCCCGGCGATGTAGATGAGCAGGGTGCCGGGGATGGCCTGCCACGCCGTGACGACGACGATGGCGACCCATGCGAGGTCGGGGTTGGCGAGCAGGCTCTCGCTGAGCCAGCTGATGCCGAGCGAGCTTCCCGCTGCCGGAACGGAGTTGGAGAACAGGTAGTTGAAGACGTAGGCGATGATGATGCCGGAGATGACCATCGGGATGACGAAGATCGCCCGGAGCGCGGCCTTCATCCGGATCTTGGCCGTCAGCCCGACGGCGAGGAGGAACGCGATGACGTTGACGACGACCACCGTCGCGGCGGCGAACCCGAAGGTGAACAGGTAGCTCTGCCAGATGGCCGAGTCGGAGAGCAGGGCCTGGTAGTTGATCAGGCCGACGAAGTCCCACTCCCCGAACCCGATCGAGTTGGTGAAGCTGAAGAAGATCCCCATGATCGCCGGCAGGGTGATGGCCAGCGAGAACAGGATGAGGGCGGGAAGCAGGAACAGGTAGTAGATCGGCTCGACGCTGCGGCGCTTGCGCGGAGCCGCCTCGGGTCCGGAGGAAGGTGTGGGGTCGACTCTGGTCGCCGTCGTCGTTGCCATGGATGCGTCCTTCGTGGTCCGGGGCGTCACTGGCGCAGGGCCAGGCGTGCCCAGTCGGCGTCGAGGGTCCGCAGCGTGGGCTCGACGGCGGCACCGGTGACGATGCCCTGCAGGTAGTTCTCGGTGGGGATCGTGAGGGGGATGGCCTGCGAGGCTCCCTGGTAGAACCGCGCCTCGTCGAAGTACGGCTTCATCCCGAGGATCCGCGGGTCGGTGACCGGGGCCGAGTCCGTCGTCGTGCCGTAGCCGAGCTGCGCGGCGTTGTAGTCGTTCATGACCTCCGGCCGGAAGAGGTAGCTCAGGAACGTGCGGGCGGCCTCCTTGTGGGTGGAGTCCTCGGGGATCCAGGCGGCCAGGTCGATGTTGACCCGCACCCGGCGCGAGCCCGGGTCGTCGGTCATCGGGAGCGGGAAGGTGCCGAGGTCGAGGTCGGGGCCGCTCTTGGCGATCTCACCGAAGGCCCAGGGGCCCTGGAAGTACATCGCGCCCTCGCCCTTGCTGAAGGCGAGGTTGCCGTCGCCGTACCCGCGGCTCGCAGCGTCCTTGTTGGTGTACTTCTCGGCGAGCATCTCCATCCGGCTCACGGGCTCCGCGAGGGTCTTGGCGAACGAGACCTTCGAGCTCGGACCGACGTTCGTGCCCTCCTCGCGCAGCTGGGTGTAGAAGTCGGCCACGTCGACCATGCCGCCGACGGTGTAGTCGAACAGGCCCTGCGAGACGGTCCAGGCGTCCTTGAACGTCGAGTAGATCGGGGCGACGCCGGCGGCCGTGAACGTGTCGCAGGCCGCGATGAAGTCGTCCCAGGTCTCGGGCACCTCGACGTCGTTGTCGGCGAAGACCTGCTTGTTGTAGATGACCGAGGCGGCCATCACCGAGTACGGCAGCACGCTGGTCCGGCCCGGGTACGCGGCCAGCTGGTTCACGAGCTGCTGCACCTCGGGCAGGATGCGCCCGGCCTCGGGCATGTCCTTGAGGTCGCTGAGCGCGCCGCGCGCCATGAAGCGCGCCATCTCCATGTTGTAGTTGAGCAGTCCCAGGTCGGGCGGGTTGCCCCGCAGGAACCCGGCCTGCAGGTTCGAGGAGGTGTTGAGGATGACCTCGACGTCCTGCTGCGAGCCGTTGAACGTCGCGACGAGGTCGCGGAAGTAGGGGATCGCCTCGGGCTTGCTGAGGTGGAACTGCACGGGTTCTCGGCCGCTGGAGCTCGAGCAGCCGGCGACGCCCGCGGCGAGCGCGGCAGCGGGGAATCCCCGCGAGGAGGCTCCGTCGGGATACCTGTGGGAGTGAAGGCACGTCGTTGTCCTCTCGGGTCCCGTCGTTGGGGGTTGGAACTTGGTGCGAGGAGTAGATTTTGTTCTCGCATCAAGTGCGCTCCCTGCATACTGGCGCACGGTCGGACGGTTGGCAACAGGTGGGACGCAGGTGGCACGCAGATGACGGGCAGTGAGGTTCAGACGCGGGGTGTCGGCGCTCCACGGCGGGCGAGCCTCGAGGCCCTCCTGCGGTTCGCCTGGGATGCCGGTGTCTTCACGGCCGGTGACGCGCTCGCCGCGGTCGGCCTGTCGCGCTCGACGACGATCGAGGCCATCGACGACCTCCTCGAGCTGGGGCTCGTGCGCGAGCTTCCCAACGCGCGCGCAGGGGGCGAGTACCGCAAGGGCAGGCCCTCGCGACGGTTCGAGCTGTGTGCCGACGCCGCGGTCGTCGTCGGGGTGGACGCCGGCCAGGGCCACCTGGTCACCACCGTCGCCGACCTGCGGGGTCGTCCCCTCGCCGTCCGCACCGACCTGCTCGGCGCCGACGACGGGTCCGCCGCGCGCCGGCGAGTTCTCGTCGTCGACGCCATCGACGCCGCCCTGGTCGACGCAGGGCAGCAGCGGAGCGACGTGCTGTCGGTGTGTGTCGGGGTGCCGGCACCCGTGGACTCGGCCGGTCGCTCGCCGCTGCACCGGGACGGGTTCTGGGGCCTGATGAACCCTGACCTGGCGGAGCTGCTTTCGTCCTGGGTGCCGATCGTGCGCGTGGAGAACGACGCAGTGCTGGCCTCGGTCGCAGAGCACACGCGGGGGGCGGCGATCGGGCTGCAGAACACGGTGACCCTGTTGGCGGGTTACCGCCTCGGGGCCGGCGTCGTCATCGACGGGACGCTGCTGCGCGGTGCCCACGGCGGGGTCGGCGAGGTGGTCGTGCTCCGTCACCTGCGCGGCGTCGACGACGCACACGGCATCGGGCACCACCTCGAGGCCTGGGCGAGCGAGGCGGTGGCGTCCGGGTCACTTCCGGCCGACCACCCCCTGCGGGCCTTGGCTGCTGATGACGTCACGGCGCGGGCCGTCATCGACCTCGCCCGTGAGGGCGATCCGGTGGCCCGTGCGCTCGTCGAGCGCGCCGGTGCCACCCTCGCCCGGATCGCCGGCGTCTTCGGAAGCCTGTACAACCCGGAGCGGATCATCGTGTCCGGTGGGCTCGCCGCGGGGGTCGAGGAGATGCTCGCGGTGGCTCGTCGGCTGCTTCCCGCCGAGCTCGACCTTCCGGCGCCCGAGCTCGTGGCCTCCTCGCTCGGCGCGGACGTCGTGTCGATCGGAGCGGTCGCCGCTGCCCTCGAGTCCGCCCGCGACGGAGCCCTTCAGTTCCGCTGAACGTCTGCTGGGGCCCACCGCCTGGGCAGACCAGGCTCGGCCATCCCTGACCCCCTGCTTGCAGAATCCCCGAATGGGGTCCGTGAGCGGGTGCATAAGCACAGGTCAGGGCGCTGTGAGGCATCTGATCGCGTCAATTTCGGACCTCACTGCCATACTTTTCTGGGGTACGAATCTGGGGTACTGCCGACGTGGGTTGGAGCCGTGGCGGAGCGGTGGGTCAGCACGAAGGCGGGCGCGCACCTTGCTGGGCGCCGCATGGTGGAACACGGCACCCGAGGTGCTCCTCCGCCAGGCGATCCAACGCGGCGGGCGGGCGGTTTCGACTCCAGCGGCGGATCGCGAAGGGCTGCACCGCCGACTTCGTCCTGCCGTCGCGCCACGTCGCCGTCTTACGGAGATCTACTGGCAGGTCTCGTCGACGGCGGCCAGTGACGCACTCAGGCGCCTCGGTGATCGGCTCCTCGGCCCTTGAGCCTTCCCGGCACGACTGTTGGTTCGTCCGCGCTCAGTCACCGCGACCCCCGGGCGGTACGGCTCGCGCCGGTCGCAGGTGCACCGCGGATTCGGCGGAGCCGATGTCCCTCCCCATCCGAGCTGTCTGCAAGTGTGGATCGTGGCCGGTCGACGCCCGAACAAGGGAGACACCGATGATGAGTAGTCACGACCAGCACTCGCAGCAGCCATCCACGCAGCCGGGGGAACACGCGGAGCACGAACCAGTCAAGGCCGAGGGTTCCCGGGCGCAGTACGTGCGGTTCGGCCTGATGATCCTGATGTCGTCGGTGGTGATGTACGTCGTGATGTACCTCAATACGTACTCGATCGACCACGTCTACTGGAGCTGGACGCGGTTCTTCATGACGATGATGTCGGCCGCCACGATGACGGTGATCATGCTCGGGTTCATGCTCGGCATGTACCGCAACCGGCGGGTGAACGCGGCGATCGTCGGCGGAGCCGTCGTCCTCTTCGCGGCCGGGCTCTTCCTCGTCCGCTCTCAGGCAACGATCGGGGACGTCGCGTGGATGCGGGCGATGATCCCGCACCACTCCATCGCGATCCTCACGAGCGAGCGGGCCGACATCAAAGACCCGCGCGTGCGAGAGCTCGCCGACTCGATCATCCAGGCCCAGCGCAAGGAGATCGAGGAGATGAAGAGCTACATCGCCGACCTCGAGTCGCGCTGAGGACACCTCGGCCTCCGTCGTGTCGGACGTCAGCCCATGGAGGAGATGAGGTCGTGGCAGGCCTGCTCGCACCGACGGCAGGTGTCGGCGCAGAGGTCGGCGCCGCCGGCGCAGGTCAGCTCGCACACGAAGACCGCCTCGATGCTCGCCCTCGCCGTCGTGATCCGCAGGCTGGTGACCGGAGCGCTGCGCCACTCGGGCACCGACGCCACGCCGCACCGAGAGAGAGGCGTCGTCGACCCGCTGCACGACCCCCGGAGCGCCGGCGAGGATCGTGCGGGAGGGACCGCCCTTGATCACCTGCAGGACCGGGCGGGGTGCGGCATCGCGCGGCATGAGGGCCTCGATGAGGTCCCTGGTGTCGTCGGCGATCCCCGCGAGGATCGTTGCCGCGCGGATGGACTGGGCGATGTGGTGGATGTAGGCAAGGAAGACGACCACCGAGGCGAGCACCAGCAGGAACGCCAGCGTGACGGCCAGCTGTGGCACGAAGGAGTCGACCTGTGCCGTCCCGCGGACACCCCGCAGCACGACCAGCGCGTAGACGAACGTGGCCACGAAGACGCCGAGGGTGACCTGGTTCTGACGGTCGTCGAGGAAGGAGCGGAGGACCCTCGGTGAGAACTGGCTGCTGGTGAGCTGGAGGACCACGATCGTGATCGAGAAGACCAGGGCCGTGAACGAGATCATCGAGGTGATGATGGCCGCCAGTAGGGCCCGCGCCCCCTCCGGCCCACCGGAGAAGAGGAACGGGAGGTGCAGGTCGGTGTCGAGCGACTCGTCGATCGCCGTCAGGCCCAGGGCCAGCAGGCTGGCGGCGATAGCGAAGAGCAGCGGCACCGCCCAGAAGCGATGCGTGAGGCTATGCAGTGTTGCCCTCACTCGCCCGGCTCGTCGGACCTGGCGGCTTCCGGACGCTGGAGCGAGACCGGAACGGCGGACAGCACGCTGAGGGTCCCGTCGGTCTCGAGCACGACCGCCGCCACGGCGTCGAGCTCGGCCTTGCCTGCTCCTCGTGCGGCCTGTCGGACCTCGTCCTCGGTCACGCGCGTCCGGCGCATCGCGCCGTGCACGAAGCCGTTGCGGTACAGCAAGGTCGGCTCCGACTTCACGAGCTTCTCGACGGTTCGGCTCCGGACCGACAGCCACGCCACGAGGAACTGCAGGCCCGCCAGCAGGGCCATGGCGGCAAGCCCTTCGGCGAGGGCCACGTCGGAGGAGAGCAGGACGGTGGCGAGGGTGGAGCCCAGCGCCACGGTGACGACGAAGTCGAAGGCGTTGAGCTTGGCGAGGGTGCGCTTGCCGGACACGCGCAGCACCACGAGCAGGCCCAAGTAGGCACACACTCCGACCACCACAACGCGTAGCAGGCCACCCCAGTCGTCGAAGAACACGTCACTCCTTCCGGTGGGGACGCAGGGTCGGAGGATATCCGAGGCGCCGCGGTGTGACTCCCCTAAGTCTCGGGTGTCCAAGGTCAGCCGGGAGCCGGCGTTGGGGAGTGACCCGAGGGCGTCAGTGACGTCGCGAGCGCCGTCCCGTGGCCACGTTCACGAGTACCGTCCGGTGGCCACGTTCACTGCGCGTGGCGGGTCCGGGCACGCGCAGGAGTCCCTGCCACCGACCGAGAGGTCGACCGACAGCTGTACCGCGATGGGGACGCCAACCCCTAATCCTTGAGTGGAGACGCCCGATGGACCTTCACCAGGATGTGCGCTGCCACCAGCTCACAGCCGACCAGAGCGTGGTTTCTCGCTGGATTCGGATGGGCCACCGACTGATCGTCGACGCGGGCGACGACCCGGTTCCTCGATCCCGGACGGTGGCGTCGACCGCAGCCGAAGGACAGCCGAGTACCAGATCCCGACCCGCACACAGACTGAGCTCGTGGAGCCTCGGCGACGCCGACCACGGGTCACTGCCGTCCCTTTCGGGGTACATGCGCGAGAGCGCAGTCACCGACTACGCAGAAGAAACGTGCGGGTGGAGCAGTGCACTCGACCCCTGACCCGAATCCTGTCTGGCTCACGTGACACAGGGGTTCGTCTGCTTACCATGACAGAAGTGCCTGTCATGGTAATGTGACAACCGTCATTGTCACGCTAACCGGACAGTGCCGAGAGGAGGCCCCGTGCTCGTCACAGTGCGCGACCTTGGAGCCGCCGTCCGCGCTGCTCGGCAACAGGCCGGGCTGAGCCAGCAAGCCTTGGCTGATCGCGCTGGCGTCCCGCGACAGTGGGTTTCTCGGCTCGAGACCGGGTCGAACCCCGGGGCTGAGCTCCGCAAGGTCCTCGACGTGCTGGCTGCGCTCGGTCTGACCGTCACGCTGTGGCCATCGCCCGAGCCCACCTCGTTGGACGAGGACCCCTTTGCTGACATGTTCGGGGGCGAGCAGCCATGACCGAGCTGGACATGTTCCTTGACGGCGTCCTGGCCGCCAGGGTGGAGCAGGCGACCGGTGGCGCACTGAGCTTCACCTACGACGTCGGGTACACCTCAGCGCGCAGTCCGACCCCGCTGTCGCTGTCGATGCCGCTGTCCGGGCACCGGCACGGCAACCGCGCGGTCTCGGCATGGCTGGATGGTCTGCTGCCCGACAACGCAGCCGTCCGCGAGGAGTGGGGCCGCCGCTTCCAGGTGTCGGCGCGCAACCCCTTCGCACTGCTGCGACACGTCGGGCGTGACGCCGCCGGGGCTGTGCAGGTGCTGCCGGTCGACGTGGACCCCCCGGACGCGGCCCAGCGCACCGGCGACGTGCGCCGCTTGTCCGAGGCCGAGGTCTGCGACATGCTGCGTGAGCTGGCCGTGCGCGATGCCGGCTGGGAGGTCGGGGCCGGCTCGGGCCGGTGGAGCCTGGCCGGCGCTCAGAACAAGGTCGCCCTGCACCTGCTCGACGACGGCGGCTGGGGTGTGCCGAACGACTCCACCCCGACGACGCACATCCTGAAGCCCACGCGCGCCAACACCCGCTTCGGCGACCTGCACGTCAACGAGTTCGTGTGTCTGCGCGCCGCAGGGCTGCTCGGGCTGCGCGTCGCCCACGTCGACCTCGTCGACTTCGGCGGAGCAAAGACCCTGGTCTCCACTCGCTACGACCGGCGCCGCGACCGTGACGGGCAGTGGTTGCGTCTGCACCAGGAGGACCTTCTCCAAGCGATGAGCTACCCGTCGTCCAAGAAGTACCAGGCCGACGGCGGCCCGAGCGTCAGGAACGTCGCGGCGCTGCTCGGCACGCTGGGGCTCGTCGACCGTGAAGCGGTGCGGACGGCGTTCTTCGACGCGTTTGCGTTCAACGTGCTCGTCGGAGGCACGGACGCACACGCGAAGAACTACAGCCTGCTGCTGCGGGGCCCTCGAGTCGCCTTGGCGCCGCTGTACGACGCGGCCAGCTACGCGCCGTACCTGAAGCCGGGCGAAGCCGTGCGCAGCTCCATGAAGGTTGGCAGGGCATGGCAGGTCCGCGACGTGACGGTCGAGGACTGGGTCGATGTCGCGACCGCCCTCGAGCTGCATCCCGAGCTCGCACTAGACCGGGTTGAGTCGCTGCGCACCCGGCTGCCCGACGCAGTAGCGCAAGCGGCCGACACGGCACCACCACCGTTCAAGAAGGACGCGCACCGGCTGGCAGCTGCGGTCGCCCGCCAGCGGCACCTGTACGTCCCGCGGCTGCCCCACGCACGCCGCTAGTTCGCTCCGCTGGGTTGCGCCTGGCCGGCGCGTCGATGCGCCCCTCGAGGCCGCCATGGACGATACGTGGTTCTTCGCGCAGATCTGTTCAGAGGCCCAGGCACGGGACTGAACCTGGCAGGGCGCGCGGCGAGCGGAGTTGCCCTCTGCCCCTGCTGAGGGCCCCCGTCGCCGCGCCGGCCACCGCTGAAATTGTCGCTGCGAGCCGGTCGGCCTGATTGGCCAGGTATGAGTGCGAGGAAGGGACCTGCTCGGGTGCATGACCTGCGGTGGAGCCAAGGGGACTCGAACCCCTAACCCCCTGCTTGCAAAATCCCCGAACGGGTTCCGCGAGAGTGCGATTGAGCACGCGGTGGGGCGTTGTGGGGTACCCGATCACGCCGGTTTCGTACGTCACTGCAGTACTTTTCTGGGGTACGACCGTCACCAGCCGTGGCAGGTTAAGGGCTAAGGCGTCGCCCTGATCCCGCGCGCGTGCTACCTCTACTAAAGGAACACCTCACCATGGTGTGGCGCGCAGCACCGCTTGATCAGCAGGGCGATCAGACCCATGTACGTCGGCCGACGCGGGGACGAGGCGCACTCGGCTTCGTAGCCAGCAGTTCGGCGCAGCCTCGCGTTGTCGATCAGGTGGCACCGGACACATCCCACTTGTAACGCTCGCCCGCGGGTGCGGAGACGCTTCCATGCTGCGTGCCGTGGCTAAGCCAGCTGCGAGTCCGGGCCGGCCACAAGGGAGCGAACGCTGTAGCGGGCGTCCTGGCTGAGCCGCTCGCGCACCGCGTCCGTGTGCTCGCTCGGTCCCGTCAACGCGACTTCGCCAGCCAATGCGCGACGAACCCGCGGGTCCGCGTCTGACGCCAGTGCCATTCCCACCTGCGCCGGAGCGGAGCTCGATCTGGCCCAGTGGATCGCGGCGACAGACCGCAGGCCCCACCCGAGCCTGGCCAGGTACGGCAGGGCGTCGTCGAGGTCGGTGTCCAGCTGCTGGAGCGCGTGGGCGATTCGGTAGTCGGCGCCATCGTCGGCGCCGACAAGCGCGAGAGCGGCGTCGCGGGCGGCGCGTTGCTCCTCCGGCGTTCGGGCAAGTCGCGCGGCCAGCAGGGCTGCGACGGGTCTGCTGTCGTGCTTGTCATTGATACGGAAGCCGCCGAAGGGGTGGCTGAACTGGGCGGTCACGTCGTCGGCCAAGGACGGTGCGGGATCCGACGCCTCGCGCAGGGCTGCCTCGAACAGTGCCCGGGCTGGCTCCTCGGGTAGATCTTCTGTGAGGTTGGTGGCGGCGAGCAGGTACTCGGTCCTATTGGCGGCGCTTTCGTGGGGCAGCCGAGCACGGTTCAGCTGGGCCTGCACCAGCTCTACTCGGCGATCGGGCGGCAGGAAGCGCGCGAGGACGGACTGTCGAACGGCGCCCGTCCCACGGGCGTAGAAGCCTGGGCCGCTGTCTGGCGGCTCGAGGAGGCCGACGGCCGCGGCTTCGGCCGCCGTGAGGTCCTCGGAAGTCGCAACGTTGGGCTTGGTCGCCACAGCCAGCATCTCGGCCGCTGTGTGATTCCCCTCGGCGGCCAGGGCGGCCAGGCGCTGCCGGACCTCGAATCGGTCGAGGTTGTCCAGAAGGAAATCGGAGGCGTAACGCTCTGCTGCATGCGTCTGGCCCTTGAGCATGTCCAGCAACTGGCCGACGGCCTTGTCGATCAAGTCGGGCTGGGTCCGCCCGATCTCCACTAGGGCCTTGGCGTGGTCGTCATCCGTGTAGTGGTACGTGTGCGGGTCACGTTGCGCGCGGCCTTCCACGAGCGCGAGGTACCTGGCGGCCTGCGCCTTGGTGGCGCGGCTCATGAGGCTCGCAACCAACTCATGGGCCGCGAGGTACTTGGATGGTCCGAACAGTGGCGTGTCGACGAGCGTGCCAGCAGCGCCGTCGTCAAGGACGTCGAGACCCCTTTCGATGAGCCCGGAGACCTCCAGATCGGGGACGAGATCGGCCTGCGCAGCGAGAGCGCTGAACGCGCTCGCCGCACCCAATAGAGGCGGGACGACAGGTACGGCTGGACGGGTAGCAGCGCATCGCCCGCCACCTTCGTGAGTTCCACGAGGCGTTTCTTCTGGCCTGCGAGTACGAGCTGCTCCGCAGCCAAGCCGTGGTCGCCAATGCTCGCGTAGCAGTCGGCCAAGAGCTCTCGAGCGTCATGCTCCTCCTGCCAGCTGCCGCTCACCACGGCGTCGGTGAGGTACCTGCGGAGCCGCGCGACGGCCGCCCGCGGCTTGTCGTGGTGAAGCGCGTCGAGCGCTCGCTCGCGGGTGCGGCGGCCCGCGGCGACGAGGCGCGGCTTTTCGGGTCGGCTGTTCAGCGCGCTGGCCAGCGGGTGGTAAACGTCGTCGAAAAGGGCCCGATAGCGCATGGCGAGACTCCTGCGGCTGTACAGCCACGCAGCCGCGTCCTCGTGGCGACCGGCGAGACACGCCTGCTCGATGGCCTCTGCCCAGTTCGCGTCAGCGTCAACGAAGTCGCCGTCGAGTGCTCGGTGGCGGGCGTAGCGCGCGAGTATGAGCGCCGTTAGGTCCCGGCCGTGCACGCGCGTACGGGCCTCATGGAGTAGGTCTTGCCAATTGCCGTCGGCGTCGGCGGCGACGAGCCGCAGCCGTATGGCGAGTTCACGATTGTGCGACGACACCTGGTCCGCCGCTGCGATGAACGGCTGCGGTGTCAGCGCTGCGATCTGCGCGCTCGCGAGCGCCGACTCCCCCGCCAGGAGGGTGAGGCGTGCCCGGTCGACCGGCATCCCGGAGGTTCGGGTTCGTCGATGGCGTCCGCGTCGGTCCTGCCGAACGGATCACCGTAGACCGCTAGGGCCCGCCTGCCGATTCTGATGGCGGCTAGGACGAACGGGTCCGGCGCTGGGCCGTCGCCCGATTCGGTCTCGATCCGCCTCGGACGACTGATCGAGCCCCTCGAGCGTCCGAAGGATCATCGCGACATCGTCCGGCCGATCGGCTGCGAGTCGGCTCCACAGCCGATCCAGTAGCAGTCGGGCGGCGTCGGTTCTGCGCCCCAGTCGCACGAGAAGTGCGACGACGCGTTCGTCTAGCACCAGGGCGTGGGCAGGCGAACCCCGCCTCGTCGAGGGCCGCCTGTGCCGCTCGCACCAGTCTGAGCGCCGCCTCGGGGTCCTGAGCGTTCTGTCACGTCCGCGGCCGCTAGCTGCTCCCGGGCACCGGTCGCCGACGCGGGCCCTGCGAGGACTGCGCTGGCCAGGCCTACTGCGTCGGGCGCCGGCACGACGACGGGCTCGACGACGTGGGGGACGCAGAAGCTGGCAGCCGTCGCCGCGCCGAAGAACTCCCGGACGATCTCGGGCCGGTCCCGCAGCATCTCGGACAGCCGCTCCTTGTCCCAGATCTCCACCTCGAGGTCGTCACGGTCCTTGTTGATCTCAATGAGTCGAGCCACGACCTTGGCCTCGTGTCCGGAGCAGGCCACCCCGATAGCGAGCCGCGGAACCGAGAACGGCAGCGATCCCTCGTCGAACTTCTTGACGGCGGCGTCGAGGTCCGCCTTCGTGAACTTGACGTACTTCTTGCTCTGTATGCCCTCCGCCTGGCCGGCTCCGTCAAGGCCGATGACGTCCAGACCTTCCTGCTTCTGGCCGCTGTCCCCCAGGAGGGACACCGACCGTAGCCCTCGAACTTCTCTGGCGACTCGCAAGAGGAGCCGTTCGAACTGCGTCCAGTGCATCAGTTCCGTCGGCAGAAGCTGTAGCTGCGGATCGACAGGAGCCGGCGTCGTCTCGTCGGGAGGCTGCAGGCGGTCGTCGTCCGCCGGGAGCTCCGTGAGTCCTGCCGCGAGCAGGTCCTCCGGCTGAAGCATGTGCCTCCTTTCGCGACCACGGTCATGCGCAACCTGACCTATGTCTTGCTGGGTTGCTCGTCCAAGCAATCGCGGAGCAGTCCGCCCTGGGTGATCAAGATATGCCAGGCGAGGCGGTCGCGAGGTTGGCTGCGATGCCAAAAGGTAACGCAGAGCGACGACAACAATCCGTGGATCCACCCGCACGATCACGAGACCGCTCATCACCAAAGCCCGGTTCGTTCGAGCCGCATCGCGGGCGCCAGCATCGGCGGTTCCGGACGGATCGGCGTGCGTCATATCGCCGAGGTGCCGCCGCCTACTCGGATATGGCAGAACGCCTATTTCATCCGGATCTTTCCCGGAAGCCTGGCAAGCTGCGTCGGGTGAGCGACGGGGACGACAGCCTTCTCGAGGGGCTATACGAGAGTCTGATCACGCGCGCCCTCGAGCAGCGCCTGGCGGGTCTCTCGAACTTCGATGTTCAACGGGGAGTGATCGACGAGGCCGACGAGCCGGACGTTCTGGCAAGGCACGTCCGTGATGTCACCCTGCGAGCCCTGCGCCAGGAGAAGGACGCGGGGCGTCGGCTGGCCCTGGTCAACCGACTCGTAGGGGAGCTGGGGGCTTCCGACGATTCGCTCTCCACCGCTGGGCAACTCCTCGCCGTTGCGATGCCGGCCGTACCCGGCACCGTGGTCCGTGCGCTTCGTGAGCGTCCGTCGACGCCACTCTCGGATGCCGCACTCCTCACCAACGCGCCTGGTGAGCCAGGAGTCGGCCACGAGATTCGAGCCGAGCTGGCGAGTGCCGACCGCGTCGACGTCATCATGGCCTTCGTCAAGTGGTACGGCCTGCGCCTCTTCGAGGACCGCCTCAAGACAGCGCGCGAGCGTGGCGTCCCCCTCCGCCTGATCACGACGACCTACATGGGAGCCACCGAGCGGGCCGCCCTCGATCGGCTCGTGAGGGACTTCGGGGCCGAGGTCAAGGTCCAGTACGACGCGCAACGAACGCGACTCCACGCCAAGGCCTGGCTCTTCCGGCGCAACACCGGCTTCGACACGGCCTACGTCGGCTCCAGCAACCTCTCCCGCGCCGCGATGCTCGATGGCGTCGAGTGGAACGTGCGCCTGTCATCCGTGTCCACGCCGCCCCTGCTGCAGAAGTTCCTCGCGACATTCGACAGCTACTGGAACGACCCGACCTTCGAGAGCTACGACCCCGACGCCGACCGCGACAAGCTGGACGACGCGCTGGCCGAAGCAGCCGGCAAGCGACTCAACGACCGGGTGACCCTGACGCTCTCTGGCCTCGAGGTGCGTCCGTACCCGTACCAACAGGAGATGCTCGACCAACTCGAGGTCGAGCGCATCGTCCATGGCCGGCATCGGAATCTCTTGGTGGCGGCGACGGGTACCGGCAAGACCGTTGTCGCTGCGCTCGACTACCGTCGCCTGGCCGCCGACGCTCCGACACTTCCGGGACTGCTCTTCGTCGCGCACCGGCGCGAGATCCTGCAGCAGTCCTTGCGCACCTATCGCGAGGTTCTGGCCGACGCGAACTTCGGTGAGCTCTACGTGGACGGTCGTCGCCCCGAGCGCTGGGAGCATGTCTTCGCTTCGGTGCAGTCTCTGTCGGCGTACGGCATCACGAACATCCCAGCGGGTGCCTACCGAGTCGTCGTCATCGACGAGTTTCACCACGCAGAGGCGAAGACGTACAAGCGGATCCTCGAGCACCTCAACCCCCGTGAGTTGCTTGGCCTGACAGCCACCCCCGAACGCGGCGACGGCCTGGACGTGCGGTCCTTCTTCGGTGGCCGCACTGCGGCCGAGCTCCGCTTGTGGGATGCCCTAAAGGCCGACCTGCTGACCCCGTTCCACTACTTCGCCGTCGCGGACGGGATGGACATGACCCGGGTCGACTGGAAGGCGGGAGCCTACGACACCGGCGAACTGTCCAATCTGTTCACTGGGAATGACGCTCGCGCCCGGATCGTGCTCAAGGCCGTTCGAGACAAGGTCGGCGACCTGACTGCCATGAAGGCGCTCGGGTTCTGCGTCTCCCGAGACCATGCGCACTACATGACACGCGTCTTCAACGAAGCGGGGATCAAGGCCGCGACAGTGCTCGGCGACACCGCGTCGAGCGACCGTGATGCCGCCGTGCAGGACCTTCGAGATGGCGCCGTCCAGGTGGTGTTCACCGTCGACGTGTTCAACGAAGGGGTCGACGTACCGGCGATCAACACCGTGCTCTTCCTCCGGCCCACGGAGAGCTCCACCGTGTTCCTGCAGCAACTCGGACGAGGGCTGCGTCGTGCCAAGGACAAGGCGGTGCTCACCGCGCTCGACTTCGTCGGCCACCACCGCAAGGAGTTCCGCTTCGACCAACGGTTCCGGGCGATGACAGGCAGCACCCGCGCCGCGCTCGAGCGCGACATCGAGCAAGGCTTCCCGTTCCTTCCCGCCGGAACGCAGATCGTGCTCGACCGCCAGAGCCAGAACCTCGTTCTCGACAACATCAAGAGCCAGGTCACCAAGCGCTGGCCAAACATCACGTCCGAGCTGCGAGCCCACCCCACCGACGACCTGGGCACGTTCCTCGACGACTCCGGCGTGGAGCTGGCCGACGTGATCCGCGGCGATCGCTCGTGGGCTCGCCTCCGCCGCGAGGCCGGGCTCGAGGTGCCTCAAGAGGGACCGAGGGAGGTGGCTCTTCTGAAGCGGGCCCGCGCTCTCTGCCACGTCGACGATCGCGAGCGCGCGGACGCCTACCTGACGTGGTTGCGCGATGACGCACCGCGCTACGACGCACGCCGACCCGGTGCTGCAGGCCTACGGGCGGATGCTGTTCTTCTCGCTGTGGCCGGACGGGGGTGGGTTCGATTCGTACGGCGCCGGGCTCGACGCCCTGCGGCAGGAACCCGCCGTGCGTGAGGATCTGAGGGCCGTGGTCGGACTGGGGCTGCAGCGGGGCCGAGCGTGTGGCCACTCGACTGCCGGGTGAGCTGGGCATGCGCCCGCTGCGGGTCCACGCGCGGTACACACGGGAGGAGATCGTCTCGGCGCTGGACTATGTGTCGATCGACGGACGAAAGCCCAATAGCTTCCGGGAGGGCGTCCTCTTTTCGCCGCCGGCGAATGCCGACGCCTTCCTCGTGACGCTGCACAAGTCCGAGGCGGACTACTCGCCGACGACGATGTACCAGGACTATGCGATCAGTCCCGACCTGTTTCATTGGGAGTCGCAGTCTGTGACATCGGTTGCCTCCAAGACCGGCCAGCGTTACCTCAACCACCGCGCCAACGGCAGCCACGTCCTCCTCTTCACTCGCCCGCAGAAGGTCTCCGCTTTCGGTACGGGCGCGCCGTACCTCTTCCTCGGAGAAGCGGACTACGTGGAGCACCGAGGAGAGCGGCCGATCGCGATCACCTGGCACCTTCGGACGTCGATGCCGGCGGCCGACTTCGCCGCAGCCAGCGTGGTGCTCTAGTCCGACTTGCGCTCGAGCCGATGATCAGCGGCCGAACCCTGAAGCCGGCCGGCCCGCCTCCGGAGAGTGGAGAGATCGCAGGTCCTGGTTACGTTGAGCGGCCGAGAATCTGCTCTCGAGTGGCGCCGGCGCAGCCGTGTAGTGCCCGGCGGCGACAGCACCGTCACCGATGGCAGCCATCATGCGCTCCAGGTACGGGCCAATCTCTGGGTGGGTACGTAGTGCCTCAGGCACCACGGTTAGCCATGCGCGGGGGCTGATCTCCACTGGTACCGGGCCGCACCTTGAGACGCCACGAGCCAGAGCCGCGGCAGGGTCTTCGGAGGCGAGGAGATCGGCCTGGCTCTGCCACCAGGTTGCCTCCTCGACAACCTCCTTCGGGGACTCGCCATCGACCCATCGGAGCGCGATCTGGCCGCGGAGCCCGGCGTAGCCCGGCTGGTTGGTCAGACCGGGCATCCAACGCTCGAGCGCCGCGTCGAGAGCGCGGATCTTCGAGTCACCGAGGAGGTGCTCGGCGAGCAAGGGCAGGCCATCCTCGTACTGCCGGATGGTCCGCGCGAGCTCTCGGGCCGGGTCGGCAGCCATCGCCCGCGTCGCAGATTCCGCGCGGTCGTCTCGTTCGAGGATCCGGGTGAGCACCTCGCGGGGACCGTGGTCGGCGGGCAGGTCGAGGGCGAATCCATCAGGGACCGGCTCGTCATCCGACAGGTAGAGGTGGTTCGCGTGCCGTCCCCTGGAGAGCGCGACGTACAGCCCCTGTCGACTCTCGGTGCCGGCGATCACGGTGTGAGTCGTGTCTACGGTGGCGCCCTGGGCGCCGTGGATGGTGCTGGCGTACCCGAGCTGTACGTGGTGCCCGACGTATTCGGCCGGCAACCTGAGCCCCTCGCCGAGCCGGCGAGCATGATGACCCGCCCGTGCAACGTGGAGGTCGCCGTTGCGGTCGACGCTTCGAACAACCCAGCGGTCCCCGTTCTTCACCCACGACCCGTCGCGGCCGCGAAGTGAGCGGTCGTTGTGCCGCGTCATGACGACGTCCCCAGCACTGGCTCGAGTGCCGTCGGCAAGCGCGGCCTCCCGGCCCGGACGCCCCGACTGCGAGGCCAGCCGGTCATCGCGGGCCAATTCGTTCAGGCCGCGGACCGTGTCGCGGCTGGCGGCCAGGAGCAGGCTCGACCTGCCGGCGGCAAGGTCAGCTCTCCAGGCGTTGAATGCCTGGTCGACGGCGGCGCCAGCTACCCCGACGTGGACACGACCCTGCGAGAAGTAGTGCTCAAGCGCGGCGGGGTCGCCGCTCCGGATGCCGAGTGTCGCGGCCGCCTCCTCCGCGTCGGAGAAGCGGTGGAGTTCGGTGAGGCGGACGGTCGTCCCCAGCGCAGAGCCCTGCTCGGCCAGGTCGCGGAAGACACCACTCGCGGCGACCGCAGTCAGCTGCTGGTCGTCCCCGACCAGGCGGACGCTGCCCCCTCGCTCGAGAACACGATCGACCACCGCCGCGAGGTCCTTGGTCCCCACCATCCCCGCCTCGTCGATGACGACGAGAGTGCGCGGCCCGATGGGCGGGAAGGCCGCAACCCGGCCGTCGCTCGCGGCGGCCATGGCGCTGTGGAGGAACTTGGCGATGGTCTCGGCGGGCATGTCGATCGCCTGGCCGAGCTCGTCTGCCGCGACCGCGGTGGGCGCAAGCCCGATGACGTGCCCGCCCCCACTGCGCCAGGCCGTGGCGAGGGTGGTCATCGCAGTGGTCTTGCCGCTCCCGGCAGGTGCCAGGGCCACCTGAATGCGAGCCCCGCTCGTGGCGAGAGCCTTGACCAGGTCGGCCTGACCGGTGTCGAGTCCCACTCCATCCGCGGCGTCCCGACGGACGGTGAGGTCGACGAGGATCTCCGGGATGACGTACCCGTCAGTTCGTTCCGCGGCCTCGAGGAGGCGTCGCTCGGCGTCGAGGATCGCGGCCGAGGTGTACGTCCGACTCCCGTGGACGGTGTAGACCGACGTGCCGTCCGCGCGAAGTAGCCACTCGGGCTCGCCGAGGTCGGGGGCGGCATCCACAGGTAGGGACAATCCTTGGGTCACCCGCTCAACGACGTCCCCGACCGTTTCGTCGAGGGAGGTCAAGGGGATGCCGGCGTACCTGGCCTGGCGGAGCGCCTCGGCCTGGACGTGCCACACCTGCCAGGTCGACCGGGACGACTCCAGGACGTCGACCACACGCCTCGCGAGTTCGTCCCCGGTTTCGTCCCTCCCCCTGACAAGGGTCGTGTCCCCGTCACGACCGAGCACGGTCGCGACCATGTTGGCGACGGTCGTGGGACCAGCGCGGTCGCCGGCGGCCAGGACGGCGTCCGCCTGGGCGCGCCACTGCTCGCGCTGCTCACGCAGGCTGCGCGGCTCGTGCTTGTCGGGGCGCGTCTCGAGGTTGGCCTGCTGGGCAAGGGCGAGGGACTCGATCCGGGTCGGCGCACGGCCGTGGTCAGCCTGGAACGAGGCCGCGAGCTGACGCTGCCGGCTCGTGATGTCGCCACGACGGGAGGACCACTCCTGAAGGAGCCGTGCGTCGAGGCCCTCGATCTCGCGCACGGGGCGGCGTCCCTGTGGGGAGGGACGTTCGGTGAACCGGACGCCGAGCCGCTCGGTGAGCTCCGCCTCGAGCCGGGTGTTGTAGTGCTCGGAGGCCATGACCTTGGCCTTGAACACCATCCGGCCATCGAGGGTGAGCCACTTGCCTCCTTCGTCCGGCAGGGTCTGCACCTTGTTGGAGATCACGACGTGGGTGTGCAGGTCGGGGTCGCCGGCACGCGAGTCGCGGTGGTCGAACGCCGCCGCCACTAGGCCGGCCACCGGCACTTGCCGGATGCCGCCCTTGCCGACGCGGGTGAAGGCGACCTCCCGCTCGAGGAGGCCGATCGTCGCCCGGACCGCCGCCTCGTGGGCGGCCTCGACCTCGCGGGACACCTCGGGTGCGGCGAGCGCCCACAGCGCCGACACCGACTTCACCGGGCTGAAGGTCAGGTCGTACCCGGCGACCGGGGTCTGAGCCGGCTTCGACGCGGTCGCGACGAACCCGGTCAGCTCGGTGTCGTCACGCGGGGCGCGGCCGTGCGTCCGGGCGAAGGCGCGAGCGATGACCTCGGTCCGGATGCGGGCTCGCTCCTCGGTCGGGATGGGTGCGTTCCACGGCGCGTCCTCGCGAGGTGTTGTGCGCGCTGAAGGCGGTGGCGATCTCCTGGCGAAGGGTGGTCGCCTCGAAGGTCGGGAAGGGTCGGCCGAGGGCACCCCAGCCGCGGGCGACGGCATCCGGCTCCTGGGAGCGCGGGTGCCAGCCCTGGCCGAAGAGGAGCTTCATCTGCTCCTCGGTGACGACGTCGCCGTCGGCAAGGTCGAGACCGGCGAGGCCGCTGCCCATCCAGCGGCCCGGCGACTCGCCCTTCTCCTCGTAGTAGGCGGCCAGCCCGAGCTGGCCCCGCTCGGTGGCGTCGTGGGCAGCGACCTGCCGCGTCAGGTAGGTGTACCCGCTGCCGGCGGCGAGCTTGTGCAAGGTCATCACACCTCCTAATGCCGTTCTCGCAGGGCGCTTCCCGGCCACGGGCGGGGACACGAAGTGCACCAGGTGTGTTCTCGATCTGGGGTTGGCCGGTCGTTGGGCCGTCGCGATGTTGCGCGA